>JAAVLZ010000021.1 GCA_012034405.1 Oscillospiraceae bacterium HV4-5-C5C | reverse complement strand
TACAAAGAGCTCCGGATTTTTAGTGGTTGACAGGATACCTATATATGTTAAAATTAACAAGGTTTTCGGGGTGTAGCTCAGGTGGCTAGAGTGCGTGCTTGGGGTGCACGAGGTCGCAAGTTCAAGTCTTGTCACTCCGACCAACTTCTAAGGCCTGCAAACAGTGCGTTTGCAGGTTTTTTACATTTTAGGATTTCTATCAAATTCTGCCCCCAGTAACTTATCAGTAACTTATTCCGTAAGATTTATTTCAGTTACCGCTGCAGCGCTCACTGCTGCGAGTGCTGCAGCCATTAGATCACTATCATCCGTGTGTACATAGACCTTCAGGATCGTTTCTATACTGTCTCCGGTAAGCTCGGATAATGCCTTGAGATTCACGCCTCGTTTAACAGCGTTAGTCATGTACGTATGGCGTAGCATATGAGGCGCTGTGCCCGGGAGATGGAGCGCGAGATGCCGGGCGATGTTCCTGTGCCCTAACACCTGACCGGTCGAGGTTTCAAAGATAAAGCCGGACAGGCTCGCCTCTGCACGCCTGCGCACGATCTCCAGAGCCTCAGAGACAAGAGGGATGTTACGAACGCTCTGCTTAGTCTTAGTCGGCCCCAGCCTATCATCTGCGCAGATCGCATGTCTGAGTAAGCCGCGCGGGTTTGAATCCTGGCGGGGTGGTGTACTGCGCTTTATATCTGCCGTTAGCAGCCTTTTGGATAGAGCCTCTACCCCTAGAGCTTCGTTTCGCCATAAAAATTTACACGGCGAACCTTATGGAGCTAAGGAACTAATGTAGCCCTGAGCGTTGCTGCTAAGCTCATAAACGGACGTATCTTGGTCGAGGCAGTTGACTGGCAGTCAGTACGCAATGGCAATGCGTGGATCGTGGACTTTATCCGCCGCGCCGAGGTGCAGCGGGTGGTTGTTGCGGAGCTGGCGGGCAGCGCCTGCTGGAGGCTGAGATGAAAGGCGCACGGATAAGACCGGCGCCTATCCTACCGATCACTCCGATCCAGGACACTGGTTTGGGTAAGGAACCTGTGTGGTTCATTTTCGTCAATGCTTTTGCAGGTAGGCTATCCGCTATTAAGAACAAAAAAGCAGCCGGAACAGCGGACTTAGCTCCGTCGTTCCGGCTGTCAGGCAACTAGGGTCTCACACCGCGGCTGTTCATTCTAATAACCTTTGAGCGGATCTGAAAAGTTGCTCCAGCTGAGTTTATCCGGCTGAGCTCAGTCCCGGAAATGTCCGCCGCCCTCACTATTATTATTGTCACGGGGACCGCGGTCAAAGCCGCCACGCCGTTCCCGCGGGCCGCGGTCAAAACGCTCCCTATTTTCATTATGCCCCCGGGTCATGCCAGAATGAGGCCTGCCACTGCGCGGTCCGCGATCTGCACCCCGGTCTCCCCGCTCAACCGGCTGAGGTTCTACCCAACCCTCCGGTTTAGGCAGGCAATCCCGAATGCTCAGATTTACCCGGCCCTGATCATCAATATCCGTGATTTTTACCGTCACCGCATCACCGACTTGCAGGGCATCCTCAACCTTTTCCACCCGGTTCCAATCAATTTTAGAAATGTGCACCAAGCCTTCTTTGCCTGGGAGATATTCCACAAAAGCGCCGAATGTCATCAGGCGGGTAACCTGGCCGGCGTAAACCTGACCGGGAACCGGATCAGTTGCAATACCCTTGATAATGCTCATGGCCTGCTGAGCCTTTTGCTCATCTGTACAAGAAACATAAACGTGCCCGTCATCCTCAATATCAATCTCGGCTCCGGTCTGGTCGATAATTTTGTTGATAACTTTACCCCCCTTACCTATCACCTCAGAAATCTTATCCGGATTGATGGTCAGAGTATAAATTTTAGGCGCAAAAGCGGATAAATGCTCCCGTGGTGCCTCCAGACAGGGTTTGATCACTTCATTAATAATCTGCAGGCGGCCTTTGCGGGTCATGGCAAAAGCATCCCGGATAATATCATAGCTCAGGCCATCCACCTTAATATCGACCTGTATACCGGTGATACCCTCAGTCGTGCCAGCTACCTTAAAGTCCATATCGCCGAAGAAATCCTCAATCCCCTGTATATCCATAAATACGGTGTAATTATGGTCATTGTCAGGATCGGTGATCAGTCCACTGGATATGCCTGCCACGGGACGCGTGATCGGGACACCAGCATCCATCAAAGCGAGGGTACTGGCGCAGACCGAAGCTTGTGATGTGGAGCCGTTAGACATCAGGACTTCAGAAACATTCCTGATAGCGTAAGGAAACTCATCCACACTGGGTAAAACCGCCAGCAAGGACCGTTCCGCCAGCGCGCCGTGACCGATTTCTCTGCGGCCAGGAGACCGGGTGCTTTTGGCTTCACCGGTAGAGTAGCCGGGGAAATTATACTGGTGGATATAACGTTTACTTTCGTCATTATCCAGACCATCCAATACCTGAACTTTGGACATCGGCGCCAGTGTACAGCTTGTCAGGACCTGAGTCTGTCCCCGCTGGAACAGCGCGGAGCCGTGGACGCGCGGCAACAAGCCCACTTCGCAGCTTAGTGGTCTGATCTCATCCATGGCGCGGCCGTCCACGCGGCGGTGCTCCCTGAAAAGATAGTCCCGAACCACCTTCTTTTCGACCTGATAAATCGCTTCATTGATAAACGGCATCCAGTCTTCATTGGTTGCAGCTACGGTTTCTTCTACCGCAGCGGTCAATTCCTGAACTCTGGCATCGCGGATTTCCTTATTTTTGGTCAGAACCGCTTCCCGCATACGGTCCCAGCTCGTATCCAGGACCAAAGCCAGCATTTCCTTAGGCAGTTTAGCTGAAGGATAGCTGAATTTTGCCTTACCCACTTGAGCCTGAATATCTTTGATAAAGCGGCAGACCTCTTGAATGACCTTATGTCCGGCGATAATGGCCTCAAGCATCTCCTCATCCGGTACCTCTTGGGCGCCGGCTTCAATCATACAGACCTTAGCTTCTGTACCGGCCAGGGTCAGATCCAGGCGGCTCTCCTGACGCTGGGCTTCAGTCGGGTTAATCACCACATCATGACCCACCAGGCCGATGCTCAGCGAAGCAGTCGGTCCGTTCCAAGGAATGTCAGAAATAGATACCGCGATGGAAGATCCGATCATAGCGGCAATTTCCGGGCTGCAGTCAGGATCAACTGACATCACCAAATTATTGATATTAACATCATTGCGCAAATCCTTGGGGAACAGCGGCCGCATAGGGCGGTCAATCGCGCGGCAGGTCAGAATAGCTTTTTCAGTAGGACGGCCCTCACGTTTTAAAAAGCCCCCGGGGAAGCGGCCGACCGAATACATCTTTTCCTCATAGTCAACACTCAGCGGAAAGAAGTCGATGCCCGGCCGGGGCTGCTTGGACGCAGTGGCGGTAGAAAGCACTACCGTATCACCGTAATGTACCAGACAGGATCCGTTAGCAAACAGTGCCAATTGACCGACTTCAACCGTAAGCGGCCGCCCGGCCAAATCCATACTAAAGACTTGTTTCATTAAAAAATACCTCCATCAGAAACAACTGCGGCCAGCGCCAGAACGGCTTATTTTTCCTGACGATACAAGACTTAGTCTGGTGGCGGTAGCTTGTAGATTCCGGACAAAGGCACACAGAATCAGGTTTTGAGGTCTTTATCTGCAATCTACCCTCTACTGCACGCCAGATAAAAGCTGCCGCACATACACTTGTTCCATTTTAACATAGATTACCCCATATATCCCAATCTAAATAAACAGATCAGCAGTATCTGGCAGGGTTGCTGTTCAAGCAGCCGGGAACGCCGCAAAAAAAAGCCAGCCGGGTCCGCCGGCTGGCTGAAGGGTTTTTAAGCATAAATTACTTACGAATATTCAGTTTGGCAATAATGCTGCGATATCTCTCAATATCCACCTTAATCAGATAGTCCAGTAAACGGCGGCGCTGACCTACCATCATCAGCAGACCGCGGCGGGAATGGTGATCATGCTTATGAACTTTCAAATGCTCCGTCAGATGATTGATGCGCTCCGTCAACAAAGCTATCTGAACCTCCGGAGATCCGGTGTCACCTTCATGCGTAGCATAGGCAGTAATAATTTCTTGTTTACGAGTTTTATCCATGTTGTCCTCCTGTTTTTATCCACCGTCTCAGCCTGGGGTCGGACCTTCCGCCAAGCCGTGTCCGGGGTCATACAAGGGTATATTATAAACATAAATAACTCCAGAACGCAAGGGGCATGGAACAGGGCCGCAATGAAAACTATCGGGCCCATGGTCCCGCAACAAGTTCCATACCAGCATTTATAACCGTCAGCGATACCAGAACTCACCCAACTCACTGCGGATACAGACTTCATTTTCTTCAGCGGCTGCTTCCGTATGGCCAATGACTCTGGCCGGAACCCGGAGTCTGGCGGCTTGATCTAAAACCAGTGGAATCGCTGACTCTTCACAATATAATTCCATCCGATGTCCGCAATTAAAGACCTGATAGAGTTCCCGCGCGCTGATCTCACCGCCTTCATAGATAGCCTGAAACAGCGGAGGCAGGTCGAACAGGCTATCCTTGACATAGCGAATTCCCCGGCCAAATGAGCGACACTTCACCTGACCGCCGCCGGTACAATGAATCAACGCGACAATCTGCTTACCCAACAGGCTGCGCAGACCCGTCAAAACCGGCAGATAGGTCCTGGTTGGTGAAAGCAGCGCCTGCCCTACGGTCAGCTGACTGCCCGGCAGCAGATCTGTCAGTGCAAATTGACCGCTGTAAGCCTTGGCCTGATCCATACTGTCAGCATAAGTTTCAGGATACTCCCGGGCATAGCTGTGCTTGAGCAGCAAGTGGCGGGCGCCGGTCAACCCGTTTGATCCCATGCCAGAGTTTTCCGCGGCCTCATACACCGCCTGGCCAAATGAGCCCAGTCCGATAATGGTCAGACCCGGTCGCAGCTGCCCCGCATCAACGACCTGATCCCGCCGCAATCTGGCCAGGACGGTGGAATCACAAATCAGGGTGCGCACCAGATCCCCGACATCAGCTGTTTCGCCCCCGGTCAATGTGATTTTGACCCCATACTCCGCCAGTTTGGCCGCCGCTGCCTGATATCCGCTGATGACCTCAGCAATAATATTGCCGCCGACCCGCTGCGCATTACGGCCAATCGTATTAGATAGCCAGAACTGATCCAACGCGCCGACACAGGCCATATCATCCGTATTCATAACCAGCGAATCCTGAGCCAGGCCGCGGAACACGGACAAATCACCGGTTTCTTTATAATAGAGATAAGCTAAACTGGACTTGGTACCCGCGCCATCCGCGTGCAATACCGTGCAGTAATCCGGGTCTTGCGCAATGTCGGCATTAATCTGACAAAAAGCACCCGGAAACAGGCCTTTGTCCAGGTTTTTAACCGCAGTCTTAACCTCATCTTTAGTTGCAGATACCCCACGGGACCTATAAGAATCTGAACTGAGCATGTCGTGAGCCCCTCCCCAGGAAGTTCATGCCGTACTGCTGACAGCACGGATTCAATTTATATAAAGAAGGCGGAGAAAACCGATAAGCCGGGTTCTGTCTGGGACGATCATTTATCTAGGCCGGGATTTTCACCCCGGCTCAAGCCACCTCCTAGAGACGCTCGGGTCCAAGCTTAAGTCTCACCACGGTGTTGCTCCGGATGGGGTTTACAGAGACAGTTCCCGTCGCCGGGAACCCGGTAAGCTCTTACCTCACCTTTCCACCCTTACTGTCGCTTTTGCAAAAGCGCAGCGGTTTATTTCTGTTGCACTATCCTTAAAGTCGCCTTTACCGGTAACTAGCCGGCATCCTGACCCTGTGGAGCCCGGACTTTCCTCATCCAGGGGCTTTAGCCCTCAGTCTGCGATCGTCTGGCTTTCTCCTGCCACCACGGTATTATAATCCAGGCCTTGATTCAAGTCTATCTCCAGACCCGGCAAGCACCGGCTAAGATAAGCCCCCACCGAAGGCCAGACCACGCGCTCGGTTGCTTCATGTCCAGCTGCCACCGCAGCAATCCCGTAATCCCGTAAGGCCAGCAGATGATGGTGTTTGATTTCGCCTGCCACGACCATATCCACCTGGCTTTGGCTGAGAGCCTCCAGCCATTCGCCGTCAAAGCTACCACCAAATACCGCGATCCGGTGGATCTCGGCATCGTGATCAAAGTTCAAAAAGCAGCCGGCGGTTTCCAGGCGCTGGTTGATACGCCTGGTAAAGCTGAAGCGAGAGTTAGCGGAAGTAAGCACTCCCGTACGGCCATAACCTATCCCCCTTGCCGCCGCATCAGCCGCTCCGGGCCAGGCTATGGTCACCTGACAGCCAGTCAGTCCCAGGCGGTCTGCCAGAGCGGCGCTGACTCCCTGCGGAGCGGCGTCAAGATTGGTATGCGCGGCCAGACAAGCTTTGCCAGCTCTGGCCAGCTGCCATAGGCGGCCTGTCAGTCCGGGGCCTGCGGTCAGTTTGCTGAGGCTGGTAAAAATTGCAGGATGATGCGTCAGGATCAGGTCCGCGCCAATATCTTGTGCCTGCTTCATAGCAGGGGCGGTCAGATCCAGCGTCAGCAGCACCCGTCTGAGCGGCGCGCCAGGATCTCCGAGTAATAGGCCCACATTATCCCAGCTTTCCGCCCAGTCCGGATCAGCCAGGCGATTCATAGCGGCGACTAAATCCGCCACCTTCCAGGTTGATCCGTCAGCAGCAGGCATTGATGGCATCGTTTTCATCTGATTATCTCCCTACGGCATTGAGGTAAGCCTGGCCTTGGCTGCGGCAAGCACCGCTCCGGCCAGTTGCTGTTCCAAAAGCTGATCATTCAGGCCCAGCGCAGGAAATAAGACCCGACGGCTTTTCAGTTTACATCGCCAATCCTGTACCAGTTCCTGCTGGTATCGCTGCAGTTCAGATTCTTTACAAAAATCGGTGCGGTTAAGAGGCATCTGGCGGTGTAAATAATCCGCGGTGAGCCAAACGCTATCCGCGCAAGTACTTAACAGGCGCTCGGTGCTTTGACTGGCAAACAGCTGCCGGCAGACTTGTTGCCGCCACAGTTGTTTGTCAGCCGAAGCTGACTCAGCCACGGTATGCCGTTCCATTACGGCTCCGCTCACAGCCTTGGTCACCGTAAGATCCGGCTGTAAAGCCAGCGGTTGCCAGAGCTGTAAAGGCAGGATCCGGTAAGGCCCCGGAGTTAAGGCTGCGCCCCTGAGCTGCC
Organism: Oscillospiraceae bacterium HV4-5-C5C; assembly: GCA_012034405.1. Taxonomy (GTDB): domain Bacteria; phylum Bacillota; class Clostridia; order Saccharofermentanales; family Fastidiosipilaceae; genus JAAVLZ01. Next base: position 43,261 of record JAAVLZ010000021.1, on the reverse strand, counting down.
AGCCCAACTGAGTCAACAATAAATTCAGTTCGGTCCAGGATTTCATGGGCTGCAGCAGCAACAGGCAATCTTCCGGCCAGCGGGGCCGGAAGATGATGTCGATTATCTCCAGGCCGCCCAGGCCAGTAATAAAAATCCGATCCCCGGGCAGTGGTGGCAGACTGTCCAGTCCGTCGCCCTGATCCAGATGGACCCGGTCAGATAAAGCAAAACGTGCCAGGTTTGCCTTAGCACGTTCCAGCGGGCCCGATCTCAGATCCAATCCCCAGATATCAGCCGCCAGATTATGACCGGCCAGCCAGGAAGGCAGCAGCGCATGGTCTGTCGCCACATCCACCGCCCGCCGCCAGGGAGGCGGCGCTGCTGCCTGCATCAGACTGACGGCAGCCGCCAGTCTGGCTGGCAGCGGCGGGACAGTTGGTTTACTCATCAGTCCAGATAATCCTTCAGTTTTTTACTGCGGGAAGGATGACGCATTTTACGCAAGGCTTTGGCCTCAATCTGACGAATCCGCTCACGCGTGACATTAAACTCCCGTCCGACTTCTTCAAGCGTACGGGTCCTGCCATCATCCAGCCCAAAGCGCAGTCTCAGTACCTTTTCTTCCCGGGGCGTCAGTCCTGAGAGGACTTCCAGCAGCTGTTCCTTCAATAATGTAAAGGCAGCTTGATCCGCCGGAGAGGGAGCGTCATCATCAGGGATGAAGTCGCCCAGATGGCTATCTTCCTCTTCACCAATCGGCTTTTCCAAAGATACCGGTTCCTGTGATATCTTCATGATTTCCCGGACTTTATCCGGCGTCATGCCCATTTCCTCAGCCAGCTCCTCAACCTCAGGATCGCGCCCCAGCTTTTGAACCATTTCACGCTGAACCCGGATCAGCTTGTTAATTGTCTCCACCATATGGACCGGAATTCTGATTGTGCGGGCCTGATCGGCAATTGCGCGGGTAATGGCCTGACGGATCCACCAGGTCGCATAGGTGCTGAATTTAAAGCCCTTCGTGTAGTCAAACTTGTCTACCGCCTTGAGCAAGCCCAGATTACCTTCTTGTATCAGGTCAAGGAATGACATACCGCGGCCGACATAGCGTTTGGCAATAGACACGACCAGGCGGAGATTCGCCTCAATCAGGTGATCTTTAGCGTCCAGATCCCCTTCCTTGATTCGCTGGGCCAGATCCTTCTCCTCATCCGCCGTCAGCAGATCGACCTTACCAATTTCTTTCAGGTACATCCGGACGGGATCATCCACGCCGATGCTTTCAACATCATTTAACGGATCTTCCTCTTCGGCCGGCTGCTCCTCTTCCACCAGATTATCGGCCACAATCTTGATGCCCAGGGCTTCCAGCTGATCAAATATTTTTTCAGCCTTTTCCAAGTCAATATCAGATTCTTCAATCTGATTCATAACATCCCGGTAGTAAAGTTGATTTTTATTAGCTTTGGCCTGATTGACCAGGCGGGTGATAAGACTGACTTTCTTTTCTGCCATAAACCTGTTTCCACGCTCCCATATGAATTAAGCTGCCAGCAACTGTGAGCCGGCTAATAACTTCACTTATATATAGACCAGCCACAATAACTTACATGCCTGATATATATAAACATTTTGTAAACGTCTCGGACCTCTCTCTTCATAACTTACCAGCTGACAGTCGCTTCAAAGGCGGCGGCTTAAGTCACCGGCCACCGGACCCGCAATCTGGCAGCGGCTACTTGGGCCCTATTCTGTGCGGTGATTAAAACGAAGCTCATATAGTTGCCGCTGGGTATCCTGATAAGCCTGGCGAAGATTTTGCTCCTGCTCGGGTTGTCGTAGTTTATCAGTCTGCTTGAGTTGTTCTCTCAACAGATGCTGCCTGCGGCTTAAAGCATCAATCCTGACGCGCTTATAATAACGGTCCGCCTCAGCTTTTGCCTGAGGGTGCGAAGATTGCTCCGGCAAACGCATCATAAGGGCGGTCAGAACATCATTAAGGGCTTTACCATTCAGCTCAAACCGGCTGGTTGGCTCCAGCAAAGCAGTTACACCTAACTCCCCCCTGGCAGCTTGAGCCAAAACCCCGCTGAGCCACTCATAAGGCTGAGGGACCTGAGCCCGGTCTGCTGCCAGCAAAAAGTCGTCCGGCTGAGGGCGAAGGGCCAGATCCGTCCATACGTCAGGTTCCGTGGCCAGAATCGTTAAAAAATAAGCCTCATCCTGGCTCATATGCACCTTGACGCGGTTTTCTGTGCTGGGGGACTGATCAGAAGCCTCTGCTACAGCCCGCCCGTTTGCGGTCTTAGCCTGTTCAGGAACCAGCTCAGATGCCTTGCCGCTGCGGTGCTCCCGCTGCCGGCGCTGCAATTCCGCTCTGATGGTATCCAGACTGATACCTAGTAATTCAGCAGCTTTTTTCAGATAGATTTCAAACAAAATGCTGTTATCTATTCCCTCCAGTACCTGACAAAGCCGATCCTGATAGACGGTTAAATCAGTTGACCCGTTCTTTTGTGCCAGGCTCAGCGCAACGCTGAACTTATAATCAAGCAGGGGCAAGGCCTGATCGGCCAGAGCCTTAAAGCGCTCGGCGCCATTTTGCCTGATATATTCATCCGGATCTTTACTGCCCGGTACCTTTAAAACTCTCACAGATAAGCCTTCTTTTTCAAGAAGGTCCAGGCTGCGCAGCGTGGCCGTCTGTCCGGCTGTATCCGCGTCAAAGCTGATGATCAGGTCAGAAGTATGCTGATGCAGCAAGCGGATCTGCTGTTCAGTTAACGCCGTTCCCAGAGCTGCCACCACATTGTCTATGCCTGCCTGGTGCAGGCTGATACAATCCATATAGCCCTCAACCAGTATTAATTCTTTAGCCTTGGATTGACGGGCCAGATTCAAGCCGTACAGATGCTGACCTTTAACATATAACACCGTTTCCGGGGAATTGATATATTTGGGCAAAGCATGATCCAGAACCCGCCCGCCAAAGGCAATCACCCGATTGCGGCCGACCCCGGACATAATCGGAAAAATCAGGCGTTCCCTGAACAGATCAATGGGCCTGGCATATTTATTCTGGCGAAACAGGCCTGATTCAACCAGCTCCGCGGGAGTAAAAGACTGTTTAAGTAAATACTGGTATAAGTCATCCCAGCCTGACCCCGCATAGCCCAGGCCAAAACGCTGCAGGGTCCGGGCGCTGATGCCGCGTTGCTGAAGGTAGTCGCGGGCAGGCTGTCCGGCAGGGCCAAGCAGATTTTTATAGTAGTAGCGGGCCGTCTGGAGGTTGATTTCAGTTAACAGCTGTCGCTGGCTGCGTTTTTTTTCATAAGCGGCATCATCAATAGTCGGCAGGTCAATTTGCGCGCGTACTGCCAGCAAGCGCAGAGCTTCCAGATAACTCAGATGCTCGATCTCCATAATGAAACGCAGCACATCGCCGCCCTTATGACAGCCAAAGCAATAAAAGATCTGCTTTGAAGGCGAAACACTGAAGGAAGGAGTATCTTCATGATGGAATGGACAAAGCCCAAAATAATTTTTTCCACTGCGCTTGTTTAGATTTACATATTGCTCAACCACGCTGACGATATCATTGCGCGCTTTAATGTCCGCAATGACGTCTTCAGGGATGCGGGAGGTATTAGTCATGATCGATCCCTCCTTTCCTCTCAGGCTGACCATTTTTCTGCCGGGGTTGGCCGGGGCAGCTGATCAACCACGGCCAGCGCTTCCGCCTGAGGTCAGGTCCCGGGCGCTTTTATTGCACCTGGTCTTTAAGCTTCTGTTTTGCCGCTACCCATAGGGCACACTCCAGACGTTTTTGCTGCAGTTCACAGCCCAGTTTATATTGTCCATTCACCTGACCGCTGGCATGGTAAGCGTTAGCAGCGCAGCCGCCAGCGCAGAAGTATTTGGCAAAGCAGGTCTGGCATTCCGGCTTGTTCGGCAACATCAGTTGTTTGAACGGAGACTGTACAGTCTGATTTAAAACGACCGGCTGGTCATGCACGTTGCCCATGATAAACTGAGTTTCACCGACAAACTGATGACAGGGATAAATATCCCCCTCCGGCGTGACCGCACAGTATTCAGTCCCGACCCCGCAGCCCTTCATCCGCTTATAAAGGCAGGGACCGCCGTCCAGATCAATATTGAAATGGAAAAAATTGAAGGCGGCCGGCGTACCCTTGCGTTCCAGATACACCCGGGCCAGATCCTCATAATTCTGAATCAACTCAGGCAGATCTTCCTCCTTCAGCGCATAGGGTTCTGCCGGATCGGCAACCACCGGTTCCAAAGAAAGCTGTTTGAGGCCCAGATCAGCTAAATGCAAGGCATCCTGCGCAAAATCACGGTTAAAATGGGTGTAGGTACCGCGCACATAATGCTCTTTAGTTCCCCTGGCAGCCACAAAAGTTTTGATATGCTGCATGACCGGCAGGTAAGAACTGCGGCCGTTAATACCCGGGCGCATATGATCATTGACTTCCGGCCTGCCATCAATGCTTAAGACGACATTTTTCATATGCGCATTGATGAATGCTGTCTTTTCAGCATCCAGCAGCAGGGCGTTGGTTGTGATCGTCAGGCGGATGTCCTTACCATGACGGGGGCCTTCCTGCTCACAATAGTTAGTCAGTTCCACAACCACTGGCCAGTTCATCAGCGGCTCACCGCCAAAAAAGTCAATATCCAGATGATGGCGCGGACCGCTGGCCGCGATCAGGAAATCTATCGCCAGCTTGCCGGTTTCAACGCTCAGCATGCTGCGGTGACCGGTATGATAATCTCCCTGGCCGGCAAAACAATAGCGGCAGCGCAGATTGCAGTCATGGCACAGGTGCAGACACATGGATTTGATTCTGGGCTCATCTGGATATAATTGCTCCAGGCTGACCTTTGGCGCGGCAGCTAAAAGAACATCCTGTTCTTTCAGCTGCGTCAGCTCCGCCAGGATCTCCGTCACGTCTGCCGGATCAGCTCCGTGCTGACCGGCCCAGGCAGCCAGCCTGTCCTCTGGCAGTTTAAAGCCGTCCGCCAGCGTCTGGTCAATAAGCTGAGCGGTTAATTCATCTATCAGCAGCAAAGCCTGACTCTCTGAATCGTAGGCCAGATAATCGCCATTAACTGAAAATGTATGCAGCAAAATGTCTCTCCTTAATCATTTACCTCAGGAAACGATCTATACATGATCTAAAATATCATCAATAGAAAAAATAGAATAGTCTCAGGCCGCTACGGTCCGGACTATCCTATCCTTAAGCAACATCGTCTCACTCAATCTGTATTAAGTCATAAAAAAGCTAAAACCGCCCGGGAGCAGCTGCCTGTTTATGAGTTAAGCAAAAATAAATCAGGCCTCATGCTCACATTTTTGATTGGCGACAGTACAGCTGGTCTTACAAGCCGACTGACAGGATGTCTGGCACTCGCCACAGGCGTGAGATACCGGTTTGCAGGTTTTCCGATCCACCACAACTTGAATATGTTTCATCTCAAACTACCTCCTTATTAGGACTAACAGTATGTCAATTATACGGCTTTTCTGACGGCCTGCCAAGGCGTATTGGGGTTAGCCTGGCAACCAGAGTCAGCTTTGCCTGGCGTCCGGACAGCAAAGCTCAATTATCACTGACCGGTTTTTTCACGGTATTGATGGCGTCTCTGCGGAAGGTCAATAGCGTATTGGCCACGCTGCTGGCAATGGTAATGTCATCATCCTTGATGTTCACAACTTTACCCACAACACCGCCGATCGTTACCACGGTGTCCCCGACCGCCAGCTTACCGCGCTCTTCTTTTTGTTTCTTTTCCTGTTTGCGCTGTGGTCTGATCAAAATAAAATACATTAAGACCAACAGGGCAATCGGTAAAACCAACATACTGACCATGGAAGCAGTGCTGGTCTGAGTGGTTGTGGCGTCAGTTGAAGTCAGCGCTAAAGCTGCGCCAAATAAGATCTGAGTGGTCATGTTTTCCTCCTGCTTGAGATCACCCGCGTTATCCCGCTGGCGTCTTTACGATATTAAATTAAATCTGAATCAGCATATCATGCGGCCGGACCCCGGTCAATATAAGTCGTTGCCGCTCAGACATCCATAGCAGCCCGGCTCCCCACAGCCAATCCGGTAGCGGGCGGGCCAGGCAGTTTCAGCTTACATAGCCGTAGGCTGCAAAAAACTCGTTCCGGAAATCTCTCAGACGATCCTGACTGATCGCTTCCCTCACCTCTTCCATCAGGTGAAGCAGAAAATGTAAATTATGCCAGGTAGTCAGGCGAAGGCCAAAGATTTCACCGGCTTTCAGTAAATGCCTGATGTACGCCCGGGTATAATTCTGGCAAACATAGCAATCACAATGGTCATCCAATGCGGTGAAATCCCGGGCATAGCGGGCGTCCCGTACAATCAGCCGTCCATGACTGGTCATAACCGTACCATTGCGGCCAATCCGGGTAGGCAGAACACAATCAAACATGTCTATTCCCCGCAGGCTGCCCTCTATCAGATAATCAGGCGAACCCACCCCCATCAGATAACGTGGTTTATTGGCCGGTAATAGTGGTACTGTCGCGTCGAGCATCCGGTACATCAGCTCCGCAGGCTCACCGACACTGAGGCCTCCGATGGCAAAGCCCGGCAGATTAAAGGCGGTGGTTATTCTGGCGCTTTCCTGACGCAAATCCTCATACATCCCGCCTTGGACAATTCCAAAAAGGGCCTGATCCTGCGGCCGTTGATGTGAGCTGATACAGCGCTCCAGCCAGCGTCCGGTCCGTTCCAGGGATGGTTTAATATACTCACGACTGGCCGGATATGGCGTACATTCATCAAACGCCATAATGATGTCAGCACCCAGCTGATTTTGAATAGCAATGGATTTTTCCGGCGTCAGGAGCTGGCGGGATCCATCAATGTGAGATTTAAATTGTACGCCGTCTTCGCTGATATGCTTGCGGTCGCTGAAGCTGAACACCTGAAAACCGCCGCTATCCGTCAGTACCGCCCGATCCCAGTTCATAAACCTGTGCAGGCCGCCGGCGGCCTGCACAATATCCGGGCCGGGGCGCATCCATAAATGGTAGGTATTGGAAAGAATAATACCGGTGCCCATACCCTTCAGTTCTTCCGGTGACATGCCCTTTACAGTCGCCTGAGTACCAACCGGCATAAACGCCGGGGTTTCAAAGGAACCGTGCGGGGTATGGACCACGCCGCGGCGGGCTCCGGTCTGGGCGCAAACATGTTTTAGCTCATAGTAGACTGGTGGTTTTGCTGCCTCACTCAATTGGCGGCGCCTCCCTTATCGGATTTTTCAATAAACATCGCATCTCCAAAGCTGAAAAAACGATACCGTTCTTCAATCGCATGCTGGTAAGCGGCCAGAATCCAGTCTTTCCTGCTCAGGGCTGACACCAGCATGACCAGGGTAGATTCCGGCAGGTGGAAATTGGTGATTAAGGCATCAACGGCCTTGAATTGGTAGCCCGGGTAGATAAAAATATCTGTCCAGCCGCTGCAGGCCTTCACCTCTCCCTGAGCCGGTACAATGGTTTCCAGCAGACGGCAGTCCGTTGTGCCAACAGCGATAATTCTGCGGTCGGCAGCTTGCAGCGCCGCATTGAGCTGGGTTGCTGCCTTGGCGCTAACTTCGAAGTATTCACTGTGCATGGGATGATCTTCAATATTCTCTTCTTTTACCGGTCTGAAGGTTCCCAATCCCACATGCAGGGTTACATAACAAAGCTCCACGCCCTGTTGTTCTAATTGCTCCAGTAAGGTCCGGGTAAAGTGGAGGCCCGCTGTCGGCGCGGCGGCGCTGCCGTTATTAGCAGCATAAACAGTCTGGTATTGCTCCGGATCCTCCAGCTGCTCATGAATATAAGGCGGCAGCGGCATGGTACCAGCCTCAGCCAAGCGTTCTTCCCAGATGCCATTATAGTGGAAACGGGCTTTCCGACAGCCTTCCGGCAGCAAGTCCTCAATATCTGCAGTAATTTTACCATCCAGAAAGCTCACCCTGGCCCCGGGCTTAAGGCGACGGCCGGGCCTGACCATGACCTCCCAGTCATCTCCTTCCAGGCGGCGCAAAAGCAGTAATTCCACAGCGATGTGGCTATCTGTCTTTTCTCCGATGAGCCTGGCCGGCATGACTCTGGTATCATTTAAAACCAGCAGATCACCCCGGCGCAGCAAATGCGTCACATCTGGAAAATGTAAGTCTTCATAATGGCCCTGACTATCCAGATGCAGCAGACGGCACTGGTCTCTTTCAGGCAGGGGATGCTGCGCAATCAGCTCAGGTGGCAGTTCATAATAAAATTCTGATTTTTTCATACTTAATCGTTATCTACCAGCCGCAGCCCTGGCGACCGGACTCCTCAAATTCAGTCGGATGGATCATTTTTACAGACCCGAAGATCACAAACTACGATTATAACGATTAAGCGCCGGCAAGTACAGGCAGGAATGATAAATTCAGCGTTTTCAGGAACGGAATATTCAGTAAAAAGCCGGCTGAGCACGCGCGCATCGGTTCGCCAGTTCCAGTGGTTTATTATATAATAGGTCAGTCAGGTAGAGGGTTAAAGCAATAAAGTCAGCTGCTTTAGCCGATAACATAAGTATGAGGTAGACAGAATGAAAACTGTATTTAAAGGATCTGGGGTTGCCCTGGTAACCCCATTTAAGAACGATCAGGTTGACTATGAGCGGCTGGATCAGTTATGTGATGAACAGATTGCAGCTGGTACTGATGCTCTGGTCATCTGTGGCACGACTGGTGAGGCCTCTGCCATGCCGGATGATGAACATATTTCTGTCATACGTGAGGCCGTACGGGCAGTCGCCGGACGCGTGCCGGTCATTGCCGGCACCGGCAGCAATGATACCCGCCACGGAGCGGCGCTGTCCCAGGCAGCAGCCAAAGCAGGAGCTGATGCGTTACTCTGCGTAACACCTTATTATAATAAAACTTCGCAAAAGGGACTGATTCAGCATTTCAAAGCGACAGCAGCCGCGGTTGATCTGCCCATCATTCTTTATAATGTCCCGTCCCGCACCAGCCTGAACATTCAGCCCCAGACTTACGCGGCTCTGGCGGAGGTAGAAAACATTGTTGGGATTAAGGAGTGTAATCTGGGTCAGGTCGGGGATATCTTCCAGCTTACCGGAGATCGTTATGCCGTATATTCCGGAGAAGATGGCCTGGTCCTGCCGCTGATGGCCTTAGGTGGTCTGGGAGTGATTTCAGTTATCGCTAACATTGTGCCGCAACGTACGGTAGCCATGACTCACGCCTGGCTGAGCGGTGATATTCAAACTGCCCGGGCGGAACAAATCAGCTTATTGCCGTTGATTCACGCCTGCTTTTGTGATGTCAACCCCATACCGATTAAGGCAGCGATGAATCTGCTGCATAAGGAGGTTGGTCCCTGCCGTTTGCCTCTGACTGACTTGAGTGAAGCGGATACTCAGAAACTCAAGCAGGTCTTGAAGACTTACGGCCTGCTAGCCTGATCAGGAAATGGACAGATGATGGGAGGCGCCGACAGCAGGGCATGAAGCATGGCACCTGTTCATATGTATGCTCAGGTTCGATACCGCTTGCGCCTGGTTGGTATAACATAGCCCTGCTTCAGGAAAGGAACATGTATGGAAGGAACTAAACAGCTATCAAATCCCAGCCCATTACGGATTCTTCTGGTCGGGGCCTCCGGACATATGGGGCAGATTGTAACTGAGCAGATTCGACAACAATCAGAGCAGTACCGCTTGGCCGCGATTTTAAACGGCCATCAGCACCAGATGGAAGGCGTTGTACAAGGTTGGCCGGGCAACCTTCAAACGCTGGCCGACTGCGAATGGGATGTGCTGATTGATTTTTCCAGCCCAGCGCTGTTACCTGCCATCTGCGAGCTTTTAACCAGGCACCCTGCTCCAGCAGTCCTGGCTACGACTGGCTATAGCCAAGATGAGCTGGCAAGCTTAAAGCAATTAGCCCGGACCTTACCTTTATTCATGTCTGCCAATATGTCTTTGGGTATTCATGTCATGCAGCGCCTTATTACCCAAGCCGCAAGATATTTGTATCCGGCTTACGATATTGAAATTGTGGAAGCTCACCACCGTCGTAAGGTAGACGCGCCATCCGGCACTGCACTGTTGCTGGCCCGCGCCTTGCAGGATGAAATTTGTCAGACGCAGGGTACGGACTTAACGTTAACCTTTGACCGCAGTCTGGTCAGACAGGCCAGGCCAGCTGCTGAAATTGGGATCTCCTCAATCAGAGGCGGCAATATAGTCGGAGAACACGCAGTCATATTTGCGGGCCAGGCTGATATCCTGACCATAAAGCACAGTGCGCTTTCCAGATCTGTCTTTGCCCAGGGCGCGCTTAATGCCGCCGCGTTTATCATAAACCGCGAAGCAGGCTTATACAGTATGGAAGATTTGCTGGATCAATTAGCCAAGGCTTAACAGTCGCAGCCTGAAGTCCCGGCAGTTAACCTGCGGCACATGATTAATGCTTATGCGTAACCGCTCCTTTTACCAGCGTCACTGCTGATCAGAAAACCGCGGTAACGGACTGCCTGGACAGTCCGTTACCGCGGTTTCATTCTAAATCCATAGCCAGGTAAAGCACTATCTCAGTGCTCAGGCTGGTGAACCTTCAGGTGCAGGCAGCTGGCCAGGCCGTTTCTTCCCGCTCTGCTCCGGGGCAGGTTGCCGTCTTCCTGGATCATCGGCAGGCTCGTCATCTGCTTCTGGAGCATCCTGATCCTCAGAGGTATCAGTCTGCTCTTCTTCCCAGTCCTCGTTCTCGTCCTCTTCCGCCGTTTCCGCTTCCTCTGTCTGCTGCATCGGTTTAATCATATAGCGCTGGATCTGACGGTTAATAAAGAAATTTACCAGCAATAGGTTGCAGCCAAACGCGAAGACGACATAGTAAACCACTGTTAGCAACAACCCTAAGCCGCTCAGGAAATAGAGCAGCAACGCCGGAATCAGTAACAGAATCAACAGCTGTGCCAGCAGTATCAAGAAATTGAACGGGAGCCTGAGAATTGAAAATAGGAAAGCATTGCGGAAAATATCTTTTAGCTTTAAATCAAAGGTTACCATCATCTGGTAAACATACATCAGCATAAAAGTAACAAAAATAAAAAGCAGAACGATGACAGTCGTCAGCAGTGTCCGCAGGATGGCATTACTGATGGTTCTGCGATAGAAAACAAAGGCTACGGGCAGCAGGAAACTTGCGGCCAGGGAAAGCAGGCAGGTTACGGTGGACTGTTTCCAGTTCTTACGGGCATGCTCCCAGAAATCAGACCAGACAAAAGCATGATCCTCCCGGCCGTAGTTACGCATCAGATAGGTTGCTCCCGCGTGGACCGGTCCGGTTACCACATATGACAGACCAATCAGTAAACCCATCACCAAAACCGTAAGACCCATAATAACCATAGAAGAAAGATCGGATACAGTCACACCTTCATTTAACTGGACATCAGCAAAGATCTGGTTCAGGTTATCCAGCGTCAAAGTCGGTAAAAGCAGCTGTAGCAGATAGGAACTGACCAGAAAAGCCAGCGCGAAGGATAACAGACTGAAGAGGCTGTACATCAGACTGATGGTACAAACCTTCCAGAATTTACGTCCGAGAATGCCAAAAAATGTGGCCACAGGGCCTTTAGGCGGTTCGTCTGGGTCTATACCCGGTCCCTCTTTGGTAAAATCAAATAAGCCAAAAAATCCAGCCATCTTTATGATCCTTTCAGTGACATTGGAACAATTATATACCCTGTTTTTGCTTTTGAACAATCATGCAGCAAAAATGAGTCTGCTCCTGCCCGGAGGCTTCCCGGCCTTGGAGCAGGTTTCAGGTTATAGCGCCGGGAGGCGCTTGGACAGGTTCCTGATTTCACTCAAGCTGGTATCAATTAACGCTTGTTGACGGGTCTCCTTAATTGCTCTCCTCGGCAGATCCGGCGGCAGTTGCGGCGCGGTTACCAGGCCAAAATTGGCATTCATGGGTTGAAAGTGTTTGACCGCCGGATCTGAAATATATGCCGCCATACTGCCGCAAACTGTGGCTGCCGAAGGTATATATGTATTGCTCAGGCCGCAGGCTCTGAGAGCCGCATTAATGCCAGCCAGAAGGCCTGAAGCAGCCGACTCAACATAGCCTTCCACGCCGGTCATCTGTCCGGCAAAAAACCAATCCGGTTGGAGCCGGGACTGATAACTTGCGGTAAGCACCTCCGGCGAGTTCAGAAACGTATTGCGGTGCATGACGCCATAACGCAAAAAGTCAGCATTTTCCAGGCCCGGTATCATACGGAAGACCTGCCGCTGCTGCCCAAATTTCAATCTGGTTTGAAAGCCGACCATATTGTACATGGAATCAGCGCGGTCATCCTGGCGCAGCTGTACACAGGCATAAGGTCTTTTACCAGTGCGAGGATCACTCAGACCAACTGGCTTCAGCGGTCCAAAACGTATCGTATCCTTACCTCTTTTGGCCATGGTTTCAATCGGCATACAACCTTCAAATACCGTTTCCCTGTCAAAATCCTTGACCTCCGCCAATTCAGCCTTAATCAGCGCCTCAACAAAGTGCTCATATTGGCCCTGGTCCATAGGGCAATTCAGATAATCCGCGCTGCCGCGGTCATAACGGGACTGCCGGAAAGCAATCGTCTGGTCAATACTGTCCAGACTGATGATCGGGGCTGCGGCATCAAAAAAATGCAGGGTTGTTGCTCCCAGAGCTTGTTGGATATTCTCAAACAAGCTGCCCTGAGTAAGCGGTCCTGTTGCTATGACCACCGTACCTTCAGCCGGTATGGCATCAACCCGGGCGCATTCATAAGTTAAGAGCGGGTGCTGCTTAAGTCTTTGGGTGATGTAATCTGAAAACTCTTCCCGGTCCACCGCCAGGGCGCCGCCGGCCGGTACCCGGCTGTGGTCGGCTGCGGCCATAATCAATGAACCCTGTATACGAAGTTCTTCTTTCAATAAACCGACGGCATTATTCAGCCGGTCAGAGCGCAGCGAGTTGGAACATACCAGTTCAGCAAAGCCAGTCTGGTGATGAGCCGGCGTAAATTGCTCAGGTTTCATATCAATCAAGTTGACCGGAACGCCAAAGCGCAGCAGTTGCCAGCTGGCCTCCGCTCCTGCCAGCCCCGCGCCGATCACTGTAACTGCCGGTCTGTTATATATACTGGCCATTAAACTTCGCCTTCCTGTATCTGCTGATCGGCCTTATCAGCCGGTTGTTCCGACTCAGTTTTCTTCTTTTTGGCCCGTGCGTTGGTCGGACAATCCGGGTTGCTGCACTTAGGAAAGCTGCGGCCTCTGAAGCGCTTAAAGACCATATAGGAACCGCAGGTCTCACATTTTTGCCCGTCGATGGGCAGATCCCAAGAAATAAATTTGCAGTCGGGATCTGCACCTTTTTTGTCACAGACATAAAAGGTGCTGCCGCGCCGGCTTCTTCTGCTTTCAAGGCCTGACCCGCACAGCGGACAGTGCGCGTTTACTTTTTCTGCCAGATTACGAGTATATTTACATTCCGGGAAATTAGAGCAGGCTACAAACTTACCATAGCGTCCTTCTTTTATGACCAGATCTCCACCGCACTCCGGACATTTCTCATCCAGCTTCACCACCGGCATCTTGACCCGGTCAACATGCTCCGCCGCATGTTCGACTTCTTTATGAAACGGTGGATAAAACTCATCCAGCACCTTAACCCAGTTTTCTTTGCCTTCCTCTACAATATCCAGTTTACTTTCCATGCCCGCGGTAAAAGTAACGTCCACAATATCCTGAAAGTTATCTGCCAACAGGTGAGTCACCACTGTGCCGAGAGTGGTAGGAAAAAGCTGTCGCTGCTGCTTTTCAACATATTTGCGGGCCAAAATTGTGGAGATGGTGGGGGCATAGGTAGACGGACGGCCAATCCCCTTTTCCTCCATAGCCTTAATCAGGCTGGCTTCAGTATAACGGGCCGGTGGTTGGGTAAATTTCTGCGTAGGTGTGGTCAGCATATTGATCAGGCTCTGACCTTCCTCCAGCGGGGGAATTTCTTCGTGATTGTCGTCCTTGTTCAGTTCATCCGGCTCAGTTTGTTCTGCCTGATCCAGTTTTATATCTGCATACGCAGCCAGAAAGCCCGGGAAGATCACCTGTTCACCACTTGACCTGAACAACTGCTGCTGGCAGACGGTATCCACTACCAGCGTGTTTATCTTGGCAGCTGACATCTGCGAAGCCAGAAAACGCTCCCAGATAAGTTTATAAAGACGATACTGATCACGGGTCAGATGCCGCTCCAGTTCCTGTGGTGACAGTTCAAAATGAGCTGGTCTGATCGCTTCATGTGCGTCCTGAGCCGAATGACGGTTTTTAAACAGGCGTGGCTGCTTAGGGACATAAGCCGGTCCGTAATGCTGACCGATTAAATCTCTGGCCGCCTCCAGCGCTTCCTGAGAAGTCCTGACTGAATCGGTTCTGATATAGGTCACCAGTGCCGTAGCGCCCTGCCCGGGAATATCTACGCCTTCATAAATCTGCTGAGCTATGCTCATGGTTTTTTTGGATGAAAAGCTCAGGCGGCGTGCAGCTTCCTGCTGCAACGTACTGGTGGTAAAAGGCGCATATGGCTGACGCTGTTTCTGACCTTTTTTTATCCGATAGACCTGAAACGGTTTATCCTTGATGTCGGAGATGACAGCATCCGTCATTTCTTTGTTTAAGAGACGTACCTTTTCAAGCTTGTCATTTTTCACGTTACCCTGGTATTTGGCCGTGAAGCTTTGCTGTAAGTCTGTTTGAAGTCTGACTTGCAGGATCCAGTATTCTTCCGGTTTAAATTGGTTGATCTCTTCTTCCCGATCTACTACCAATTTGGTAGCTACGGACTGAACTCTGCCGGCAGACAAGCCTGTTCTGACTTTCTTCCATAACAAGGGACTGAGTTCATAGCCCACCAGTCGGTCCAAAATACGTCTTGCTTGTTGGGCGTCAACCAGATTCATGTCAATAGACCTGGGGTGTGTAATGGCTTCCTTAACCGCCTTTTCAGTTATTTCATTAAAGGTGACCCGGCAGTCGGACGCCGGATCAATTTTCAACAGGGTTGACAGGTGCCAGGCAATCGCTTCGCCTTCCCGGTCCGGGTCGGTTGCGATCAGGACGCGGTCAGCCGTTTTGGCATCATCCTTCAGCTCTCTTATGACCTTATCTTTGCCCTTCATGTTGATGTATCGCGGCTTATATTCGTGCTCAACGTCTACCCCCAGCGAGGATGACGGTAAGTCACGCACATGTCCAACAGACGCTACAATACGGTAATGGTCCCCCAGATAGCGGCCAATTGTCTTGGCTTTGGCTGGTGACTCTACAATAACCAGTGTTCTTCCCATTTAAACCGTTCCTTACTTATATTAATTGTGCTTCAGTCTGGCTGCATAATAACAGAAAACAGCCCCAATCAGCTAATTAAGACAATCTCAGTCTGTTTATAAGCTACCACAGGATGATTGGGGCTGATTTCCTTAATATATACAACGGAGTCTGCCAAATGTCAAAACGAGCTTGCGCGCTTAAGGCCATCTGACGGTGTACTTTCCCCGGTACAATTGGATCAGGCCGCAACACTCCAGATCAAAAATCAACTGCTGAACCTGCTCCCGGGCAAAATCAAGCCGGGCTATTTCCGTATAATTCAACGGGCCGGCGCTCAGTATAGCAAGAAGCCGGCTTTGATTTTGATCCAGCTGATACCGCTTAACCGCTGTCATCAAAGGATCATTCACGGTCACGGCAGGCGGGTTGATATTCAAGACGCTCCATAAATCCTGTATCCCGGTTACCGGAGTAGCGCCTTCTTTTATTAGCTGGTTGGTGCCAACACTCAGCGGGGAATAAATGCTGCCCGGAACCGCCAGGACTTCCCTGCCCTGGCGCAGCGCGTGATCGACAGTTATGAGGGTACCTGATCTTTGTGATGATTCAATCACTAAGGTTGCCTGAGACAGGCCGCTCAGCAGACGATTCCTGGCCGCGAAATAGGACCGCTGAGGCCTTGTGCCGGGCCACTGCTCTGAGATAACTGCGCCCTGCAGCTGAATTTGCTGATAGAGGTGACGGTGTTCTGCCGGATAGCACACATCCACCCCACCAGGCAAAATGGCTATCGTCTTGCCCCGGGCCGCTAGCGCCGCCATATGAGCCTGTCCGTCTATGCCCCTGGCCAAACCTGACACAATACAACAGCCGGCTGCTGCCAGCGGACGCAGCAGCCGGCTGGTACAGTTTATGCCATAAGGGGTACAGTTGCGCGCTCCGACCACGGTCAAACTTGCAGGACTGCTCAGCAAAGCTTCCCCACCCTGGCCTTTGACAAATAGAACTAACGGAGGTGAGCTGATCTCCTTCAGATAAGCCGGATACAACGGATCTGCTAAACTGATAAGCTGAATATTCTCCTCAGCGCAGTAATCAGCACAGGATAGTATATCTGGATCGGCTGACTGCAAATCCAGTGCTCTGAATAATCTGGCTTGCTGGGCTTCGCTCAGGCTGAAATAATCAAGAATCAGTGCCTGATCCCATTTCAGTTCCGGCGCAACACCGGCAGCGCTGTCATTCAGCCACTTTTTCCCTTGTGCTGAATCAATCAGTCGATTGAGCCAGAGAAAGCTCAGCATCAGCAGATTTTCATTATGCTTCAAATTTCCCACCTTGCAGCCAACTCCTTTCTTTATGTTCCACCATTGGCGGATTCAGTTATTTTGAACTGCGCCGCCAGGGCAATATCAGCTTTTTCCACCACCTGACAGGCTCGCAGATCAGCCTGTGTTCTGGCAATCCTCAGCAATTTCTGGAAGCTCCGGACCGATAAATGTGCTGATAAAGCAAACTGCTGGGCCAGCTTCAGCGCTGGCTCACTCACGGCAAAGACCTGTTTAATCACTGTGGCCGGGACATTGCTGTTCAGCCATTCCGGATGGTCATAAGCCCGGTAGCGCTGCTGCTGCAGACGCCTGGCCGCTAGAACCTGCTGCTGTAAGCCCGCCAGATCCACAGTAGCCTGTTGCTGAACCGTTTCACTTAGCTGTCTGGCAGGTATCCGGTGCAGGATCACCTCCAGATCCACTCTGTCCCTGATCGCAGCAGAGAGTTTGCGCTCAAACCGGGCTATCTCCCGGTCACTGCAGCGGCAGCTGCCATCAGGCTCAAACAATTGACCGCAGGGGCAGGGATTGCTGGCGCCTACCAGCAGGAAATCGGCCGGGAAGCTTATCTTTTGCTGGGCCCGGGAGAGGCGGACCACCCCTTCGCTCAGCGGCAGTCTCAATAAATCCAGAATATCCGGCCTAAACTCGCTCAGTTCATCTAAAAACAAAATGCCGTGCTGGGCCAACGTAACTTCACCGGGCAAGACCGACACGCCACCGCCCAGTAAAGCCGCCGGGCTGATGCGGTAATGCGGTTGCCGCAGCGGCGGTTGCCCGGCCAAGACCTGCTCAGGCACCGGCTGATTACAGGCGGCATATATGCAATGTAACAAATGCAATTGCGGTTCAGTCAGCTCAGGCAAGAGGTATGGCAGTAAAGATATCAGGAAGCTTTTACCACAGCCAGGTCCACCTTTTATGATGAGATGATGCCGGCCAGCCGCAGCCGTAATCAGCGCGGTCAGTGCCTGGCTTTGAGCATCAATCCGGCTGATCACCGGTCTGGAAAGCTGAGCCCGGGGCCGCGCCGTCTTAATTAAGTTAAGCCGGCGCCTGGCTTCCTGCTTTAGCTCGGCACTGCTCAGACCGGCGGTGAAGAATTTAGCCGCGTCAGCCAGAGAACTGACTGGAAACAAATAGGGATTAAAGCGCGGCTGAAGCAGCTCTGCGGAAGCTGCTGTAAAAATCAGGCCAAGTTCACTCCGGGCCGCATACTCACAAAGGCAACTGATCAGATTATACCAATCCCGGTCCGGCAAAAGATCTCCTGATAAAGCCACTTCTCCCAGGGCCGCGCAGTGCATTGGCAGGGCCAGCTGCCCGTCTGCATGTAAAAGGCAGAGTGTCAGTGGCAGATCCAGCGCCCTACAGTCCTGTCCGCGGACTTCAGGTGAAAAGCTGGCGGTTATCCTTCTTTTGGGAAAGTCAAAGCCACTGTTTTTTATAGCTGCGCGGATGCGGGAACGGACAGCTGAAGCCGCGTTTGCCATCATCCCCGCGATATCAAAATACGGCAGTCCCGGGCTCAGACTGACTTCAATCCTGATCAGCTGTCCTCCGACACCTTTGCGAACCGCGGAATAAGTCCTGGCATAACTGCGGGCCGAGGACGCATATTGTGGTTCTGACCAGGGTAACGGGACAGCTTTGCTCATTTTTTTCTGTTTCAAACCAGGCACCTCCCTGCATGAGCTTCATGCTCCAGCTTAGTCTTAAGCAAGCCGGTCATGGGACTCTGTTTACGACAAAAACAGACAAATTCCCTCTCGACCTGGAAAAGCTGATCGCCGGACCTTGTCCGCATCAGGCTTTTCCCTGAAGCCAAACGTGATACAATTAAGGCTCATCAGGCAGCAAGTCAGCTTTCAGTAACTGATTAGCTGTGGCAGGAGGAGATTGTTAAGGTGAAACTTGGTATTGTGGGACTGCCTAATGTTGGTAAAAGCACCCTGTTTAACGCGATTACACAAGCTGGGGCGGAGGCGGCCAACTATCCGTATTGCACTATTGAACCTAATGTGGGCATGGTAGCGGTACCGGATCAGCGGCTGGATAAGCTGGCGGAGATGTATCATCCTGAAAAATATTCACCCGCGGTCATAGAATTTGTAGATATCGCCGGACTCATCGCCGGGGCCAGCAAAGGAGAAGGTTTAGGCAACCAGTTTTTGGCCAATATCCGTGAAGTTGACGCGATTGTCCACGTGGTGCGTTGCTTTAACGATTCCCAGGTCATTCATGTGGCCGGCAGCACCGACGCTAAGCGGGATGTAGATACCGTTAATCTGGAACTGATCCTGGCGGATCTGGATTATCTGGAACGTCGTAAAGATAAGCTGCAAAAGCAGCTAAAAGGAGATAAAAAGCTGCAGCCTGCTATAGATTTGCTGAATGCTTATGAAGCAGTGCTGGAAGAGGGAAAATCAGCCCGCAGTCTCAGCCTGGATGAAGATCAAAAGGAAGCGTTACAGGAATTACCAGATTTCAATCTACTGAGTAATAAACCGGTTTTATATGTGGCTAACATCGGTGAAGACGAGATCGGACAAGCCGACCGCAATCCGCAGGTTCAGTACATTGAAGCGTTTGCCGCTCAGGAAGGCGCTCAGGCTTTATCTATCAGCGCCAAAATTGAAGAAGAAATCGCCGCGCTGGATGCGGATGAAAAAGCGGTATTTCTGAATGATCTTGGGCTCCGGGAATCGGGGCTGGACCGCATTATAAAGGCCAGTTACGCCTTATTAGGTTTGATTTCCTTTCTCACTGCCGGGCCTAAGGAGGTGCGGGCCTGGACCATCAGCCGCGGCACCAGGGCGCCGCAGGCGGCCGGAAAAATACATTCAGATTTTGAACGTGGTTTCATCCGGGCTGAAGTCGTAGCCTATAACGACCTGATAGCCTGCGGCTCAATCGCTGCCGCGAAAGAAAAGGGCTTATATCGGTCTGAAGGCAAGGACTATGTGATGCAGGACGGCGACGTGGTCTTATTCCGCTTTAATGTCTGATGATGGGCTTGATTTAACCTGATAGTGGTCTCGCCCGAGCAAAGCCGGTCCCTGATGGGGAGCGGCTTTTTAGTTACTTCCGTCAGGGGGCGTTACCGGCGGCCGCTTTACCCTTATGCCTCGTTCTCCCAGGACCTGTTCTGCAAATTGACTTAGCTGCTCCTGCAAAGCCTCCCGGGATCCATTGTTATAAATAACCTTTTGCGCTAAAGCCTGATAATCTGCTTCCGTCATCTGTACGGCCATCCGCCGCCTGGCTTCAGCTTCATCCATGCCGCGTAAAGCCAGCCGCTTAATCCGTACAGTCTCATCTGCCCAGATTACCAGCACATAATTGACAAGATCCAGAAAGCCTTCCTTAACTGGCAGCGGAACATCCAAAATCAGGGCCTTAGTCTTCCTGTCCAGATGCTGCTGATACTGGCGTTTGATCTCCTCGATCACAAAGTGGTGCACAATGCGGGATAGGTCATCCAGTTCGTTTTTATGGTTGAACACTCTGACCGCCAGCTTTTCCCGGTCAAGGACCAGGTGCCGCCAGCTGTCAGTTGTCTCCCAGGAGGATTCAGGATCTTGAAAGGCAGCAGCAAAGGTCTCCGGACAAGTCTGCAGGATTTCCAGGCCAAAGCGTTTCAGAATAGCCGGCATCGCCGGGCCGCCAGGAGCTGAAACCTGGCGAGAAATCAAATCCGCGTCTATCAGGGGCAGACCCATCGCTGCTAAACAGGCGGCAGCAGTACTTTTACCGCAGCCAATGCCACCGGTAATGCCAATCACAAACATAAGCTTTTCCTTCCTGTGAACCTTCTTTTTGACCATCCGAGCTGATTAATCAATCCTTAGCTTCAAACCAGCTTCGTCCTTGCTTGACCTGGGCAATCAGCGGGACCTGCAGACTGACAACCGTTTCCATAGCTTGCTGCAATATCTTGGCGGCGGCTTTTGCATCTTCCAGCTTCACCTCCACAATTAATTCATCATGCACTTGTGATACCAGATGAGCGGCTAAACCTGCCTGCAGCAACTCCCGGTCAAGATTCACCATTGCCATGCGGATAATGTCCGCGGCCGTCCCTTGAATCGGACTGTTCATTGCAACTCGTTCACCAAATTGCCTGATATTGTAATTCTTCGATTTTAATTCAGGAATATAGCGGCGTCTGCCAAACAGCGTTTGACTGTATCCCAGATGCTTGGCCTGGCTGATCTCATGTTCCAGATAGTCTTTGACCGCAGGGTATTCTTTATAATAACCTTCAATATACTGATGTGCCTCTTTAACGGTCAACCCTAAATCCTGAGCCAAACCAAAATCCGAGATACCATAAACTATGCTGAAATTGACAGTTTTGGCTGCTGAGCGCATGGCGGCGGTTATGTCTGAGGCCGGCAGGCCAAAAATCGTCTGCGCAGTCTGCCGGTGAATATCTCTGCCCTCTTTAAAGGCTGTTATCATACCCTGGTCGCCGGACAAGTGAGCTAACAAGCGAAGCTCTATCTGTGAATAGTCTGCATCCAGCAGACAGTAACCATCCGCCGCCACAAAAGCTTTACGGATTTCCCGTCCGGCTTCTTGCCGCACCGGGATATTCTGAAGATTGGGATCCCGGCTGGACAGCCTGCCGGTATTCGTAAAATTGGGGCTGAAAGTGCTATGAATTCTGCCATCCCGGGGATCAATATATTTATTTAAACCGTCAACAAAGGTTGACTTCAGTTTACTGAGGTTCCGGAAATCCGCGATCAGCTGGATGATCGGACTGTATGCCTTGAGCCGATCAAGTTCCTCCGCCGCGGTAGAATAGCTGCCCCCTTTATTCTTCCGGCCGGAAGGCAGCCCCATCTCCTGATACAGGACTTCGCCCAGTTGCTTGGTTGAATTGATATTGAATTCATGTCCGGCACTAAGATAGATACTGTTCTGGAGTTCGGAGATCTGTTCCTCAAAGACCCCGCCCAATTCGTTCAGTTTGCTCTGGTCAACTAAAAAGCCTCGTCTTTCCATTCTGGCCAGAACCAGAGTCAGCGGGCGGTCAGAGTTTTCCCATAGCTCAGTGATCCCGGCGTTTTTTATACCCTGCAGCAACGGCTTGCTCAATGCCTGACAGATACAGGCTTCAGCGATCAGGCTTTGCTCCAGCTCAGTTCTTGGTTTATCCTCAAGCATGAACGCCGCAGGCTGGCCGGTACTGCTGTGCCATAATTCCATCGGGTCAGACTCACCATTAAGCAAGGAGAGCAGGTACGCAGCTGACATTAAATCACAGCAGGAAAGCTGTTCCGGTATGTCAAAATCTCTCAACCATGCTTTTAAATCATAGCCGGTCAGGGTAAGCTCCTGCCGGGCGAAAATCTGCAGCAGCTCACTCAACTGGCCGGCAGTTAGGGTGCTTAAAAGCAGCTTTCTGCCGTCCCAAGTAAAGGCGGCCCGGTAATGCAGGACCTTGGCCGGATCTTCTTCTTTTTTAACCGAGGCAATCAGACGTGAGGGATCAAAGCTTTCGTCCAGACTCAGTTCAGTTTTTAGTTGTAAAAACAGGCTTTTGGCCTCCTGCTTTTCCGGGGACTCCACTACCGCCGGCCGGGCCGGCAATAACGCCGTCAGGCCAAGCGCGGGTATCTCATAACGTTGCTCCGACTCAGCAAGGTCTCCAGCCGGTGCTGCCGCTGGCTGCGCTTGATCAAGCTGAAGTTTTTTTATCAGGGATTGTAATCCGTATGCAGAGAGAACTGTTAAGGCGGTCGGAGGATACGTCTCCTGAAGCCGGCAATCTTCCAGTGTCAGCGGCAGCGGCAGATCCCGCTTGATTTGTGAGAGATCCAGAGACAGATAAGCCATATCCCTGGAGGCTTCCAGTTTGCTGCGCTGCGCCGGTTTCAGCTCTTCCAGATGCTTATAGACGCCATCCAGGCTGCCATAGGCCTGGATCAGCGCCATAGCTCCTTTTTCACCGATGCCATGCACACCCGGGATGTTGTCGGAACTGTCTCCCATAATCGCTTTTGCACTGACAAATTGCTCCGGTTCTATGCCATAACGGGCGTTAAAATGCGCCCGGTCATAGAGCTGATCCTCCTTAATGGCACCGGCAGCCGGCATCATGACCGTCACCTGATCGTCAATCAATTGAAAGCTGTCCTTATCTCCGGTCAGAATCGCCACCTTCACGCCCTGTTCTTCTGCTTGAGCGGCGGCACTGCCAATGATGTCATCAGCTTCAAAGCCCTGCAGTCCAATATGTTGGTAAGCCAAAGCGTCCAGACATTGCTTCAAGACCGGCAGCTGCAAAGCCAGGTCCTCCGGCATGGGCTTGCGGCGGCCTTTATAGTCAGCAAAAGCCTGATGCCGGAAAGTCGGGCCTTTTAGATCAAAGGCCACCAGTAAATATGCTGGATTGATCTGTTGACTATACTTAAACAGGATATTAAAAAAGGTCATCACGGCGCCGGTAGGCGTACCGTCGGGCGCAGTCAATCTGGCGTTGGGGCCCAGACCATAATAAGCCCGGTTAATAATGCTGTTCCCATCCACTAACAGAAGGGTCGCCGATTCTTGCTGCTGATCCATACTTTTCTCCTTTATCTGCTTGAGCCAAGGCCGCTTTGCTCCAGGCTGTCAAAATCAAACAATGACCAGGATCCCCCCGTCGGGAAGGGCGCGATCAGGTGGATGGGCAAATGAGTCACCGGATGCTCAAAAAGCAGCTCGGCAGCCAGCAAGCAGGGAGCGTCATCCGCTGGAATAGCAGTGCGTGCGGAGCGCCAAGGCCGCAAGGGGGCCGGGGCATACTTGCGGTCACCTGCCAGCGGGTAGCCCCGGGAAGCAAACTGAACCCTGATTTGATGGGAACGGCCGGTCAGTAATTCTATACGTACCAGGGAGCGCCAATTCCCGTCTTGGGCCGCCGCAACTTCCAAACAAGTATAAGCCAGACGACAAAGTTTACCCCCTGTCTGACCGGCAGTAGTCAGGGTCGATCGTCTGACCTGACTGAAATTGCGCTGCCTGTCCTTTTCAAGCACATCTTCCCAGGTAGCGGCGCTGGGCCGGACCGCGCCTTCTGTCACCGCATAATAAAACTTATGAAAACGGCCGTCTCTGATCTGGGCGGATATCCTGGAAGCCGCCTTAGAGGTTTTGGCCAGCAGCATGAGTCCGCTGACCGGACAATCCAGGCGATGTAATAAACCCAGGTAAACCGCGCCGGGTTTATGATCCCTCTGCTTGATAAAAGCCTTCATGATGCTCAGCACATCCTGACGCGGGCTGCCATCAGCCTGCGATAAAATACCAGCCGGTTTCAATACCGCGATAAGATGATTATCTTCATATATCACCTCCAGCGGCGCCTGGCTTGGTGGCAGCAGGCTGAACGGCGCCTGTTCCGCGGGAAAATCTGAATTCATGCCTCAGCCCAATCTTTCTCAATCTGCTAAACTTTATGTCGGAGCAAGACCCCGGCCCGGATTTTTATTATAATGGTAGCAGAGTGCAGGCGCCAGTAACAGCGGTGTCCGTTCGGCGCGGAGGTTAGACATGCAGACAGTGCATATTCTCATATGTGATGACGACCCGGTCGTTCATGAATCCTTGGGCATATATCTCAAGGCAGAGCATTATCGTTTCAGTTCAGCTTATGACGGCAGGCAGGCATTGGAGCAGTTCAGGGAACTTAAGCCGGATTTAATTATCCTGGACCTCATGATGCCTGAATTATCTGGTACTGAAGTGTGCCGTGAGATCCGCAAGCAAAGTAATGTTCCCATATTGATGCTGACCGCCAAGGGTGAGGAAATAGACCGGGTCCTGGGACTTGAATTGGGAGCGGATGATTACATTGTAAAACCGTTCAGTCCACGTGAAGTCATCGCTCGGATAAAAGCGGTCCTGCGCCGTTTCAATGACAGCGGCCGCAGCGCGGATGGTAAACTGCTGCGCTACAGCGGTCTGGAGATTAATCTGGATAATTACCTGGTTAAGGTCATGGATCAGCCAGTCGCTTTCACGCCCAAGGAGGTAGAAATACTTTATTTACTGGCCTCCCACCCTGGCCAGGTCATGGACCGTGAGCAGATCCTCTCCAAAGTCTGGGGCTACGACTACTTTGGAGATACCAGAACAATCGATACCCATATAAAACGCATCCGTCAGAAGCTCTCTGTGGATAATGCTCCCTGGTCCCTGATTACCGTCTACGGGGTCGGTTACAAATTTGAGGTGGATACCTGATGCGGCATCAGGTGTTTTTAAAGCGCATCATGGCGCTGATGGTTATAGCCATTACGCTGTCAGCGGCCCTTACCCTGTTTTTCTATTATTTTATTACTTCAGATGTCATTTATTCTGATATGGCCCGGCGGGATTTCTTACAAAAAGGTTCATTACTAGCGGATCAGTCAGAGTCATATCTGCTCAAGCAGCTCAGCGAAGGCGAATATAACGCCGCCGTTTCAATGAGCTCCAATATGCTCAGCGCACCCATCGCCATCCAGTTTTATGATGATAAACAAATGGTTCAATTCAGTCTCCCTCAGGGTACGGATCTTGATGACAGTGCCATTGAACAGGCCAGGACTCTGATAGAGAATTCCCGCTCGGAGATTGAAAAACAAAATACTGTCTATATCAGAATCAAACTGGGGCAAAATCATGTTGACGCCATCATTGTCGGTTATCCTATTGAAGTTTTTGACAGTAACAGCGGCAGTCGGGAT
This sequence comes from Oscillospiraceae bacterium HV4-5-C5C, assembly GCA_012034405.1. Lineage (GTDB taxonomy): Bacteria > Bacillota > Clostridia > Saccharofermentanales > Fastidiosipilaceae > JAAVLZ01. The sequence goes on along the minus strand of JAAVLZ010000021.1, from coordinate 17,803 downwards.
ATTCGCGGTGCCGTTTATATTGTTAAGTCAATGGATTACATCCGGACTGGCTATGACAGTCTGAATTTTGCTCTGGTTTTTGCATCATGTATTGCTGTTATCTTGATGTTATTACCTACTTACATTGCCATTTCGCGGCTCATCCGACCACTCAATCAGGTCAGGAATGTCGCCACAGCCATGTCTAATGGTAACTTTACCTTACGGGCAGATAGCAGTCAGCCCGGCGAAATTGGCGAATTAGGACAGGCGATCAATGACCTTGCCGCAGATCTTGACCGCAGCATTTCCGCGCTTATGAAGGAGCGAAACCGGTTACGGCAGATTCTGGATAATCTGAGCGAGGGTATTATTGCGGTTAATCCTGAACTGATCGTCACCCATGCTAACCCGGCTGTCGGTCGCTTATTGGGATTTCCCAGCACTGAATTGCCAGACGAGGCCCAGGATCCAACCAGCGAACAGAATGACAGTCAAGATGACAATGAGTCTAACCGCAGTCTTTCCGTCTTACTTCAATTGAAATCCGGCCAGGATTTACTGGATGATTTTAGGAAAGCGATTCGGCAGCAAAAAACCGTAACCCGCTCCTTTCAGAATGAGGACCGAATTCTGTATTTTCAGGTAGCGCCGTTGCTGGATGAAGACCAAAAGGTCATCGGCGCGGTGGCGCTGCTGCGGGATGTCACCGCCGCCGAAAAGCTGGAACAGACCCGGCGAGACTACATCGCCAATGTGTCGCATGAGCTCAGGACGCCCCTGACCGCGCTGCGCGGACTGATTGAGCCGCTGGCTGACGGTCTGGTGACAGAAGAGTCTGACCGGCTGCGCTATTACAGTATCATTCAAAATGAAACCCTGCGGCTCTCCCGCCTGATCGATGATATGCTCGAGCTAAGCCGGCTTCAGGCTGGCAAGATCTCATTAAAGCGCAGTCAGTTTAATATCTGGGATATCTTGCGGGAGGTAGAAGCCAAATATCAGGCGGTAGCTGAAGAAAAGGGGCTGACCTTTGCTTTGCCGCCTTACCGCGCAGATACCCCGCTGGTATACAGCAATCCTGATCGCATTGAGCAGGTTTTAGTAATCCTGCTGGATAATGCCATGAAATACACTGACGCGGGTGGAATTATCGAGATTCAGTTAAGCAGTGAGAGCGATAAACTGATTCTGGCCGTTAAAGATACCGGAAAAGGGATCAGCGCTGATGATCAGCAGCACGTATTTGAGCGTTTTTATAAAGCGGATCGCTCCCGTGGCCGCAGTGGAACGGGACTGGGCCTGTCCATCGCCAAAGAAATGTTGAATATTTTAGGTGAACGTATCTGGGTCAGAAGTTACTTAGGACATGGCTCCACCTTTTATTTTAGTATCAGCAAACTGCAGTCCGGCCGGTATTTGCCCGGCAGCTCAGAACAAGGAGGTCAAGGTGCGCGAAACAGTGTAGACTAAGCTGAAGCTCCAACCATTTACAAATGGTCCCAGCAGCTTCGTAAAATTTTAGCTTGTGTTCATCTATTGGCAACAAATTATATCTAACATATGATACATAAGGAGGATAAATTATGATCCTTGTTTGTGTAACAGACCAGACTTCTTGTGAAGCCCAGATCCGTGCGGGGGCCAGACTTGGTCTCCAGCTTAAAAGCAAAGTCCACGTCCTTTCTGTCATGCCTTCCCGCTCTGATGGCCAGGTGAATACCCTCGGCAGCCCGGCTCTGGAGTATCTATATGAGATCAGCCGTGAAGTACACGCAGAAATGAATGTATTTTTTGATAATGATCCGGTCAGCTGCGTGATGCACTATATAAACAATCAGACTGACAGCATCGAAGGCATAATTGTCGGTCAGCCTAAAGATGGCAGCAGCAATCGTTTTTTGGAGCGAATAGCGGCAGACCGTAGCGACCTCCCCATTTATATGATGTCTGCTTCAGGTATAATGTTACCGGTTAACCTTGAAACCCGCCAGGTCAGTCGGCAGATGTCCTGACTGCTTTGCTGCCGGAATGGCGGCGAACGCTTAGTCAGGGCTTACGTATTTATATTGAGGCAGGATAAGCATGAATTACAGGACAGTCAGCAATCATAAGTCAAATGCTGTGGGCCAGGCTGCCTCAGCGGCGCCTGAACCGGCAGACGCCTTAATCAGAATTAATAAATATCTGTCCGCTCACTGCGGCGTATCACGCCGGGCAGCGGATACCTTGATCAACCAGGGCCGGGTCACGGTGAACGGCAGTATAGCGCAGCCAGGACTTAAAGTGTCCTCATCTGATACCATTTTGCTGGATCAGCAAGTGATTGCCGCTGAACCGGCCGCGCCAGTCTATCTGGCCTTAAATAAGCCCCGGGGCATTATTTGCACGACTGACCGCCGAGTCAATGACAATATCAGTGACTTCCTGGATTATCCCGAGCGCATTTATCCCATTGGCCGCTTAGACCGGGATTCAGAAGGCCTGCTGCTGTTAACCAATGATGGCAGCATCGTCAACCAGATCCTCCGGGCCCGTTTCATGCATGAAAAGGAATATGAGGTAACAGTACAGGAGAGCATCACCCCGGCATTTATCAAGAGCATGCGGCAGCCGGTACCGATCCTTGGCACGCTTACCCAGGCGGCTAAGGTACGCCAGATAGATGAGCACCGTTTCAGGATCATCCTGACACAGGGCCTGAACCGTCAGATACGGCGGATGTGCGAGTATTTTCAGTATCATGTCTGCGAGCTGCGCCGTCTGCGTATTATGAACATAACCCTGGGCACACTGAAGCCCGGTCAGTGGCGTTACTTAAGCCATAAAGAATTGCAGCAGTTAGATGATTTACTGCAGCGTTCACTCAAGGATCAAGGTCGTGACTTGGAGGTGAATCAATATGACGAGTAAAAGCTCAGGCAAATTATCTGACCGGTCCACCCGGATTGTTTTGCTCATAAATTACTTTGCCGGCAGCTTTAAAGGCAGCAGCGCAGTAACTGATGTCATTGAAGAACTGACCGCTGAAGGGCACGTGCTTAAAGTCGTGCAGACCGTACCGCCTGAGCAGATGCACCAGCTTATCGCGGAACTGGCACAGGACTGTGATCTCTTAATATGCATGGGTGGAGATGGTACGCTGAATCAGGTGATTGACAGCTTATTGCAGCTGGAGCACCGCCCAATCCTGGGTTATATTGCTGCTGGAACCACTTGTGACTTTGCCCGCACCCTGGGTCTGCCGATTGATGATTTTCCCCTGGCCGCGCGCCAGATCCTGTATGGTCAGGTCGGGACGCTTGACGCTGGCTGCCTCAATCATAAGTACTTTGCTTATGTCGCGTCTTTTGGAGCCTTTACCCAGGTCGCTACCGGCACGCCCAGACAGCTGAAGCAAAATTTAGGTCATGTTGCATATTTTCTGGAGGGGTTGCGCAGCCTGCCCTCTATCAAACCAATTCCCGTAAAAGTAACCTGGGATAGTGGCGAATTAAATACACCGTTGATTTTTGGCGCGGTCAGCAATTCCACTTCGATCGGCGGCATGCTGCAACTGTCTGAAGAAGATGTAAAAATGGATGACGGGCTCTTTGAATGTATGCTGATTAAGCAACCTGCCAGCCCTATTGAAACACCGACTATGCTGGCCAAACTGATGAACCAGGATTATTCCGATAAAAATATTCTTTTTTTCAGCTGCAAGGATCTGACTTTCAGTTTTGATAATCCGGTGGCCTGGACTGTGGATGGTGAAATTGCCGGTGACCTCCTGAACGCCAGGGTCACGAACATTTATCATGCCCTGGATTTTGTATTTCCGCCAGAAGCATGATATAATATTTCAGCAAAAGGGAGCTCCAGTATGGGGACGTACTGGTTTCGACAGGGTCGTTGAAGCAGAATAAGCGAGTAGTGGATTCTCGTTGGCCACTTTAAAAAACGGGAAACGCAAGTAATTGCAAAAGATAATTCTTATGTAGCTGCTCCCAGCTACGCTTGCGCAGCTTAATTTAAGCTACGCCATCAGCCCGTCTGATCTGCAGGATGGTTTACTGATGTCAGTTGGCAGACCTTAATACCGGGGAGGTCAAAGGTGTGAATGAGTCAGGTTCTGCTCCGCAGCCTGACTGGCAACAGGAGCTACCGGAGGAAACGTTTGACGGTTTTTGTCTTCTGAAGGGAATTCAATAAAAATCGTATGCACTCGGAGAAAGTTCTGTGAATATAGCTTTGGACAGGAGTTCGATTCTCCTCGTCTCCACCATGAAGCCCTGAAACGCCTATGTTTCAGGGCTTTTCTTATGTCATTGATACTAGTTTGATACTAATTCCAAATAGAGCAAGTTTTTAGCCGGTAAACTCAGGCCCTCACCTTTGGGGGCTTTTTGGCGTGAGAAAATTTGTACAGTGACGGCGTGAAGGTCAGAGCGCAAGGGGGAGGGGGAGGTATCCCCCCCGGTACAGCAAGAGCGCCTCACGAATGAAGCGCTCCGCATGTGCTGGCCCCGTTCCTCTCCGTTAGAGAAAACAGTTAGGCTAAAGGCTGGTAATAAATTCCGTTCTTTTTGTTATCCAGGACGAAAGCATCATAGCAAATACGACCGGTAACAATAGAGCCGCTGCTTAGCGGTGTGTCATTGTGGACGTGGTAATCTTCCAGCTTCACGGGCGCTACTGTCGCGGACGGATGTGCTATAACAAAACCAAATTTATCCGGTAACCGTGTAGCCGGAACCTTTATAACTTGCATTCCGTCAAGTATACCGATTACGCCATTCAGTTTCAGGTCTGCTCCAATGTCCGTGTTGTCGAACTCCGTTGCCTTCTTAAGCATGGTATAGACGGCAGGCGTTACCATCAACACTCGCTCGGTCTCTGGTACTTCCTTATCGTCCAGTGCCTCAGAACCAGCTAAAATGGCTGAATATACGTTTGCTTCCGTCAGGGGCTCAGCCGTAGCTACAATGCCCGCGCCTGCTACAATTTTACCAAAGGTATAGGTGTCCACTTCTGGAACTACCTTCTCGCGCAGTTGCCTGGCAAGCGCCTGAGCAGCTTCTAAGCTGCCTTCGGTCTCGTCAACGTCCAGCCGGTCTACATTAAAAATAAATGATCGGTCGCGTGTCAACATCATTTCTTGAGTTGTCGCGTCAAGGTCAAACAGCTTGCCATACCGGCTTATGCTCTCCGGGTCGCTGCTGTCCTTGGGAACGTTGCGCGCATAATCCTGCATTTCTACAGTAGAAAGCTTATATACCACAACCGTGTGCGCTCCGGTCCAGTCGTAATCAGTGTTTGTCAGAAGCGCTTTCTTGCTCTCTGCGGTGAATAGCTCGTCCACGTTGGACGAATACTTTTTTGCTAAATCAATACTCATAAAAATATCTCCTTTAGCGGATATCTCTAGTTTTGATAGCCTATCGCCCTATCGCTTGCGGGGTATGCCTCACAGGTCCCTTAAATGCGCTAGAAAGGTCATGTTCTATAGGCTCTGTTGACTTCAAGAGCGGGGCTGGCCGCTGAGAAGCTGTCAAGCTATAGACTATATCCGCTTTTCTCATAAATTCTTTTGGGTTGGTTGTGTCGATAATGTCCAGAAGCTCCTGAGAATAACTTTTATCAATCAGGAATGAACGGCATGCCAGAAGGTTCTCGCGCTGTTCCAGTTCCGCAGCTTCCGCTTCAATCGCGGCTTGCCTTTCGGTCAACTCGGTGTTTTTCTGAATGATAGTGTCCTCATTAACTCGCTTCAACCTATCCGCAATGATACGGTCAACTTCTTCCTGTGTGAATTGGCGTTCAGCGTTTTCCTGCTGAGTATCGGCGGTTTCAGTTTCATCAATGCTCTGGGCGTTTTTCTGTTCGTCTTCCATGTGTTACTCCTTTTTTAAACTGCTGGTGTGCAGCGCTGCCATGTGTTAACATGTAATTCTATTATACTACTGCTGGTTACTCTTTGCTTAAACTGGATGAACTGCATATAATTACGGTGATAATGTAACGCAATTGTGAGTATATTTTTTCTGGCAGTTTGCTTCAATCCTTGCTCCTGCGCTTTCTGCTCTTTTTGCCGTTAATTCTTCCCCACTCGTAGGCAATGGCAAATAACGATATTAACGAATAAGTAGGGCCGCCATGCGGCCGCTGCATCTGGTCCCACAATATGGCCTCTATTTTTTCTAATGTTGTAGAAGGGTAGGCTTTTGCTAGGCCCTTAAGTGCTTCCGCTGGTGGTCTCTTAGCGTTCGTGTCTGGTTCTTCAAGCTGTATGAAGATTACGCTATTATCGCTTGTCCTTCCTACTGTCATGATTGTTTTTCCTCCTCGTTTGTATTGGCGGCCGGCTGCGCATTCTTAGCCGGGACCTTGTGTGTTCGCCTCTTCCCTTTTGACCGGCCCCACTCGTAGGCAATGGCAAAAAACAGGGAAATAGTTTTCTCGCCTGCACCAGCCTTCACCAGGTCGCTTAGCAGGCTCTCGGCCAGTTTCTTGGTGCTGGAACCATATGTTCTTCTCACTGCGTCCAGAACGGCTGCAGGGGGCTGCTGCTGCTCCGCGCTCTCGTTGTCGAATAGAATAATCAATGAATCGGAATAGGCTTTAATAGTCATATCGTTTTTTCTCCTTTAAGTCCATGTTCTCAAGCTGCTGCATCTGATATATCGTGCCCTGCTTGGTTCTTGATGAATCCGTGTTTCGCGGACCCATCGGCTTCTGTTCGTCATTTTGCGTCCGGGGAATCTATTTGTGTACCTCCCCTACTTGTGGCTTAGCCGTGGTGGGGTCTCTACTACTGAGCCCATATAGTCCATGCTTTTTTGTGTGGCGGCCCCCGGCCGGAAAGTGTCCAGCCGTGTAACCCTAGATTCAACCTAGATTCTAAATTGCGGATACCTTTGCCGTGATCAAAAGCTGCCAGGCTTGATTCAGGCGGCTTCTTCAGACAATCCATATATTCATGTCTCCTTTCCGGCTGCGGCTCTCTACCATAGGCCGCTGCATCCTAAGTTCAACTTAGGGCTTGGTCTGGGCTATTTTTATATTTAGTCAACCACGCCGAAACGTTGATAACATAGTGCTTTAGAGCTATATGGTGGGGCAGGTGGTGGTGGAATTGGCAAAAGACTTATATAGAAGGTTATATGCAGATATAGCAATCAAAATATTTTTATATAACTCTTGGATAAATTCATATCACCTAGCCCACCACATAGGCTATAAGGCCTTTATACTGGGCTTATATTGGGTGGAGCAGCGTGGAAAAGCTGCTCCATTGTGCCCCTTTGCTAGCCCTAAAAAGGCAAAAGATAGATATAATCAATAATCAAAGCGGGGAAATGGCTGATAGCCTAACGCAGGGGGAACTAAGTATTCTGAGCGTCCGCGCAAGATTCTAACTGGCCGCTGCCAGCAGTCTTTCCGATAGCCCATCTTTCGCAGGCCTCGGCCTGTATATTGGTTCTGATCTGGACGCAAGCCTATGGCATCAGCGATATCCGTTGCTGTGCGCCATTGCCAGCGGTCTCTGTCAGCGCTCCAGTCCAGCCTGTCCTGCAGCGCTATCTCTTCCGGTGTATAGCTCCGGTGCTCGCTTGTCATGCCTGCGTTTGCCTGTTTCTCTTCCGCAGTGAGCGTGAAGGCAGCCAGCCCTCCGGCTCGCCAGCGCCTGTACGCTTCTGCCCACAAGGCCGGAAAGTTCACGCTATTAAGGGTAGGCCAGTCAATGGCCTTCAGCGGCAGTATCCAGAAGCGCCGGTTCTGATCATCCGTTAAAAAGTCTGCGTCATTAACCGTCAGGATGAATGAAGTCCGGCGGGGGAACGTTTCAGCCAGACGGGCATATGGCCGCCGCTCTGTGTCCTTAGTCGCTGAAAGCGTAGCTTTTAGATAGTTCAGGTCCTTAAAGCTCCTACCGGCCTCGCCTAATTCACAGATAACACCAGAAGTCGCTTGCAGAAGCTTATCCTTAAAGCCATCAAAGGAAAGACCTTCCTGATAGTAATCTTCGCCGAATGGTGAACATAAGAGCCTGCCTAAATGCGTTTTACCTATGCCCTGTGGTCCCTGCAGCGTCAGTGCGCCTTGCGCGCCATAGGTGCCTTTGTCGTTTTCAAGCAGCGCGCAGGCCTGTATCAGCCACTTCTCAAGCAGCGCGCGATAGTGCGGCTTCTCGCCGTCTGTGAAGCTGAATGCAGAATATAGCTTCTCAAGCTCGCTGGAATCCTCAGGGTAGTCGTTGACGGCCTCCTGCAGTCTCTCCAGCGGAATATTCCGTTCGTTTTGTCTTGCAATGAATGTTAAAAGCTCTATAACTCGGTTACTGCTCCATTGACTAATGTCAAGCTTTACAGCGTCATCAGAAATTTTTACGGCCAGAGCCTCAAGGGTTGCCGGTGAGAAGCCCTTGCTCCTTCCCTGCTGAATCACGACTTGACGCTGAATGGTCTCATAGAACAAGCTGATACCATAGGCATTAAGTAGCGCCTTTAGGTTCTCGACTGTGCCTAAAATACGCGAGTTTCCGTCCTTCGTTACTTTTACATCAGGCCAGGTGAAATTGTTTTGTATTCCATAATCGTTCATGCCTGAGGCTGTGACTATTTTTCTCAAGGCCGCAGCGGCTCCGCTGGGGTACTTGTATGCCTGGTCCACTTTCTTCCGAACCTCGGTAGCAGTAAGCGGCGGTAGGAACTGTTCATTGTTTGCTCGTTCGCATTCCTGCAGCGCGTCAGCGTAAGGTACATCTTTGCCTCGTAGGGCACAAGCATACTTGAATAGCGAATTATCTCGTTCGCCCTCTTGGACAATGCCCCCGCCCTGAATGTACTTGTAAGGGCCCATAGCTTGGGAACTAATAAGGGTTACGGCCTCAGGGAGGCGCGTATCACCCTCTGTGACGCCAGGCTGTGTACCTACAGCATCAAGCAGCTGCAGCGTCTCTTGTGGGGCATTCTGTGGCGTGTGTTGGACTGGCCACGACTGGCCGGGCTGATAATAGGCCGGGTACGTCTCTTCAGTTTCAATTGGCGCTCCCATCAGGCGCTGCCAGTCAAGCGTCTGCTTATCTATCGGTAGCCCTATGGTGTCTGCTATGCACCTCAGATTTAATGCATAATCTGCTTCGTTCGTGATTGTCTCAGAAGGCCGCATTATCAAACGATAGCGGGGGTGTGCCTTCGTATGCTTTGGAGAACAATATACAAGAAATTCATTGCCAGATTGTAGAAGGGGTTCCGCGAACTCTTGAGGCGTTATTGGCCCTAAATCGTCAAAATCCATTATCAGCAAGTCGCGGCTGATAATGTCTTTCTTCTCGCGGTAGTACTCGCCATCTTCGCGGGGTCGAATCTCTCCGCTGATCACGTATATATAGTTATTTCTCTTAAAATTGTCTATAGCATTCTTTGCCTGCAGGTATTCACTGCTGCTGGGGGCGCTGTTTGGCAAAACGGGTATGGCGGGGCGGGAACTCATTGCCATGATTGCCCGCAGCGGGTCGCTTTCCGGCGCTTCCCCGGGTAACGCTTTCATATTTTTGCTGATATAGCCTTTACTGATATAGATCATAAAAGCCCCCTGTGGTATACTGTTCCTGTGGAAATGCGGCTGCCCATGCTTTTTGCCGCAGGCTTTTCTGCAAGTTCATGTATTGCGCTGCTGTGCTTCGAATCTTGGCGGCGCAATTTTTTTATTTCTCGCATGCGTCCGGCTCCCACTCAATCCCGAAACGGTTATATAAGAGCTTTGCCGGGCATTTGCCCCGCAGCGTCAAATATCCCTGTTCCTTTAGTTCGCCATTTACTGCCCTGATTGCAGCGTAAGCCGTGCTTTGCGGTACTTTGAGAATTTTCTGAACATCTTCACAGTTCAACATGCTATCCATAGTTAAGCCTCCTTTTTTTTCTTAGGTTCAGCGGTCTACTGCTCTCGGATTATATCGGCCGGGTTCAAATCAAGCGCGGCAGCCAGCTTTTTTACAGTCTCGGGTTTTGCTGTGCCACGTGCCAGTAACGCGCTTAGCCCCTGCCTGCTTATTCCTGCTTTATCAGCAAGCATATACTGTGTCATGTTTAGGTCAGCCTGCTTGATTCTTATAGTTTCTTTTGAGATAATCACTTTAAGCCCTCCTTCAATTTCATGTGAAACTATTATGTTCATGACTATACTATAACTTTCTCATGAACATATGTCAAGCGCTAAACAATGGCGTATAATAGGAACGGAAAACTTTCATATGAAGTTTTTTATTGGAGGGTGAAAATGTCGTTTCATGACAATCTAAAGAAGAGAAGGCTTGATGCAAAACTAAAGCAAGCGGAAATGGCCGAAAGGCTTGGAATCACGTCGCAAGCATATGGTAGATATGAGAACGGTGCTTCTAAGCCAAATACAGATATGCTTATTAGTATATGTGATGCTCTGGGGGTTTCATCAAACGAATTACTTGGCATGCCTACAAGTTTGGTTATCAATGATCAAGCGGATATTCTGAAAACGCTGCTTAGTTTGGTAGAGATTGGAGCTTCCATTGCGCCGCTTGAATTGCGCTTCAACACGCAGAAGGGCCCCAAGCCAGAAGATGCTATTCTCCTTGTCTTAGACGGTACATTAATTAATAATGCTGTAGGTGACCTAATTGAGGCACGTAAGCTAATTGGCTCTGAACCAGAAGCGTCTGCTATGTATCAGGCTTATGTAAAGTCCATAACAGACGAACTAAAGGGCAAGGGTTTATTCAATGCAACAGACCCGAATATAGCGGAAAGAATAGCAGAAAAAATAAGTGAGGCTGTTTTTTAACCATGCCGGCATACAAGGACGAACATAATAATACATGGTATACAAAGTTCTACTATCAGAACTATGAAGGGCAGCGCAAGCAGAAGCTAAAGCGCGGTTTTGCGCTCAAGCGTGAGGCTGAGGCCTTTGAGCGTGAGTTCCTGCAGAACATCAGCTACCAGCCTACTATGTCGTTCCGTGCCTTCTACAAGCTGTTTCAGAAGGATACCGCGCCACGGCTGCGCGAACATACTTTGCAGACAAGGGGCTACATTTACAAGAATCGGATAGCGCCGACTTTTGATGAAATGGTGCTGAACGCCATTACGGCTAAAGATATCAGGCAATGGCAAAACCAGCTGATAGAACAAGGCTTTACTAAGTCCTATATCACAAATTGCCATAAGCTGCTTGCCTCCATTTTTAAGCATGCAGTTAGGTTTTACGGCCTCGGCGGTAACCCGTGTGAGCAGGCCGGCGCGGTTAACACCGTAAGGGCTAAACAGGAAATGCAGTTTTGGACGCTTGACGAATACCAGAAGGCTATAGCAGCCATGGACGATATCAAGGCCAGAACTGCGGTTACGCTGCTGTATTGGTCAGGAATGCGCAAAGGTGAGCTGTTGGCGCTGCTGTGGTCTGATATAGACTTTGGGTCTGGCAAACTGTCAATCACAAAGAGCCTTCAGCGGCTGAATGGAAAAAATGTTGTGACTGAGCCGAAAACAGCTAAATCTAATCGGATAATCCTGCTGCCTGAGCCCGCCCTGAAAGCGCTCAGGGAATACAAGAGCCGCTTCTATGATCCGGCGCTATCTGATTCTGTCTTCCCTTGGGAGAAACGATTCATTGAGAAGGGCATGGATTCAGCGTGCAAAGCCTCCGGTGTGAAGCGTATCCGGGTCCATGACCTGCGGCACTCTCATGCCTCCCTGCTGATTGAGAAGGGCTTTAGCCCCCTACTTATAGCTCAGCGCCTTGGGCATGAAAGCGTATCAACAACACTCAATGTTTATAGCCACCTGTGGCCGAATAAAGAACAAGAAATGATAGCCAAATTGAACGCCCTCGGCTGATACTATTTTGATACTAAAAAACTCAAGAGCCTGCAAAAAAGGCCAGTTTTAGAGAAGTATTGATAAGAAAAAGCCCCAAAATAGGGCTTTTATAACGGCTAAAACAGGGGTTGCGAACTCCTCGTCTCCACCATGAAGCCCTGAAACGCCTATGTTTCAGGGCTTTTCTTTTTATGTACACTGAAATGAGTTTAAAGCTGGTGACAAGCTCTTTGTAAGCGCAGCATCGCCTCAGTCACAATTGATCTGGGACAAGCGATGTTAACCCTGACAAAGCCTTCACCTCCCTGCCCAAAGATAAATCCATCATCCAGCCAGAGTTTGGCTTGATGCCGCATAAATTGTCGCAGCTCAGTTGAATCCATGTTCAGGTTCCGGCAATCCAGCCAGAGCAAGTAGGTGCCTTCAGCTTTGATGACCTGAAGCTCAGGTAGATTGTGTGCGACAAATTGATAGACATAGGTGGCATTAGCCTGCAGGTAGAGCTTCAGTTCATTCAGCCAGGCTTCACCTTCGGCGCTGTAACACGCCTGACAGGCAATCAAGCCCATACAATTGGCCTGACTGTATCCGGCGGCATTAACTTCATGCTTAAAGGCATCTCGCATAGCCTGGTCGGGTAAGTAGATGTTAGCGATCTGGAGTCCTGCCAGATTGAAGGTTTTTGATGGAGCTGTACAAAGCATAGTTTGCCCGGCCAACTGCGGATTGACCGTTAAAAAGCTGTGATGGCAAGCCGGCGCATAGACAAAGTCCGCGTGGATTTCATCCGCAACAATTTTCACCTGATACTTTGCGCACAGGTCTCCCAGCTGCTGGAGTTCCGTTACCGTCCATACCCGGCCAACGGGATTATGTGGATTGCAGAGGAAGAGCAGTTTGATGGGCTGAGTTTCCAGCTGCTGGCGTAAATTCACAAAATCCATTTCGTAATGACCTTCAGTCAGGCGGAGCGGCGATATAACTAACCGCCGCTGGTTATCCAGAATGACCTCGGTAAAAGGATAATAAACCGGCGTCTGAATCAGAACCGCGTCGCCAGGTTGGGTAAAGGCGCGGACGGCCATGGCTAAGGCAAAAACCACACCTGGAGTCTGCACAAAGCAACGAAGGTCCGGCTCCCACTGCCAGCGCCGCTTAAACCAATAGCCCAGTGCTGCATAATAGTCCTGATCCGGTTCAGTATAACCAAAGACACCATGTTCAGCCCGTTGAACCAGCGCCCGGCTGACACAGGGGGGACAGCGAAAGTCCTGATCTGCGACCCACATGGGCAAACAGTCTTCAGGGACCTGCCGGGAGACGGCACAATCATATTTTAACGAGCCCGTCCTTTTTCGGTCTATTACCTCATCAAAATTGTAAGTCATGATCCCTGCCCTTTCACTTTAACGCAGCTGCTAAATCATCCTTAAGATCCTGTACAGCCTCCAGCCCGACCGACAGCCGCAGTAAGCAGTCATCTATCCCCAGCTTTTCTCTCAAGCTTTCCGGCACTGCCGCATGCGTCTGGGTCATCGGATAGGTTAACAGGGTTTCAACGCCGCCCAGGCTCTCGGCAAACTGGATCAGCCGGACCCGGCCCAGTAATTGTCTGGCAGTCTCTGCTGTATCCACCCTGAAAGAAAGCATGGCTCCGCTACCCCGGCTTTGCCGCTTAGACAAGTTATAGGCCGGATGGCTGGTCAGACCCGGGTAGTAGAGCTTAGTGACATGTGGCTGTCCCTGGAGCCAGTCAGCCAGTGCTTCGGCACGCTCCTGCTGAGCAGTCATGCGCACCGCCAGGGTCTTAATGCCCCGCAAAATCAGCCACGCATCAAAAGGTGCCAGACAGGCACCTGTCGTACACTGAATCTGCTTTAACTCTTCGCCGGTCGCCGCATCTTTGCAGATCAGGAATCCGGCTAACGTATCATTATGACCACCCAGATATTTGGTCCCGCTGTGAACCACAATATCAGCTCCCAACAGCAGCGGATTTTGAAAGTAAGGTGATAAAAAGGTATTGTCTACAATCAGTCTGGCCTGATACCGGTGGCAGAGCTCCGCAATGGCAGCAATATCACTGACATGCATCATGGGATTAGTCGGCGTTTCAATAAAGACTGCTTTAGTTTGATCAGTCAGAGCAGCTTTAATCTGCTCCAGATCACTCGTATCACAGGCTTCAATGTTAAGACCGTTTTTTTGGTTAATTGTATTAAATAGCCGATATGAGCCGCCGTAGAGGTCATCTGAAACGACAATATGATCACCGGGAGAAAACAATTCCATGAGGGCACTGATGGCAGCCATCCCCGTGCTGAAGGCGCGGCAGGATTGTCCGTACTCCAGCCCGGCCACAATGTTTTGCAACTGCTCTCTGGTCGGATTCTCCAGCCTGGAATAATCAAAGCCACTGCTTCGTCCCAGCTCTGGATGAGCAAAGGTTGCTGTTTGATAGATCGGCATGCTTATGCTGCCGGTAAGCTCATATTTTGTGGGTTGCTCCAAATGTATACATCGCGTTTCTTGCTCCATCGCTGTTCTCCTTTATAAAAAAAGCCGGTACAGTTATTTAGGTAACCATACCGGCAAAGATAACTCAGGTCTGCTGCTGCGCCGTCTATATGCTTTCAGCACTTTAAACGGGCAGTAACTAAAAATCTGAAATCATTGATACAGGTTGCTGTATCATTACCTACTATTATTGTAGGTATACTATATTGCCATTTAATCCAGCTGTCAAGCGACAAAATAGCTGAAAATCAGGTGATAGAAGCAGCATAGATCAGGTCAATTGAATCAGCAATCCGCTCATCAAAGGCTGCATCAGACATCTGGGCAGTCAGGCCTTCTGATAAAGCACGGGAGAAACTGGCAATTAAGCCATGATTCTCAGCCAGGCGCTGATTGGCCTCCTCCTGAGAATAACCTCCGGACAGGGCCACAACCCTTAAGACCCGAGGATCTTCAATCAGATCGGCGTAAAAATTCTCTTCAGTCGGGATGGAAACCTTCAGCATGACCTGCTGTCCTTCCGGCAACTTATCCAGCTGCTTTTTGATCTCCGCTTTCAGGATAGCTTCCGACTCAGCTTTATCCGTACTATGAATATCAACTTCCGGCTCAATAATAGGCACAAGACCGGCGGCTAAGATCTGACGGCCCAGATCAAACTGTTGTTCGACAACATCAGCAATACCCTTGGTATTTGCCTGTTTTATCACTGAACGCATTTTGGTACCAAAAATATGCCGTTCGTTAGCTCTGCCCAGCAGTTCATCCAGTTGGGGGATGGTTTTCATCAGCTGCACGCCATTTGTTTCTTGAGCTAAGCCCTTATCAACTTTCAAGATAGGGACAACACCCTTAACCTCCCATAAGTAGTCTGCCGTATAACGGCCTTCAATCTTACGGTCCATGGTTTGTTCAAACAGGATTGCCGCCAAAATATGCTTGGAAGAAAAGGCGGGACTGGTGATAATTCTGGTCCTCATCTTATGAACCAGATCAAACATCTCCTCCTCACTGTTATAGCTATCCTTAGGAACGCCATAAGCTGCCAGTGCTTTGGGGGTGCTGCCGCCGGACTGATCCAGCGCAGCAATAAAACCTTTGCCATTTTTCATTCTTTCATATTGTTCCTGGTTCATACAAACACCTCTTATTTTTTTGTCTTTCAGCTCAATCCAAGCAGAAAGCGTCAGATATAAATCCGCCGGCCAATCCGGTCTGTATATATTTTATCTCAAGTCCGCCCGCTAAACTGTGTAATATGTTTCACTTTATTTAGGCTTTGCTAATTGCGCTTATTTGATTAACCGGGCTGCCTGTAAGCACCGGACAGAACCGCAGTCAGCTGGCGATATAAAGTACTGCCTGACACATTTTACATTTGCAGGCAAAATAAGCATAATGGGAGCAAGAACGCCTGCATGTTTACTTACTCAGGAGGTCAGACGCATGAGTCAGATAAAGTCGGTAACCGTTTATTGCGCATCTAATCAGGGGCAGAATCCGGTATATTGGCAAGCTGCTTCAGAGTTAGGCGCTTTGCTGGCTAAGAGGACGATTAAACTGATTTATGGAGCCGGCGGACGGGGCTTAATGGGGGCGGTAGCTGACGGCTGTCTGCAGGCCGGTGGTCATGTCAAAGGGATTATACCTGGCTTTATGATGGATTTGGAGTGGGGGCATCAGGGTCTGACAGAACTTGAAATCGTGCCGGATATGACAGTCAGGAAGGAGCGACTTCGCCAGGCAGATGCTTTTATTACCTTGCCTGGCGGGGTCGGAACACTAGAGGAATTAAGCGAAGTCTGGTCCTGGTCCAGCCTGAACCTGTTGCAGCAGCCCATCGGGATTCTGAACATTAATGGCTTTTATGATCCGTTTATCCAGCAGTTACAAATCATGCAAAAAGAAGGCTTTTTATCCGCCGGAAGTCTCGATTTACTTCTGGTTGCCCAGGAGGCTGATGATTTGCTGGACCGCCTGGAATCTCACCAGCATCCCGGCCTGGCCAAATCCTGATGGCCGGGCTGGCTTTCAGACTCGTTACAGCAGGTGGAACCACCGGATCAGGGCGACAGCCGCAGCAATTAAGGCCGCAGTCAGACCGATAATAATGAAGAAACCCGTTTCTTCCGGGATAGGTAAGGCTACATTCATCCCCATAAAGCCGGAAAGAATCGTCGGGATTGTCATAATAATAGTAGCAATAGTCAGAACCTTAATGACATTATTCTGGTTGTTGGAAATAATCGAAGCAAATGAATCCGTTGTGGTAGCCAAAATACTGCTGTATATATTGGCCATCTCTACAGCCTGACGGTTCTCAATAATCACATCCTCCAGCAGATCAGCGTCATCTGGATAGTTCTTTATATTGGGATTCCGCATCAGCTTCTCCAGGACTATACCATTGGCCCGTAAAGAAGTAGACAGGTAAACCAGCGACTTTTCCAGCCGCAGCATCTCCAAAAGTTCCTTATTGCGCATGGAACGCTGCAGACCTTCTTCCAGTCGGTTGGAAGAACGTTCTATGCCGCGCAGGTACTGCAAAAACTTGGTTGAGTTCCGGTACAGAATTTGGAGCACAAAGCGGGTCTTATATTGGGTGTAGAAGTCTTTGACCCGTTGAACAATAAAATCCTGCAGGATACTATCTTCCCTCAGGCAGACAGTTATGATCATCTTATTCATCAGGATAACAGCTAAGGGTATTGTGGTCACAGTCAGCATATGACTGCCCGGGTCACTTTCCTGCACCGGAATATCAACCACAATAAGTGTGTCCCCGTCCTCTGTATCTATACGGGCAGATTCTTCTTCATCCAAAGCCGCCATTAAGAAACTCTCATTTACATCATTCTCAGTGGCAAAATTTCTCAGATCATCTGGAGAGGGATTGGTAATATTAACCCAGCAGCCAGCCTGAAACGTATCCATCTGGATCAGCGTGTTCTCAACTGTTTTATAATACTTGATCATAGCATCCCTCATAATCGTTCTGCAATTATTATTAAGCCGTCTGACCCGATGAACTGCCCTGTAGATTATTATACTGAAATAACTGGCGGGTGTGCTAGGCACTACAGTCTGAAATTCAGTTTATGAAAACACAGTGCTGATAACTAAGCCCTGGATAGATTTACGCTGGGGATGATCAGCTTAATCAGAATCATTAACTAAAAAATCTTCAAAGCCAAACGCTTTGAAGATTTTGGAGCCACAGGTGAGAATCGAACTCACGACCTATTCATTACGAGTGAATTGCTCTACCCCTGAGCCACTGTGGCAAAGTACTCTAATATATTACCAAGTTTCAGGCTCTTGTCAACAGGTTACTTGCTTTTGACTCTAAAGCTTAAATTGCCATCGTAAGTTCCAGTCTCCCCGGACGTTAGTCCGGCAAAGGCAAGGAGCTGACGTTAGTTCGTCAAATTCGGTAAACTGGTTGATGCTGGGAGGCCACTGGCTGT
>JAAVLZ010000020.1 GCA_012034405.1 Oscillospiraceae bacterium HV4-5-C5C | reverse complement strand
AGTTACAGATGTTCCGGGAAAGAACGAGCTGGTTTCAGGTGTTTATGATATCCCTGAAAATGCAGGAACCATTAAAGTGAAGATTACAGATCTCCTTTCCGAATCGCTAGAAAAGGAGGTGTGATACGCATGGAAAAGAATCCGAAGACTTTTGTTGAGGATTACGCTTTTTATGAGCAGATCTGGTATTACTACTCCCAAAACAGAGGAAAAATTCGCGCACGTTATAATGACTTGACTAAGAAATTCCTTGCTTATAACGACAAAAATGAAAATCCACAGGCTTTTCTGCGTACGCCACAGTTTGAAGCCTTGGAAATCTATGTCTTCATTAAAGAGTTCATGGGAAATCCACAGGTCCATGAAATGTTTGATGATTGGAGAAAGCGCCAGAACAAGTTTGCAGATGTATCCTACTATACAATTCATAAGGGCGGTCAGGGCGTTTTCCTTGACATGGGCGATGAACAGAATGAGATTATCTTCAAGCAGATGAAGAAATATCGGGAGAAGTATCCGAACTATATCTACGCGCTTACAATGGGACTCGGGAAAACGATCCTCATGGCAGCTTGTATCTTTTATGAATTTCTACTTGCCAAGAAGTATCCGAGTGACAAGCGTTTTTGTCACAATGCTCTTGTTTTCGCCCCGGATAAGACTGTACTGGAGTCTCTGCGCGAGATTATGACTTTTGATAAAACGAAGGTTGTGCCTCCAGAGTATGCTCATGTCCTCGATTCAAACATAAAATTCCATTTTCTCGACGAAAGCGGTATCACGCTACATACTATCGATGATTCGGATTTTAATATTATAATCTCGAATAATCAGAAGATTATTGTCAAGAAAAAGCGCAAGGCAGATAAGCCTGCAGATGTGCTCTTTGGATCTGGCTCACTTCTTTCTGACGTTTACGGGGAAGATAATGACGACGACAGCGATGTATGGGACGATGCGACATTAATGGATAACCAGCGCTTTAAGAAGCTCTGTCGCCTCCCACAACTTGGGGTGTATGTTGACGAGGCGCATCATCTTTTTGGCGCAAATTTGGAGCAAGAGCTGCGCTCTGGTAGTGGTAATAAGACGACTCTCCGCAATACCATCAATATGTTGGCCGAGGCAACCTCAATTGTTGCCTGCTATAACTACACCGGCACGCCATATGTAAATAAACAGGTTTTACCGGAAGTTGTCTATGCTTATGGCCTGAATGAATCCATAGCACATGGCTTCTTGAAAGATGCTGACCCAATCGGCTTTGATAATGTTAAAAACGAAGAATTTATTCGCAAGGTAATTACGATGTTCTGGGAACGTTACGGCAATAAGACATATGAGGGACTTCCTCCGAAACTTGCTATTTTTGCAGCAGGAGTTACAGAGGCTACCGATGTTGTGCGTCCCCT
This sequence comes from Oscillospiraceae bacterium HV4-5-C5C, assembly GCA_012034405.1. Lineage (GTDB taxonomy): Bacteria > Bacillota > Clostridia > Saccharofermentanales > Fastidiosipilaceae > JAAVLZ01. The sequence goes on along the minus strand of JAAVLZ010000020.1, from coordinate 54,942 downwards.
TGTAGAGAAAGTGCTGAGCGGATTGAATATTCCGCTTAATACGATTCTTGTAAATACCGGTGATTCCACAGTTACGAAGGACGAGGATATTCGTAACTTCAATAATCTCGATGTGCTTGGCACGGAGGGAAGCAAAAAACAGTTTATTATACTCGTGGAAAAAGGTCGCGAGGGATGGAACTGCCGTTCGCTACTTGGCATTGCATTGTTCAGGAGCCCGAAGTCAAAGATCTTTGTTCTGCAGGCTACGATGCGTTGCTTGCGGAAACTGACAGACGAACAGCTCATGGCTACGGTTTTTCTTTCGAAGGAAAACTATGATACGCTGGATGATGAACTCAAGAAAAATTACAACATGGAGATTACGGAGCTCGGGAAGACTTCAAAAAAAAATAAGCATACATATCAGGTTCGAGTTCTACCACCCCCAAGAAGTATTCGTCTGAAAAAAATTTGGCATGAGTATTTGTTGATTGATAGAGGCTATTCTGCCCCGATTGACTTCGGCTTGGGCGCCATTGATGAGTCGAAGTATGAATCCAAAATGTATGAGAAAGGTAGCTTACGTCTTGATTTAAACGCGAAGGAAACGAATATCGATAACATTAAGGTACAGATGAAATATAGCGAGTTTTCTCTCACAGGGGAAATCTCTCGTTATATGAACATTCCCTGCCTGCTGATTTCACGTATCTTGCATGAAGCGGCCGATGGTACCGACGAAATCGTTGCAACAGTAAATCGGCACAATGAGATTCTAGACGATATAATTATTCCAAAAATATTTGATACGCTTTATGAGGTAAAGAGCACCCAGAAGAGTGAAGATGTGGATGTCGTTCTGCTTCGTGAGCCGAAAGATGCTGGTTATTATGAATTTTCAGCAAGCGATGATCTGGTGATTGCAAAAGATCATAACAACTTTACTGCAGCAGAGATTGCAAAGAGCTTTCATGCGGATACATACTGTTTTGATTCAAAACCGGAGCGTGAATGCTTCCTCCAGTACATTTCCAGCAAAAAGGTAAAAGAGGTCTATTTTACAGGAATGTTTACCTCCAATCAGGGTGATCTTTCTGTGCATTATTACGATCCTGAATCGCAACGAATGCGTCAATATTACCCAGATTTTCTAGCAAAAATGGCGGATGGATCTTACCAACTTATCGAGGTCAAGGGCGACAATATGATTGATGACTCTGTGGTTAAAGCTAAGGCTGAGGCCGCAGAGGAAATGGCTATTGCGAGTGGTATCCGGTACAAGATGTATGCTGGAAAATACTTGATGAAGCAGAATGTGCTCGATCAGCCATATGAAGATGCTTCAGAGAATACTCCGATTCCTATGGTGGCAGAGGACACGAAGCCATATCGTGGTGTGGAAGAGAAATAGTTATGCCAGATACACCTTTTAATTTTGCCTCACTTTTTAATTATTCCTCGGCTGCCGATTTTGCAGGGTAAGTAAATCCGAAATGGGCAGTCAGCATTATGAACTTAATATACAGGAAAAGGGCTTCCGAAGCTCGCATCGAAGTGGTGCGAAACCTCGGAAGCCCTTTATTTCAAGCCTTTTTCCGCACATTGCTGCTGGGGAAGGCTTTTTCTAATTGTATCAAAGACGGTAAGAACATAGAGCCGACATGTGACAGCGGCGGGCTTCTGGCGTACAGACTCAGTCATACCCATAACCTCCACGAATACCCCCATTAACTTCACGAAATCCATAAATTACACGTTTACCCGGTTCCGCGAGGTTCGAAAAGCTGGGAAGCGAACGCAGCCGTTACAGAAATCACTCCGTAGCGGTTGCGCTTTGTGTATCAATATCGGCTGAAAAGCCTTGATTTCAAGGGCTTTTGGGCAAAAAAAGAAGCACCACTATTCTATCAAAATAGTGGTGCTTCTATGGCGGAGAAGGAGGGATTCGAACCCTCGAGACGCTTGTGACGCCTACACGATTTCCAGTCGTGCGCCCTCGACCAGCTAGGCGACTTCTCCAAATAAAAGCTGACCGTATGTATGCACCGGTCTCCCATGAAAATAAGCTGGAGACATGGCTCAAAACATAAATATAATAGCGACTTTAAGCCTGACTGTCAAGGGCGGATCAAGCTGAATTCCGCCTGGCGGCTGGATCCGGTAAAGCCAGGCGGGAGCTAATCTTTGACCTTATAATGCGGGATTTTTCGCTTGGTCAGTTTTTGCTGGACCTTCCGGCCCAGCAAGGTGTAGAGCACTGAAAAAGCCGGGATCATGAAAAGCATCCCAAATACACCCCAGACAGCGCCGCCGATTACCGTGGCCGCTAAAACCCACATGGCGGGCAGACCGACTGATTTACCTACCGTACGGGGGTAAATCAGATTGTTTTCAATTTGCTGGACGACCATGTTCACGATTAAAAAGGCGATGGCCTTCAGCGGATCCTGTGTCAGAATGAGGACAAAGCCCACCGCGGCTCCGATGATGGCGCCAAAAATCGGCACGAGGGCCAGAACCGCTATAACAACTGAAATAGTCAGAGCATAGGGGAACTGGAGAATGGTGTTGGTGACAAAGGTTAAAAATCCCAGGATAATCGCTTCCGTAACCTGACTGGTAATAAAACTGCCAAAAGTATTACCGGAAAGCTTGACGATTTCAAAAAACCGATCCACTCTTTTTTCCGGTAAATAAGCGTAACAAAGTGACCGGACCTGCTGACCCAGTTTTTCTTTTCTGGCCATAATATAGGTGGCAAATACCAGGCCGATAAACAGGTTGGTCAGACTGTTGATAACATTAGCAGAGAGCCGGATGGTGGTGTTAATGATGTCTCCGTAGGTCTTATTCAGCCAATCAATAAAGGTGTCACTGAATTTGGCCAGATAGTCATCCAGATTGTTAATGAAATTGTCAAGCTGAGGGATTTTTCCGCCCTGTTCCTTTAAAAAGTTTTCTAACTGCTGCAGTGAATCCGGAATAGAGGCGACAAATTGGGATATGGATCGCACGAGCTCAGGCACGACAATAAAGCCCAGAGCAATGAATATGCCAATGACCAGTAAATAGGTCAAAAGAATTGACAGACCCCGGCCGGCTTTGATTCGGAAGCTGTTGTTCTGCTTCCAGGGCTTGGTAAACAGATGCTGCTGAATGCTTTTGGCCGGAATATTCAGAATGAAGGCAATGACCGCGCCGATAAACAAGGGGGACAGGATGTTGCTGATCCAGTTAATGACCCGCGGCAGGTAACTGATATTCTGCACAGCTAAGAAAAGCAGCACGGCAAAGGCGATAATGCCGCAGATTTTGCGGACATTCTGTTTGTTTAGTTCCATAGGCGCGGTCACTTTCTCCGTGGCAGAGCGGTCAAACCGGTTTAACGGCCGGCTGGTTTGGATAACTGCAGTATAACCAAAAGCAGGCTGGCCTGACAACTTGCGCCGGCCACCGGCCGCCGCCCATCTGGCCTCTGACGGACCGTGTTACAGCGGCTTTACAGTTCAGTTTTGGCAAAAATAGGTATAAACACCGTCCGCTATACCCTGGGCGATCTGCTGCTGGGCGTCAGAGTCAGTCAGCACGGCCAGATCGTCTGCATTGCTCATAAAGCCGGTTTCAACTAACACACTGGTCAGATTGATTTCGCGAAGGAAAGCGTAATTACCGGTATAAATAGCCTGGCCGCCGGCATTTAACAGCGCGGGTACCTGGCTGCTGACCCCGTTAAAGATAGACTGGGCCAGCCTGGTCCGGTCTGCGTCGTTATAATATCGGTAATTGGGATTGATGGGCAGATATTCATCATCAACTGAATCTCCGCCAAACGCCTCGCTTTCAGATGCATATACACTGTCGTTGGTGGAAATGTAGGTTTGCAGTCCGTGGGCTGAGGGGTCCGTATCACTGGTGTTGGCGTGGACCGATACATAAATGATCTGTGACGTTTCCCGTTCAGCGTCCAGCAATTTCCGCAGATCAGTAGTGGCTCCTATGCCCTGGCAGATCCCCCGGCCGCCACTGGCAGCGTCATCCGCGTTTAGGTCCAGCATCGTCTGCAGATCCGCGCGCAGGCTCTGAGTCCAATCGGTGCTCTGACCATTTTGGGAAAGCACCTGATCCCAGAAATCCAGTACCGTATTCCCGGCAATGGCAACTCTGCTGTACAGCGATACCCAGCTGTCTGAAGTGCGGGTCATCACCACGGTAGCGCCCATGGCTTCCAATTTGTCCTTCAGGGCCAGACCGATAGGCAGGGTGATATCAGCCTCCCGGATCTGGTTCCCGGCGCTGTCAGTGGCTACGGCTCCGGGATCCGTCAGACCGTGACCCGGATCTACAATAACCGTGATGCCCTGCAGGGCCTGGGCGTTTTGAGCTGCGCCCTGATACGCGCTGAGATCAACCGTGATGGCTTGGTCCAGGCTGCTGGTGCCGGGCCAGCGTTCCCAGTTATTATCATCTGTGGTCGTTGCCAGACTGCTGTCAGGAACACTGACCTGATTAAAGGTATACGCCAGTTTACCATCGACCTCAGTGCTGCCGGTGCTGGTGGCCGAGGTCTGACTTTCTGTCTGGCTGGCTTCTGTTGCTCCGGAAACGGTCCCGGCAGGCAGGCTTTCCGTGCCGGCTTGCTCCGTCTCCGTGCCGGACCAGGCGGCCGTGCCTGTCTGGCCACTGGTCGCTGTGGCCTCTGTGTCAGCTGAAGCGGAGGCTGACGGCGTGATCCCGCCAAAGATACTGCAGGAACTTAAGAGCGCCGTCAGAAACACGGAGATCAGCGCGGTCCGCCCCGCTGCGGAATTGAATCTGGAAAATTTATGCATACGAATCCTCTAATCTACATTGTTGTGTCCATGAATATGTCTGACGTCATATAATCACGATGACAATCATTATAAAGGTGACCGGCTGAGTGGCGGCCTTAATGATAATCAGGGGCAGCATCTGCCGGCTCAGAAAAGATAAGGGCTGATGATCCACCCCAGACAGGCAATAAATAAAAAAAGAAAAATCAGCATCAGGCGGAAATACCGCGATTTACTGCGGGATAGCTGCTGCCTGATTGTTTCTAATTCATACAGCTCAGCGCGCATCTTATTAAAGGTCAGCCGCCTTTCCCGATCTGCGTCATGATCAGTATCCCGGCCCGGCAGCGGTAAGTCCAATTTGAGTTCCGCGAAGGTGTCAATGATTTCACTGATATCCTCAAACTGGCCCAAATCAAGATGCTGCAAACAGCCAAGCCTGACTTGTTCATTTTCAAGCCGCTTTTTTAATACTCCATAATAGTCAACCAGGATTTTAGCTGCCGACTCCCGGCTGCCCAAAACTTCACGGACCTGATCCAGGGGCAGCTCCAGACGGCGGAGATTGGCGCAGGCTTTCAGTTTGGATAAGTCCTCCTGGGCGTATTCTGCCTCATCCGCCCGGCGGCGGTGGGGATACAGAGGCGTGACGATCTTTTGATCAACATAGTAGGCTATCGTTGATTTGTCCAGACCGGTTACGGAGGAAACCTCACCCAGATCCATTGTGTGACTCCTTTGGTGTTTTGATATAATATCCAAAGACCCCTCAAGCGGCCCGGATCAGATGCAATTATAACATCAATCGTTTACTGCGGGCAATTTTATAGCTGTATACCCCGGCTTTGTAATCTCAGGTGAGGGGTATTGAAGGAGGGGTATGAAGGAAAGGACTGTTCCTGATTAATGAGCCAGATATCTGCTTCTCAATCAATCGGCGCTCAAGCCTGCGGCCACAGAGTTGATAACTCACAAGGCCCGCAATATTACTATACCAGGGGTCAGCTGAGCCGGAGCCTTAGCGCTCCCGGCGCAGCCCGGATCATAAGCCCCGCGGCCATTAATCCGGCTGACCAGAGCTGGAAAGAGGCCAGCGGTCAGGCGCGCTTCCGTATTTTGCGGCAGGCTTATCCGGAATTTATATACAGGGGTTTCTGGCTGACCTGCCAGTCCACACGATTGCAGGTCATTTACGATTTTTCGGTTCCCGGTCTGGCGGAGTTTCGCCCTGAATTGATCTTTCCGCTGCCTGCGTGTGCGGCTGAGGAGGCGGTGACCTGCAGCCGGGCCATGGATGAGCTTTCGCTGCGCAGCTTATTCTGCGCAGGCCTGATGGAGAGCATCAGTTATTGGAAAGCCTGCTGCAATCCTACGCTGACCATACAGGCGGCTGGGCTTGAGGAAACGGAAAAGCGCTGGTGGCTGAGGCAGTTCTACCATGGACTGGGTGAATTTATCTACCGTAATGGCCTGGATCTTCAACAGCAGGATCTGCTGACAATCAAAACCTGCTGCCCGGCGGTTGTTGTGGCTGGCGCCGCTGCCGCGGCCATACCTGATCAGGGCCATAGTTGTTTAATCCCGGTTGGCGGTGGCAAGGATTCGGTCGTATCATTAATGCGCACCAGGACCCTCAATATCCGCCGCTATGCTTTTGGGGTCAATTCCGGCCCGGCGGCGTTGACCTGCATGGAGTTAGCCGGTATCCCGGCTGAGAATCAGCTGATTGTGCGGCGCAAACTGGATCAGACTTTACTGAAACTGAATCAACTGGGTTTTTTAAACGGACACACGCCCTTTTCGGCCTTATTGGCCTTCTTAAGTTATTACACAGCTTATGTGTGGCAGATTCCTTTTGTCGTTTTATCTAATGAAGCTTCAGCGGACGAGCCATCAGTGGCAGGAACGGATGTCAATCATCAGTATTCAAAAAGCTATGCTTTTGAAGCGGATTTCCGTCAGTACACCGGCGCGTATCTGGGTAATCAGGTTTATTATTTCAGCTTACTGCGGCCGTTTGCTGAAATCCTGATCGCCCGCGACTTTGCGCGCTACCCTGCCTTCTATCGCGTGTTTCGCTCCTGCAACGTCGGCAGCAAACAAAATTTATGGTGCGGACACTGCGCCAAGTGCCTTTTTGTCGCCATCATTCTGGCGCCGTTTATGTCCCTGTCCGTTTTAGAGGACATTTGGGGTAAAAATATGTTTGCTGATCCGGACCTGCTTCCCACCCTGGATGAGCTTTGTGGCCTGACCACGGCCAAGCCCTTTGAATGTGTGGGGACCGTCGCTGAGGTACGCCTGGCTTTGAGCCTGGCTATAAGACAGGCTCTGGCCGGCGGCCTCAGTGAAGCCGATCTGCCGCTGCTCTGGCGCCACTTCCTGGAGCTGGCCGCGGCGGATAAGCTGCCCGGCGTCAAACTTGAACAGCCATCGCTGTCGGATGCCCCGTCCCTGGCCGGCTGCCGGCTCCCCCAGGCAGATTCATCATTACAGGCTTTGCTATCTGACTGGCAAAATGGGCAGGCTATCCCGCTGCAATTCAGGCCCTGCCTGGAGGGGATGCTGGCCTGGCCTGCCGACTCGCTCCGGCGCTCAGACAACCCGCAGCCGCCCCTGGCGCGGTTGCTGGCTTATTTGTCCCATAAACGGATCCTGATTTTAGGGATGGGGCGGGAGGGACAGGCTTCACTTCGATTTTTACTGCGCCACTATGAAGCGCTGGGCCAGCCCGAGCTGGGGGTAGCTGACGCTCGCCCGGTGACACTGCCGGCGCTGGACCGGCAGGTTTGCCTGCGGCTGCATACCGGAGCAGATTATCTTGAGGCTGTTCCGCAATATGATCTGGTACTTAAAAGCCCCGGCATCAGCTTTAAGGCCTATACGGACACCTGGTTGGCTCCCGGCATCTTAAAGGTGTTTCCGCACACGGAAATCAGCGGACAGATTGATCTGTTTCTGCGCTTTCCGCCGACCTCCAGGTTGGTTGGGGTGACCGGAACCAAGGGGAAGACCACCACCTCAACGATTATTGCGGATATTTGCCGCGGCAGCGGCTGGAAAACCTGGCTGATGGGCAATATCGGCGTACCGGTTTTAGATGCATATGAACAGATTGCGGCAGGTGACATAGCCGTGCTGGAACTATCCTGCCATCAGCTACAGTTTGTCCAGGCTTCGCCGCCTCTGGCATTGATCACCAATCTTTACGAAGAACATCTGGATCACTATCGTTCTTATGATGAGTACTGCGACAGCAAGCTCAACATAGCCAGATGGCAGCAGCCGGAACAATGCTTTATTTTAAATGATGATGACCCTGACCTGAAGCGGCGCTGTGAAGGCCTGCTGCGGGGCCGGGTCAAACGGATAAGCGAAGCGGATGGCGAAGCCTTGCGGAAACTCAATCCGCATCTGAACGGCCGGCACCATGCCTATGATCTGGCTTTTGCGGCTACCGTCTGTCAGGAACTGGGTATCTCAGCTGACAATATCCAGGCGGGTGTCCGCAGCTTCCCCGGTATTCCGCACCGCTGTGAATATCTGGGCGACTTCAGCGGCATTCATTTTTATAATGATTCCATCGCGACCATTCCGCGCGCGACCGAGTATGCTATTGAGACCCTCGGCAATGTGGCGACTCTGATTGTCGGCGGCATGGACCGGGGCCTGGATTATAAGGAATTTATTCAATATTTACGTCAAAGTCAGGTGAGTCATTTCATCTGTTTACCTGATACAGGCCGGCAGGTACTGGAGGCGATCGGGCCGCGACGGGCGGTTGCCGCACAAAACATGGCGGAAGCCGTCAGGCTGGCCTACCAATTAACGCCCCCGGGGAGCAGCTGTCTGCTGTCGCCGGCAGCTTCATCATATAATAGCTATAAGAACTTTGAGGCCAGGGGAGATGATTTCCGCCGCCAGATCCTGGCTCAGGCAGATCCTCATGTTGCGGCCAGAGGATGACCAAGGGTACTAGCTGGCCGATCAGCCAGCCGCCACTGCATGGATAAAAGCCGTCTGATTCAGGTATAACCCGGATCAGACGGCTTTTATATTGATCAAAACTATATTCAGACCTGGCTTTCAGACTCCGGCTGTTCACGCTGCGCTTCAATCAGGCGCTTATTGTAGGCAAAAATAGACTCAGGCGTAGCTTGCGGATGGTCAATCCCGCATTCAGTCAGCCAATTGCGGATGGCGTCAAATGTTTCCTGGGAAATGACATGCTCCATGCGGCAGGCATCCTGAGCCGCGGTTTCCGCGTCTACCTGCAGGTGGAGCAGAAATTGCTGTAAAGTCAGGTGGCGCTGGTAAACATGGGCGGCGGTATTTTCACCCAGATCAGTCAGGACCAGGCGACCATCATCTTCGATTTCAAGATAACCATTATCAGCCAGGAGATGCACCGCGCGGCTTATAGAGGGCTTTGAAAAGTTCATCTCATTGGCCAAGTCTATGGAATGAACTTCCCCCTGCCGGAGCTGCAAAATCAAAATGTTTTCCAGATAGTTTTCAGATGACTCCTGTAATTTCATGGCTGTACCACCTTGATTGTTATAAGCGATTTAACGCCTGAAAATGAAAATTGCAAGTTGTTCTTATTGTAGCAAAAAAGTAACTAAAAGAGAAGCTCCTACCGGAATTCAGCTTGTGCATCTCTGCCGGCTCCCTGGTAAGCCGTCTGCCGGATACAAGCAGTCAGATAACTCCGGACCTCAGGGCTTGTGCTATACTGACTACAGCAGCAGCGGATGGCTGCCGGGTCAGGAGGGCAAAATGGGGCAGGACTGCAAGCGGATGGATCAGATTTGTCAGGCAATTAAAAAACAGACGGATTTCCGGCCTGAATTGGGCTTGATATTGGGCAGCGGCCTGGGGGATTTTGCGGAACAGATACAAGCTGAAACTGTGCTGCCCTACAGCACGCTGGAGGGTTTCCCGCAGTCTACCGCGCCAGGTCATAAGGGCCGCTTTATTTTTGCTCATATCAGCGGGGTTCCCTGTGTCCTGATGCAGGGCCGGGTTCACTATTATGAAGGCTACCCCATGTCAGATGTGGTTCTGCCAGTCAGAGTCATGGCTGAACTGGGAGTCGGGCATTTATTACTGACCAATGCCGCCGGCGGCGTCAACCCGGCATATAAGGTCGGGGATTTCATGTTGATTACGGACCAGATTGCGTCACTTGTGCCCTCGCCGCTGATTGGCCCCAATGATGAACAGCTCGGACCCCGGTTTCCTGACATGACGGAGGCTTATGATTTTGACATGAGACAGTGCGTGCTTAAGGCGGCAGCCAGGTGCGGCCTGTCCCTGCAAAATGGTATATATCTGCAGACCACCGGCCCTCAGTTTGAAACGCCCGCTGAGATAAGACTCTATCGCTGTATGGGGGCGGATGCCGTCGGTATGAGCACGGCCTGTGAGGTAATCGCCGCGCGGCACCGGGGCGTTAAGGTAGCCGGTATCTCCTGTATCACCAATATGGCCGCGGGTTTATCTGATCAGCCATTAAGTTCAGATGATGTCAATGAAACCGCCAGGCTGGTAGGCGGGGACTTCAGCCGGCTGCTGCGGGCAATAGTGGCGGAACTGAGTGAGCTGATCAAAGGGAGGAACATATAAAACTGATGTCAGATGAGCGTAAAGAGGCGGCACAGGATATCGCTTTACCATCATATATGCGCGCGATTGTGTTTGACGGACAAAAAGCAGTCTGGCAGCCGAGACAGCCGCTGCCTGAACCCCGGTCAGGGGAGAGCCTGCTGAAAATATTGCTGGCAGGTGTCTGTAATACTGATAAAGAGATCCTGCGCGGTTACCGGCCGGATTTTAAAGGGGTTATGGGCCATGAATTTGTAGCTGTGGTGGTTCGGTCAGATCAGCCGGCGCTGATAGGCCGCCGAGTCTGCGGCGAAATCAACCTGGTCTGCCATACTTGCCTTTACTGCCGCAGCGGCCGGCCGCACCACTGCAGTTACCGACGGGTACCGGGCATCTCCGGCAAAGACGGCTGCTTTGCGGAGTATATGACCTTGCCCACAGAGCTGCTGCACCTGGTTCCGGATACCCTGGCAGATGAACAGGCGGTCTATTGCGAGCCGTTGGCCGCCGCATTAGAGATACCGGAACAAAATCATATCAGACCCTCACAGGAGCTGGCGGTCCTGGGTGACGGCCGTTTGGCTTTTATGGTCGCGCAAGTTCTGGCCCTGAGCGGCGCCCCGGTGACTGTTATTGGCCATCATCCGGAAAAACTGGACCGTTTTAAACCCTTTGCCCGCACCCTCTTGCAGCCGGAAGGAAGCTATGAGGTGGTAGTTGATGCCACCGGTCAGCCGGCTGGCCTTACTACCGCTGTCGGCCTGACCCGTTCCGGCGGCCGGCTTATTATCAAAAGCACTTATGCGGATCTGAGCCAGATTGATATGAGTGAGATTGTGGTCAGGGAGCTGCAGATTGACGGCAGCCGTTGCGGCCCCTTTGAGCCGGCGCTTCGTCTGCTTGAAAAGGGTTGGGTCCGTTTGCCGGAGGTGGAGCGCTACCGGCCGGAGGCCTTCGCGGAAGCTTTTGCTTCCAGGGCTTTTAAAGCCGCGATTGATTTCAGAGAGGTTGATAAACGTGACTGAAGCTATGCATAAATCAGCGCCGGCCGGCTCCTTTCGCCAACCGGTCAATGTCCGTTTGGCTGAGGATGGGCTGAGTGTCAGAATACTGGATCAGACTCAATTGCCTAACCGGACGGTCTATCTGGATCTCAGCTTGCCAGAGCAGCAATATGAAGCGATAGAGAAGCTGCGGGTCAGGGGCGCGCCGGCTATTGGGATTTTTGCGGCTATGGCCTATGCGGTGGCAGCCGCTCGCAGCAAGCAAGCGGAAACGGCAGAGTTGCTGGCTGAATTAGCTCAGTTCAGCAATTATCTGAATCGCAGCCGCCCTACTGCGGTCAATTTGAGCTGGGCCTTAAACCGGATGCATACGTTTGCGACTGACCGGCAGGCTCTTTCAAAGTCACAATTGCTACGCCAGATCCGTCAGGAGGCGGAACGGATTCAGCAGGAGGATATCGCCATGTGCCGGGCTATTGCCCAATTTGGCCTCTCCTTACTGCATGAGGGGGATACTGTGCTGACCCACTGCAATGCCGGCCCGCTGGCTACCAGCTTATACGGCACCGCCCTGGGACCGGTTTTACTGGCTAAAGAAAAGCGGCTGGATCTGAAGGTCTTTGCTGATGAAACCCGGCCCTTGCTGCAGGGAGCTCGATTAACTGCCTATGAACTACAGCAAGCCGGGGTTGACGTGACGCTGATCTGTGATGATATGGCCGGGTTAGTTATGAAGCAAGGTTTGATCCAGGCTTGTCTGGTAGGCTGTGACCGGGTGGCGGCAAACGGTGATGCGGCTAATAAAATAGGGACTTCGCAGGTAGCTGTTCTGGCAAATTACTATCACATTCCTTTTTATGTACTGGGTCCGGGCAGTACGATTGATATGAACTGTCCTGATGGTGATCACATTGTGATTGAGGAGCGCAGCGGTGAGGAGATCCGCAGCTTGTATTATCAGGAGCCAATGGCCCCGCAGGGTATTAAATTTTATAACCCTGCTTTTGATGTAACCGATCACAGCCTGATCACAGCCATCGTGACTGAAAAGGGTATTATCAGACCGCCTTTTAAGCAGGAACTGGCCCGCTGGTTCAGCTGACTCTGTCTGAAACCGGGATTGATCCCGATTAACCGGCCTGGACTGCTGAATTATGGCAGAATGAATACATAATCTTGCATCGCTGACTGCAATATTAACCCAATAATCATATTATGTCAGGCTGACAAGTGGTTTTGTGAATGTTAATATTAGGATGACTTGCAAAGCAAGGAGGAGGAACATCATGAAACAAAAACGTATACTGGCAGCAGCTACCGCCCTGACTCTGTTGGGCAGCCTGCTGACGTCCTGCAGCAGCAGTACCGCCACTACCACGACGGCGGGCAGCAGTACGGCTGCTACAACAGCTGAGGCCACCACCACGGCCGCGGCAGAGACCACCACGGCGGAGGCAGCTGGAACCACCACCGCGGCGGAAACCACGACAGCGGAGGCTTCAGACAGTGCCACCGGCACCGGAGATGCCGCATTGAAAATTGTCATTGTTACCAGTCCTTCCGGCGTTGATGACGGTTCATTTAATGAGGACAACTATAACGGTATACTGTCCTTCATAAAAAACAATCCAGCGTCTACAGTCAAGGATATTAAAGAGCCGGATTCTGCTAACGCAGTCACTGCCGTGGCAAACGTGCTGGCTGACTATGATGTGATTGTGACGCCGGGTTATCAGTTTGCGGGCATTTATCAACTGGCCGTGGACAACCCGGATAAGGATTTTATCCTGGTTGACTCCAATCCTTCGGACACGGATGGCAACGAGCAGTCAGCAGACAATATTTATGCTATGACCTTTGCCGAACAGGAAAGCGGATTTTATGCCGGCGTCGCGGCAGCGCTGGAGACCAAGAGCGGCAAAGTTGCCGTGGTTAACGGTGTGGCCTATCCCTCCAATGTCAATTATCAGTATGGTTTTGAATCCGGTGTGAATTACGCTGTCAAACATCTGAATGCAACGGCCGAAGTCGTGGAACTGCAGCAGTATGCCGGGACCGATGTAACTGGCGCGGATGTTGGCGGTAACTATATCGGCGATTTCAGCGACCCGGCTACCGGCAAAATAGTGGGTGAAGCTTTGCTGGCGGAAGGTTGTGACATTCTGTTTGTGGCCGCGGGCAACTCCGGCAACGGCGTCTTTACTGCGGTAAAGGAAAACGGCGCAGCTAAAGTTATCGGCTGTGACGTAGACCAGTATGATGACGGTGTAAACGGCAGCAGCAATATTGTTTTGACCAGTGTTCTCAAGGTCATGAGCACCAATGTGGAGAAACAACTGCAGGCGATCGCCGACGGTACCTTTACCGGTGGTAATGTGGTGCTGAACGCGACCACAGACTCTACCGGTTATGTCAGTGATCCGTCCCGTTCACAGCTCAGCGACACGACCAAGACCGCTCTGGAAGATGTTTATACCAAAGTTAAGGACGGCACGATCGTGCCGGCGGCAAACTTCAACGGCTATACCCCGGAAGATTTTCCCGGACTGAATTAAGCTTGCTGCAACTGCCGGAAACCGGCTTAGCAGTGGTATGACCAAGGCTGTTTCAAAGCTGGCGCTTTGGAACAGCCTTTTGATTTAGACCTGAGCGGCCGGTGGATTAAGGTATAATACAATAAAGAGTCCCGGACCAATAGCAGGGGGGATGAGCAGATGACAGAGACGATTGTAGAGATGCGCCACATCACCAAACGGTTTCCCGGTATCATTGCCAATGATGATATTAATCTAAGCATTTGTAAGGGTGAGATCTTTGCGCTGCTGGGAGAAAACGGAGCCGGAAAGAGTACGCTGATGAGCATGCTTTTTGGCTTGTATGAGCCGGATCAGGGTGAGTTTTTGGTGCGCGGCCAGCAGGTAAAAATAGATAGTCCCAATCAGGCGGTGGCGCTGGATATTGGCATGGTTCACCAGCACTTTCAGCTGGTCTCAAACTTTACCGTGACGGAGAATATCATTATGGGGGTGGAGACGTCTAAACGCCGTCTGGGCATATTTCCCACCGTCGATCTTAAAAACAGTGAAAAAAAGGTGGCGGCCTTATCTGAACAATACGGCCTGGAAGTAGACCCGCGGGCGGTGATTGAGGATCTGCAGATCAGCGAGCGTCAACGGGTAGAAATTCTCAAGATGCTTTACCGTAATGCGGAAATTCTGATTTTTGATGAGCCGACCGCCGTTTTAACCCCACAGGAAATCCAATTTCTACTGCAGATTATCCGTAACTTACGGGATAATGGCAAGACGGTGATTCTGATCACGCACAAGCTTGATGAGATCAAGCAGGTTGCAGATCGCTGCGCTATCCTCAACCGTGGGCGGCTGATTGCGGTGCGGGACGTCAGCCAGACAAGCACCCAGGAGATGGCCAGGCTGATGGTCGGCCATGATATCGCCTTTACCTTAGATAAAAAACCGGCGCAGTTTGGCGAAGAAATCCTGCGGGTTGATAGTCTGACTGTAGAAAATGAAGAAAAATATGAAGCAATCAGGCAAGTAAGCTTCAGCGTTCACCGCGGGGAGATCTACGCGCTGGCAGGTGTGGCCGGCAATGGGCAAGTAGAGCTGGCTGATGCCATCTCAGGTTTATTACCGGTAAAGTCAGGCCACATCTATTTGAAACAGACTGATATCACCCAGGAAAGTGTGAGGGCCCGCAATCTGCGGGGACTAAGCTACATCCCTGAAGACCGCCAGAGCGTCGGCCTGATTCTGGATTTTACACTGCAGGATAATCTGGTGCTGAAGCGCTACTTTCAGCCGGGCTTCCGTAAGGGCCAGCGGATTAAACTGGAGCGCTGGCAAAGCTATGCCCGGCGGCTCAGCCAGGTGTATGACATTCGCAGTGCTAATGGCATTCAGACTGTGGTCCGCAGCATGAGCGGCGGTAACCAGCAGAAAGCCATCATAGCCAGGGAAATTGATCAGGATTCTGACTTGCAGATATATGTTCAACCTACCCGTGGTTTGGATATCGGGGCCATTACTTCTATCCGGGAGAAACTGATCCAGGAGCGCGACCACGGCAAAGCCATTTTGTTGATTTCGCTGGAGCTGGATGAGATTATGGCCTGCGCCGATACCATCGGGGTTTTGTATCATGGCAGTTTGCAGACCGAAGCGCGGGCCGGTGAACTGGATATGGAAACTGTCGGCGCGTATATGATGGGGGCACAGCATGAGTAAACAGAAGGGGTGCAGGCCAGGCTGGTTTTTACGGCTGCTGGGCTACAAAAAGACGCAATTCCTCACGATTCCCTTGTTCAGTATTTTGTGCAGTCTGCTGGCGATTGCCATCCTGATTTTATTGATCGGAAAAAATCCGCTTACTGCTTTTCAAAGTCTGCTGCAAGGCTCCGGCTGGCTGCCCAAACCAAATTACGCGGCCGGCAAAAGTATTTTGACCGATCTGCTGGAAATGCTGGACGCCTACACTCCTATGTTGTTCGCCTCCCTGGCAGTCGCCCTGGCCTTTAAAGCGGGCTTGTTTAACATCGGCGTTTCCGGTCAGATGCTGCTGGCAGGCTTTGTCACGACAGTTCTGGTCGGCTATCAGGACTTCCCGGCCGGTCTGGCCAAACCATTAGTGGTGCTGCTGGGATTTATCTGCGGCAGTTTGGTCGGAGCCTTAATCGGCTTTCTTAAATACCGCTTTAATGTGAATGAAGTCGTATCATCCATTATGCTGAACTATATCATTCAATACGTGGTGGGCTTTTTTATCCAGACCCGTTATGTGGATGTGGTGTCCAGACAGTCCCGCACGATTAATGCTCCGGCCCGGCTGACGCTGGTCGATGTTGCCTGGGGCGGCGTGAAATTGCGGCTGCCATTGCTGTTTATTCCGGCCATCCTGATGGCTGTGCTCCTGTACTTTTACCTCAAGAGTACAGTAGGGGGGTATGAACTCAAGGCCGTCGGCCTGAACCGGCAGGCTGCCCGTTATGCGGGAATTAAGGTGGGGAAACGGCTGGTCAGCAGCATGACCCTCAGCGGCGGCCTGGCCGGACTGGCAGGCGTAACCTATTACTTGGGTTACTACGCCTCTATCAAACCCAATGAGCTGGCGTCGCTGGGCTTTGATTCCATTGCGGTTTCCTTGCTGGGGAATTCTCATCCGCTGGGGATCATATTTTCTTCCCTTCTGATTACATCCCTGGACAAAGGCAGCACTTACATGAACAGTACGGTAGGCGTGCGTCAGGAAGTAAGCTCGCTGGTAACCGGCATGATCCTGCTGTTTTCTGCCTGCTCAGCCTATATTCGCTATAAAGTTGATGACAGCCTGCGGCTGTCACTGGCTGGCAGCGAGGGAACTGCCGCACCTATACAGCGGAAGACTCCGGCTTCCGGCAGCGGAAAGAGAGGTAAAAACGCATGAATACCATGATTATTGACGGCTTGTCTTATGCCTTACCACTCCTGATTATTGCCTGCGGCGGCATCTTTTCCGAGCGCAGCGGTGTGACCAATCTGGCATTGGAGGGCTTTCTGGGTTTTGGCGCTTTTACCGGGAGTTTGTTTGTGGCTTTAACCAGCAGCTGGTTTTCAAATGGCTCAACCGTGCCAATGTATCTGGCTTTCCTGTTTGCCATGCTGGGCGGTGGCTTCTATGCCTTGCTATTTGCCCTGCTTTGTATCAAATTCCGGGCTAATCAGGTCATTGCCGGTGTTGTTATCAATATATTGTCTGTGGCTTTAACGGGCTTCCTGACCAGCCAGATCAACAGCTCAGTTTTTGGTGAGGCGTCCAATAAGTTTCAACTAGGAGTATCACCGCGCTGGACTGTCCCGGGGCTGTCACAGATTCCCGTGCTGGGCGCGGTCTTTACCAAATTCTACCCCTTTGAAATCCTGATTGTGATCCTGGTGATCTTCATAAACTACCTGCTTTACAAGACCCGCTTTGGCATGCACCTGCGCGCGGCCGGTGACAATCCGCAGGCGGTAGATACCGCGGGCATCAGTGTGGCCAAAGTCAGATTTACGGCGGTGGTCATTGCCGGCATGCTGGCAGGTTTAGGTGGTATGTGCTACGCCTATTCAATATCTACCAATTTCTCACCCAGTATCTACTTTGGCGCCGGCTATCTGGCCATTGCGGCCATGATTTTTGGCAACTGGAAACTGATGCCGACGCTGGCTGCCTGTCTGATTTTTGGCCTGGCCCGCAGCGGCGCCTACCAGCTGGTCGGGTACCTGAAACTGTCCTCTAATTATACGAACCTGGCCCTGGCCATACCGTATGTATTGACCTTGCTGTTACTGATTTTCTTCTCCAAGACCAACCGCGCTCCGCGGGCGCTGGGTGAAATTTACGACAAGTCTAAACGCTGACAGTAGTTTACCCGGGAAAGCCGCGCGATCCTGAAGCCGGGGAACTGAAGCGTATTAGACCAGACCGGAACAAAAGGAGAGTAGCTATGAATATCCGCTTTTATCATGCCAGGCTGCTGCCGCTGGCAGCTGACAGTCACGTCACAGAGGGTGAACTCTGGACTGAAGACAGTCAGATCAGTTTTGCCGGCACTCAGGCTCAGGCCATGCAGCGTCAGACCCCAGCTTTTGACCGGGAAATTGATCTGAAAGGAGATCTGCTCCTGCCCGGTTTCAAGGATGCCCACACGCATTCCCCCATGACCTTTCTGCGCAGCTTTGCCGATGATCTGCCGTTACTGGACTGGCTTAATAAACAGGTTTTTCCGCTGGAGGCAAGACTGGATGAGGAGGCGGTCTATTGGTTTACCCGCCTGGCCATTCTGGAATACCTGAGCAGCGGAATTACGGCTAATTTTGATATGTACATGTTCCCGGCGCAGCTAGCCCAGGCGTCGATTGACAGCGGCTTCCGGACTGTCCTGTGCGGCGCGCTCAATGATTTCAGCAGCTCAGTTGAAGAACAGGCGCGTAACTACCAGTATTTTAATCACCTGGATGAGCTGATCTCATACCAAATGGGTTTCCACGCAGAGTATACCTGCTCGCCAGAACTGCTGAGATCGTTAAGCCATGTGTTGCATGAGCTGAAGAGCCCTGTCTGTATGCACAGCAGTGAAACGAAAAGCGAAGTTGAGGCTTGTGTTGCGCGGACCGGCCTGACGCCGACCGCCTGGATGGATAGCCTGGGGCTGCTGGATTTTGGTGGTGCAGCATTCCATTGCGTTCACGTGACCAAAGAAGACATGGCTATCATGAAGCAGCGCCACCTTTCCGCAGTCAGCAACCCCGGCAGTAATACCAAGCTTGCCAGCGGCATTGCGCCTTTGGTAGATCTACAGGAGCAGGGGATTAAGGTAGCGCTGGGCACTGACGGCCCGGCCAGCAATAACTGCTTGGACATGTTCAGGGAAATGTTCCTGGCTACAGGCCTGCAAAAACTGCTGCGCCAGGATGCGGCTGCCTTGCCGGCTGAACAGGTGCTGCTGATGGCAACCCGTAACGGCGCAGAAGTAATGGGGCTGGAGTCCTGCCGTTACCTGGCGGAAGGTCAGCGGGCCGATCTGGTTCGGATTGATTTGCAGCAACCCAATATGCGGCCACTGAATAATCTGGCCAAGAACATGGTCTACTCCGGCTCAAAAAGTAATGTTCGCCTGACCATGGTTAACGGCCGGATTTTATTTGAAGACGGAAACTACTATGTAGGGGAGACGGTCGAGACAATTTACCGTCAGGCTCAGGCTGCCGCTGAGCGGATTCAGAACCGTTAGGTCAGCCGCCTTACCGTCTGGCCTGGATTCTACGGTCACTCAGCCTCAGGGAAACAAAACGCCCGGAACTTGAATCAGCATCAGTTCAGTTTAAAGCGCAGCTGAAATATCAGCCTTGCTGCAGCGCAGGATGGGTCCGTCGCTGGCTGCTCAGTTTTTTAAAAGACCATCGGAGTTTTTTATCACGGCGGACGGAATCAGCTACCGCGCAGATATTTTATTCCTCTTCCTCAACGCCAGCAGGTAGCCAGTCAGTTTTCTGATTCATCGTTGTGATTGCGTGACGCATAAGGTAAACAAAATGGTATAGAAAAATCCTGTCCCATTACGAGACAGGATTGTGATGGTGGACTCAAAGGGATTCGAACCCTCGACCTCTGCGATGCGAACGCAGCGCTCTCCCAACTGAGCTATGAGCCCGAAGCGAGACTTAGTATAGCGCCAGTCCCGCGGCCTGTCAATGACTCTGCTTGAACCAGCTGCCTGGCCGGCAAACTGCTGCGTTAAGCTAATTGCTGGAAGAGATGCGTCTCTCCGGGCCTGGCTGCCAGACTGGCAAAGTGAGGCATCGCGGATATAAAATGCGCGGACTGTGAGTGTTTGGCTAAAGCATCCTTATCCGTCCATTCCTCCAACATGGTCAAGTGCAGCGGATCCTTGACATCCTGCAGCAACTCATAGCGGATGCAACCGGCGTCGTGAGCCTTCGTCTCCTGAACCAGCTGCTTTGCTACCGTAAGGAATTCCTCCAGCTTATCTGCCCGGATGTAATTGTCAGCAACTAATTTAATCATTCTGCGTTCCTTCTTTCTGCCATTTTTCATAGTGAACCCGCTGCGGCTGATAGCGGCTGGTGACGGGAGGCTGCGGTCCGTCCGGATAACCTGCCGCAATTATGGCAAAAGGACGGAGGGTTTCCGGCAGGTTGAACAGGCGGCGCAGCTTCTCCATGACTATATCAGAAGTCGCGGCGCCAAGCCAGACCGCGCCGAGATCCAGATGAACCGCTTCCAGCAGCAGGTTTTCAGCCGCTGCTGCCATATCCTGCTCCCAGGCCGTCGGAACCTTCAGCCTGTTTTCATCCGCCAGCAGAATAAAGGCGACTGAAGACTCCGCCGCTGGTTTGGCGTAAGGGGAGGTCCGGGCCACTTCAGCCAGCCTTTGCCGGTCCTGCACGACCACAAATTCCCAGGCCTGCTGATTGGCAGCTGAGGGCGCCTGCATGGCTGCCCGCAGCAATTTATCAATCTTATCTGCTTCAACGGGTTGTCTGGTAAATTGACGGACACTCCTGCGGTTAAATATTTCCAGCATGATTGTCGCCTCCTGTAAAAGAATTTCTGCTGAGTTAAGTCAATTAGTCTGCAAGGAACACCTGCTCTTTGACAGTATAGCCATTTTTCAAGATATCTGCCTTTGACGGAGTGGCTTCCGGCGCTTTATAGTGAGCAGATGAACATTATATGCACTTGGGCCAGGATCCTCGCTTGCATCTGAAAATAATTATTTGCCAATTTCTGCAGTCAAGATTATTCTATCCGTCGTAATATTTGTAACCTGGGCGTAGGCAAAATCTGTATATGTTTCTATCATATAAAGGTAAACATATTGTGACTGATCAGAGTGCGATCAGGAAAGTGAGGGACTTATGAAAAAGTACATAGCGGAGTTCTTTGGTACCTTTGTGCTGGTGTTTTTTGGCTGTGGTACTGCTGTGGTAACCGGCGGTTATACCGGCGGGACCGGCAGCGGGTTTTTAGGTGTTGTGGCCATCGCGCTGGCTTTTGGCCTGTCCATTGTGGCTGCAGCCTACGCTATCGGACCAATTTCCGGCTGCCATGTTAATCCGGCGGTGTCACTGGGCGTGCTGGTCAGCGGCGGGATGACCGTCAAAGATTTTATCGGCTATGTGGTGGGTCAGGTAGCCGGCGCTTTTGCCGCGTCAGCGGTTTTTTCCATCGTGCTGGCTAATTCCAGCCTTGAGGGATATGGTGCTGACGGTTACGGTAAACTGAGTGGTGTAGGTTTGGGTTTAGGCGGAGCGCTGGTGGTGGAACTGGTGCTGACCTTTGTATTTGTCATGACTGTACTGGGGGTAACCGCCAGTGATAAAACCGCTAATCTGGCCGGCCTTATGATCGGCTTGACTTTGACTTTGGTCCATTTAATCGGCATCCCGCTGACCGGGACATCGGTCAACCCCGCCCGCAGTCTGGCCCCGGCAGTCTTTACCGGCGGTACCGCTTTGCAGCAGGTCTGGGTCTTTATCCTTGCACCATTTGCCGGCGGAGCGCTGGCAGGAGTGGTCCATCGCTATTTTTACAGCAAAAAGACGCTTGCCTGAGATTCCCAAAGCTGAGTTTACAGATTCAGGCGGGCAGCTGCTTGAGACCGCAGAGCTTCGCATAAATAAGCGATCCGCTGATACTGAGATGACCCCGCTTTCTTGCACGAGCAGGAAGGCGGGGTCATGTTACTCTTGCCGGGTGGCTTTTTATTTTGTATCTTCAGCTCAGGACCTTCAGTTCACGCTGTTGCCTTGCTTGGCGTCAATATAGCCGTACATGGTGTATTTAGAGATATTAAAAAACTTAGAAATTTTATCACCTGACTTGGTGATTAAAAAGGCCCCATTCTGATTTAAGAATTGAATGGCAGTCATCTTATCCTCTTTATTCATTAAGGCAACAGGTTTACCGACCTTCTTTACGGATTCCCGGATCAGATCATCCAGCAATTCATTAACAGTCTGCGGAATGGTCTGAGGTTCCTTATCCGGCACATCAGCCTCCACCGCCAGTAAAGCCTTCAGCGCACGATCTACGGTCAGCAGGGCGGAGATATCATAATTTATCGACAGAATACCGTCCAGCTGTCCATCTGCGGCCTTAATATAAAGCGTGCTGGATTTAAGAATCCGGCCGTCATGGGTACGGGTCAGATACGCCAGGCGGTCATGAAGCTCAGCCGGATCCTTGCGCATCGCTTCCAGTACAACGTGCGAGGCGTCTTCGCCCACAGAGCGGGAAGATACATGGCCGTTTTCAATGAACTCTATATGACTTTCTGCTTTTGCCGCGTCAATATTATGGACAACGACTTCGCAGTCCTGGCCAAACTGTTTGGCGATGGCCTGAGCAAATTGTTTGAGGAAAGTCAGCTTTTCACCAGATAACATATGAACCTCATTCCTGATACAGTTGCCGCTGTTTCCAGAGCGACCGAGAAAAGTAGAACTGCAAGTCAATATGATAGCATATGGTGATAAAAGATACAAAGGAAATTCTGCGGCATGGTTAATATTAATAGGCATAATTGACGTAAATCTTAAAAACCCGTCTCCGCAGTGATCGCGACAAAAAATATTTCAAGACAACTTGCTTAAAAAAATTCTTGCTGATATAATTTTATTTAGAATGATGGCTGTAAAGAAGTGCCAAGCGCACGGGCTGTTCATGCTTCAATGAGCACTGGTGCTTTTTCTTATTTGGCCAGTTATATGACCGGAGGTCAGAGATCAGCATAAATAGGAAAAATCCCCAAGGCGAGTTGGAGAATTTGCTTTAGGAGGATGATCGATGCTGTTAGTAACGAATGGGAACGTGATAACCCGGGATCCTGTCCGCCCGCTGATTAACGATGGCGCCGTCCTGATTGAGGACAGCAAAATCAAACAAATCGGTAAAGCGCAGGAACTGGCTGCTTTATATCCGGCGGCCAGCGTGGTGGATGCCCACGGCGGTCTGATTATGCCTGGTCTGATTAATATGCATAATCATATTTACAGTGCCTTCGCCCGCGGGCTCAGTATCAGGGGCTATGCCCCCAAAGGCTTTCTGGATATTCTTGAAGGCCAGTGGTGGAAGATTGACCGGACACTGAACAATCAGGACAATTATCTCAGCGCCATGACTACGTACATTGACTGTATAAAAAATGGGGTCACGACGGTTTTTGACCACCATGCCAGCTATGGAGAAATTGACGGCAGTCTGGGAGCCATCAGTGAAGCCGCAGATCGCTGCGGGGTGCGGACTTGTCTGTGCTATGAGATTTCAGACCGCGACGGACAGGACAAAATGCGGGCTGCTGTAAGGGAAAACGTGCGCTTTATTGAAACCAGCCGCCAGCGGACGGATGACATGCAATATGGCATGATGGGTATGCACGCGGCTTTTACATTGTCAGATGAAACGCTGGATTACTGCCGCAGTCAGCTGCCTGAGCGTACCGGTTATCATATCCATGTAGCTGAAGGGCTGGATGATGTATATGATTCTCTGCATAAATATTCCAAACGTATTGTCAACCGGCTTTTTGACTGGGGGATTCTGGGACCTGAAACCATAACCGCCCACTGCATCCATATCAATCGCCAGGAGAGGGAATTACTCAAGGAGACGAACACTATGGTGGTGCACAATCCGGAGAGCAATATGGGCAATGCCGTCGGCTGCCCGGCCGTACTGGATATGGTACATGAAGGCATAGCGGTAGGCCTGGGTACGGATGGATATACCAATGATATGCTGGAGTCATACAAAGTTGCCAATATTTTGCACAAGCACTACCTTTGTGACCCGACGGTCGCCTGGGCGGAGATTCCTGAACTGCTGTTTGTTAATAATCCTCAATTAGCCAATCGCTATTTTAAAGCGCCGCTGGGTGTGCTAAAGGCCGGCGCGGCTGCGGATGTGATTGTCATGGATTATGATCCGCTTACACCATTGACAGAGCAAAATCTGAACTCACATCTGCTCTTTGGAACGAATGGGCGTCAGGTGACCGACACGATCATTAACGGCCGGGTACTGATGGAAAACCGGCAGCTGACTGAACTGGATGAAACGGAAATTTTCAGCCAGGCCAGGACACAGGCAGCGGATCTGTGGCAGCGCATCAACGCATAACACAACAGCTATTGCGGAGGATATCTTATGAGTGACAGAATGACCCCGCTGAGCATCGCTCAGCTGATGGATTGGGTACAGACGGAATATCAGAAAGACGGCAAGATGTTTGGCGTTGCCAGGCATCACATCCACCACGCCAATCCCAGGCGGCAGCTGGATTTATTTGGCGAACATCTTGAAACACCCTTTGGACCAGCGGCGGGTCCGCATACCCAGCTGGCGCAGAATATTATCGCGGCGTATGTGGCCGGTGCTCGCTTTTTTGAGGTGAAAACCGTCCAGATCATAGACGGGGAGGACCTCCCCGTCGCTAAACCTTGTATAGACGCGCGGGACGAATGCTACAACGTGGAATGGTCTACGGAATTACGGGTACCGCAGGCTCAGGATGAATATATCAAAGCCTGGTTTGTCTTAAAACTGCTGGCCAAAGAGTACGGCCTGGGCAGCCCGAACGGATTTATTTTCAATATGAGCGTCGGCTATGACCTGGCCGGCATCCAGTCGCCTAAAATTGACGGATATATTGAAAATATGAAGGACGCTGCCCGGACAGCCATCTGGACTGAGTGCACAGATTGGCTGCTGGCGCATCTGGACCGCTTTGAGCAGGTTGATCAGGCCTATGCGGAGACCATTTCATCTCAGGTCTGCCGCTCAATTACGCTATCGACCCTGCATGGCTGTCCGCCCCAGGAAATTGAGCGCATCGCTCACTATTTACTGACGCAAAAAAACCTTCATACTTTTGTTAAATGCAACCCTACCATGCTCGGGTATGAGTACGCCAGGCAGGAAGCAGACCGCCATGGCTTTGATTACGTAGCGTTTGATGACCACCATTTTAAAGAAGACCTGCAATTTGAGGACGCGGTACCGATGTTCAAACGCCTTCAAGCTGAAGCGGCTGCCAGGAATCTGCAGTTTGGCGTTAAGCTGACCAACACTTTCCCGGTAGATAATGACGGCCAGGTACTGCCCGGACAGGAAATGTACATGTCCGGCCGGTCCCTGTTTCCGTTCAGCCTGGCCCTGGCTCGTCGCTTAAGTGCCGCCTTTGACGGCCAGTTGAGAATCTCCTACTCAGGCGGCGCCGATGCCCGTAACCTCAGCGCGCTGTATAACTGCGGCATCTGGCCGATCACAGTTGCGACTACGCTGCTGAAAGTCGGCGGCTACCAGCGGCTGCGCCAGTTAGCCTCGCTCAGCGATAGCCTGACCTACGCTCCTTTTACAGGCGTGGATCTGCCGCGTCTGGAGCATTTGCTGGAGGACGCCGGCCGGGACTCGCACTATCAAAAATCAGTTAAACTGCCGCAGTCGCGTAAACTCAAAGATAAAGTGCCCTATTTTGACTGCTTTACCGCGCCCTGCCGCGGCGGCTGTCCGATACATCAGGATATTCCGGCCTATCTGCGCCTGGTCGCTGCCGAGCGCTATCAGGAAGCGCTGGAGGTTATTCTGGAGCGCAACCCGCTGCCTTATATAACCGGCACCGTCTGCGCGCATCCCTGTATGACCAAATGTACCCGCGGCTTTTATGAGAGTTCAGTGAATATCCGCGGCGCAAAATTGGAGGCGGCGCGAGAGGCTTATGAAGACGTGCTGCCAGCTTATCAAAACCGGATTCAACAGGACCGCCCCCGCACCGCGGTCATCGGTGCCGGCCCCGGCGGTATTGCAGCGGCGCATTTTTTAGCCCGCAGCGGTTACCCGGTCACGGTCTTTGAGCGGGAACAAACTGCCGGAGGCGTTGTCCGCCACGTTGTCCCGGAGTTCAGAATCCCTTCTGAATGGGTTGAACGGGATGTCGAGCTGGCCAGGCGCCTGGGCGCGGAGTTTATCTTCGGACAGGCGGCGCCCGATGTGGCGGCTCTCCGTGCCCAGGGCTTTGATTATGTGATCTTTGCCACCGGCGCGCAGGCTCCGGGTGCGCTGCGTCTGCAGGAAGGGGAGGCTATCAACGCGATAGAATTCTTGCGACAGCGTCGCCGTGAACCTGAAACTAACCCTTATGGCCGCCATATTGTGGTGGCAGGCGGCGGCAACACCGCTATGGACTGCGCCCGGTCGGCCTTAAGACTGCAGGGTGTGGCGTCCGTCACCATTGTCTACCGGCGCGACAAGCGCAATATGCCGGCTGATGAAGAGGAACTGGAACTGGCTGTTCATGACGGCGCGGTGCTGGCCGAATGTCTTTCACCTGAAGCGCTGAAGGACGGCCAGCTGACCTTGCGGGTCATGAAACTGGGTGAGGCCGGGCCGGATGGACGCCGCCGGCCGGAACCAACCGGAGATATTAAAGTGATACCGGCGGATACCCTGATTGCTGCCGTCGGTGAGAAGGTAGATCCGGCGGACTTTGCTGCCAGCGGCATTGATATGGATAGCCGCGGTCGTGTGATCTGCCAGAACAATCTGGAAACCAATCTCAGCGGCGTCTACGTGATTGGTGACGCCCACCGCGGACCGGCTACCATAGTTGAAGCCATCGCCGATGCCACCACAGCGGTCAAAGATATTTGCGCCTTTCAGCCAGAACAGTACCTGGAACAAAATACCAACCCTGACGGAAGAAAGGTGCTGGATAAGCGATCAACCCTGATCCTGAATGAAGCGGATTTTGGCCAGGCCGGCGCATGTCTGGAATGTCAGACTATCTGTGAATGCTGTGTGGATGTTTGTCCCAACCGCGCCAATATCACGGTCCGCTCCGGTGGGCGCCTGCAGATTGTCCACCTGGATCCGTTATGTAATGAGTGCGGCAACTGTGAGACATTCTGCCCCTACAGCAGCGCGCCGTATCGGGATAAGTTCACCTTCTTTGCTTCAGCGCGTGATTTTGCTGACAGTGAAAATGCCGGCTTTGTCTTCCTGGACGCTGATTGTCGCCAGGTCCGCTTACGCTGGCTGGGCCAGATCAGTGAGTTCAGGTTGACTGCAGATACCAAGGCCTGTCCGCCTGAGGTCAGAAATCTGATATTGGACTTTATCAAAGAACGGGCTTACTGCCTGCCAGGTTAAGGATTCAGGCCGCGCTGACGCAGGATGTGTCAGCGCGGCTGTTTTAAGTCTGAAGAGCGTGATAAGCGTGATAGTAGAAAGAGGGTAGTTAACATGTCGGTGTTGCTGAAAAACGGAAGAATTATCACCGCAGCTCAAAGCTTTACGGCGGATTTGCTGATTGAAGACGGAAAGATTGCGGCGTTGGGCCAGGGCCTGCATTTTAAAGCCGATGAGTGCATGGATGTCAGCGGTAAATTGATTTTTCCGGGCTTCATTGACGCGCACACGCATTTGGATATGGAAACAGCAGTAACCCGGACGGCAGATGACTTTGCCAGCGGCACTCAGGCCGCGCTGCTGGGCGGAACGACTACCATCATTGACTTTGCTACCCAGGACCGGGGCCATACACTAAAGGAAGCTTTTTCCGTCTGGCAAAAAAAAGCGGAGCATAAAAGTGCCTGCGACTACGCCTTCCATATGGCCATCACGGACTGGAATCCGCAAACCAGGGCAGAAATGAAGGATATGCAGGAGCTGGGTGTCAGCTCTTATAAGTTATATATGGCTTATGATAACCTCAGACTGCGGGATGATGTTATCTTTGACATCATGCTTGAGATTAAGCGGCAGCATGCCATGCTGGGGGTACATTGTGAAAACGGGGATTTGGTCAATGGCTTGATCCGCCGCCAGCTGCGGCAGGGCCATACTGCTCCGCTGTATCATCCGCTCTCCCGCCCCGCTGAGGTTGAGGCTGAAGCTGTGGACCGCTACCTGACGTTGGCCAGCCTTGCTGATTTGCCAGTTAACATTGTTCATTTAAGTACAGCTTTGAGTCTGGAAAAAGTCCGGGCTGCCCGGAGCAAGGGCCAGATTGTCTTTGTGGAAACCTGCCCGCAATACTTGCTCCTGGATGACCGTCTGTACGCCGGAACCCAAGCTGACCCGTTCGGCGGGGCGCGCTATGTCTGCAGCCCGCCGCTGCGCTCACTCAGCGATCAGCAAGCGCTCTGGCAGGGTCTCATAGACGGAGAAATCGATACCGTTTCGACAGATCACTGCAGTTTTAATTACCATGGCCAAAAAGAACTTGGCAGCAACGATTTCAGCCAGATCCCTAATGGTTTACCGGGTATAGAACACCGGCCTTCCTTAATGTATACAGCTGGTGTCGCGACAGGCCGTATCAGTCCCGAACGTCTGGCAGCTTTGCTGGCAGAAAATATCGCTAAGCAATTTGGCCTGTATCCTCAGAAGGGGGCGATTCAGCCGGGCAGTGACGCGGATCTGGTCATCTGGCAGCCGGAGGACGAAGGGATAATCCGCGCGGCCACTCAGCGCCAACAGGTAGACTACACCCCCTATGAAGGCTTCAAAACGAAAGGTCGTGTGTCTGACGTTTATCTCAGAGGGCAGGCCGTAGTGCGGCAGGGCAAACTTAAGACAAGCAATGCCGGCCGCTATGTCAGCCGTGGCCCGGCATCCTATCGGCGGCCCCTGTGACGCTCCCGGCAGCTAGCTGATGAATCAGGCGGAACTCTGCGATCTTGCGCCTGCATTTTATGTAAATACAGGATTAACACAGGGGAATACTGCCCCAAATTGCGAAATCATCATAAAATAGACCTTGCATTTTTTAACAGACATGATAAGCTAAACACAGTGATACTAAAAATAATTTAGGTGCACTAAAAAGATTTTTGTAAGGAGGCGCGATCATTTGACTACCATAAAATGGACAGCAAACCGGATGCCTGAAACCGCAGATAATAACCTGCGGTTGCTGGATAAGAGCAGTATTGAGGCAGCACGGCGCTTTCACCAGAGTTTTCCTCAGTATCAGCCAACCCCGTTGGTTCGGCTGAACCACCTGGCCACGTACCTGGGTGTGAAAGACCTATTTGTCAAGGATGAGTCCAAGCGCTTTGGCTTAAACGCTTTTAAGGTGCTGGGGGGGTCTTATGCCATTGCCCGGTATGTAGCCCAGCGTCTGAACTGCCCGATTGAAGACATCACCTATGATGCCATGCGTTCTCCCGAGCTCCAGCAAAAGTTAGGCCAGGTGACGTTTTACACCGCCACGGACGGTAATCACGGCCGCGGAGTAGCCTGGGCCGCACGTCAGCTGGGACAAAAGGCTGTGGTGCTGATGCCTAAGGGTTCTACCAAGACCCGCTTTGACAACATCAAGGCTGAAGGCGCTGAGGTTACGATTGAAGAGCTTAACTATGATGACTGCGTCCGTAAAGCGAATGGTTTAGCCCAGGCCAACCCTGATGGGGTTATGGTCCAGGACACGGCGTGGGACGGTTATGAAGAGATTCCCACCTGGATCATGCAGGGCTACGGAACTATGGCGCTGGAGGCCTTTGAGCAGCTTAAGACGGAGGGAGTGGAAAGGCCTACCCACATTTTTGTTCAGGCTGGCGTCGGTAGCCTGGCCGGTGCGGTTCAGGGCTGCTTTGCCAATCTCTATCCGGGTGACTGCCCGATCACCACGGTGGTTGAAGCCAGAGCGGCGGATTGTCTGTATCGCTCGGCAGAGGCGGCGGATGGCCAGATCCGCATGGTGAGCGGCGACCTCATTACGATCATGGCCGGCCTAGCCTGCGGTGAGCCCAATACGATTTCTTTTGATATCCTGAAAAATAATACCGCCTTTTTTGCTTCAGCAGAAGATAAAGTTGCCGCTGATGGCATGCGGGTACTGGGCGCACCGATTGTCGGAGATCAACGGGTTATCAGCGGTGAATCCGGGGCAGTACCGCTGGGACTGGTTTTTACTATTCTGACTTCCCCGGAATATGAAGATTTCCGTCAGGCGCTTAATTTGAACCAAGACAGCCGGATCCTGTGTTTCTCGACTGAGGGTGATACGGATCCTGAAAATTACAAAAAAATTGTATGGAGGAGCGAACAATGAATTTTGCAGCGATTAAAGAAGCAGCTCAAGGGTATCAAAAAGATATGACCTCTTTTTTGCGCCGGATGGTGGCCATCCCGGGTGAGAGTACGCATGAAGAGGGAAAAATCAAGGTAGCGGCTGAGGAAATGCGCCGCTTGGGCTTTGATAAAGTAGAAATTGATCCGATGGGTAATCTATTGGGTTATATGGGCAGCGGTAAGACCCTGATTGCTTTTGACGGTCATATTGATACGGTTGGTGTCGGTGAGCGCGGCAACTGGAATTTTGATCCATATGAAGGTTATGAGGATGAGGAGACCATCGGCGGCCGCGGAACGTCGGACCAGGAGGGCGGTATTGTATCTGCCGTATACGGTGCCAAAATTATGAAGGACCTGGGGTTACTGAGTGACAAGTATACCGTACTGGTCACCGCTACGGTACAGGAAGAAGACTGTGACGGCCTGTGCTGGCAGTATATTGTTAATGAAGATAAAGTAAGGCCGGAGTTTGTGGTCATTACGGAACCGACAGATGGCAACATCTATCGCGGACAGCGCGGCCGGATGGAAATCCGGGTAGAAGTCAAGGGTGTTTCCTGCCACGGCAGCGCGCCGGAAAGGGGAGACAACGCTATTTATAAAATGGCTGATATCCTGCAGGAAGTCCGCGCGCTGAATGATAAACTGCATCATGATGATTTCCTGGGTAAAGGTACGCTGGCGGTTTCAGAAATTTTCTTCAGCTCACCGTCCCGCTGCGCGGTGGCAGATGGCTGCGCCATTTCAATTGACCGCCGCCTGACCAACGGGGAGACTTATCAGTCTGCTCTGGAAGAGATCCGTCAGCTGCCAGCGGTTAAAAAGTATGGAGCTGAAGTGTCTATGTACAAGTATGACCGTCCCAGTTACAAAAATCTTTCCTACCCCACGGATTGTTTCTTCCCCACCTGGGTTATCCCTGAAGATCACCCCGCTACGGAAGCTATGGTAGAGTCATATAAAGGGATGTATGGCGAACCGCTTGTTGACAAGTGGACCTTCTCCACGAACGGCGTATCGATCATGGGACGCTTTGGCATACCCTGCATCGGCTTTGGCCCTGGTAAGGAAGCTCAGGCTCACGCACCCAATGAAAAAACCTGGAAGGAAGATCTGGTGCGTTGCGCCGCCGTCTACGCAGCGCTTCCCGCCATCTATTGTGAGAACAAGTAATATAAGCGCCAGCCAAAAATAACATATTGAGAGGGATTAAACATGGCCGATTTACAGGATTATTTAAAACAGCTTGAACAGCTTGATTACAGCAAGCTGTATGATTCAGACTTTTTCCTGACCTGGGAGAAATCACTGGATGAGCTCAAAGCTATTTTTACCGCCGCAGACGCCCTGCGCTATCTGCGCTCACATAACATTTCTACCAAACAGTTTGATTCCGGCCTGGGCATTTCTTTATTCCGTGATAACTCTACCCGTACCCGCTTCAGCTTTGCTTCCGCCTGCAACCTGCTGGGTCTGGAGGTACAGGATCTGGATGAAGGTAAGAGCCAGATTGCCCATGGCGAAACGGTACGCGAGACTGCTAACATGATTTCATTTATGGCGGATGTGATTGGCATTCGTGATGATATGTACATCGGCAAGGGTAATGCCTATATGCATGAAGTTGCTGATGCCGTGACCCAGGGTTACAGGGACGGCATTCTGGAACAGCGCCCCATGCTGGTTAACCTGCAATGTGACATTGACCACCCGACTCAGATCATGGCGGATACCCTGCATCTGATCAATGAGTTTGGCGGCATTGATAAGCTGAAGGGCAAAAAGGTAGCGATGAGCTGGGCCTATTCCCCGTCATACGGCAAGCCTTTGTCCGTGCCACAGGGCGCGGTCGGCCTCATGACCCGCCTGGGAATGGATGTGGTTCTGGCTCATCCTGAAGGCTATGAGATTATGCCTGAGGTTGAAACTGTCGCGCGTAATAACGCAGCGGCAACAGGCGGCAGCTTCAAGGTCACTCACGATATGAAGGAAGCATTTGCGGACGCGGATGTTGTCTATCCTAAGAGTTGGGCTCCCTTTGCCGCAATGCAGCAGCGGACTGATCTTTACGGCGCAGGAGATTTTGATGGGATTAAAACCCTGGAGAAGCAGCTGCTGCAACAGAACGCCGACCATAAGGACTGGGAGTGTACCGAAGATTTGATGAAAACAACCCGCGATGGTAAAGCCATCTATCTGCATTGCCTGCCGGCCGACATCAGCGGGGTCAGCTGCCAGGAAGGCGAGGTTGCCGCGACTGTCTTTGACCGTTACCGTGACTCTCTTTATAAGGAGGCCAGCTATAAGCCGTATATTATTGCCGCGATGATCTTTATGAGCAAGAACAAAGATCCCCGGGCCGTTCTGGAAATGCTGCAAAAGCGCGGTCGGTCCCGTTTTGGTATCTGAGTACCGCATGCCTGAAACTACCCATGCAAGATTATATTCAGACAGGATGGTTGAAATACTATGGGTAAACGGATTGTCGTAGCCCTGGGCGGTAACGCTCTGGGGAACAATCTAACTGAACAAATGGCTGCTGTTAAAGTGACTTCTGAGGCCATCGCGGATCTGATTGAATCCGGTTGCGATGTGATTATTTCGCATGGCAATGGGCCGCAGGTTGGCATGATACAGCTGGCCATGGATGAATTGCATGAGTCTGACAGCCAGTGCTATCCGCGTATCCCGCTGTCGGTCTGTGTAGCCATGAGCCAAAGCTATATTGGCTATGATTTACAAAATGCCCTGAGGGAGGAATTAGCCGGCCGGGGGATTCAGAAACCAGTTTGTACGGTCATCACACAGGTTAAGGTTGACCCTGAGGACCCTTCCTTCGCTAAGCCCAGCAAGCCTATCGGCCGCTTTATGACTGAAGCGGAAGCCAGGGCTCTGGTTGCTGAAAAAGGAGCGGCTGTCATTGAGGACGCCGGCCGAGGCTGGCGGCGTGTGGTGGCCTCACCGCAGCCTGTAGAAATTGTTGAAATTGAAACAATCAGGGCCTTACAGAGCGCAGGTCAGGTGGTAATAGCCTGCGGCGGCGGCGGCATTCCGGTGACCCAGCAGGGGCTGCATCTGGCAGGCGCTAAGGCCGTCATTGACAAGGACTTCTGCAGCGAACTCCTGGCAGAGCAGGTGAATGCGGATCTGCTGCTGATTCTGACGGCAGTTGAAAAGGTGGCGATCCGCTTTGGCAAGCCGGACCAGAAAGACCTGGAAGCAGTGACGACTGAAGAACTGCAGCAGTATGCCGCAGCAGGAGAATTTGCGCCGGGCTCTATGCTGCCTAAGGTAGAGGCAGCCCTGCGCTTTACCCGGTCCAAGCCTGGCCGTAAAGCCATCATCACGCGCCTGGAGAAGGCGATTGATGCGGTCAACGGCCGGACCGGAACCGTGATCGGAGCCTGAGCTGCCTGGTACAGGCCTCCTAACCTTTTGCCCCTGACCCAATTCATACGGGTGCCGCGCTTGATCCTCAGGCAGAAGCACCCGTTTTCTTTCAAATCGGTTAAAATAAATAAAGACGGTCAAGAAAGTAACCGCAGGAGAGGACAAATAAGATGGCTAATAAAAGTATCATTTCTTCGCAGGCTCCGGCAGCTGTCGGACCTTATGTACATGCAGTTGAGGTGAGCGCGCCGCAAAAGACGGTTTATGTCTCCGGCCAGCTGGGCCTGATTCCCGCAACCGGCGTTTTGCCTGAAGGTGTAGAGGCCCAGGCTGAACAGGCATTGTCGAATCTGACCGCTGTTCTGGCGGAGTCCGGACTGAGTCTGGCAGATGTGGTAAAAACCACCGTGTTTTTGGCGGATATGGCGGATTTTAGCGCCATCAACAGCATTTATGCCCGCTGCTTCGGGGACAATAAGCCGGCGCGTTCTTGCGTAGCGGTCAAAACCTTGCCTAAAGACGCCTTGTTCGAAATCGAGGCTGTGGCAGCCAGATAAGGCTTGCTGCCGGACGCTGTCAGGACTTGTGGACTCAAGTAATAGCGTGAGGCTGTAATTCCGCGAAGGAGAATCTTATGGCGCAGTTTTATGATATGGTTGCGGACAGGCTTTCAGCCGGCCAGGACCTTGAACTGGTTTTGGTCCTGCAAAGCTATGGCTCAGCTCCGCGGGGCGCAGGAGCCGTTATGGCGGTTCAAGCCTCCGGTGAAACGTTTGGTACTGTGGGCGGTGGCTTAGTGGAGTTCAGAGCTCAGAAGCTGGCATCTGATCTGCTGCGTCAGAAATCATCCAAGCTGGAGCAGGTGTATCTGGGTCCGACCGAAGAACAAGGCATAGGAATGAGCTGCGGCGGTGATGTGGTTTTATATTATGTCTATATCCCCGCAGAAGCTGCCTGGGCAGCTTTGTTCAGGCGCCTGGACCAGGCAGGCCGGAGTCAGAGCCAGGCCTGGCTGGTAGTCAGTGAAGGCCTGGGCAGTCTGCAGGCTCTGGAACTGACAGAAGACCCTGATTATTTAGCACACCTGCCAGGAGCTGAGTTTCAGCCTGAAACAGATTTTCCCCGGTTAGGGCGACGGTCGCTTTATTGGCAGGGGAAGCAGGACTCATTTTATTATGTGCTGCCTTTGTTTGAGAAAGGTTTTGTGTACATATTCGGCGCCGGCCATGTCGCTCAGGCTCTGGTTCCGGTACTGGAAAGCTGCTTTTTCCCTTGTGTTGTTCTGGATAATCGCGCTGAATTTGCTACCAGGGAGCGGTTTCCCCAGGCTTACCGGGTCCTGATTCAGGATATGCCGGGCTTTTTTGAAATACAGCCAATTACGCCGGATGATTACATTATTATCGTGACCAGGGGACACCGGGATGATGAAAAAGTTCTGAATCGCGCCCTGGATACCTCAGCCGGCTATATTGGTATGATAGGCAGCGCAAATAAAGTCAGCGCGGTGTTTACCGACCTGATCCGCAATCATGAGCGTAGTTATGCTGAAGTGAGGCGGGTGCACAGTCCGATCGGACTGCCTCTGGGCGGCAACACGCCAGAAGAGATTGCTGTCAGCATTACCGCCGAGCTGCTGCAAGAGCGGGATCGGCGCTCATGACGGTTAAGCCCGTGATGTCTGCCGCCGCGATTATCAGCTGCGCGGGGCTTTCCAGCCGGATGGGCCGCTTTAAACCGCTGCTGCCGCTGGCAGGACACCCCTTGCTGTGGCATACCCTGCATGCCGCCAAACAGGCCGGACTTTGGCCGCTTATATTGGTGACAGGCTACCGTAATCAGGATATTGGTTTGATGCTTCAGCAGACAGGATTGGAGCGGGATCTGGAGCAGGTGACCAATCCGGAATATGATCATACAGATATGTTAAGAAGCTATCAGATAGGTCTGGCCAGGCTGCTCAGCCTGGATCCGGCTTGTGAGCAAGCTTTTTTCTGGCCGGCTGATGTGCCTTTGGTAAAACGGGAAACCTTGCTGACCCTGATCCGGACCGAGCCAGAAGCGGATGCGGTTATTCCTTCGGTAGATGGCCATGGCGGGCATCCGCCGCTGTTCAGAAAGACCCAGTTCCCGGCTATTCTGCAGCTTAAGTCTGCGGATGGCGGGCTGCGAGCCTTGCGCAGGCAGGCAGATTTTAAAACTGCGTATGCGGTAGTCCGGGATCCAGGGTGTCTTTTAGATGCTGATACGGAAGCCGATTACCGGCAGCTGCAGTCATATAGCCGGAGATTGGAAGCAGAGGAGGCTGAATCTGATGCCGCTGGCTGCTGAATGCGCCGCTATGATTGTCTGTGGAGCGACTCACCGGGGAGAGGCTTTTAATCCTCTGCATAAAGTCGGGTATCTGCCAGCCATCCAATGGCAGATACGTGCGTTTAAAGACGCGGGGCTTCCCATGGTCTTACTGGTACTATGCGGGCCGCGGAACCGGGCGGTGGAAAAGCTGGTTACCAGGCTGGGGGTCGTTTTAATATACACTCAGGTCACAGAAACTGATATGTTTTCCGGGGTAAAACGAGGCCTGACTTATTTGGAGGACCAGTACGGCTGGGTCATGATTACCCCGCCTGACATCCCCCTCTTTTCCCAGAATACCGTCAGGCAGCTACTGAAAACTGATGCTGCAGTGGCTAATCCGGTCTGCCAGGGTAAAAGCGGACATCCGCTGCTGCTGGCGCGGGACTGCTTTAAGCAGATTGAAGCGTATCAGGGTGGCGGGGGCCTGAGAAAAGCCCTGGATCTGCTGAGCCAGCCGCGCGCGTATATTGAAGTCAGTGATCGCGGGATTATTCTGGATGTTGAAGATGAAAACGGCAGTCTGATGCTGCAGCGCCTGAACCGGCAGCAATTGCATCCGGAAGTGCAGCTCACGCTGGCCACCGGTCTGGTCATGATGAACCCGCAAAGCAGACAACTGCTCAGTCTGATAGACTGGACCGGTTCAGTCCGGACGGCTTCCACCCAGATGGGCATGTCTTACAGTAAAGCCTGGCAACTGTTACAGCAGGCTGAAGAAGCCTATGGACAAAAATTGGTAGACCGGCAGCGTGGCGGCAGCAGTGGCGGCCGGGCCAGCCTGCTGCCAGCGGCCAAAAATCTGCTCAGGCGTTATGATTTGCTGGAAGAAAAGCTTCGCGAAGCTGGGCAGGAACTGTTCAACCAGATCTTTCCTGAAGGCTGGGAACAGGGTGCTCCACAGCCAACTCAGTCAGATCTGTCAGTGACAAATACTCAGCCGGCGGAGTCGGTCGAAACCGGTCAGGCTTGAGGCGACTGTAAAAGCAGCTGAAATTTGCTAAAATAGCCCCAAAGCTTTTGGAGGCAAATAACAGCATGGCAAGAATCAGTGAAATCGGTATTTTTGATGTCATTGGACCCAATATGATCGGCCCATCTAGTTCGCATACCGCCGGTGCGCTTCGTATCGCCCGCCTGGCCGCGCAAATGCTGCCTGAAATACCGGTAAAAGTTCGCTTTACGCTTTATGGTTCTTTTGCCCGCACTTACAAGGGGCACGGAACAGACCGGGCCTTACTGGCCGGCATATTGGGGCTGCACTCGGACGACCGGCGCTTGCCGGATAGCTTTCAATTAGCCAGACAGAAGGGCCTGGACTATGCGTTTATACCTGATGCCAGGACTACGGTAGAACATCCCAACACCGTAGATATTGAGTTAACGGGTGCAGGCGGCAGGACCTTGACCGTCCGGGGACAATCCTTAGGCGGAGGTCGCGCAGTTATTACTTCTGTTAACGGTGTGGCAGTAGAGTTCAGTGGCAATTACAACACCTTAATCATAAATAATATAGACCAGCCTGGAGTTGTGGCAGACATCACCACTGCTTTAAGTAAAGCCAGAGTCAACATTGCTTTTATGAAACTCTATCGTGAACGCCGCGGCAGTCTGGCCTATACCTTTATTGAAACGGACGAGCTGATACCGGAAACTGTGGCCAGCTACCTGAAGGAGCTGACTGCTGTACGCTCGGCGGTTATTGTACCGGCACTGGATCAACCACAGGATGTTATACCCGGGCAGGAACCGCTTAAGGCTGAACGTGAGGATCAGCCCTCCTTTGAAACTCTGGATTTCAATTCTGCCGCTGAGCTGCAGCAATTGTGTCAACAGCGACAGCTGTCTCTAGCTGAGGTTATGCTGCAGCGGGAAATGGCGCTGACAGGTTTGACCGCCCAGCAGATCAGACATAAAATGCAGACGGCCTGGCATATTATGGTTCAATCAGCGCAGATGGCGATCAGTCAGCCCCGTCGCTCAATGGGCGGCCTGATTGGCGGGGAAGCCAGCGCGCTGATGCAGCACCTGCGGCAGACGGCCAGCCAGGGAAGCCCCGCCTTTCTGGGGCAGACAAGCGGGCGGGCTGCGGCTTATGCCATGGGCGTTCTGGAAATAAACGCTTCCATGGGCCTAATTGTTGCTGCGCCCACTGCCGGAGCCTCGGGCATTGTTCCAGGCGTGCTTCTGGCTGTAGCAGAGCAAGCCCATTATAGTGAAGCTCAGATGATTGAGGCGCTTTTAGCAGCGGCAGCGGTTGGCTTGCTCTGTACGGCCAACGGGTCAGTAGCCGGAGCTGAAGGGGGCTGTCAGGCAGAGACGGGGACGGCAGCCGCCATGGCAGCCTCAGCAGTTGTTTATCTGGCCGGCGGTCAGGCGGAGCAATCTCTGAACGCCGCTGCGACCGCCCTGCAAAATGTATTAGGACTGGTTTGTGATCCGATTGGCGGTTTAGTGGAACTGCCCTGCCAGAAACGCAACGCGATCGGGGCGGTGAATGCCTTGCTCTGCGCTGAACTGGCCCTGGCGGGTATCGCGGAAG
The DNA here is from genome assembly GCA_012034405.1 of Oscillospiraceae bacterium HV4-5-C5C. GTDB lineage: Bacteria > Bacillota > Clostridia > Saccharofermentanales > Fastidiosipilaceae > JAAVLZ01. Next base: position 16,612 of record JAAVLZ010000020.1, on the reverse strand, counting down.
TGATCCCGCTGGATGATATGATCCTGACCGCGCGGCAGGTTGGCGCGTCCCTTCCGGCCAGTCTGAGAGAGACCGCTCTGGGCGGGACGGCGCAAACCGCGGCCGCCCGCAGCTTACTCCAGCAGCATGAATAATATTTTGCAAGAAATAAAAATAAGAAATTCATGACTTACCAAAATATCGACAAATATCGGTATGGTATAGCCTAAAAATGCAGATGTGATACACAGAATGCAAGAAGTAAACATGAAAAAGTCAAAAACCAATCATTTTCGTGATGAATAATCAGCCTGATCGGATCTGTCCCTCCGTATAATACATATATCTGCAGAGCATAACTGAATTCAAAGCATTACGGGGGGATAATAAATGAAAAAGCAACTTACTGTCTTACTGTCAGGCTTACTGCTGCTTTCGTCGCTGGCTGCCTGCCAATCTGGCAGCAGTCCATCTGCTACCACCACGACCGCCACTGCAACCACTGCAGAAGCGGAGCAGGCAACAACCGCCGATTCAGCTGCGGCTACCACAGCGGCAGCCGAAAGCAGCCAGACGGCTGCGGCTTCTGAGGAAGAGATTGATGCCAGCACTCTGAAGGTAGCAGCTATTTTTGGCGGTGCCATTAATGACGGCAACTGGAATGAGACTCAGTATAACGGCTTAAAACAAATTGAGGAGGAGGGGGCGTCCATTGCGTATCTGGAAAATGTCGGTGATACCGATGCTGCTCAAGCTGCCCGGGATTACGCTTCTTCAGGTTATCAGCTGATATACCTTACGACTAACTCATATCAGGACTACTGTCTGCCGGTGGCTGCTGATTTCCCGGACACCACTTTTGTCAGCATCAACGGGACGGTTAACCAGGACAACTATATTTCCGTTCGCATCGCGGATGAACAACAAGGCTTTATGATGGGCCTGATTGCTGCCTTACTCAGTGAAAGCGGAAAAGTCGGCTTTGTCGGCGGACTGGAAATAAATCCCATCAAACTGGGCTCCAGCGGTTTCCAGCAAGGCGTAGACTATGCTAATCAGAATTACGGCCTTTCGGTCGAAGCCAAACGGATCAATACCGGGAGTTTTACTGATGTGAACCAGGCCAAGGAAACGGCAATTTCTCTAATTGAAGATGGCTGCGATGTGGTGACTCCTATGGCAAATGACGCCGGTGTGGGCGTTATGGAGGCGGCAGAAGAAAAGGGAGCTACCGCGATTGCTTCCGGTATCGGACAGGAAACCTCCGCTCCGACTGCAACCGCTGTTACAGTCGTAAAGGATGTGGCTGTAGCTTACACAGAGACTTTTAAGGCTTATCGCAACCATACGCTCAGCGGGAGCAGTACAGTTGAAACCTTTGGCGCCAATAAAGGGGTGGTCTATCTGACGGATTGGCTGACGGATGCCAGCCAGGAAGTTAAGGACCGCGTCACTGAAGTGATGGATCAATTGGCAAATGGCGAAATTGATATTGATTTGACGATCTGATTCTGGCCGCTTAACCCAGGGAAAAGACCGGCATTTTGCCGGACTTTTTTCCTGGACGGTGGCGTCCATCAGTGAAGCCCGGCCGGGTGCGGCGGGGACAGCTACGGACTGATAGCAGATGGGGGAAGAGGGTTGTGAATCAGAACGCAAAGCAGTTTCGTTTTAAGTCAGAACTTAAGCAGCTGTTATTACCATTGTTTTCATTAGTGCTGGCTCTGGCACTGGGTTATCTGACCATGCTGCTGATGGGCTATGACGCTGCAAAAGCTTACCAAAGCTTATGGCAGGGGATTTTTGGCAGTAGAAATGCTATAGCAGAAAGCCTGGTGCAAACCACCCCGCTGATCTTTACGGCTATCAGTTATGCACTGACATATAAGGCGGGGTTGATTAACCTGGGCGGGGAAGGTCAGCTGTACATCGGGGCAGTCTGGGGTTCCGTCCTGGGCTCGCGTTTAAGCGGTATACCAGTCTGGCTGCACTGGATACTGATCTTTGCGGCCGCTTTTGCCGGCGGTGCTATCTGGGGCGCGATCAGCGGTTTACTTAAGGTCCGGTTCAAGGCCAGCGAACTGATTACCACCATCATGCTGAATTATATTGCCCTGGAGTGGGTCAGCTTTTGTGTAACCAACCTGCCCTTTAAGGACCAGACCGCAGGCGCCGCGCCGCGGATGCCTACAGTCGTTGACAATGTCAAACTGTCATTGCTGCTGCCCAAGACCAGACTGCACAGCGGTTTCATCCTGGCTTTACTGGTATTGCTAATATATTACCTGTTTATGTGGAAAACGACTAAAGGCTTTGAATTAAGAGTTAACGGTCAGAATCCCAACGCGGCGCTATATGCTGGCATGCCGGTAAAGCACAATGCTGTGCTGGCTTTCGCGCTGGCTGGTGGCACCGCAGGACTCGGGGGCATTATCAATATTTTAGGCCTGCAGTACTTTTTAACTGAAGGCTTTGCCAGCGGTCTGGGTTTCAGTGGTGTAGCGGTCGCCTTGCTGGGCAACAGTCAGCCGCTGGGCATCCTGCTGGCGGCATTTTTGTTTGGCGCTCTCAACGCCGGTGGCATCAGGATGCAGACTGCCGCCGCGGTCCCTTCTGCTATGATCAGTATGATCCAAGGTATTATCATCTTTTTTGCTGTTTCACCCTATTTATTGAGCTGGATAGGGACTCAGCTTATATCCGGCAGGAACCGCCACAATCTGTCCCTGCAGAACCAGCTTCCGCCTGAATCAGCTCAATTGGCTATGACCACAGACCGGGGAAAATCTGATCCTGAGAAATCGAGGTGAGGCAAGATGGAAGGTATACTGAACACGCTGACTAACTTCATCTCGGCGGATGTCCGCACAGCCGTCCCCTTGCTGCTTTGCGCTCTGGGACTGGTTTTCAGCGAACGGGCGGGTATTGTAAATATCGCGGCAGAAGGCCTGATGCTGATCGCGGCGGTCTCCGCCGCCATCGGCTCCGCTTACTTTGGACCCTGGGGGGGCGCTTTGCTGGCCGCGATCAGCGGACTGGCCGGTGCTTTGATTTTTACTTTTTTTACCATCACCTTGCGGGCCAACCAGATTGTGGTAGGTACTGCGTTTAATATTTTTGCTGCAGGCTTATCTGTTACTTTGAACCGTCGCTTTTTAGCTGACGTTACGGTGACCGGCTACCCCCTGCGGGCGATACCGGGGCTGAGCCAGCTGCCGTTTGTGGGAGATTTGTTCTTTAACTGGCAGTTGCTGGTCTATCTGACATTCTTAGGGGTCCCGCTCCTGCAATTTGTGTTATACCGCAGCAACCTCGGCCTGAAAATCCGGGCTTCAGGAGAACAACCGCGCGCCTGTGACAGTGTAGGTATAAAAGTCAATCGGGTGCGGACCGGTGTGGTTTTATTCAGTGGTATCCTGGCCGGACTGGCGGGCTCTTATGTTTCCTTGGGACAAGCTTCAACTTTTATTGAAGGCATGGTAGCCGGCAAAGGCTTTATGGCTCTGGCGGTCTGTGTCTTTGGTAATTATACGCCGGTAGGAGCCATGGGTGCGGCCTTATTGTTTGGCGCGGCGGACGCGCTTAAGTACCGCTTGCTGACAACTGAGCTTGGAAGTTATTATCAGTTCCTTAATATGCTGCCCTATCTCATCACGATTATATCTTTGATGCTTTTGTCGCATCGCAGTAATAAACCGGCAGCCAGCGGCAAACCTTATATAAAGGAGTAGAGCGATGCAGCAGGAAACAGAGCAAACAAAAGCAGCCAGGCCGGCGCTGCAGATGAAAGGCATCACCAAACGGTTTGGCAGTTTCACCGCTTTAAATCAGGTGGATCTGAGCGTGAATACCGGCGAAGTTCATGCTCTTCTGGGCGAAAACGGGGCAGGTAAGAGTACCTTGATGAATTGCCTGTTTGGCATGTATGGGCAGTATGACGGAGAAATATACTGGCAAGGTGAACCTGTCAGAATAACTGATTCCCAGACGGCCATTCGCAAGGGTATCGGTATGGTCCATCAGCATTTTATGTTAATTCCGGTTATGACGGTGATTGAGAATGTGGTGCTGGGAATGACTGACAATCACTGGGTGCTTGACTTAAAAGCAGCGGCTCGTCGCTTTACGGAACTGAGCCAGACTTATCATCTGGCTCTGGATCCCTGGGCCAAAGTTGAACAGCTGAGCGTAGGCCAGCAGCAGCGGCTGGAAATCCTTAAATCCCTATACCGCCATGCCCGCTTGCTTATTCTGGATGAACCTACCGCGGTATTGACACCGGAAGAAGTAGACGGGCTGTTTGAAATCATTGACAGGCTTAAGGCTGAAGGCCATACGGTCATTTTTATCAGTCATAAATTAAATGAAGTTATGAAGATCTGTGATCGCTGCACAATACTGCGCAACGGTTCAGTAGCGGCTACCTTGAGCATCAGTCAGGTCCGTAATCGAGAAACGCTGGCCCGGCTGATGGTTGGAAATGAAACGGATCTGGACCTGCATGAGACCGACTGCCACCTGGGCAGCCAGGCGCTGCTTGAGGTCAAACAACTAAGTTGCCGCGGAGATTACGGACAGCTGATCTGTAAGCAACTAAGCTTTGCAATCAGACCAGGCGAAATCCTGGGTATTTGCGGGGTTGACGGGAACGGGCAGCGCGAATTGGTTGAGTGCCTGACCGGGTTGCGGCAGGCTGAATCCGGCCAATACCTGCTGGGGGGCAGGGAGTTGCTGAACTGCGACGCCCGGCAATTGCTGAAAAGCGGGGTTTCACATATACCGGAAGACCGGTTAAAATACGGGCTGGCTCCGGGGATGAGTCTGGAGGAGAACTTGATTCTGGCAGATTACAAGCGCTCCGATTTTGCACGGCATGGCTGGTTAAGATCTGGCAGGATTCGCCGCCAGGCTATGGCGCTCTGCCAACGTTTCGGGGTCCGCTTTAGCAGCCTGAAGCAGCCGGCAGCTGAATTATCCGGCGGTAACCAGCAAAAACTGGTCGCGGCGAGGGAACTGGACCGGCAGCCCAGACTCCTGATTGCGGTTCATCCGTCCAGAGGCCTTGACGTCGGGGCGGCTCGTTTTGTTCAAAATGCTATTTTATCCATGAAGCGGAAGGGTACGGCGATCCTGTATATAGCCGGCGAACTGGATGAAGTGATGGAAATGAGCGACAGGATCCTGGTCATGTATGAAGGTCAATTTATGGGTCAGCAGGCCCGGGCAAATTACGACCGGACGCAAATCGGACTGATGATGGCAGGAACTCCGATATCCTGAAATTTCGACCAATAAATGCGGACCGCCGAAGGTATTTTCATAGTCTAGCCATAATTCCTATGCTATAATCTGTTAAGTTATGTTATGTGAAAGGCAGTCAGACTGCCTGGTCTTAATATTTAATGGCTCAGCTCAGGAGGTCCAATATGGCAAAGAATACCCGCCTCGCTTCAACGATTGTGGGAAAATATATACCCAGTGTAGGGTCTGTCGACGCATTTTATCTGGACGGTCGTATCAGTGGTAAAAGAGAAGAGAATTACGCAGATTTGACGTTGGATCGGGAAGACCGCGGCACTTTTTTAGCTTTATATGCTTCCTCACATGGTAACCGCAATCCCATGAGCGGAGAGGACGGCAACCGTCAGATTCTTGACCGCATAACCGATGATTTGAAAAAAAATCACCGGCACAATATTGACTACCAGATAAATGAACTGGCTGAATGTGCCGTCAGTGTGGCCGGCCGTCTGACTATTTCAGATACAGCTGTGCGCCAGCCTTATTTTTCCGGCTTGATTATTAAGGACGGAGAGATGGCCGCGGTAACCCTGGGGCGCGGCTGCTGCTATCTGTACAGGGACGATGCTCTTTATCCGCTTACCCATGACGATTACCGCCTTGAAGCTGTGGATAATTTTGGCCGGCCGGTCAGTAATATGAATGATTTTTCCGCCGGTGTGGCAGGCACTATCCGCTATTCCAATATTGCTCAGCTGAAACCGGATGACTGTGTGATTCTGTGTAACTATGAGGTGATGGAGGCTATCGGCCAAAAACGCCTGCTCCGCATTCTGGATGAGGCTGAAGATCAGCAGGAGGCCGCCGGAATGGTGCTGGATGAGGCGGCGGTGGAGCAGCCTAACGCGTCATTACAGTTCATGATCGGTTTTGTAGAGGACCTGCTGACAATTGACCGGCTGGGCCGCACGACCATGGCCAGAGGCCTTACCGGCCGCGGTACCGGTCGGGTCGGTTTACCTAAGACGGATCGCAGTACCCAGAGCAAGCTGTTCTCGCAGTTTGGAGATGCCTCAACCGCCTTCGCCCCTGAAAGCAACCCGGATGATAAACGGCAGGCTTATGGACGTCAGGAGCCGGCTGCTGACCGCTCTACAGGGCCGGTACAGCAAAAATATGACGCGCCGTTTGATGACAGTTCAGCCGCGGCCAGCTCAGCCCAGCCGACACCTTACACTGATCCTGAGGTTAACCGGTATAAGCCGGTTGATGCCGTTACGCCAGGCGCTGATGCTTACAATTCCACCTACACGCCTGCAAACAGCAGCTCCAATGATACCTCTGCCCAGATTCCACCTGCCGGAGCAGCGGATTCTGCGGCCGGTACCGCCGCTCAGGCTGCGGAGGGGCAGACCGGAGCGGATTATGACCTGGATGCGATCTGGAACGCGACTAAACGGGAACCTGAACCATATAATCAAAATGCCGCAGCGACGCAAAACAGCTATCCGGATCAAGGGGGTTATGATGATAACCAGCCATATGGCGGCCCCGGTAAGCCTAATGAAGAACAGGTTAAAAAGATCGCCGCTATAGCTTTAGGTGCTGTGGCCTTGATCCTGCTGATCTTTATCATTGTGTCTTTGGTGAGAGGCAGCAGCAAGAGCAGCAATCAGCCCAGCTTTAACACCAGTACATCGCTGACCTCGCAAGTCAGCAGCACCACTGCTGCGACGGAATCAAGCAACAACGCGGGCATCACCACAGCCAGCGGCAGCAGTTCCCTTACGTTACCGACAACTTCTGAATCAACCAGTACCGAGACGACCACGACAGAAGCGACGACCACAACAGAGGTGACTACGACAACGACAGAAACCACCACCACTGAGGCAACTGAGGCGCCTACCTCCGGCGCCAAATCTTACACCATTCAGGCGGGTGACTCGTTCTGGGCGATTGCCAAGAGCCAGTATAATCTGAGTGATGGTGATGATGTCAGTAAGTACATGCAGGCGATTATTGATGCCAATGGCTTATCCGGTCCGGATGCGCTGCTGACTCCAGGTGAATCATTAATCATTCCTGAAGTGAACTAAGCGTCAGCCCGGCTGTTTCCAGAACGGTCCTGCCCCCCCGGCAGGGCCGTTTTTTGTCAGTTTTATGGGTGTAAACAGCTTAAAAATCCCTGCCAGCTTGACTTTAGTATTTGCATCAGTATATTATTTAAAATAAGTCTTTGGTCCGAAGTGGACTCTAGAACTTGTCGGTATGCCGGAAAGACGTAAATTCCTGGCCCGCGGTCTCCCTGAAGCATAGACATAAATGACTTGTTAAGGAAGGTAGTGTAGGATGCACAAACGTCTTTTTATTCCCGGACCCGTTGAAGTTTGTCCAGAGGTGCTTGACCGTATGGCCACACCGATGATCGGCCACCGCGGCAAAGAGGCTGCGGATTTACAGGCACGGATATCCCAAAAGCTTCAGACCCTCATGTACACCAAAAATCTGATTGTTCTTTCAACCTCTTCCGGCACCGGTTTAATGGAAGGGGCAGTCCGTTCCTTTTGCGCTAAGCGGACCGCGGTATTTTCTGTCGGTGCTTTTGGCAAACGCTGGTATGAGCTCTGTGAATATAATGAGGTTCCGGCTGACCTGTACGAGGTACCATTAGGACAGGCGACCCCTCCGGAGCAGATCAGAGCAGCCCTGCAGAGTGGCCGCTATGACCTGGTGACCATTACCCATAATGAAACCTCTACCGGAGTGGCCAATGACCTTGAGGTTTTAGCGGAAGTAATGGCTGAATTTCCGGAGGTGTACTGGGCGGTTGACTGTGTGTCTTCTCTGGGCGGCGCCAAGATAGAGGTTGATCGTCTGGGTATTGATATCTGTATCTCATCTTCGCAAAAATGCCTGGGCCTGCCGCCGGGATTATCCCTTGCTTCCGTCAGTGAGCGGGCTTTAAAACGGGCTGAAACCGTCAAGCACCGTGGGTTTTATTTTGACTATGTCAGATTAGCTAAGTTTGTCAAGGAGAAACCGTTTCAGTATCCCAGCACCCCGTCACTGGCTCACTATTTTGCGCTGGACTATCAGCTTGACCGTATCCTGGCGGAAGGCTTGGAACAGCGCTTTGCCAGACATACGGAGCTGGCAGAACGGACCCGGGCCTGGGCAACGGATCATTTTGCGCTCTTTGCGGATCCCGGCCATCTTTCGGCTACCGTGACTTGTATAAGTAACACGCGGGGGATCGATGTGGCAGAGTTAAATCGCCGCCTGGGTCAGCAGGGATATCAGATTTCCAACGGCTACGGACCTTTAAAAAACAAGACTTTCCGCATTGCTCATATGGCGGATTGCAGCCGGGCGGATCTGGAAGCGCTGCTGCTCACGATGGATGATATTTGCGCTGATTTATGATTGATGGGGGTAGACATGACTGAGTTTAGAATCATGGTGGCGGATAAGCTGGGCGAAAACGGCTTAAAGCAGCTAAGGGAGGCCGGCTGTGAGGTTGATACCGCCAACGGCCTGTCAGAGGAACAGTTACTCGCCTGTATTGCTGGCTATGACGCCCTGATCGTTAGATCTGCGACACATGTCAGTGAAAAGGTGGTCGCCGCAGCCAGACGCTTGAAGGTTATCGGCCGCGCCGGTGTCGGTGTAGATAATATTAACATAGAGGCGTGTACACGCCAGGGCATTGTGGTCGTGAATACGCCGCAAGCCAACAATATGGCGGCGGGGGAATTAGCCGTGGCGCTGGCCTGCAATTTATTCCGGCCTATCTGCCTGGCTAATGCCCGGGCCCATCAGGACGACTTCAGGAAAGCCTTGCTGTCAGGCAGTGAAATGGAAGGCAAAACCGCAGCGGTTATCGGTTTAGGCCGTATCGGATCAATTGTGGCCAGGAAGCTAAAGGGTCTGGGGATGCGGGTCATCGGTTATGATCAGTATGTGGCGCCCGAGCGCTTTGAACGCCTGGGTATTGAACGGATCGGGACGCTGGAAGAACTGCTGCCGCAGGCGGATTTAATCACCCTGCACACCCCCAAGACAAAGGAAACGGTCAATATTCTCAGCCGGGAAAGACAGGCCTTATGCAAAAAGGGCGTCCGTATTGTCAACGCCGCCAGAGGCGGTCTGCTGGATGAGGCAGCTTTGTATGACAACCTTAAAAGCGGGCAAGTAGCCGGCGCGGCCATTGATGTATTAACCCAGGAGCCGGACACAGCAGCTGAACCCGGTACCCAGCACTATCAAAACCCACTGCTGGAGCTGCCGCAAGTCATCATCACACCGCATATCGGGGCGTCCACAAAGGAAGCCAGCACCGCGGTCTCTGCTGAAGTCGCTGATGCCATCCTGCGGGTGCTGAACGGTGAATTGGTCGCAGCCATTAATCTGCCCAGGATTGGCGGTTCCATTGAGGAAATGGCGCCCTTTGTTGATCTGGCGGAAAAATTGGGTTCCATTTACGTGCAGACTGAAACTCAGCCGCTGAAGGAAATTGCCATTGAGTATTCAGGCAGTCTGGTGAGAGAAGAAACAGCTTTGCTGACCCTATCCGTTTTAAAAGGCTTTTTGACCCCTTTGTCGGAAAACCGTATTACGTTTGTCAACGTAAAGCAGCGGGTGGAGGAAATGGGCATCACGATAAGCGAAAAAAAGCTGGGTAATCCGCCCCGCTTTGAAAATCTGATAACGGTCAGATTCTGCAACCAGGAAAAAACATTAAGCGTCAGCGGAACCGTGTTAAGTGACCATACGGCACTGCTGACGGATTTTTACGGCTATCAGGTAGACTTTACCATTTCTCCGTACATCCTGGCCGTACAAAATGACGATGTGCCTGGCGTCATCGGACGGGTCGGTACAGCGCTGGGCGAAGCGGGCATCAATATAGAAACCCTGCACTGGGCCAGTAAGCCCGGATCCCGCCGGGCTGAGGCCCTGCTGGGCTTAGATAAACCGGTTGACCAGCAAGTACAGAATCTAATAAAGGCTTTACCCGGAGTCAGACGGTTGTCTGAATTGCATTTAGGCTGAGCTGCGTCAACCAGCTCTTAATGCCCCACCAGTGCTTACGGCAGGCAAGAAATAAAAACGCGGCGTTTGTTTCAGCAAACGCCGCGTTTTTCGTTTCGACCTCAAGCGATCTGTAAAGCTGTCACAGTAAGGCTCAGTCAGACCACACCGGGATTTATGTCCCGGAACTGTTAACCGCAATGATCTCTGTAACTCCTTGCCGGAACACCACTGTACCCAGGCTTTCCAACTCACTGCGATCCAGATTTGGGTAACGGATCGTTTCCAGTTCGCCCACTACAATATAGGCGATCTGATGCTCCTGAATAAAAGCTGCCTGGTCCGCGGTGTTTTCATAAAAAGCCTGGATAGCCTGCTGTAGCGGATAGATGACCTGCTGATAGGCATTGGGCGTCTCTTTTGAGGTACGCCAAAGCCACTCATGCGTTTCCCAGCCCAACACAGCCGGTAAACCGGTATAAGCTGAAATGCGGTTAAAATGGGTGTATGACCAGCCGGCTGCTTCCACGATAACCGGTTGACCGCTGACATTTTGATTGAACCATTCAATGGCGGCGTAGTCGCCGCTCAGATCATACTCGTACTGGGTGTCCTGGATGGTGGCGCTGGTGTCGGTAGCCGTTTCCATCCAAATGGCCGCATCCAGACCGCGATAATCAGACTCAGACCAGCCGGGTATCCATTGGCCGCTGGCTTCAAACGGGTACCAGGCGGGGGGTAGCAGCAGCAGTACGGCCAGCAGCAGCGGGACGAACGCTGTGATTACCTTGTGCCAGGGCCGCTTTGACCTGGCAGCGGAGGCTTTGATGGCTTGACGATGGGACGTACCGGCTTCAGTCCTGACAGCGTCCGGCGCCAGTTGCTGATAGCGGCTTAAAGCGCGGTCAAACAATCTTGGCAGGGTATCTGCCATAACCAGAGCCAGCAAAATGAACGCCTGGTAGGTAAACTTGAACATGGTGTTGGCGCGGGCATAGGAGTTTTCATAGATGTCAACGACGTATATGACTTCCGGAGCCAGGATCAAGCCAACTGCGCAGAGCAGGAACCACAATGACAGGCGATCACTGGCCGGCAGGCGTCCCTGGCCGCGGCTGAGCTGTCTCAGGCAGGAGATCAGCAAGATAAAGCCCAGCAGCAGCTGAGGGCCCCAGAGGACCAGTAATTGCCAGAGCGGGGTATGATCTTCAGCCAGGGCCAGGGTCTTGGCGATGGGTTCAAAATTCCAGTTGAAGGGCAGACTGAAGAGATGGGCGGCGGTAAAAATGCCTACCAGCTGGCGACCTTTATCTAAGAGCGGGTCGCGCAGCAAAAAGGCCAGGAAATAGCTGAAAAGATAAGCCGCGAACATGAGCAGCAACGCCAGCAGCGGTTGACTGACGGTCAGAAACGGAATAAAGACCAGTACAAACTGCACAATGAGCAACAAAACTGACTGGAAGCGCAGCTCCTTAAACGGCCGGGACGGGGACATAGCCAGCCGGACAAATATCAGCACAACAAAATAGATGGCAAAGTCCCAGAAATTCCCCATCATAAAAACAGATAATAGCAGAGCAAAAAAGAACGAATAGATGAAGTCAGTATCCTTGATGTGCCGGCGGATCCAGTTCAGTAACAAGGATCTGGCAGGCCGGCGCGGGAGAGAGGGGCGGCGCCTGCCTGCGCCAGCAGCGGGTTTGGCCGCGGTTGCCTGATCGTCCCTGAGACTGAAATAGCTGATCAGCAAACCTAAAAACAGCAGGACAAAAAGGGTATTGATCACATGGGCGTGCAGGTCTGCAACCAGGAACGAATAATAGGGAAATTCATGAATGGTCTTGTCATTGGTAGCCGGATTATAGCCAATAAAGCGGGTAGCATTAGAAAAGTACCAGCTGCCGGTGGTGCCCAGATTGAAGCCATGCGCGTTCAGAAAGTCTATGAGTACACGTCCCGGCGCATTGTCAGCATAAAAAAAAGCCTGACTGTTACCTGCAATCCCTGCAAAAAAAGCGGTCAGGATGGCCTGACTGTACTGCCTCAGTTTCAGGCGAAGGCCGCTCAGTCCGGACAAGCCGGCCAGCTGGTATCCCAGGGCGGCACTCAGGGTTAAAAAGTATGCAAAACTGGAAGCTACAGCCAGATTATATGTTTTGCGCGGAGCCAGTCCGACCAGTTTTCCCAGCAGGGTGTAGAAAAACTGCCCGTAATAGTAGTAGTTGATAGACTTACCGGCCATCCACATATCTGCTGCAGGTAAATAGCGACTGCGCCACAGCGACATCATATACCCATAGTCCATAAATTTTTCCAGACCGTCAGCATTGGGTATTTGTCCCCTGACAAAACTCCAGGCACCATAAGCCAGGATAAAAATACATAAAAAGAAAAGCAGCGGCCGGTATCCGTCCGCCCTTAACAAATCTTCTCTCAACTGCCGGCGCCAGGCTTTGCGGCTCCAGAATAAGCCTGCAAGGGCTAAGAGAATCAGCCACAGGATTGGTGTCGTAAAGGGTAAAAAATGCAGATAAGCGCCGGTCCAGGAAATAAAGCTCAGCAGCAGCGGCCCCAGGGCCAGTGAAAAGGTAAACGACAGCGCGGCATTGCGCCGGAACAAGCGATGACCCAGCGGCCAGATAGCCAAAGTCGGCAATAACATACCGCCCAGCCAGCGTAACCAGATCAGCTGGTCTCCTTTCGGAATAAGCAGCCAGGGCAGCATAGCTGCCAGCGGCAGGAGCAGCAGGACGAGGTCAGGGAGTCCATGACGGCCGTGTTTTGAAGAATGGCGAACAGAAGTTGCCTGCTTCATATGATGTACCTCCGAACAGAAGCCGCTAAAACGTCAGTTGGCTTGCGGTTACTATATCCTAAGTAGTTTAGCATGATTGAGCAAATTATGAAATTGCGCTAAAATAGCGCCTGCAAGCTTATGACGAGCCGGAGTGGGGGTGCTGCCGCCTTGTGCCAGACACCAGCGTATATTGCCCCCGGCAGCAGGGAAGGAATTACTTTTTATGGAATCTATGGGATTGAATGAAATCCGGGAGAAATACCTGAGCTTTTTTGAATCAAAGGGGCATCTGCGTCTGCCCAGTTTTTCGCTGGTGCCACACAATGATCCGTCCGTGCTGCTTATTAATGCCGGCATGACGCCGTTAAAACCATATTTCACGGGCGCGCAGACACCTCCAAGGACCCGTGTGACCACCTGTCAAAAATGTATCCGGACGCCGGATATTGAGCGGGTCGGACATACCGCGCGACATGGTACTTACTTTGAAATGCTGGGCAACTTCAGCTTTGGGGACTACTTTAAAAAAGAAGTGATTCCCTGGGCCTGGGAACTGGTGACAGATGTCTTCAAAATGGATCCGGAACGGATTCACGTGACTGTGTATCTTGACGATGATGAGGCTTATGATTTGTGGCATCATACCGTCGGCTTGCCGGAGAGCCACATTACCCGTCTGGGCAAGGAGGATAACTTTTGGGAACATGGCACCGGTCCCTGCGGTCCTTGCTCGGAGATCTTTTATGATCGCGGTATTGAACATGGCTGCGGCAAAGACAATTGTGGTGTGACCTGCGACTGTGATCGCTTCATTGAATTCTGGAATCTGGTTTTCAGCCAGTTTGACCGCCAGGCAGATGGCACCTACCTGCCTCTGAAGCAAAAAAACATTGACACCGGTGCCGGCCTGGAAAGACTGGCCTGCATTATGCAGGATGTAGACAACCTGTTTGAAACTGACACGGTGCGGGCGGTATTGAATAAGGTCTGTGAGATCGCGGGTGTCAAATACGATCAGGATCATCAGACTGATGTGGCTATCCGGGTCATAACCGACCATATTCGCAGTACCACGATGATGATTTCTGACGGTATCCTGCCATCCAATGAAGGCCGGGGCTATGTTTTACGGCGGCTGCTGCGCCGGGCTGCCCGTTATGGCCGTCTTCTGGGTGTCGACCGCCCCTTCTTGAATGAGCTGACGCCGATTGTAATAAAGGAGTCGGAGACAGCTTATCCTGAATTGGCCGAGCGGAAAGATTACATCCTGCAGGTGATCGCACGGGAAGAAGAACGCTTTGCCCGTACTATCAAGCAGGGCAGTGTGATTCTGGATGAAAAAATCCAGCAAGCCAGAGCCCAGGGACAGACAGAGCTGGAAGGCAAGGAAGTCTTTTTACTTCATGACACCTACGGCTTTCCGTTTGATCTGACCCGGGAAATAGCTGCTGAGGCCGGCCTGACGGTAGATAAAGACGGCTTTGACGAGCAGATGAAAAATCAGCGGAACCAAGCCCGGGCAGCCTTAAAAGCGCGGGGGGGGTCGGCCTGGAGTGACCGCAGTCTGCCGGCTGAAACCGCCAGCCTGCCAGCTACGGTATTTGACGGCTATGATTCCCTGGAGGAATCGTCTGAGCTCTTGATGATTCTGCAGAAAGATGAGGATACGGATCAGTACCAGGCTGTGCCTTCTGCGGTAGAAGGCAGTGAGGTTCTGCTGATCTTTGACCGTACCCCATTTTATGCCGAGAGCGGCGGTCAGGTAGGCGATCGCGGTCTGGCTGCTACTGATACTTGCCAGGCAGAAATTCAGGAAACACGCAAAACCGCGGAAGGCTTGTATCTGCATGCCGCAGTTGTGCGGCAGGGTTTGCTGCTGAATGCTCAATCGCTTCAGTTGAAAGTCGACGCGCCCTCCCGCTGGGATACCGCCCGCAATCATAGCTGTACCCACCTGCTGCATAAAGCTCTGCGGACTGTCCTGGGCAGCCACGTAACCCAGGCCGGATCTGAAGTTAACCCTCAGCATCTGCGTTTTGACTTTACGCACTTCCAGCCTCTGACTGCGGAAGAATTGAGGCAGGTAGCACAGCTGGTCAATGAGGCTATCTTGGCTGATTATCCGGTTACCACTCAGGTCATGTCACTGGAGGAAGCTAAAGCCAGCGGCGCGATGGCCCTATTTAATGAAAAATATAAGGATAAGGTCAGAGTGGTTTCCATGGGGGATTACAGCCGTGAGCTCTGCGGCGGTACGCACCTGACGCATACCTCTCAAGCAGGTAGCTTTTATATTCTTTCTGAGTCTTCGGTGGCGTCAGGGGTCAGGCGGATAGAGGCTGTAACCGGCCACGCGGCTTTACGGCTGACCCAGGGGTTACAGGATACCGTACAGGATCTGGCGACTGACCTTAAGACTACGCCCAGTGATCTCAAAGCCAGGGTACAAAATAACCTGAATGAGCTCCGGCGCCTGACGCGGGAACTGCAGAATCTGGAAAACCGTGCGGCGGGTCAAAAAGCCGAAAAGCTGAAAGAATCAGCTAAAGATATTGATGGCGTTCACCTGTTGACAGCGGAGGTTGAAGTGGCCTCGGCGGATGCTTTGCGGGATATGGCCGCTATGTTGAGGGACAGCCTGGCACCTGCGGTTATTTTATTGGCGGCTATTCTGGACGGACGGGTACAACTGGTGGCTATGGCGTCCGGGGAAGCCGTTAAAGCAGGTATTCACTGCGGTAAATTGATCAAGGTCGCCGCTCAGACCGCGGGCGGTAACGGCGGCGGGCGTCCGGATATGGCTCAGGCCGGCGGTAAAGATGTAAGCAAGGTGTCTGATGCTATGGCAGCGGCTGAAGTTGAGGCGTTGCTGCAATTAAAGCACTAAGGGGGACAGGCAATGCAGGACTGTATTTTTTGCCGGATCGCGGAGGGTCAGATACCTTCTCAAAAGGTCTTGGAAAATGAACGGGTGGTGGCTTTTAAGGACCTGAATCCTTTGGCTCCGGTTCATATTTTGATCGTCCCGCGCCACCATTACGGCGACGCGCTGGAGCTGGCAGCTGCGGCCAGCGGCCCGGATCCGGTTGCGGCGGCGGATGCTAAAAAGGATATGGCGGCTTTGCTGGAGGCAGTCAGGATTCTGGCTGATGAGTACAGCCTGAATCAACCTGATCGGGGTTTCCGGCTGATCAATAATTGCGGTCCTCAAGCGGGACAGAGTGTGCAGCACCTGCATATCCATCTGTTGGGCGGTCGCCAGTTGCCAGATAAACTGGTTTGAATGGTATCCGGGACCAGCCCGGGGATTGCCAGGTTTGACTGGTGATATCCCGGCTTGATTTCAGCCCGAGCATAGTCTTATGCCTGAGCATAGCTTCCGCCTGTGTGTAGTTTGAAGGCCGGAAAATTGCGCTGAAATGAAAAAGTAAATGCAAACGGGTAAAGAATTAGCAAGAGTAACTTAGATAGCATCAAAAGTGCGATAAAATGGGGCAAAACCCGGCCCATAAAGCCTGAGAAAAAACAACGTAGACAAGCGACTGACGTGTGATATGATGG
>JAAVLZ010000002.1 GCA_012034405.1 Oscillospiraceae bacterium HV4-5-C5C | reverse complement strand
GTGGCGCAGCGATAACGTATAGTTTCCGCTGCGCTTTTTCATATATTGCATATGTGTATTATATGCTTTTAAGGAAGTGTAGCACAGCACAACTAAAAAAAACAGACAGGCACAAATAATTCATGCCTGTCTGCTTGAATAGGATTCTGGTCGTCTGGACAGATGGTTCTGGCAGTTTGCCAATACGCTGGCAGGACGGCTTCAGATCAGATTGACCGGGGCGCCGTTAAGCCAGGCGGTCAGATTAGCCATCGTGATCTTTAAGCGTCGGCTCATAGATTCCTGGGTCGCGTAGGCCAGATGCGGCGTCAGAATCGTGTGAGGCGCATGCAGCAGCGGCTCATCGGCTGGCAGCGGTGGCTCCGCGTCAAATACGTCAATGCCGGCGCCGGCCAGCTGGCCCTTTTGCAGAGCTAATGCCAGATCCGCGCTATTGACAATTGGCCCCCGAGCCACATTAATTAATATTGCCTCGGGCTTCATCAAAGACAGCGTCCGGCGGTTGATCAATCCGCGGGTACTGTCATTCAGCGGACAGTGAAGCAAGGCTATATCCGCCTGAGGCAGGAGCGTCTCCAGATCAGCACATTGCTCAATATATTCAGGTGCACTGGGTTTATGATGGCGGCTTTGAGACAGGACTCTGGCCCCAAAAGCATGAAACAGCTCAGCGCTCTTTAAGCCAATATGTCCCAGGCCCACTATACCAGCGGTTTTACCGGCGATTTCCTGCCCCAGGCGGTTTTGACGGGATCCTCCCTGTCGCAGCAATGCGTCACTGCCATTGATCTGGCGCAGTAAGCTCAGCGTCAGACCTAAGGCCAGCTCGGCCACGGCCTGATCTGAATAACCGGAAGCATTGGACACCTGAATACCACGGGCCCGGCAGGCTGCCAGATCCACGTGGTCCACCCCGGTAAACGCGATGTTGATATATTTCAATTTAGGGCAGGCGTTAATGACAGCCGCCGGCAGCGGCAGATTGGCCAGGATCAGCACATCTGCTTCTTCAGCTTCCTGAATTAACGTATCAACATCAGCTGTCCGCTCATAAACTTTAAAACAGACCCCCTGGGTTTGCAAAGGCGCCAGTGCCTGAGTCAATTCAGTCTGACTCACACCCAGGGATTCCAATATGGTTACATTCACACTCATCTTCCGTCTTCCTTTCCGATATACCCTGGGCCCGGGACACTGTGGTTCCCATCTGGCTGGATTGGTTTTACCCGATTTTTATCGTCGTCTGCGAAGCTCCGGCGGCTTCATCTGATGATCAGCTGATCTTGTACTATAACCATAACCGGTCTATCCTGATTCCTGAAACCGGGATCGGCCGCAGACTGAAGGATAGCCATCAACAGGTTGCCATAACCCCTGTCAGTCTGAAGGCAACGGCATGATAGTTGAACAGAACGCTTTTGATTATAGTGCACTATGATAGAAACGGACAAGCCGGCTGGTCACGGCTGGCGGAGCTGCTCCGGGATCATCACTTGCCGGATTCCCTGGGAATCACTTACCGGACTGATCCAGAGCTTCATCACCGGAGAATCGGGCAAGGGAACGCTTACGGACCCGGGTAAGGACGCGGGCGGCCGCCAGTTGCTGTCGTCAGGCGCTGCGGGCGCGGCGGCCTCAGGTAGTTTGCGCCCCCCCTTACTGCAACCCGCGTCGGGGCCGCCGGGACGCGTTGGACCTGAACCGGGAGCCACCGGTAATTCTGTCTGCCCCGCTGCCTGCAGCTCCTTGTCATCCGGCACGGCCAACCTGCTGTCTGCCACTGCCGGCCAGACCACCAGCAAAGTCCACAAGCGGCTGACCGCCAGCAGATTCATCAATCCAGCTCCAACCAAGCACAGCAACTGCCACTTGGTCATAAGATCCTTGCCCAGGGGACGCAATAATAACCATTCATCAGCCCGCGTATTTAATTCAGTTTTCAAGCGGCTCCAAAAGTCAAAATCACTCCAGCGAGTCGGTATCAGCCAACCCGGCAATAGATCCAGGTAGCCCGGGAGCAATAAAGCCAGTCCGATCAGACTACCGGCCAGGCAGGCTTCCCTGAGGTAGGGGTGTCTCCTGCCCCAGCGCCATAAACCAATAAACAAAAGCAGCAGCGTCCAAAGAAGCGGCAGGCTCGCGGCTAACCTTAACCCCGCAGCTAAGCCTGGTGCGTTAAGCACCCGGTCAGGCTCTGGCAGTCCCGCAGCCTGCCACCAGCTTTCAGTTGTACTACGGGGAAAGGCTCCTGCATCTCCTTCCAGTTCCACCACCTGCCAGCCTGGCTGATAGGCTTGGCCGGCATAACTGAAAAGGCCGCCCATCGTCTGGTCCTGATAAACCGCCCGGACCACATAGATCTGGTGTGGCTGGTCTGCAGCGGTATCCAGCAGGAGCGTCTGCCCAATCACCGCTGTACTGCCCCATAGCTGCCAGGCCAGTGCTTCAGAAATCAGACAGGCTGAGCTATCCTGTGCTGACGGCCAGTCACCAGACAGCAGCGTTAACGGTTTCACCAACCGCGGATTACCATCATAAGCCAGGATTGGCAGGGTCAGGCCTTCGTCACCGACACCACTCATTGGCGCAAGACTGCCAGACTCACTAAATGCCTGAATCACTACACTGCCTTCTGACCAAAAAGTCGGCCAAAAGGGCTGCGCCGCGCCCTGCTGGTAAGCAAACACCCGGCTATCGCGGGCCAGGCCGGTCTCAAGCGGACTGCTCTCATAACGCAGGCTCACTGCGGCCAGGCACTGGCTCAGCTGAGCAAAGCTACCTAGCAGCGCATAGGCACTCCCCAGATAAATGATCGCCCAGAGCAAGCAGCGGACCCACCGCCCCCGCTTAGTCAGTGCTGTCATCGCTTGACACTTCCGCTAATCTGACCCGGTCGCCTTCAGCCACCGGTTTGGTCGATGACACAATAATGCTGTCCCAGGTACTGAGGCTGCCTTCTACCGCGGCCAGCTCCGTATTTTTAGCTTTAACCTTGACCGGTACCCGGACTGCAGTATTCTGCGTACCCAGTACAGAGGTGCTTTCCTGCAGCATCAGCACAAAGTCGCCGTTATTATCATTATGCAGTGCGCCCAGCGGCACACAGACCGGGTATTCCCGTTCCTCCCTTACAATTTTCAGATCCACACTTTGATCCTGCTGCCAATCGCCCTCCGGCAGGCTGATGCGCACTTCCACCTGATCCGAATCATCCGGCCGCGACAGATAAACAATCTTGCCCTGCTGCTCCTCCGCACCATAATAATCATAACTGGAGCCGGCAGAAATCAAGCAGCGGTCGCCCACCTTGAGTTTCTGGGTCACCGACCGCGCCAGGGTGGCCACCGCCCGGTAACCGCCAGTCGCGTCCGTCAGCAGGCAGACCACCTGTTCTTCCGTCGTCTCTGTCCCGGCTTCCGCCAGCGACAGAACTGTGCCTGCCTGGTCCGCGGTCACCACACCATCCGTGTCCAGCACCGCTTGCAGCTGGTCCAGCTCAGTCTGTTTACTCAGGCGATCCAGATCCTTACGCTCATAGGCCAGCTGATTGGCCGCTGCCTGGTCTGCCGCTTCCTGCTGACTTTTTTCCAGCGCGGTCTGAGCATCAGACAACGCAGTTCTGGCATCCGCCAGGGAGCGCTCCTGCGCCGAAAGCGCCTCATTGGCTGCTTTCAGCGCCTCATCAGCCGCATCCCAGGCCTGTTGTGCCTGATCCACATCATACTGAAGGACCGGCTGTTCTTCGGGTGCGGCCGCGGCCAGAGTCGCCTTGGCTTTGTCCAGGGCCACCTGTTTCCGCCAGCGTTCATCCTGGGCTTCCGTGACCACAGCTGCCTGCTTATCATAGTCTTCCTGCACCCGCTCCAAAGCGGTTTCCGCATTGCGCACGCCGCTGTCATCGGCTGTTACCGGCTCCTGTAGTTTGGCCAATTCCAGCTCCAGATCTGCCAGATCCAGCTGCAAGCCCGCTACTTTTTCTTCCAGCGGATCCACGTCATAACGCAGCAGCGAGTCTCCGGCCTGAACAGACTGCCCGGTCAGAGCCAGAACCTCCCGGATCTTCAACCCTGCCGCCTGCGCCTTGATCCCATGGGACGCACCAGCCTGCACAGAGCCACTGACCACAATTGATTGAGACAGTTTGGCCGCTACCGGGGAGTCCAGGGTCACGCGCGCCATAGTCGCGCCAGCGGTCCCCCTGGCTATGAGGGTCAGGATCAACATCAGGATGAAGAAGCGCAGGATATTCAGCCCGGCCCGTCGCTGCTTCAGCCGTTCCGGATCAAGCTCAGCAGATTGCCGGATACGGCCACGGTTGCCACGGCCAGATCCCGACCACCGCTGACTCAGCCAATCCCACCCCCTGCGCAGCGGACCCGGCCGCCGATCGGCCCAGTTACGATCCGGCTCAGGCTCCTGCTCCCAAAAATTCCGGCTGTTTGCGCTCATATACCTTCTCCTTCTCCATCTGCCCTACTCTTTTACACCGGTAGCCTGAATCCCCAGCTCCAGATATTTTTGTCCAAAAAAGAAAATCAACACTGCCGGTGCCAGCATGATCAGCGAAGCCGACATAGCCAGTCCCAGCCGGCTGGCTGTGATCTGCGGTAAAAACAAGGATAAGGGCCAGTTGCGGCTATCCTTAAGAAAAACCAGCGGCTGTTCAATCGCGTTCCAGCATTCCAAAAAGCCCAGCACCAGCGCGGATACAATACCTGGTACCCCCAGCGGCAAGCCCACCCGGACAAAGGTTTGCCAATAGCCGGCCCCATCAATAGACGCGGCCTCAAGCATGGCATGTGGTACGGCATCAAAGCTCTTGCTCATAATAAAAACCGGATAGGCAGAAAACGCAAAAGGCAGCGCAACAGCCCAAATGGTATCCACTATGCCCAATTGCCTGGCCACCAGGTAGTTAGGTACCATGGTAACCTGAAACGGCATGAGCATCAGAACAATATAGATACCCAGCAGCAATTTACGGCCGGGAAAGCGGAAACGCGACAGTGCCCAGGCAGCCGGCGCGCCAAATAGAAACTGCCCCAGCAGCGCTGGCAGGACAATTTTGAAGCTGTTCCAAAACATGACAAAAAAAGCAGGCGTATCCAGCAGCAGCTCCGTCAGCGGCTGCAAGGTAGGCCAGGAGGGCAGCAGCGGCCAGATGGCATAGCCTGTGGCCAGATCTGATACTGCAGCGGCGCCTGACTGACTGGCACTGGCCGTGGTAACTGCGGCCGTTGCTGACCCGGACAGTGCTGGAGCTAAAGTAACCTTGAGTTCATCCAACGGCATGAGTACCCCGGTAAGCATAAACCACAGCACCGCTACCACCGGGATCGTCAGGATCGTCAGAATCAGCAACAGCAGACCGTGTTTCAGGCCGTTCAGCTGCCGGCTGGCTCCAGGCCAGGCTGAAAGTTTACGTCGTCCCATATTATTCCGTCCTGTCTCTGAACAGCCGCAGCAGCAGGAGGATAAAGATCAGCAGCACCAGTGCCAGCAAGACCGCGGCAGCGCACAGCCGGCTGATTTCCAGCTTCACAAACCAGTTATTAAAAAGATGCTGCAGCTGATAGATACTGTCATGAGGGTAGGATCCTGCCACCAGATAGGCCTCCCTGAACACATTAAAGCTGCTCAGCAGAGACAGGATCGCTACCAGCCCGACAGTTGGTGCCAGACTAGGCAGCGTAATAAATCTGAAAGTCTGCAGCCAGCCCGCGCCGTCCACATGCGCCGCATCATACAGGCTATCGGATATCCCATCCAGTCCGGCCAGCCAGAGGATCATGTCATAGCCGCTGTTCTTCCACAAATAAGTTACAATCAGCACCCAAAAGGCAGCGGAGCTCTCCATAAAGCTAACGGGCTGCTGTCCCCGCCTGGCCAAAAAGCCATTGACCAGACCGCGGTCAGAAAAGAGCGCCTGCCACAGCAATACCAGGCTGGCTACCGGCACAGCCATAGGCAATAAAAAAAGGGTTTTGTGCGTCCGTCCAGCCGGTTTGACCGCCCGCACCAGCAGCGCCAGCAGCATGCTTAAAGCCAGCAGCAAGGGAATACAGATGGTAATAAATCGCGCGGTGTTGATTGAGGCCAGTTGAAACGCCTGATTTTGCAGCACCGATTGGTAACTGGCCACCCCCACAAACCGCTGGCCCAGTACATCATAAAAGCTGCGTCTGATCGTATCTAAAAACGGCAGCAGAAAAAACGCACCAATCCCAAGAAGGCTGGGCAGCAGAAACAACAGGGCCGCCCCGGCTTCACGCCGGGCCAGTCTGCTGTTCAGGCCAAGCTTTTGTCGCAGCCGGCTGACCATCTGCTTTACTCCTGTTCAGCCAGATAACTACGCAGATCCTGCTGCAGCTGAGTGGATGCAGCCTGCAGGCTTTGCTGCCCCTGGCAAAAAGCCCGGGCTACGCTCTCCACCTTGTCATAAACCACCTGATCTGAGAACAGTGGCTGCTGCATTGCGTCCAGCAACGGCGCAATATCATAGCTGAAGCCCTGAGGCAGCTGATCCAGATAAGTCTGCACATCTGGTGTCTGCTCATCCGGGTGTTCATTCAGGTAAGTCAGAATATCGTTGTATTGCTTTTTATAGTACTGATCTATGGTACTGACCTGACCGGCTACCCCCTGCTGTGTAACCGGGATGCCCTCAGTGAAGCCAGCCTGTACCTCTGCGGACAGCAGGGCTTTAACCAGATCCAGCGCCAGATCCTGCACCTTGGACGCGGCGCTGATGCCCACCACGCCCACCGGCAGCCAGGTACCCTGAGCAATCCCCGGATAGAGCTTGTACACCGGTTCAGCCTGCGTGCTCAAGCCCTCAAACGCCGCAATGCTGTCCAGTAAAGTCAACGCGTAGCGGGTACGTTGCGTCATCAAAGCCGCGGCTGAACCAGTGATGGTCTGCGTAGAAAAGCTGCCGCCATAGCCCAGAGCATAACCCTGATAGTCTTCTTTGGTCATGTCTCCGCAGCGGTCGTTGATCGTCTTGAAAGCGGTCAGCATCTGTTGCAGCACAGACTCATCCAGACCCTGATCCGTCAAAAGCTGGGGCGCGCTGGTATTCCAGATAAAGCTGAACAATTCATCAAAATCAGCGAAACCCAAGGCGGCGCGCTCTTCCCAACTCAGCGAAGCAAATGGGTCATCCGAGGTTTCATAATCAATGCCAGTTGCCGCTGGCGCAGCCTGAACCTGCTCCAGCAGACTGGCGGAATCTGTAACCAGATCCAGATCCGTCTGACTGAGCGCGGCGATGATCGGGGTTTTAAAGCGTGCAGGCACCCAATACACTGCCTTGCCACTTTGACTGGCAGCAGCCACCGGCGACAGCAGGTCTGTAAGGTCAAGTTTTTCAGACAAATCCAGCAACAGGCCGCGCTCCGCGTAATTTTGAACCGTCAGGCCATCGAGCAACAGCACATCCGGCCCATCACCGGTCAGGATCAGGTTGTTCAGCGTCTTGACCGCGTCCTCCTGGGTCACACTGCCATCCCAGTTCAGCGCCACGTCAAAGCTCACCTCACTGTCCGGATGCTCCCGCCGATAATCAATAACTGCGTCCCTTACGGTCTCATTATCATTCAGGCCCCAGATTTTCAGTGCTTTGGCCGGGTCTATGCTGGCCTCAGCGTCATACATTAACTGCAGCAGGCGGGTTCCATTGTCATTTGGGTCGATGATACCGCTGCTATACGTCATCAATAAACTGCTATCGGGTAACAGACTCAGGCTATCAACATAGGCTGTCTGGCGGCCAAAGCTGTAGCCGTCACCGGACAAGAGCAGCTCATTGCTGCCATCCGGCAGCAGTTTGTAAATATCTTTATCAACCAGAGCAAAGATCATACCATCGTCCGTTGCCGCCATACAATTGGCGCCGCCATCCCCCGGGAAGGCATAGCTGACGGTGGTATCCTCCTGGCCGGTTTGCAGATCTGATGCCTTCAGGCCATTTTCATAGTCATAACTGAACAGGTGCGACGCATTGACCGCAAAGGTCCCGCCAAAATCAGTCAGCTCATAGATCTTTTGACCTGTGCCCGGATCAAAGACCGCGGTTAAATCATAGTAGTTGACATCACCATCTGAGTAACTAACGGAAGCTCCGGACGCCGCAGTCGACTGATCCTCTGTCCCGACTGCAGCTGAATAGCTATAGGACAGGAGCAGGCGATCCGCACTGAGCGAGGCAATCCGATTGATATAGGTGTCGCTGCCATGACTCAAAGCCTGATTCAGCTCCGGTATGTCTACCGGACTGGTTTCACCAGCGGAATCGGCATACATCAGGCTGATATTAGATTGCCCATCCTCATAATTAATATCCTGCATGACCAGATACAGGCCGCCTTTAGTATCCGGGGCCAGCTGATTAACATACTGGCTGTCAGTGAGGGCTTTGATGGGGCCGTCTGACTGTGTCCAGTTAGCGCCATCATCTGTACTGGTGTAAGTATGCTTGAGCTGATAATCGTAAGCTACCAGCTGACCTTCTGGCGAAACATGATAGCTGCTAATTACTTCCCCATCAACTTGTGGCAGATTAATCAGATTCTGAACATAAGCGCCTTTTATCAGATCAGCCGGCGTGTTTGACTGATCATTTGTGGCGGAGCAGGAAGCCAGCAACATAGTGCCGGCTATCATCAGGCTGATGGTTGCGTTCAACTTTTTCATAGTTCCCCCTATAGTCAATCAACTTTAGCTGGTCAGTGGTCAGCTAAAAGCCTGGGCTTTACGGATTAGCTTAAGTTGCTACGATGGGTCAGTCGTCAGTATTAATATTCTGTGATACTCGATTATTATAGCTGGCTATATTGCAGTAGTTTTTAAGCTATTCTTAAGGTTGGAGGGGACCAGAAGTAAAATTCACAGCTTAGAAATGAATGTATCCTTTATCTAAAGGTCCAGAAATCAACGTAGTAGTACGTTCCGATCTGGAAAACGGCGACCGTGTATTCAGATACATCTGATGGAATCCCAATGTGCCTGGCTAGTGAAGCACCGTTTTCAACACCGTCTGCCATGTGCATGAGCCGATAGATACCCAGGGATTCGTTTGCAGCCCTGACGGTGGTCCACCCATTTGTGATATATCCAAAATAGAGTTCCTCATGGGACAGTTCTCCCCTTTTAGCAATATCTGAGTTACAAGCCTCTGCCATGATCCGGAACAGTTCGGTTTGCCGGCTATCCGTCACATATGTTGGGCTAAAACCATTTTCAGCCTGAAAAGCTGCTTCCCAACCGGATCTGAGATCATTCACATACTCGCTGGTCAGGTTAACCGGACTACTGGCATTGCTGCCCATATCCGGTCCCGGATCCTGCGTGGCGTTCTCTGCATAGGTCGGCTGGCTCTCTGGTACTGGGGTTGCCGTCGGTGCCGGAGTTGCTGTCGGTACCGGAGTAGCTGTCGGTACCGGAGTAGCTGTTGGTGCCGGGGTTGCTGTCGGCTTCCGGGTAGTTGTGGGTGCCGGGGTTGCTGTCGGCTTCCGGGTAGTTGTGGGTTTATCCTTCAAGCTTGCCTTTGTTGTGTTGCCGGTTCCTGACTTTGTTGAGCCGTCGGCTCCTGACTCTGTTGTGCCGTCGGCTCCTGACTCTGTCGTGCCGTCGGCTCCTGACTCTGTCGTGTTGCTGGCGCCTGGCTTTGTCGTGCTGCCGGCTCCTGGCTTTGTCGAGGTCTCCGGAATCGTCTGCTTATTTGTAATTTTTGATGTTTCTGCTGAGGTTGTTTTATTATCTTTTTTTAAGGTTATGTTTTTATTGGATTCTGTTGTTTCTGATATTTCATGTGACTTCTTATCTGTTTCTGAGTTTGTATGATCAGTGACAGTCAGTTCAGAACTGGCGTCGTTTGAAGTTTCTTCTGTCATAGCTGATCTTGCGCAGCCAGTCATCAGAATAGCTATCGCAAGGGTTATTACAATGATTTTTTCTTTCATAGTCATCTCCCTCTCATTCGTTATAATATTTTGTTGCTTTATTGTATACATACTTTTATATTTTCGCAAATGATAAGCAGTATGATTAACGGCCATATTTATGCATCTTGGCTTACTTTCTGGTAGAAAAGGCGCATGATTAATGTTCCCCTATCTGGAGTTTGACATCATAAACGTAAGCGTCAAAAGATGAATATCCTGCTGCACGCCCGCTAAGTGTCGTCTGATGAATGAGATATGGTTGTCAACCAAAAGTGAGTCGCGCGATGGTGAATATTGAAGCAATAGCAATGATGAAAAAGTGAGCCACTGGCTCTCAGAAGCTGGATTGCTTTCTTTGTGGACTTCAGCCGGAAGGAATCTCCGTTCATGTTGAGAACATGAGAGCGAAAAGTCAGGCGGTTGAAGAGAGCAGCCACCAGGGGCGTGTACTCAAACAGCTGTGTCCACTTGGGAAAGGGCAAATTGGTAGTCACAATCGTGCTGCTTTTTCACTGTGATCGGAGATGACTTTAGAAAACAGGTCGCTTTGGTGCCGATTGATGAATGTTCCGTGGTGGCGGAGCCACCCAATCTGAAAAAAGGAGCCAGGTAATCCGGCAGAGAGAGCCAGTAATATGCAGTTGCGAGCCACCCCATTGGGAGCAACTCTCAGATAGAGTTATGAAAGCAATAAGCAAAGCATCAGATGGGACTAAAATGTTTACGCATGGACACACTTCCTTCAAGAGACATCGAGTATGCAGCCGAAGTCAAACGATCAAGAATTGATTCCGCTAATGGATTCCCACCAAGACTGCCGTGCCATCCTTCCGGCATTAACTGGGAACAAACAATGGTAGAAGCTTGTCCGTAACGTGCATCAATGACTTCGTAAAGGTACATCTCTTCTTGTGGTGAAACGGGAAACAGTAAAAACTCATCGATAATCAGTAGTGCATACTTGCTGTAATGACGCAGCGTTTTTTCATACACACCTTGCAGCTTCGCGGCTTCGCGAGATCTAAGCATATCCAATAACGTAATGCAAAGCACTTTATATCCGCTACGGCAGGCGTTTACAGGTCGTGTCAACATATGTTCGCAACTTCGGGTTCCGTTCTAAGTGTATCTAGGCGGCTGTTAGCGTTGGTATGTCTTCGATGGACTTCTGGCTGAGGTAGGCCTTAGAAGCCGACCAGTCTTCAGCATATTCCATCAGGTAAACGGTGATCAAGCGTACGTAGGACTCAGGGTTGGGAAAGATGCCGATCACGTTGGTCCGGCGTCTGATCTCTTTGTTCAGACGCTCAATCAGGTTGTTCGAACTGATTTTTCGAGCGTCCAGACTGAGGAAGGCCAGATAGGACAGGCTGTCTTCTAAGCCTGCTTCCAGGGTGGAGATGGCCTTCGGAAGGCGGTGTTCATAGGCTGCTATCAGCTCCTGAGCCCACTTCAGCGCCAGTTTCCGGTTCGGTGCCTGCCAGATCAGCTTGAGATGGGCGGCAAAGCGGTCTTTCTCCCGATGCGGTACGTGCAACAAGATATTTCGCATGAAGTGAACCTTGCAGCGTTACCAGGATGCACCGGGGAAGGCGCGCTCAATCGCGGAAACCAGGCCGGCATGGGCATCTGAGATGATGAGCGACACACCGCTCAAGCCGCGCTCCTGAAGTCCGGAGAAGAGCCGTGTGTAACTGTCCCTGAATGCTTCGAGCATTGGCTCAATGGCCAGCACGTCGCGCTGGCCGCTTTCACTGACCTGGCTGCGCGAGCGGTCCTCGATCCCCAGGCTTTGAGCCAGCGTTTCGATTTTTCGGGTTGAAACCCCTTGCACATAAGCTTCCTGCACAACCTGCGCCAAAGCGGCTTCACTTTTTCAAGTTACGAACTTCAGTGTACTCAACCATCCATACCACTAAACCACTCGAAACCCTGTTGCGTAAAGGGCAGATAATGAAGGTCTTTTTCACTGGTGCGCACGGGTGCGCCGCAATCCGGCCATACAATCCCTATTGTCGGATCGTCATAAGGCACCCCGCCTTCACCCATTGGGTCATACTCCGCATCACACTTGTAGCAAAACTCAGCGATATCACTCAGCACTAAAAATCCATGTGCAAAGCCTCGCGGAATATAAAACATCCGCTTATTATCCTCACTCAGGCGGACCCCCACCCAACGACCAAAAGTCACCGAGTCCGGCCGGCAGTCCACTGCCACATCATACACCTCTCCCCGCGTTACCCGCACCAGCTTAGCCTGTGGGTGCTTTGTCTGATAGTGCAGCCCACGCAGGACCCCTCGCGTAGACCGCGACTGATTATCCTGCACAAACTCCCGGTCAATGCCGGCTGCAGAAAAATCCGACTTATGGTAGGTTTCCATAAAGTAGCCCCGCGCATCACCAAATACTGCTGGCTCAATAATCTGCACCCCTGGTATATTCGTCTGGATAAAATTAAACTGACTCATCTGTTCTGCCTCTCTTCTATGGTCAAGTCTGCCGCACCCCACTGCTCCGGACAGCCCGTCCGCCAACTGCCATCCATCATTCAAGCCTCTGACTGCTGAGCCAACCGCTGCTGATACATGTCGGTGTAATAGCCTTGATATTGACCTGACACGATATGCGCCACCCAGTCCTCATGCGCCAAATACCAGTCAATTGTTTTCACAATGCCCTCTGCAAAGGGCGTTTCCGGAGCCCAGCCCAGATCCCGCATGATCTTTTGCGGGTCAATGCCATAGCGCCGATCATGCCCCAACCGGTCAGTCACATGGTGGATCAGAGATTCATTAATGCCCGCATCCTGCAGCCGGTCCTGTAACTGTGCCAAGATGGTTTTGACAATATAAAGATTAGGATGCTCATTATGTCCGCCCACATTGTAGACCTCTCCATCCCGACCCTGACGGCAGACTAAATCAATCGCCTTGCAGTGGTCTGCCACATACAGCCAGTCACGCACCTGCATCCCATCTCCATAAACCGGCAGCGCCTGATGCGTTTGCGCATTGTGGATCATCAGTGGAATCAGCTTTTCCGGAAACTGATAGGGACCGTAGTTATTGGAACAGCGGGTAATATTAACCGGCATGCCATAAGTATCATGGAATGCCTGGACAAACATATCCGCACTGGCCTTAGATGCTGAATACGGACTGTGGGGTGACAGTGGGGTGGTTTCCATAAAGTAGCCGTCCTCACCCAGCGTCCCATAAACCTCATCCGTGGAAACCTGCAAAAACTTTTTACCCAAGGCCCACTGATTATCCCGGTACCAGGCCAGGCGGGCACACTGCAGCAGGTTTACTGTCCCCAGCACATTGGTTTCCACAAATACCTCAGGGTGCTTAATGCTGCGGTCAACATGGCTCTCCGCCGCAAAGTTAATGACATAATCAATAGGGTATTGTTCAAAGAGGCGGCTGACCAGTTCACGGTCACCAATATCCCCCTGCACAAAAATATGACGAGGATCGCCTTCACAGTCACGCAGATTTTCCAGATTGCCGGCATAGGTCAGTTTATCCAGGTTAATCAACTGGATATCCGGATAGGTTTTCAGCATGTGGTAAACAAAGTTGGTGCCAATAAAACCGGCACAGCCGGTCAGTAAATAGGTTTTCATATTATCAGTGCTCCTCTTTCATGCTGTTACTGCCGTCCCAATGGTCAAAAAAGGCGGTCAGCGCATCCTGCCAGCTACGGACCGGGTCGGTACCCACTACGCTGCGCAGCATGCGGTTGTCCAGCGCAGACCACAGCGGCCGGCTGGTCGAGTCCGGGTGCGCTGCCTGGTATTCAGCCGTGCTGCAGGCGGTCACGCCAGCAGACAAACCAGCCAAACTAAAGATCTCCTTAGTAAACTCGTACCAGGAGCAAACGCCTTGTCCGGTACAGTGATAAAGACCATATTGCTCACCCTCAGCCAGCAGAAGCAGGACATGCGCCAGATCCACGGCGTTAGTTGGCGTCCCCAGCTGGTCATCCACCACTGTAACCTGACCATATTTGTGGCCGGCGCCCAGAATCGTTTTGACAAAATTCTTACCATAATAACTATACAGCCAGGCTGTTCGCACTATAAAAGAGCGGCGGCAGAATTGACGCACATACTGTTCACCTAACAACTTAGTCCGGCCATACGTGCTGATAGGCTGCGGCAACCAGCTTTCATCCAGTTGCACACCACCATTAGGCCTGCCGCTGAACACATAATCAGTGGACACATGCACCAGTTTGGCGCCCACCCGGTCACAAGCCAGCGCCAGATTGCGGGGGCCAACCGCATTTGCCGCATAAGCTGCGTCTGGTTGGGTCTCGCAGCCGTCCACATTAGTAAATGCCGCGCAGTTGATGACCACATCTGGCTGTAACTGCTTAATATAGGTATTTACTGCCGCCAGATCTGTAATATCCAGCTCCGGCAGATCAATTGCTGTAACCTCTCCTTTCCTGAAAGCAGCGGGAAGTTCTCCCAGTTCACTATAGCCTAACCGCAGTTGTTTCTGAATTTCTGTGCCCAGTTGACCCCGGCTTCCGGTAATCAGAATATTCATGGTTCCTCCTTAGTATCTCAGACGCTCATCTGCCACGTTGCGCAGATGTTCGCCATAGGGTGATTTACCATAGCGACAGGCATTTTTCAGTAAGGCCGCCTTGCTGATCCAGCCGTTTTTATAGGCGATTTCTTCTGGGGCGCTGATTTTGATGCCCTGCCGCTTCTCTATCATGCGAACAAAGTCTGCGGCATCTACCAAGCTCTCCATGGTTCCAGTATCCAGCCACGCAAAGCCGCGGCCCAACAGTTCCACATCCAGCAGCTGCTGCTCCAAATATAATTGATTTAATGTCGTGATCTCTAATTCACCCCGGCTGCTGGGCCGGACCTGACGGGCCATCTGCACTACATCCTTATTATAAAAATAAAGTCCCGTCACCGCATAATGGCTTTTGGGCTGTGAAGGTTTTTCTGCTAGACTGATGACTTGTCCACCTTCATCAAACTCCACAACGCCAAAGCGCTCTGGGTCTTGCACGTAATAGCCAAAAATGGTGCTGCGGTTAGCCTCTTCTGCCCGACGAACAGCCTGGCGCAGCATCGAGCCAAAGCCTGCGCCGTAAAAGATATTGTCACCCAAGATCATGGCGCAACTGTCTTCACCAATAAAATCCGCCCCAAGCGTAAAGGCTTGAGCCAGACCATCTGGTGAAGGTTGCACTTTGTATTCAAGATGGATACCAAACTGTTCCCCATCACCGAGCAATTCCTGAAAACGCGGCGTATCTACCGGTGTTGAAATAATCAGGATATCCTGAATCCCCGCTATCATAAGAGTCGATAGAGGATAGTAGATCATGGGTTTATCATAGACCGGCAGTAACTGTTTGGATGTGACCAGCGTCAGTGGATACAGGCGTGTTCCCGCTCCTCCTGCCAGAATAATACCTTTCATAATTCACCTCGATTTCGTACAATAATTATATTATATACACTATCTGTATGGATGTTTTTACTCCAATCATTTAAAAATTCCTCACTAACCAATCAAAACCCAGTAAAGTAGAATTTGATTTCAGGAGACTAGTGAAGCATACACACCCAAACCAAAAAGAAGACTTCAGCATAAACTAAATCCACATGGTTGTTATCACAATCTTAATTGTGCGCTAAACTTGCCCCGTTTTTTGTATGGAAGCTACTTTGCTGCCACTATTATTCTCTGATAGTACTAATATTATAACAAAAATAGAAATACCTGGGTAAGATAAGAGCAGTGGATTAGTTTGAACAGCCATAATGAACGCTATAGTCAGGTAGACCCAGGCAGCTTTTGCTTTTGGGTGCAAATAAGAATTATGTAGCACATTATAAAAAGCCATAAATACAGTGAGTAGAACCAAGGAAACGCCAAGAAGGCCAACCTTCATCAACAATGCTGGTGCTTGCATTTCATATGAAAATACAGCCTCTTGTGACCGTATATAATTCTTAATATAACTGCCAAATCCGTTCCCCAATATAGGATGTTTAAGCCATTCATTTAGCAGTAATCTGGTCTGAGTAATTTTTATGTCATTGGATTCCACTGCTGCGGCTTGTTCATTATTCTGAGGGACCTGATTATCCTCGTCTGCTGTTGCTTGGTTTGTTGCTACAGTACCATCCGTTTCAGTTTTCTTCTTTTCAGTTTGCTTATTTTCTGCGCTACCACTCCCCTCACTCTCAGCCGTACTTGATGATGAAATCATATTGGTCTGAGTAATCTTTGTATCATCAGATTCCCCTGCTGCAGCCTGTTCATTATTCTGAAAAAGATGATCGTCCTCGACTACTGTCGCTTGGTTTGATTCTACAGTAGCATCCGTTTCAGTCTTCTTCTTTTCAATCTGCTTATTATCTGTGGTATCGCTCACCTCACTCTCAGTTACACTAGATGATGAAATCATAAATGTATTAGAAAGGCGTAAATACACCTGATTATGGAATACAGAGTAATTTAATAGTAAAATATAACCACAAATAGCTAACACAGTCAGGCTCGTTTTCAGTAAAAACCTTCCTCGAGATTTAGAAAAGCCAAACATCATAATCACATAGCAGAACAAACCAATCAATATACCTAACCAAATTGATTTGGTCATGGTGGTTAAAATTGCGGCAATATGAATCGCTATTACGATACTGTTGATGAGCCGATTTTTTACAGTTTCTGCCAAGATTGAATATATCGAATATACCAAGTAAATAGAGGTTGTAAAAATGACTCTAGGATAGCCATTATGTCCTAGAATTATTTGAGGAAAGATAGATTGAACACCTGAAATTGCGTCCAGCCGGCGTTGAATATGGCCTAAAACCATTTCAATATAGTTTTGATTAAGTGATTGACCAATATAGAGGATAATATGCATGGCAGAAAAGATAGCCATAAAAGCAAACAAAATCTTGCCGTATAATTTATAGTTAAATAATCTCCAGCGAATCAAAAAAGAAAGAGGTAAAAATAAGGCTAACATAATGAAAGAATCTAAGGCTTCACTTTTTGCTAATTGAAGAGAATTATTTCTTAGATATGGAATTAAGGTCATGGATACAAGCATGGAAACCAATAGGATACTAACTGACCATTGTAAACGACTAAAGTATCTAAAGATGGAGCTTGACTTGTTGTGACTGACTAAAGCGATTTTATGCTCCAACATATAGAGGATGCATAAAAAAGCGGTACTAACAAAAGCTATAATAAAAACAATATGCCGAATAGCCGCACCTTCAATAATGAGGGTAGTTCCGGTAAAACCAAATATGAATTCAAAAGCCATGACCACCAAAAAGCTAAAAGTTACTGGCTGCATCAGCTTGATTGCTTTTGCTAAACTCATTCACCTGTCCTCCGTTCATGCTGTAATTATGCTCAAGGCATTCATTAACCTTTATTGCAACAAGTTAACTTTACACTTTATTAATGAGGTATCCTATCTAAGCGTTAAAAGACGTTGCAACAATCTTGCATAAACAATACACCTATTGTTGGAAGTCATTTACTATTATGTTATTAAATTTAGTTATACTCATTTGTGATGTCTCCTGAGACTATGCTTGACATTATTGGCACTCACTAAGACTGTATCTCTAATAAATGGTTCCTGCAGCAGGTAAAGGACTGATAAGTAAAGGCCAAAATAAATAATTGAGGATATAAGCAATATAATAAAAGGATGCTGTTGTAAATATATGGTCATTATCTTTTTCAGGATGATAATAGCAAGGTTTGATATGGTTAAAGCTAAAAATGTTTTCCAAATACTAATTGTTTTCATTAAAGGTTTTAGAATAGGCCATAAAAAAGCACACTGCAAAATAAGGACCGTAAACTCAGCCAGAGTAGTTGATATAGCTGCACCTGAAGCTTTAATGAATGGAATAAGTACCAAATTACATGAAAAGCTAACAATAGAAGCAACAATATAAGATATCAACATCTTTTTTTCTTTCATAAGAGGGGTCAGTATTTGTAATCCTGTGATATAGGATAAACCAATAAATAACACGGAAGGTAATACGATTTGCATTGGTAACACAGAAGACATGTATGAACTACCAGCAAGAACCAATATTGCTTCACGGGCAAATATAATAAAGTAGCATACCAGCGATGATGCTACGATTAGGACAAAATTGAAGGACTTGACTATTACCATATCAAATTCTGCTTTTCTTCCTTTTTCTACATAATAGGATAACCTCGGCATTAAAACTGCACCCAAAGACGTTACAAAACTGGTCAGCAATAATTTTATTTTGGTTGCAACTTGATAATAGCCGACTTGTTCACTGCCTGCGATAAATCCAAGCATGACTGTATCCAGATTTACATATATACTACTAGCTACCGCAGATCCAAAGAAAATAAAAATAGGTCTTAAATGCCGTTTGAAATTGTAATGCCCCACTGGCTTAAAGATAATGAAATTTCGCAAGTGAATAAAATTCAGAATATTAGAGCCGCCGGTTGAAAGGACAAGAATTGCCGCATACGCAACATAGTCTCTTTCATTGCGAACTAATAAAAAAGTTAAGATGACTGAGATAGATTTAAAGATCAAACTGCGTATCGTTATATAGTTATACTGTTCAAGGGCGCTATAAAACCAACTAACCCCAATTGTATTAAGGATCAAGCTTAAACTGTTTACAAGGAGTAATTCACGATTTTCTTTAAAGTTAGGTATCAATGCTAAAGACAAAAAGAAAGCTAAATAAGTGACGACAGTTGACACCAAATTGATAACCAAGAGCTCATGAACCGTCCTGGATAATTCTTCTTTATCATCTCTAACCTGAGCGCATACTCGGATACCGTAAGTAGGGATACCTAGTGATGCAAACATAGCAAAATAGGTCAGAATAGATGTAGCAAATGAAACCTTACCATTGGCCACAACCTGCAGGACTCTGGAAATATACGGATAAGTTATTAATGGAAAGACAAAAGAGGACGCAGTTAAAACTAAATTCATTACAAAATTATGTTTGACAGAGTATATCTTAGCGCCTGCTTGTCTTGATTCGTCTTTATGCATTTAGTTGCCTTTACTTATACATCTTTGATTCTAGGCATATATTAATCATGTCGTAATAACCTAGAAGCTGCAGTTACAGATTGATATTGCTTTGTTTTTTCTTATATAAATGCCATTTTTAGGCTTCTATATTTTAGAACTAGCCGAGCTTTACGCCGCATAATAATATAATGATAATACAATCTCGAAAAGGTCGTATCCTTATAAAAATATCTTAAATCTTTTTTTAAAATTTTAAAGCGTACGATTGCTGACTCTTTTGAGCTGGAATTAGCTGCAAACTTTTGATATAAAATATTGTCTTGCATTACCTGAATTGTCTTATGTCTCCGTCTCATTTCCCTGAAAAAGGCATGATCAACAAAGTCTAAAAACATATTGTCATCGTATCTAAAATCTTCATAAACTTTCAGATTGACACTCAGACCGCTGTTAATGGCAGAAATATTCCCTGCTATTTCTGCCAGATTCTTAGCCCGATGGCAGTAATTACCTTTTAAAATACAAGGGGACAGCATGCCAACTTCATCAAAAACGACAGGCAGGGCAATATCTAAATCTGGAGTTAAAAAGTAGTGTATGACAAGATCAAAGTACTCATCTGGAATGGCTGTGTCATCATCAAACCAGCATATAATGCCCGTCTGATTTCCAATATAGTCTAATGCTTGATTGTAAGCTTTAGGCAGTCCTTTGTTCCCTTTCATATTTATGTATGTGACATTATCAAAACTATTGCTTTGTTCATTATAGAAGTCAGAGGTGCTGTTATCACAGATAATAATCTGTATGGATTTATGCTTTGAAATAGAATTGAAGGTAATGGAGTCATGAAATGATTTATTGTATAGTACAATAACAGCATAAATAGCCGCAGGCTTGATCATTTTAACGTTCTCGCTCTCTCCCCTAATGCCAGGAGGATATTAACTCGCCATTTAAGCATTTGTAATACACTGGCGTGGTGGCTGAAAGTCGCATTACTACTATGTCTCCGGTAATAAATCAATTGCTTGCGCAAAAAAACAACTTTGCCATATTTAAGGCCAAGTAAGCCAATCCACTGATCATGCATGGGTATATTAGGAGGAAAAGGAATGATTAAGGTTCTAAAGCTCCGCTTAAATGCCATGCAGCAGCCAATAAATCCGTTCTTTATAATATTCCTCCAATAACCTCCGCCTGTATTATGGAACTCAAAATAAGAAGGTTGTAGACAAACAAGATCTTGATTTACAATACAAGCATCGTGCAGAATTACATCTGCATTTGTGTTTGAAAAACACTCAACCATGTATTTAACTTTATTCGGGCACCAAATATCATCCTGGTCACATAAGAATATGTAATCGCCGTGACAAGATTCAATCGCTTTTTGAAAATTTAAAATGAGGCCTTTTCCCGGTCCGCGATACACCTTGATTCTGGGATCAGTTTGGCTTTGTTCACAGATAATATCCCAGGTTTTATCAACTGACGGATCACAAGAAATAATCAGTTCATCGGCTTGCCCAAGTTGAGGCATAATGGAAGCTATTTGTTCCTTGATATATGTTGATCCATTATATGCTGCCATCGCAACTGAAATACTCAAGTTTGTTCCATACCTTTCATTAGATTACATGTCCAGCTAAAACTAGACATAGTTATGTCGGTTTTGAGGAGTCCGGTAAAAGGATAAATATAATATCTGATAACTTGCCTGCCAAACTAGTACCAATCCGATAGTATCGATTATAGTGATATAGCTTTAGAAGCAGCTTAAGAGATTTTGAAGCTAAAGCTCTTTCTCTTGTTTCAGCAAATACCAGTTCATCAGACAAGATCCTTCTTTTTCCCTTGTCAATCATATTATTATACTGCTGAAAAGCTCTTACATGCGATGCCAAGTAAGCTGCTCTTTCCTGTCTATCACCAACTATTCTTTCTATCGCCGAAGGCTCATGCATCACTTGGTCCAAGCCAATTGTATTGTTCGTATGTACCCGATAGCTTATTAATGGTTGATTTAAATAATACAGACCGTCCATGCACGCCGCAATAAAACTCAATTCCCAGTCATGTTCAATGGTTAAGGACGTATTCTTCAGGTATACAGACTTGATCAAAGACCTAAATCCCATTGTACAGCCTGGCGAAATATTATTATTACAGGCTTGCACAAATTTTATTTTTACTATGTCGCCAACTTGCAATACCTGATTGATGCGGAACAAGTTATTATTTGCGTACTTCTTTTTAGATTTCATTGGCATAATTCCATTTGCCTGGTCAATTATTCGAAATGAAGAACATAAAGCCATAATTCTATCATTCCTTAAAAACACTTGCTCCATAGTTTGAAGCTTACCAGCGTCCCAAAGGTCATCTTGATCACAAAGAAATATCAAATCCCCGGTGCTGGCTGATATAGCATTAAAAAAGTTTTGCTTAAACCCTACATTTTTAGCGTTGATGTATAATTTCCAGCTAGCGTTTAATTGATGTGAGTCAATAAAAGACTGTACAATACTTGCAGTTAGGTCAGTGGAATGATCATCATAAATAACGACATCATCCGCTTGCCGTTCCTGATTTAAAAGGGAAAGCAATTGTTGCGCTATAAACCGAGCGCCGTTGTATGTTGTCATTGCAATTGATATTTTATACATTAATACGTTACTCCATTGCAGACAGATAAACCCATCATGGATACGGTCCAAATAATATAATTCGTCACAATTAGTAATTGTCTTACGATTTCCATTTCCAAAAAAATTTAATCATGGATCCTATGTGAGTGAGTAAAAACTTAATATGCTTTGCGCTTGCTCGTTCCCACTTATGGATAACGCTGACGGAAGGGTTATACATAACTCGGCCTAGCTGGCGTACACGTAAAGACAAATCCGCATCTTCCATATACATAAAATAGCGTTCGTCAAATCCATGAACTGCTTTGAAAACACTTGTTCTGATCATAGAAAAGCAGCCAGTTGAAAACTCAATGTCAAAGGGTTCTTGGCTCGAGCTATTTTTCATTGTATATTCATCTCTTAATTGCTGGAATCTATCTCCTTTGAGTCGCCCAGAGACAAGGTATTTAAAGGTGGGCTTTCTTTTAGGCAAACTTTGCTCACTGCCATCAGCGTTCTCGATCTTGGGTGTGACCATTGCTACATTAGGATGTTCATCCAAATATTCAGCTAAACTGGAAATTACATCAGTTTTTAAGACGATATCAGGATTAATAATCACATGATAATCAGAGTCAATTACGTCTAGTAACTGGTTGTGGCCATAGCCAAAGCCTCCATTATAAGGAAGTGATATAACCGTAATGTTTTTATAGTGAGTCTTAATGTAATCAGCCGTACCATCAGAGGAATGATTATCCACAACATATATTTTGTAAGTTACAAAAATGGTATTTGCAATTATGCTATCTAGTAAATCCGAGATAACATCTCTACTATTATATGTAACCACGCCAACAGATACTTTGCTCAAAGCTAAATCACCCTTAGTTTTTCATGACTGTTAAATAGTGCTTACTCAATAGAGACTAACTCATCACGAATAGACCTATATGGCCGTTATTTCATTTCCAGCCATCCAGCCATTACCATACTCAAAGCTAGGTTCTATTAAAAAGCCGTAATGATTCTTTCAGATTATATCACAAGCTGTAATACCAACCTTAAAAGCGGAATAGTTCCTTATGACTGTTACCCATTTATCTGATCACCTAAATGCAGAGCAGAGTCAATCACCTGATCCATATTGTAATACTTGTATTCTGCCAATCTACCGCCAAAAAAGACTTTTTCTTCTAAAATGGCCAGCTGCTTATATCGTTCAAACAAAGCTTGGTTTGCTGCGTTATTCACCGGATAATATGGCTCGTCACCTGGCTGCCATTCTGCCGGATATTCCCGGGTAATGACAGTCTTTGCCTGCTTTCCAAAATTAAAATGCTTATGTTCAATAATCCGAGTATAAGGCGTATCTGCGTCTGTATAGTTGATGACCGCATTACCTTGATAATTAGGCTGATCCAGCGTCTCGGTCTCAAAGCGCAGAGAACGATACTCCAGATACCCAAAACGGTAGTTGTAGAACTGATCGATTGGTCCAGTATATAATACTTTATCAGCCAGACTGTCATAATATGCCTGGTCACTAAAATAATCTGTATCCAAGCGTACTTCTGTATCACCTAACATGGCCTGCACCATGGCGTCATAGCCGTCTACGGGAATACCCTGGTGAGGGTCATTAAAGTAGTTGTTATCAAAAATCAGACGTACCGGCAGCCGCCGGATAATAAATGCCGGCAGATCCTTGCAGGGTCTTCCCCACTGTTTTTCCGTATAATCCTTGATCAGTGTTTCATAGATATCCCGTCCTACCAGTTTGATAGCCTGTTCCTCCAGATTGGCCGGTTCTCCCTGAACCTCCGCCCGCTGTTCTTCTAGCTTAGCCAAAGCTTCCGCTGGAGTGGTAACACCCCACATCTGGTAAAACGTATTCATATTAAAGGGAAGATTATAAATTTTACCTTTGTAATTGGCTATAGGCGCATTGGTAAATCGATTAAATGTCGCAAACTGATTGACATAAGCCCAGACCCGCTCATTACCGGTATGAAATATATGCGCGCCAAATACATGAACGTCTATGTCTGCTACTTTAGCACTGTGAATATGGCCTGCAATGTGGTGACTTTTCTCAATAATCAGACAGGTCTTACCAGCAGCCGTAGCTTGATGGGCAAAGGTCGCACCAAACAAACCACAACCCACAATCAGGTAATCATATATCATATATTTCCCTTCCTATTCATTATAATAGTATTAGTTTATTTATGATAATATAGCTAACCTATCTGTAATTAGTTCCGGTAACATCATTCATCACGATTATGCTTATCATATTTCAGTAAGGCAAATTCCTGAGCCAAAGTCATGAGTTTATGCTCTAAAGAAGACAGTTTAAGTGTATCTTGAAAGAGTTTTAAGACCAGTACAAAAATAGTCAGGACAAAAAGTAAGTTTGCCGGAGATTGAACGCCAAGTAGTTTTGAAAAAAATACTAAAATGGTTGGGAATATACTTAGTATAACAAGAAAGAAAGAAAAGAACGTCCAGAAAATAGCATATTGTATTTTTAATCGTTTTTTGCGAATCTGAACAAGGAAAAGCAATAATGTTAGTACCGCTCCAATAAATAAAAATAAGCGCAGCGCCAAAGTCATATCGTTTGTTCCTTTCTATCAACAGATATATGCTCAGGATGCAACTGATTGCCACCTCTGAAGCGCTGTACCAAAAGAATTGAAATAGTAACGCGAGTCATATATATCAAGCTTTTTACTGTTGTCAGATAACTTGAGCCTGCAATACGATCTTGCATACTTACCTGTATTTCTTTTACTAGAGCTCCACGTTTGATGAGATAACTGACGGTATCAGGTTCTGGATCCATATTCATCTGGGTTGCATATTCACGAATCATTCTTTTATTGTACATCCGCATACCACTTGTTGGATCACCCAGCCGTTTGCCAGTCGTTATCAAGATGGCCCAGGATATTATATTACTCCCCAACATGCGTAGTGATCTGGGCTTTTTTTCAGTGACAAATCGACTACCTATTACAATATCATAGCCTTGGTTCAGGTACTTTTCAAACTCACTAATGCTGGCGGCTGGATGTTGGCCGTCTGCATCAAATTGCAAGGCCGCATCGTAATGATTCAGATAAGCATATTTCATTCCAGTAATAAATGCACCAGTCAGCCCAAGATTAACAGGGAGATTAAGAATTGGATAGCCTTTGCGCTGACAGATATTAGCCGTATCATCTGAACTCCCGTCATTGATAATGATAAAATCAACATCAGGACAGGTTATCAAAAATTGATTAATGACTTGATCAATACATTCCGCCTCATTAAATGCCGGAATAATTACTAAAAGTCGCAAATTAATGCCTCCAATTGAGATTTTCCAAATTATCACAAGTGATGTTCCAGGTAAATTGCTCAAAAAAGCGTTGGTAGGCATTATTAATTGCAATCTGCCTCATCTCAGTATGCGTAATTGCATCTAATAACGCTTCTTTTATCGCTTCTTTCGAGTTACTGGATATACTTCTACCATATTCGGGGGTAGAAATCAATTCTTTGGCTCCACCAAAGGTCGTCGTGATAACGTAACATCGACATATAACCGCCTCTAGAATACTTGTAGGAAAGCCTTCCGCATCGGAAGGTAAACAAAATATATCACTTGCTCTTAATAGATGCATCACGTCCCGTTGTTCAATTTCACCCATTAAAATGATATTTGAAGGAAGCTTACGGCTTTGAAGGCTGGATAACAAAGGGCCATTTCCTGCAATTAAGAGGGTGATAGGCAGCTCTTTCATATCCAGGACCGAATCTATCAGTTGTAAGACGCCTTTCTCAGGAATCAGGCGTCCCACATAACAAATAAGCGTATGCGTCTCAGGAATTGAATATCGCGTGCGTACATCTTCTGATGGTTCACTCAGATAGCGCTGAATTGCATCGGGATCGACCGAATTATACAAAACACCTTTTGCTTTGATCTGGAAGCGTTTCAGCCATTCAAAGCCAGCTTTTGACACCGTGAAAAACTCAGTTGTTTTTCGCCGGGCAATACTCATCATCAGATTTTCATACTGTCTTTCAGCAAAACCAAGCAGTTTGTTTTGAATGCCAACATAGTTGGTGCCATGTTCAATCAGAATAAAAGGGATATGTCTTTTTGAAGCGTAGTTCATACCCATAATTGATAATGTGTATAATCTAGTCTGGATGACTATCCGGCTTATATTTTGTTGATCCAGCGCCTTACAAGTGTCACGCCATTTTTTCCCCGGATAGCTTAACGGCATTCGTCCATTGAGTAACAATAGCGCAGGCACGCGATAAATAATTATGCCTTCAAAGGTGACTTCATAATCAGATAATCCAGGCAAGGTACTGGTTACTACTATGACGCGATGCCCCCGATGGATCAGTTCCTTAGCCATATTGTAAGTATATCGTTCCACCCCTCCCGCAGTTGGCAGGTATTGCGCGGATATGAAGCAATATGTTTCTGGCATTTCATTTCCTCCAATTACGCATTATTCTTGGCTTTAACGGCTCGTTTAGTCGTTATAAACATAAGGGCAATGATAGAAATGTTGAGAATGACACAGGAAAGCAGGTAGCTCCAAGCAGCACCCATTAATCCCCAGCGCTTCACCAGTGGAAACGAAACCATAATCGAAGCAATAAAAGATACAAGATAGCAGAGCAGCATCCTATACTGTTTTTGCATAGCAGTTGCCATGAAATACAGTAAACTAGATACTCCGGTAACGCCCCCCCCGATTAAGATAATCACTAAAACGCTGCGATATTGACTTAGGTCAAGAGTATAAAGCAAAGACAATACTTGAGTTCCCACAAAAAAACCAGCAGTCGCAAGCATCAAGGTTAGGACTAATAAGACAGCAATTCTGGACAGGCACATTTTTATAACATCAAGGTACTGTTTTTCAGACCAAAGGCTAGAGAGATGAGTTAAAACAGGCCTGAAAATAAAACTACCAAATAAGGAAATAATTGACGCTGGCATAAATAAAATGCCATAGATTGCCTGGGCATCCAATGATAGATAATGATCAATGGCATATTTAGGCATATTGTATATATATGCCTGTAAGAACAGGGATAGGAACAAAGGAAAGGTTTGCACAAATAAGAGTTTCATCTGTTTATAAGAGAAATTCAGATGTGGATCTGAAAAGGCCTTGGTTTTGGGAATGTCAAAAAAGAGAATAACTGCTATCTGTGCCAATATCAGTCCAATAACGGAAATATATAAATTTTTAGTAACTACTAACAAGGCAGTCATCAGGAGCAGTCCGCCAATTGTCCTGATCGACATGGACTGTCCTGAAATATCTAGCCGTTCATTCTTTTGAGCTAACCCTTGAAAAATATCTGAAATATTGGTAAAGACACAAAATAATGCCAATAAAGCAGTAATTAAAGCCCGATCAGCAGAGTAGTGATTAAGTAGAATAAAAGCAGCAGTAGCAATAACCATTAATCCACAGGTAAGAAGGCGAAAAGATAAATATTCGCTAAAAGTAAAGTGACTCTTGGCATCAGCGCATTGATGACTCCTGGAATCAAAACTGCCAACATGCTGTAAGAGCATGGCATTAGCAAAGCCAAGCGAAAATAGCCCACTATAGTAGGTATTGGTTAGGCGAATAATGACCATAACTGAGATGATTGAAATTGTAGAATTAACTATTCCTCCAATCATATTCCATATATATATTTTTGTTTTATCATGTAACATCATATTTATAGTTTTCCTATAAGGAAAGCTAGTCTTAACAGTACTTCATCGCTTAGTGAATTTCTTAGTCTATGTGGAAAAAACACTTTCATTAAGCGATGTTTTTTAGAAGCAAAGAGTTCGGCAACTAGTCTATTTTCAACGCTCAAATCGTTAT
This sequence comes from Oscillospiraceae bacterium HV4-5-C5C, assembly GCA_012034405.1. Taxonomy (GTDB): domain Bacteria; phylum Bacillota; class Clostridia; order Saccharofermentanales; family Fastidiosipilaceae; genus JAAVLZ01. The sequence continues at coordinate 196,352 of JAAVLZ010000002.1, read as the reverse complement.
AGAAAATTTTATAGAAGTCATCAAGCATATCATGGTAATCTTTGAATTTATCCTCGAGCAAAAAATGTTTATATCTCCATATCATAAAGCTAAGCTTTTTCACTGTGCTTGGTGATGTTGTTTCACCATGTCTTCGCCAATTTGCACATATATAATTATCATGAATAATTCTCCCCATACCTATTGCAATCATCTGATTCCAGTAATCTTTTTGTGGATGCTTAACTTTATCCATGCTCGAAATTAAAAGCTTACGTTGTGCTTGATTAAACATAACTGTAAATCCATAAGCATAACACTGAAAAAGACTATTATAAAATGTTATTGGTTTTGGAACTGTCCACGATCTCCTAATCGGATTGAGTTGACTATCGCATATTATGTAATCAGCAAAATATAGACTAGGGTTTGACCTTTCATATTTTTCCATCATATTAACTGCACGTTCAACTTTATCCCTATTCCATATGTCATCTTGATCTGCGTAACAATAATAATCAGCATCAGAACAATTCTTTAGCAAATAATTAAATGCGCCGGGGTAACCATATTTTTTATTATTATCGATAAGTATTATTCTCTTATCAGAAAATCGACAGATTATTTCTATTGTGTTATCCGAAGAACAATCATCAATTATATATAAGTTTATGTTCTTGTACGACTGACTGAGAATACTCTCAATTTGGTCATTGATATACAAACTTCCATTGTATGTAGCTAAAAGAATATTAACTTTTGGGTTCAAAATCTACACCTCTCATTTATTGATGATATATAGTCCAGAGGACATCATAAAGTTTCAATCGTCTAGCCATAGGTAATAAATATTTCAGCACAATTATTTTCACATGAGATCTCCGACCTCGTGTAGTTATGACAGCATCAATTCCTTTTTTTTGATACAAGTCCCAAAATGCAGATCTCTCTTCAGGCTCAGGTGAGGGCGCAATCAGTCGGTTTTGTAAGCAATCATCTTTATTGCTGTTAATCCAATATAAATCACTTTGGATACCATCAAAAAGCTCTTTCCCTTTTGAGTTATGAATAAGCAACAAACTAATGCCATGATTATCGGTGAATTTCGGTAGACTCTTTTCCACCCCCCAAAAATCGCCTATAGTCAAGTCACTATTTCTGTTAAGCTTTGTATATGGACAAACATAACAAGAGGGGCGGCTTAATTCAGAAATTGTAAACAATTGCATCCAAGAACAATCTTTATTAACTCTCGCGCTAATATCATCATTATTAATAGTGACCTGAGAGTATGGGTATTGCCAACCACCAGCTTTACTCCGGCAAGTAAACGATGTCAATTTCCCTTTATACGTCCGTTCCAAATAGTCAACATAGTCAGACCAAACTTTAGGACTTGGGGTTTTCCCGCAAATCAAGTCAACCAAATATAGATTTTCCAGGTTAGCCTTTTTGAATAATAAGTATTGCCTCAAGCCATCGCATTGGCAAGGGGTACCACTGAAAAGAACCATCCTGCATGCCAGCGCTTCATATATATCTGCAAAGATAGTGCCCAGATTACTTTGCACATATTTTGAACCACGCATTTTCTGCATTTCAACAGGCTTGCTTGTTAATATATGAACAACATTAAAGTTATCATCGTAAACAACCCCACAAACTAGCCCACCTCTATTTAAGACATATTCTGCTAAAAGCGGAAATACCGCTCCTGATGTACTCTTAAAACGTTCGTTATCATCTTTGGACTTGGCCGCTATAACACCCTGACAACTCCCCTCTTCATGTTTCGTTACCGGGCATACTTTTTGACAGATTGAGCAGTTAATACATAGCGCTTCATCCACCACAGGATACAAATAGCCCTCAGCATCTGCTTTCATTTGAATTGCTGATGCCGGGCAGCCAACGACACAAGCAGTACATCCAAAACAGCTTTTCTTATCTCCCGTTTCCAGGTATTGATTCTTACTCACGTGTTTCACACATCCCCTGTAGAATACAGTCTGATTGCTGCCTTAATGCTTGCAGCTTATAACCCACATTTGAATAATCGATTGAGGTATCGGGTATCTGATCAGGGTTTTTAATCCTGTGATTGTCAATATCTAAAGCTTGCAATAAATCTATTATACGCGAACTCAGAACTGAACCACGCGAGGATATCACCGCATAGAATTCCTTTTCAAAAGCAATTGATAACGCAACACCGTGAAAAGAATCTGTCACAACAAAAGCTGCGTTCTTTATCCACCCAAGCCATTCCAGTGGTCCAGCATGTAAAACAAAACTTGTCTTAAGCATGCCTCCCTGCGGAAATGGAATACTGTACACTTTATATCCATACTTTTTGGCTAAATGAGAAGCGCATTTGATCAGATTTGGATCCATGCCAACCTGATAAGTCAAAATATATGGTTTTGTAATTGGAGGATCAATAGCCAATTCGTCCCAGTCAGCTTTACTTAACAGTAAAGTTGGATCAATAGTTATTTTTGCAGGTTTACCGGTCAACTCCTTTACTAACGGTAAAGCAGATTTTTCCCGTACATTTAAATACGAAAATGAAGCAAGCTTTTCAGAATACCAATGTCTTATGTTAAGATCATTTATGTCACTGAATCCAAAGCTAGCAGCATAACTCCCTTTTTTTGTTGGTTCTTGGACAAAATCTAAAAAATACGCACCATCCTGATTGGTAATCATGTAATTCCAAACTTGATCACTGCCAGTAATAACAACATCGAAAGTTGAAGCCACGGCTGTTAGTCCATCTTTCTCAACTGATGCTGTCATATTTAAGAAACGTCTAAATTCATCAAACGGCTTTATTCTTGGTATCCGACTAAGCTCTCCAAGCAAGGTAAGAGCCTGTGACATTACACCCTTTCTTTTCCAATTCACTAATGCAAAGGGATGCTTAAGATATGAAGATTCATAATCGATAATAAATGCTCCATGCCCATGCTGACGTACAGCTTCCTGTAACGCATATGCTTGAAGTACAGCGCCATAATTGTTTGCTCTATGAAATGTTATAATTCCAACCTTCATGGTGTTCTACCTCAAAATGATAGTTTGAAATGCTGAAGCCAATGTGACTAAGTTAAGAAGGAATGCAACAAATATCAACTCTTTCTCAATATTTCGTTCCAGTTTCACAGTTTTTTGGCTATTCACAAATACTACAAACAGCAATAAGATTATAGGAATAAAATAACGCCCTTGAACACCATTTATATAGGCGTTGTCAACTTGTGTCCACGTTAATCCTGCAACAAATATTCCAGTAAAAACTAGCATAAATGAGATCATTGCAACAAATCTTGATGCTAATCTAATTTTGATGTCAGGTTTATGATTCACTGCTGCTAATAAAAGCAATAGTAAAAATCCAAAAACAATGATCATTTGAATGTTGATCTCTAGCCATCCAAGTGATCCCCCTATAAGAGTATTTATATAGTAACTAGCATAATGTATTATTGATTTAACAATCATTCTCATGAACCAAAGTGGGCGCTGAAGGACATCATTATAGGTATATCGTTGTGCCTCTGTTACCAATACATGTTGTTTCTTGATAACAGATTGTAATGTCGTTAGAATAATTAAAGCTACAGATAGTATTCCAGCCAATCCTTGAATAAGGATACTTTTCCTTCTGAGTTTCTTATTTGAATTTTCAAACGTAATCATAAAAGCGAAAAGCAGTATAAAGATATAAATCGCTTTGTTAGAACCAAATACTATCGCAGAGAATGTGAAAATCACTAAATCACTTATTGAAAAATGATGCTTCACCAAAGCAATATTTAACACGGTTGCAATAAATACAAATGATGTGCCATACAATAGTGCATCATATGAGTATGAACTCACAATATTTAACACAACTGGAAATAACGTCATAACAGCAAGAAAAGCTTTACCAAACGGCATCTTCTTAATAGCAATATAAGAAAGAAGAATAAACGCTAACATATTAAAGAACCGACCAGTTTGCATCAGCCATAGACCATTCATATTAAGGATCCTAGCTAGACTCATTCCAATGATACCAGGTAGATAGACAATTGGTGACGTACTTAAGACGTTGTCACTAATAACTGGATTATCATTATTAACGCTAGTAGAGTCTGACAGAATATTTTCGCTAATGGCGCGGTATTGAGATATATGTGGATATTTTAACATTCTATTATAAAAATCAGCATCTGTGGCTCTAGCTGGAACATTATAATGCTTATGTTTGTGTTCTTCTCCATTCACAACAATACTATTATCCGCGGATTCATCAACTAAGCTGCTCTCTAAATCAAAACGATTACCAAATATATAATCTGTATATGCGTAAGTAGTGGCAAAATGAGTATCTTCATCTGGTACAGATTCAGGAGGGAAAACCCACAAATATAAACTACCCAAAATCAAAGCCGCAACTAGGAATTTAGCGGCAAGGCTTCTTTTTGAGTAGAATGTAAATAAATATATAACAATTGTGGATACAACCGAAATGATTGCAAGTATAACAAAATAAGTGTATATAAAGTCATTTGTTTTTAAAATCGAAATATTGAATAAGCCCGGCTCTTCAGCATCGCCAATTGTCAATACATCTTGGGTAGAATTAGCCAAACTAGCGCTATAATTCATGATTTTTAAAGATGTTCCTAAATCAGCTGATAAAGCTAATCGGATTTCATATTGCTCAGTACCAGAGCAGTTATAAGCTTCATCGAATGCGAAGGAATTCATATCATTGTTGATTTGATCAAGCGGCAAATTCACCGATCGAATTACATTGCCATGATCTATCAAGTCTAGTGTCAAGAAGCCATCTATGTCTTCAATATCATCTTTTACTACGCTGATTTGAAAGCCCTTAATCTCTCCACTAAAGTGAAACGTTTGGGTGATTGGAGTACCACTTTGTAAGGTCATGCTCTCAAACTCAGCAGATTCTGTAGTCAAATAGCTAAACGAGTAATAACTTTTTGCAGCCGGAACAATAGCAATAATATATATATATATTATTCCGACAGCAATAAGCAAAAGAATCAATAATAAACAGATAACTCGCTTTATATGCGTATCTGTTTTTGCCCTATTTATTATAGGTGGATTGTCCATATATTATCTCCAACTTAATAGCCAACAAAATGAATCACTTTATACCAATATATTGTGGCTAAGTGTTTTTATCGTTACGAATTAAGGTCTAAGTAAATTATTATACATCATATTTGATTACATCGTTATGTTTGCAAGTATATACATGAGCAATACTTGCATTATACCTTTCTCATAAAATAATTCTACCTATTCTGCAGTATTATAACCATTATCATATTAGCTTGGCAAACTACACTATATTGCTCTTGATTACCATATATTCAGATGAAGTGAAAAGGATAATTCTGTTTTACAGGAGACAGGATCCAGCAATGCAATACATCTATAAAGAATGCCTGGATAGGGAACAAAGGTAGAAAACAAGTCATTTGGTGCCGGATCAACTATAGCAGGTAGCCCAGGTAATGCAAAAATAGACGTAGCGTTTGAACTAGAAGGCGATATTCTCACTGGGACCGCCGAACTAATAGAAGAGATTCCTGCGCCAACCCAATTCTACTCAACAACGCAGAGGAAACGATGTTGATCGACGCGTTAAAGAGAAAGCATTACCTGAATAGACTGCTGGCTGAACGCACTGGAAGGGTCCCGCAGTATACTACTGCCAGTTGGCTGACCAGGCCAACTGGAGACCATTTCACGAGTCATCTAACTGTTCAATACCCGCTGCGCCTGCTACGGCTACCATCGTATCGATGCAGGGTTGTGTAAAGATGTAATGTGATTTCTGAGAAAGTGGTACGGCAACTGATGATCACATCTGATCTGCTGGTCGTTGGCAGGAAGAAGCGCGGGTTTACGTTCTATACAGGTTCGATCACACCTGTTCCAGAAAAAGTCATCCAACAGGACTCCAGGCGGACCATCCCAATAAGAATTGGCTGACTGATATCGATGATAGAGCGGCAGCTGGCACGATTTACGTCGAAGAAGGGTTACTCACCTGATAACGCCGCTTGTGAGTACTTCTTCGGGCCCTTGAAGGCGACGTTCATTTATGGCAGGAATTGGCAAGGCGTGATCATTGAAGCCTTTATTGATCAAATCGATCGCTATCTTCTCTGGTCTATTAAGAAAAGAATCAAACAATCGCTTCGACTTTGAGCACCGCGATAAATACTTCCTCCAAGAGTTTCGTGACCACTCGGGGACGATTTCCTAATATTAGTTCTTTCAGTGTCCCTTAATCTAAGGTATTTTGAGTGGAGTCATGTCTTGCTATTCCTTCCATATCGTTTACTTATGCAAAACCATTTGGTCTGGGGTTGCTTCCATACGCAAAAAATATCCGCCCCATCTTTTCTTTTAGATTTATTAAGGAAATGATAAAATGCTTTTATTACACAGTACTTTAGTTTAGCTGTTGGCTTTGATATTTCTTAGGGAGATATACTATGTCATTAAATAATCAGTCATATGCGTGGTTATCCGATGCATCTATTACTTCAGTGCCTGGCTTTCAAGCCGCTGCGGCTGCCTGCGGATTAAAACCAGCCGGGCATAAGGATCTAGCATTACTGTACTCTGAACAGCCAGCAGTGTGTGTCGGCGTCTTTACCCAAAATAAAGTGCGTGGTCATTCTCTGCAATATACTGCCCAGCATCTGGCTCAAGCACCTAAAGCTCAGGCTGTTGTGATTAACGCCGGTAATGCCAATGCTTGTGTTGGCCCCCAAGGTTTACAAGATGCTAAACAAATGGCTGAAATCATTGCGCATGATCTGAAGCTTTCTCCGGACTTGGTTCTCATTGGTTCTACCGGGGTGATTGGGATCCCCCTCCCCATGTATAAAATCATCCCGGGGATTCACCAAGCTTGTCAGGATCTTGCAGCTACTCCTCAAGCCGGTCACTCGGCCATGTATGCAATTATGACCACTGATACGCGGCCCAAGGAGGCGGCGCTGCAACTGACCCTGGGTGGTAAATCTTGCACTTTGGCCGGTATGGCTAAGGGCAGCGGTATGATTCATCCCAACATGGCCACCATGATTGCTCTTATCACCACAGATGTCGCGATTGATCCGGCTTGTCTCAAGGTGCTATTAAAACAGGCGGTGAGTGGTAGCTTTAATCGTCTTTCTATAGACGGTGACACCTCTGTTTGTGATATGGCCTTAGTTCTATCCAACGGAATGGCAGCCAATTCAGTCATTACGGATCCTCAATCCGCAGCCGGCCAGCATTTTGGTGCCGCGCTTGCCTGCCTATGCGAACGACTGGCGCGTGGCATGGCGGCAGACGGTGAAGGTGCTACAAAAATGATTGATATCCGCATCAAAGGTGCGGCTACCGCACGAGACGCTTATCAAGCGGCACTGGCCATTGCCCGTTCCCCGCTGTGCAAGACAGCCATCTTTGGTGCGGATGCCAACTGGGGCCGCATCCTGACCGCAGCAGGTTATTCCGGTGCTAATTTTGACCCAGATCTTGCTGATGTCTGGATTGGCAAGATACATTGTTGCCGAAATGGCGCGGCAATAGATTTTGATGAAGTAGCTGCCAAAGCCTATCTTCAAAAATCAAGCATCTGCCTGACTGTTGATTTTAACCTAGGTCAGTTTGAAGATCACTACTGGACCTGTGATTTCAGTTATGATTACGTCAAAATTAATGGAAGTTACCGTAGTTAAAACATTTTAGTCTGCCAGAGGCGTAATTTATTGTATTCCCAATGTTTTTATAGCTAAGTAATGATAGCTGCGGTATAATATCTGTTGGATTTCTCAAAGATAATATGGTGGGTAGCTTATTGACTCTGATTGATGACTATAGTTATCAAAATGGCTACAATCTCAATTAGGATTCCGCAGTGAAAGAGACGTATGAAAAAGAGTACAGTTGATTTAGGGAATGCTGAAAGGTGGCAGGAAGAGCTGGAAGAGAACATCCGTCAGATCCGTGTTTCCTTACCCTATCGTGCATGGTCCTTATCCCGCGGTCAGCGTTTATATTTGCCGTTTAAGCGCTTATTGGATATTGTACTGAGCTTTGCAGCGCTCGTTGTGCTATCCCCCCTCTTCATAATAATCGCCATTCTCGTCAAGCTTACTTCCCACGGCCCGATTTTGTTTAAGCAGACCCGGGTCGGGCGCAGTCGCCAGCTTTTCACTATTTTTAAGTTCCGCTCCATGTATTTATCTGCTCCCCCCAACATGTCCACCGCTCAATTTGATGATATGGACGGGTATATCACCCCTTTAGGCAAAGTGTTGCGCAAGACCAGTCTGGATGAACTACCCCAGCTTATTAACGTCTTTCTGGGCCAGATGAGTTTGGTTGGCTATCGCCCGTTGATATTCAAAGAAGTTGAAATTGATAATATGCGTAACCAGGCCGGGGTATACTCAATAAAACCTGGGATTACCGGCTATGCTCAGGTGAACGGCCGGGACAATCTGACGGATCCTGAAAAACTGGCTTTTGACCAGCGCTATCTTAAAAACTTTTCGCTGCTGACGGATCTGAAGATCTTTTTCCAGACCTTCGCCGTTGTGATCAAGCATAAGGATGTGAAAGGCTGACCGCCTGAAAGGTATCGATACACTAGCATGCGCTACGCCTTTCAGCCCAGCAGAAGATAAAAAGACCTGGTTCAGTCAGACTGAATCAGGTCTTTTTATATGAGGTCTGCCGCCCGTTCCTGCGGGTAACCAGCGGCTAATCCTGGAGAGAGCCCTCCGTCAGTAAGCCGCGGTTTTGTGGTTGAACAGCCAAGCCGCTGACCTGCCCCGCTTCATTCGTCACTGTATCAACGACAATCTGCGCAACGCCCTCCAGCTGACCCATTAAGATCAGGTCTGCTATCGGGTCTTCAATTTTCCGCTGAATCGTCTTGCGCAGCGGCCGTGCGCCATAGGCCTTGCTGTAGCCTTCCTTTGTCAGATAATCCTTTGCGGCGTCTGAGACCAGCAATTCCGTTCCCCTGTCTTTAAGGTTAGAGGCCACATCCTTCAGCATCAAATCCACAATCTGCCGCAATTGCTCCGGGGTCAGTTCCTTAAAGACAATAATCTCATCCACCCGGTTCAGGAACTCTGGCCGGAACAGATCCTTAAGGACGCTATGCACCCGGTTTTCCATGGTAATGTAGTCATCATTGCCAAAGCCGATTCCCTGTGCTTTCAGGGTAGATCCGGCATTGCTGGTCATGATGATCACCGTATGCTCAAAGCTGACCGTACGCCCGTGCGCATCCGTTAAGCGTCCGTCATCTAATATCTGCAGCAGGATGTTGAACACGTCCGCGTGGGCCTTTTCAATCTCATCCAGCAACAGTACACTGTATGGTTTACGGCGTACCCGCTCCGTCAGCTGACCACCGTCATCGTAACCGACATAGCCCGGCGGCGAGCCAATCAGTTTTGAAACTGTATGCGCTTCCATATATTCAGACATGTCCAGGCGGATCAGTGCGTCTTCACTGGCAAAGAGCGACTCAGCCAGTGCCTTGACCAGCTCGGTTTTGCCGACGCCGGTCGGTCCGACAAAAATGAACGACGCCGGTTTGCGACGTTTACCCAGACCGGCCCGCTGCCGGCGGATGGCGCGCGCCAGAGCATTGACTGCTTCATCCTGGCCGATGACCCGCTGATGCAGCCGGTCTTCCAGTTTCATCAGTTGCTGAGACTCAGTTTCCGTGATGCGCTGCAGGGGAATCCCCGTCCACAGCTCCACCACCGCAGCAATGTCCTCTTTAGTGATATCCTGAGGCGCGGCGTGCAGCTCATTCTGGCGCATCTGCGCTTCCAGCTGCAGCTGACGGGTCCGCAGATTGGCCTGCTGTTCAAACAGCGAAACATTATCCGTCTCTTTTTCAAGGCGGCGGGTCACGGTCTGCTGCTCCTCATCCAGCGCTGCCATTTGCTGCTTTAAGGCCAGCATGGTGCTTTCATAATGATCTTTCAGATTAGCTCTGGAACCGGCTTCATCCATAATATCAATGGCTTTGTCCGGAAAAAAGCGGTCGGTGATATAGCGCTCGGCCAAGGTGACCATATACTCCAGGATTTCATCACTGTAATGCACATGGTGGTGAACCTCATATTTGGGGCGAAGGCCCTTCAGGATGCCCAGAGTCGTTTCCCGGTCCGGCTCATCCACCAGGACCTTTTGGAAGCGCCGTTCCAGAGCGCTGTCCTTTTCAATATAGCGTCGGTACTCATCCAGTGTAGTTGAACCCAGTACCCGGATCTCCCCGCGAGCCAGCGCCGGTTTCAGGATATTCGCCGCGTTCATAGCCCCTTCCGCGTCCCCGGCTCCCATAATGTTATGCAGCTCATCAATGACCAGCACCACGTTGCCCAGGCCTTTTGCCTCATCCACCAGGCCCTTCATCCGGCTCTCAAACTGGCCGCGGAACTGCGTGCCGGCTACCATACCGGTCATATCAATCAGGTAGATTTCCAGATCGTTGAGTTTGGCGGGTACCTGATGCTTGACAATCCGCTCAGCCAGGCCCTGCGCAATAGCGGTTTTGCCCACGCCCGGCTCACCTAACAGGACCGGATTATTCTTTTGCCTGCGGTTGAGGATCTGAATGACCCGGTCAAGCTCTTTCTCCCGGCCGATCAGCGGATCCAGCCGGCCTTCCTGCGCCAGCTCGTTAAGATTACTGCCATACTGCTCCAGAAACTTCTTTTTGCGGCGGCGGTCAGACTGACGGCGGGTCTGCTGATCATCCGCAGGGGCTTCACCATCTGCCCCGCGGGAGGCGGGCATAAAGGGCGTTTCTCCGTTGCTGCCCATCATGCCGCTGAGCATCATCTGCAGCGCCTGGCCCACACTCTGGTCACCTGGCTTTTTTTTAGGCCTGGCAGACGGTTCCGCTTTGTCGGATTTATCTGCGCTTGCATCGGTCTTGTCTTCCGCGTCCGTACGAGCCTTGGGTGACTGCTGATCCGCCGCGGCGTCAGCCGCAGCCGGTCTGTCTGTCAGCGCCGCGTGATCCGCTCCCTGGTCCTCCGGGCCAGCGTCATCACGATCCGTTTCAGCCTCTTCATCCTCATCCTCATCTTCTTCGTCGTCATCTGAATCAGTCTGGTTGCCGGACAGAAGCATCTTCAGCATATCGGCAGCCTGGGCATTCAGCTCTGCCGCGTTTTCACCATTTTCACCCATGGCGTCCATGAGAGACGCCATCAGTTCTTCAGGGTTAGCATCCTGAAGATTATCCATGGTCTCATTAATATAGTTTGTTATAGCGTCAACATTATCTTCATTGACCCCGGCCTGCTTTAAGTAGGGCCGCAGGCCAGGCAGATTCATTTCATAGGCGCATTTCAGGCAATAGCCTGCGTGTGTGGGCTGACTCCCGTCAAAGCGACTGGTGTAAATAATTGCCGTATTTTTATGGCACCTGATGCATTTAGCCATGTTTCACGTCCTTGTAATTGTAATGATGGGTACTGTTCCTGGGTCTGCAGATCCGTCCGCTCGGGCGTGAAGCCCGCAGTCCGGCAGCGATCTGTCAGTACCTCCGGATAACTAATACTATAATACTTTCTCATAAATACCGAGCGTATTCGCGTAAACATTCTATGAAATAGCGTCCTGTTTCCGCCTGAATTGCCATTATACCGCAATATACAGGTGCATACGTCAGCTTTTGCGCCGGCTGCCGCCACAAATTGTCCGCTTTGCTTATATTTCAGTCTTCACGGTCCCGTGCCAGTATTTTCTGGAGATACTGACCGGTATAGGATGCCGGGACGGCCGCTACTGCTTCCGGCGTGCCGCAGGCCACCAGTGTGCCCCCGTTGTCTCCCCCCTCCGGGCCCAGATCCAGCAGATAATCAGCGGTTTTGATGACATCCAGGTTATGCTCAATCACCACCACCGTGTTACCGGCATCCGTCAGGCGCTGCAGGATATCAATCAATTTGTGGACGTCAGCAATATGAAGACCGGTCGTCGGCTCATCCAGGATATATAGCGTCTGACCGGTAGAACGCCGCGCTAGCTCCGTCGCCAGCTTAACCCGCTGCGCCTCCCCCCCTGAAAGCTGGGTAGACGGCTGTCCCAACCGGGTATAACCCAGTCCGACCTCCTGCAAGGTTTTGAGTTTGTTGTAGATGCGCGGGATCGGGGCAAAAAATTCACACGCTTCATCAATTGTCATGCCCAGGACATCAGCGATATTTTTTCCTTTGTAATGAACTTCCAGGGTTTCACGATTATAGCGCTGGCCGTGGCAGACCTCACAAGGTACATAGATATCCGGTAAAAAATGCATTTCGATCTTATTGACCCCATCCCCGCTGCAGGCCTCACAGCGACCGCCTTTCACATTAAAGCTGAAACGGCCGGGCTGATATCCGCGGGCGCGAGCTTCAGCCGTAGCGGCAAACAGTTGCCGGATCAGGTCAAAAACCCCCGTATAAGTAGCGGGATTAGAGCGCGGTGTCCGGCCAATCGGAGACTGGTCAATGGCGATAACCTTGTCCAGGTGTTCATAGCCCTTAATGGCTTTGTGACTACCGGCTTTACGTCTGGCTCCGTTGAGCAGGGTCTCCAGTCGTGGCAGCAAAACGCCGTTGATCAGGCTGGATTTACCAGAGCCAGACACCCCGGTTACGCAGGTGAACGCCCCCAGGGGAAAGCGAACATTGATTGATTTGAGGTTATGCAGGCTGGCGCCTTTAATGCTCAGCCATTGGCCGTTGCCTTTGCGGCGCTGCGCGGGTACCGGGATAAAGCGGCGATGACTCAGGTACTGGCCGGTGATGGATTCAGGTACCTGACAGATCTCCTCTGCGGTCCCGGCAGCCACCACCTCCCCGCCTTTTTCTCCAGCGCCCGGTCCCATATCAACAATATAATCTGACGCCCACATGGTATCCTCGTCATGCTCCACGACCAGCACCGTGTTGCCCAGATCCCGCAGATGCTTCAACGTGGCCAGCAGGCGGTCATTATCCCGCTGGTGCAGGCCGATGGAGGGCTCATCCAGAATGTAGAGCACCCCCATTAAGCCGGAGCCGATCTGGGTAGCCAGACGGATGCGCTGAGCCTCCCCTCCGGACAGGGTTGCAGACGGTCTGGCTAAGGTCATGTAGTCTAAGCCAACGTCGATTAAAAACTGCAGCCGTCCTTCCAGCTCCCGCAAAATCTGCGCGGCAATCTGCTGCTGGGTACTGCTTAGCTGTGGGTGGCGCAAGGCGCTGCGGATCCGGCGGATCGGCAGATTGGTCAGTTCATAGATATTCAGACCGTCGTATGTCACAGCCAGGGCTTCAGGCTTAAGCCTGGCGCCGCCGCAGGTAGGACAGGGTACTGTGGTCATAAACTGCTCATAATAGGCTTTCATGTCATCAGAGCCGGTTTCAGCGTAGCGCCGTTCAGTAGAAGGGATGAGCCCTTCCCAGGCGCTGCGATAGTCACTCCCGTGGGAATACTTGGAGTTCGTCGTATCTATGGACAGGATCTCTCCGTTATTACCGTAGAGGATGATATGCCGGATTTTGGCGGGCAGTCTGGACCACGGCGTATCCAATGAAAAGCCGTAGCGCTGAGCCAGGGCTTCAATATAGGAACGGCCCCAGCTGCTGGTATCATCAAAATTCCAGCCAGCAAAACGGATTGCACCCTGATTCAGGGACAAATCGGGATCAGTTACGATCAGCTCTTCATCCACATGCGCGTTGTAACCGATGCCCAGACAGTCCGGGCAGGCTCCGGCCGGATTATTAAAACTGAATAAGCGCGGCTCAAGCTCTCCCAGGCTGATGTGACAGTCCGGACAGGCAAAATTCTGGCTGTACAGTTCCTCATGGATGTGGTAACCGCCTTCCACCCGGTCCGTCAGATTAGCAGCAGCAAAGCTTGCCGCGTGGGCGCTGGCGGCAGGCAGACGGCCGCCCTGAGGTTCCGCCGGGGCGAGATCCGCCGGATCCGTCCCGGCCTGTCCTGTCTCCGCAGTCATATCAGGTCCGGTCTGGGCCGGGCTGCCCGGAGCTTGCAGGCTGGCTTCAGCCAGTCTGCGGGCCTCCAGCTCCGCGGCTTCATCCTCAGTCAGCCGGGTCTGGTATTCAACCTGCAGCAAACCCTCCCCCATTTTCAGGGCCAGTTCAACAGAATCAGCCAGTCTCCGGCCAGTGTCCCCGCGCAGTACCAGCCGGTCCACGACCAGACTCAACTCATGCTTGCGACGTTTTTCAATCGTCAGCTCCTCATCCAGCTCATGCAATTCACCATCCAGCCGGATCCGCACAAAGCCCTGCCGGCGCAGGTCAGCCAGCAGTTTGCCAAACTCCCCCTTGCGGCCCCGGACCAGCGGCGCCATGATAATCAGGCGGGTACCCTCAGCATGACCGTTGATCGCGTCCAGGATCTGATCCACGGTCTGACGCCGGATCTCCCGTCCGCAGCGCGGGCAGTGAGGCGTGCCCACCCGGGCGTAGAGCAGCCTGAGGTAATCATAGATTTCTGTAACCGTACCCACCGTAGACCGCGGATTTTTGGAGGTGGTCTTTTGATCAATTGAGATTGCCGGACTCAGCCCTTCAATGGCATCAACATCAGGTTTTTCCATCTGGCCCAGAAACTGCCGGGCATATGATGACAGGGACTCAACATAGCGCCGTTGCCCCTCCGCGTAAATCGTATCAAAAGCCAGCGAAGACTTGCCGGAGCCGGATAAGCCGGTTAAGACGACGAATTTGTCTCTTGGTATCCGCAAGCTGACATTTTTTAGGTTATGCTCCCGCGCCCCGCGGATCGTGATATAGCGCTGGTTATCTGTCGCTGTAGTCATCTGCTTGTTCATGCTCATAATACTTCCTTAAACCGTTCAAGAGCCGCAGCTGACGGCATTCTGACGCGGGTAATCTTTATGCCAGTCATCTTATCATGACGGCTGGCTGCTTGCAAACATTTGTTCGCTGCCGGATAAATCGGCAGGGTCTTCGCCTTTTTTTCCTGTATAGTATAATCATCAAGCCAAAATAGATGTAAAAAGGACCGCGAATCATGCAAGCAACTGAACATTCATCTGATGAACACCGGCAGGCCGGCCTTGATCAGCCTAAGTCTGCTTACGCCCTGGATATGGCCAGGCAGGCAGCGCAGCAAAAGCCCTCGCGCCGTCACCGGCTGACCCGCCCCTCCGGTCCACTGCTGCCACTGCTGGTCCTCTCAATGGTGATTATTCTGGCTATTCTGCTGCCGGCTCTGGCCATGCTCCGCCAAAGCTACCGCAACCAGGAATACACCCGCCGGCTGGAGGTGTTGTCCGCAGATGCCAGGAGCGGTGAGCTCGTCTTAACCGCTGCCTATGAAGGGCAACAAATCAACTTAAGTCCGGAGCAGGCGGCAGACGTATTGGATCTGTTTAATGTCAGTACCCGCAGCGGCTTGTGGTTCAAGCCCACCTATGCCGCTGACGCTGCCCTGACACTGGAGATATGGGATGCTCAGGGACAACTCCAGGCCAGCCTGACAGCCGCGCCAAATCCTAAGGTACTGACTGATGACGACAGCTACAATGACGACAGCGCTTATATGCTCTATTCTGAAGGCAGTCGTCACTACTATTTTAAAGTGGATAAGCTGAGACTGCTGGCCCGCTTGCTTGAGGCTTCTGGTCTGGACAGTTAATAGCGGAAAGATATCTCAGCCACCAGGGGACAGCGCTGAGCCGGCCTTCCAGCTGGTAAAATATTAGTCCTGACCCCCTTGCCAAGATCTGACCGGCAGTGTTACAATAGTCAAGCTTTAAGGCCCTGTGGTCAAGCGGTTCAAGACGCCGCCCTCTCAAGGCGGAATCACGAGTTCGATTCTCGTCAGGGTCACCAGTTCGTAGCTCATTCCCCCCAATGGCTACAAACTATAGCAGCGGATCTCCACCCCCCGGAGATCCGCTTTTTTATTGGGAAAACTCTTGTTTTTTAAGGTCAGACAACGTTGTCACGGCCACATTTCCTGAGCGCGGCTGAACCGGTATATCATCCTTGAGTCCGGGCCGACCGGTCCCGCGGGCTGTCATTCCGGCACCCTCAATGTAAGCCGCGAATGGCTACGCTCCAGGTAAGCAGCAGACAATAGGTTAAACCCGCGATCGGATATAGCAGCCAGGCATGAGCCCATTGGTGAAAGTGTAAGCCCAGGATCAGGTAAACAATCGTCATGAACGTCCACAGAACCGCCCCGAACTTGAGCATGGCCCGCAAGCCCTTTGTATCTTCAGGCTTAGCCGGCTGACGGGCAGCTATGACCGCCAGTTGCCAGCCATAAAAGCAAAGACTGCTCTTTATGTGCAGATAAACACCCAGGCCCGCGGTGAGCAGCAGCCAAAAGGTGGCGGTAGACTCGGTGGTATTCAGGCCCCGGCGCAGAACAAAATAAAGCAGCAGCGACAGCAGCCAGGCAAGGCCTGCGCCCAGCAGCAGCAGCAGATAGTGTCTGGCCTGCTGCTGGTACTCTTCCTTAAGCCAGCTGAACTCCGGCTCATCTGGCTTGCTCAGTTTCCCCTCGCCCCAGCGCTGCAGGCGCCGCTGAGAAAAATGGGCATAGGCATAGACTGCCAGCAAGGTTAAGATGATCTCAATGATACAAGCCAGGATCTGGTTACCGTTAATGCTACGGTTCTGCAGTTGATTACTGTCCGCGCTGACATTGACTGCCAGACGGCCTGTGCCTGCTCCGACCAGCAATAGAGCGGTACTGAGGCCAATCCGTTTGCCCAGGCTTTCAAGCCCATCAATCCGTTCCGTTATCTGCTTTTTAAAGCTGGGTTTTAAGTCGGTATCTGCCATAGCAGCCTCCTGATCATTGACTTTATCAACTATTATACAACTATCCGGGCAGCCAAAAGCCCCGGTGATTACAGATGGAGGATCCTGTAATCACCGGGGCTCAGGTTTGGTTCAGCCGTTTCAGGTCAACAGACTAGCTGTCTTTCCCGCGCCGCGTCAGCGGTCATTTTCATAAGCCGGGGTTACATCTGCGGCGTCTGGCTGCTGCTGTTGCCGCTGCTGTTGTTACCGCTGCTGCTGTTGCCGCTGCTGCTGTTGCCGCTGCTGTTGTTACCAAAGTAGTTATTAAAGAAATCTTCCCACTCGGATTGCTGATCCTGGCTTTCAGTGCTCTGGCTGCTGTCTTCAGTTGAAGTAGTTTCACTGCTTTCATCTGTACTGCTGCTGCCGTTTTCGGCTTCTTCAAGGAAATTATCAATGATGGGCATGGCGTCACTGGTGGAGATGGCAAAGCCGATGTTTTCATAGCCGCTGGCTTCATACTTGGCTGAGGTAATACCGACCAGCTGGCCGTCCAGGTTGAACAGGGCGCCGCCGGAGTTACCCGGGTTGATCGCTGCGTCGGTCTGGATCATGGTCAGGGTCGTACCGTTTTCCATCGTCAGCTCCCGTTCTACTGCGGACACCACGCCCAGCGTCACGGTGTTCTCAAATGTTTCGCCGCCGGGATTACCAACTGCCATAACAATTTCGCCTTGCTGCAGTTCAGTGGAGTCGCCCACTTCAACCGCGGTCAGGCCTGTAGCCTCTATCTTAAGCAGCGCTAAGTCTGCGTCACTGTCCGAACCAACCACTGTTGCCTCATATTCTGTACCGTCATTGGTTTTGACGGCAATTTTGTCTGCGTCTTCAATCACGTGGTAGTTCGTGATGATATAGCCATCTGTACTCATGATGATACCGGAGCCTTCACCGGCTAGCTCCGGCTCTTCTGTTTCTCCGCTGTTGCTCCCGCCCTGGCTGAAGTATATCCGGCCGTTCTGAATATAAAAGGAGCCATTGCTGGACGGGGCCTGATAATTTTCTACCAGGACAATGGACGGACTGATCTTGGCCGCGGCGGTCACCGTGGCGTCATTCAGCGTCTCGGAGGTGGCTGAGGCCGCCTTGAGACTGGTATCCACACTGCTTTCAGTTGTTTCGGTACCGGCGGCGCTGACTGTCTGCGATCCTACACTGCTTTTATATGCATCGTAGCCAAGTGTTATACCGCTGCCCAGCGCTGCCGCTACCAGCACGGTTAAACCTTTTTGAGCGATTGATTTAAACTGTTTCATCTTGCTGCACCTCTTTCTGTGCTTATCTTATGGTCACAGTATAAAAAGAGGAACTTAAAGCAGACTTAATGAAATGCTTCAGCTTATTTTAAGCTTGCGCCACCGCCTCCAGCATAAAGGTATAAACCGCAAAATCACCCCGCTGTCCGTCCGGCTGCCGGCTGGCGTCCCGTTTATTGCCGGCCAGGATCAGCCCGGCTGACATCAGATTATCGCCATAGCGCGGGGTCAGGGACTGCCAGGGGCCTTTGACCGTATACAGCAGCGCCGGATCCAGACCGGCCAGTGGGATGCGGGTACGCTCCTGACCCATGACCTCCAGCAGGCGGAAAACCGCAACATAAGCCTGCTGCCTGTCCTTAGATACAGCCATCCAGGCACACAGCTCAGGCCGGTCAAAGGGGCTGATCAGCCGGTAAAAGCAGCCTTTCGCCACGATTGGCTGCAGTTTTTTAAAGTCAGCAATATCCTGCTTGATCCGGACTTTTTCCGCGTCCGTCAGCTGAGCCGGATCCAGTTCATAGCCAAAAGTTCCAAAGCTTGCCACCGTGCTGCGCAGGGCCAGTGAGGTGACCCGACCGGTCTGGTGATTGGGCACAGCGGACACATGCGCGCCCATGGCAGCCAGCGGATAACCCATACTGGTGCCATACTGGATTTTCAGTCTGGCGACAGCGTCCGTATTATCACTGACCCAGGCCTGCGGCGCGTAATACAGCATGCCCGCGTCAAAGCGCTGTCCTCCGCTGGAGCAGGACTCAAAAAGAATGTCGGGATACCGCTCCAGCAGGCGCTCATAGAGCTGATAGACCCCCAGGCAGTAGCGGTGGCTCAGCTCACTCTGACGGCTGGCAGGCAGCGCGTGACTGTAAAGCTCCGACAAATGCCGGTTCATATCCCATTTAATATAGTCCACCCCGGCCCCGTCCAAAACCCGGCAGAGCTGGTCAAAGAGGTTTGTCACCACCTCCGGCCGACCCATATCCAGGACATACTGATTGCGGCTGGGCGAAGCGGACTTGCCCGGTACGCGGATCACCCAGTCAGGGTGCTCCTCCCAGATCGGCGTGCCCGGATTGACCATCTCCGGCTCAATCCAGAGGCCAAATTGCAACCCCAGCGCGTGGATCTTATGGCTGAGACCGCTGATGCCCTCCGGCAGTTTACGCCGGTCCGGCCGCCAATCCCCCAGCGAAGTCGTGTCGTCATCCCGGTGTCCAAACCAGCCGTCGTCCAGCACAAACAGGTCTATCCCCATTTCCCGTGCAGTCTCCGCCATGCTGACTAAGCGGTCCTGGTCAAAATTGAAATAGCACCCCTCCCAGCTGTTCAGCAAGACAGGAGATAGCGCCTTGCTGGCAGGCCGTCTGATCAGGTGGCGCCGGTAAAAATCATGAAAGGCCTGACTCATGCCGTTAAGACCGTTGTGGCTATAGACCATCACAGCTTCCGGCGTCTGGAAGCTGTGACCCGGCTTAAGCTCCCAGCGGAACAAGTCCGGATGAATGCCCAGCAGCACCCGGGTCGTACCGGACAGGGCGGTCTCCGTCTGACTTAAAAAATTCCCGCTGTAAAGCAGGTTGAAGCCCAGGACCTGCCCCTGGAACTCGTCAGCCTGCGGTCTGGCCAGGGCGATGAGGGGGGTTTGCACCGCGGAAGTGACTCCGCGCAGACTTGAAACCTGATAGATTCCATGCTGCAGCGGTTGACGTTCCAGATTCATCTCATGCGCCCAGCCCCCATAAAAATGGATCAGGTCATAATCATGATCCGGCAGATCCAGGGCCAGACTCATAGCCCGGTCAATCCAGAGGGTCTCCGTCCCGCTTTGCTCCAGCCGGGCTGAACGGGTCACCGCGGCAACATCCGAAAAGATCGCATACTGCAAGGTAACCTTGAGTCCCGACCCCTCATCCTTCAAGTGCAGTTCCAAAACCATGGTATCATCCGGGGTCCGGCCAAAAGAGGCGGGCAGGCCCGGCAGCGGTTCCTTGTGCGCGAGGATCCGGTACGATTCATACGTGAGCAGCGTGACCTGATCTCCCTGCGGATAGGTTAGCTGCAAGGCGGGCTGACGGAAATCCGAGTGGCCGTAGGACGGATATTCCTGGCCCAGATAGTCCAGTGAGGAGGTTGGGTCCTGATCAAATAGCAGGACGCCATTGCGGTTTTCACGATCGATCAGAAAATCATAGCCGGCCTGCGGTCGGATCGCGGCGCCAAAATAGAGCTGCTCCGGTATGGCCGCGCGTTCAGTTATTCCGATAATATAACTGATTTGTCCGTTCGTCAGATGAAAAACAGGCCGCTTTTCTGGTCCTGTAACAAGGATTTGTGCTTGCATGTTGTCTGCCTCTCTTGCTTTTAAGAAGCAGCCGCTCTGCTGCGGCGCCGTCAGACCTGAGCCAGTCCCGGCGTAAGGCAAAGCCGCCGCCTCCATAAGTTATCTTATTCATATCTTAGCAAAAGGCGGGCAGCTTTGGCAGCAGGCTGAATGTGTGATTTGCCAGGCAAAATGCGCGTTTTTACCCGGGCAGCAGCGCCTGGGCGGGAAGCTGCGGACTTCAGCCATTGCTTGGGAATTTACAGCAAAGCCAGCGGCCAAGGCTGAACAGCAGCCAATAAAAGGCCGCAGCCAGAATAAGTGGCCAAAGTGAGTCAGTTTGATCAGCCAGCTGTCCGGCCTGCCAGCTGAGATCAGTTTGCAGCACAAAGCCAAAGGCCGCGGAAGCCGTCAGCGCTCGGGGTAAGGCGCTGACCAGTGTCAGTGGGTGAGGCCGCGGCAGCTGACGGTCGTCCGTTGAACCAGGGGCGCCCGTTGCCGGTTTCTCCGTCTGCCTGCCCAGGCGCTGCCAGTCAGGGCCCAGCCGGTCAACGGTAAAGGCAGCCGTCAGCTGCAGGCTCAGGCCCGCCAGCAGCAGGAGTGGCGGACCCAGAGCGGTCCAGAGCCTGCCTGCCTGCCCGCCCAGGCCGAGCAGCCGGCTCCAGATCAACGCCTGCAGCAAACCAGGTATGGCGTTGAAAGCGCTGAGATAAAGCTGCAGGAGGGCGCTGCCCAGGCTGTCGCATTTTTGCTGGCTTAGATTTTTCCACCCCAGAGCAGTCAGAGGACCGGACAGTAATCGACTGACCACCGCAGCCACCGCGGCGGTCAATACCGTAATGATGGCGCCGCTCAGTAAACGTAATCCGGCTTGCCGGCTCCCTGCAGCCGCAAAAAAAGAGCTGGAGAAAGCCTGCCAGGTTGTTACCTTGAACAGGCCCAGTCTCCAGGCAAGAACGGCCAGTACCAGCAGAAGCGCCAGCCGCAATCTGATAACCCAGACAGAAGACTTCAAATCACTCCCCCGTATGGCGGGCGGGGTCAGTAGTGGCAGAGCCTGGCGGCGGCGTGACACCTGGTATCGGCCTGCCCTGTACAACCGGGTTCTGGTCCGCGTGTTCCCAGGGCGATGTCTTGGCAAATTTATCCACCGCCACCCCGGCTTTGGCAATGGGCATCAGGGTGCCAGGACCGCCGACGCAGCCGCCGGGACAAGCCATACCCTCCAGTAAATAACCGTTGTATTTACCTGCTTTAGCTAAAAGCAGCATTTTTTTGCAGTCCGCCAGGGAATCCGCATGGGCGATCTGCACGTCCCGGCCCGGCTCCAGTTCCTTGATACAAGCAGCAATAGCCGGCGCGACGCTGGAAGCCACCGCATAATGGCGGCCGTCATGGGAGGCCTCAGCCGGCTTGTCGTCCTCCTGCATATCGCTGATTTCAATATGTTTGGCGGCAAACATACCCATGACCTCCTCAAAGGTCATGACAAAATCAATATACGGCTTGACATCTTCCTCCAGCCCTTCCATTTTTTTTGCCACACAAGGACCAATAAACACAACTTTGGCTTTGGGATCATCCTGCTTGATCCGCTGCCCGGTAGCCACCATGGGCGTAGAGGAGCTTGAAATACAGCGGCCGGTATCACCGGGCAGGACTTTGCGGGCAAAGGCCTCCCAGGACGGACAGCAGCTGGTCCCCAAAAAGGGCTGCCTGGCCGGGACGTTCTCAACAAATAATCTGGCTTCATGCCTGGATGATAAGTCCGCGCCCATGCCGACCTCAATCACGTCTTTAAAGCCCAGGGCTTTCAGGGCGCTGAAAACTTTGGCAGGCGTGGCCAGCGGGCCAAACTGTCCCACAAAAGCCGGGGCAATCGCGGCGTATACGTCTTCGCCAGTCCTGATGGCCGTAATAATCTGAAAGATCTCCGATTTATCCGCAATGGCGCCAAAGGGACAGCTGACAATACACAGACCGCAGGAAACACATTTGTCCCGATCGATTTTGCAACGGCCCAGCTCATCACTGCCAATGGCATTGGCTCCGCACGCTTCCGCGCAGGGGCGGCCAAAATGTAAAATGGCGTGATAGGGACAGGCCTCAAAGCAGCGGCCGCAGCGGATGCACTTGGCTTCATCTATCACCGCCGCCTTATCACCGATGCTGATGGCTTTGACCGGACAGACCGCGGTGCAAGGATGAGCCAGGCATTTGCGGCAGTTGTTGCTGACCCGGTAAGTATTGGTGGGACAGGCCTCACAGGCAAAGGGAATAACATTGACGATGGGCATCTCAGACTGCTTGGCTGTTGAGTCCATGGTCTGCATATCCGCCGTCAGGCTTTCATAGTGATCCTGATCCCGGATTTTCATACCCATAGCCAGCCTGAAGCGTTCCCGGATTATGGCGCGTTCTTTAAACACACTCTCTCTGTAAGTCGGTCTTTCACCGGGAATAATCCGGTAACTGGCTTCATAAAAGTAGCCGTAATCCGTATGCTGCAGATCCCGCTCATACCCAAAGCGAGCGACCTCTGTAAACACATCACGTCTGAGTTTGGTTATCGGTGTAAAAATCCCTCTCATGTTCTCCCCTTTAGTCGCGGAGTTCAGATATCCGGTTCATGACCTGATCGCTGCTGGCGCAGACGATCTTTTCTCCATTCACAATCACGACCGGCGCTAAACTGCCGTCTTTTTCACAATCATGCTGGCAGGGAACATTACGGACCTCAATATCGTACATTGGCTTACCTTCTTCATCATAAGTAGATAGCAAATTTTCAATATTGGCCACAATGTCCATTGACCCGCTGATCGTGCAGCGCGTGCCGGCACAGACTTCCACAATAACTTTTTTCATTTTTACCTCCCATGAAGCGGCACCATGCCCCGAGCTGGAGGTCAGGCTGAGCCGTTCAATTGCTATAATAATAGCATAGCCTTGGCGGTTTTAAACAGCAGCCAATCCGATTGCAGGCTGTGGAAGCCGTTTGCGCAAGAAACGCAGCCTTGTCTGTTAACAGCGCGACCGCTGTCCGTCCGTACCGGACAGTCAGCAGCCTTTATGGCCGCTGCAGCAGGCGCTTTACTTGCAGTTTAGCGGTAGGCTAATAAAATATCAAGCATAAAGGGTCAGCTGCATTACCGAACAGCCTGCCGCGGCGGGCGCCCGTGCGCTGTACGCTCCCGCTGAACGATCCAGTAAAAGATATATAAGGGGATAGATCAGATGATTGAAAGCTTTAGCGAACTTTATTACGCGGACAGTTACCGCAGGCACTTCACCGCCAGGGTGGTGGCCGCAAGGGTACGGCAGGGGCAGACCGAGCTGAGACTGGACCAGACCTGTTTTTATCCTGAAGGCGGCGGACAGCCGGGCGATCGCGGCTTGCTGCGGAAGGCTGCGGAAGCCGACCTGACCGGGGACGGGCCGGCGGCAGCCTCCGCCCTGGTGCCGGGGGCTGAAGCTGCCGCGGCCGCGGGCGCAAGCTACAGCGTGGTTGATACTCAGATTGATCATGAAGGCGTGATCTGGCATCTCCTGGACCAGCCGATCAGCTGGGAGCCCGGCACGCGCTTATATGGTGAGATTGACTGGCTCCGCCGCTATGACCTGATGCAGCAGCATTCTGCCGAGCACCTGGTCAGCGGGGTCACGCACCGGCGCTTTGGCTATGACAATGTAGGCTTTCATATTGGTCAGGACCTGACGACCCTGGACTTCAACGGGCCGCTTGCTCCGGCAGAGCTGCTTTGGATCGAAGATCAGGTCAACCAGGCGGTCTGGCAGAATCTCCCCTATGACATCAGCTATCCGGACCGGCAGCAGCTGCCCTCAATTTCCTACCGTAGTAAACTTGAGCTGGACGGCGCTGTCAGACTGGTCACGGTTCCGGGCTATGATTGCTGTGCCTGCTGCGGCACCCAGGTGCGGCGGACCGGGGAGCTTGGCCTGATCAAACTTTGTGACGCAGAATCTTATAAGGGCGGGATGCGGCTGACCATGCTGGCAGGCCGCCGCGCCCTGCGGGAGGTGCAGCGCTGGCAGCAGCAGCTGGACCTGGCGGCGTCTGGCCTTTCGCGTCCCCGCACGGACCTTGCCGAGGGGATCCGTCTGCTGCAGCAAGAACTCCGGCAGCAGCGGGCTTTGGTCCGCCAGGGCGAAGACCGCTGGCTGGAGCACTGTCTGGCGCGTTTGCCGGAGTCTTCAACGACAGAGCCGGCGCTGATCCTCTTCCGTGACTGCAATTCCCGGCAGCTGAAAGAGGCCGCCCGCAAGCTTTGGGCTATAACAGCCGGCCGACCTCAAGCTGCCAGTCTCCTGCTGCTGGCTTCAGGCAGCGCCGCTCCGGGTGATGCCGCGCCAGCCCCCCTGACCTTCTATCTGCTGCAGCAGTCCTCTGCGCCTGAGGATTTGTGGCAGCAGCTTAAAGCCTGCTGTCCGGTAAAGGGCGGCGGGCGGGCCCCCCTTTACAGCGGCCGGCTGACCGCCACAGAAGCGCAGCTGCCCCGCTTAGCCGCACAATTGAAGCAGCAGTATATCTGTCTCCCCTGACTGAACTAAAACCGCTCCGGATTCAGGCAGGCATAAACCAGATTGCGCAGCCGGGGGTGTACATAGGGCTCCTGGCTGTTCAGTAAGTGCTGAGCATAAAAAATACTCAGCTCATTCAGCGGATCGATCAACATATACGCGCCGGCCGCTCCGCCCCAGCCAAATTCACCCACCGGGCTCAGGCAGCCTCCCAGGCTGCGGTCAACCAGCGTTCTCACCCCCAGGCCATAACCATATCCCAGCATGGGATCCCAGTTAAAGTCCTGCTGCCGTACCGGATCCAGATGATTGGTGCGCATCAACTCTATGGTAGCCTGTGCCAGCAGAGGCGCTTTACTGTAAGGATGCTTGCCCATATGAGCAAGCGCGTCAGCCAGCCGCAGGCAGTCATTGACGGAGGAGATCAGGCCGGCTCCGCCGCTTTGGTATTCGCTGCCCAGGCGATATTCATTTGAGCCTCCGGGCGTCAGCTCTGCCTGGCCGGTCTGCTCATTGAAGCGATATTGTTCCGCTAAGCGGGGCTCCTGATCAGCGCTCAGACTGAAGCCGGTATCACTCAGGCCAAGGGGATCAAAGATATGCTGCCGCATATAGTCGCCCAGGTTCTGCCCGCTCCAGACCTCAATCAGCGCGCCCAGTACATCATGGCACAGGCTGTATTGCCAGTGCGTGCCCGGTTCAAACTGCAGCGGTTTTTCTGCCAGCGCCCGGATCACCGCCTGGGTAGGGCAGCGGCCGCCGGTAGCCTGTTTTACGGTTTGGATAGGAGCGGAATTCAGATCATAGTCCAGACCCGCAGACATGGTAAACAGATCCATGATCCGGATAGGCCGGCTGGCCTCAGTCAGGGACACAGTTCCGTCAGGACTGACCCGCTGCACCTTGGGATGACTAAATTCCGGCAAATACTGGCTGACCGGATCCGTCAGGATATACTTACCCTTTTCAAGGAGCTGTAAAGCGGCTGTGCAGGTGAAAACCTTGCTGACTGAATACAGATTATAAAGCTGATCTCCCTGAAGCGGTTTATGGGCGGCCAGATCCGCATAACCCGACTGGTAGCGGAAAACCTCCCGGCCTTTCCAGCTGACCGCCAGATCCGCGCCGGGAATGCGCCAGGTAGTGAGCTGATCCATAAAATCCTTTAACGGCTGTAAATCCATTCTGTAGGCCTCCTATCGCACTTTGAACAGGGACAACGCCTCCGCTGCCCCGGGAATCGATCAGGCTGCAGGTTCAGGAACAATGATCAGACGGTTAAATCGGCCATTTTTATCCGTGGCTGCCGCCAGGTACAGATTTTTACCGCTGCTGTCAGCCCCCAGGATCCGGGCGGTCGATTCCAGCGGCTGGCTGACGGTGGCCGGCAGCTGATACCAGCGGCGGGCACTGCTGTCATAGGCCAGACGACCATTTACCACCAGCAAATCAGCGGCCGCGCTAAGCTCGGGACGACCGCCTTCCTCATCTGACAAAATCATCTGCAAAGCACCGGCTCCGGCGCCGTCCGAGTTGCTGCTGACCTGGGCGATGCTGTAACGGTACAGATCGCCGGCCGTATCCACATAGGTTAATTGCAGTGCAAATAGGGGGCCGTCCGGCTGTTTGACCGCCTCATACCAGGTTTGCCCGTTGCTGTAGGCCCAGGTCAGCGGAACCTGTGGCCAGATGCGGCTCAGCTGATAGAGCGCCAGATCTCTCTGATCGGAGCCGACGGACTGAGTCTGGCCATCACTTAAGCTGACCTTAAGCCAGGCACCGGCCGCCTTGCCGCTGGCATCAGGATCAGTTTGGGTGGTATACAGATTGCCCTGGTCATCCAGCTCCAGACCATAAAAGCCCCCGGCCGTATCCTCCAGCAGCGTTTGCTGACTGCTGTCAGCCATATTCCATAGGAAGATCTGCGGCATTTCATCCCCGCCGATGCCATATACAACCAGCTGGCCCCGCGCGGCGGCCTGCAAGCCAAAATCCGCGGCGGCGATCTCCGTATAGACCTGATCAGCCGGATCCCACAAGCCAAGGTGACTGCCAGAATTCAGTAATAGTCTGCCGTCTGACATCAGAGCTGTCAGAACCGCCCCCTGTTGCGTAAAGATGTCTGGCAAATCCACCACCACAGCCTGACTTAAATCCACCGTCAGAGCGGTCTGAGCGCTGAGTCCGTCCGCATGATCCGCCGTGCCTTGACTGAGGGATTCCGTCGCGCTCACAGCCTGGGTATCCCCGGTGTCAGCCTGATTGCCAGCGACCTGACTGCTTTCGGTGGCAGCATTTTCCTGATAGCTTGAATCGGTTGAACGGCTGTCCGTCCGGGACTGCTTGAGCAGCAGCAGGCAAAGCAGTAATAACAGGACTAAACCAGTCAGAATCGCCAGTATTCTATTGCTGTTCCGTCGCGAGCGGTTTGCCTGCTGCTTGCCGGTACGTTTACGGGCATACTGCGGGGGCTGCCTGCGTGACGGATTGGGTCCAGCGCTCATGAGGCGCTATCCCCGCTTGAGTCCAGATCACTGACATAAAAAGTCAGCAGCCGGTAGACCTCCCAGGTATCAGGTATCTGTGCTAACGTCTGGTAATCATTATTGGTACTGGGATCTTTGACCAGGACACTGTAAGCGCCGTCAACATATCGATAGCCATAACAGAGCACAAAATGCGTCGTGCCGCTGTCTTTTAGCCGGATGCCCAGGATGACCGGGTTGCCTCCCGCCAGCTCCCGTATCACCTGATCACGGACATAATTCCGGTCCGTCAGGCGGCTGCCCGGGTCCAGGCTACTGTCCTGGCGCCCGATCAGCAGGCCGTACTTTGCCGCAAAGGCCGCCCATTCAACCGGATCTGCATAATCGCCCAGGGCGGTATTCAGCTCAGCTGGGTTCAGATCAATGCCGTAAAAGCTGGCCGCCATACTAAGGCTGGTCAGGGCGCAGCCATACGTACCGATATCATCGCCGTCTTTTTGCATGATCATAGCCGCCCAGGCCGGATCAGTCTGGCGGTAATGGGTGCTGGCCAGCTCAATTTCATCCGGCAGCACGCTGCCATCAGCGGTGGTCAGCCGCTCCTCGCCCTCAGTATCCGTCCCGGCCGCGCCCGTGCTGCCGACTGCCCCGGTTGAATCCGTACCGGCACTGGCTGTCGCAGCCTGACCGTCGGTTAAAGCTGAACGATTCAGAAGCTCAGCCGACCCGGCTGCCATTTCCAGCGACACAGCCGGTGAGTCACTCATCGACTCATCAGTCTGCAATAAAGCTGGCTCCGCAGCCTTGTATTGGCTGCTCCAGGATGGCGCATACAGCCCCAGGACCAGAGCAGTCAGTCCAAACGCAAAAAGCAGAATTTTCTTTTCAGTTTTATGGCCTTGCGGCAGCATTAATTGCTCTCCTTTTTACGGCCCTGCGGCATGGCCGGAACAAATTGAAGGGGTTCGAGCAGACCGAGCGCTTCAAGTTTAAGTCTGACCGCGCAGACATCCGCCCAGATTTTGTCCCGTTGCCGGTTGTCGCGAAGCACATAAGCCGGATGCAGGGTTGGCATGATAAAGTAGCCGTTATTCTCAATCCATTGGCCGCGCACCTTGGTTATGCCGTCCCGGCGGCCGGTAAAATAGCGGTAAGCGGTCGCGCCTAATAGCAGGATCACTTTGGGGCGGACAAATAAAAACTGCTCCCGGAACAGCGGACGGCAGGCCTGGGCCTCCTCCTCCGAGGGCTGGCGGTTGCCCGGCGGCCGGCACTTGACAATATTGCAGACATGCAGCTGCTGTTCAGTCAGACCATTGGCCTGCAGCAGCAAGTCCAGCAACTGGCCGGACTGCCCCACAAAGGGCTTGCCCTCCAAATCCTCCTGGGCGCCGGGACCTTCCCCCACCAGCATCAGCGGAGCAGGCAGTGCGCCGCGCCATACCACGCAGTTGGTCCGGCTGGATCCCAGATCACAGTTTCTGCAATTGTCACAGCGCTGGACAAAATCACCCCAGTTTGCAGCCTCGCAGGCAGCCGTTTGGGCAGCGGCCGCAGGCTGGTCCGCAACTTGCGGCGGTTGGACACGATCCGGATTACTTGGTTTGTCAGACATCATGCATCACACCTGTTAAGAATCACAGACTGGCAGCAAGTCGCCACCTGCCGCCTCCCATCTGTTTTACTATGAATCGATCAATTACAGCGCCACCATTGTAATGTGCTGGTTGTGCCGCGCCCAATCCGGGTCTTGCCTCAGGTGGCCGTCAAAGCGGGCCATGGATTGACCTTCCTTTTCAAACGGGCCAAAAAACTCCCCCGGGCAGAAAGCCCTGATTTTGTTTTCAGCGAGCATATTGTTCAGCAGTTGGCGGCAGGCCTGCCCCAGCTCCCGTTCTGTTTCCTGATCAGGGCTGCTGTGCAGAATTTTAACCGAACGGACACCAATACGACGCAGAGCGGATAGCTCAAGCCTGATCTTATGCGCTACCACCTCTGACTCCGTACTTATGCCCTCCAAACTGACTATGCTAGCTGACATGTGATCCTCCTTACTGTATTCATGACCCAATCATCATAAATTTAGTATAGCACAGGAACAGACCACGGCGATTGTCAAAAAAAGCGGCTGCCAGGCCGCCTCAGTCCAGAACCTGAAAAGGCTGACGGATCACCAGGGTCAGCACATCCCTTAGGTGCCCGAAAGATGGTGGAAAATCATCACAACCCTCAAAGTGCAGCTCCGGCTCCACATCATTCCTGAATAATGATAGCTCCCAGCGAACATGACAAGGCTGCTCGGCTTCAACATGCGGGCGGTCAGGAAAATAAGGCTGCCACTGAGGGATCCGGCAACTCAGGATCATCTCCTGCAGGCGCTGAACATCCCGGTCAGATAAAGACCGTGTGAAATTACGGTTCCAGCGATTGGTCTCCTGCCATTTCATGATCCCGTTGCGCATATCAAACAAAGCCCGTACAGTCCCTTTACGGCCTTGAGTCAGCTCAACGCTAAGCATTGTATATGTACAAGCACTTTGCTCCACGGTCATTAACCCCCGGAATTCGTGCCTTTGATCATACCACGGCCGGCACAAAACATGCAAGATTTACAAGCCAGGGCTGCTTTCCCCTTAACCACAGGGTAGCGTAATCACTTTGTCCATGTTCAGCATCAGTTCAGCCATGCCGATTGAATTTAACAGCTCGGTTTTGCTCAGCGTTTCAATGTGATAGCTGTGAACCGATTCCTGACAAGCATACAGTCTTATGCCCTGCTGGCTTAAATCCAGCAGGGTCTTATGCACTGCGGATTGCGCCGCCAGGAGCTTTACACCTGAATTAAGGAAGAGCAGCGCCGCGGGCTTGCGTGTCACGGACCGGAGCGCATGCAAAAACCGTCGCTGTAATACTTCACCCAGTCCCGGTACCCCATTAGCCTGGCCTGCCGCAGCCAGGCCACCGCTCAATCCGGCCTCGCCTGGCAGATGATCCGCGCCTAAAGAAACGGATCCCAGGATGATCAGCGTCTTGCCGCCGCCACTTTCCGTATGGCGCAGTACCGGCGCTTCCAGGGGCAGCAGCACGGTTTCGGTGTCGCTCATCACCGCCGTCCGGCTCTGCAGGCTGAGTTTATCTGCTGTATTCTGCCGCAGTGGCTCAGGTTGATTCATCTGGTGTCAGGCCTCCTTCCGTCCGCCCTTCCAGCTCATCAATCGCCCGTGGTAAGGCGTCCTTGGCGTCTCCCCAGGGTTTGTCTGTATTGCGGTAATCAAACTTTAAAGTAAACCACTCCACATCCTGGGACAATTTATCCCAGTAGCGGGCCTGTTTGTCCGCCAGGGCCGCCGCAAGCTCACCGGCAGTCCTCCGGTCCATATATTTTGCTGCCGAATCCAGCAGCAAAGCCAGATGCGGCCGGCAAAAGGCCTGCGTCCGGTTGAATTTCTGCCGGAAAACCGGGTCATGTCCAAACAGCCAGCAGAAAACATCCATATAGCGGTCCATCGTATAGGCACTGCGCTGACAGACCACACAGTCTTCTGTCTCCTGTCTCAGGTTCTGAGCGGCCAGGCGCAAGGCCTCTTTGCCGCTGTCGCTGTTTTTTGTGCCAAAGAGGCGCCGCTTTTCAGCCTGGGCGCCGGCTGCCTGGTTCAGATTGCCACACCATTCGTTCCGCCCTTCTTCCAGATAGGTTCTCAGCATCAAGCCCAGGCCCAGGCGATTCTTTTGGCTCAGGTACATGGCCCGCAGGTGTGACTGGCAAAAGCCGTGGGCGTTCGTCTGCTGCCGCACATCCGGTTCCATCAGCGAAGGTCCCAGATAATAGTCCAGCAGCTCCGCTTCACAGCGTTCAGCCAGCCGGCAAAGCGGACAGGGTTCAGGTCGGCTGAACGCATCATTAACAGGAATCGTATAGATTGTTTCTCGGCTGGGATCAGTGCTCATATCGCTCTCCTGCTTTCCTCACTGACATAAACTGAGCCGGCGGCAGGGCTGCCGCCATTGCTCCTTTTATCAACGTGCACGACCCGGGCAGCCCGGACATTGACTGCCAGAATGTTGATAGATGTGTATAGCTCCAGTTTATCCCGCAAGGTTTCCTGAGCGGCCTGCATGACCTCCTGGGCATTATAGCCAAAATACAAGGCCAGATCCGCGCTCAGGCTCACCCCGTAGGTAGCCTTTTCCATGGTAAAGCGGGTTACGCCTGCCACCCCGGGAACCGTCTGACAGGTGTAGTCCACCAGGTGCTGCATAGCTTCATCTGAAATAGAATAACGGCCCAGGCTTGAAAAGGTAGGCCGGACGACCGTACGCTCAGCGTCGTAGCCGCTGCCGGCCATACCGGACAGAATCGGTTTATCCAGTTCAGACTGATACTCCGGTGGCCGACGTCTGAACCGGTCCAGGTAGTCCTGAAAGTAGCCGCTGAACTCATGCTTGATCTCCATACTGGGGACCGGTATGGTGTGTTGTCCCTCGGTCAGCCGGGTAGTCCTGGCCAGCCGTCTTTGCTCCTCCGTGGTCACGTCCTCAATCCGGATCAGCATAGCCGGCGGGTTCAGCCACAAATTGGCGCAGATTTTTTGCAGCATGCCCTCACTGGTTCCCAGAATCATCAGGGTGGTGGGATGATTCTCCGCCAGGGTGCGGCGCATGTTACGGCAGCGTGTTTCATCCAGGAACAGAGCCTGGCGGACGGATTCCAGCTTGGTGTTGGCCCGTTTGGCGCTGGTTCCCGCCAAAATACGGCTGCCATGAATCAGCAGGCCGTCATCAATGATATAGTCAATCCTGTGTTCCCGCGCCACCCGCAGAGCCTGCGTGCTTTTACCGGTCCCGCTGGAGCCCACAAACGCCACCACCACTATATTGGACAGCGCCTTGCGCAGGTCACTGTCATTTGTAAATTCCAGATCTTCCGGCTGCAGTGAATTCACCACCTGCTGCAGCCCGCGCATGCCGCGCAGATTGTTGAGGGAATTCCGGCTGAAAGCCTCCACCCAATCGGCTGGGCCGCGGTCTTCCGCAGCCATCTTGTCCCGCCGCGGCCAGGCCTCTGCCGGCGGCTGATCAGCTGACCGGTCAGCGTCACCCGCAGCCGCCGGCGGCACGCCAGGCTGTTTTTGCAGGGCAGCCTGCAAAGACGCCAGCTTTTCCTGCGGATCAGGCCTGGTCTGAGCAGCGTGATCCCGACTTTTTTTCCAGTTCCAACCAAATGGCATGGCTCAGCTCACGGTCTCAGACATTGCTGCAGTTGTGATAAACATCCTGTACATCATCATTGTCCTCAAGCATATCAATCATGCGGCTCAGCTGATTCTGCTGATCCGGATCATCCAGAGATACGTAGGTATTGGGGATCGGCTCTATATCAGCCTCCGCCAGCTCATAGCCCTTGGCGGAAAGCGCCTCACGGACCGCGGCAAAATCATCCACGGCAGTGTAGATGACAAACGCGCCATCCTCCGCCTTCATATCCTCAGCGCCGGCCTCAACCGCATCCATCATCAGCTGATCTTCATCCTCCAGTTCCTCACCGTCTATGATGATGCAGCCCTTGTCCTCAAACATAAATGACACGCAGCCGGTGGTGCCCATATTACCGCCAAACTTATCAAAGGTATGGCGGACATCTCCGGCTGTGCGGTTACGGTTATCCGTCAGGGTACGGACCATGACGGCCACGCCGCCTACACCATAACCTTCATAAATAATATCCTCATAGTTTTCACTATTGGCATCACCAGCGGCTTTCTTGATACTGCGCTGGATGTTATCATTAGGCATATTATTTGCTTTTGCTTTATCAATTATATCCTTCAGCCTGCCGTTAATTGCCGGGTCCGGTCCGCCGTTTTTAACTGCTACCTGAATCTCACGGCCGATCTTGGTAAAGATCTTGCCGCGTTCAGCATCCGCCGCGCCTTTTTTGCGCTTGATATTGTTCCACTTTGAATGACCTGACATCTTTTCCTCCGTCTATAATCCTGAAAAGCATAAAGATTTAACGCGGACTTGAAAGTACACGTGTTATTTTTGTATTATACGAGATTGGTAAAGTTTTTGGCAACTTATCTCAAACCTGAAGGAGGAAACACCATGCGTCCCAGTCCGTTTCAATCCGCCCAGGCCTGGCGCCGCCTGGCTGTCTCCCTTGATTGTCTGACGGTTTACCGTCCGCTCACGGAGCTGGCTGTGGTAAAGCAGCTTCGCCTGATGCTCCGTCAGCTGGCTGAGCTGTTAAGCGAAGGCGAAGCCCGACCTGAACAGTCACGGGACCAGGCCCTGGCATCCATTGCGCTGCTGAAACAGACATCAGCTTTTTATGCTGATCTCCTTCAGGAGGAACCCTCCGGTTCCTGGCCGGCCTGGCTGGTTCACCAGCTGCTGCTGCAGGAAAATCCCTTTACCCGCTACCTGGCGGCGGAAACGCAGATCTCAGGGCCGGTCGGGCAGGCTGACCCGTACACGTCAGCCGTCTTGGCAGACCAGGCGCTGGCGGATCTGAGTGCCCTGCAGGATTTAGCTCAGATTGATCTGGGAGATATCCGGCTGCAGCTGAGACAGTTGCTCATAGCCTCAGATCAGGAATGGCTGCTGCCGCTGCTGCAGCGGTTGCCTGAGCCGGACAGCGCGCGGCTGCTCCCGACTCCTGCTGTCAATGCGGGTATTTTACCAGAGGCCTCCGACTTGCAGCAGCAGTTGCTGTCTACATTAAGCCTCCCGGGAGCCTGGGCCGCGGCTTTACGGCAACTGCAGCAGTTCCACCGCACCCAGGGTGCTGGCCTGACCGCCTGTTATCCCGCGCTGAGTCTCCGGCATGGACAGCTGGAACCGCTGCGCCGGGAGCTGCCGGACGCAGCGTTTGACTTGCTTTATGATTACAGCGGCAATCTCAGCCGGCTGGATCAAACCATAGCTGGCTTTGTACGCGGAGACTTTGCCCATGATGTCCTGCTGACAGGGCCCCGCGGCAGTGGTAAGTCCTCCGCCGTCCGGGCAGTACTACCTCGCTATGCCGGACAGGGACTGCGCTTGATTGAAGTCAGTCCTGAGACGATGGACCAGCTCCATACCTGGCTGCCCCGACTAAGCCGGCAGACCCAGCATTTTATCCTGCTGTTTGATGACCTGTCTTTTTCAGATGCCGGAGCTGAGTATCACCAGCTCAAACGCCTGCTTGAGGGCGGCTTAACGGAACGGGGCAGCAATATATTGATCTGCGCCACTTCCAACCGCCGGCATTTGCTGGCTGAATCCGGTGATCCTGAAAGCAGCGCCCGCTTTGCGGATGATGAGCGGGACGAGCGTCTGAGTCTGGCCGACCGCTTTGGTCTGCATCTCACCTTCCGGCAGCCGCTGCAAACTGAATATCTGGCAATCATCCGGCACCTGGCCCTGGCCCGCGGCTTTGCCGGTTCAATGGAGCAGCTGCAGCAAGAAGCCCTGGTCTGGAGCAACCGCCGGGCCAGCCGTTCGCCGCGCGTCGCGCGTCAGTTTATAGATGACCGTCTGGGGAAAAGACAAGGCTCCGCCGCCTCCTCTCCGGAGGCCCGTCCTTAGCTGGCCGTTTGGCACCGCCAGCTATCCGGAACCGGAACAAAGCGCAGCGCGCTGAAGCCCACCTTCTGGTTCGGTATGAGTCCACGGCCTGCCGCGGAACTGATCCGCCTGCACGGCCCCAGATTTCAGATTAAAAAGGAGTTTATATATGTCACCAGTACCAGAAAAACAAATTCGCCGCGAAGTTGCCCGGCGCCGTACCTTTGCCATAATTTCCCACCCGGACGCAGGTAAAACCACCATGACTGAAAAGCTGCTGCTGTATGGGGGCGCGATTCATCTGGCTGGCTCGGTTAAAGCCCGTAAAGCCAGCCGGC
Organism: Oscillospiraceae bacterium HV4-5-C5C; assembly: GCA_012034405.1. GTDB lineage: Bacteria > Bacillota > Clostridia > Saccharofermentanales > Fastidiosipilaceae > JAAVLZ01. The sequence continues at coordinate 160,967 of JAAVLZ010000002.1, read as the reverse complement.
ATGCTACCAGTGACTGGATGGAGATAGAAAAGCAAAGAGGTATATCTGTTACCAGTTCCGTGATGCAGTTTGATTATGACGGCTACTGCATCAACATCCTGGATACTCCGGGGCATCAGGATTTTTCAGAAGATACCTACCGTACCCTGTGCGCGGCCGATGCCGCGGTCATGCTGCTGGACGGAGCCAAAGGTGTAGAGCCACAGACCATCAAGCTCTTTCAGGTCTGCCGCCTGCGCCACATTCCCATTTTTACGTTCATCAATAAAATGGACCGGGCGGCGCTGCCACCGCTTGATCTGATGGATGAGCTGGAACAGGTGCTGGGCATTTTCAGTTATCCCATGAACTGGCCCATTGGCCGGGACGGCCGATTCAGAGGCATCTACAACCGTCAGAGCGGTAAGGTGGAGTTTTTTGATGAACACAGCGGAGACCATGGCGCCAGCAAAGTAAAGGCCCTCTCCGTTGATCTGGCTTCTCCTGACCTGCCACGGGAACTTGGGTCGGACGCGGATGTTCAAAAGCTGAGAGATGATATCACTCTGCTGGAAGAGGCGGGAGAAACGTTTTCCCTTGAACGTGTGCTTAAGGGCGAGCTGACTCCGCTGTTTTTTGGCTCAGCGCTGACGAATTTTGGCGTGGAGACGTTTTTAAAAGCGTTTCTGAAAATGGCGCCGCCGCCGCTGGACCGTTCCAGCAATCAGGGGGTCATTCCCTCCGCCAGTCCCTGCTTCTCCGGTTTTGTCTTCAAAATTCAGGCTAACATGAACCCTGATCACCGGGACCGCCTGGCTTTTATCCGGATTTGCTCCGGCGCCTATGAAAAAAATATGGAAGTGCGGCAGGTCCGCACCAAAAAAAGCATTCGCCTGGCTCAGCCCCAGCAGTTCATGGCCCAAGATCATAAGGTGGTAGAAGAAGCGTACGCCGGTGATATCATCGGTGTCTTTGATCCGGGCATTTACCGCATTGGCGACAGTTTGTGCGAAGGCAGTGAGGATATTGTCTTCGCCGGGATTCCGGTTTTCCCCCCGGAGCATTTTGCGGCCATCAGTGCCAGGGATTCCATGAAACGCAAGCAGTTTCTCAAAGGGATGGAGCAGCTGGCTCAGGAAGGTGCCATCCAGATCTATAAACGGCCTGATATCGGGACAGAAACGTTTGTGGTCGGGGTCGTCGGGGTTCTTCAGTTTGATGTTCTGGAGTATCGGCTTCGCTTTGAGTATAACGTGGATATCCGTTCGCAGATGCTGAACTACCGCTATGCCCGCTGGCTTAAAATCCACGGTAAAGCTGAAGCGTTGGTCAGTGATTTTGATGATCTGACCCTGACCAGTACCACCATGAAAGTGCTGGACGCCCATGAACGTCCGGTGCTGCTTTTTGAGTCCGACTGGGCGATTAACTGGGTGCTGGAACGCAATCGGGATATTGAGCTGGTAGATATCGGGGAAGCCTGAAGCGCCCAGTCCCGCTCCCGCGTTAAAGTAGCCAGCCCGCAGCCCCTGTCCGTCAGGGGGCAGTCAGCCGCTAGTCCGTCAGCTCCGGCCGGGCAGGCGGCAGACAAGCGTGTCAGCCGGCAGTGAGGCTCAGTGCACAAGCTGATTCCAGGCCGGTCTGACTGATGTATCGCTCCTCCAGGGGTATCCAGACGGATATGAAACGCGCTAGTTTAGCCCGGCCGGCAGTGTCATCTATCGCAACCGAATCCAGACAGCGCCGGAGCAGGCGCTGTCGTTGCTGTTCAGCGCTGATATCAAAAAAGACCCGGCCGGCCCGCTTGTAATAGGGGCGCAGCTGCGGGTGTAATGCGTAAACGCCCTCAGTAAGAATCAGGGGCGCAGGTTGAACCAGGCGGCCTGGCTCCAGCCGCTGCCGCCCGCAATCAAAGGGCTGGTACCAGGCAGATCGCCCTTGACTTAAGGGGCGCAGCACCTCCGCTTCAAAGCGCTCAAAGTGCACGTTGCCGCCGGGCCAGGCCAGGCGGTCCGCGTGGCGAAGCTGCGGGGGCAAAAAGAAATCGTCCATATGCAAAACCGGAACATCCCATCCCAAAGTCCGGACCAGGGTCTGAAAGCGTTGGGCCAACGTCGTTTTACCGGCGGCGCAGCGGCCGTCCAGCGCCAGCAAAACGGGGGGCGCGATCTGCTTGGCTGACAGCCTGCCCGGATCAATTGCGGAAGCCATTAACTCCGCCGCCTGTTCCAGCAGGAGCCGCAGCGCCTGGTGGTCTGTGGCTGTGGCTGTTGCTTCCGCCAGACGCCTGAGGGCCGCGGAGCGCGCGGCAGGATCATAATTTGTAGCTTCCATTCCCACTCCTTCCGGATCAGGATTCCCGGTAAGCCCCCAACGCACGGAAACGGGCTTGCCGCTGATTCAGTATACAGTCTGACGGCAAAGCCAGCAAGTCTTCCAGACTCTGTGACAAAAAGCTCCGGATTCCCCGGGCCACCGCTGCCGGGTCCTGGCCGGCCCCGCCCTCTGGCTCCGCGATAATCTGATCACAGATGCCCATTTTTTGCGCGTCAAAAGCAGTGATGCGGGCCGTATCAGCCGCTTCCCGCTCCCGGCCGGGATCTTTCCAGAGTAAGGACGCGTAACCGCGGGGTGAAATGACAGAATAAATGGCATTGGACAGCATGCCCAGGCGGTCGCCCATCGCCAGGGCCAGCGCGCCGCCGCTGCCACCTTCGCCCAGGATCACGGCTACCACCGGGGTATCTAGAGCAGCCAGCGTCTCCAGACAACGAGCGATCGCTTCTCCCTGTCCCCGCTCTTCCGCCCCGACGCCGCAGTATGCGCCGGGCGTGTCGATCAGACAGATGACCGGCCGGCCGCAACGCCCGGCCTCCAGCATCAGCCGTCTGGCCTTGCGATAGCCTTCCGGATGAGGCATGCCAAAATGGCAGCGGTTGTTTTCGGCCAGATTATGGCCTTTAACGGTACCGATCAAGGTGACCGCCCGGCCGTCCAGCCGTGCCAGGCCGCCCCAGAGAGCCGGGTCATCGCCATAGCAGCGGTCGCCGTGCAGCTCAATGGTGTCGGTGAAGATCAGGCCAAGATAATCTGTGAAATTAGGCCGGTCTTTAGCATGAATCAGATCCAGACAGTCAGACCCGCGGTGTTGAATCAGCTCAGGCGCGGCGGCCTGCTGGTTTTGCGGTTCCTGCGGCGGTTTTTGCTGCAGACTGCAGCTGGGATAGAGGGTGTCCTGACTGTGATAAGCCAGCAGGCGGGACAACAGGCTACGGCTTTCACTGCGGCGCACCAGCAGATCTAAAAAGCCGTGCGCCAGCTGAAATTCCGCCCGCTGAAAATCATCCGGCAACGCCTCGGCAATGGTCCCTTCAATCACCCGCCGGCCGGCAAAGCCGATAATCGTGCCGGGCTCGGAGATCAGGTAATTGCCCAGGCTGGCAAAGCTTGCGGAGACGCCGCCTGTTGTGGGGTCAGTTAAAAAAGCAAGGTAAAGCAGGCCGGCCGCCTGATGGCGCGCTACCGCGGCACTGGTCTTGGCCATCTGCATCAGAGAGAGCAGCCCTTCCTGCATGCGGGCGCCGCCGGAAACGGTAAACAGCAGGACCGGTAAGCGCTGCTCTACCGCCCGCTCAAACAGGCGGGTGATCTTTTCGCCCACCGCCGAGCCCATAGAGCCCATCATAAAGCGGCTGTCCAGTGCGCCGACACAGCAGGGGCGGCCATCAATCAGGCCGCGGCCAGTCACCACCGCGTCCTGCAGGCCAGTCTGGGACTGCAGCAGTTTGAGCTTGTCTTCATAGCCCTTAAAGCTCAGTGGATTGACGCTCTCAAGGGTGGCATCATAGGCTTCAAAACTGTCAGGGTCCAGCACCATGTCCAGGCGCTCACGGGCTGAGATCCTGAAATGGTGGCCGCAGTGCAGGCAGACGCTGTGATGGGACAAAAAATCCTCCCGGTACATCACGCCCTTGCAGGCCGGGCACTTAACCCAAAGATCTGCCGGCTGGGGCTGCTGATAGGAAAACGGGCGGGGCTGGGGCAGGAGGTCGGCCGTCAGCGGACCGCCATCTGCTTTTTGTTCAGGATGAGCCGCGGCATAGGCCTGCGCGGCCGTCTGCAGGTGGCTTTCCTGACTGACCCGGCGCCGCAAGGTTTCCGCCAGCGCCAGGGGGCTCCCGCCCGCCCGGTCTGACTGTCTGACCTCGGCCGTCGCTGACCGCGGCTGAGTCTGCTGATCTTTATCCGGCATGTACGCGGACCTCCTCGTTAGCTTCCATCTCAGCCTGCAGCTGCGGCCATTTGCGATTCATATAGCCGATATCGCAGTTACCCGCAATAAAATCAGGATCCCTGAGGATTGCCAGCTGCAGATCCAGGGTCGTCGGCACACCGCTGATCACAAACTCGGTCAGTGCCCGCCGCATCCGCTGAATGGCTTCAATGCGGGTGGCGGCACTGACAATGACTTTGGCCAGCATGGAATCATAGTAGGGCGGGATTTCATAGCCTGGATACAGCGCGGTGTCCACCCGCACCCCGGGGCCGCCTGGCAGCAGCAGCTGTTCTATCCTCCCGGGGGCGGGCCTGAAATCGGCTCGCGGGTCTTCCGCGTTGATGCGGCACTCCATAGCGTGACCGCGGGGCTGCAGCTGACTTTGCTTCAGCGATAGGGCTAAACCGGCTGCGGCTTTGATCTGCTCCTGCACCAGGTTGGTGCCGGTAATCGCTTCCGTCACGGGATGCTCCACCTGAATGCGGGTATTCATTTCCATAAAGTAGAAATGCTTATCCTCATCCAGCAAAAACTCAATGGTACCGACCCCCACATAATTGACGGAACGGGCCAGATCCACCGCTGCCTGACCCATCTTTTTGCGCAGCGCGGGGCTGACCGCAGGAGACGGCGCTTCTTCCAGCAGCTTTTGATTGCGGCGCTGAATTGAGCAATCGCGCTCATTCAGGTGCACCACATTACCCTGGCTGTCGCCCAGCAGCTGGATTTCTACATGCCGCGGATTCAGGATAAAGCGCTCCATATAAACCCGGTCATCTCCAAAAGCCGCGCGGGCTTCTGCCCGGGCCGCCAAATAAGCGCGCTCCAGTTCTGCCGCCGTCCGGGCTATGCGCATGCCCCGTCCCCCGCCGCCGCTGGCCGCCTTGATCATGACCGGATAGCCGATTTCCTCAGCTGCCTTGCTGGCGTCTTCTACGCCATCCAGAATATCCTGAGAACCAGGGATCACCGGCATACCGGCAGCCCGGGCACTGGCGCGCGCCATGGCCTTATCCCCCAGCAGCGCCATAGCCTCACTGCTCGGACCGATAAAACTGATATGACAGGCCTCGCACATTCTGGCAAAGCTGACGTTTTCAGATAAAAAGCCAAAGCCCGGATGAATAGCCTCCGCCCCGCTCATCAGGGCCGCGCTCAGGATAGCCTGGCGGTTGAGGTAGCTTTGGCCCGCATCGGCCGGCCCGATACAGATGCTTTCATCCGCCAGCAGGACGTGCAGGGCCTCCCGGTCTGCTTCCGAGTACACCGCTACGCTGCGGATACCCATCTCACGGCAGGCCCGGATAACGGTTACGGCGATTTCGCCGCGATTTGCAATAAGTATTTTGCGAAACATCTGCTGTGCCTTTCTCTATTTGACCAAGCTACACCTACTGTATCAGGCTTCCGGGCGATCCATCACCGCAAAGCTCATCTCCGCCTGGGCCATCAGTTGGGTTCCGACATAAGCTTTACCAAGGCCAAAGCCGATCCGGCCGCGGCTTTTTGTCAGTTCCATCTGGAGCGTCAGGTCGCAGCCCGGGAATACCGGTTTGCGGAACCGCACCTTTTCCATCCCTCCAAAGTAGGCCAATTTCCCTCTGAATTCCGGTTTGGACAGGATGCAGACCGCACCGGCTTGCGCAATCGCTTCCAAAATCAGCACACCGGGCATAACCGGCGCGCCGGGAAAATGCCCCCGGAAAAAGTCCTCCTGACCGGTGACATGCTTGAGCCCCACCACCCGGTTTTCATCCAGCTCCAGGATCTCATCCACCAGCAAAAAGGGGTCGCGGTGCGGAATAATCGCTTTGATCTGTTCCTGATTCATCAGCATCTCATTGTCCTCCGGCACTTGAAATAATCCGCATCAGTTTCTGGCCGTACTCCACCTTCTGACCGTTTTCCACCGCAATCTCCGCCACGGTGCCGCTCACATCACTATTGACTTCATTCATCAGCTTCATGGCCTCAATAATACATAAGACATCGCCGGTCTTGACCGGATCACCCACTTTGACATAGGGTTTTGCTTCAGGAGAACCGCCGGCAAAAAAGACACCGACCACCGGAGCACAGACCCAGCTGCCGGGGACAGCGGCCGGTTCAGCCGGTTCAGCCGGGGCTGCCGCGTTGTTAAGAGCCGCAGCCTGCAGCAGCGCGGTACTACTGGCAGCAGCACGGCCGCTGGGCGCCTGGGCCGCCGGCATCAAAGGCAGGCCACCTTCTCCTGGGTTGGTTTCAGCTACGGAAGCAGACGGCACGGCCGGGCGGGTGAAGTCCTGACGTACTGCCTGCGGGGCGGCGGAACGATCCAGCCTGAGACTCAGACCACTGTCATCCGTCCAGTCCAGCAGGTTTACTTCTTCCCGCTTCATGGCGGCCATCAGGCGCTCCACATCCGCTACGGACCAGCCGCGGGTTTCGCCGGACTCAAGCGGTTGCTGGTTTATTGCTGCTGACTCATTCATGCTTTTTCCTCCTCAGACGGATAGGCTTTTACCGCCAGACAGCCGTTATGGCCGCCAAAGCCAAATGAATTGGACAGAGCCAGCCGGACCGGTCTGACCCGGCTGCCTTCCGTGACGTAATCCAGATCGCAGTCCGGATCCGCTTCCCGGTAACCTACCGTAGGCGGGATGACACCCTCCCGGACCGTATTGACCAGGATGCAGGCCTCCACAGCGCCGGACGCGCCCAGCAGATGACCCAGGGCACCTTTGGTTGAGCTCACCGCGACCTTGCTGCAGGCTTTGCCCAGCGCAGTATGTATGGCCATGGTTTCATATTTGTCATTCAGTGGTGTTGAAGTCCCGTGAGCGTTGATGTAGTCAACAGCTTCCGGGGATTCGCCGGCTTCTTCAATCGCCTCCGTCATAGCGCGGGCGGCCGAAGAGCCGTCCGGTGCGGGCGAAGTGATGTGGTAGGCATCGCCTGTGGTGCCGTAGCCTGCAATTTCTGCCAGGATGCGGGCGCCGCGGCGCCTGGCCGCTTCCAGCTCTTCCAGGATCAGGATACCGGCGCCTTCGCCGATAACAAAGCCGCTGCGCTCCCGGTCGAATGGAATAGAGGCGCGGTCGGGATCTTTTGACGGGGTCAGGGCTTTCATATTGCCAAAGCCTGCTACCGCTATCTCACAGATCGGTGCCTCCGTGCCGCCGGCGATGCAGCAGTCAAGCTCGCCGTATTTAATTTTGCGGAAGGCCTCTCCAATGGCGTTGGTACCGGAGGTGCAGGCGGTGGTGATGTCCAGGGTAGCGCCTTTAATTCCCAGATCGATGCCCACCTTGCCGGCCGCGATATTGCCGATCATCATGGGGATGAACAGCGGAGAAATCATCCTGGGACCGCTTTGCGCCAGCTTGACACACTCATTCTGGAAGGTCTGAATCCCTCCGATACCGGTACCGATCATCACGCCTACGCGGTACGGGTCCCAGTCTTCTGTCCGGTAACCCGCCTGTTGAGTGGCTTCCTGAGTGGCAGCCAGCGCAAACTGACTGAAGCGGTCCAGCCGGCGGGCTTCTCTTTTATCCATAAAATCGGCCGGATTAAAGTCCTGGACCTGTGCGGCCAGATAAGCGCGGTAATCACTGCTGTCAAAATGGTCCAGCGGAGCAATTCCGTGATGACCGGCAATCAGCTCTCGCCAGGTATCCGGCATGCTCAAGCCCAGCGGGGTGATGGCGCCCATTCCGGTGACCACCACGCGGCGGGGAGCAATTCGGGACGGTGTTTCAGGCATAGTCATATAGGAATCTCCTTTACATGGTCAGGCCGCCGGAAACTTCCAGCACCTGTCCGGTGATATAAGCTGCGTCGGCAGACAGCAGGAAGGACACCGCGGCGGCAATGTCGTCCGGCTGGCCAAAGCGCTTCAACGCAATCTGCTGCAGGATAGCCTCCCGGCTCTTTTCCGGCAGCGCCTGGGTCATGTCTGTTTGTATAAAGCCTGGAGCGATCGCGTTGCAGGTAATGCCACGGGAGGCCGTTTCCTTAGCCACAGAACGGGTCAATCCCAGGATGCCAGCCTTGGCGGCGGCGTAGTTGGCTTGACCTGCATTGCCATATAAGCCGCTGACGGAGCTGATATTAACCACGCGCCCGGCGCGGTTACGCAGCAGTAAGGGCAGGCAGGCTTTGATCATATACATGGGGCCCAGCAGATCTGTCTTGATGACGTCTTCCATATCTTCTGTTTTCATCCGCAGCAGCAGACCGTCGCGGTTGATCCCGGCGTTATTAACCAGGCCCCAGAGCCGGTCTCCAAAGCATGCCTTGCCGGCTTCAACCGCGGACCGGCAGGCAGCCTCCTGACTGACATCCGCCTGAAAAGCCAGCAGAGCTGCGCCCGGCAGCGCTTGTTTCAGGTCGGTCACAAAAGCCTGGGCCTCAGCTGACCGGCTGCGATAAGTAAACAAAATGCCGTAGCCATCCCGGGCCAGGCGGCTGGCGCAGGCCTGGCCAATGCCGCGGCTGGCGCCGGTCACAATAACCCAGGGCTGCAGGTCAGGCGTCTGATCAATTTTTCCTGTCGGGGCGGTCGGTGTCATACGTTTTCACTCTCCCTTTCGCTTGGTTTATAACTGCTCTGACCAGGCCTGATAGGCTGTATCAGTCTGACTTAAGACCTGGCCGGCTTCCTTGAACAACGCCGGGATAATCTCCGCGCAGGGCCTGATATCGTTAATCAGCCCGGCTGACTGACCGGCCATAAAGGATCCTTCATTCAGATCTCCGTCCATCACGGCTTTTCTGAGGGAGCCGACGCTGATAGCTTCCAGTTCTTCAAAAGTCGCGCCGTTTTTTTCAAGTTTAAGAATCTCCCGTTCCAGTTTGGTCTTGAGCGCGCGCACCGGGTGCCCGCCGCTGCGGCCGGTAACCACCGTATCAATGTCCTTGGCCTTGACCACCAGATTCTTATAATTCTGGTTGACCCAGCATTCCGTTGAGGCCAGAAAGCGCGTCCCCAGTTGGACCCCTTCACAGCCCAGGGTGAACGCAGCGGCAATTCCGCGTCCGTCAGCGATCCCGCCTGCGCCGATCACGGGGATACCGACTGCCTGCGCGACGGCATTCCACAAGACCACACTGCTTAATTCGCCAATATGTCCACCGGCTTCCTGGCCTTCACAGACAACGGCATCTGCGCCCAGGTTTTCCATCCGCTTAGCCTGGCCGGCTGAAGCTACCACCGGAACCACAATCAGGCCGGCCTCGTGCCAGGCATCTATGAACTTGCCCGGTGAGCCTGCGCCGGTAGTGACCACCGGGACGTGTTCGTCAATCAGCAATTGCGCCAACTCAGCAGCAGCCGGGTTCATCAACATGATATTGACTCCGAAGCTGCGGTCGGTTAGCTGACGCGCGCGCTGAATTTGCGGGCGAAGGAGTTCTGCCGTCATGGCGCCGGAGCCGATCAGGCCCAGTCCGCCGGCATTGGATACCGCGGCGGCCAATTCGGCTGTAGCAGCCCAGGCCATTCCCCCCTGAATCAGGGGATAAGTGATGTTCAGCAAATTACAGATACGGTTTTTCATCTTTGTCTGGCTCCTCTCAAGCTATCAGATCTTCACCAGGATCGTTCCATGGGTCAGACCGCCACCAAAGCCGCTGAAGGCTACAAGCTGGCCGGTTTGCAGTAATCCGGCCTGCCGGCAGCGGTCCAGGGCAATGCCGACACTGGAGGAGCTGGTATTGCCGATTTCCTCCAGGCAGCTGTAAACCTTGCTCATGGGCAGCCCCAGGCGCTTGGCCGCGGCCTCAAGAATCCGGTTATTGGCCTGGTGCGGAATCAGCCAATCCAGCTGTTCCACCTGATACCCGGCGCGATCCGTCACCGTCCTGATACCCTGCTCAATCGAGCTGACCGCAAAGCGGTAGACTTCACGGCCGTCCATGTGAATAAAGGGCGTGGCCTGCGGAAAACGCAGCGCGGGTTGGTCTCCGGAGGACTCGGGGCTGTTTTCAGGCGCCAGAGCCGGGCCAAAAGGATGGTTGCGGTCCGGATAACAGGCGGTCAGCGCCTGGGCCTGACGGCCATCAGCTTTGAGACAGCTGGCCAGCTCCTGGCCCGGCCCGTCCGCGGTCAGGACCACCGCGGCAGCGCCGTCACCAAACAGAACACAGGTGGAACGGTCCGTAAAATCAGTCACCCGGGACAGCTTTTCTGACGCCACCAGCAGCACATGGTGGATCGCTGGATCCTGCAGGTAGCGCGCGGCCAGGTCCAGCCCGTAGACAAAGCCTGAACAGGCGACGTTGATATCAAGAGCAAAGGCCTGGTCCGCTCCAAGATAGCCCTGCAGTAAACAGGAAATTGTGGGTGTGACATAGTCCGGCGTGACGGAGGAAACTAAGATCAGATCCAGATCCGTCGCGGCCAGGTCAGCGTCCGCCAGAGCTTTTTCCGCTGCCTTGACGCCCATTTCAACGGTCAGTTCCCCATCGCTGAAATGGCGGCGGCAAATTCCTGTCCGGCTGCGGATCCACTCATCAGAGGTATCGACAATCCGGGTAAAGTCACGATTTTCAACGGTGGTGGGTGGTAGGTAACTGCCGCTGCCGGCAATTGTCAGTTTCATTTGCATCTGTTCTCCTCTATCCCTGCGAGTTTTATCCTTTACGGGAGAGCCGGGCTGTCCCGGCCGCTTGCCTGTCCCAGTCAGCCTGCTTCATGCTTTGATTTTCTATCTTTTTGATTTACAATTATTTTGTAATTCAAAACAATATCAGTTTAATCACCCGGCCAGGCCTAGTCAAGTCCTGTACAATAAGAGGCATAAGCCAGGATGAATGCCAGGAGGATCATGATTATGAAAACAGCTTTTATTTTTTCCGGACAGGGCGCCCAGTATCCCGGTATGGGCCAGGAGCTGGCTGCGCGCTCCAAAACGGCAGCCGCTCTGTTTGATCTGGCGGGCAGGGCCGGCGATGGGTCTGAGCTGCTGTCACTGACCCGGGAAGAGCTGACAGACACCCGTAAAGCGCAGTTAGCCACGGTGGCGGTCAGTCTGGCCGCTTTTTACGCGCTGCAGGACAGGCTGGGGCCGGATTTGTGGCAGCAATTAGAAACTGATGCGGCCGTAGCCGGCTTCTCCTTAGGAGAATACAGCGCGCTGGGGGCAGCGGGCGTCATTACGGCAGAAGACCTCTTCCCCCTGATAGACGCGCGCGGCCATGCCATGGCGGAAGCCTGCCGCCAGCAACCCGGGGCTATGGCCGCGGTGCTGGGGCTGGATGACGTCCGGGTATTGATGCAGTTAAGTGAGGACGAGTTTATTGACCGGGTCTTCCCCGCCAACTATAACTGCCCAGGGCAGTTGGTTATCGCCGGTTATGAGGCAGATACTATGAGAGCCTGCGAGCAGCTGAAGGCAGCCGGGGCCAGGCGCTGTTTGCGCCTGAAGGTGGCCGGCGCTTTCCATACGCCGCTGATGAATGCCGCCAGGCCGGCGCTGATCCGGCAGGCTGAGCGTTACACCTACCGGGAGCCTGAATACGCAGTTTTCTCTAATTTCAGCGGAGATCTTTTAAGCGGGGTAAGCTCGCTGCCGGAGTACATGGGCCAGCATATGTGTAATCCCGTCCGCTGGACCGCGGAAGTAAAAAGTCTGGAGCGCCGGGGCTACACGGACGTGATTGAGTTTGGTCCCGGCAAAGTCCTGTGTGGCCTGGTTCAGAAGATTACTGACCAGCTTGAAACCTATCACGTGGAAGATACGGCTTCGCTTGAGGACACGGCCGCGCGGCTGCAGAAAAAGCTGCGGCAGGACTGAGCGCCAGCCGATTTGTCATCAAACTGTCAGGTCGCCGCAACCGCAGCGTAATGCAGCAATACAACTGTGAAACGCCATTTGATTACTATTTGAAGTAGCCGGCAAAATAGCCGGTACACCCGCACGTATGAGGAGATGTCATTATGGCTGCTTTTTCTTTTGCCGCTGCCGCCAGCCTGCGGTCATTACCGCTGACTGCTTCAGCTTTTTTGTTTATGCCCCTGCTGTTGATAGCCTGGATTGTGCTGGTTGCAGGATCGCTGCTGTTCTTTATCTGGCGCAGCCGCCTGCTGACCCGTCAGGAGCAAATCCTGCTTGGTCTTTCAGAGCAGGTCACCGGTCTGGAGGGGCGGTCCATGGATAACCGGGAACCAGTCAAGGAAGCCTTTGCTCAATGTAACTGGGAGCTGTTGAAAGAGCGGTTCCGCAATTGGGATTTGGACAGTCAGTCGCTGTATCAGGGACGGTGGTTTTCACCCCCGCAGACTGACACCGTCAGGCAGGGCTTCCTGACCGCCGCTGACCGGCATCTGCTGGGACCGGAAATTCCGCTGACGCTGCTGTTGACAGCCTTCCTGTTTTCACTGGTGCTGACTTTGCTGCCCAGCACGGATACAGACCTGTTGATTCCGTGGCTACCGACCTTATTTGCGGTCATTGCCGCTTTGTTTTTAGGCTGGCAGGGCCAGGAGGGGCAGCAACGGCTGGATCAGGCCCTGGAGCAGCTGCGGCAGGCGCTGACCCGCCGCCTGCCTGTCTTCAGCAGCGACAGCAGTTCCGCGCTTCTGGTTGAGGAGTGCAAACGTTATGACCGTGAAATAGCAGGTAAAATCAGCCGGCTCGGTGACAGCATTCAGGCATTGTCAGACAATCAGCTTAGTCAGGCGGTCGCCGCGAGCGTCCGGGAAGTCATGCGTCAGGATGTCGTGCCGGCCTTGACCGAAAGCAGTCAGAAAATCAGTGATGCCGCAAGCAATCTGGCTAAACAGCAGTATGAAGGAATCAGCCAGCTGACAGCAGATTTTTCCGCCCGCTTAGCCGACTTGCTGCGGCATAGTCTGGAACCCTTATATCAGGATAGTCGTACGCTGACCAAAGCTTTAACCGACAGCCAGCAATTCCTGCAGCAAGCCGCTCAGCAGCTGGACCAGGGGCGGGAGCAAAGCCTGTTACTGCAGCAGCAGGCAGCCGGTACACTGGAGCAGTCCAGACTGGCCAGCGAGCAATTTGCCCAGTCCAGTCAGCAGGCGCTGACTGGCTGGCAAAAGTTAACGGAGCAAAGCCGCATAGTCTGGCAGGAAGACGTTCGGGCTCAGCACGCCATGTGGCTGGAAGAAGATGAACGCAATAAGGCATTTTGGCAGCAAAGTGCCAGCACCTGGCAAGAGACACTGGAACAGCTGACCCAAACCGCGCAGTCTCTGCAGGCTGGTCAGTCTGCCTGGGCTCAGGACCAGCAAGTGCAATCAGAGCAGCTTGCCGCCGGTCTGGATCAGTTCCGTACCGACTTGACTCAAACCGCCGCCGCGCTGCGCGAGCTGCAGGAAAAAACCGCCCGCTATATCAATAACAGCAGCGAAGTCCAGTCCAGACTCCTGAAGGATTATCAGGCGCTGAGCCAGAATATCGCTGTCTCCAGCGCTCAGCTGCAGGATAACAGCGTCAGGCTGCTCTCTGCGGTGCAGCTGCTGAACGATCATCTGGAACATTCAGTCTCCACCTTCAACGGCCAGCTGCAAGACGGCGTCTCCGGCTCACTCAAAGAGCTGGATCAGGCGCTGGCTGAAATCAGTCTCCGGATTGCCTCAAATGTACGCGAAGTCCAGGATGCCTTATACCAGACAGCAGATCTGGCCGATGGCAGCAGCCGTCAGCCGGCTATTATGCCGCTTCAGGCTGACGCTAAGCAGCAGCCTTACGCACCCGACGCCGGAGGCAGCCGGACATGATTCAGGTGAGCCAGCCACTGCCGGCGCCGCAGGAACTGAATGCCGCTTTGCGGGAGCTGCGCCGTTCGCTCCGGCTCCCGGCAGACCGGCTCCCGGAGCTGGATGCTCAGGCTTCAGAGCTTGCGCAAAGCTTTCTGACAGCCAGACCAGCCTCTGACTTACTGATGGCAGCAATGTCTGGCTCAGCGGGAAACCGGCTGAAAGTCAGCCGCCTGCTCCCCTTTATGTATCTTCACACCCCGGCCGATACATGGCCCCGGCTGGATCAGCTGATGCGCGCCTGTGCCAGCTGGACGCTTTACGAGTATTGCTGGTACGCTTTCCAGGTATCCTTCCCTCACAGCGGACTGAGAAAGACGCTGGCGTCTTTGCACCGCCGGTTGCGAGACAATATTCAGCGCTATGGAAAGCCGCCGGAAAATCTGAGCCTGTTGCTGCCGGATAAGGTTTCCTTTTACTTAAAAGAGCCTGAGCTGGTGACGGCTGCCGCGGTCTGGCTGCAGGGGGATTTACAGCCAACGTCGGCTGTACCAGGCCAGCTCTGGCGGGAACGCTACAACCTGATACCGGAATCTCCTTTCAGCCACGCTCTGCTCTGGCAGCTGCTGAAGCAATTGCCGGACTGGCAGCTGCCATTATACCAGGACCTGTTACTGAGTCTGCCCTCCGGCTGGTCAGCTCAGGACCTGGGCCAGCTGCTGCTGCTGCTGATCAATAACGCACAGTTGAGCCAGGCGGAGCTCAGCCGCCTGGTCCGGCATTTATCTGCGGCGCTCAGCACCCCCGCGGCTTATGACCGGGTCCGCGCCCAATTGAACCGGCAGGATCGCGGCATCCTGGACCGCTTCCTGATCCTGGATTGCCTGCGCCGCTGTTATGCGGCAAAGCCCGGTAAGCAAAGGGTGCTGCTGGACATACAGGCAGAGGCTGAAACGGTCTACGAGCTGGGGCCCAATCTGATCATCTGGCGTTTCCCGGGATTTTGTCTGCTGGATCAGCTTACTGATCCGGAGCAGGCCTTTTACTACCGCAATGACCGCCTTAAAGAACTGGGGCAGCAAGGACTGAGCTGGTCGCAGCTGCTGCCGCCGTCCTTTCCTTACCGGCAGCTATATCCGGGCAGTGATCCGGAGCTGGCCGATGGCGTAGTCAAATTGCAGTTCAGCGGCGACCAGCTTGCTCTGACCCGGCGTTTTCTGGCAGTGAAGCTGCGTGTCCCCCGCTGAACAGCTCCGATCGGCAGCAACCGTATGGTGTTGCCTGAGTTCCTGCCCATTGTACGTCAAAACGCCGTCAGCGCTGATCGCTGGCGGCGTTTTGACGTATTCCTGAAGCCCCAGGCGCAGTTGATCAGGCCTGGTCCTGATCAGGCCTGTCACCGACTTGCGCCCCGGCAGGCGGGGATGCTGTTTCTGGCTTAGCTTCATAAAGATAAGGCAGCGGCGGCTGATCCAGCGCCAGCGGCAGCCCGTCCGGGAGCCAGCAGCTGACCGAGCGCGGCTGAACCGGGAAATCCGCCCAGCCTTCCTTATCAATTGTCACCTTAGCCTGGCAGTTGCCCAGATAATCAGCAAACACCTCTCCGGCCAGTCTGGCACCGACAGACATCCGCAGAGTCGTCTCCTCCCTGTTGGTCAACACAACTACCAGCGGAACCGGATGCTCACCTTCGCCGGCACGGACCCAGCCAATTGCTTGTTCTTCACTGAAATAATCAGTCTGCTCCCCATAGCTGAAGCGGCGCCGCAATGCCATCAGCCGGTCCAATACCTCCCGCTGGGCGGGGATAGATCCATTGGCCGAGCCGTAGTAGTCCGCCATAAAGACACAGGGATAACCTGCCTCCCGCAATAAAATCAGAGCATAGGCCAGAGGCTTGAACCACGGCTCTACCGTTGATTCCAGGGACTGCCCTGGCTGGCTGTCATGATTATCAACAAAGGTCACTGCGTTCAGCGGGTTGTTCATCACCTCTGTTTCATCAAAGATCTGGCGAAGATCATAAGCTTCACCGGCTTGTCCCGCTTCAAAGAAATGGTAGTGCAATACCACATCAAATAAGCGCAGTCGGTGCTCCGTGCGGTCCAGATAACCGGACAGTTCCTCCGGATTGTTCTGCCAGTATTCGCTGACAAAAAAGAAATCTGAGCCTTGCGTTTCATGTACATGGGTCACAAAATCCTTCATAAACAGGGCACTGATATGCTTAACGGCATCCATCCGGAAGCCATCCACTCCGGTTTCCTTGACAAACCAGTCAGACCAGCGCAGGATCTCCTGCCTGGAGGACGGATTGGAGTAATCAATATCGGCATACATCAGATAATCAAAATTACCGTTTTCCTGGGATACATCCGTTGACCAGACCTTGTTGTCCCCGGTAAACATGTAGATGCCCTTCTGGCCGCTGCGTTGATCAAAATCCGTTCCGTTGAAGTTTTGCCAGTGCCATTCATAGTCAGAATATTTCCCCTTCCGTCCAGGGAAATTAAAGCCGGTCCAGGCTTCAATTTCATGCGGCTCTGATTGGCGCTCCATACGGTTATCCGGGTTGACCAGGCAAGCCTCAACTGTCTCCGTAAAATCCGCGCCCGCTTTATGGTTAAGCACCACATCGGCATATACCTGGATGCCGACGTCATGGAAGCGCTGAATTAACCGGAGCAATTCCGCTTTGGTTCCGTATTTAGTCCGGACTGTGCCTTTCTGGTCAAATTCGCCCAGATCATAGAGATCATATATACCGTAGCCTACATCCTGATCAGATGTGCCTTTGCAGACGGGCGGCAGCCAGATAGCCGTGACCCCGCGTCTTCTCAAGGCTTCCGCCGTATCAGCCATCTTTCTGTAATAGCTGCCGTCAGCCGGCAAATACCATTCAAAGCCCTGAAACATGATTCCGTTTTCCATATGGTCAGCCTCCGTCCGTACGCCGCGGTCAGTGTTTGTGGCCCGCAGCTTGTCAGTTATCTGTTTTATCTAAGCAGGATCAGCATAAACGCCGGTGACCCTGACCACCTGTCTCAACCGCCAGGCAACGGATCGGGATGGTCATACGACTTGTCAGGTCGGCTTACCGGCCAGTTTAGCAGACCCGCGCTTACTCGTCTGTCCATATAGTTACGGTACCAGCAGGAGGAACGTGAGCTTCCTGTGCAAGCTATGCCGGTTCTCATTCTGCCGCGCTTAAGCCGTCATGCTCCTTATCTGTTTCCCGGGCGTCGCAACTTCTGTTTGAAATAGCTTCTGCTGCAAAGCTTGCATTGCACTGCTATTGCGTTTATACTGCTGATAAATTAATCGGGGAGCTGATGGTAATCGGCTGAGAGGGTACTGCTACCGTACCGACCCTGGTAACCTGATCCGGATAATGCCGGCGGAGGGAAGCTCAAGATCACCATGGAGCGTCTGTCGCCATATCCCGACAGGCGCTTTTATCTTGCAAACCAGCCGCAATCTGGCGGCTGTCATAAGAAAGGATATGAACATGAGTATACCAATTTCTGAACGTTCAACCGGGAAGAACCGGGAAACACTGTTGACTTTAACCAGCGGCGGCGTCTGTATCGCTCTGGCCACGGTCCTATCAATGATAAAGCTGTGGCAGGCTCCTATGGGCGGCAGTGTCACTCCCGGTTCCATGCTCCCCTTGTTGATCTGCGGTTTTGCTTTTGGACCGGTCTGGGGCTGCGGCGTCGGTTTGGTCTATGGTATTCTCCAGTACATCCTGGATCCCTTCCCCTTAACGGTATTCAGTTTTTTACTGGACTATCCGCTTGCTTTCGGTGCCTTAGGTCTGTCAGGTTTTTTTGCTGCCCCCAGACCGCAACGGCTCGCCCAGCGGAATATATTACGCCGGCTTGGACTGATCAGTTTTCCGCGGCTGCTGCTGGGGACCCTTGTGGCAGTACTCGCTCGCGCCTGTTTTCATTTTTTGAGCGGTTTCATTTTTTATGGTTCCTATGCCGCAGATTACGGTTACAGCAGCCCGGTTCTGTATTCCTTAGTTTATCAGGCTCAGTATATGCTGCCTGAGTTAGTCATCCTGATTGTGCTGCTCTTTGTCATCAAACGGATTTTTTACGGCCAGGCTGGACGCAACCAGCCTACCTGAAGCAGGGCTGACTGACGGCCTGCCAGTTACCCGGCAGACCCGGCCGCTCCCGGCAAACTTGTCCCTCGCCGGTACCGACTGGCATCAGATGCCTGTTCAAAAGCCCCGGTTGCTGTTTATTCAGCAACCGGGGCTTTTCAGGATATCTCAGGCGATACGGGGCTCTTTTTATGTCAGGCTCATTTTTCGGCAACGCTACCGGCCGCCGGGTGGCTGGCCAGAATATGGTCAAATAATCTGGCACAGCTCAGCGTAGTCGCGTGCGGGATGACCGGACTCTCAAATCGGCCTTCATGCACGCAACGGCGAGCTTCTTCAATTTCATAGGTAAAGCCATTGACGGTCTGCTGGTCTGTATAGTGCTCGCTGACCTTGCCTTCCAGATCATAGAGGAAGGCCTCCTGAGCCATGTGCGGGTGCGGTATTTCAATCCTGCCCCGGCTGCCATAGATCTTCAGGGTTTCATCCACCGGGTTCAGGAAGGTTGTTGACAGCTGCGCCAGGCAATCTGCAAAGCGCAGGTTTACCGTATCAGCCGCATCCACGCCGCTGTCAGACCACAGAGCCTGGGCCTGAACAACTGCCGGTTCTTGACGCAGGAAGAATAAGGCCAGCTCATAGGCATACACCGTTAAATCATAGGCTGCCCCACCGCCCAGATCAGGATTAAAATACCGGTTGCGGGGATCCTGCTCGGCGGCAAAGCCCAGCTGAGCGTGAAGGTAAGTCGGCAGACCGATCCGTCCTTCTTCCAGCCAGGTTCTGGCCTTGAGATTTGCCGGCAGATAACGCGACCACATAGCCTCCATAGCCAGGACGCCCTCGGTTTTTGAACGGTTGAGCGCGCTCGTGGCCTCCTGGCTGTTTCGGAACATGGCCTTTTCACAGAGGACCGGTACTTTATGACTCAGGCAGAGCATGGTCAGATCATAATGAGCA
This sequence comes from Oscillospiraceae bacterium HV4-5-C5C, assembly GCA_012034405.1. Taxonomy (GTDB): domain Bacteria; phylum Bacillota; class Clostridia; order Saccharofermentanales; family Fastidiosipilaceae; genus JAAVLZ01. The sequence continues at coordinate 141,932 of JAAVLZ010000002.1, read as the reverse complement.
TTGGTGGTTGCGGCAATGTATACACAGTCCGGTCTCACCGCCTCCAGCATAGCTTCATAGTCATCAAAAGCCAGCTCAACCTGCTCTTTGTCTGCAAAAGCCTGCGCCCTGGTTTTGGATTTGCTGGCTATGGCGGCCACTTCACAGCCGGGTACTAATTTCACCGCGGCGGCAAATTTGCGGGCGATACCGCCAGCTCCCATGATAGCAAAGCGAAACAGTTTCATACTCTCCTCCTTTTAAGGCAGCAACTCATCCGCGGTGACTGAGCCTGCGCGGGCACGAGCCGCGGCTGTTCCACGACCAGCGGAGACGACGCGTCTGATAGTCTCCATTTTTCCAGGATCCGCGACTTTATGCCCGGCTGGCGATTGTAGCAATTCCGTCATACTCTGATGATATTCGTCTGCCAGCGCTAAAAGCTCCTCTGAAGGTGCCGGATAGACCGCGTCCTGCAGTAATACGGTATAGAAGCCTGCGGCCGCCGCAGTAGTCAGGGCATGCGGCGCGTCCTCAAATACCGCCGCCTCCTGATTTTGCGCAGCGCCCAGCCGGCGCGCGGCTATTTCATAAATATCCGGATGATTTTTGCTGATACCAATATCAAAGGTACTGAGTAAAAAGTTGAAATCAGTCAGGAGACCCAAACGTTCCAGACAGGCAGCAGCCAGATCACCAGGCGTGGCAGTGACCACCGCCAGCTGGCAGTCCTGAGTCTGCAGCTGCTGCAGGTAGGCTTTCACCCCGGGCTTAATCGTAACTTCTGTCGCGTAATGCTGGCGCATCAGATCAAAAAAGCCTTGCAGAATATCTGCTTCGCTCTCTTCAAAATGGTAATGCTCCTTGATAAACGCCGCAACCTGGGGCATGCGCATCTTCAGCGTCAGCGCAATCAGTTCGTCTGAAGCACGGATGCCGCGGGTTTGCAGATATTCATTGCATAAACCCCGCCAAAAGCGCATGGAATCTATCAACGTACCATCCATATCAAATAAAACAATGTGTCGGTCCATGTTATCTCCTGCCGTTAATTATGAGCTTTAGAAAATCATACCATTAAAGCCCATAAATGCCAGACAGATCAGACCGGCCGCAAGCAGCAGGGATGGCAGCCCCCGCAGGGCGCGTGGCTGGCTGAACCGGGCCTGCTCCAGGCGCTCATTCAAGCCACTGTAAATCATGAGCAGCAGTAAAAAGCCCAGTCCGGAGGCAGCCGCCTGACCGAGGGCTGCACCAAAGCTTAAGGTCTGACTCTGACTGTAAATCAAGCCGATGCCCAGCACCGCCGACGATACCAGCAGACTGGGTGACCAGGATTGCAGCAGGTCAGACAAAGCGGGATAAAAGCTGCGGCAAAGCAGACGGAGCAGGCTGAGCCAAAGAATGGTCAGGACGATCGTGGTCAGCAGATCCAGCACGGTCAAATCAAGCCGGACCCAAAGTAGATTCACCGCAAAGGCTGAAGCCGCGGTCAGAACCGACAGGACGATCATGATCAGGCCAAGTTCAAACGCTTCCTTTGGTTTAGCGGGCGAATACAGGGCCGTGTCCGCGCCGAGCATCCGGACGGTCACCACATTTTCAATAAAGACAGCCGCGATAAACGCGGTCAGAACAGCCTCAATCATGCTGAGTCTCCTTTTCCGGCCGGATATACTGGCTTAAGGCTGCCAGCAGGCCCAATAAGATAAACGCCCCTGAAGGCAGGAGCAGCAGCAGCAGCGGCCGCGCCTGAGTGTCACTGAAGGCTTTACCAAGCAGCGTGCCGGCGCCTAACGCTTCCCGGATCAGGCCCAGCACGAAGAGGAGGACCCACATGAAGAGCAGCCGTTTAAGCCAGAGTTTCCAGGTAAAAGCGGCGGAAGGGTGACTTTGCTCAGCAGGTGGCGCGCTGAGCTGTGGATTCAGCAACAAAACCACAGCGGCGGCGGACAAGGGAATATAAAGGCCAAAATCGGCGGCGGCCGCCGGTATATACGCCCGGAGCAGTAACTCCACCAAAGTCGCGCTGAAGCCTGCGGCTAACAGTGCCTGCACCCATAACGAATAGCGCGAAGGCGAAGGCGCCAGGCGCTGCAGCAACCACAGAACAGCCAGGGTCAGCAGGCTTTCCAGCGCAATCAGCAGCCCCATCAGCGCGCCCTGGGCAGCGGACAAGACGACCGCAGCCGGCAGGGCTGCGGCGATAAACACCGGTGCGGTCAGGCTGTTCTGATATGACCGTCTTGCATCGGCAGGTAAAGATTTGGTCTCGGTGTTGCTTTCATCAGGTTTCATTTTAACCAGCCCCCCTCTTTTAATACGTCAGCAGCGCTCAGGCAGGCGTTTATGGCTCGTACCAGGGCTTTACTGCTGACAGTAGCCTGGGACAAGGCTTCTACCGGTATCAGTGTCTGGCTGTCGCTGTCCGTTTTTGATGCTGAGCTGTCAGCGTCGACCTCAGTCTTCGCGCCGGCAGCTGTAGTCTCCTCCGGCGTAGCGCCGCTCTGCCCGTCCGTACTGGCAGCTGTGGTCTCCTCCGGCGTGGCGCCGCTCTGTCCGTCCGTACTGGCAGCCGTGGTCTCCTCCGGCGTGGCGCCGCTCTGCCCGTCCGTACTGGCAGCCGTGGTCTCCTCCGGCGTGGCGCCGCTCTGGCCGTCCGTACTGGCAGCTGTGGTCTCCTCCGGCGTAGCGCCGCTCTGGCCGTCCGTACTGGCAGCCGTGGTCTCCTCCGGCGTGGCGCCGCTCTGCCCGTCAGCGCCGGTGGCTGTGGTCTCCTCCGGCGTGGCGCCGCTCTGCCCGTCCGTACTGGCAGCCGTGGTCTCCTCCGGCGTGGCGCCGCTCTGCCCGTCCGTACTGGCAGCCGTGGTCTCCTCCGGCAAGTCGCCCGCCGCGTAGACCTGCAGCTGGGAATCAGGGCCACCCAGACCCACAAACTGCTGGTAATAATCCGGATCACTCAGGCCATCGCCCAAGCCCAGGGTTTCTTCGCTCTCCGTCACTCTGACACCCGTCAGGGTCAGCGTTTGAGCATCCACTCCGATTAATGACACGATCGGACCCTCATGGCCGGATTCTTCGGCCTGAAACAAAATACCAATGGTCTGGCCGTCTTTCCGCGCCAGAAAAGCTGCTTCCACTTTGTCGCTGATTCCGCTGCCTGCCGCAGTCAGGTCAAGCGGCTCAAAGCGATCCGCTCCCGGCACTACTTGCTGTCTCAATTCCAGCAGGCTGTCCGCTTCCCGGGCCTCAATTTTGGTTTTCAGGCCAGTATACAAACCAGTGATAACCAGACCCGCCGCTACCACAAAAGCTGCCGGAATCACCCACCGGCCGGTCTGACCTTTCTCCTTAGACTTCATGTTTTTTCCTCCCAAAGCTTGCGGGAACGAACGCCCGGTCCAGCAGCGGTGTCAGCAGGTTCATCAGCAGGATGGCAAACGTTACTCCCTCAGGAAAGGCGCCAAAGCTGCGGATCAGGATCGTTAAAAAGCCCGCTCCCGCGGCAAAAATCCGCTGACCGCTGCGCCGCATAGGGGTGGAGGTATAGTCAGTCACCATAAAAACCGCGGCAAAAACGGCGCCGCCGTTTAAAAGCTGGTAGAGGACATTCCCGGTAAACCAGCCATCAGCCCCCCAGAGCCAGGCAAACAACGCAATGACAGCCAGGTAAATCAAAGGGACTTCCCAATGGATAACCCGTCTGACGATCAAATAGGCAAATCCCAATAAAACAGCCAGAATGCAGACTTCGCCGATTGAACCGGCTTTATTGCCTAAAAACGAGTCCAGCAGCGAAGGTACCGTCCCCGACCATTTGGCGGCCGGCAGCGGCGTTGCCCCGCTGATCAGATCCAGCTGTTCCGCGCCAATCCGGGGATTCATAAACTGTATCATCTGCTTGGGGAAGGAAATCAGGAGGAAGGCTCTGGCCGCCAGGGCCGGATTCATAAAGTCGCGGCCGATCCCTCCGAACAGCAGTTTGACCAGCAGCACCGCGAAAACACTGCCCAGCATAGCCAGCCACCAAGGCAGCAGCGGTGTCACGCTTAAACCCAGCAGCAGACCGGTCACCGCCGCGCTTAAGTCCCCGCTGGTCACCGGCTGATGCAGCAATTTTTCATAGATATATTCCGTCAGCACAGCCGAGCCCGTGCTCACGGCCAAAACCAGCAGCGCCCGCCATCCATAGATCACGCAGCCCGCTATCGCCAGCGGCAGAAGCGCGATCAGGACATCCCTCATCACCGCGCTGGTACTGCGGCCGGCATGAATATGCGGACTGGCCGTTTTTGATATGCCTGTTGTCATCATTTGGTTTGACCTCCCTGCGTCTGCTGCTGCGCTGATCTGAGCTGTTGCTTGCCGTATACAAAAGACTGGGTCAGCAGCCGGTATGCCGGGCAGACAAAGCTGCAGCAGCCGCACTCAATGCAATCTTTCATATAATAGCGCTCAGCTGCTTCCTGATAACGGCCCAGCAAGACCAGTTGATTCATTTCACTGGGCTGCAGCCTCATTGGACAGACCTCCGCGCACAGGCCGCAGCGGATGCAGGCCTGCTCGGCCGGCTTTTTAGTTTGAGCGGCGGTCAGACCCAGCAGCAGGTTAGTCGTTTTCATGATTCCTGCTTCATAGTCCTCTATCAGTCGCCCCATCATAGGGCCGCCCTGAATCAGACAGGAGCCGGCTCCGTTCAGGCCGCCTGCGTACGTCAGAATCTGGCTGACCGGGGTGCCCACCGGCACCATCAGATTACGCGGCCGGTCAAAAGCAGGGCCGGTTACGGTAATGCGGCGCTGTGTCAGTGGCTGTCCTGTTTTGAGATAGACCGCAATGGCAGCCAGGGAGCTGACGTTCATGACCAGAGCGCCGACCGCGGACGGTAAAGCTCCGCCGGCAATCTTGCGGCCGCTGACGGCATATACCAGCTGTTTTTCACCGCCCTGAGGGTAACGCCGGGGCAAAACCCGCACACAGATCCGCTCATCATCTCCGATGAGTTCACTTAGATGCCGGATCGCCTCAGGCTTATTGCCTTCAATACCAATAATCGCCCGGTCGATCTGGCCGTAATCCAGCACCGCCCGGATCCCGGCCAGGAGCTCAGCGCCATTTTCAAGCATTTCCCGCGCGTCAGAAGCTGAATAAGGCTCACATTCAGAACCGTTGGCAACCAGTAAATCTATACGCTGATCCGGCGCGCTGCCCAGCTTGAAAAATGCCGGAAAGCCCGCTCCACCCAGACCCAATACCCCTGAGGCTCTGACCGCCTGCCTGAAGCTGTCAAAATCTGTCACTTGCGGGGGAGCCAGCTGCTCCCAGGGCGTCTGCCGGCCATCTGAAGCAATCACGACCACCGGACAGCTCTGCCCATTAATATTAACCGCTTCATCAGCAGACAGTACCTGGCCGGAAACCGAAGCATGAAGCGGCACCGACATCCGGTCGACCGGACTGGCCACCGGCTGGCCAACTGCTACTTGATCACCTGGCTTAACCAGCAGCTGGCAGCCGGCCGGCGTTACAGAAGTAACCGCCAGTTTTACCAACGGCGGCACCGGCAAGGTTTCAGTCGCAACAGCCTGCGCGGCCTTCTGGTCATCCGGATGGACGCCGCCGATCGGGCGACGGACAGCTTTGCTGAGTCGTTTGGACCAGGTGGCTGAGGTGTTATTTTTTGCCATTAGGATCCCCTTCTTGGCCGCGGATTCCTGCCCATTCCGGCAGGGGGTATTGCGGCTTTTTATCTCTGCTATTGTACAAAAATAATCGATTGCCTGCAATTGATAATTGCTTCAGAATGCACAAATATCTCGCCGTCATTTTGTACAGCTTTTGCAGGATCGGCTGGCTGCAGGTCACAAAAGCCGGGCCGGAAGATTTTTAAGGAAGCATTAAATTGCAGCGCCAGACCCCCTTTCAGCGCTTTCTGCCGCAGGATCGCCTTGACAGCCCGGGAGGGTCTTTCTATCCTGAAAAAGGAAATTCCGAGTATTTCTGCATAAGGGAGATGACAATTATGCGGCTGGTGCTGTCTTATCTGGAACAGGCGGCAGCGCGGTATCCCGACCATCCGGCGGTGGTAGATCCTGAACAAAGCTTCAGCTACCGTCAGCTGGCTGACGCGCAGGCCCACCTGGCATCCGCGCTGCTGGTCGCCGGTGTCGGTCACCGTCAGCCCGTTCCTGTCCTGTTACCAAAATCCTGTCTCAGCGTGGCGGTGCTGCTCAGCGTGGCCCGGACCGGCGCCTTTTACGTACCGCTTAATCCTGATCAACCTCCGGCCCGGTTGGGTCGATTGTTGCAGCGCCTGGACGCGTCCCTGGTCATCAGTGACGCTGAGGGCAGGCGGCGTTTGTCTGAAACAGGTTTTGCGGGTCAGATTCTAACCGCAGAGGATTTAGTCAGGCAGCCGCTGCAGCTTGATCTGCTTGAACAGCGTCAGCGCCTGTTACTGGATACCGATCCGCTGTATTGCAATTTTACCTCCGGCTCCACCGGCGAGCCTAAGGGCGTCCTGATTTCCCATCGTTCAGTCGTGGATTTCATGGAAGTCTTTGTTCCCCTGGCCGGTCTGAAGCACAGCTCAGTCATAGGCAATCAGGCTCCCTATGATTTTGATGTTTTTGTCAAAGATCTTTACGGCAGTCTGAGCTGCGGCGCCACCCTGGTTCTGATCCCGATGTCTTACTTCACGCAACCTGTCCGGTTACTGGATTATATCTGCGACCATCAGGTTGATACCCTGATCTGGGCTGTTTCTGCCTTATGTCTGATCAGCCAGCTGAAAGGCTTTCGCTACCGGGTTCCGCGGCAGCTTCGCCAGGTGTTGTTCAGCGGCGAACCGATGCCTCTGAAGCAGCTGAAAATCTGGATGGATCAACTGCCTGAGACCCGGTTTGTCAATTTGTACGGCCCTACGGAAATCACCTGTAATTGCACCTACTATGAAGTGCCGGTCCCGCTGGATCTGTCATCCCCCCTGCCAATCGGCCGGCCCTTTCCCAATGAAGCGGTGTTTTTGCTGGATGACTGCGATCAGCTGATCACCGCGCCGGAGCAGGAAGGTCAGATCTGCGTGGCCGGTACCTGTCTGGCTTCAGGTTATTACAGGGATCCGGTCCGCACGGCGGAGTGTTTCACCCTCAATCCGCTCAACCATATTTTTCCGGAACGGATTTACCGGACCGGTGATATGGCCTGTTACCGCCCCGACGGCAATCTGATGTTTACCGGCCGGCGTGACGGCCAGATCAAGTTGATGGGGCACCGCATTGAACTGGGCGAAGTTGAGGCCGCTCTTGACCTGCAGCCGGCCGTAGCCCGGGCCTGCTGCATTTTTGATCAGCGCCGTCAGCGTCTGCTGGCCTTTGCCGTACCGGATCCGCAGGCGGAGACCGGTCTGCCCCTGGACCAGCCCTTGAGAGCTCAGGCAAGCAGCCGGACCGAGCAGCAGCTGCTGGAGGCGCTGCGCGCACAGCTGCCCCACTATATGGTGCCGCAGCGGATTTACTGGTGTCGCACGCTGCCGCTCAACGCACATGGCAAGCTTGACCGCGCCAGCTTAAGCAAACAGTATGAGGAGGCCTGAAATGCTGACTGACAAACTCTGCCAGGTTGCGGCAGAAGCCTATGGCACCCCGGTTTACCTGTTTGATCTGGATCGCCTGCAACAGCAGGTTGAACTGATCCGGCAGCAGCTGCCCCAGGCCCGGCTTTGCTTTGCGGTTAAGGCCAATCCGTTCCTGCTGCCTGTCCTGAGCCGGTGGCTTGACCGGTTTGAACTATGTTCGCCCGGCGAATGGTCCATCACCCAGCAGCTGAAGCTGCCCCAGGACAAACTGGTCATTTCCGGCGTCTATAAAAGCGAGGCTGACCTGACCGCCATTTTTGATCAGCCGGGAGACTGTCTGCCTGAGATCAGCCTTGAATCCGGTGAACAGCTGGCCTTATTGAATCAGCTGGCCCGGCGGCGACAGCGCAAGGTCTCCGTACTGCTGCGTTTAAGCAGCGGCAATCAGTTTGGCCTGGATGAGGCGGACCTTCGCGATATCCTCGCCCGGCGGCAAGCTTGTCCTTACCTCAGGATAACCGGTCTTCAGTTTTATTCCGGCACCCAGAAACACAGCAGAAAAATCATTGCGGAAGTCGCCAGGCTGGAACAGCTGTGCCGCTCCCTGGAGCATGACTACGATCTGCCACCGCTAGCCCTTGAATATGGCCCGGGTCTGGCGGTGCGTTACTTTTCAGATAGCAGCCGGTCCGCGGATACGGCTGAACCGGCTGCGCCAGACGACCTGGATAAGTCTGACCTGGTTCAGTTGCAGGTACTGCGGGAGGCTTTGACGCAGGCCGGCTGCAGGCGGCAGCTGACCCTTGAAATGGGGCGTTTTCTGGCGGCTGCCTGTGGCAGCTATCTGACTCAGATCGTTGATCTGAAAACGACCCGGGCAGATCATTATTGCATTGTGGACGGCGGCATCCACCACCTGGCATATTACGGGCAGATGCTGGGCATGAAGCTGCCGCCCGTCCGCCTGATCAAGGCTGTCCCCGGAGCGGCGGACGCCCGCCCGCCTGCTCCCGCGGACTGGACGGTCTGCGGCGCGCTTTGTACCGTAAATGACGTGCTGCTGCGCTGCCTCAGGCTGACCAGACCGGCCCGGGGTGATTGGCTGTGCTTTGACCGTTGCGGCGCGTATTCCGTCACAGAAGGTCTGTCCCTGTTTCTCAGCCGGAACTTACCGGCAGTAGCCAGCTATAGCACTGCCAACGGCTGGCAGTGCCTGCGGCCGGCCACCGCGATCTGGCCGCTGAATCAGCCTCAGGCGCCGGTTTAAATCGATAATCTTTATCATTAAATGAATGATTACTTTATTAGCTTACTTTGCATGGATTCTTAATAAATTATTGCAACTTTTTTAAGGCAAAACGTTTATTACTATAATGATCAAATAAAAGTGAGGTATGGGGAATGGATGAGATTCTTGCTATATTAAATGATGTTCAGCCAGGTGAAGATTACAGTCATCTGGAGGGCTTGGTAGATAAACGGATCCTGGACTCCCTGTCCATTATTTCTCTGGTATCAGAACTGGAGGATCAGTTTGACATTGACATCGCCCCGGTCGATATTGTTCCTGCCAACTTTAATTCCGCAGCCGCCATCTGGCAGCTGGTGCAAAAGCTCCAGGCTGAAGCGTGATCGCGGCAGTACCTGTTCTTTTACCGATTACTGATTGCTGTTTGCAGCCTGGAGCCTGACGCTCAGGTTGTCTCTCCGCTTGCTCTGGCTCCCATAGACAGGAATACAAAGCCATGTCATATAACGCGCCCTTATTTCTTTTTGTTTTTCTACCGCTTTCCTGGGTGGTAACCAGACTGGTTCCCCGGCGCTGGCAGTGGCTTTCGCTACTATTATTCAGTTGGGTTTATTATCTGTCCTTCAGCCCCAGAATGATCCTGGTACTCCTGTTTATAATCTGCTGTACCTATTTGTCCGGCTTGGTTATAGAATCATTATTCAACCGGACAGATCTGCTGGCCGGACAGGCGGCTGACCGGCAGGTCCGTAAAGTCATCAAGACCCGAGGTAAGCGGCAGGCAAAGCTGGCTTTAATTGCGGCGATCGTAATCATATCAGGCGTGCTGGTCTTATTTAAATATCTGGCCTTTTTTACCACCAATCTCAATCAGCTGCTGAGGCTGGTATCAAGCAGTCATAGTCTGCCCCTGCTGAAGCTGGGCGAACCGCTGGGCATATCTTTTTTTACGCTGCAGGCCCTGTCCTACCTGATTGACGTGTTTCGCCGCAAGTATAAGGCTGAACGGCACTGGGGCAGGCTGGCCCTGTGGCTTTCCTTTTTTCCGCAAATCATGGAGGGTCCGATCTGCCGTTATGATCAGACAGCGGCGCAGCTATATGCCGGACACAGCATCCGGTTTTCTGATCTGGTCAGCGGCGGGCAGCGGATCATCTGGGGCTTGTTCAAAAAAGTCGTCATCGCCGACCGCCTCAATCCGCTGGTGACCGCGGTGTTTGACCACCCGCAGCAGCAGGCCGGGCTGACCGTCCTGGTGGGGGCGTTTTGCTACACCATGCAGCTATACGCTGATTTTTCCGGTTCGATAGATATTGTCATCGGCAGCGCCCGACTCTTTGGCATCGCTTTACCGGAAAACTTTAACCGCCCCTTCTTCTCGCGCAGCGCTTCAGAATTCTGGCGCCGCTGGCATATTTCTTTAGGCGCCTGGCTGAGAGATTACATTTTTTACTCTATTTCCTTCAGTCACCGGATGAAACAGTTTGACAAAAAGCACCGGGAGGGCCTGTGGCGTTTTTTACCGCTGGCCTTAGCCCTGGCAGCGGTGTGGCTCTGTAACGGACTGTGGCACGGCGCCGGCTGGCAGTATATTTTTTATGGTTTCTATTATTTCGTGCTGATTCTGGCCAGCAATATACTGGAACCGGTATACAAGCAAATCTTTGCCCGGCTTGGCTGGTCCCGCGAGAGCCGTGGCTGGCAGGCTTTTCAGATCGGAAGAACCTTCCTGCTGGTTGTGATCGGCGAATTGATTTTCCGTTCCCCTTCTCTGGGACAGGCCTTTGGCCTGATACGGCGCGGCTTCAGTCAATTCCGCCTGACCGCCCTGCAGGATGGCCGTCTCCTGAAGCTGGGCCTGGATAAGGCCGACTGGATCGTGGTCGGGCTGGGCCTGGTACTGCTCTTTGGCGTAGAAAGCATCCAGGAGTCCGGTCTGAAACTATCGCCGCGCCTCCGTCAGCTACCCCGGGCAGGACGCTGGGCGCTTTATCTGGGGTTGATTTTGGTCATTGTCATTGCCGGCGCCTATGGCCGAAATTATGGCGAGGTACCGCTGATCTACGCCGGCTTCTGACGTTATTCCTGTTAACGCTGTTATTGAGGTATGGTTCATGAAACATTCATTAAAACGACAACCGCAGCAGCAGAAGCTGACCCCTCGGCCCTTGAGAAGGCGCTGGGTCAAGCCGGCCCGGGTACTCTGCAAAGTCAGCATTTTTACAGGGCTCCTGCTGGTATTACTGCTGGGCTTATCCAGGCTTTTTACCCCGCTGCAGCCTGGTGAAAAATGGTCGATCCATCCGGAGCAGGATTTTCCCATCAAGGCAGAGCCCCTGGATAGCATAGATGCGGTGATGTTAGGTGACAGCCTGGGCTACGGGGATTTTGTACCAGCTTTACTTTGGCATGAATACGGCTACACCACTTATGTATGCAGCCAGTCAGCTCAGCCGCTGGAGGAAGCCTGGGCTCAGCTGCAGGCCACCCTGGTAAACCAATCCCCTCAACTCGTGATGCTGGAAACAGACCAGTTTTACCGCTCAACCACCCTGGCCTCAGATCTCAGCCGGGCCTTGCTCTTTGAGGCGGGACAGCACCTGCCGGTCTTCCGGTTTCACGATCAGTGGAAGCAACTGTTAGGGCTCAAGCAGACACCCTCGCTCAAGGCGCTGCAGCAGACTCAGTTAAAGGGCTATCGCTTTTCCAAGCTCACCCAGGGCTATAACGGAACGGACTATATGAATGACAGCGGCATCTTAAAAGTCCAGCCGGTCACCACCTATTATCTGAGTAAAATTGTGAAGCTTTGTCAGGAACGGGGTATCAGCCTCCTATTCATCAGCATGCCCTCGCCCAAAAACTACAGCATGAAGCGGCATAACGGGATTGCGCAGCTGGCGCAGCAGTACAATATTCCCTATCTGGATCTGAACCTTGACCCCCAGCAGTGCGGTATTGACTGGTCAAAGGATACCAGAGACAAGGGCGACCACCTCAACTATCTGGGCGCGCAGAAGGCCACCCTGGCAATCGGCAGCTATCTGGCGGAGCACTATCAGCTGCCGGACCGGCGCGGGAGCGATTTTGCCTCCAGCTGGGATGATGCGTGGTCCGCATATCAGCAGCTCTGCCAGGACGCAGCAAACCCCGATACCGGAGGAGACAGCTCCAAGATCGGGGTAAGTGAACCTTTGTATCTGCCGGACAGTCCTGATCTGTTGCTGCCAACGACCGCAACAAATAACTGAGCCGCTGGCGTATGGGCAGAATCAGCCTGGTTGCTTTACCTCACTCATATAGGCAGAAACCCAGGCAGCCGCTTCATTCAGAGTGGGATGCGGTACGATGGATTCATCCAGCAACTGAAGGCTGGCCGGCGGCAGCTGGCGTTCAGGTCCGGCGGCCCGCCAGGCTTTAGTGTCCGCACTGCCCAGATCCGGATGCTGGGGTTCAAACGGCTGTGGTCCGGCGTACATCAAGTCTACAAAGGGCTGTAACAGCAGTGCGGCCTCATGGCCGATAATGTGTACGCCTAAAAACATGCCGTCCGGATCCGTCAGCAGCTTGACCAGACCGTCGCCCTGGCCGGCGGTCTCCTCATAACCCAGCGCATAGCCTTTACCGGTCTGATAGTAATGATGATAACCCACCCGGTAGGGCTGCCGGTTGCGGACCAGCTCCGCTTCAGTGCGGCCGATATGGGCGACTTCCGGATAAGCATAGGTCACATAGGGGATCAGATCATATCTGGCCCAGCGGCGATCCTGCCAGCTGGCCGCTTTGCCGTCCTGGCCGCCAAACAGATTGTGAGCCAGGATTTCAGCTTCATAGTTGGCTTTATGCCTGAATTGCGCGCCGCCGTTACAGTCGCCCAGCGCGTAAATGCCCGGGACGCTGGTTTCAAGCAGCTCATTGGTCCGGATCCAGCCCCGCTCATCCAGGCTGATCCCCGCCAGCTCCGGGTGCAGATCCGCATGTGGGACAATACCGGCGGCGATCAGCAGGATGTCTGCCTCAATACTGGTCAGATCACCGGCTTGCGCCGACCCGGCTTTATTAGGTCGCAGCTGCAGCCGCAGTCTGGCCGCGGACGGGTCCTGCTTTGCCGGATGTTCCACCTGGCTGATAACGGTGTTCAGTCTGACATCTATCCCCAGTCCGGTCATGCTTTCCAGCAGAATCTGACTGATTTCAGGATCCTCATGAGGCAGCAGCCTGACATTGCGCTGAATCAGATGGACCTCACTGCCGGCAGACGACAGCACATGGGCAAATTCAGTGCCGATGGGTCCGCCGCCTAAAATAGCCACGCGTTTCCAGGGCTCAGTCGGGTAACGGCTGCCAAAAAAGCTTTCACTGGTAATATAATCACCGTCCCTCAAGCCAGGAAGCGCATCCGTCCGGCTGCGGCCTCCGGTAGCAATGACGATTTTGTCCGCGGTCAGCAGCTGACGCTCTCCCCCCTCATTCAGCTTGACCTCCAGCTGACCCGGTCCGGTAAAACTGGCGCTGCCCTCATACACATCCAGGTTTGGTTCAGCATGATATTCTGCTCTGATTTCCTGATTTTCATCAATCTTTTGCCAGACCCGGCGGCTGACCGCCGGCCAGTCAAGCCGGGCCTGCTCAGTATGAACACCAATGGCCTCGGCCTTTTTAATATCCCGCAGCAGATTGGCCGCGGTGACCAAGACTTTACTGGGCAGACAGCCGCGGTTCAGGCAGGTTCCGCCAAATTTGCCTTTTTCGATCAAAGCGCAGTGCAGGCCCTGCTCCAGCCCGGCATCCAGGACAATATTTCCCGCGCCGCTGCCGATCAGGATCAAATCGTAATGCTTCATGGTTACCTCCAATGAGATTCATAACTGCTACAATATACGCAAAGCCCGGACCAGACCGGATCCGGCTCATGCATATAGTTAAATATACTGGCATACCGGCCGGTCATACGAGCAAATGTTACAGCGGTGCGGCAGGCAAAACCAAGGCCTGGTGGCACCGGCCGCCGGGACAGGACCTTGCTCCGGCGGAAGATCAGGAGGCATATATGTCTGACAAAAAAGCTATGATTTTACTGGCTGATGGGTTTGAAGAGGTAGAGGCGCTATCTGTAGTGGATTGTCTGCGCCGGGCGGATATCACCATTGATCTGGTGTCCGTCCGTAACCGTGACTGGGTGCTCAGTTCGCATCAGGTTAAAATAGCCGCGGACCGCCATCTGGCAGATGTCGGCCAGGGCGCTGAGTATCAGGCTGTCATCACGCCGGGCGGCCTGCCCGGCGCGCGGACCCTGCAGGCAGATCCGGCGGTACAGCAACTGCTGAGGCAATTTGACCAGCAAGGCAAAATAGTGGCTTCCATCTGTGCGTCCCCGATTGCTTTGGAGACAGCCGGCGTGGCCGGACGGCACAGCGGAACCATCTTCCCCGGAATGGAAGATCAGGTCCGGTATCAGACCTTCAGTCAGGACCTGGTCGTCAGGGACGGCAATCTGATTACCTCCCGCGGACCGGCTACCGCCTTCTTATTTGGTCTGGAGCTGGTCCGGCAGTTAGCTGGTGACGCGGCCTATGATGAAGTTCGCCGGGCTCTGCTGATTCCTCAGTTACAGGAACAAATTGCGCGCTATTAAGTCCGGGAGCGGCGGCCGGCCGGATCCTGTCCTGTACCGCCATCTGAAGCGCCTGGCGACACCACTATTCAAAGCGCTGTTCAGGTTTCAGCCCCGTGTTGACCCGGCGCTTTTGGACTATCAAGGACCGGCTGTTGTGGCGGCAAATCACTGTGCTTTTATGGATCCGGTCCTGGTCGCCCTGTCCTTACCCCAGCCGGTCAGCTTTGTCGGCATGAAGGCGCTGAGCCGTTTTCAGCCGCTGCAGCCATTTTTCAGTCGCATGGGACTGATCCCCAAACAGCAGTTCAGTCTGGATCTGCCGGCGCTTAAAGCCATGCTCCGGCTCCTGAAACTGGGCGGCTGGCTGGGCATTTTCCCTGAGGCCCAGCGCAGTCTGGACGGCTCTGCCCTGCCCTTTGACAGCAGCCTGATTCACCTGGCCCGTCGCAGCCACGCGGCTATTATTACCGTCCGGATCAACGGCGCTTATATGGCCTGGCCGCGCTGGCAAAGAGGCTGCTTTCACCCCGGCCGTATTGAGGCTGAGGCCAGATTGCTCCTGACCCCGCAGCAACTGCAGCAATGGCCGGCTGACGTTTGTCAGCAGCGTCTGGTCCGGGAGCTTGCGGTGAGCTTTGCCTCCTGGCAGCGCCAGCAAGCGGTACCGGCCCGTTACTGGCAGCTGCGACCCAACCGGCATCTGAGCGACTTGCTGGAGCAGTGTCCGCATTGCCACGCTCATGCAGCCATGCGCGGCCGGGGACTCAGCGGCTTAACCTGCCGTTTTTGTTATTATCAGGTCCACCTGCGTACAGACGGGCTATTATATCAGCGGCCAGCTTCAGCTGAGCGGCAGCTGGGGGCGACATTAATGGCGGCCCGGCCTTTCAGTGATCTGGAGCAGTGGCATCAATGGCAGATTACTCAATGGCGGGAACAGCTTAAGGGCGCAGGACAGCCAGCCTGCCCTGCGCCTGATCCTGCCGCTGAGCAGGATACGGTAGCCCGGGGCAAGCCCTTGATGGTCTGGCCAGTCAAAATCAGGGCTCTGGATCCTGAGACTGACCCCCTGAGCAAGCAGCAACTGCCCGGCAGTCCCGTTGCCTGGCAGCGAGGCCAGCTGGCGGCTTATCCTGACGGGCTGCGGTTTTATCCTCAGGAGCTCCCGGCGGCTCCCGGTAGTCTGCCGGCTATACCGCGGTTTTTCCCGCT
Organism: Oscillospiraceae bacterium HV4-5-C5C; assembly: GCA_012034405.1. Taxonomy (GTDB): domain Bacteria; phylum Bacillota; class Clostridia; order Saccharofermentanales; family Fastidiosipilaceae; genus JAAVLZ01. The sequence continues at coordinate 126,299 of JAAVLZ010000002.1, read as the reverse complement.
GTCCGCGGCCAGGGCCCGGCTGGTCTGTCGCACCGGTCAGGAGCTGCGGCTTGAGGAACCGGCCGGAAAGCTATGGCGCTGCCGGCCCCAGCAACGTCAGTCGGTCATCCAGGTGGTGGATTTTGCCGCTGCATTCAGTCAAAGCTGAAGCCGGTTTCAGCCGGAATGGCGGGTCCGCTGCGTTAAAGCCGCCTCTCGCTGCTCTGGATTAAGCTGTTCTTCCGCCGTCACCGTCCCGCGGTCTATGGTCAGTCTGACTTCGCAAGCAGGGTGCCGCTGCCGCAGCTCCCGGGTGATCTGCTCCCTCAGGTCCTCGTCTGACCGTTCCAGCTCATAAGGCGCCAGGATGTCAAAGGTATAGACCAGCTTGCCCGCTATCGTATCCGCTCTGAAATCATGCATGGTCAGACTGGGATCGATCTTACTTAGCAAATCTTCCGCCCGGTGGCGGCGTTTTTCATAGACCGGGTCATTGATGGTAATCGGGTCCAGGTGAATGACCGTCTTAAAGCCGTAGGCCTGGTTTAACTCCCGCTCAATTTGATCAACGACCTCATGACTGGCCAGCAACTTGGTCGCAGCGTTCATTTCGACATGTAAGGATACATAAATCATACCCGGGCCATAGCTGTGAATGAGCAGATCATGAACGGCCAGCACCTGCGGATAGGCCATGACCCGGCGTTCAATTTCCCGCACCAATTGAGGTGACGGCGATTGACCTAATACCTTATCTGCCGTATCCCGCAGGATTGCTACGCCCTGATAGCCGATGTAGCAAGCTACCAGCAGGCCCGCATAACCGTCCAGCTGAAAGCCTAAACGGGGTGAAAGCAACAGGGACAGCAGGACCGTAGCTGACGCCAGCACATCGCTCAAGGCATCCGTAGCCGTTGCGGCCAGTAAGGTGGATTGAGTGCGCCGCGCCAGGCGATGATTCAGGCGGTAGAGGCAAAGCTTAACCACAATTGACAAGAGCAGTACCAGAACAGCCGGCAGGCTCTGAGCCGGCTGATCCGGTTCAATTATTTTGCTGACTGAGCTTTGTCCCAGTTGCAGCGCGATAAACAGAATGATGACCGCGACGATGGTGGAGCTGAAGTATTCCATGCGGGCATGGCCGAAGGGATGCTCCCGGTCAGCCGGTTTAGCGGCCAGCTTAAAGCTGAACAAGGCAATCACCGAGCTTACCGCATCGGACAGGTTATTGGCCGCGTCTCCCATTAAGGAGACCGAATCAGACCATAACCCGGTCACAAATTTGGCCACAGAAAGCAGGAGATTGGCCGCAATGCCAATCAGGGCTGCCTGGCGTCCGCGTCTGAGCCTGAGCGCTTGCTGCCGTGCCGGTTCCTGCTCCCTGGCTGCAGCCTGGTCTCCGGCCGGCGGCGGCTGCACCGGCCGGAGACCAGGCTTATTCCAGATCATCAAAGTCAAAGGCCGCAGCTTTGGTGTAGTTAGTGACCTTGGCTTCAAAAAAGTCGGTTTTGGTGCTGTTCAGGCTGCTGAAACTGTCAATCCAGGCCATAGGATGCTCGGTGATCTCCGGGTACAGCGGCTCCAGACCGATAGCGGTCAGCCGCAGATTAGACAGATACTTGATGTAGCGGTCGATCAGCTCATTATTAAGTCCCAGAATCTCATTATTGGTCACATACTGACCCCAGCTGATCTCATGCTCCACACCCTGGCGCATCATGTCACGGAAGTGTTCCGTCTGCTGAGGCGTAAAGACCTCCGGGTTTTCCTTCCGCATTTCCTTGATGATGTTCTGGAACAGAATCAGGTGGGTCACTTCGTCGCGGTTGATGTATTTAAAGATTGTACTGGTGGCAGTCATTTTACCCTGCCGGGCCAGTGTGTAAAAGAAACTGAAACCGGAGTAAAAGTAGATCCCCTCCAGAATATAATTAGCCATCACCGTATCCAGAAAATGGTCCGCATCAGGCTGATCATTAAAAGCCTGGTAGATCCCGGCAATAAAGCGGTTTCGCTCCAGCAGGTGCTTGTCTGTGCGCCACTCGTCATAAATCTTGTCACGCGTAACCGGATTCGTCACCGTATCCAGGATATAGGAATAGCTCTGGGCATGAATCTCCTCCTGAAAGGCCTGAATATTCAGCAGGGAGCTGACCTCCGCCGCAGTGATGTAGCGCGACAGGTTCGGCAGATTTTCACATTGAATTGAATCCAGAAAATTCAGGAATGAGATGATCTTGTCAAAAGCATTGCGCTCACCGTCTGTCAACAGCGGGAACTGCTTGACATCCTCTTGCAGGGAAATCTCTTCAGGAATCCAGAAATTGTTCAGCATGGTCCGGTACATATCATTGGCCCAGCTGTACTTGATCCGGTTCCACTCCCTGAGATTGGTGGTGTTGCCATTAATCATGGTCAGGGTACCGCGTTCGCCGTCTTCATTAAAAATCTTTTTTTTGTGCATAGGAAAATCCGCCATTTCTATTTTGCCTCCCCGTTAAGATCTGCTATCAGCTGGAGCAGCTGGTGCACTCATCCATTTCCAGCGATTGGTTCCGTACATAGTATATTGTCTTTACGCCCTCCCGCCAGGCTTCCGTGTACATTTTAAGGATATCTGACGCTTTGACCTGCGGAGTAATGTAGAGATTGAAAGACTGGCTCTGGTCAACATGGCGCTGACGGGCGGCGCAGGCTTTGATACTCCACTGCTGGTCTATGGTGTGGGCTTCTTTATAATACCAGTAATTATCCGCTTTGAGATCCGGCGCGGTTTTAGGAGTAAAACTTCCTTTCTTCTCTTCAATGAAAAAGCGGCGGAAAACCGGGTCAATGCCCGCGGTCGTATTAGCAATGTTGGACGTGCTGCCTGTAGGCGCCACCGCTATCAGATAGCCGTTGCGAAGGCCGTAGGTTCTGACATCAGCCTTGAGCTTCTGCCATCGCTCTGAGGTATAGCCCCGGCGCTCAAAGTACCGGCCGCTTTCCCATTCTGAACCTTCAAACGCGGGGTACCGGCCCTTTTCCCTGGCCAGCTCCATAGATGCGCGGATAGCCTGGAAGGCAATTTCTTCAAAGAGCTCATCCGCGTAACGGACGTGTTCCTGGCTTTCCCAGGCAATATGAAGGTTAGCCAGCATGTGGTGATAACCGCTGGTGCCAAGTCCGATGGCACGGTATTTATCACTGGTGATACGGGCTTCTGCTACCGGCAGCTGATTAAGCGTGATGACATTGTCCAGCATCCGGATCTGCAGCGGGATCACCGTTTTCAGTTCAGCTTTTGAGACCCGGCTCAGGTTGATGGAATTCAGGTTGCAGGTCACCATATCGCCTGCCTTCAGGCGCTGCAGGACTTCTGGCTGGCCGTCACGCGTGACCGCGGTTTCAGACAGCAATTGGGATTCTGACATATTCTGAGCGATTTCATGGCAAAGATTGGACGCATAGATCATGCCGTCATGCTTATTGGGATTAGCCCGGTTTACGGTGTCCCTGAAAAAGATAAAAGGTGTACCGGTTTCAACCGCGCTGCGCATGAGCTTTTTCATCAGATCAAGGGCTTGAACCGTCACCCGTTCTACCGCCGGGTTGGCCTCCGCCGCTTCATAAAGCCGGGTAAAGGCCGGGTCATCTGTTTCATCATAGGTATCTTCCAGATGACGGCCCATGACCTGGGCAAACTGATAGGGATCAAACAGCGACCAGTCCCCGCGGGCCTCCAGCCGGCGCATAAACAGATCAGGAATACTGACTGACGGAAAGATATCATGAGCCTTGCGACGGTCATCGCCATTATTCGTCCGCAGATCCAGAAAGTCATAGATATCCTGGTGCCAGATATCCAGCGTGATAGCCGCGCCGCCCTTTCGCTTACCCAGCTGGTCAACAGCAATGGCCGTGTCATTATAAAGCCGGACCCAGGGAATAACCCCGCCGCTGGCCCGCTTATGTCCGCGGATTGAGCTGTTCAAAGCCCGGACCTTACCCAGGTAAATTCCCAGCGCGCCGCCATGCTTTGACACCTGGGAAAACTTTTGGTTTACATCATATATCGACCACAGATTGTCCCCGACGGTAGAAATAAAGCAACTGCTGAGCTGATAAAAGGGCGTGCCGGCGTTGCCCAGGGTGGGCGTCGCTACCGTCATCTTCAACTGACTCATCAGGTCATAGAACTGCTTGGCATAGCTCACCCGCCGCGCGCCCTCAGGTATTGCCAGATGCATGGCGACGGCCATGAAGCGTTCCTGCGGAAGCTCCATGACCTCCCCGTTGTAGCCGTGAATGAGGTAGCGGTCCGCCAACAGTTTGATACCTTCATAATTAAACAGCAGGTCGCGTTCCGGTTTAAGATACGCGCCCAGTTCGCGTAAATCTGCCTCGCTGTAATTCTCAGTCAGATAAGCGCCATAAAGATTCTGGCTGGTCAGCGTCCGGACCAGTCGGGTAAAATCTCCGTAGCCGAACTGATCATAGCCGCGGTTGATTTTGGCTTCCTTATACAGATCAAAAACCAATAACCTGGCCGCCACAAACTGCCAGTTAATGTTGGTGCTTTTGTGCTCACTGCCGTCCGCGCCATTCTCCGTGCGGATCACTTTCTCTATTGCGGTCCGGATTAAAATGCGTTGGATTTCCTGCGTAGACATCCCATCCCGAAACTGCAGCCTTGAATCCATTTCCAGCTCCAGCGGATCACAACCCTCCAGTCCGTCACAGGCCAGTCCGACCATTTTTTTAGTTTTTTCTACAATTAACGGCTCATATTGCCCATTCCGTTTTTTTATTCTGATCTCCATAAATCATCCCACTTTCCTTAACGCTTCTTACAAATACAGCGTAGCACATTATATGGTGTATATTGCGCAGCGTTCGTGCTGTAAGATACAAGATATGGGTAGATTGTTTTTCATGTAAATTTCAATCCGGTTACAGATCCGGTTCGCGTTCCGTCAGCTCCTCATTCCTCCTGCAAAACCCAGCCAGATCTTTAAGTCATGATGTCTTTAAGAGATTCGGGCTGCTCCTGACTGCATAAGTTTAGTGAATCAGCGCCACGGCAGACTTAAGCCCGGCCACGCCTGCTTGACAGCCTGGCTGAAGCCAGAATCAAACAGTTGACAAGTCGGGTTAGGCAGTGCTAACCTTGTGTTTGGTTAGTTTAAGCTAACTTTCAATCATCTTGACAGGCAGATGCCGGCGGGTCATTTTTCAGCCAGATGACCGCCAGCCAGCATCCGGCCCGATTGATCAAAGATAGGATGACTCATGGCAGTAGTTAATGTACGTCAACCCGGCCTTCGCTCCCCCGTCAGCAGCGTCTTCCCGCCCATCTGCGGACCGGAAGGCCGCTGGGCCTTTTTTCTGGCCCCGGTGCTGATGGGAGCCAAAGCCTCCGTCAGTCTCAATCTGTCTGCAAGCAGTGAAGATCTGCCTTATTTGCCGCAGCTCTTATCGGTCACCCGCTTAAGTGCACGGCTGCTGTGGCCGCACGGACCGGAGCAGTTATGGTTGATCTATGATCCGGCTGCTCTGGAGCGGTCTCTGAATCAGACTCTGACCCGGAATTGGCTCCGTCAGGCCGGCTATCCCCTACAGTCCGGACTGGCGGCACTGCTGGATCATCTATGCCTGAACTTCCGGCAGCAGGGCGGCTTTCCCCATGAATTGGGTTTCTTTTTAGACTATACACCGGAGGATGTGCTGGGCTATATCCAATGGGGCGGTCAAGCGGCTAAATACTGCGGCTGCTGGAAGGTTTACGGTGATCTTGATCAGGCCAGGCTCCGCTTCAGTCTGATTCAGAACTGCCGGCGTCAGGCTTGCCTGCTGTTACAGCAAGGCTTGCCTCTGCTGCCGCTCTGTCAGCACCTGGCAGGCAGTCTGCGGCTGCTCCCTCCGCCGGTTTGTGACGGCTACCCGGTTCCCGCCGCTGCGGAAGCTTGAGATTCAATTGCTTATCAGCGCTGTAAATGCGCTGCTAATAAAGAAAGGATGTGTTCCCAATGAGTAAAATCATGATTGTCTACTGGTCCGGTACCGGCAATACAGAAGCGATGGCTCAGGCAATTGCTGACGGCGTCAATGCCGCCGGTCAGACTGCCGAATGCTGTTCAGTCGATGAGGCTGATGCCACTGCTGTTCTGGCTTGTGACAAAATAGCCTTTGGCTGTCCGGCAATGGGCGCGGAAGTACTGGAAGAAGACAGCTTTGAACCGTTTTTTGCCGGACTGGAAAGTCAGCTTAGCGGTAAAAAGGTCGCGCTGTTTGGTTCCTACGGCTGGGGTGACGGTGAATGGATGCGCAACTGGGCAGAACGCACCCGCGCGGATGGCGCCGAGCTGCTGGATGATGGCCTGATCCAAAATGGCGAAGCTGATGTGACAGCCTGTCAGGCCTACGGTAAGAGCCTGGCCGGATTTTAACCGGTCCAGCTCAGCAGGCCGGAAAACCTGCTACCTGAGCTAACGATTCAGCCTGGAGTCAGCCGGTTAACGCCGGCTGACTTTTTGTGGTTTTACGGTGCCCGACGTGATACATTAACATCAGCAGTCAACTGGCCTGCGTCAGCAGCGTCACGAGCAGGAGGATATATGCTGGACCCAAAATTAAAGACCTTTTTGAAGCTCTACGAGACCATGAATTATCATGAAACCGCCCGGGCTCTCAACCTGACCCAGCCTGCCGTCACCCAGCAGATGAAAGCGCTTGAAACTGAATACAGCTGCCGTCTCTTCTCCTATGATCATAAAAGCTTAAAAGCGACGCCAGCAGCGGCGGCATTAGAGACTTACGCACGCAGCGCTGTATATAACGACAGCCGTCTGATTGAACAGCTGCAGCAACCGCCGCTGAGCACCGTGCGGATCGGGGCAACCAAAACCATCGGCGAATATCTCATCAGTGACCTGACCGCCCGTTTTTTACAGGACCCGTCCATCACGGCAGAAATCAATATTGATAATACCGCCAGGCTCCTGACCCTGCTGGACCGGCAGCAGCTGGACTTTGCTTTAATAGAAGGACGCTTTCAAAAGTCGCGTTACGCCAGCCAGCTTTTCAAGACGGAAGCTCTCACCGGCATCTGCGCGCCGGGTCATCCGCTGCGGGGGCAGACTGTCCCCCTGCAGTGTTTACTGCAGGAAACCCTGATTTTACGGGAGCAAGGTTCCGGTACCCGCGAATTGTTCACTAATCTGCTGGCCGCTCAGGGCTACGGCACGGACAGCTTTCCGCGCGTGGTGACTGTCAATGAGTTTTCCCTGCTGACCTCCCTGGTCGCGCAAGGCTGCGGGATCTCCTTTGTCTATGAAGCCGTGGCTGCCCAGGATGACCGCCTGGCGCGCTTCGCCATCCAGGGTATTCAGGCGGAACATGAGCTGAATTATGTTTACCTGAAAGATACCAGTGCAGATCTGTGGGTCAGGCGGTTCGGAACTGCGGTTCCGGACTGAAGCGCCCGCACACGACAGAAGCCGCGTTGCCATCAGGCAAACACGGCTTCTGTTCAGGCTTGGTAAAGCCTGAAGCTATGGACTCAAATCTGAAGCTCAGAAGCTGGGCACCACAGCGCCATCAAAGGTATTGTTGATGTAGTCGCGGACCTCGTCGCTCTGCAGCGCGGCAACCAAAGCTTTGGTTTTGTCGCTGTCCTTGTCTTCCGCACGTACGGCAATGATGTTGGCGTAGGTCTGAGCCGCCTCAGAGTCAGCCGCTTCCACCGCCAGCGCGTCAGTTTTGACGCTCAGGCCGGCGTCAATCGCGTAATTGCCGTTGATGACCGCCAAATCCACGTCAGCCAGCGACCGGGGCAGCTGAGCGGCTTCAATTTCCACAATATCCAGATTAAGCGGATTCTCCGTAATATCCAGCTTGGTAGCGTTCAGGCCGGCGCCATCTTTCAGCTTGATCAGGTTGTTGGCCTCCAGGAGCAGCAAGGCACGGGCTTCATTTGAGGTATCATTCGGCACGGCGATCTGAGCGCCTTCTTTCAGGTCGGCCAGGCTCTTGGTCTTGCCGGCATAAATGCCAAAGGGCTCGTAGTGAATCGCTCCGGCGGAAACCAGATCCGTACCATTTTCCTCATTGTAGTTCTCAAGGTACGGCAGGTGCTGGAAGTAGTTCGCGTCCAGATCACCCTCAGCCAGCGCTACGTTCGGTTGTACGTAATCGGTAAACTCCGTAATCTGCAGATCATAGCCCTCACTGGCCAGCTTGTCCTTGATCACAGCCAGAATCTCTGCATGCGGAGAAGGCGACGCGCCCACAACTAACGGAATCAGATCACCGCTGGTGGTCTGAGCCGCTTCAGCAGTTGTTTGCTCAGCGGCTGCGCTGGTCTCAGCCTCAGTGGCAGCAGCCGTCGTTGTTGAAGCAGCGCTCGTAGTAGTGGTAGTGGTGGCAGCGCTGCTGCCGCTGCACGCCGTCAGCACCAGGCTCAGCGCCGCAGCCAGCACAGCAGAAACATAAGATTTCAGATTTCTTTTCATTATTTTCCTCCTAAAACTATCTATCTTCAGTCAAGCCTGGAGCCTGACCTAAAGAAGCTTGATAAACTTAAAGTCGTTTGTCCAGTTTTTTGGCCAGCATCAGACCGATACCCTGCATGACCTCAACAATCAGCACCAGCAGGAACACGGCGATGTACATAATATTGTATTGATAGCGGTAATAGCCGTAACGTATAGCCAGGTCACCTAAGCCGCCGCCACCGACAATACCCGCCATAGCTGAATAGCCTAAAATTGTTGTTAACGCGATGGCCGCATTTAAAATCAAAGAAGAGCGTGATTCCGGCAGCATCACTTTCATGATGATCTGCAGGCTGCTGGATCCCATAGACTGAGCGGCTTCAATCACATTGCCATCCACCTCTCTCAGCGAGCTCTCCACCATGCGGGCGATAAACGGAGCCGCGGCCACGACCAGGGCCACAATTGTGGCATTCGGTCCCAGGGTAGTCCCCACAACCAGCCGGGTAAAGGGAGAAATGACAAAGAGAAGGATAAGAAAAGGGAAAGAGCGCAAAAGGTTGACCAGCGCGCCTAAAACCTTATTAAGCGCGCGCAGCGGTCTGATCCCGTCAGCTGCGGTCACCACCAGTAAAATACCCAGCGGAAGTCCGATCACATAAGCTATCAGCGTGGACACAACGGTCATATAAATACTGTCACGCGTATTCTCTAAAAACAAAAGAATTAAGTCATGCATGATCGGAAACCTCCTCTACACTGATTTGCTTGTCCCTTAGATAGGCTATCATCCGCAGGGCGACTTCCGGATTGTCCGGTAGCTGAATAACCATCTGTCCGACCGCCATACCATCCAGGTTCCGGGTGTCGGCAAACATAATGTTAACCGCCTGACCAAAATCCAGCACCATATTGGCTACCACCGGCTCAAAAGATGAACGGCCGTCAAATACGATCCTGCAGTAGCGCCGGCTGCGCATCTCAGGGATACTTTTACGGTTAGGAAAGATCAGCTGCCTGGCCGCTTCAGATTGCGGATGCATAAAGATCTGCGCCATGTCGCCGCTCTCAGCAATTTTCCCGTCGCTGATAATGGCCACTTTGCTGCATAGCTCTTCTATTACCGCCATTTCATGCGTTATCACCACGATGGTGATACCCAGCTTATGGTTAATGTCCCGCAGCAGTTCCAGGATCGACTTGGTGGTTTCTGGATCCAGGGCACTGGTAGCCTCATCACACAAGAGGACCTTGGGATTGCTGGCTAACGCGCGGGCTATCGCGATGCGCTGTTTCTGACCGCCGGATAACTCTGCCGGATAGGCGTTGGCTCGGGTTTCCATCCCTACCAGCTTCAGCAACTCCATCGCTCTTTGCTTAGCCTGTTCCTTAGGAACCCGGGTTATCTCCAGGGGATAGCAGATGTTTTTGAGTGCGTTGCGCTGCATCAGCAGATTAAATTGCTGAAAAATCATCGCCATCTGATGCCTCACCTGATTGAGTTCCCTGCTGCCCAGCTCCCCCAGGTCGGTTCCTTCAAACAGCACCTTACCGGAACTGGGTTTGACCAGGTAATTTATACAACGTACTAAAGTAGACTTACCAGCACCGCTCTTGCCAATAATGCCATAAATCTCACCTGCCTTAACGGACAGGTCAATGCCCTGCAGGACCTCGGTTGATTTATTATGGCTGACAAAGCTTTTATGTAGGTTTTCTACCCGGATTATGTCCTCTGCCATCGCTCTCCCGCTCCTTTTAAACGCAACCCTGCCGGCTGCGAGTAAATGTGTATATCTTGTTTATTATATTCATATTCTGTTCACACGCAACGGACAGCGGGTACAGTCCGGGCATGTCATGCATCACCTCCCTGCATGGATCCCGGGAAACAGCGGCGGCCATGAGGCGGCAGCGCACTTGCATACTATTTCTGTAGGATTTATATGTTTACGTCAGTTTAAACCGATTCAGGCTGCCAGTCAAGTCTTTTTCTTCTGCCAAGCAAGTTCTTTTCTTTCCCGGACAAAAAAACCGGGCTGATTCTGTGATCGGCCCGGTTTTATGAAATCAAGCAGGCAGGTTCATGCCTCCTGATCAATCCGCTCCAAAATAGCGCTTAAAGCCTCATACTGCTGGCGGTAAGCCTCAGCGCCGCTGGCAGCCTGATCATTTTTGATGATCTCATCCGGCGACTTTTTTTCCAGCTGCTTCAGGCTGTCAAACTGAACCAGATGCGGCTCCAGGGTTAAAAAGCCCTGATAACCCTCTTGCTTGATGGCCCGGCGCAGCAGGGGCTCAATCTGCCCGTCGCCGCGGCCGCAAAGGACATTTTCACCCGTGCTGTGTAAAGCGTCTTTAATATGAATATAAACCACGTCCTCATGCAGCAGCTCCCAGCATTCATCCGGCTCTTCGCCACACTGCACAAAGTTTGCAAAATCAAAGGCAGCTTTGAACCATGGATTTTTCAGCTCCTGCAGCAGCAGCTGACAACGGCGGCCGGTATCTCCAAAGATGTCTTTTTCATTTTCATGAATCAGAGTGATCTGGTGCTCTTGTGCTATCTCAATAAACGCGCTCATTTTTTTCAGCACCGCAGCTTTATATCGATCCGGATCTTCATTTTCAGGCGTGTAGAAGCTGAAGATTCTGATGTAAGCACAATTCAGCAGTGCGGCCAGCTGGCATAAGGTTTCCAGCTGCTGCAGTTGTTTTTCAAAAGCAGCGTCATCATGGATATCTATTTTCCCTATGGGGCTGCCCAGTGAGGATACTGCGATATTGTAAGATCGCAAGATAGGCAGCAGGTCATTCTGCAGCAGGTCTGCCGTCATATCCGCCACATTAATCCCGTTCGCGCTGCGCAGTGATATATACTTCATACCAAGCTGGCTGACCGTCTTAAGCTGCTGGCTAAAATCCGGACAGATCTCATCCGCAAAGCCGGATATCATGATGTTTTTCATATCTTTCCCCCATACAAGCGTTTTTTACCAAGAAAGAGTTTAGCACAGGCGCTGGCCATAAATTGTGGCTAAACCATTAAACTACTGAATTTATCCTGAATTATTGGTCTCCGCCAGCCTGCCCGCAGGAAATAGGATAAGATAAAACCAGATAGGCTACGATTCCAGACAGGAGGCATAATCATATGACCAGCTTATTATCCGCTCAGGAAAGCGGAATTGTTTTAGGCAGCCCGCTATTTGCTCATATAAATCCCCGGCAGCTGCCACAGCTGCTGACTCAGATGCAGGCCAGCCGGCGCCGCTACAATCAGGGAGACTGGATTTTGAATGAAGGGGATCCCTGTCAGGCCTTCGGCTTGATTTTGTCCGGTACGGTTCAGGTACTGAGGGATGATTTTATGGGTTATCGCAGCATTATCAATAATCTGGAGTCAGGAGATTTGTTTGCCGAATCCTATAGTCTGGCTCCGGGGCGACGGCTGACCGTCAGCGCAATGGCCGCGGCCGGAGAGACCGGCATCCTGTTTTTACAGCAGGATTTTTTTACGGACCGGGAGCAGATTAGCCGCGGTGGCCAGGACAGTGCTCAGGTCAGAGCCAACCTGACCGCTATCCTGGCCACCAAGAACCTGTTTTTAAACCGCAAGCTATCTTATTTATCACAGCGCAGTACCCGGCAAAAGCTCATTGCCTATCTGTCTGATCAGGCCAGAGCCTGCGGCTCCCGTCGGTTTGAGATTCCGTTTAATCGTCAGGAACTGGCGGATTTTTTGTGTGTGGAGCGCAGCGCCCTCTCTCATGAGCTGGCCCGCATGCAACAAGCCGGCTTGCTGCAGACCCGGCGCAGCTATTTTGAACTGGCAGAACAGCTGCCTGAGACAGACAGCCCTATTTAGCTTGAGGAGCGGCGCCAGCCTGACCCGCCTCCACAGGCAGGATCAAAAATACGATCAGGCCGGCGGCAAACAGCGGCAGGATAGCAAAAATACTGAGCTTGGCGCTGCCGGTCAGCGTCGTCACCAGAGCCATCAGCGCCGGCCCGATAATAGCCGCAAACTTGCCAAAAATATTGTAAAAGCCAAAAAACTCGTTGGCATTTTGCTTGGGAATCAAGCGCGCAAAATAGGAGCGGCTCAGCGCCTGGATACCACCCTGGGCAGAAGCCACCAATGCGCCAAGAATAAAGATATGCCAGGTCCTGGTGATGTGATATGCCGCGAAACAGACCAGCATATACGTGACAATACCGACCACGATCATCTTCCGGCTGCCAAAGCGGCGGGCCAGCCGGCCATAAGCAATCGCGCAGGGAAAGGCAATCACTTGAATCAGCAGCAAGATGCCCAGCAAGGTGAAGGTGTCCAGACCATCACTGCCTAAGACTGAGGTTGCGTAAGGCACCACCATTTTGATAATGGTATCCACGCCGTCGATATACAGAAAGTAAGCAATTAAAAAAATGAAAGCCGTTTTGACCTGTCGGATTTCCTTAAAGGTATGAGCGAGCCGGAGGAAACTGCTGCGTATCGGTTTGGGTTCAGCTGGTACGTAATACTTTTGTCTCACCTGTCGCAGCAGCGGGATGGTAAACAGGCCCCACCATAAAGCTGTGATCAAAAAGCCCATCTGATAACCCAGGGACCGGTCCATTCCCAGCAGATATATAAAAATCAGACTCAGCGCGAAGGGAATGACGCTGAATATGTAGCCATAAGCAAAGCCGCTGGTTGATACCTTATCCATGCGGTCTTCGGTGGTGACATCTACCAGAAAGGCATCATAAAACACATTGGCGCCCGCAAAGCCTACCGCGGACAGGACATAGAACAGCATCAGCAGCTGCCATTGACCGCTGGACGGAGATATAAAAGCCAGTGCGGCCGTACCCAGCAAACCCAGAGCGGCAAAAAAGATAAAAAAGCGTTTCTTTTTATCTTTGTAGTCAGCAATGGTCCCCAATACCGGACTCAGTATGGCAACCAAAATACTGGCCAGCGAACTGAAGTAACCTAAATTCATACTGCTGGTCTGCGGAAACATCCCGAATACGACCGGCAGCAAGGCTGTCGATACAGCAATTGAATAGGCTGAATTGCCGCAGTCATACAGGATCCAGGACCATTCTTCCCTTGTCATCTTCATAACTGTCTACCTCCTCACAGATATATCTGTGCTTTAAGCCTATCTTAACTGATAATTAAGACCAGCAGGTTAGCTGAAGGTTCAGATTTGTTTTCAACCTGGGCTGACGGTCAAAAATTATCCGGCATTCCAGCCCGCAACAATCTTGAAATGATGGTTGACAGTTCTTTAACTCTGTTTTAAAATTTATCAAGTCAAGTCACGGGGGCGTAGCTCACCTGGGAGAGCGCTTGAATGGCATTCAAGAGGTAGTCGGTTCGATCCCGATCGTCTCCACCAAAACGTAAAACCACAAGGCCAACGGCTTTGTGGTTTTTTGTAGCTTATGATCATTGTTCACCCTGAAACCGAAGCCGTGCAGCCTCCTTACGCAGCAGACACTGCGCACCCTGATGCCCCATGATGAACTTAGCCCGCCGGCACTGGCCCCAAGCAGCCTGCTGCTTCCCTTCCAGCAGGCAAGGGCCTCCCCTGCTGCGGCCTCAGGCTCCGCAGCGTTATTTCCTGCCGCAGAGCAGACCCATCTCCCCGGCGACGAGGGGTGTGCGGAGCAGCTTCGGCACAAAGTCATTTTTTCGGGTATCCATGAACCGCAGCTCCGCTACCTCGCCCGACAGCGTCTTGATCAGCTCTTCCAGGTCCGGGTAGTGTCCCCTGGAGAAGAAAACATCCTCAAACGCGAAGGGCGCGCCGGGCTTCAAGACCCTGAGCGCCTCCCTGATGAGGGCGAGCTTGTCCGGCTGGGTACGCACCTCGTGAAACACAAAGTTGCTCACCGCCGCGTCAAAGCACCCGTCGGGAAAATCCAGCTTTGCCGCGTCCCCCTTTTGAAAGCGGACCCGATCCGTAACGCCCTCCAGTCTTGCGTTGTTCTCGCACTGTGTTTGGGCATAATCCCACATTGCGCCCCAGTAGTCCATCCCCACGCACCGCGCGCCGGGAAATTTCCTGGCGGCTTTTATCGTCAGCGCGCCGCTTCCGCAGCCGATATCCAGAAGCTCACCGCGCCCATCCCAATCAAGATACCGCAGCACATTGTCCAGAATTTTACCCTGCACGCCACCGCCCTCATAGGAAAGAAGCTTACGCGCGCGGGCCATGTAGGTAAACATTACGAGCATCAAAAGCGCTGCTGCTCCCAGTATGAACCGCAAAATCAGCGACAGGGTGCCGCCCGGCAGCAGAAAGCTCAGACCGAACAGCAATGAGAGCAGGGCGGCGGTCAGGGCAAGACCGGTCACGAGCTTTTGGGGAATCCAGTTGGCGTAATCAGGTGAATTGGATGGTTTCATCGTTAATCTCCTTATTTGTTTCGGAGGGGCGGCAAACGCCCCGCTTACAGGACAGCGCGCAGCAGCAGACCCGCCCCGGCGGACAGGACGGCAAACAGGGGGCAGACAAGGAAGGGCCACAAAAGCCCGTGCTCTGGCAGCCCCAGCGCTTTCATCCAGCCCCGGCGGGTGTAAAACGGATCGCCCTTTGTGCCGGGCAGCACAAGGCGGTCGCCCATCGTTTCCCGAAAATACAGGTCAAGGCCAAAAAAATCGCCCAGGTTGACAAGAAGCCATTCAATATAGCCCGCCAGCGCCAGATTCCAGAATCCGTTGATGCCCGCCTGACAGGCGCTGAGGATACCGTAAAGCGTCACGGGAAGGATCATAAATAAGACAAAGCGGGTTTTCAGCTTCCGTTGCTTCGGATTGGGCGGCACCACGTCCCGAATAGATTTTGGATAGCTGCTTAAAAAAGCGTCGGGATGCAGCCGCCACACCAACGCTGTGCAGAGGTTGAAAACGGCGCTCATGGCCAGGCCGTCCAGGATCACGCGCATCCAGTTCATGGGGATTCACACTCCTTTTCGTCAACGGTTTTTTCATCATACAACCGGTGCAGAGCCGCCCAGTCCGGCACAGCGGCCCGCAGGGCGTCGAAGGCAGGCATTTTGCCAGTCCGTGAATTCTGCCGCAGCGCATGAAACGCCGCATCCAGCCCTTCCATCTCTGAAACGGCGTGGCGGCAGTGTTCGGAAGCGGCCAGCTCCCCCACGGCGGTTTTGGCCATGAGCCAGAGCAGCCATCAGGATCCGCCTGCCGCCCGGGGCGTAATATGCTTCGGCACCCTCAGGCAGCACAGGAATATCCAGCTCTTTCAAAAGGCCGCAGGCTTCACCTGCCGCGAGCAGCACCAGCGTACGCTGGGCATGGGTAGTTTTGTGCAGATCGCAGCCCACGGCATAACAAAGATACGCCACCGGGAGAATCAGCGTCAGGTGGGACTGGTACCAAGCGTCCATGTCCGGCACCCAGGTCAGGCGATACTTCGTCCCGGCAAAGAGGTCGGCAACCACAGTCTTTTCCTGTGGCTTTGCCTCCCGGTGGAGCCCACCCAGGCTCAGGGAGCCGCCTCGGACACGCACGCAGTGAAGAACGCCGTCCTCCCGCCGCCCGGCAGTGCCCTGAAAGCCGAACAGTACGGTTTTCGGCGTTTTTGTATGCGCCAGAATGTATTGCTCGTGTGCCGGAGCGGACAGGTTGTTGCCCACCAATACCACCAGCGGCGCGTTCACAGCCGCAAGCGCGTCCAGAATTCCCGTCATCTGCTGATGTTGCATGACAGCAAACACCACGTCAAAGGCTGCGCCGGGAGGAACGGCTTCCGAAATTCGGGGATGATCCACTGTTGTTTTGTGCTGGAGCCGATGACGGATGACCAGGCCGTTTTGCCTGAGCGTTTCTTTCCAGGCGCCTCGGACCAGCAGGGTCACGTCCTGCCCCGCCGCGCACAGCACATGAGCCAGATAGCCGCCGATGACCCCCCCGCCGTAAACCAGAATTTTCATTTTCGTTCTTCTCCCCCCACGCTCCACTCATTAAAATCATGGGCCCCCAGTGCTCTCAGATGCCGCAACAGGCCCGCACCTCCGCTGCCCATCTTTGGGGTAAGCAGAGAAGCAGTTCCTCGTGCTGAAGGTCAAAGCGCCGGATGTCCGGGGCTTTGAAGTGTTTTTCATAGCGTGCCAGATACTTTGCGCCCATTTTTTCCGCATAGAAACAGTGCACTGCGGTGCCGGAAACGGATATTTCATCTTCCACGGGAGTTACAAGATCGGAGTAAAACTGGTTATACACGCTTTGCCTTTTCACCAAAGCCAGGGCAGCATCTCCGCAGAAGAGCCGGAGAAATTTTTCAGTATATGCCCGCAGCTCGGGAGGCTTTTTTCTCATGCGCCGCCGCATCCAGCCAGGAAGTTTCCCCGTATGCAGGATCTTAGTGAGCAGACCGGCCACAATAAGGCTTTTGAGTTTGGCGGTCAGGCCCGTTTCCTGATCCAGATCGGAGCTGCCTAAAATGGCATGGTCGATGTGAATCACCCCGCGCTGCAACAGAATACCCACAAAGCTTCCGCCCAGCGAGCAACCGTAGGCAGCGCAGATGTGTCCGCGGTGCTTATCCTTTATGTATGCTTCGATTTTTTCTGTCTCGTTCAGTATATCCGGAAAAACCGTGTTTTCGGTTTCGTCGAAGCCATCGTAGCTTACGCAGACCACATGGAAGTCCGACTCCAGCAGGGGAAGCACCTCCCCGAAGTTAGCCCGCCAGTTGTAGCAAGTGCCAGGCAGCAGCAGCATAACCGGCAAATTGGATGCGCCGAACTCATAAAACTTCATAGAGATTCTCCCCCAACGTTTTCTCACCGTCCGCCCAGTCTGAGGAAAGCTGCTCCACGCTGGTGACGGCCCCGCCGTGTCCAGGTCATGGCTCAGCTGGGCTAGCATCCCCACGAGGAAGCGCGTTTGAAGGATTTTGATGGTTTCATCATACCTGACCCAAGCTATGAGGAAGCCAGCGAACAGTACAAGGAGCGCCGTGGTCTCCCTGCTAAATTCAGGAATGGTCACTTTTTTCTGCCTCTGTTCCAGCATGAGCGGCATTCAGCTCGCGCGGTTTCGCCGGAGACGGACAAAGCTCCCGGTCACCGGTGATATAGTAGTCGCAATATGCCCCGCCGGAGGCGATGGTCTGCTCCCGGTGCAGCACGCCGTGCTCCAGTGAAATCATCAGCTCGTCCAGTTCGCACAGCAGGGGCATCAGTTCCTTCGCCCCGATTCTTTTGCAGTAGGTGCAGATAGGGCAGCGGGTAATGCGGTAATAGCAGGCGTCTTCATAGGGTTTTCCTACCTCGTCCACCAGAAAGGACGTGGGGTAGCTGCGCTGCTTATCCTCGTTGTACCAGCGGATATATTTCATGACACGCTTTTTGATGGCGGCCTGGCCCTTTTCCGAGTTCAGATCTTTGGCTGAAAAGTAAAACCTGACGTGCAGCAGGCTGCGGCGCATCATCTCCTGTACCGTTTCCGGCGGAATCTGCTTTCCGCTGGCCAGATAGGGTGCGACAAACGCCAGAGCGAACAGCGCGTTGAAGGCCATAGGGTTACCGTCTCCCAGATCCGGCATCTCCGCCACCAGATTCCGGTACAGCGGTCTGGCCGCGCGCAGGGTCTGCACGGCAACAGTCTGGCCGCACCGCTCTGTCAATACCTTTTTCATGGTGCCCTGAAAAAGCGCAAAGTAAAATCCGTTATACTTCATCGGTCAGTTCCCTCCTTTTAGCAGGAGCAGGCGACGATGGACTTGACCTTATCCAGCGTCACCTTTGGCGTACAGGCGGTAAGCCGGGGTTTCCGGCCTGCCGCCTTCTCATCAGGAAAGATCGGACAGATACATAAAAACACCTCCTGAAGCAAAGATGGGCTGGCACTTGGTTAGTTAGCCCTAACTCTCACTGGTAAAAAAAGCCGGTGGCTAAAGCCGGCTTCATCAAAACAGTTCCCGGCAGGCACCGCGCATCAGCGTTTCCGGCACCTGTGAATAGCGTCTGCCGATCTCATGCTTACAGGCAATTAGCAGTAGCGCCCCCCGCACCGGCGGAGAATGCGCCGCTTATTGGCCAGCGCCGCGGCAGCAGCTTCACTGCCTTCCGCGTGCAGCCCCTCCAGGATATCAAAAAACAGCAGTTCTCTGGAGACGCAGCTTTTATAGAACGCGCCTTTGGTAATCCCGGCGGCTTCAGCAGGCAAAGCCACAGTGTTACGGCGTACGCCCAGGGATACGGCGCTCTCCCGCGCCGGGGCTGGAACTTGCCCGGAATAATCATCTCTTCCCGCCGGGTAAACAATGTCGCGATCTCATCACCATATGACCCATGCTGAAATTACAGTCATAGAGTAGATTTTTCCCTTTACTTTGTCAATCCCAGCAAAGATACAGGTTCATTTCCTGCTTGCTTTCAGTCAGATCCAGCTTTCAGCTGATAAGTTATCCGCCTTTTGCGGGGTAGTGCCGGCACTTTGATCCTATTTGCCGCAGGCGTATCTTTTCCGCGCTCAGAAGGTTAGCACATTCATTACAATAATGACTGTAGCCGGTCACACAGATCAGGCGACACGCCCCGGACAGCTTTGCTGACAACATTTAAAAAGGAGTATGATCATGAATTTACAAAAAAAGATTCAGGACATCGTGGAAAAACTGAAGTCTGACCCCCAGCTGCGGCAAAAATTCACGTCAGACCCGGTCGGGACCGCCAGTGAGTTAGTGGGAGTGGATTTCCCCCAGGAACAGATGCAGACCTTGGTTTCAGGAATTAAAGCTAAATTGGGTGCTGATGATATCAGCGCTAAATTGAGCGGATTCGGTAAGCTGTTCTAGGCAGACCTAAGCCGGCCAAGGAAAGCCATCCGCTGCCGGCTTGTTAAGCCCTTGTTATTTTTAACAATTTTTATGTTAGAATTTGTCTAATTTACTAGTTTTTTGCTTGTCCTCCTCTGTTAGCTCAGCTAGGATCAGTTCTAGTCACTAATGAGGAGGACAAAACATGAAAAAGAAACTACAGGCAATCATGAGCGGTATGCTCGCTGCAACCTTGCTGCTCTCAGCTTGTCAAAGCTCTGGCACCGCCACGCAAGTCAGTTCTGAAACGGCCGCTACGACAGCAGACAGCGTGCTCACCACCGGCAGTACCGCCACCAGTCAGAGCGCTAACAATAGTGCGGCGCCAACTGCAGCCAGCCAGTCCGCTGCTCCGACCGCGGCCGCCTCTGCTGCAGACAGCAGCACCTCCGCCGCGGATGCGTCCAGTCTGACAGGCGAGACAGAAGATCTGGACGCTTTACTGACCCCGGCCTCCGGTACAGTCAAAATTCTCACCAGTGTGACCGGCGGTAAGGACGATGAGGAAATGGCGCTGTTTGCCCAGCAGCTGGGTCAGGATACCGGCTTAGATGTAGAAATGGAAAAGCCGGCAGACTACAGCACGGCGCTTCAGCAAAAGCTGGCGGCAGGCGACGTCTATGATCTCATCTATCTCAATGCGCCTGACCAGCAGAATCTGGTGAATCAAGGGGTTCTGACTGACCTGACTGACCGGATTGCCCAGTCCAGAATTTTAGGAGATACCGCGGTGGTCGCGGCTTCTGAATGGGAACAGATCAAGATTGACGGCAAATTATACGCCAGCTTCAATAAAAAGGAAGTTCACCGGCTGGTTAACCTGAACGCGGCCGCAGCCCGCAGCGCCGGAATTGATCCTGATACAATTGAACCAACCCTGGATGGTTATTATAACGTCATGAAAGCCATGAAAGCGCAGGCTTCTGCCACTGACTTTTATGGCTTAAGCCTGGTCTTAAGTACAGTCTGGGATTTACAACCCTGGTTTTCTTCCGTTGGTCTCAAAACCGGCATCACTCAAGATGCGGACGGAAATTATGATGTCCCGATATCGTCTGAAGCCAGTAAGCCGGTATGGACCTGGTTAAAAAAGCTTTATGATGAGGGCTTGCTGGACCCGGATTCCTTTACCCAAAGCTCCGGCGACATGCGCAGCAAGTTTCAGGAAGGCAAAGTAGCGGTTTTCGTTGACTGGGCTGCCTGGACCGGTCTATACAACGTCAATGCTGACGGTCAGTATCCGGACGAGTTTGAAGCGGTGGCGCTGCCTGGCACCAAGACCGCTGACGGCGATTACATGCTGGCCCGGGGCGATGCTTCGCTATGGGCTATACCGGTAAACGCCAGTAATCCTGACGGCGCTTTCAGAGTACTGGAGTATTTTGGTACCCAAACCGGCGGCAACCTGCTGGGTATCGGGATTGAGGGCTACGACTGGACGGTTGAAAATGGCAGCATCACGTTAACGGATATCGGTCAAAGTCACGGGAAAGATCATGGCGCTCCGGTTTCCCTGAGCGACAGCTACTTAACGCCAGTAGCCGCTAATCCGGGCTTTGAAAATGCCATGACTTACCTGAAATATGCCACGCCGGAACTCAGCACCGATAAAACCAACAGCTATAAGGAAATAGCCGGTCGTTATGCGATCAGTATGATTCAGGGCGATCTCAGTATTGATGAAGGTCTGCAGCAAATGCGGCAGGCGCTTAAGGACGCCGGAGTCATTACGGTTGCCTGATGAAAGACCGGTATGCTGATGAAAACTTTACGAACAGCTAAAAAATACACATTTTTATACATCATGATCCTGCCGGTGCTCCTTTACTTTGCGGTATTCTCCTTTTATCCTCTGATCCTGGGTTTTATCCAGAGCTTTCAGGAAAGCCGGTTAATTGGTCAGGCTGAGTTTGCCGGGTTAAGCAACTATCAGGCAGTACTCCAGGACGCTACCTTCCGTCAGTCCGTGCAGAATTCGCTGATCATTGGCTTTGGTGGCCTGGTTCTGACCTTATCGCTGGCCGTCCTGCTGGTGCTGGGTCTGACGGAAATCCGGCTGAAGTGCTTTAAACAAAGCCTTCAAACGCTGACGTTCCTTCCCTTCTTGTTTTCCTGGACAGTGATCGGCAGCCTGTGGATCTACATGCTATCCGCCAATGGCCTGCTGAACGACCTGATCAAGCTGGCCGGCGCCCGGCCCCTGGTTATTCTGAGCAATATGAAAGCCGCCCAGCCGGTCTTCATCCTCTCAGCCGCCTGGAAAAACGCCGGATATAACGTGGTCATTTTGATGGCGGTGGTGAGCGGGATCGATCCCGGTTTGTATGAAGCCGCTCTGATGGATGGCGCCAGCCGGGCCAGGCAAATACAACACATAACCCTGCCGGCGCTCCGGCCAACGCTGCTGATGCTGGTTTTGCTGGGGGTGACAGGTATCCTGCGTAATTTTGATCAGGCCTATGTCATGCAAAACGCGGCGATTCTGCCCCGGATCAGAACCGTCCTGCTCTATATTTTTACCGTTGGCATCAGTCAGTTTAAAATCGGACTGGCTACCGCCGCCGCTACTGTGGTCTTGCTCATCACCCTGGGACTGACTTTATTAACCAGTTTACTGATCAGCCGGATTAAAAAAAGCTGGCTTTAAGGAGATCCAATATGAAGCATCCTTCATCCGCAAGGCGCCTGAACCAGCTCAGTCTGCCCCTGCAAATAATTAACCATCTGTTTTTAGGCTTGATGTTTTTAAGTATGCTGATCCCGTTCCTTTACGTGTTTGCGGTCGCCTTTTCAACCAGGCAGGGATCAATGGCAGCAGGCGTTAAACTATGGCCGGATCACTTTTCACTGGATGGGTTTCGCACGGTTTGGGAGCGGGCGGATCTTGGCACCGCCTTTGTGAATTCGCTGTCTGTTTCAGCCATCGGCGTCCTGCTGGAGTTGTTTTTGTCCTTGATGGCAGCCTATGTGCTGGTCATTGAACAGTTACCCCTGCGCCGCTGGCTGGCGGGCCTGATTCTGGTCACGCTGACCATCCCGGGAGACCTGACATTGATTTCAGTCTATGTACTGAATAAGCAGCTGAGCCTGCTGAACAGTTACCCGGGTCTGATTCTTAACGGTCTGGTATCAGGCTTTGCCATCATGCTGCTGAAGAATTATTTTGAAGGGGTTCCCGGGGCGCTGGCGGAGGCGGCCAGGATAGACTCCGCTACTGAGTTTCAGATCTTCCGGCTGATTTATCTGCCCCTGTCGCTGCCCGGTATTGCAGCTATCTCGTTCCTGGAATTCATCAGTAAATGGAATGCGCTGATGCTGCCGGCTACAATCATCTCTGACGCGAAGTATTACACTCTGCCGCTGGTCTTAAAGCAGCTGACGCTCTCTTCCGAATCAACCTCAGGTATTGATTATATTGCGCCGAATGCCCGCATGGCCGCCATTGTTATATCCGTCATTCCGCTGATCCTGCTGTATGTGCTGGCGCAAAACTTCCTGATTGAAGGTCTGACCCTGGGGGCGACCAAAGGTTAAGTCCATAAGCCCGGGATCTGAGGGCACCAAGCCTGAGCGAATCAGACTGGTCGCTGGCAATGAACTGCACCCCTGAAGCTAAACAGCAGGGATACGCAAAATAGCTTTGGGGGTATGGTTATGCTTATCAGGCGGGAACGAATAGTCCTGCAGAACAGGGTTTGGAAGGATGATAACAGAGCTATGCTCCGCCGGGTTATGGGTTGAGCACCAGGATCTTGCTAAGACAAGGCGGTCACCTGCATCAGATAAGAAAAATCTGACGCAGGTGGCTTTGTATCATCCTGATCACAGTTCTGTACCAAGCCAACGGCGCTATGATGTCCCAATGTAAAGCCAGGCAAATCTGATATAAGGGACTCCCCGCAAACGCCAGGCACGGGCTGGTTGAGAAAAGCAACGCGTTTACAGGCAGAGCGCCTGGCTGGTAACTGTCCAGGCGGTATCTATTTATAGCTGGCCCTGCTGATACTGCAGCAAGGCCTGAGCCAGCTCATCCGGACAAGAATGCTGGCCCTGGCAGGGTATCCCCTGTAAACGCCGGATCACCTCTTGGACCGGCATACCCTCAGCCAGAGCGGCCACGCCTTTGGTGTTGCCCCGGCAGCCCCCCTCAAATACGACATGGTGGACCTGACCATCGGTTACCTCAAAGCGGATTTCCCGCGAACAAACACCCTGGGTCTTATAATGATGTACTGTTTCAGACATGCTTTCTCCTTATGGGCTAAAAATATATCATGAGCTATAATGCTCCTGGCTGCCCCGCTTGTAAAGCCTGCCGTCCTGCCCCCCCAGCCGTGGCGGCGCCTTGGTCGCGGCGCAAGACTGCCCTCCAGGAGCAAATCATGACCTTACGGCTACTCAGAATTTTTGCAGCAGTCTGCCAGGCTGGCAGTATGACCGGCGCCAGCCGGCGGCTGCACCTGTCCCAGCCTGCTGTCAGCAGCGCCATTCGCGAGCTTGAAACCAGCTATGATACGCGCTTGTTTGAGCGGGTTTCCCGCCGGCTGGTATTGACCGCTAATGGTCAGCAGTTACTGGAGCAAATCCGGCCGATCCTGGCACAGCTGGATGAACTGGAGCAGCTGGCCCAGGGGTGGTCAGTCAGACAGCAACTCCGTATCGGCGCGACACTGTCCATCGGCAGCAAACTTCTGCCGGACCTGGTCTCCGCCTACGCAAAGCGGCAGCCGCAGGTCCAGGTCAGAGTCAAGGTAGCCAGCTCCGACTTGATTGAACAGGCTGTTTTGCGCCACGAACTGGATTTTGCCCTGATTGAAGGGCTGGTACATTCTGACCGGTTAAGCAGCCGCGTTTTCAAGCAGGACCGCCTGTGTGCCCTGGCCTTGCCTCAGCTTTGCCCGGCGGGCAGTTCCGGAGCGGGGCTCGACGCCCGCGGGCTGCTGCAGCTGCCGCTGCTGCTGAGGGAAGCCGGCAGCGGCACGCGGGAGCGCTTTGAGCAGGCTTTGGCGGCAGCAGAGCTCAGCTGTCCGGAGCCGGTCTGGGAAAGCCATAGTTCGACCGCTTTGCTCAGTGCCGCCAGTCAGGGACTGGGCGTAGCCATTCTGCCCCGGATTCTGGCGCTGGATCAGCTGAGGCAAGGCAGCCTGCAGGAGCTGGCCGTGCGGGATTTAGATCTCAGCCGCAGCCTCAGGCTGATTCACTTAAAGACCTGGACAGCTGATCCGGCAGCAGCTGACTTTATTCAGTTACTTGAGGCAGAGCCTTAGCCGTCAGCTGCTCATAAGCTTCCTTGGTCAGGTCATATTGGTACATGAGCTGGTAGTATTCACTGACTTTCTCATATAGATCATAGGTGGCCTGCTCCGGATACAGCAGCTTGCCCAGCCAGAGCATGCCCAGATAGCGATTGATCGACGGCGGACTGCCCATCCAGTTATACGGACCAAAAGGCACTTCATAATAGCTGCCGTTCTTGATCGCGGTCAGATTCTGCCAGGCGGGATCCTCAGCTACCACCTCATAAATACTGTCCGGGGCAAACAGGATGACATCCGGATTCCAGAGCAGGATCTGCTCCAGGTCTGTCTCATTACCGCTGCCTTTAGATGAGGGATCGTCTACCACCGCCAGATTATTGGTCATCAGATTCAGCACCTCGGCATGGAATGAACCGGTCGCAATGACATTCTGGCCCTGATCGCCCAGCAGATACAGGGCGGAAGTTTTATTATCTTCGCCGACTTCCTGCATGACGGATTGAATGAGGCTATAGGTATCCTCAAAATAGGCAGCCAGCTTTTCTGCCTGTTCTTCCCTGCCCAGCAGTTTCCCCAGCTTGCGGAAGGCTTCGCCGGTGCTTTCAAGGGTAGCGTCAATGTGAACAGCAGGGATATCGGTGGCTGCCGTAATACTGTCCATGTCCTCCGTAATGCTCTTTTTGGCCTCCCCCATATCTATGACGACCTGGGCGCCTAAAGACGCGATTTCCTCCAGATTGAGGTTGTCGTCACCGTAAAAAGCGCCGATAACCGGCAGGCTCAAAACAGCCGGATCAATGTAACCCTGCGCCTGCTCATTATATTGGGCGGCAATACTGACCAGCAGGTCGGGAGCCAGGGCTAAAATAAACATCTGGGCCATCACGCCGCTGGGCGCGATGCGGGCTAAATCTGCCGGTAAGGTAAGCTCCCGCCCGGTATCATCAGTAAAACTGACAGTCTGACCGGCACTGGAGCCCGCAGTCTGGCTGGCAGTCTGGCTGGCAGTCTGGCTCTGACTGCCAGCAGGCTGACTGCCGGTGTCAGTCTGGGCGCTCGTCGCCGCTGGGGGAACGGGCTCTGAAGCGGTTGATACTTGTGCCAGGCTGGAGGTACCGGCAGACCGGGTCTCCGAGCTGCCGGTGCTGCCGCAGGCAGTCAGGGTCAAAAGACCTGACAGGGTGAGGGCCAGGGTTCTGGTCCATAGCGTCTGTCTCTTAAGCATAATTGTCTCCTCTTCATCATGTTTATTTGAAGCCAGGGTTTATCTGACCGGAGTCAGACAGGCTTGTCAGGGGGGCGGTGCGGCCAGTCTGAAGCAAGGTTCGCAGCTGCCGCAGGCAGCCGCGGAATCAGACTGGGCAGGCCGGACATCCGGCCATCCGGGCCCAGGCCGGTCTGCAGTTGTACGGATACGCCAAACAGCGCTTCAACCCGTTGGGGGGTCAGTACGGCAGCCGGCCGGTCCAGCGCATCCAGGCGGCCGTTTTTCAAGGCCAGGACCCGGTCGGCAAACCATAACGCATGGTTAGGATTATGGGTCGAAAGCAGCACCGCCAGTCCTGATCTGGTCAGCTGTCTGACCGCGGTCAGCACCCTGATCTGATTTCCGTAGTCCAGATTAGCCGTCGGTTCATCCATAACAATCAGCTTGGCTTCCTGGGCCATCGCCCGGGCAATCAAAACGAGTTGCTGCTCGCCGCCGCTGATGGCCATAAAGCTCCGGTCTGCCAGATCGCTGATACAAAGGCGCGCCAATGCCTGCTCCGCCCGCTGTTGCTGTAAACGCCCGGGAGACCGCCAGGTTTCAAACTGAGCGCTGGTACCCATGAGGACCATATCCAGAACGCTATAGCCAAAGGTTGCCGGATGTGTCTGCGGTACATACGCGACGTTGGCGGCCAGTTCCCTGCGGCTTTGTGCAGCCAGCGGACAGCTATCAATCAGGATCTCACCCTCCCACCCGTCCAGTAAACCCAGCACACAGCGGAATAGCGTACTTTTTCCCACTCCGTTCGGTCCGACCACCGCCAGCAATTCACCGCCGTTCATGCTGAAGCTGATCTGGTTCAGGACCAGCGCGCGGCTGTCGCCGGCGTCCTGGTGATAACGGAAACTAAGCTGCCTGATTTCCAATAAACTCATATATTGCTGCCTTTCCGGGTAATCAGCCAGAGAAAGAACGGCGCGCCGATCAATGATGTCAGAATGCCCAAGGGAATTTCCACTGCCATCGCGTTGCGGGAAACATTATCAACCAGCAGCAAAAAGGCAGCGCCGATCACGCAGGATGCCGGTAAAAGCTTCATATAATTATGACCGACCAGCCGCCTGGTCAGGTGCGGTATCACCAGTCCGACCCAGCCAATCAACCCGCTCACCGCTACACTGGCAGCGGTCATTAAGGTCGCGCTGACGATCACCACCGCCCGGACCGCTCGGACATTGACGCCCATGGTCTTAGCTTCGTCATCACTCAAGGTTAAAAGATTGATCCGCCAGCGCAGGACGGCCAGGGGCAGCAGACCCATCAGCATCGGGATCAGCGCAAATCGAATATCAGCCGGCCGCACTTTGGCCAGTGAACCCATCAGCCAGTAGGTGATTTCCGGCAGAATATCATTGGGATCTGCCACCAGCTTGATGTAGGACGTGCCCGCGCTACACAGGGAGGAAAGCATAATGCCGGTGAGAATCAGGCTGGTTAACTGACTGCCTTTGGCCTTCCGGCTTATGCCTAAAACCAGAAGGATGATAAGCAAGCTGGAAGCAAAAGCAAAAACTGTGACCCACTCTCCGCTCAAGCGCAGTAAAATAGCCAGAGCCGCGCCCAGAGCCGCCCCTGAAGACGCACCCAGTATATCCGGCGATGCCAGCGGATTTTGAAAAACCCCCTGAAAAGCCGCTCCGGCCGCTGACAGGCAGGCTCCGACCAGGCAAGCCATAATAATGCGGGGCAGGCGCACGTTAAAAAGGATCGTCTCCTGCTGCGCGGTCCAGGTTATCTCCCGCCAGGCTTTCCCCGGCAGTAACAGCGCTGCCAGATTTTTCAGGGAGATGGGATAACGCCCCAGCGTAACTGACAGGAGAATCAGGCCTCCCAGGAGCAGGATCAACAATAGCAGCTTCAGCCGGTAGCGCCGGTTCTCCTGATTTCTGATCAAAGCTGTACCTCCAGAATGGCGACCTGTTTCAGGTGGGGCAGATACAAGGGATCGTGCTGTCGGTCAAAGGGATTGGGCCGGAGATTTTGCCGGGCAAAGCTCTCACAATCCTGCCGGGACAGCCCAGGCTGCTGCCAGGCTATAAAGCGGCAAGCCTCCGGCAAATCCGCCAGGGGCTGGCCAAACTCCAGCTCCAGGTACTGCAGCCGGCCATGCAGGCCCTGTCTGGCCAGATCGTCCCGGCAACGGTCTGCCTGCCGGTGCTGATGCCGCGTTTGGGTGGGCCGGGGCGAAAAATGACTGCCCTGGCTCAGGTTGTACAGCCGTAAGTACAAGCGCCGGGCCGATTCAATATAAGGCAGTTTGTCTGCCTGTCCGTCCCGGCCGCCGCCAAAAAAGCTAAGAATGACCGTATCAGCCGCCTGAGACCAGGTTTCCGCCTCTTGACAGTGAACACTGATCTGCCTGGCTACCCCGTATTCTTCAGCCAAAGCCTGTAAGCCTGCCAAAGCGGCCTGATCACGGTCTACCGCAATAATCTGAGGCGGGCTGCTGCCAGGGTGCAGATCCGGCCATTGCCGCAGCAACTCAAGCTCCAGTAAAGCTAAACCGCAGCCTAAATCCAGCACTTGCTCCCCTGCTTTAATTAAAGGCGAAATCAGGCGGGCAAGGCTGACATGAAAACCGGTCTGCTGACTGGCCCTGCGATACCATTCAAGGCTGGCCTGGCTCCAACAAAACGCCATTTCCCTCTGCTCCTGTTCAAACATGTTCACATGGTAGTTGGCATTATTATAAGCGAAATTTATATTTTTGTAATTCGGATCAGCTCATTTTCTGAATAATTTTTTGGCGGCATTAATATTCAGCAGCAATAACTACAGACACAGCGGCAGCAGTCGCTGGTGCCAGGATAGCTGGCCGGCGGGTCTTCCCGCAAAACATAATCACTGCACCAATCTCGCGCCAAACCCATCAAGGCTACTGGTATCCGGAATCCGGCCAGCAGTCTAAATCCGCGATAAAGCTGTCCGGACGGGACCTGAGTCTGTCCCCGGCCTTACAACCCTGTTTGCGAAGGACAGCCAGCAGTCTTTTTTGCTCTGCCAGTTCCTGCACCTGAGCTAAAAATAGCGGCTGGCTGTTTTCCAGCCAGCCAAGCTCATCTATCAGAACAAAGTCACCGGGGTAACTGCTCAGTGCTCGCAAGTATGCCACAGCCTGTTGAAAAGCATCAGACTTCACCATCATCGGCTGTCCAGTCCCCCCGCTCACCCCGGCCAGCCAGGCCTCTGGAGGAGCCTGCCATATTTTCAGCAGATCGTCAGATTGCAAACTATCCGCACCGTCATTTTCCGCGCAGTTTGAAGTCCGCTGCCAGGGCCAGAGTAAAACCCGGCGGCAAATGGTGTCTGCTGACGCGGATGATTCAACCGCCAGAACCTGCAACGAGCTCAATAACCCCCCGGCCAGGAGCGGCCAATACGATGGGAGCAGGGCCTGCAGCAGGGTGGACTTGCCTCGGCCCGGTAAACCGGTAATCAGGAGGTGCCGGCAACCAGAACGGGCAAAAGCCGTTTGTATCTGATCGGCCAATTCTGCCGGCGCTAGTCTTGGGACGTCCTGGGATCTGATCATAGCTTCAGCAGCGACTCCTGTTAATATGCAATCATCGGTACGCGATCCACCTCTGCCGTAAAGGGGCTGAGCTGACCTGACATCAGCGGATACATCCTGGCGGCTACTGTCCGGGTGGCCCGGGCCATTTCTTCATAAGGCTGGGAGCAGATGTCATATAAACCGATATTGTAATTTTCTCCATCAAAGCGGCCCAGGGTAAACTGATCGTAGCACTGGAAATAATGGCAGCCAACACAAGCAGGGTGGGCCGCGGCGGCTTCACAGTAGATCTGATAGGCCAGGGCCCGGTCCCGCTGGGTCCTGACAGCTTCCAGCCCGGTAGCGGTGGGTCCGGCATCCAGGGCGCCAAAATGGAATTCGCCGATCATAACCGGCAGATCCACGTTCAGCTGCCGGATCTGCTGGAGGATGGCCACTGGTGTCTCAGCGTAGCAGTTAACTGAAAACACATCAAAATTCTCCCAGCCGCAAACCAGATCGGGATCAGATATCCAGGCCCAGCGCAGCCCCAGATTGAGGTGGTCAGGATCCTCCAGGCGGCAGGCCTGGCTGGGGATACGGACATAGCGCTCAATCATGATCCGGGAAAAGGCAAGGATATCGCTCGCCGCTTGAGCGCTCAGCCGGCTGGCATGATCCAGCGGCGCAAGCAGCTCACTGAAATCAGTCAGGGGCAGTTGCCAGGCTCTGGCAAAATTTCCGGGAGTCAGGTAACGCTCCTGCAGATAATCTATAAACGCGGCTTTGCTGTAACTATCTTCCGTATCCTGCAGCAGGACCTCCGCAATCAGCAGGTGATCTACAAAGGCCCAGGCAGGCTCATTGCGAAGGAAGTAGCCGATCAGAGCCTGGTCACCGCGGTATGGCCGCAGAGCGGCTGCCGCAGTGGTCGCCGCCTGCTCAAACTCAGGGCTGAATACATCCGGAAAATCCCTGAAAATACAGTGGCGGGTTGTGGGAAAGGCCGGGAGCATGGTGACATAAGGCAGCTGGCCTAAGGCACATAATTGAGGGTCGCTCCAATTACCCAGCGTATTCAGCCCGTTTTGCTTCAGTGAGCGGCAGAGCAGCTGCTGCCAGCGGCTGTACCAGGCGCTGCCCCAGGCCCGCCGCAGATTAGCCTGCAGATAAGAAAACAGCAGCGGCTGACGCCGGCTGCGTTCAGCTGAGCTCAGCGGCTGAATCGTCTTGAACATCGTCTCATACCGCGGATCTGCCGGATCCGGCAGCCATTCAAGCAGCGGCGTCAGGCCGTCAACGCGGCAGTCCGTAGCCAACCCGGCGCAGTCAGGCCCCACGCTGAAGAAGGCCCGGCCATCCGGATCAGCCAGCCACCAGCGGCCATCTTTTTTTACGGTCCGGAAAAATTGTGCCGGCTCCGTCAGGGGCAGCTCCAGACTGCCGCCCCAGCGATCCAGCCGGGGTGACACCACGTCAGGTTTATCAGGGGTCCGGAGAGGCTCCGACTGTTCAAGTAACTGATCCAGGCTCTTTTTCAGCTGTACATCAGAGTGGATTTTTTGCGGCCAGTCCCGGTCAGCATTCTGGCCAAAGCGATCCACCATCCGCTGCGTGGGCAACGGATAAGCAACCGGGGGCGCCGGATCGCAGTGAATGGGACCCAGCCCCAGTCTGACCGCGGCTGCCCTGGCCGGAAAAGCCAGCTCAATCCGGCTTATCTCCGGGCGCTCGACCGGTCTTCCGTGGCACACGATCTTAAGGCTGCCCGGGGTTGGCTCCGCAAACAGGACCGCCCCGCCAAGCCAGCGCAAATCCAGACACAGCCTGGCCCGCAAAACGGGCAGCAGGCCCACACGGATAAAGAATGCCGGTTGGCTCTCCCCACCGGTATAGACATTTAGCAGTACAATCATGCTGTTCGGGTCCTGATTCAGGACATCAAAGCTGACATATGGACCTGTCTCCGTCTTAAGTTCATCCAGCGTGATCGAGCCACCTTCAGGCGGAACACTCAGATAAGTCAGAGCAGCCGAGTCCGCTGCCGTTGCTGCGGCTTCATCAAGGTCGTCTGCTCTGACTTGCTCCGCAGGTTGCTTCAGCTCACAAATTCTGACTCCCTTACTGAGTCGCCACGGTTCAATCTGAATAATTGCCACAGGATAACCCTCCCTTGTGCC
This sequence comes from Oscillospiraceae bacterium HV4-5-C5C, assembly GCA_012034405.1. GTDB lineage: Bacteria > Bacillota > Clostridia > Saccharofermentanales > Fastidiosipilaceae > JAAVLZ01. The sequence goes on along the minus strand of JAAVLZ010000002.1, from coordinate 94,801 downwards.
GCATATGCCACGCCAGGCCTTCAGCTCTCAGCCGGCAGATTGCCGGCCTTCTCAACCAGGCGGCCGCGAACCGCTTCAAGCGTGAGTTCAGGCAAGCCGCAGCCACTGTTCAGGTACCCCCATACAGACCCATACCGTTCTTTTATAAATACCAGCACCCGGTCCATCTGTTCAATATCCGAGTGCATCCAGGGATCCTCCAGACCCTTTTCAACAGATGCCGTCAGCAGCTGGTTCAAACGGATATAGGTATACGTCATCTGATAGTCGGTCAGGATATCTGCCTCACTCACACCAGCCAGGCCCAGCAGCAGCATGGCGATAATACCGGTCCGGTCTTTGCCCGCGCGGCAATGGAATAAGGAGGCGCCTTCAGCTTGAGAAAAGGCGGTGAATATTTTATTAATCTGCGCTTTTGATTTTTCCAGCCACAGCATATAAAAGTCTGAGATCTGCAGATTGCTCAGATCACCGATTCCCAGTGTAGTCAGATCACTGACCTCACCCACCGCCAGTGGGGCGTAGTGGATACTGAAGCCATGCAGCTCCGGATAAGGATAGGTAAAGCGTTCCTCATCACTGCGCAGATCAATCAAATCGGTTACCCCCGATTGTTGCAGGCTGCGGATGTCCCGTTCACTGAGTTCTGTCAGATCGTCGCTCCGATAAAACTGCTGCCAGCGGGTCACGCCGTCCGGCGTAGGATACCCCCCCATATCTCTGGTGTTATAGGTGTGCTGTAATACCAAGCGTCTGCAATTCATAGGTGTGCCGCCTTTCGTGACCTTCGCTGTTTTCCATTATACCAGTTAGCTGCCGGCCTGCCGGTTCTTGTCATCTGACCGCTCTTTCATTAGGATATAGGGAGGTTTATCCCCGATTGCAGCAGGGAAGCCAGCCAGCTGATTCAGGCAACTACTTTGAATGGAGGCGCTTATGGATTTAATGGATTTGATACACAGCCGCCGCAGTATCCGGCAGTATCTGCCCCGAAAGGTGGAAGACTGGAAACTGGCAGCTTTAGGTGAGGCGTTCCGGCTGGCGCCTTCCGCGCGTAACGGTCAGCATCGGAAGCTTTTTCTGGTCCGCAATCCTGAATTGAGAGCCAAGATCTGTCAGGCTACTCCCGGACAGCCGGCCATGCTGGCGCAAGCCCCGGTGATTGTGGTCGCGGCAGGGCTCCCCGCTCCGGAGATGACTTGCGGGCAATCCACCAACACGATAGACGTATCCATTGCTTTAAGCTTCCTAATGCTGGAAGCGCAGGAACTCGGACTGGGATTTTGCTGGCTGGGCTCCTTTTATGCGGATGAAGTCCGGCAGGCACTCAATTTGCCGCCAGATCACCGCATTGTGGCTATATCACCACTGGGTTACGCCAGTGAACAGCCTGAAGCCAAGCCCCGCTATGCCGCAGAGGACATGATCACCTACCTGTAAAGAGAGCAGCAGGACCGGACCTTGTGGCAGCTGAGGCATGATTCAGCAGCCACAGGGCTGGATACGTTATAAATGAGGCTGACAAGCATCTAGTCCTCCACCTCATAATCACAGCAAGTACGGTTGGTCATGACAGAGCGGATAAATTCACCCGCCTTTACATGCAGCGGGTGCTTCTGGTATTTAGCCAAGCTGTCTTCGGAAACAAAGGTCGCGTCCAGGATCAGATCCTGATTACTGCTGTCCAGCAGATCTGAGCGCACCTCAAGCGCAATGACACCGGATACAGTGTCTGCTACTGCCAGAAGCTCTTGTTTTATACGCTCCGCATGCTCAGCCTGCTCTTCAGGCGTAAAGCCATCCTGATGCCGCCAGCTGACAATATGTTTGATCATAATACTTGACCTCCTTGATCAGGTCTTGCTGACTGCCTGAGTCAACGGATTTATTGTAGTCTGGGTTTCCAGGGATCGCAAGTAAACAAGCCGGCTCCGGTAACCTGCCGCACCGATTCCCGTTCCCAGACAAATCGTACATGAATGGAGCAGCTCTTTATGAATCGTCAAGGTCCTGTCCAAAATCTGAGCTTATGGTATGACCCCGCACCCTACCGGCTGATCCTGGCCAGTGCTTCGCCAAGGCGGCAGGAACTCCTGCGTCGCCTGGTGCCGGATTTTGACATTGCACTACCACAGATCAACGAAAGCCTGCGGGCAGACCTGCCAACTGTTGCGGCACTGGAAGAGCTGGCCTGGCGCAAGACCCAGGCCGTCCTGCAGGCGGCCGGGCCTGGTTATACCAGCGGCCAGACCGCAGACCGCAGACCTCGCCTGGTTATCGGCGCCGACACAGTGGTGGTGGCAGAAGGGCAGATTTTAGGCAAACCCAAAGACAGGCATGAGGCTTATCTGATGCTGCGGCGTCTGTCCGGCCGGGTTCATCAGGTCATCACCGCTGTTTGCCTGAATGATGGTCAACGGACCTGCCGCTTTCATCAGAGCAGTCAGGTCCGCTTCTACAATTTGACTGAGAGGGATATCCAGACCTACCTTGATTGCGGTGAATCCCTGGATAAAGCCGGTGCCTATGGCATACAGGGACAAGGTAGCCTGTTCGTACAGGAAATACAGGGTGATTATTACAACATCGTGGGTCTGCCGGTGGCAGCACTGCTTCGGCAGCTACGGGCGTTCAGCGCCCAAACGGCTCCGGCAGCAACTGACCGGCCCTCCAGCGTTCTCTGATCTGCCGATCATCACCGCAGTAAATATAGCGTGACAGCCGCTCTTCCAAACTCCTCGCATTGCCGTCATCCAAACTTGCATCATCGATCCACAAAGCGTCAAAGCTGAAGCCTGGTTCAAAGCTGCCGACCTGTCCAAAAAAGGCGCCGCCGCCCCGGGTAGCCATATAAAAGGCAGCCGCCAGCGACAGCGCCGGCGACTGGGGATCCTTCAGCGTATGATACAGACGGGAGGCTTGCAGAGCCTGGCGCTGGACTTCTGCCATACCTGGCGTATGCCCGCCGCTCAGGTCAGATCCCAGTCCCACGCGCAGGCCTTCACGCAAATACCGCGCGACCGGCGCGATCCCGCTGGCCAGATTATTGTTGGAAGTGGGACAATGTGCCACATAAACTCCCCGTTGCCGCAGTAGCGTTATTTCCTGATCCGTATTCCAGATGCAGTGAGCCATGATGGTCGGAGTCTGACCCAGTAAACCTGCTTCATCATAGACTGACGCGTAATCTGCGGCTGCGGGACTCAGGTCATGTACCCAGGCTATTTCGTCGCGGTTTTCAGATAAATGCGACTGCACCGGCAGCTGATATTCACGGGCCAGCTGGCCCAGCCACCGCTGCAGTTCAGGCGTGCAACTGGGCACAAAACGCGGGGTCAGAATCGGCCTGACCGCTCCCAGGCTGGCCTGATTCTGTCGGCAGTCCTGCAACCAGGCTACGGTTTCATGGACAGCTTGTGACTGGCTTTCACATAAATAAGCCGGCGCGTTACGATCCATATTAACTTTTCCGACATAAGCCGAAAGACCGGCCTGCGCGGCCAATTGCATCAGTCGGAGGGTGGCCTGCCGATGAATGGTGGCAAAGATCACACTGTAAAGACTGCCGTACTGCCACAGCAGATGAATAAAGCGACGATACTGGTTTTCCGCGTAGGTCAGATCCTGATAGCGGCTTTCTTCAGGAAAGGTATAGCGCTCTAACCACTGCAACAGTTCGCAGTCATATCCCAGGCCCATATTAGCAATCTGCGGAGCATGGACATGCAGATCAGTAAAGGCCGGGATAAGAAAGCCGCCGCTGAACTGGCGTACCGGAACTTGTTCATAGCCCGCGGGAATGCCGGAGCTCACGCCCTCAATTTTGCCGTCAGTCACAGCTATATAGGCAGCAGATTGCGTAATCAGCTGCTCGGGGCTTGTGGTATAGATCAAATCTGCCTGAAATAATTGTTTTTGCTTCATCATAAGTCACCTCTATAGAGTCGATCTGTCTGAAGTGTAACATACACCGGTCCAGGGCGTAACATAGCCCTGCAGCATTAAAAATGATTATCCTTTATTCTTACTATATAGCAACTAAATTGGTTTTTCATCCAATCATTTCTGGAGGAAATATTTATGTACAATCTTTTATTTGGCGGAGCTGCCGGGCAGGGCGTGGAAACCACGGTGGCCGTTCTGGAGCAGATCATCAAGCGCTCCGGGAGCTCGATCTTTACAGTTAAGGATTTTATGTCCCGGGTCCGCGGCGGGCATAACTTTTCACTGCTGCGCTTTGGTAATACGCCAATACGGTCACATACGGATGAGCTAACCGGCATCATTGCCCTGACGGAGGAGACGGTGGAACTGCATCGGGATCAGCTGATAGACGGCGGTTTTATTTTATGTGACAGCCAGCTGAAGATAGATGATCCCCGGGCCATCAAAATCGATATGGCTGTCCGCGCCAGGCGTCTGGGAAATCCCAGGGTTTCCGGCATCATTGCCGTCGGTATCTTGATGAAGCTGTTCGGGTTTGAAACCAACGGTGCCGAAGAGGTCTTAGCTAAGCATATCAAAAAGCAGTATCTGAATATCAATGTCCAGGCCCTTCATGAAGGCTTTGATCTGGTTGAACGCCGCTTTGATAATCCTGGCGGCAATTTTGCTCAGGATATGATTTTGACCGGCAGTCAGGCCATGGCGCTGGGAGCACTGGCCGGCGGACTGAAGTTTTATTCCGCCTACCCCATGTCGCCGTCTACTGCCTTGATGGAATATCTGGCCCCTCACGCTCATGAAGCCCGGATCGTCGTGGAACAGGCAGAGGATGAGATTGCCGCGGCCATGATGGCGGTGGGCGCTTCCTATACGGGTGCCCGCGCTATGACCGGCACCAGCGGCGGCGGCTTTGCCTTAATGGTTGAAACGCTGGGGCTGTCCGGGATGGCTGAAATACCAACTGTCTTTGTAGATGTCCAGCGGCCAGGTCCGGTCACCGGCCTGCCAACCCGTACAGAGCAGAGTGACCTTAAGTTTGTGGTCTCCGCGTCGCAGGGTGAATTCCCCCGTCTGGTGATCGCCGTTCGCCATCACGCGGATGCCTTTTATCAGACGATCCGGGCACTCAATCTGGCAGAAAAATACCAGATTCCAGTTATTTTACTAAGCGATCAATATCTGGGGGATGCTTCCGGTACGGTTCCTCGCTTTGATCTGAATAAGGTTCGCCCCCTGCCGGTGGGAAACACGCCGGCTGATCTGGAGCCCGGTCAGGAATACTTGCGTTACCGTGTCACTGAATCCGGCATCTCTCCCCGGTTGCTGCCGGGCCAAAGTGAGCATCTGGTGCTGATTGATAGCGATGAGCATGATGAAAAGGGCTGGATCACGGAATCCGCCGAGGTCCGGATCAGCCAGGTAGACAAACGGGCTCGCAAGCTGAAACTGCTGGAAACAGAACTCCAGGAGCCGGATTTCATCGGCACAGAAGACTTTCACACATTATTGCTGGGCTGGGGTTCCACCTACGGGCCGATCGAAGAAGCGGTTGCCACGCTTAATCAACAGGATTCCGGCGGTTACGCGGCTTTGCTGTTCGGAGACGTTTATCCGCTGCCGCAGCGGTTGCTGAAGGAGAAAGCCAGTCAAGCTAAAGAGATTATTGATGTGGAGCAAAACTCTACCGCGCAGTTTGCCGGCCTGGTCCGGGAGTACAGTGGGATTAAATGTGACCGGGAAATTCTGAAATATGACGGACGGCAGATCATGGCAAAAGAGATTGTCAGTCAGGTACTGCAGCAGGCTTAAGAAAGGGGACCTATTTTTATGGATACATCAACTTCGACATTTTCAACCTATGAGACCGCCTGGTGCCCGGGCTGCGGCAACTTTTCTATCCTGGCCGGCCTTAAGCAGGCATTGACAGAGCTGGGCCTGCGCCCGCAAGACGTTTTGATGGTTGCTGGTATCGGTCAGGCCGCCAAAACCCCGCAGTATATCAGCGCTAACGCGTTTTGCGGTCTTCACGGCCGCTCCCTGCCGCCGGCTGCTGCAGCTAAAATCGCAAATGAAAAACTGACGGTCATCATCGACACCGGAGATGGCGACTCCTATGGTGAAGGCGGCAACCATTTCATCCACAACATCCGCCGCAATGCTGATATCACCCACTTTGTCCATGATAATCAGATTTATGGCCTGACTAAGGGCCAGGCCTCTCCCACCACTGCGGAAGGACAGGTAACGCCGGTCCAGCCTGAAGGTAATCCGGAAACCCCTTTCAACCCGATTCTGACCGCTCTGGCCGCCGGTGCAGGTTTTGTGGCCCGTACGTTCAGCGGCAACCCCGGACAGCTGGTTCGCATTATGAAAGCGGCAATTCAGTATGATGGCTATGCCCTGGTGGATATATTTCAGCCTTGTGTCAGTTTTAATAAGGTAAACACCTTTGCCTGGTATAAGGAGCACTGCTACGAGCTGGAGGATGATTATGATCCGACCGATTTTTCCGCCGCGCTCAGCAAGGCCCGGGAATTTGGGGACAGAATCCCGACCGGTATTCTCTACAATGTCCCCAAAGTCAGCTTTAACCGCAGGCATCCGGTCCTGAAAGACGGCGTACCCCTGGTGGAAAAGAAGCTGCCGGACCACCTGATAGAGGATCTGATGAACGACTTTGTATAAGCAGCTTGTCTGAGCAGCCGTTTTTACCGCTTAAGTCAAGCGGATGCACACAAACGACCCCGCCTGGCAGACCGTCACAGTCTGCCAGGCGGGGTCATTTTCAGGTTTCAGGCCATTCCCTCACCATAGCCTGGGCCAGATCTTCACCCCTTTGTTTGTACCAATCGCGCCAGATTGCCGGCAATAGACCGCCCTGGTTTTTCAGCGGCGGCCGATCCAGAATGCTCAGTGCCGGCGTCAGGCTCCGTTGCATTTTCTGGCGGACCTGTTCGGGTTTCAATTGATAGAAACCAGCAAAGCCACGCGCGTAAGCAGGATCATTCCGGCTCAGTCGCACATAGCTGCAGGCCGCCTGATATAGCTCCCCGCCCAGTAAGGCTAAGGTCAGGACCTCAAGCTGCTCAGGCCCCAGACCCAGCTGCTCAGCCGGGCAGACAGCCATTGATTTTTTTACTTCACGGCGAAGGGACTCGTGCAGCCACTGAAATGCCGGCGCCGGTCTTCTGGCATCGGTAATAAACATCAGCCAGATACCCAGATAGTGATCAATAAAGTCCGGTCCCTGCCGCGGATTTTTGGGCTGCGTATAACGCTGTCTCAGTAATTGCCTGAGGACCCGCGGACCGGCCTCGGTTTCAGCCTTCCCTTCTGTCTCCTCCCCGGCCTCTGCTTCTGCCTCCAGCCTCGCGGCTAAATCCAGCCGCAGGGCCGGCTCCGTTTCCTGCCATATATCCAGGTAGGCCGGTTTCATTTTCGCAAGCTCTTGCCAGGTCATCTCCACCGCTCCTTTCCGCGCTCAGGCCCGACGCTCCCGGGGCTCATACCGCCAGGGCTGATCAACTTTCGTGCCGTCTTCCAATCTGACATAGGTGGTTATTTCCCCGGGCTTACTCAGGTCCAGCTCAAAAACTCTGCCCCCGTGCATAAAGTCCTGGGCTCCATAAGTATGATAGCCGGTTGCTCGTCCGTAACCCAGCATGACACCATGCAAGACACCCCAGAAATCATTGACGTGATCGTGTCCCACAAATACAGCCCGCGTGTGACCGGCCTCCAGAATAGCATTGAAAAACCCGGAGTTGACCCGGGGACAGCAGATCGGATCCCGGCGGGAGCCATAGCAGGTCTCAAAGCGCCACATTTCTTCATATTCAGGCAGAGGGATATGCTGAAAGAGAATCGCCTGAACCGCAGGATTTTCTGCCGCTGCTTGCTGGATCTGCTGCCGGTACCAGTCTATTTGAGCCAGGCTGACATACGCGTATCCGCCTATAGCCGCGTCAGGATGATAAGCACCGGAATCCAGCAACAGCAGCAACCATTCAAGCGTACCGTCCGCCGACCGGATTGTCAGACTGTGATTACCCGTGCCTTCGGGACAGCCAGAATCCTCCCAGGCCAGGCATCCGGGCAGGTCTGCCGCAAGCTTCCAGAGCGCGCGGCGGTCCTTGAGGCCAAACTCAGAATCATGATTGCCAAATACAAACGTCCAGGGCGCGGTGCCGGGTTGAGTCAGCGGCTTCAGCACGTCGGATAAGCACGCAGCATTCTGTTCACCATATACCAGATCACCCGTGATCACCACCAAATCCGGCTGTTCCTGAAGGAGAAGCCGCTCAATTAAAGCTACCGTTCTCAGATCTGCCTCATCTCCGTCAGTATAGTGCAGATCAGTCAGCTGTAAAATGCGAAAGCGGCCCTCATGGTTAAAGCTAAGCGAATGGGTCATACAGATTCCTCTCTATCCGCAGGCAGGGCACGAACAGCCCGCCGCAGCCTGACATATGCTGTTATTATACGTCAGACTGCCGCTTCAGGGATGATTGGCGCTGGCCGGATATTCGAGCATGGGCTTTACAACAGGGCGCAGCTTCAGCAAGTCAACCGGCAGAGCTATCCTCCGGCGGCCATTGGACCTGGTTATCCACACCTTCCAGCACATGCCATCTGATCCGGCTGCCTGCTACGACAAATACCGGGCCTCGGGACGCTGGATCTGCCGGTCCCTGACCTGCCGGCTTCTGTCCGTGGCTTTGCTCATTCAGTTCTTCAGATATATAGGTCAGCCACCGCAGGTCTTCCTCCGCTTCCGCTGAAAGCAGACAGTGAAGTTTCAGGATCAAATATACATTAGCCAGGAGCTGAAGCGCGTCAAAAAGCCGATTGGCCAGATATAACCGGGTAGCCAGGTCCGCTCTATCCAGACCTGCTGCTTTTTGCACATCCTGTTCAGTCAGAAGCTCCGGCTTAAGAGCCGCCTGGACCAACGCCGGTAAATCGGCGGGCGCTGGTGGATCCGCCGCTGAGGAACCGGCTTGCTGCCATAGTGTTTGAATCGTCTCAAAAGCTGTCGGGCTGAAAATACCATAGGGTACCCTGCCATTAAAAGCAGTCGTCAGGATCAGCCTGGCGCGGCGGGCCAGGATGGCAAGGGGCTGCTGGCTTGGCCGCAAATTCATAACATAGGTTTTAATTTTCATTCTGTCGCTCCTTATATCTGGTTCACCGGAATGGCAGGCGGCGCGATCAGCGCCGGGTCAGGATAAAAAAAGCGCCTGCCTCAGTCCCGGAAAACAAACTCCCGGGACATGAGCCTGACGCTTCACGTGTTACCACCCTGGTTCACCTGTACCTCACGGTACAGGCCTCATCTAGTACGGGCAAAGATAAGGAACTTGCCGATACTATATCGCTTTAACGGGCGAACCCGGCACATCCTAGGCCCTGGCTTCAGTGTGCGGCTCAGAGATCATGTTCACTGTTGCTTTGATCCGACCCCTTTCAGCCTTGAGGGTCTCTCTGTTGAATGCCTGCAACCGTTACTCTTCTCATCACAGCCTTTGATAATGTCATTATTTTACGCCTCGCAGCTCGGTTTTGGCAAGCCCCCTGTTACGTGTCTGAGGGGATTTAGGCGCCATTGACCGGTGAAAAGCTTCAGAGGCGTTCAAAATAGGGCAGGTCATCCAGCGTTACTGCCACGTTGATGGTCTGTCCGCCGGTCACGGACTGGCCGTGCCAATCCCGCCACTGACCCCGCGGTAGCCTGACCGCGCGCTCTGACACACCTGGTTCCAGTACAGGAGCCACCAGGAGCCGATCGCCCAGCATAAACTGATCCGTTATCATTTCCAAACCCTGATCAGGGAAGACGTAGGCCAGATACCGGATGATCGGTTCGCCGCTCACAGCCGCTTCCTGTGCCAAACGCAGGATCTCCCCTGCCCATCGTTCATGTAGGTTTACCGCAGCCAAACAGCGAGCTGCGTTGGTCTGGTTCAGCACCCGCCACGGAGCGGCTGATAACTGCATCATGGGCATCAAACTAGCGCACTGAGCGTAACGCACAAAGAGTTCCTGATCCAGTGAAAAGCTGTCTGCCAGAAAACTCTCATACTGACCGCCGCCAATCATATCCGGGCAGCTGAACGGATAGCCCAGAATGCCCTGAGCCAGGCTGTTGGGTATGAGCGACCCCAGACCGCTGTCTGTCCAGCTGTGGTTACGGTCCGCCAGGCGCTGGACTAAAGCGCGCCCGCGGGTATCAAAGCAGGCCCGCAGTTCATTGCAGGCATAGTTTTCAGCAAAAAGCGCCCACTGACGGCACTGGCCGTTGGCATCCAGGCCAGCCGCCGACTGGTCATCATCCCGGTAAAACTCACTGTCTCCTGCGTCAAACTTGAAACCATCCACGCCATAGTCCAGCATCAAGCGGTCCAGTTGCCGGGCCAGCCAGTCCCGGGCGGTTGAAAGACTGAGATCCAGTACCGCTGAGTAACCATTCCACCAGGGCCGAATAGCGGTTTTACCTTCGCGGTCCCGCAGTAAAACACCGGCAGCCTGAGCCTGGCGAAACGTCAGGCTGTCAGCCGATATAAAGGGACAGACCCAGAGCATAACTTTGAATCCTGCCTCATGCAGTTGCTGTACCATCTGGCCGGGTGACGGGAAGCGACCACTATGAAACTGCCAGTTACCATAATCCTCCGCCCAGCCGTCATCAATCATGAGCATACCCGCCGGATATTGATGAGTGATGATCTGATCCGCGTAGGCCAAGATTGCTGTCTGATTTTGGTTATACATCAATTCTATCCAGCTGTTATACTGCGGTCTGGAAAAAAATAACGGCGGCGGCAGCTTGCCATCAGGATTAAAAGCACGCTCCCGGGCTGCCAGAAAAGCCCCTCTGAGACTGGGCTGTCCTTGTCCAGCACAGATCGCTGTCTTGCGGCTGCTGACCGTTAAGCACCCATCCTTTACCTTCAGGTCAAAGCCTGTGGGACAGCAGATGTAACGACCTGCCGATGACAGCAGCCAGCCCGCCGCTTGATTATTGGTTAAGTTAGGATCAACCGAAAAAGCGTATTCTGAGCCAGAATGCAGGGGAAATCGCAAGCCCTGAGCGACAGCTAAACCGTACCAATATTCATCAGGCTCCAGCGTTACGCTGAATAGCTGCTGACCGTTTGCGGCAGGAGCGGTTTCTGGCTGATCATCCGTCCAAGCTAGGTGAGTTGACTCATTTTGCATGTTAAGCCTCCTGGATTTATTCTTTCATGGTGTCCTGCGATCGGGACTCCATGTAAGCGGCTGACTCAAAGCGGCTCGCGCCGGAACTTTATTAGCAACCCGAGATAGTGTATCATTTTTATCAAACGGCACAGTAGGCCATTTCTGGACTGTGCTGATATGTTTCGCTCAAATACTCACGCAGCTGTTATATAGCTTTATACCGGTCAGGGTGGCTGACCAGGTCCTGATTTAAAGGAGCCCGCCTATGTTTCGTGTCTTATTGGTTGAAGATGATGCTGAGATAGCCTCTGCCGTCTGTACTCAGCTGCAAAAGTGGGAACTGCAGTATCGACAGGTACAGGACTTCCAACAGGTCATGGGTGACTTTGACAGCTATCAACCCCATCTGGTCTTGCTGGATGTCATGCTACCTTTTTTCAATGGTTACCACTGGTGCCAGGAAATCCGGCGTAAATCCGCCGTCCCCATCCTGTTTATTTCTTCGGCCGCCGACAGCATGAACATGATTATGGCCATGGATATGGGTGCGGATGACTTTATCAGCAAGCCCTTTGATCTGAGTGTGCTGATGGCAAAAATCAACGCGCTGCTGCGGCGCAGTTATGAACTGACCGGTACTGCCCCCATTTTAGTACATCACGGCATCAGCCTGAACACCGGTGATAACAGCCTCACCATCAACGGACAGTTCCTGGAACTGAGTAAAAACGAATACCGCATCATGCTTTGCCTGATGGAAAATAAAGGCCAGGTCGTCAGCCGGGAAAAGCTGATGCAGGCTCTTTGGCAAAGCGACAGTTTCATTGATGATAATACCCTGACAGTCAACATCAACCGGCTCCGGCACAAGCTTAAGGCAGCGGGTTTGGAGCGGGCCATAGTCACCAAATTTGGTGTGGGGTACCTGTTGCCATGAATATACCGGACCAGGTGGTGCCAGCAGCGGGGGGCACCCGGAGCTTTGGACGGTTCTTCAGACAATACCTCCGGCAGCACCGCCGCTCGCTTGGCTTCTGGGTCAGCAGCTGCGGGATTTTCGGTCTGTTTTTTTTCCTGTATCAGCTGCCGGCCGCAGCTGTTTTATATCCGCTGCTGCTGTCCTCCGTAACCGGTATCATTCTATTGCTGCTCGATCTCCATCAGTCCTGGCAACAGCATCTGCTGCTCATAAAGTTCAAGCCCGAACTGACCACTGATATGTCTGCCCTTCCATCGCCCCAGGGTCCGGCAGAAGCCGACTATCAGGCGACTTTAATCCGGTTGCAGCAACAACAGCGCAGGCAGGCAGCGCGACAACGGCAGCAATATCAGGAAATGCTGGATTATTATGGTACCTGGGCGCATCAGATTAAAACACCCATTGCGGCCATGCATCTCAAATTGCAGCAGGCGGACAGCGCAGAATCCCGCGCGCTTCAGGCCGATTTACTGCATATCGAGCAGTATGTGGAAATGGTTTTAGTCTACATCCGTCTGGACAGTCCTGACAGTGATTACCTGTTTCGCAACTGTCAGCTGGATACAATTATCCGCAGCGTACTGCGGCATCTGTCAGGGGAATTTATCCGGCGGGGGCTCAGCCTTGATTTTCAGCCGACCGGTCTGCGGCTGCTGACCGATGAAAAATGGCTGGCCTTTGTGATTGAACAGCTCCTGACGAATGCCCTTAAATACACCCGTTCAGGCTGTATTTCGCTGTATCTGGAAGCACCGGAAACCCTCTGCGTTCAGGATAGTGGTATAGGTATCCTGCCGGAGGATCTACCCCGGATTTTTGACAAAGGCTACACTGGCCGCAATGGGCGCCAGGATGATCAGGCCAGCGGAATTGGTCTCTATTTATGCCGGCGCATCTGCCATAATCTGGGTTATCGGCTGGAGGCCAGCTCTACGCCCGGCCAAGGCAGTATTTTTCGTGTATTTATGGCCCGTCAGCCGGCCCGCCTGGAGTAAGGCTGAGCTGTGGCTGGCAGCAACTACCAGCCTTTCATACTCGCATCTGACATAAATGTAAGGATTAGCTGCCGGACTGTAAGCCCCAATTATGGTCTCCGCCATTGTCAGCTTCTAAAATAGACTCAGCTCAGTACAAATGCCTTCAGTTCAGAAAGGATAGGTCATGGATATTCTAGAGGTCAGAACGCTTAAAAAAGTATACGCTAACCGCTTGGGCGCTAATCAGGTTCAGGCCCTGAAGCAGGTAGACTTCAAGGTTGAAGCTGGCGAATATGTGGCAGTCATGGGTGAATCTGGCTCTGGTAAAACCACCCTGCTTAATATCCTGGCTGGTCTGGATCAGCCCACCAGCGGCCAGGTATTGCTGGAGGGTCAGGATATGGGGCAGATTAAGGAGAAGGATCTGGCTGCTTTCAGGCGAGACCATCTGGGCTTTGTCTTTCAGGATTTTAATCTTTTAGATACGTTTACGCTGGAGGATAACATTTATCTGCCGTTGGTGCTGGCGGGTAAAAGCTATGCCGCCATGCACAGCCGGCTACAGCCCTTAACAGAACAGTTAGGGATCAGTCAGCTACTCAATAAATATCCTTATGAAGTTTCTGGCGGACAAAAGCAGCGGGCAGCGGTAGCCCGGGCATTGATTACCGGACCGCGCCTGATCCTGGCTGACGAGCCGACCGGAGCCCTGGATTCAAGAGCAACCGATGAACTGCTGTCCTTGTTTAACCAGATCAACCATCAGGGACAGACCATCCTGATGGTGACTCATTCAGTTAAGGCAGCCAGCCGGTCTGGCCGGGTCCTGTTTATTAAGGATGGCGTTATTTTCCATCAGCTCTACCGTGGATTATGCGATGATGAGCAGTTTTATCAAAAGATTTCTGATTCACTCACCCTGCTGACCACCGGGGAGGCCCGCTAATGAAAACGGCTTTTTATCCCCGGCTTGCAGTCGACAGCATGAAAAAGAACCGCCAGCTTTATCTTCCCTTTATTCTGGCAGCCAGCGGGATGGTGCTCATATTTTATATCCTGAGTTATCTGGCCCATAGCGCCTTCATCCGAGTTCTGCGCGGTGGCAGCGAGCTTTCCAGCATCATGAACTTTGGTTCGATCATTTTGGCTTTCTTTTCAGCCATTTTTTTGTTTTACACCCACTCCTTTTTGCTGCGGCGCCGTAAAACGGAATTTGGGCTGTACAATATTCTGGGGATGGATAAACGCAGCCTGGCCCGCATCCTGATTTGGGAAACCCTGATTATGGCTACGGTTAGCCTGATATCAGGAAGTCTAGGCGGTATTCTGCTATCTAAACTGGCCGAATTAATCTTGCTGCGGCTGGTAAAATCAGCGGTGTCTTTCTCCCTGTCGATTGACTTACCCGCATTACTCAACAGTGTGGTCGTCTTTATGCTGATCTTCGCACTGATATTGCTGCAAAGTCTGCTGCAGATCTGGCGCAGCAACCCGATTGAGCTGCTGCATAGCCAGGCCACCGGGGAAAAACCGCCGAGAGGAAATTGGGTCCTGGCTCTGGCAGGGGTACTTCTCCTGGTGACCGCTTATTCTATTGCCCTAAGCATTAAAGATCCAATCGCGGCCCTGTTCTGGTTCTTTTTAGCAGTGATTTTAGTCATTGCTGCGACTTATCTGCTGTTTATTGCCGGTTCGGTGACCGCCTGCCGGCAATTACAGAAAAACAAGCGTTTCTATTATCAGAAGCAGCACTTTGTTTCACTGTCTTCCATGGCTTACCGAATGAAGCGCAATGGGGCTGGTCTGGCCTCTATCGCGATTCTTTGCACGATGGTACTGGTTATGCTTTCAACCACAGTTTGTCTGTACGCTGGTACAGAAGATATCCTCAGAACTCGCTTTCCGCGGGAGCTTTCAGTCAGCGCTAAAATCAGTCAGCCACTGCCGGCTGATGATAGCTATTGGGAGACGCTCCAGCAGCAGTTGTTGATCGCGCCGGATCAGACTCAACTCAGTGCTCAAAATCTGCTGTCGTATCAGTATGCTTATATGATCGGCCAGGTCAGCGGCGATCAGGTCAGAATTGCTGAGGAGGAAGATCCGGTAGTGCCAACCAGTGATCTGATCAGTGTCATCATCCTGCCGCAGCAAGACTATAATCAGATCAGCGGTTCGAGCCTTGATCTGGCTCCCGGACAAGCGCTGCTTTACGCCAACCGTCTGACTTACGCGGCAGACAGTTTGACTATCAATGATGCGGTTACGCTGCAGATTAACCAACGTCTTTCCACCGCCGACAGTTTGGCTGAGGTTGAGATTATCACTGAAGCTGCCGGTTACACCCCAGAACTTGTTTTAGTGGTTTCGGACTACGCAAGCCTGTTAACCCGGCTACAGCAAAGCCTGAATGACGCGCAACAGTCCAACCTCTACCTTTCCTGGAACTATGCTTTTGACCTGAAAGGGAGTGATTCAGCAATTGCGGAAAGCCAGCAGCTCTCTTACTGGCAGGGAAAACTGGATACATTGACAGCACAATCTGAGGGCCGCTTGTACAGCCTGTCTGTTAATGCGGTCTCGGAAGAAAGAAGCTATTATTACAGCACCTACAGCGGTCTGCTGTTTATGGCGGCCTTACTGGCTCTGGTGTTTATTCTGGCAACCGTTCTGATCATGTACTATAAACAGCTATCAGAAGGTTATGAGGATCAATCCCGCTTTGCCATCATGCAAAAGATTGGTATGACCACCCAGGATATCCGGCAAAGCATCAACTCGCAGATTTTGACCGTCTTCCTGCTTCCGCTGCTGGCAGCTGGCCTGCATCTGGCCTTCGCCTTTCCCATGCTTCAGAAGCTATTACTCCTGTTTGGCCTGTCCAACCACCGCCTGTTTGTGAGTGTAGCGTTGCTTTGCTTTGTCCTGTTCACCTTATTCTACGCCCTGATTTACCGGGTCACCTCTCATGTCTACTATCATATTGTCAGCAAAAACACCAAAGCCTGAACGCCTGCGGCGCGGTAGCTGCCCGGCTAAAGCCGCGGCAGCTACCGCGCTGACGTCAGCGAACGTGGTTCTGCGTCTGCATAGAAGTCAAGCCAGCAAATGAGCTGCCATTTGCGGCAGAGAAGCCAGATCAGCGGCAGCCGGACGCCAAGCTGCCCGGACGCTGTCCTCTATGACCGTAAAGCCAGCCTCGGTCAGTTTTTGTTGCAGCAGGTGGACTGATTCACCGCTCCAGCCATAGCAGCCAAAGGCTGCAGCCTTTTTTTGCTTAAACTTTAACTGCTGTAAAAATTCCAGCCAGCCTGCTACACTGGACAGGATACTGTTGCCCACCGTCGGCGAGCCGACCGCTATAGCTTTGGATTTAAACACTTCAGTCATAATTTCATTTTTGTCGGTTTTAGCGATACTGAATACCTTAACCACGGTTTCAGGACTTTGTACAGCCAATTCTGCCGCCAATTGGTGAGCGATCGCAGCTGTCCCCTCCCACATGGTGTCATATACAATCGTTACCTGATCTTCCTGGTAGGCATTGGCCCATAGAGCGTATTTGTTAACGATCTGCAAGGGGTCCTGCCGCCAGATGGCGCCGTGAGACGGCGCGATCATATCAATAGTAAGATTAAACCCTTGGATCTCTGTCAGCTTTTTGCTGACAAACAGTGCAAAGGGATTCAGAATATTAGCAAAATACTTCATGGCTTCTTTGTTCAGCAGGCACTGATCCGCTTGATCATTAAAGAGCTCCCCAACAGCAAAATGCTGGCCAAAGGCATCATTCGAGAACAGGATATTATCACCAGTCAAAAACGTAGCCATAGAGTCTGGCCAGTGCAGCATTTTCATTTCTACAAAGATCAGCTGTTTGCCGTGACCGATATCCAGACTGTCACCGGTCTTCACAACCTTAAAGTTCCAACCCTGATGTCCATACTGCCCTTCAATACTTTTTACCGCATTAGCGGTGCAGTAAATCGGCGTATCCGGGATCTCAGCCATCAAAGCAGTCAAGGAGCCGGAATGATCACATTCGCCGTGGTTGGCAATAATATAGTCAATCTGCTGTAAATCGATTTCCTGTTTCAGGTTCTCTACAAAATCAAAACGATGCGGCGTCCAGACGGTATCAATCAGCACCGTCTTTTCCTCTTCAATCAGATAAGCATTTTGACTTGATCCATTATGAATTGAGTAGTCATCTCCATGAAAGCGATCCAATTCCCAATCAAGGTAGCCCACCCAACTGACATTCTGCTTTACCTGTTTTCTCATCTTGCCACCTCCTGCAGCGCTGTTTGTTTTCAGTCTAGTCAACAGGCGGTCGGCGGTCAGTGTTAATTAACACATGAACTGATTATTTGTTCGTTTCACAGATTTGTTATCTCCGGAAATCCTGCTCGCATATAGGTGTATCCTATACCATACTATACCGATTTCAAATTAGCAGTTGAACTTTGATTCATGCTAAAATGCAGGCATAGCAGTAAAGAAAAGAGGTACGATCCATGAGCAAACGTTTTCAAACCGTTGGTAGTCTGCTGCGGCCGGCAGATCTGCTGGTATATAAAGAGCAGATCGAGCACCGCGAAGATATTCAGTATCCATTTTATGATGAATTTCCTGGCTATGAAGCCTGTGAAGCTGCCGCGACTGCGGTCGTGGTCCAGGAACAACTTGAGCACGGACTGACCGTCCTTACAGACGGTGAATTCTCCAAATCTCTATGGCACCTGGATTTTGTCTGGGGCTTTAAAGGGATTGAACGCTATATTGCGGAACACGGCTACTTTTTCAGAGATCTGGATGGGGTATCCAAGTATGAAACCCGCCGCGATATCGGACTGAAAATCACTGCGCCGCTGAGTGGTAAAAACCACCATTTCATTAAGATTTATCAACGCCTGCAAGCGCTGGCCCAGGGACATGATACCAAGCTTTGCGTTCCCTCACCATCTCATATTTTTGGTGAGTTATCCTGGTCAGACAATATCGGCGCGCCGGACGCGGTCTATGCCAGCACAACTGAGCTGAAACAGGGTCTTGTTCAGGCCTATAAAGAGTTTGTGACCGATTACGCTGCGGCTGGTGGCCGGATCCTGCAATTTGATGATTGCCTGTGGCAGATTTTTGCAGATGATAATCCCAATTCGCCCTTCACCGGTGAAAGTATTGATCACGAAGCGGTTAACGCCATGGCTGCGGAATTTATTGATATCAATAATCAGGTGATTGATTTTGGTCACAGTCTGGGACTGAAAATGTGGACACATAACTGCCGCGGAAACTATGATTCCCGCAATATGGGCGGTGGATCTTATGTCAAGATTGCCAATCTGTTTTTGAAGCAGCTGAAGTATGATCGCTTTTTCCTGGAATGGGATGACGAGCGGGCCGGCTCACTGGAGGCGCTTAAGGTTTTTCAAGCGCGGCCGGATACGGAAATCGTGCTGGGCTTGCTGTCATCAAAAACCAGAGAATTAGATGATGAGCAACGAGTCCTGCGGATGCTGGACCAGGCAGCTGCAATTCTGGGTAAGGACCGCCTGCTCCTGTCTCATCAATGTGGCTTTGCCTCCTGCGACTGCGGAAATTCACTGACTGAGGCTGAACAGTGGGCCAAGATCGATCAAGGCCAGCGCTTGGCTCTGAGTTACTGGGGCGAGTAACAAAGTAAAGATCTACTCAGCACAAGATAGACAGCCGATTAATAATACCTGACCCGGGCAGGCCGCTTCCTTGAGGGGGAGCGGTCTGTTTTATCTATTTTTAGCGTCAAGATGAAAGTGCCGGGAGATCTGCCGGACACTGAGGTTAAAGACTAAAACCAGCAGCAGCAGGAGAGCCGCGGAAAAATTGCCGATGGCCCGGGCATCAGAAGCAGTTGATTCAGTAAATGCCGCCCAGATATGCAGCGACAGTGTTTCTCCCGGTCGAAACGGGTTCAGCGGGCAGGTGGGCGAAGCGAGGTTCCAATTAGACCAATTAATATCCGTACTCATTCCAGCCGTATATAAAAGCGCGGCGGCTTCACCAAAGCCTCTGCCAGCCGCTAAAATCAAGCCGGTCAGGATGCGGGGCCGGCCTGCTGGCAGCAGCACCCGCCGGATGGTCTGCCAGCGGGTCGCACCTAAGCCCATACTGCCATGCAGATAGGATACCGGCAAAGCGCTCAGCGCGTCTACAGTCGTACTGGTGATCAGCGGCAGGCACAGGATAGAAACCGCCAGCGCTCCGGCCAGGAGATTCCATTTCTGGCCGGTCATCAGGATAAAAACCAAATAACCAAACAGCCCAACCACAATGGAAGGCAACGAGGACAGGGTTTCAATGCTCATTTGAACCAAGCTGCTGAGCTTCCCTGCCTTAGCGTATTGCGTCAGATAGACGCCAGCCAGGATGCCCAGCGGTGCACTGATCAGCAAAGAAAGGAAAACCAGATAGATCGTGTTAAATAGCTGGTTCATCACACCCTTGCTGCTGAACGTGAGCATCTCCGGTGTCAGACCCCCAAAGCCTTTTAGGATGACATACGCGGCGAATACCACCAGCAGCAGCACCAGGGCTGCCGCCACGCCATAAAACAGACCCGTCATAAATCGGTCCAGGCGTTGATTATGTTTACGATGGTCCATGTTTGCCTCCTCCGCCCTGTCTGGCCAGCAGATGGGTCAAAATGATAAAGAACAGCGAGATCAATAAAAGCAGCAGGGCCATCGTCCAGAGCGCGCTGTTATATTCAGTCCCGTCAAAGGTATTGCCCATATTCGATGCGATGACAGATGTCAGGGTACTGGTTGAACTGAAGAGATTTTTGGGGAAGGCGCGGGTTTTGCCGATGACCATAGACACAGCCAGCGCTTCGCCAAAAGCTCGGGTCAGTCCCAGTATCATCCCGGTGCCGATCCCCGGGCCCGCAGCCGGCAGCATAACCCGCCAGATCAGCTGCCAGCGAGTAGAGCCCAGCGCATAGGCCGCCTGCTGATAAGATACCGGTACTGCAGCCAGACTATCAGCAGCTACACTGGTAATCGTGGGAAAAATCATCAGAGCTAAAACCAGCGAGGCCGTAAAGACCGTGTTGCCATAGGGCAGATGAAACAAATCCCTGATGAACGGACTTAGGACAGTCAGGCCCGTCCACCCGTAAACGATAGACGGGATGCCGACAAAAATCTCAATCGCCGGACGCAGGTATGTCTGTCCAAGCCTTGGTGAAATGCTGCTCATAAAAATAGCAGCTGCAAGACTGAAAGGTGTTGCGATCAGCAAGGCCAGCCCGCAGGTCAAAAGCGAGCCTGCAATAAAGATGGCGGCCCCGACCGTGCCGGCCGGCCCGCTGGCAGAGTCACTGGGATTGAAATCGGCGGAAAGGAAAAAGTCGCCTAAGCTGTGACCAAAGACGGTAAAGGTGGCTGATCCCTTATATACCAAGAATGCGCCGATGGACAGGGTTATCAGTATCATCAGAACACCGCAAATAGATACTAATACCCGTCCGGCGTATTCTTTACGGAACATGCTCACATGTTTCATGGATGACTGCCGCCTAACGGCTCACGGTCATCTTGGCGGTGACGCCATAGCCTTGAGCCTCAATCCGGCTGGCATAGGTGTCAGATAGGATAAAGTCAATAAATGCTTTTACAGTTTCCGAGGGTTCTCCCTTTGTATACATATGCTCATAACCCCAGACCGGATAGCTGCCATTATAGGTATTTTCAAGGGTAGGCTCCACTCCGTCTATGGCCACTGTGCTGACATCCTGGTTATTAACCAGATAAGATAGGGCCAGGTAACCAATAGCACCTGGATTAGATTTAACGGTCTCCAGGAGTTCACCGGAGTTATCGGTTTCCAGATAGGATGCATCTGAACTTTCCTGATTGCCATCGAGCGCGTATTCAGTAAACAGTGCCCGGGTACCGGAGGTGTCTGGACGGGTAACCAGTAAGACCGCCTGGTCAGGTCCGCCCACTTCATTCCAGTTTGTAATCTTTCCTGTAAAGATATCGATTAATTGCTGTTTAGTCAGATTCTTGACTGAATCGCTCAGCTCATTATTCACAATCGCTGCCATCGTAACAACAGCTACTTTATGATCAACCAGTTCTGCCGCTTTGTCCGCATCCAGTTTATCTTCCGCCGCGACATCAGAGTTGCCAATATCAACGGAACCATCCGAAACCTGCTTCAAGCCGGTACCAGAGCCTCCTGCATTCAAGGTTACTGATATATCCGGATATTGAGTTTTAAAGGCCTCCGCTGCATCCTGGGCCAGGGGGAGCAAAGCGGAAGATCCTGAACCGGTAATACTGTCGGATAAATTACTGATAGTTGTAGCCGCAACCGACGTAACTGCGGCGGAGCTTGCGCTGGTTTCAGCAGTCGTAGCTGCGGTGGTCGTGGCGACATCAGTAGTGGTCGCAGCTGCGGTAGTTGTGCCGCCAGTAGTAGTGCTGGTTGCAGCAGTTCCAGAGGTACTGCAGGCAGTCAGCGAAGCCAACATCAAGGTTACGGCCATAGCGTTTCCCATTACTTTTTTTAATTTCATTTTCCTACCTCACTTTATTGTTTTCGTCACTGAATATAGACCCTAATGTTTATGGCTCAAGGCAAATCAGTTTAAAGGCAGGTTAAAACAGCCGATTAACCGCAGATAACCTGCAAGTCAACCGGCTGAAGCAGCGTACAAAGTGTCTGGCTAATCTAGTCACGCTAAATTCAGCCTGCTCCTGAGCGCGCAGATACGGGAGTTATGACATCAATAAGGTTTAATGCTATGTATTTTTTGCATAAACGCCTCTGGATAGGGTTTTTCCATGGCCGCCAGCGCTTGCTTAAGCTGTTCTTCACTCCGAAAAGCCGCAATGGGAACTGCCGGGAAGGGCCGCCTGCTAAAGTACAACAGGCTGATATCCAGAACACTGTAGCCTTCCGGTAATTCATTTGTGAGCAGCTGGTACAGCTGATCGGTCACCGGTGTTTGATATAAGCGCTGAAACGTTTCCTTGATCGGCAAGCCCTGTTGGCGCTTAACCCAGTAACCATGTGCCAGGGAGCTGTACGCCATGACCGGTAACTGCTGTTGCTGCTGATAGGTATATGTCTCCGCATTCATAGCACACAAATCCCAGTCCACTGCCGCTTGATTGATATCCGCCAAGCTCCACATCAACTGGTTAGCACTGAATCCGATATAGCCTAGTTTTTGAGCTGCGGCTTGCGCCTCTTTCAGGCGGGGCAGTGCCCAGTTAGAGCAGGCATAATGCCGGATCAGGCCTGTGCTGCGCAAAGCTTCCAGTGCTGTCAGGATTTCCTCTACCGGCAGTTCCGGATTATCTCTGTGCAGATAATAGAGGTCTATGTAGTCAGTCTTTAGCGCCTGCAGGCTTTGTTTTACATCCTCAGCCAGCTCTCTTGGCTGTAACCTGGGCTTGGCTGTGCCCCACAACGGATGACCGCCTTTGGTAGAAATAGCCAGCTCATGACGGCGTCCGGTCTGCATAAAATAATGCCCCAGCGTTGTTTCACTCAAGCCCTCACCGCGGCCCATCCAAGCGCCGTATATCCTGGCAGTATCAATAAATGACCCACCTGCGTCCAGAAAGCAATCGATCTGCCGGAACGCGTCCGCCTCGCTCACTTCTGCGCCAAAACTACCACTGCCTAAACACAGAGCACTGACGGTCATCTGCTCAGGTATAAACTCAATCTTTTCCATCTGATTCCCCCTTATATATACATAATTATTGCAAAGCAGCCAGCCGGACGCAGAATCCGTATATATGGCTACTAGCTTGATCATACCCGAGGCTCACTGAATAAGCCTGTAACAGGTAGCTGCATGAATGAGAAAAAGATATAGAAATATGATATATGTAACACAATCAGGTACCCCGTCCCACCTGTTTTCCTAAGACTCTAGATTGAACGAAATCCGGACCGCAGCCGGTATCTTTAATCAGTTCATCGAGGCCAGTGTTTTGGAGATTGCTTAAAGCTGTCGGAATCTGCTGACATCGTAAGAAATTCATCACAATCGTTATAGCGGCCAAGTTCATTTTATACTTTTTATAAAGGCTACTTATGGCGTATATCTTGACTGCCATTAGGAGCAGTCAACGAAAGTCCGTACCATCCTTGCTACCTTGATGTAATAACAGAACCGTTTACTGTCCCTCGACTGTTTCTGGAACAGAATGGTTTAAATCCAGAGAGACGATTGGTGCGGTGTTTGAAAGCAACTAAACCACCGATCAGCACCAGGCGATTGTAGCAATCTCAATATACAAACGCCTGACCAATAAACGAAATTGTATTATATAGCTTATCTGTTTTCTCTTCTTCAGGGGAAAAAAGCTGCCCCAGACGTTGCGGTCTGAGGCAGCTTTCGTATGGTCAGGTCCGACTACAAAGGCGGATGCCTAGGCTTCCTGACTATTTTTCCTTTTTCTCCAGATCTTGATAGCTAATAGCAAACCAGCCATACCTGCAGAGCCTGCGACCATGGGCCAGGTGTTGCTGCTGCTTTCGCCGGTTTTAGGAACACTGGTTCCTGGCACAGTCGGAGTAGTCGGCACCTGCAATGCTTTGTCAAGCATTTCCACCTTATCTACAGAACCGTCAAGGCTGACTGTAAAGGTAATGGTCTCTGCTATAGCATAACCATAAGGCGCAGTAATCTCTTTGAGCTGGTACGCTTGACCAGCAATCAGTTTAGCGACAATCATATGAGCTTCACTGGTTGAAGTCCACTCTTCGATGACATTTCCTGCCAGATCCAGTACCTGTAGTTTTGCGCCAGGCAGTTCGAGGCCACCCGTAACACTAACCTTGGAGATCTGAACTTTCGTCACGTCGTCTTTCATGGTGACTTCGGTCAGGCTGCCGTCCGGGTTGACTGTAAAGGTCGCGTCTTCAGCGTAGGCATAGCCATCCGGAGCGTTTTCTTCACGCAGGGTGTAGGTCTCGCCCGCAATCAGCTTACCGGTGATGAGGTGGGGTTTATCTGTTGATACCCAGGTCTCTACCACGTTGTTGTCTTTGTCCAGGATCGTCAGGGTTGCCCCCGGAATCTCCGTCGTGCCGGTCATATCTGTCTTGCTGACACTGACTTTCGTCACGTCGTCTTTCATGGTGACTTCGGTCAGGCTGCCGTCCGGGTTGACCGTAAAGGTCGCGTCTTCAGCGTAGGCATAGCCATCCGGGGCGTTTTCTTCACGCAGGGTGTAGGTCTCGCCCGCGATCAGCTTACCGGTGATCAGATGCGGCTCGTCCGTAGATACCCAGGTCTCCACCACGTTGTTGTCTTTGTCCAGGATCGTCAGGGTTGCTCCCGGGATCTCCGTCATGCCGGTCATATCTGTCTTGCTGACACTGACTTTCGTCACGTCGTCTTTCATGGTGACTTCGGTCAGGCTGCCGTCCGGGTTGACCGTAAAGGTCGCATCTTCAGCGTAGGCATAGCCATCCGGGGCGTTTTCTTCACGCAGGGTGTAGGTCTCGCCCGCAATCAGCTTACCGGTGATCAGATGCGGCTCGTCTGTTGATACCCAGGTCTCCACCACATTGTTGTCTTTGTCCAGGATCGTCAGGGTCGCCCCCGGGATCTCTGTCGTGCCGGTCATATCTGTCTTGCTGACACTGACGCGAGTCGGTTCAGGCGTCGGGGTCGGTGTAGGTGTCGCTGTTGGTGTCGGCGTAGCCGTCGGTGTCGGCGTGACGGTAGGCGTCGGCGTGACGATCGGCGTCGGTGTAGCCGTTGGTGTCGGCGTAGCTGTCGGTGTTGGTGTGACAGTCGGCGTCGGCGTGACGATCGGCGTCGGGGTCGGTGTAGGTGTCGGCGTAGCCGTCGGTGTCGGCGTGACGGTCGGCGTCGGCGTGACGATCGGCGTCGGTGTAGCCGTTGGTGTCGGCGTGACGGTCGGCGTCGGCGTGACGGTCGGCGTCGGCGTAGGTGTCGCTGTTGGTGTCGGCGTAGCCGTCGGTGTGACGGTCGGCGTCGGCGTTACTTCTGCCTTCTTATTGTAGATAATAAAGCTGTTGGTATCAGTTTCAATTTTTACACCAGGTAACTTTTCAGCCGCCAGGCTTAATTGGGCTTGAGTTTCGTCAGGTTCACTGCCCGGTAACATGAAATAATGCCTGCTGCTATCTAGTATATAGCCATTCGGCGCACTGGTTTCATAAAAGTAGTACAGGACGTCTTTCTGTAGCTGAGAATTATCAGACTCAGTAACAAATGTTGTTGATCCAGTCTGATCGGTGACAATCGAGCCTACCAGTTTACCCTCAGGATTGAAAACTGTATCTTTCAGATTAATTCTGTATACGGCAAACGCTGCGTTAGCCAGACGATTACTCAGATCATCTTGATCGACCTTAGTAATGATAATCCGGTCAGATTGGCCGCTGGATCCGGACTCAGATTCGGTGATTGTATAGTTAGCTGACGTTGAGCTGTTAATGGTTGACGAGCCTTGCAGCTCGATCCTATTGCTGACACTATCAAGTTCATCGCCAATGCTTCCTTTCATGGCAACACGATAACTGATAGTCAGTGAGGTTTCATCCGGTACCGTAAAGCTCAGCTTAGTGGTGGCGTTATTATTACTATCGGTCGCGGCAATGGTAGACACTTTGCAGTCTTTTGTGATATCAGTTCCAGCCGCATTCTTGATCACAAAGGAGCCTAGAACCGGATTCACTCTATAATCGAGGGTGTCAGACAACGTAATCGTATCACTGGAAGCATCCAGATCAAGCAAATGTGGATTCACAGCCACAGTATACTCAAGCTGTGCCCCGTCACCCTTTTTGCCGGTTTTATCCAGTATCTTATTGTCAATTGTAACGGTGGCCTCAGCCGAGCCTAAATCAGTATCACCGGCTTTAACCGATGCACTATTGGTATATTCATACTTCTTCTGTTCAGTCATCTGACTGGCGTCTGCGCTCAGTTTATAGGTGATTACAATCAGACTCTTACCGTTAGCTGGAACTGTAAAGGCGACGTTCTGGCCGTTAACTGACACAGCGCTGTCGTCCAAGGTCACCTTTGACCAGCCATAGCGCTCATAGGTATACGCAGCGCTGCCGCCAACGTAGCTCATGCCTTCAGGGATGAGGTCTTCTATAACGACATCCTCGCTGCCTAAATCTAAAACCGGCGTGTTAGCGTATGAATTGACCGCGTTCGTGATGACGGTCCAAGTGGTGATATAGCGATTGTTTTGGCTATCGTATACAGTATCGCTGTTATTAGCCACTTTATAGGTCGACTGGACAGTTCCCTGTATGTTAAACGATTTACTGTCTCCATTTGAAAATGGATGCCCATCAACGTAGTAGTTAACCGTCGCGTCGTTTTTATAGGTGCCCGCTTGAGCAGTGTCCGGGGTACCAGTTTGGCTGGTATAGGTCAGGGTCAAGCCGGTTGCGGAAGAACCCGTCATAGCAGTTATAACTGCATCTGTAGCCTTAAATTCTATGGTGTACCCAACTACGACAGCTTTGCCACTTGACCAAGAAATCGTTTTCTGAACATCATAGTCGGTTTCTTTAGTCAGTCCAGCAATGCTGATACTGTCTATGTCTAATGCAATGGTGCCATCCTGATTACCATTGTGCATTACCTTATCAGTAACAGTAAACGGATGACTGTCATCAAGCTGAAAGCCCTGAATGGGATTAATCGTAACGGTCCAATTTTCCTGACCGTTTTGATCTGGACCGACTAAAGTCTTGCTAATGATATCACTGTCATCTGGAGAGGTAACGGCAGTATAGGAATCATCAGTTGTTCCCCCTGGCAAATCAGAGCTTTCAGGAGGAGTTATTTCCGCGGTATTGTTATACACCGCTACACCTGGAGCCTGCTCTGGTTTAGCAGCCACAGTTTGGTAGGTAATCGTATAGGTATGCGCCGCTACATCGCCAAACGTATATTTTATCTGTCCGTCTGAGCTCTGCAATTCCGCAGCTGTATATGTCTGGGTCGTGCCCGTCTGCTCATCTTTAATGATAACAGAACCCGTATAAGCAAACTTGTCGGCATCATAGTTACTTAAGGTATCAACAAAGGTATAGCCGCTCATATTTGCTTTTAAAGTACCGGTATTAAGCTTAACGGTCCATTCGACAATATTATTGCCCTTATCAGCATGGGTTTTGCTGATCATGCTGTAGGACAGGCTGGGACTCACTGAAGAGGTTCCACTATTGTCGGGATTGTCTCCCCAGGTCCAGGCAGCGGTATTATCAACATTCTTCAGCTTACCTTCGGAATCCAGCAAGGTATTGTCTTTGACTTTGGCTTTATAATTTATGTAGTGGGTACCGGATTTCATGGTTGGGATGTTGATTTGAGCGTCTTGCCCAGTCACATTCGCCGTGAGTGGCGTATTCCAATCCAAAGTAAAGCTATTATCAACAAATTCCAGATTACTGCCCAAGGTATCTTTTAAAACAAAATTACTGATGTCTGCATCCGGGCTTACTTTAACCTGAAAATTCAGATAGCCATTCTCATCCACGCCAGTAAACGTTTTATTGCCGCCGACTGTAGCAGCAGGAAAATTTACGGTGATATCAGTAGTTGACCCAGGAAATGCAAACTCGACCTGGTCTTTATCAGCCGTCGCTGATTGGTCCAATTTCAGTTTCATACTGATATAGGTATTGATATTGCTCATGTGGCTGATCAGCCAGTCTTTATCATAAGTAATTGTGATCTGATTACCGTTGGTGCTCCAGGTACCGGAAACACTATTATTGGAATCATAGAGCACCTGATCAGTGATCGTCGGGCTTACAATTAAGCTGTCTGGCAAGGTATACGTGAAAACATTATTGTCCTGTGTCGGTCCCTTTTCAGCCAGGTAGCCAATGTTCAGTTTGAGATATAGCTCAGCGTCTCGTGCGATGGTATCACCGTCATTTATGACCGTACCGGAGGAGCTACCACTCCTCAAGTCCACGGTTACTTTTGCGACATCTGAGGTAATTGCTATCGGTGAAGCGGCGCTGAACAAAGCCAGCCCGTTTCCTATGGCCGTCTGATCCTCACTGTTTTCAATTGGATCCGTAGCGCTATCACTTGGGGTGCTGCTTTCAGTTTGAGCAGTTTCAGCCGGAGTGACCGTGGTCACCGCAGTCGCATCCTCAGTAACTGCAGATTCCGCTTGAGATAAAGCAGCTTCGGTTGAATCAACTTCTTCAGTTATCTCACGATTTGTCTCCTCCTCTGCAGCGGTATTTTCGCTTGCTGCAGTTTCCGCTGACGGCTCAGCTGGCTCAGTTGTCTCGACTGCAGTTGTATCAGCCGGTTCACTGACAGTGACAGCCGTTTCATCTGTAGCCAAAGTGGCGCTTATATCTTCAGCAGAAATAGCTGCCGGTAAACTGACTGTCTGTTCATTTGTATCGTCCTCAGCCTTAATCAGACCATAATTGCTGGACAGCAATAAAACGACGGACAGGCTTACGGATAGTAGCTTGTTTCTTAGTCTCATTCCTTTAGTTCCTTTCTGTTTATAATCTCTATGACATCATGAGTGCGGTTTGGACCTGCTCATGTTGATCGCATAATAGATCAGGTTGACTCATTCAGTTGATATACTTATCAGGCGAACGGACCAGGTAAACAGGTATAAATGGGCGTAACTTATTAAGCTGACCGTTCCTCTGTTATTGCGCCAGTTTTGATCACACGAATAAGTTTTGAAAAAGTATCAATAGGCTAAACAGCTAGTCTTGAAATCATTACCAACCTCCGCATACCAATAAGTGGCCAAATATGCTCGTGTAGCATACAAACATAATCATAATTTCCCCTCTTAATGGAACTAATATAGGCGATATCTTTTAAGCTGAAAAGACAATTCGTAAAGTTTCGATATTCACTATTCTTGTCTTGGCATGCATCTTTTGATTTGTAATCTGCAGTAAAACCTGATCATAAGGGGCACGTATTCTTATACCTGTTGATTTTTTCTTTATGCTTTTCTACTATTTAGCATTTGATTGTGACACTGCTGTAAGAGTCAGGAATGATTTCTCAAAAGCGCGCATTTGGGCCAGTCAAGCTGATAAATTGATGATATCTTGGTAACGATAAATGTTTTAAATTAAGTCACTAGGGGTTCTCAATTGCTGACCTGATTTGAAGTACAAGCCGCGATAATATAGATATATATATGATCACAGTGGGTCTTCTCCAGCTCAGGCTATGGCAATTGAGTCCAGCCGCTGGTACTAATATAAGTTGGCGGAACTCAGGGATTTGAGGAACAATCAATTATGGCATTTGTGGAATTTGAAGATGTATCCAAAATATACCGACAGAGCTCAGTTGTGACTCGTGCGGTTGATAAAATCAATTTCTACGTGGAGCAAGGCGAGTTTTGCACGGTTGTTGGTTCCTCTGGCGCTGGAAAAACAACTTTGTTAAACCTGCTTGGAGGGATGGATCAGGTCACAGATGGAGCTATTCGAGTGAATGGCGTAGATATATCGAAGTTTTCACCTCGTCAATTAACCACATATCGCCGCTATGATGTTGGCTTTGTTTTCCAATTCTATAATTTGGTGCCTAACCTCACGGCTCTGGAAAATGTGGAATTAGCAGCGGAGATCTGCCGGGATCCGCTGGATGCCGCGGAAGTTCTGGACAAGGTTGGCCTTCAGAATCGAAAAGGCAACTTCCCTGCCCAACTTTCCGGTGGTGAGCAGCAGCGGGTGGCTATTGCCCGCGCCTTGGCCAAAAATCCGCAGCTCCTGCTTTGTGATGAGCCCACTGGCGCTCTGGATGACCAAACTGGGCGTGCTATCCTGAAACTCCTTCAGGAGACTTCCCGCCAGAGTGGTATGACGGTCATTCTGATTACGCATAACCGGACGATTACAAAAATGGCGGACCGGATTGTCCGCGTCAAAAGCGGTCATATTATTGAGAACAGTCTGAACCCCCAGCCTTTAGCTGTTGAGGAGATTGATTGGTGATGAAAAGGCCTCGTAAACACATTCTGCAGCGTGACAGTCTGCGTTCTGTAAAGTCAAACTTTGGCCGTTTTGCCGCGATTCTGCTGATCACTGCTTTGGGCTCGGGGTTTTACGCCGGACTTAAAGCCACAGCTCCTGATATGCTGACGACGGCCAGGCAGTACTATTCTGATACCCAATTGGCTGATTATACCATCAGATCAACTTATGGCCTTACTGATAGTGACATCCTGGCATTAGAAAGTCTTGACTTTGTTAAGGATGTCATGCCCACTCAAAGTTTAGATTTGCTGTTTGACTCGGACTCAGAAAGGGTTTCATTGGGGCAGACTGCCAATGTCATTCATCTGCTGTCTCTCCCCGAGGGAATCGATGCTGAGGGTATTTATGATTCATCACAAGGCACCTGGCTCAGCAGACTGACGCTAAAGTCCGGCCGATTACCACAAGCCAGTGATGAAATGGTGGTGGATGCCTTAAGTTCTTACCAGATTGGTGACAGCATCACCTTATCTGATGATAATGACAGCAGCAGCCTTGACCTGCTGGCAGTTAAAACCTTTACGGTTACAGGAAAAGTCATCAGTCCGCTTTATATCACTTATGAACGGGGTTATACCAATATTGGTAATGGCGCCGTCAGCTTATTTGCTTATGTTCCGGCTGCTGCTTTCAGTACCGATCTATATACGGCAGCAGAAATAACCATTACACAGTCTGCCGCTGCCTATACCAACGCCTACAACCAACAGATTCAAGACCTGAACCAGCAACTAGATACTTTTTCCGCTCAGCAGACAGCCAGCCGGCTGCAGGAATTAAAACAGGATGCCCAGGATCAGTTAGACGAGGCTCAAGCCGATTATGATGAAGCAAAAACTCAAGCAGATACTGAATTGAGTGACGCTTGGCAGACGATTACAGATTCAGAAAACCAGTTGAAGGATAGCGCAGCAGAACTTAAGGAGGGCCAGGATCAGCTGGATACCGCCCAAACCGAATTGGAGCAGAGGCAAGCGGACCTGGACGAAAAGCTCAACCAATATAGCAGTGAAAAGCAGACAGTTCAGCAACAGCTTGACACAGCAAAATCCCAATTGGATCAGGCCAAGCAGAATCTTGCCCAGCGACAAGCTGACCTGGCCGCTGCTCAAACGACCTATGAGCAGGGTCTGACTGAATATCAGTCCAATCTGGCAGCGTTTGAAGTCAAGGAACAAGCCGTCACCGCAGCTATAGCCGAATTACCTGACTGGGACGCCAGTTCCAATGCGATAGAAAGCTCCAGCCAGCAAGCTGATGCACTGGATGCGGCCGCAGCGGCACTGGAGCAGCAGGCAGCCGGACTGACCACACAATCCAGTACTCAAACAAGCACTGAAGCAGTAGCAGAACTGACTGCTGACCCAGCCCTTGCACCGAGCACTGATGCAACCGCCACATCTGCAATTGCCCCTGCAGCTACCCCAGGCACTGAGCCAACCGCTGAGCCAACCGTCGCGCCGACCGCTGAACCGACCGCTGAACCAACCGTCACGCCGACCGTCGCGCCGACCGCAGAGCCGACCGCAGAGCCGACTGCTGAGCCAACCGTCGCGCCAACCGTCGCGCCGACCGCTGAACCGACCGCTGAACCGACCGTCGCGCCGACCGCTGAGCCGACCGCTGAGCCGACCGTTGAGCCCTCGCCCT
Source organism: Oscillospiraceae bacterium HV4-5-C5C (assembly GCA_012034405.1). GTDB lineage: Bacteria > Bacillota > Clostridia > Saccharofermentanales > Fastidiosipilaceae > JAAVLZ01. The sequence goes on along the minus strand of JAAVLZ010000002.1, from coordinate 62,998 downwards.
CCCCGGCACCAAGCAAGGAAGAACTGCTGATCCAGGCACAGGCCTTACGCGAGCAGGCCTCAACGATCCGCCAGCAGCTGGTGGATCAAGCTGCCGCCGGTCTTGAAACCGCAGCTACGGCCCTGGCACAGGCGGGGCAACAGCAACAGGCTGACGAGCTTCGCAGTGCGGCTGCAAGTGCCGCCAATCAACAGGATTTAACTCAGTTATGCGACCTGATCCGTGCTCAAGGTCCGGTTTTCAGCAATCTGACGCAGTCCTGGCAGCAACAGCTGCAGGAAGGACAGACCCAGCTGGATCAGGCCCAGACGCAATTGGTTCAGGCTAAAGCTCAACTCGACAGCGGCGCGGTTCAGATCAGTCAGGCTCAGACCCGCCTGGACCAAAGTCAGCAGGAACTTGACCAGAAGCAAGCTGAAGCTGACAGCCAGTTCAGTCAAGCCTGGGAGCAGCTACAGGACGGCCAGCGTCAGATTGATTCAGCTTATCAGACGCTGGAGGCTAAGCAGACTGAAATTGATCAGGGTAAGGCCCAACTGGCCGATGGCCAGGAACAGCTAGAGCAGGCTAAAGCGACTTATGCAGATAAACAAAGCGAGGCTACGGACCAGCTGACTGAGGCACAGGAACAGATTCAGGATGGCCAAGATCAGATTGACCAGCTTGAAGAACCGGTTTGGTACATCAGCAGCCGGTCAGATAATCCCGGCTATAGCGAACTCAAGAGTAACGCGGAACGAATTGATAATATCAGTAAGGTTTTTCCGGTATTTTTCTTTTTAGTCGCGTTACTGGTGTGCTTAACCTCCATGACACGTATGGTTGAAGAAGATCGAACTCAGATCGGGACCCTTAAGGCTCTGGGATATTCAAATACCGCCATAGTCTCCAAATATACCAGTTATGGTCTGTTTGCCAGTGTAGGGGGTAGCCTGTTGGGCATACCCTTGGGTTTGTGGTTACTCCCCAATGTTATCTGGGATGCCTACCGGATCATGTATAATCTGCCCCGGGCTGTCATTGGCGTATATTGGCCGCTAGCTGCGCTGTGCCTGCTGGCCGCCATGACGGCGACGCTGCTGGCCGCAGTCGGCGCCAGTTATCATTCTCTGCAGGAATCAGCTGCGTCCCTGATGAGGCCGGCCGCGCCAAAGCCTGGCAAGCGCGTGTTTCTGGAACGGCTGCCTCTGATTTGGAAACGGCTGAAGTTTTCTCAAAAAGTGACTGTGCGTAATCTGTTCCGCTATAAGAAGCGCTTTTTTACGACCATTTTAGGCATTGGTGGCTGTACGGCCCTGCTTTTAACTGGTCTGGGCATCCATGATTCCATTTTTGGTCTGGCAGATCGCCAATATGACCATCTGTTCACCTATAATCTGGTAGTCAGTCTGGATCAGGGCGCTTCTGCCAGCGATGACTCTGAGCTGAATCACTATCTGGATCAAGCGGATAACAGCTATCTTTACACCCGCAACAGCACCATAACCGCTTCTGCTGGTGATCATAGCGTACAGGACTCAGTTTACCTGACAGTTCCGGAAGATCAAAGCCAGTTTACTCAATTTATCGGACTATATGACAGGCAAAGCAAAGCCACATTGACATTTCCGGAGGATAACACTGCGGCTATAACTGAAAAGCTGGCAGCGCTGCTGGATGTCAAAGTCGGTGATAACATCAGTATTCAGGAAGGGGATCAAACCTATACGGTTAAGGTATCCCGTATTGTTGAAAACTACGCCATGCATTATGTCTATCTGTCGGCAGCAACTTACCGGGAGATCAGCGGCAGCGACCCGGTCTATAACCGGGTCCTGGTTCGCCTGAGTCAGACTGAACAGGCAGATACGGAACTGCAGAACATCCTTACCTGTCGCAATGTGGCGGGCGCGGCCAATCTGGACGCCTCTAAAAATACAGTTGAAGACATGATGAACAGCTTAAATACAGTCGTATGGGTTATTGTCTTGTCCGCCGGACTCCTGGCCGTTGTGGTGCTGTATAACCTGACCAATATCAATATCACGGAGCGGACCCGGGAAATCGCGACGCTAAAAGTCCTGGGTTTTTATGACCGGGATGTCAACGCCTACGTTTACCGGGAAAACCTCTGGCTGACGTTAATCGGAACGCTACTGGGACTGGTAATGGGTGTCTTTTTGCACCGTTTTGTCATCCTGACAGCGGAGATAGACAATCTCATGTTCCAGCGGGTGGTTAATTGGCCCAGCTACCTTTATGCTGCGGCCTTTACGATGGCCTGTACCCTGGTAGTTAACCTCATTATGAGTCCCAGACTAAAGCACATTGACATGATCAGCAGCTTGAAAAGCGCGGAATAGCGACTCAAATCAGATCACCTGATCAATGGCGTCCGCAACTTTTTCGCGAAGCTGCAGCAGGTAGGCCGCTTGCCGCGGGTAGTTGGTAAAGGTCAGGGGCCTTTCATTCACGCCCTGGTATATCAGGTCTTCTACCGTGGACCGGTTGGTCAGTGTCTCCAGCAACTGTAAAGCGCGCAGATCCAGTAAGGCCTCGTCCTGAACCTCAGCCCGGATAGAGGACAACGCCTGACCATCCGGTCCTGGATACACCAGAAAAGCATCACCGGAGGGAAAGGCATGACCGGCATCCGTTACCTGATAAGGATTGATCTGGCGCAGTGAATACTGTGAGTAGTAAAAATTATACCCCCAATGCAAAAAGCCCTTAATTTGATAGAGGTACATCAGCACACCCATAATCCGGTTGCGGCTGCTGGGCATGGCAAAAAAGCGGTTAGGCACCAGATTGGCTTGAGAACAGCAGTAGTATACCCACAAATCCGGGACACCGGCATCCGCAAAAGCCTGTATATGGTCGTTGGCCGGGACCGGCAGACTGACCAGACCCTGGCGATAAAAATCCAGATCGCTCAGCGCGTCCATAATCGGACAGCCGCTCAGCAGATCCGTGACCTGAGCCCGTGCCCTCCGATAAGAATCCAGGTGCTGCTGGGAAGGCTCGTCAGAAATGTGATAATAGACGTGCTGTCGGTCATAGCCAAGTTTTTCCAGCTCTGCCTGTAACGCTGGTAAAAAAGCTTCCAGGAATTGTCGGTATTCCGGACTGTCGGCAGCTACATCCCAGCCAAAAATAGACCGGATCTCCCCATCAACCCGAGCTACGATATGGGGCGTGGCGGCTGCACCCCACTGAGTAAACAGATGAGCAATTTCCAGGTAGCTGATGCCACCAGCCTGGCATAGCGCCGTCCAACGAGCTAGTTTGCTGAAGTCAAAACGATACTGACCCTGCTCCAGATAAATATCCACCAGCTGAATGGTCATCCGGCAGTGGCCGATAGCCGTATCCAGCGGCGGGGTAAAGACGGGGGTCAGGAGCATGTTGATCCCGTGTTCCTGACCGGCAGCGCGGATGAAGTTAGCCAGAATATGCCAGTGAGACTCGCTGAAGGCTGCGACCTGATAAAAAGCTGCCAGGCCGTCTGCATGAAACCACTCCGTATGAATCAAGGTTTGGAGCGGGAGTGCCCTGCGGCCGATCTTCAGGATCAAACTTAGTTCCGTTTTGTCCTCACCGGCAGCTGGATCCGACTGCAGCTGCCCATTAGGCAAAGTCAGGCAGTCAACCCCTGCCAGCTGGATGTTAATCACATAAGCACCAGCCTTGGCCTCAGCGGGCAAATCCCAGCTCAACCACAGGCTGCGGTATTGCCGCGGCAGGGGCTGCAGCCGCACGGGTTGTGTCAGCGGACGCAGCAGATCCGGGAACAGGCCGGGGTCTTTGTTCAGGTAATCTTCGTCCACATTTTCAAAGCAGGGATACTCAGATGGCAGTAAGTCAACTTGCCGGATCGTGACCGGATAGGGTATACCGCTGATGCTCAGATCATAAAAGCGACGGCTTTCACCTGGTTGAAGTCTTCCGCAGCTATAAACCAGCTGAACAGCAACACGGCTGCCAGGCCAGGCAGACACGGTTGAGCCCGGCTTGAGCGCGGCGGGCTTTTGGGCAGGAAACACTTTTTCCAGGCTGGAAGCCAGAAAGAACTCATATTGGGCCATGTTTAGATCTCCTTTTGCATCATCTGGTTCTCAATCATATCGTTGCCGGGGAAGTGGCCGGCTTACTGGGCCGGTCAGACCAGCTTGATTACTATTGTCTACTACAACGATTGGATTAGGCAAGCCTGGCGGACAACGCTTTCTAGCTAAAAGATAGCAGATTCGCCACAGCTTCAGATTTAGCTCTCAGCATAAAAAACGGAGCGGCGGTTTGACCGTCACTCCGTTTGTCATCTGGCTTTTGTCAGCAACTCATAGCAGTTCATGTCAGCTGCCATCAACTTACCGTGTCTCTTTAATGCCTGCAATTAAGGTAATTCAGCAGACCGCCTTTTTCAGCGTCTGGCGCACGGCTCCAGGTCCGGCCAGCATTTCAACAAAAAAGGCTTCAATTCTCTCTCCCAGACTGCAGGCAGTCAGGTCGGATCCAAACAAGGTAGGATTAGCCAGAATCGGCTGCAGTTGATGGAGATAACTGCCGGGGTCATCCCATTTGACAGTCTGTAACTGTTGCTGCAGGGTGTCCAGCATGGGGTCACTGCTGCAGTCCATCGCCTGTCCCCGATCATCCACTGCCAGCAGGTAGCGCAGCCAGGCCGCGATGGCAAAAGGAATCGCAGTCAGATCATCCACTTTCAACTGGTCACTTGCCAGGTAGCTCTTAATGGTCTCGCCATAACGGATACCGACTTTTTGACTGGTATCGGTGGCAATCCGCTGAGGTGTATCCGGCATAAAAGGATTGGGCAAGCGGACATCAATCACCTCATGAATGAAGTCCAGGGGGCTGAGGATGCCCGGGTCAGTCACCACCGGCATGCCTTCCTTGTAACCGATCTTTTCTACCAGGGCTTTCAGATCCGGGTCCTTCATTTCCTGGCTGATCCGCTCATAACCCAGCAGGCAACCGGTAACTGCCAGCGCGGTATGCAATGGATTCAGGCAGGTGGTTACTTTCATGCGTTCGGTCTTATTAACCGTATCACGGTCCGTCATATAGACACCGGCTTTTTCAAGCGGCGGCCGACCATTAGGGAAGCGATCCTCAATAACCAGATACTGCGGGACCTCAGAGTTGACAAACGGGGCAATAAAGGTGTTCTTGGCCGTAACGATTGGTGCCATATCAGCGATCCCGGCCTCAGTCAACATAGCCTGAACGGTGGCGTCCGGCCGCGGGGTGATTTTGTCAATCATACTCCAGGGGAAACTGACCTGGCGCTCATCAGCGATATAGGCAGTAAATCCAGCAGACACAAAACCTGCCTCCTGCCAGGTCCGGGCAATCTCCAGCACACTATTGCGGAGCTTTTCCCCATTATGACTGCAATTATCCATGCTGCACATGGCGACTGGTCCGGCTCCGGCCTGAAAGCGGGACCAAAGCAGGGCTGTCACCATGCTCATAGCGTGGTGAGCGTGCTCCGGGCCAGCTTGAAGATCCGCCGTCACAACAGGCAGGTATTCCCCTTTCAGGTTACGCAGGGCATAACCTTTTTCAGTAATGGTAAAGCTGATCAGCTGCAGGCCGGGGTTGGTAAAAATACGCCGTAGCTTGCTCATAGCCGCCGGGTCCGTGCTGTCAGCCGGCACTGTATCCGCTACACTGGCAATAATGTCTTTATCAAGCGTCCCATCCGCCTTGAGGCTGACCAGGAGTGTGAGATTGTCAAAGGGGGTATAGATCTGATGCAGAATGTCATAGTCAAAGGTGTCACTGGCTATAATACCGCGTTGGGTCAGCCCCTGATTCAACAGATCCTGCTGCAGCCGGGCAATAAAGGCCCGGAAAATATTGCCAGAGCCAAAATGAATCCATATGGGGTCGGACTTCGTGTCCTGTATCATCTGTTCCAGATCAAAATGCGGCAGGGTAACACCTGCGGCTTCCCACGCCTGAGGGTCTTTCAAAGACTGACGATTTAAGCTCAACATAATTATCTCCTTTTAATGAATCAGGGAGCGACTGACTGCAACAACTGGTTAAGCAGATCAGCGATTGGATTTGACAATAGCTTCCCACAGACCATTCAGATAAGTCGCGCCCAGAGCTCTGTCATACAGACCATAGCCCGGTCGACCGACTTCACCCCAGATCATCCGCCCATGATCCGGCCGGACATAGGTATCCGGGCAGGTATCATAAATAGCTTTCATAATTTCATACATATCCAGATCACCAGTTGAGCTCAGATGTGCGCTCTCCCGGAAACGGCGGGGGCTGCCCAGATGTTTCACATTACGAACATGCATGGCGCCAATCCGATCCAATTGCCCAAAGTGGCGGATGATAGCCGGAATGTCATTGGCCACATTACTGCCCAGACTTCCGGTGCAAAGGCAAGCAGTATTAGCCGGGCTGTCGTGTAATTTGATGATTTTGTCATAGCCAGCCTGGTCGTGCGCAATCCGTGGCAGGCCAAATATCGGCCAGCCTGGATCATCCGGATGGCAGGCCATGCGGACGCCCACCTCTTCGCAAACAGGAATCACTGCATCCAGGAAATATTTAAAGTTCTCCAGCAGTTTGTTTTCATCTACCTGCTTATACTGTTCCAGCACCTTCTGCAGATCAGCCAGCCGGTCCGGTTCCCAACCCGGCAGCGTGAAGCCATTACTTTGCTGCGCAGTGCGCGCCACAATTTCTACCGGGGTCAGATCTCCCAGTTCAGCTTCATCAAAGTACAGGCTATTGCTGCCATCCTCTGGAATCGTTCGAGCCAGGTCTGTCCGCAGCCAATCCAGTACTGGCATGAAGTTATAAATGATCACCTTTACACCATTTTTAGCCAGATTACGGATAGAAACAATATAGTTATCTATGTAGCGATCGCGCGTAGGAAGACCCAGTTTGATGTCTTCGTGTACGTTAACACTTTCAATGACTTCACATTCGAGGCCAGCCGCATGGACCTCATCCACATAGGCCTTAATTTCAGCCTCTTCCCAAGGCTCACCGGCAGCCTTGTAGTCCAGCACCCCCATAATGCCACTCATACCGGGGATTTGTCGGATCTCTTGAAGCGTGATTTTGTCACTGTCTGATCCATACCAGCGGAAGGTCATCTTCATATCTCTTTCCTCCTGAATTATTCCTGTCCTTTTTACGTGAAAGTCAGATAAAATGCGGTCTATACCGCCTTGATATTTTTATTGTACCGACATGGCCAGCTGAATTCAAGGTATGGTCGAGGTAAAATTGTTAACGTTACCGCAATCAGGTAATACAACCCAGGACAGCGAGCGCGCCGACCCGGGTACACCTGCGCCACCAGATCTACGCTGGTCTAGGCAAAGCCCAGCACCAGGCCAAGTAACCGCAGCAGGCCGGCCATCAGCCAGGCTATCCCGCACTGGCCGACGACAATCCCGGTAGCCCAGCGTCCGCCAAGCTCCCGTCTGATTGAGGCAATGGCCGCAACGCAGGGCGTATAAAGCAGGCAGAACACCAGCAGGCAGCCGGCTGCCAGCGGCGTCAAAACCGCCTGCAACGCGGTCATACTGCCAAAAAGGACAGAAAGCGTTGATACCACGCTCTCCTTGGCCATAAAGCCAGCTACCAGCGCGGTTACAATCCGCCAGTCGCCAAAACCCAACGGGCGGAATACCGGAGCCAGCCAGCCTGCTATACCGGCCATCATACTGGCCTGGGAATCCTGCACCACATTTAACCTGAAATCAAAGGTCTGCAGAAACCAGACCACAATCGTAGCAATAAAGATGACCGTAAAGGCCCGTTGCAGAAAATCCCTGGCCTTATCCCATAGCAGCCGGACCACATTTTTTGCCCCCGGCAGACGATAATTGGGCAACTCCATCACAAAAGGAACCGCTTCACCTTTAAACAGACTATGTTTGGCCAAAGAAGCCACCAGGACGGCCACCGCAATCCCCAGAAAGTAAAGCCCTGCCATAATCAGGCCGCTGTAACGGGGGAAAAACGCAGCCGTAAAAAAGCCATAAATAGGCAGCTTGGCCGTGCAGCTCATGAAGGGCGTCAGCATAATGGTCATTTTGCGGTCACGCTCTGATGGCAGGGTCCGGCTTGCCATCACTCCGGGCACCGTACAACCAAAGCCGATCAGCATGGGAACGATGCTGCGCCCGGACAAGCCGATTTTACGCAGCGGCTTATCCATCACAAAGGCAACCCGGGCCATATAACCGCTATCTTCCAGAATGGAAAGGAAGAAAAACAAGATCACAATGATGGGTATGAAGCTTAAGACTGTCCCCACGCCGTTAAAGATCCCGTTGATGATCAGCGAACGCAGTACAGTATTGACATGGGCCGCGGCCAAAGCGCTGTCAGTCAGCGCTGAAAAAGCCTGTATTCCCTGTTCCAGCAGATTCTGAAGCCAGGCGCCCAGCACATTAAAGGTTAACCAGAAGATTAACAGCATGATACCCACAAAGGCCGGCAGCGCGGTGAAGCGGCCGGTCAGGAAGCGATCAATCTTCCGGCTGCGTTTATGCTCCAGACTTTCCTTCGGTTTAATCACCGCCTGGTCACATAAGGCCTGAATAAAGCTGAAACGCTGATCTGCCATGGCGGCAGCCCGGTCCAGCCCGCCCTCATCTTCCATCTGCCTGATGATGTGATTGAGCATATCTTTTTCATTGGCATCAAAATTGAGCGCCTGCCAGACCAGCGGATCCCCTTCTATGACTTTGCTGGCCGCAAAATTCAACGGCAGGCCGGCCGCCAGGGCGTGATCCTCAATCAGGTGGCGGATACTGTGAATACAGCGGTATAAAGCGCCGTTGTTTTTTTGTTTATCACAAAAATCAGTCCGGCCGGTCCGCTCCTGATTGCGCGCCACATGCAGCGCATGTTCTACCAGCTCATCCACGCCTTCATTCCTGGCTGCAGATATCGGCACCACCGGTATGCCCAGAACTTGTTCCATCAGATTGATATCAATGGTTCCGCCGTTTCCGCGCACTTCATCCATCATATTGAGCGCCAGTACCATCGGCACATTTAATTCCATCAGCTGCAGCGTCAGGTAAAGGTTGCGCTCAATGCAGGTAGCGTCCACAATGTTAATAATGCCGCTGGGCTTCTCATCCAGGATGAACTGCCGGGATACAATTTCTTCCCGGCTGTAGGGCGACAGCGAGTAGATACCCGGCAAGTCAGTGACCCGGGTATCCGGATGGCCCTTGATCACGCCGCTTTTCTGGTCCACCGTCACGCCGGGGAAATTACCCACATGCTGATTGGCGCCGGTCAGCTGATTAAACAGCGTGGTTTTGCCGCAGTTTTGATTGCCGGCTAAGGCAAAGGTCAGGACGCTGCCTTTGGGCAGCGGCTTAGCCTGCGACTTATCATGATATCTGCCGCCTTCGCCCAGCCCCGGGTGCTCTGTAAGGCCAGCCAGCAACTGTGGCCGGTCATCCGGTCCAGCGGCGGCAGGCTGGCCGCCGGTCAGAGGCTCTACCCCGATCTGCGCTGCGTCAGCCAGGCGAAGGGTCAGCTCATATCCGTGAATCAGCAGCTCCATAGGATCACCCATGGGAGCATATTGGGTTACCTGTACTTCACTGCCGGGGATCAGGCCCATGTCCAGAAAATGCTGGCGCAGCGCTCCGGTCCCGCCCACCTGACTGACCCGGGCTGGTTGCCCGATTTTCAGCTCTTTTAGTGATATCATAACGGCCTCTTTCTTTATTCTGCAGCGGGCTGTCACCCGGTACAAAATGAATTCTACCGTTATAATCTTGGCTTATTCGCCTGGCAGCGTCAAGCTATTATTCAACAATCTATACAATCTCTGTTCATTGTCCAAGCCTTAGTCGTTGCTTATTGCTAACTATTATTCTGCATATATAGCAGAACGAATTGACAAGACTATGATAAACTCCGGACCGCTTGTTTCATCTCCCGCACAAATTCAGTTACCGGGGGCAAAGCGTCTTTTCCATAGCGGGCAATCTGGCGCACAATAGCAGACCCTACTATAGCGCCATCGGCCTGGGCAGCCATCGTCCTGGCCTGTTCAGGGGTAGATATACCAAAGCCTACGGCGCAGGGCGTCTGGCTGACCTTGCGGATCGCTTCAGTCAGCGGGTTTATGTCCGTACTGATCTGGCTGCGTTCCCCGGTGACACCCAGACTGGAAACGATATAGATGAAGCCGCTGGCTTCCCGCGCGATCATCGCGATCCTGTCCTCTGAAGTCGGAGCGATCATCGAAATCAGGTCCAGACCATATTGCTGGCACAGTGGCCTGAACTCTTCTTTTTCTTCATAAGGGACATCCGGCAAGATCAGGCCGTCCATACCCAGCTCAGCGCAAGTCCGGATAAAGCGCTCTGAGCCATAGGAAAAGACCACATTGGCGTAGGTCATGAAAACCAGCGGAATCTTGACAGTCTTTCTTAAGGTCCGCACCATGCTGATAATTTTGTCCGTGGTCACGCCACCTTGCAGCGCTCTCAGGTTAGCTTCCTGAATAACCGGCCCTTCCGCAGTCGGATCTGAAAACGGTATACCCAGCTCAATCAGGTCTGCCCCCGCGTCAGCCATCCCTTTCACCAGAGCAGCTGTCGTGTCCAGGTCCGGATCCCCGCAGGTAATAAATGGAATAAAGGCTTTGCCGTGAGCAAAGGCCTGCGCTATGTTACTCATGAATATCTTCCCCCCTATATCGCGCAATCGCTGCGCAGTCTTTGTCGCCCCGGCCGGAAATGGTGATGACCAGCAATTGATCCGGCCGCATTTTGGGCGCTAACTTCATGGCATAGGCCACCGCGTGCGCGGATTCAATCGCGGGAATAATGCCTTCTGTCCTGGACAAATACTCAAAAGCCTCCACTGCTTCTTCATCTGTGACCGGCACATACTCTGCCCGGCCAATGTCATGCAGATAAGCATGTTCCGGTCCCACACCAGGATAGTCCAGGCCAGCTGAAATGGAATATACCGGCGCAATCTGGCCGTACTGATCCTGGCAGAAGTAGGATTTCATGCCATGAAAGATACCCAGCCGGCCCGTGGCGATCGTAGCCGCGGTTTCCGTGGTATCGACACCCCGGCCGGCAGCTTCGCAGCCGATCAGTCGTACGGTGGGATCATTGATAAAATGATAGAAGGACCCGATGGCATTGGAGCCGCCGCCGACACAGGCCAGCACCGCGTCAGGCAGCCGTCCCTCCCGTTCCAGCAGCTGCTGGCGTATCTCCTGAGAGATCACGGCCTGAAAATCCCGCACCATGGTCGGAAAGGGATGCGGACCCATCACCGATCCCAGACAATAGTGGGTATCGTCAATCCGCCGGGTCCACTCCCGCATCGCTTCTGAGACGGCATCTTTCAAAGTAGCGGTCCCACTGGTCACCGGCACCACGGTCGCGCCCAGCAGCCGCATACGGTAGACATTGAGTGCCTGACGGACGGTATCCTCCTGACCCATAAAGACCACGCACGCCATATCCATCAGCGCCGCGGCGGTGGCGGTGGCCACACCATGCTGGCCGGCGCCGGTTTCCGCGATGAGGCGGGTTTTCCCCATTTTTTTGGCCAGCAGCGCCTGGCCCAGTACGTTATTAATCTTATGGGCGCCAGTGTGGTTGAGGTCCTCCCGTTTAAGGTAGATTTTAGCTCCGCCCAGGTCTCTGGTCATTTTGGCCGCATAGTATAATCTGGACGGACGGCCGGCATAATCATTCAGCAGCTCATTCAGTTCCCGCTGAAAGTCTGGATCCACTTTGTAGTAGTTATAAGCTTTTTCCAATTCAATACAGGCGTTCATCAAGGTCTCAGGGATATATTGTCCGCCGTGAATGCCAAAGCGGCTTTGTGGATGACTCATACGCTCATTCCTCGTATCTTTCTGTTGGCTGGCCAGCCAACCCTGCCGGTCCCGCGGCCTGCTCAGCCAGGCGAACGGCGCTCACAAACTGTTTCATTTTTTCAGGGTCCTTGTGGCCCTCGCATTCAATACCTGAGCTTACATCAACGGCAAAGGGCCGCAGTACCCTGACTGCCTCCGCCACATTATCCGGATTCAGGCCACCGGCCAAAAAGTAGGGCCGCTCAAAGGATTGCAGCCAGCTCCAATCAAAACACTGACCGCTGCCGGGACTGACCGCATCCAACAAGACCCAATCAGCCGGGCTTTGAGCTGCCCGCCGCAAATCCTCCGCCGTCCGGATATTAAAGGCCTGAATGACCGGTTTACCGCTTTGCTGCCGCAGGCGGCTGACATAAGCAAAATCTTCCTGACCGTGCAGCTGGGCTATGTCCAGCCAACCCTTCTTTAGCAGGCTGAGCAGCAGGGGCAGCGGCTGATTCTGAAAAACCCCTACAGCCTTGATATCTGCATTCAGTTGCCGGTGTAGTTGCTGCAGTTGTCCAGGTGTCACCGTCCGGCGGCTGCCTGGCGCCAGCACAAAGCCTGCCCAATCAGCCTTCAGGCCGTTGATTGCCGCTATATCCTGCGGTCTTGTCAGCCCACAAAGCTTAATCCCGGTCATGAGCTTTCTGAGTCTCCCAGCTCTGAGTCTCCCGGCTCTGACGCTCCCGGCTCTGAAGTTTCCGGCTCTGACGCTCCCGGCTCTGATGTTCCCGGACCGCCGCTGCCCGCAGCCACCGGTGGTCTGGCGCCAGCACCGGCCTGGCGAAACGTCGCCAGCAACGCCCCGGGATCCGGAGCGCGCATGAAGGCTTCGCCGATCAGCAGGGCATCAACCCCGGCAGCTGCTAACGCCGCAACGGTTTCCGGTCCCTGGATGCCGCTTTCAGCCACAAAGACACGGTCCGGCGGGACCAGGTCTCTGAGGCGCAGGCAGTTATCCTGATGAACTGAAAAGTCTCTGAGATTGCGGTTATTGACCCCGATCACCCTGGCACCGGCCGTCACCGCCATTCTGATCTCTGCCTGGTCATGCGCTTCCACCAGAGCTGTCAGGCCCAGCTCCTCACAAACTTCCAGCCAAGCGGCCAGTGTAGCTTCGTCCAGCAGGGCGCAGATCAGCAGCACTGCGTCAGCTCCCATCAGCCTGGCCTGATAGATCTGATAAACATCAACCGTAAAATCCTTACGCAGCATAGGAAGCGTCACTTGCCGGCGGATCTGCTCAAAAATCTGATCGCTGCCCAAAAACCACCGGGGTTCAGTCAGGCAGGATAACGCATCCGCTCCGGCGGCTTCATAGGCGCCGGCAATGTCCAGGTAAGGGAAGTCTGGTGAGATCACGCCCTTAGACGGCGAAGCTTTTTTGACTTCACAGATAAAAGCCAGTCCGCCCGCGGCCTGCCGCAGTTGCTGCTCAAAGCGGAAGGGCGCTCCGGGCGGTCCCTCCAGCCGGCAAAGTAACTGCAGCTGCGCTAAACTTCGCTGTTGCTGGTCTCTGGCCACCCGGGCGCCAGCCGCCCCGGCTAACTGCTGCAGAATGGTTTCCATCTGTTACTCCTGGGAGGCCTGGATAAAGGCCTCCAGCTTTGCCGCCGCCTGGCCGGAATCAATCAGGTGGCGCGCTGCTTCAATCCCCTGGCCAATACTCTCAGCCTTATCCCCCAGATACAAAGCCGCGCCGCTGTTAAGCAACACAGTATCCCGTTTAGGACCCTTGGCTCCGGCCAATATGGAGCGGGTAATCCGGGCGTTCTCAGCAGGGCTGCCGCCGGTCAGCTCTTGTTTACCGGCACGGGCCAGGCCAAAATCCTCCGGCTTAATAACCCCGGTCATAAACTGGCCGTCACGGAGCTCGCAATATGTGGTAGGAGCGCTGAGCGAAATCTCATCCAGCTTGTCCTGACCATAAACTACCAGCGCCCGCCGGACGCCCAGCTGCTGCAGCACGTGAGCCAACGGCTCAACCAGGTATTCATCATACACACCCAGGAGCTGGCGGCGCGGGGCCGCGGGATTGGTCAGCGGACCCAGGATATTGAATACTGTCCTGAATCCCAGCTCCTTCCGGATCGGGCCAACATACTTCATGGAGCTATGGTACATCTGAGCAAAGAAGAAACAGATGCCTATATCCTTCAACAGCTGCAGACATTTTTCCGGGCTTTGATTGATGTTTACCCCCAGCGCTTCCAGGCAGTCAGCCGTCCCACTGCGGGAAGACGCTGCCCGGTTACCATGTTTTGCGACCTTAACCCCACCGGCTGCGGCGACCAGAGCCGCGGTGGTGGAGATATTAAAGCTCTGGGCATTGTCGCCGCCGGTCCCCACAATGTCCATCAGGTCCAGATCATTCGGAACCCTGAGTGCGTGCTCGCGCATAGCCGCGGCGCAGCCGGCTATTTCTTCAATCGTCTCCGCCTTGGTACTCTTGGTGGACAGCGCCGCCAAAAAGGCTGCGTTCTGCACCGCGGTTGTCTCCCCGTTCATGATTTCATTCATGACCTGATATGCCTCATCAAAGGTCAGATCCTGCTTGCTTACGATTTTGACAATTGCGTCTTTTATCATGCTGTCTCTCCTTTTCCAAGCGTAGCTTGTTGATTGCTATGGGTCTCAAAGTCACTGGCTCCGCCCCGTACTGGCTGACTCTGACTGGTGTGGTGTCTGGCTAAACGAGTGAATTGCCGCAAAATCCGGCCCCCCTCGGGCGTCAAAATGGATTCGGGATGAAATTGCAGGCCATAGACCAAAGCGCTGGTATGCTCCACCGCCATGACCTCGCCGTCCTCCGCTCTGGCAGTCACCCTCAGGCAGGGGGGCAGACTGCTTTCCCGGACAGCCAGTGAATGATAACGGCCCACCTGAATCTGCGGCGAGCAGCTGGCAAAGACGGGACTTCTGAGATCCGGACAAATCTGAGACGCTTTGCCGTGCATCAGCCGTTTGGCATAAGTCACTTCGCCTCCTAAAGCCAGGCAAATGGCCTGATGTCCCAGGCAAACGCCCAAAATCGGAATTTCCAGGGCCAGCTGCCGGACCAGCTCAACAATCATACCGGCATCTTCCGGTCGTCCCGGTCCGGGCGAAATAATAATACCTTCCGGCTTCAGGGCTCTGATATCAGCCACGGTCAGCTGGTCGTTACGGACCACCGTTATATCCGGTTCAATTTCACCTTCCATCTGATAGAGGTTATAGGAAAAGCTGTCATAGTTATCAATCAGTAAAATCATAGTCCTGCCACCTCTGCTTCCTGCAGTGCCAGCACCACGGCGGCTGCTTTATTAATGCATTCCTGATACTCGGTTTCTGGCACGGAGTCAGCCACAATACCGGCGCCGCTGCGGATAAAGACCTGTCCGTTCTTTTTGTATGCAATGCGGATAGCAATGCAGGTATCAAGATTGCCGGTAAAATCAAGGTAGCCGATCGCACCGCCATATATGCCGCGCTTATTGTTTTCCAGCTCCCGGATCCGCTGACAAGCTCTGAGTTTAGGCGCGCCGGACAAAGTGCCCGCAGGCA
The DNA here is from genome assembly GCA_012034405.1 of Oscillospiraceae bacterium HV4-5-C5C. GTDB lineage: Bacteria > Bacillota > Clostridia > Saccharofermentanales > Fastidiosipilaceae > JAAVLZ01. The sequence continues at coordinate 47,544 of JAAVLZ010000002.1, read as the reverse complement.
GGACCGCGGCGATCGCGTCCAGCGCGTCGCAGTCCTCCCGCAATCTGCCTTTCACCGTTGAACCAATGTGCATGACATGTGAAAAGCGCTCAATCAGGTGCAGCTGCTCAACCTCCACTGTGCCAAAATCAGAGATCTTCCCCAGATCATTCCGTCCCAGATCAACCAGCATATTATGCTCGGCCAGTTCTTTTTCATCTGCCAGCAGCGCTTGTTCCAGCGCCAGATCCTCCGCTTCCGTTTTACCCCGCGGCCTGGTACCGGCCAGCGGAAAGGTATGTAGCACGCCGTTTTCAAGCTTAACCAGCGTTTCCGGGGAAGCACCCGCCACTTCAACATCCAAACCGGAAAAATAGAACATGTAGGGCGAAGGATTCAATACTCTTAATGCCCTGTAGCAGTTCAGCAGACTGCCTTCGTAAGGCGCAGACAGGCGGTTGGACAACACCAGCTGAAACAAGTCACCCTGGCGGATATATTCCTTAACCTGACGAACCATAGCACAGTAGCTGGTCTGGTCAAAAAGCGGTTTCAGCTCGCCTCGCAACCGACCCGGTTCTTCAGCTTTGGGCTCACCCTGGCGAATCAGCCGGGCCATCTGCTCCAGCTTCTCAACGCCGCGGGCGTATGTCTGCGCCACTGGCTGGCTGAGGTCCAGATTGGTCAGCAGCACAATCACCTGGCGCAGGTTATCAAAGGCAATGACCTGATCAAAGAGCATCAGATCAAAGTCCTTGAAGCCCTCTGTATCCGCCGCTTCCAAATCAATGCCTGGTTCAAAATATTTCAGATAATCATAGGAAAAATAGCCGACCAGACCACCGGTAAAGGTGGGCAGGCCCTCCAGCCTGGGGCTGCGGTGCTCACGGAGGAGCTCTCGCAGATACTGCTCCGGATGATTGGTCTGCAAGCCACGATCGCCTATCTGCAACCAGCCATCTTTACAGGTAACCTCAAGCTTGGGCTGATAGCCCAAAAAGGTATAGCGGCCCCATTTTTCTCCGCCGCTGACGCTTTCCAGCATGTAACAGTGTTCGGATACGTTTTTTAGGGCCCTCAGGACCTCTATGGGCGTCCGTACATCCGAAAGGATGTCACAGCATAATGGCGCCACGCGGTACTGCCCCTCTGCAGCGAGTGCCTCAATCTTGGCTAAGTCCGGATAATATTTCATATACTCCCCCTGGCTGCTGTCAGAAGGACACATAAAAAACGCCCCTGACAGAACCATATCATCTGTCAAGGGCGAATTGCTTACCATTTTGGGCTGCTGATCCGCGGTGCCACCTTGCTTCACGGCCTGGTGCCGTGCTCTTTACAGGATACTGACATATCCCTGACTACTGACGTGAGCCACAACGTTACAGAATACTCAGGCTATAAAACCTTTTCACTGCACCCTCAGCGGTCCATTTGACAAACTGTATGCCACCCGAATCTCAGCTAACCGGGCTCTCTGTAGGTACTGGCCTGCCTTTATCTCCGCCTCAACGGTTTATTAGGTTGCGCCTATAGTACTAGCCCTGACAACCGCTGTCAAGCGGCTGTTTGGTTTCACAAGCTTAAGCGGTCACAGGAACATAAACATTCTGAAACAATCCTGACCTGAATTCAAAGGCAGTCCACCGCCACTTGCTCTACCGGCAGCGCAGCTTTATAGCGTTGCAGAAATGCCGCAAATCCTTCCTGGTCTGTGGGGTCCGGCTGCAGGGGCTGCTCCTCCTGACCGGCAAAAACGTCCCGGGTCAGGAATTCCGCAAGCGATTGTCGCAATGGGCTGCGCCTGAAAGCTGCCAGCAGCGCCATACCATAAGCGCCACCTTCCCCTGCCGTCTTCAGCGTGACCACCGGGGAACCGGTTGCGGCTGCCAGATAGCGCTGTCCCACCCCCGGCGTCTTGAATAAGCCGCCATGGCCGGTCAGCCGGTCAATTTGCACCGACTCCCGCTGCAGGGTTTCCATACCCAGGACCAGCGAGGCCAGAGCTGAGTATAGCTGTGCCCGCATGAAATTGGCCAGATTAAACTGTGAATCCGGCCGTCTGACTACCAGCGGACGCCCCTCCGCCAGTCCGACCACCGGCTCACCGGACAGGAAATTGCAGACCATCAGGCCGCCGGCGTCCGGCTCGCCCTCCAGGCTTTTACGGTACAGCTTGGGAAAGAGCTGATCATAATCGAGTTTCATGCCCATCAAGTCGCCTACCTGAGCAAAGATATCCGCCCAAGCATTCAGATCAGAGGTACAGTTGTTGCAATGCACCATGGCTACAGGTAAACCGTCAGGCGTCGTGACCATATCAATCTCCGGATACGGCCTGGAAAGCGGTTTTTCAAGGACAACCATAGCAAATATGGACGTACCGGCAGAAACATTGCCCGTACGAGGCGCGACTGAATCCGTGGCCACCATCCCTGTACCCGCGTCCCCCTCAGGCGGCGCCATCAGAACGCCTGGCTCCAGTTCCCCGCTGGGGTCTATCAGAGCTGCGCCCTCAGACGTCAGGCTTCCGGCGTCAGCGCCGGCAGGCAGGACCTGCGGCAGCAGCTGCAGAATGTCCCAGCTATAACCGCGGTCTTTAATATGCGCCCTGAATGCAGCTAACATCCTGCGGTCATAATCGCCGCTTTCCGCGTCAATCGGGAAGACGCCGGACGCGTCCCCCACGCCCAGGACTCTTCGGCCGCTGAGTTGCCAGTGAATATAGCCGGCCAGCGTATTAATTGAAGCCAGTCTGGCCACATGCTCCTCCTGATTGAGCATGGCCTGCTCCAGATGAGCTATGCTCCAGCGCAGCGGAATATTGAAATCAAAGAGCTCCGATAAAGCCGCCGCCGCCGGGCCGGTATTGGTATTCCGCCAGGTACGGAACGGCATCAGTAAGCGGCCCGCACTGTCAAAAGGCAGATAACCGTGCATCATGGCGGAAATACCCAGCGCGCCGATCTTGCGCAGGGAGACGCCATACTGCTCCCGCACATTTTGCCGCAGCTTAGCATACGCCTGCTGCAGGCCTGACCAGGCATCCGTCAGATCATAAGTCCAAAGGCCCTGCTTATATTGGTTTTCCCAAGAGCTGCTGCCTTGAGCTATGGGCTGCTGGTCCGGTCCGAGCAGGACCGCCTTAATACGGGTGGAGCCAAGCTCAATCCCCAGCGCCGTATCCCCCTGATTCAAGGCAGTGGTCATTTCCTCAATCGTCATACTGTCCGCTCCTTTTTACTTTTTCACTCCCGATTAGAAACCTGGCTTTTTATAGCTGGTCTTTCTGATACTTCATTATAGCAAGAGCGGAAAGGGCACGGCACCGCCGCAACACATAAAGTTGTTTGTTTTAAAAGGGCGGCAGGCTACTGCCCGCCGCCCTTTATATATTTGCCGGATCCTGATAGTCCGTGAGGCTTACCGAAGGCAGGCTTACCAGATCAGAAAATCATTACCGGTTAGTTTAAAGATCGCTTCCGCGTAATAACTGTCTCCGTAAATGATGTTAAACTCATGCTCCTTATCATGGTAGGCAGCAGTACATTTCTGCACAATTGCATCGTTACTGAGATCATAACAGCAACGGTCACGATCCAGTGCCTTAAGCAACTTGATAGCAGCCTGCAGGTACAAGTGCCGTTCGCCATCCGGCACATGCCGGGCCAGCTCGATCAGTCCGCAGGACGCAATTGCGGAAGCGGTTGAGTCCTCCCAGTCCGGTTCAGCAGGCTGACGGAAATCCACCGGAATGTGACCTGATTCAGGGATATTAGCGATGAAATAATGCGCAATCCGTTTAGCCGTATCAAGATACGCTTCCTTGCCGCTGTGAATATAGCTGAGCACAAAGCCGTACAGACCCCAGGCCTGGCCTCTGGTCCAGGAAGAGCCGTCAGCGTACCCCTGGCCGCCGTGGATCGCCACTTTTTCCCCGCTGAAAGGATCAAATTCAACAATATGCTCACAGGATCCGTCCGGACGCACGAAAGCCCAGGAAACCGTATCCGCATGCTTCATGGCAATTTCCCTGAAGCGGGGATCCTGCGTTTCTTCGCTCGCCCAGTACAAAATAGGCAGATTCATCATACAATCAATAATGCCCCAGCCGACATTATTGCGTTCCGCTGTCGGCAGACCATCCCAGGCCCGGATAAATTCGCCAGCCGGATTGTAGCGGCCGGCTAAAATCGTCGCGGCCAGCAAACCGCGGCGTCTGGACGCCTCATTACCCGTCAGTCTGTAGTCAGAGACAGCCGTAGGCAGCCAGCGGAAGCCCGCATCGTGATCCATCCCCACAAAATCCCGGAAGCAAGCATCCAGCGCAGCTTCACTGATACGGGCCTGTTCAAGATAGCGCTCATCCCGCGTTTCAGTATACATCAGCCACAGCAGACCGCTCCAGAAGCCGTTGCACCACCACTCAATCCGATCTGACCAGTCGTCAAAGCGTCCGTTGACTGTACTGTAGGGGATAGCGGAACCTACCGTGAGACTGACAGCGGAGACTTTATTCTTAATAGCAGCAGCCGTCCGGCTGGCCCACTCACGATCCGCCTGATTCATAAACTGCTGGTTCAGTTCTTTTAAACTAAGCATCCTTGACCTCCTGAAATCCTGATGGCGTTAATTAATCCTTGCTGGCCATATTATGCCACAGCCGCCGCCACTGGCACCGGCTCTGACTATGCAAATATCCCTTGAATCCTTGTCAAAATCCTGTTCCTGCTGCTCATCCGGCCTGAAAACCAGGCTGAACCGTCAGGTAGTGACTGTCCTGATCCGCAGGATATCCTCACAGGCAGAAAGGTCCTCTGCCAGCTCAGATAAAGTCAGCCCTCTCGGCAAAATCAGGATCATGACATTGGTAAAGGATTTTTGACTTCCATCATAAGAAAAGTCATCCGCTTCTGCCCTCAGGCGTACCTGACGGTGCCTGAAGGTCTCCTGAATGAAAGCTTGCGTTACACGCGGGTGACGGCAGACGATCTCAATCCGGATGAATTCCGGGACCCGGATGACGCGCTGAAAGACAGCCAGGACCAGCAAGATCAGCGCAAAAGCCAGGATGGCCATCGTGTAGTAACCCATCCCCAGGGCCAGGCCAAGCGCAGCCACCGACCAGAGCGAAGCTGCTGTGGTCAAGCCATGCACCGCCCGCTTTGTCATAATAATCGTACCCGCGCCCAAAAAGCCGATGCCGCTGACTACCTGAGCGATCAATCTGGCCGGATCAGAATGCAAAGCGTCGGATAGCTCCGGGTTTGCGCTCACAAAGCCGGTCACGTCCAGTTCAATCTGACGCTGGATCAAAGCGACCAAGGCCGCTCCGACACAAACCAGCATATGGGTCCTGAAGCCGGCCGGCCGGTTTTTAAATTCACGGTCAACGCCGATCACTCCACTCAGCACCACGGCCAGCGTCAGGCGGAGCGCCATATCTCCGATCGTCAGCGTCATAATCTCTCACCCTCTCTGAGCATACTCTGACTTCATCCTATCATAATCCACTCGTTTATCGGACTGGAAGATGCTTCGAATAGATCCTATAATTATTCAGTATCCTGTTGATCCGCCACTTCTACCCGCTACAGAAGGAGTTTATACATGTCACGTGCTCATAAGCCGCAGCGCGACCCGCGTCAGGTTGTCGTCAATCAAATCACCAGTCTCCGTCAATACAGCCGGCGTTTCTGGAAATCCGCCAGCCGCTTTGCCACCTGGGTGCCGGTATCTCTGATCATCGGCCTGGCTGCAGGTTCGGCCGGCGCTATATTTGCCATAGCGGTCCGGCAGCTGACCCGGCTGCGGCTGACCCATGGCTGGCTGATTGCTTTGCTGCCGCTCCTTGGCCTGCTGATTGTCTTTACCTACCGGAAAAGCGGTTTTACCAACCCCAGGGGAACGAATCTGGTCATCGACGCCATTCGCTCGCCCCAGCCGATTCCCTTGGCCATGGCTCCGCTGATTTTTATTTCCACCTGCCTGACCCATCTGGGCGGCGGATCAGCCGGGCGTGAAGGCGCGGCCCTGCAGTTGGGTGGTTCCCTGGGCTATCAGGTCGGACAGCGCTTTCATATGGATGAGCGGGATTTACATCTGGCCACAATGTGCGGTATGGCAGCCTGCTTTGCCGCTCTCTTTGGCACCCCATTGACCTCGGTAATTTTTGTGATGGAAATCATTACCGTCGGTATCATGTACTATTCCGCTCTGGTTCCCTGTACGATCGCGGCCTTGACCGGCGCGGCTCTGGCCGGCCGGCTGGGCCTTAAGCCCACGGCCTATACGGTTTTGAGTGTGCCCGCAGCAGGCCTGCTGCCGATCTTCATAGTCATGCTGCTGGCCGCGCTCTGCGCCGCAGTGAGTATCCTTTTTGTTTATGTCATGCATCACGCTGAGCATTATCTGCAAACGTGGTTTCCTAACCCTTATCTGAGGGTGGTTATGGGCGCAGCCGCAGTCCTATTGCTGGTATGGCCTTTCGGTCGGGATTATCTGGGCGTGGGCGAAGCCGGGATTGAAGCGGCTTTTGCCGGCCAGGTCAAGCCGGCGGCTTTTATCCTGAAGCTGCTGTTTACCGCCATCACATTGGGCAGCGGCTTCAGAGGGGGAGAAATCGTGCCGACCTTTTTTGTCGGTTCAACCTTCGGTTGCTGGATGGGTGGTTTACTGGGCTTAGATCCTTCCTTTGGCGCGGCGATTGGTTTTCTGGGATGTTTTTGCGGCGTAACCAACTGTCCCATCACGACCATTCTGTTGAGCATTGAGGTGTTTGGCGGTCAGGGTATTGTCTATTACTTTATCACCGCCGGCCTCAGTTATGCCCTGTCTGGTTACGGCGGTATTTACAAAATGCAGCAGATACTTTACGCCAAAGATAAACTGCTGTTCAAGGGTCCCAGAGGAAAAACCCGGGCAACCGTCACCGCCAGGGATCCAGCTCGGGCGCCGGCCAAGCCTGCCGCTTCACCCCCGGTTGTGACCGCTGAAGGAGCAACGGCTGTCAGAAGCGCTGATACAGCTGTTGTTCAAACCCCGGAAACGGCAGCTGACCCAGCTGAAACTACCGCAGCAGATTGACCCCGGCGGACGGCTCAGCTATTCCCAGATCGACCAATATGGGCAGATCAACTCGTTTTAGATACCAGTGTTTACGGCCTGGTCATGAATTTATGGTAGCGTAGATACAATACCTTATGAAGCTACCACCTATCGGTCCGGTGCCGGCTCAGGTCGGTTTTCAGACCAGTGGAAAGGAATTCTGCCCATGCTGCAAATCAAAAATATCCGTAAAAAATACGTAACCGGTGATCTGACTCAGACAGCGCTGGATGGGGTTAATTTTAGCCTGAGGAATAACGAGTTCGTAGCTATTCTGGGGCCCAGCGGCTCCGGTAAAACGACATTACTGAATGTGATTGGCGGACTGGACCGCTATGACAGCGGTGACCTGATCATCAATGGGATTTCTACCCAAAAGTACAGCGATCGTGACTGGGACAGTTATCGTAACCATACGATCGGCTTTGTCTTTCAAAGCTATAATTTAATTCCGCACCAAAGCATCCTGGCCAATGTTGAACTGGCTCTGACCATCTCCGGACAAAACCGGACGCAGCGGCGGCAAAAAGCCCGGCTTGCTCTGGAAAAAGTCGGGCTGGGCAGCCAGCTGCACAAGCGGCCCAATCAGCTCTCCGGCGGTCAGATGCAACGGGTGGCCATCGCGCGGGCTCTGGTCAATGATCCGGATATCCTGCTGGCAGATGAACCCACCGGCGCCCTGGATAGTGAAACCAGCGTTCAGGTCATGGATCTCCTTAAGGAAGTGGCCCGGGATCGCCTGGTCGTACTGGTTACGCACAACCAGGAGCTGGCTCAGGCCTACGCCAACCGCATCATTCATATCAAAGACGGCCAGATTGAAGGTGACAGCCACCCCTATACCCCGGACACCAGCGCGCAGCCCAAGCCAAAGCACCAAAATATGGGCCACGCCTCCATGTCTTTTCTGACCGCGCTATCACTGAGCTTTAATAACCTGAAAACCAAAAAGGGCCGGACTTTGCTCACGGCTTTTGCCGGTTCCATCGGCATTATTGGGATTGCATTAATCCTGTCTTTAAGTAATGGCGCTAGTACTTACATCAGTGATATACAAAAGGATACCATGGTTTCTTACCCCATCACGATTTCTGCGCAGACGCTGGATCTGAGCAGTCTGATTGAGACCAGTCAGCAAGCGGCTTCCGGCGAAGTCAGCCATGCGCTGGACGCGGTTTATCCGGATACCACCCGGATTGACATGGCATCAGAAGCCTCTTCCAGCCTGACTCAGAATAACCTGACGGCGTTTAAAGCCTTCTTGGATGAGCCGGATAGCCCCATGACCCAGTATCTGGGTCAAAATGGGATAGTATATGGCTACGACACTGATTTTGGCCTGTACACCTATGACCCGGATGACACGTTGGTAGACGTCAATGGTGTGACCATTGGCGGCAGTCAGACGACTGCGAGTACCGGCAGCATCGCCAGTTCCGGAAGCAGCCAGGCCGGAAGTTCTGCCATGGCTTCCAGTATGGCTGAGATGCGCAGTGCCATGGGCGTAACAGACAGTCCTTACAGTGAGCTCCTGCCTGGCCAGGACGGAGCCATAATCAGCCCGGTAGTGCAGGAAAAATATGACCTGCTCTACGGCAGCTGGCCTCAGAGCTATAATGAAGTGGTACTGGTACTGAATCATAACAATGAAATCCAGCTGACCGCCATGTATGAGCTGGGGCTTCTACCTGCCACTGACTATCAGGATATGATCCAGCGTCTTAATCAGGGCGAAGCGGTCAACACCAGCGCGGTGAGCTGGCTCAGTTACCAGGACGCGGCCAGTCAGACATTGTATCTGATCCCCGCCAGCGATCAGTATGAACAGGAGGCGGATGGTTATTACCGCTATATCGGCACCGATAGTCAGGCCCTGTCGGATCTGACCTCCAGCGCGCTGCAGCTGAAAATCAGCGGCATTATCCGGCCGGTTTCTGAAGACAGCAACTTGATCACCACCCCCATCGCTTATACCTCCGCTTTAACGGATTACCTGATTGATTATGCTGAGCAAAGCTCAATCGTGGAGGCACAGATGGCTTCGCCAGATACAAATGTGCTCAATGGTCTGCAATTTTCGCCGCAGGACGACGCCCAAAAAGCCAGTGATGCTGAAGTTTATCTGAAGAATCTGAATGTCTCTGAAAAGGCGGCGGTTGCGTCCCAGTTGCTGAAGGTAACCTATGCTGATGATCAGGATACACTAAACAGTTTGCTGGCTCAGAGTGAAGCTGACCTGGCCAACTGGTTGGATCAGCAGTTAGAGGCTGGTCTGGACCAGACCCTTCTGGTCAGTATTTATGACCAGGATATTTCTGCCGGGACTTATGATGATAACATGAGTGCCTTTGGGGTAGTCAGCCGGGACGCACCCACCAGTATCAGCCTGTACGCGGATAAATTTGAGGACAAGGACGGCATTACCGCCACGATTGACGCGTATAATCAGAGTGCTTCTCAGGCTGATCAAATTACGTATACTGATTATGTCGGCCTGTTGATGAGCTCGGTCACGACTATCATCAATGTCATTTCCTATGTCCTGATCGCATTTGTAGCGGTATCGCTGATTGTTTCTTCGATCATGATCGGTATCATCACCTATATATCCGTCCTGGAGCGCACCAAAGAAATCGGCATTTTACGCGCGATCGGTGCCAGCCGCCGCAACATCTCACAGGTTTTCAACGCGGAAACCCTGATCATCGGCCTGACCGCCGGCCTGATGGGGGTTGGATTGAGTTTACTAGCCTTGCTGCCCATTAACGCGCTGATTCATCACTTGACAGGCATAGCCACCGTAAACGCCATACTGCCGCTGGGCGCGGCTGGGATTCTGGTGTTGCTCAGTATGCTGCTGACTCTCGTAGCCGGTATTTTTCCCTCCCGCACTGCCGCAAAAAAAGATCCGGTAATTGCTTTACGCAGTGAGTAAAAATCGGGCGTGCTGGCTGGCACACCCGATTTTAACTGAGTTCAAGGCGTGGATTCCAATCTAGCGACGGTTACCGCCACCCCTCCCGCCGTTCATGCCACCGCCCATGCCACCGCCCAGGCCACCGCCTTCTGATCCGCTTCCATAGATGGTATCGGTCAGGGTAACGGTCTGGCTCTGCTGGCCAGCAGTCACCGTGTACGTCCCGCCTTGGGTTACCCCCGGCGCGCTAACCACCACTGACTGGTAGTCCTTAGCCGGTGTGAATGTCGCCAGGATCTCCCCCTCCGCATCAGTCAAGGTCACACTGCTGCCACCTGATACAGTACTGTTCAGCTGGATCAGGATTGAGCCCTGAGAGGATGAGCTGCCGAAGTTCTGGTCCATACCGATAGCGCCGGTAGCGACCAGGATCCCGCCACTGATAACCGCGTCGCCATTGTAGTCCAGCGCTCCGTTACCTGAATCAGTCGGACCGGAAACATAGGTTTCACCACCAGAGACCGTCAGCGAGCCATTCGAATCCAGGCCATCGCCTCCCGCGTCCACAGTCAGCGTACCGCCAGAAATATTGATACTGTAGTCCCCGCTGTCAGAAAACATATCTCCACCGAATAAATTGCCGGAACCATCGTTACCCCCAGCCGCATTCAGGCCGTCATCTGACGCGGTCACCGCAATTTGCCCACCACTGATTGCAATATTGGCGCCTTCCAGTCCTTCATAGCTCTGCGTGACCGTAAGCTCTCCGCCGCTGATCTGCAAGCCATTGTCTGCATGGGCACCGTCATCTCCACTGGCCAGCTGCAGCTGTCCACCTGAAATTATCAAGTCACCGTTACTGTGCAGGCTATCGTCGGCTGAGGTTATCCGGATATTGCCACCGGATATCAGTAGTTCCTGCTCTGCTTTGAGTCCCTTTTGTGAGCTGTCGGTATTACTGGTAGTGTTCTGCGTCTTAGCTGATGAGCTGCTCAGTTGACCGGCAGTGAGGTCAAAATCGCCAGCTTCGATCAGCAGCTCAGAAGAAGCGGAAATCCCATCGCCTTGAGCCTGAATCGTAAAGGTCCCGGCTTTGATATAGACATAGCCTTTGCTGCTGTCATCGCTGTTCTCAGCGTGGATTCCGTCTTTCTGAGTATTCAGGCTGAAGGTTCCATCAGCAATTCTGACACTGTCCTTGCCGGATAGTCCCTGGCCGGCTGCAGTTACCGTATAAGTGCCTCCGGTTACCTTAAGGTCATCCTTGGAAACAATGCCATGGCCAGTCTCCGACGTAACGGTTAAACTGCCTTGGCCGTTCAGCGTCAAGTCAGACTTAGAGAAAACCGTAGCGTCTACAGTGTTGTCATCGGTCTGCACATAGTCCCCGTAGCTGCTCAGCTGGTTGTCAGAATTTTCCTCCAAGGTTATAAAGACTTTGTCCGCGCTTTTGATATAGATCGCGGCGCTGCCGGTCTGACTGATGCTCACGCCATCCAAAATCAACTGGACCTTGGCGGTATCCGGCGCCGCTACCACCAGCTGTCCGGTTGACAAGGTCCCGGACAACCGGTAACTGCCCTCCGCCGTAATCGTCACAGTATTATTCTCTATCGCCACACCACTGCCCTCCGCCGCAGAAGCTTGATCGGCCAGATTGATGGTGACAGCTGTATCCGCCTGGGTTTCATAATCCCGGTCGGTAAACTGATCAGCCAGATCTATGGTACTGGAAGCGGTGGTGAGGCCGGTGGAGCCGTCCGTCTGACTGTCAGAAGTCGTACTGCTGTCGTTGTCAGCGGTTGCTGTCGTGGCCTCGGCTGGCGCTAGGCTCCCGCTAGTTGAGCCTGTCTGCGTCGTCTGCTGCGTGCAGGCGGTGAGGGCGAGGCTGAGTGACAGGCTGAGGACGGCAGCCAGTCTTTTATATCTTTGATTCATCAAATATCTCCTGAATGGTTATTAAAGGACACCACTGTCCGTAGCTGGCAGGGACAAGCCGATTTCAAGATTACCATTGCGGCATCTGAGCTCATCCATGAATTCTTTTTCTGATTGAGCGGTCAACAGGGTTACATCATATGTTAGCTTGTTCAGACTGCCAAGACTACTGGTCTTTACGGCTGTCAGTTTTGCGCTTTGAGTATATTTGGCAAATAAATCATCAAAGGCCCCAGTATAATTCAGATCCTCGGGCACGGTAATCTGCAGCTGTCGCTGCAGCGCGGACGGGCTGCGATCCCATAAGGGGAGGCGAACATAAATCAGACTGACTGCAGCCATAATAATCGTAAATAAGAAGGCAAATCCCGGGTAGCCCATGCCACAAGCCAAACCGACGGCCATGGCTAAAAAGATGGCGCCGATTTCACGTGCGGTGCCCGGCGCTGATCTGAAACGCACCAGCGAAAAGGTTCCGGCTACGGCTACCCCTGCGCCCAGGCTGCCACTAACCATCATGATGATAATACTGACAATCGCCGGCAGCAAAGCCAAGGTTACAACAAAGCTCTTGGTATAGGCTGTTTTATAGGTATAGACTGCAGCCAGCAGGCCGCCTAAAACCAGACCGGTCAATAAACTGATCAAAAAGCTGCTGACAGTCAGGTCACTGCTACTACTGTATAAACTCGTTAATAATTGATCAAGCACAGGTCTCCCTCCTGTCCACCGCCAGTTGCTCCATCAGCCAGGTTTCATAAGCCCGGCCGTATTTGGAAAAAGACGTTTTGTTGATCTTCAGCTCCGTCAGGAGCCGCACCAGCCACAGCGGCAGCGCTGCAGGCGTTTTAATCTCCAGCAAAGCCTGGCCTGGCTCCAGTAGCGGTCGCCCTGAGGGGGGAAGATTCAGCTGCAGTCCCTGCGTCCGCCATAAGATGGTTTGATCAAAGGTCAGTCGCAGGTTGGGATCGGTTTGGGCAAAGTAAGCTTCTCGTTCATAACTCAAATAGACTGCGGGCCGCAGATCGGTGTAAAAGTCCCTAAAGTAACTGATTTCCCGGCCAATCTGAGTGTCCGGTAGGGGCAGGCTCCCCTGCATGCCCTGGACCGCCGCTGAAAGGGGCAGTTCTATCCGCCGCTTGTAAACCACATCCCGGTACTTTTTTTTGAGTTCCAGATATACCGGTTTATAAAGCTGGGCCGGGCCATAGCTCCTTAAGCGTAGTTTTTCTTTATAAATCGGCTTTTCCTGTGAATGCCGCGCCAGTCTGAAATCCGGGGTGTCATAGTAAATATTACAGATGGTGCTGCGGCCAAAGGCATCCGGTAACAACCGGGACTGCAGGCGCTGCAACAGACAAGCGTACTGCTCCCGGTTGAGCAGGTATTTCAATTCATGTCGTTCAAATATATCCGGGCTTTTTGCCATAAAATCAGGTCTCCCTTGTGTTGTATTCATAACAGCATAAAGGCTTAACCTGAAATTAACATTAGAAGCTTAAGATTTTTTCCTGTCCCGCTTTTAAGTCCAGATGCTGTTTCCGGCCATTGACCAGCACTTCCCGCTGTTCGTCCTGGAGCGGCTTGATTGACAGCCAGGTGACCTGACTGTTTTCCCAGCGCATGCCAATCTCCGCGCCTCCCCTGACTTTCAGGCCCCGGACACTGCCGTTGCCTAAAGCCTGGGGCCAGGCCGGCAGGCAATGATAAAAGCCCTCATGGCTCTGAAAAAGCATGTCCATTAACGCGGCGGCGGCACCCAGATTGCCGTCAATCTGAAAGACATCCGGGCCATGATTGAGGCTTTCAGGCAACGGATGGTTATCCATCAGATTGGGGTACGTACAGATTTCTAATAACTTAAGCAGATTATCATAGGCCAGGTCACCGTCGCCCAAACGGGACCAAAAGGCAATGATCCAGGCCCTGGACCAGCCCGTATGACCACCGCCGGCCTGCAAGCGCCGCTGTAAGGTCACCCGCGCAGCCTCAAGCAACGCTGGTGTCCGGGTCCGGGTGAACTGGGTGCCAGGATACAACGCATACAGATGTGAGATATGACGGTGACCCGGTTCAGCTTCTTCATAATCCTCCTGCCATTCCTGCAGTTGCCCGTAACGGCCAATTTTATAAGGAGGCAAGCTGTTCAAAAAAGCGGTCGCCTGCTCGATCACGGACGGATCCAGCCCCAGGACCTGACTGGCCTTAATATATCCCCGGAAAAACTCGGTCAGGATTTCGGTGTCCAAGGTGGCTCCTTCGCACATACATGCAGTCGTACCATCAGCCTTTATATAAGTATTTTCCGGAGAAACAGAGGGACTCAGTACCAACTGCCCGGCGTCATTTTTGATTGCGAAGTCATAGATAAATCTGGCGGCCTGTTCATAGACATCTATGTACCGACGCAGAAAATCGATATCCTGAGTATAATCATAATGCTCCCAGATATGAGTCGCCAGCCAGACTTCACCCAGCACCCAGTAGGAAGCAGGAATATAATGATCCTGAGGAGCGGTATCCGCACTGATATCTACATTGTGATGGGCTACCGACCCGCGGCAGCCGTACATCTCCCGGGCTGTCTTCTTACCATTTTCTTTGACCCGGTCCAGCAGCTCAAAATATGGTGAATAACAATCCGCCAAATTGGCCGGATCCGTCATCCAGTAATTCATTTCCAGATTGATGTTGATGGTATATTTGCTGTTCCACATTGGGTTCAGATCCGCGTTCCAGATCCCCTGGAGCGTAGCCGGCAAGCTGCCCGCCCTGCTGGAGCCAATCAGGAGGTAGCGGGCATAATCAAAATATAACTGTGACAAGCCCGGATCAGACTGACCGGCCCGCACCCGTCTGAGCCGCTCGTCAGTAGGCAGCTGCTCCAAGGCCTGATCCTCCACGCCCAAGCGCAACTCCATGCGCTGGTACAGGTGCTGATAATCCCGACACTGCTCTGCTTTGATCAGTTCATAGCCCTTATTGACTGCCCGGCGCAGCCGGTCGTCCACCACTGCCGGATAGTCCGGTTCCCGGAAGCTGCTGCAGATTGTCAGCAACAATACCGCCTGAGTCGCATTGCTGACCTTAACAAACTCTCCCAGAGTACTGACGTCACCATCACAGGCAGTGATCGTCAGCTTGACACAAAAGGCTATCTGGTCCGCTGCGGGCCGCCACAGCAGCCGGACAGAACAACCATCCTGGGCTTGCACCTCATCCATCCAGTTCGTGCAGCGCTCCAGATGAGCCCGGAAATTCAACCGGCCGCCATTTTGTGCTCTCAGCCGGACAGCCAGGACCTGATCTGGATAAGAAATCAGGTATTCCCGGGTATATAGCGCCTGACCAATCTGATAGCTGACCGTCTGCAGCGCCTGCTCGAGGTCCAGCCGGCGACTGTACTGCTGGTAATTCGCCTGCCCTTCAAAATCCAGATAGCACTCCCCCGCAGTCTGATAAGAGCGCTGCGAATGGGGTGTACCGGACAGTGTCTGCAGAGCTAGCTGTTCAGCCGCCCGGGTCTTTCCCGACCGCAGAAGCTGCCGGATATCTGGCAGGCTGGCAGCTGCATCGGGATTATGGCGGTCCAGTGCCCGGCCGCCCCAAATGCTGTCCTCATTCAGCTGCAGCAGTTCATGTTCCGGGCGGCCAAAAACCATGGCCCCCAAGGTTCCGTTACCCAGCGGCAGAGCTGCATTCCAACCCGCGGCTGGCGTTTCATACCATAATTGGTGCATAATCAGTCATCCTCCTGAGGGCTCATTCAAGCTGCTCTCATTATAGATAGCTGTTCTGTTGCTGGCTGCTCAGATTTCAGTCTGCAACCTGCAGTTTTTGTCAGGCCGCGGCGCTGCGGCGGCTCCGGAGCGCCATGCCCAGTCGTTTGCCCGCTATCACCAGCAGCAGTACGGCCACTGAAACCAGCGCGCTGAAACCACCCGGCGCCACATTGAGGTAGTAGGACAGCACCAGCCCCAGCATGATATCTATGAAACTGAAGAGAATGGAAAAAAGCAACGTGGGCCGGAAGCCCTTACCCAGCTGCAATGCGGTGGCCACCGGCAGCGCGATCATGGAGCTTAACACTAACACGCCCACCACCCGGATAGAAACTGATATGGCAGCTGCGACCAGGATTGAGAAGATATAGTTAATCAGCCGAACCCGGACACCGGCTACCCGGGCGGCTTCTTCATCATAGGCAATGTATAGCAGCTGATTATATAACAGGATCAGGGTCAGGACAGATAGCAGGCTGAGAATAAGAACCAGGATCATGTCGCTGTGACTGACCGTAAGGATACTGCCAAACATAAATGAATCAGCGTTGGCGTTCAGTTTGCCAGAGCTGATGATGGTAATAGCAGTACCGACACTCAGGGCCAGCACGATACTCAGGATCAGGTCCGTAAACTTTTTGAAATAAGAGCGCAACCATTCAATCAGCGCGCCGCTGATCGCAGTAAAAATGAAGGCGCCCAGCAGCGGACTCTGACCACTGAGCAGGCCAAGGGTGACACCGGCCAGAGATGCGTGAGACAGGGTATCACCAATCATTGAATAGCGGCGCAACACCAGAAAGATGCCGATACAGGGGCACAGAACGGATATGCAGATAGATACAAACAATGCGTTTTGCATAAATGCAAATTGAAACATATTCATGACAGACTCCTTTGCCGGTGCAGCAGTTCCGCGGCGTACTGATCCGGGGAGCACAGATGGCCCTGGCCGGCTGAAATATGATAGATCTGAGTAGAGTTAGCCAGCGCGGCGTCCAGATTATGCTCTACCGAAATCAGCGTCAGCCCTTGCTCCCGGTTCAGTTTTTTCAGGAAGCTGTATATCTCATGCTGGCTGTCCAGGTCTACACCGGTGGACGGCTCATCCAGAATCAACAGATCCGGCTGCCCCAGCAAAGCGCGCGCAATCAGGATTTTTTGATGCTGGCCGCCCGATAAGGTGCCCATCAGCGCCCGGGTCTGCTCCTGCATGCCCACCTGGGTCAACGCTGCCTGGATGCAGGATCGGGATTTTAGCTTCAACAGTTTGCGGTAGGCATTCATCATTTCATAGACTGTGATAGGAAAAGCTGCATTACTGAAATCATTCTTCTGCGGTACATACGCCAGTCTTTGTGCCCGCACAGTTATGCGGCCTTTTTGTGGTTTCAGAAAACCTAGCAGCAGCCGCATCAGGGTGCTTTTTCCGCTGCCGTTATCCCCCACCACCGAGATGTATTCGCCAGGCTCAATCAAGAGATTTATATCCTGCAGGACATAAGGTTGGGTGCCTGTATAAGAAAAGTACAGTTGATTGATTTCAACTTTAGCCGGCCGAGCGTTTTCTGACATAAAGACGCCTCTTTCCACAGTTTTCATCTGCTTAATATACCTTAAGCCAGTCTTACCTGCAACTCATTCGCACTTGACAAAGTCCGGCAAACCGCTTATTCTTCGCAATGTACCTGCAAATCATTCGCAACTAAAGCAATACGGAGGAACGATATGAAACGGAAAACCAAAGCACTCGTGCTGGGTCTGACTTCAGCATTATTTCTAAGTGCCTGCGGCACTGCCAGCAACAGCAGCGTTGGCTCAAATGATCAATCTCAATTAACGACCGGGAATATAGACTCAGGCGCTGCGGACACGGTCACAGCTGAGCAGAGCTCTGAAAGCGCTGCAGAAACTGCTGCGACTGACCCTGGTGAAACCAACGCAGTGGATAAGCTCTCCGTATCGGTCTCATTTGATGCCATGGCAGAATTTGTAAAAGTGGTTGGGCAGGACAAAGTTGACGTCAGCACCATCATACCCACCGGTACGGAGCCGCATGATTTTGAGCCCAAAGCACAGGATCTGGTTAAGCTTAGTCAGGCCAGGGTCTTTGTGTACAACGGTCTGGGGATGGAAGCCTGGGCCTCGGCAGCAGCTGAAGCGGCACAAAACAGTCAACTGGTGACAGTTGTCGCTGCTGACGGCGTGGAAACGATCAGCAACACGGATAAGGAAGAAATTCAGGAGCATGGCCAATATGATCCGCATGTCTGGCTGGGACTAAGCAGTGCGGAGCAGGAGATTAAAAATATCCGCGACGGCCTGATCAAAGCTGATCCCGCTAATCAAAGCTACTACGAGGCCAACAGTCAGGCCTATCTGGATCAACTTGAACAGCTGCTGGATACTTATCAACAAAAGTTTGCCGCTGTCACCCTCAAAAGCTTTGTGACCGGACATGCGGCTTTTGCCTATCTTTGCCGGGACATGGGTCTGGAGCAAAACAGTGTGGAGGACACCTTTGCGGAAGGCGAACCGACCGCTGCCCAGTTGGGCGAGTTAGTCAAGTATTGTCAGGAGCATCAAGTGACTACCATTTTTGCGGAAGAAATGGCCAGCCCGGCCGTGTCTCAGACCTTGGCGGATGAAGTGGACGCCAAGGTTGAGACGATTTATACCATGGAAAGCGCGGAAGATGGATTGACCTATCTGCAAAGGATGGAAAGCAATCTGAGTAAAATCTATGCCAGCCTGAGCCAGTAAAAGCGGCCGGGATCAGAAAGCCTCTGGATCCAGCCTCAGGACTGCTGGTTCCAGGCCCAAAGCCGTAGCCTTAACTAAAATCAAGCCCCGGGAGCCGGGCAGCAGTCTGATAACAGTTGCTGCCCGGCCTTGTTTTAATCGCACGGATGGCTGGTTATAGGACCGTATGTCCTGCAGATCGCCGTTATCGGTCCCCTCCAGGCAGGCGGGTCCGGTTACTGTAAAGCTGACCTCCCGCTGCTCACGCCCGCAGCAGTTTTCCTGATCATCCTCGGCCCAAACAGACAGCTGCAGCTGCCGGACCGTATCAGTGGTAGCAGTTATCATGCCCGCAGCTTTGTCAGATACGAACAGCGGCGGCAGACTTAAGCGCAGCCGGACCGCCGGGCCTTCAGTCTTCAGAGCGTGCTGGCAGACCAGCTTGCCAGCATTATACCCCTCCACGGTCACCTGACCTGGCTCCAAGGGAAGAAAGCCCTTAATGACACCGTCTCGGAATTCCCCCGGAGTCGGCAGATCCCAACAATACTGGTTCAGGCGCAAGCGAACCTGCTGGCAGTTGGTAAAAATAAAATACGGTAATGGGATCTTGTTGAAGCCAGGGAAATTCCAGCTATCGTTAAAAGGCGGCATGCCCCAATGCTCACGTGTTCCCTCATCCGGCAGGGTATAATCTGCCAGCGTCAGATGGATATGCGGTTGTTCCTGCCAGTAACAGCGGTACAAATGAGCCAGTGGCTTAAGCTGATTGGTGGTCGTCGTGATTGCCCCGCACCAGCCTTTGGATGGGTAACCCATGGATTCACCCAGATAATCGGATCCAGTCCACATGAAACCGCCAATTACATAACTATGCGCAGTTACATCCAGCCATGGATTTCTGGTATCAAAGCTGAAAAAATGCTGCTGACTCCCCCTGAAATAGATATAGGTTTCGGTTCCTAAGATCAGCTGCTTCGGGCGTTGCGCCCGGTAAGCCTCATACCAGGGTTCCTGATAATTGCAGCCCAATACATCAACTAAATCAGCGATTCTGGCTACCAGGGGCAGAATCGCTTCTGGTCCATGAACCTCCTCTTCCTGATCATTCCAGTAATGAGGGGACAGAGCAACCGTAACCGGGCGATGGTCCAGCTGTCTGACCCGGTCACTTAACCGGCGCAGGCGTTCCAGCATCACCGCTGAACCTTGTAGTTCCACCTCGTTACCGACACTCCACAGTGCCACACAGGCGTGATGCCGATCGCGCAACAGCATAGCGGTCAGGTCCGCATCCCAATCCTGTTCAAAAAAGCGTCCGTAGGAGCCGCTGGCCCATTTATCGAACGCTTCTTCCAGTACATAGAAGCCCAGCTCGTCACAGAGTGTCAGCAGTGAGGCCGCAGGGATCTGGTGGCTGGTACGAATGGCGTTACAGCCCAGACTTTTTAGCAAAACCAGGCGTTGCCTCAGGAGCGAGGGGGTAACCGCATTTCCGGTACAGCCCATATCCTGATGAAGGCAAACCCCCTTTAGCTTTTCAGGTCGACCATTAACCAAAAAGCCCTGCTGCGAGTCGAAGCGAAAATCCGTAAAGCCATATCTGAGGGTCAGCTGATCCAATGGTCTGGCGCTATCGCCGTCTTTATGCAGCAGCGTTATTCTTAATGTATATAGATTGGGTTCTGTCGCCGTCCAGCGCCGGGGACAGGCTACCGGCACGCTTATGGGCTGACCGGCCTGGGCACGGCCGCTGGCCACACATTGTTCGCTTTGGTCCACCACTTCCAGCTGCCAAAGGCAGTCCGGGCTAAAGCGCTGGCCGGTGCTCAACCGCAGACTGGCGTCAGACCGCGGCTGCCAATTACAATGCAGGTCAAGAGCTTCTCGTTCCAGCCCGCCTGCGGGCCTGATCAGCAGAGATACCGGCCGCCAGATACCGGCACCACTGTACCAGCGATCCGCCAGGGCACTGCTCCGGTCAACCCGAACGGCAATAACATTATCACCCGGTTGCAGACAATCGCCGATCTGGACCTGAAAAGGGCTGTAGCCATAATGGTGGCAGGCTTGCAGCTTGCCATTAATATAAACCTGACTGTTTTCATAGACTCCATCAAACAAGAGCCAATATGTCAGATCCGCGGCGGGCGGCTGAGGCAGACAGAGGTGGTAGCGATACCAGCCGACTCCCCGCCCGTCCAGGAAGCCTTGTTCGCAACCATGCGGCAGCTCAGCGTTGGGCAGTTGCTGGGCAGCCCAATCGTGGGGCAGTGAAACCGTCTGCCAGCTGACCTTCAGGTTTTCTGGCCCAGGTAGGGCGTTGGCCTCCTGATCTTCAAGCGTAAAATACCAGGGCCAGTTTAGCGCCTGCAGGTTTTGACGCCTGCTTTGAGGTTGGTTATGATCATCATGCATCTGTATCTCTCCTTGTCAAACCTTGTTCATGCCGGCCTGACCGGTTGTCGGTCACCAGTCTGACTGATATCTCGTAGCTTAGTAGATAACCCGCTTCTTTTCATCTGCAATCGCCGACTTACGCCAAAAATAGCTGTTAATCTGGTCGCGCCACTCCCGGGCATTGGCGACCTGTTGCTCTAGCCGGTGCTCTACCCGCTCATAAAGCTCAGGATCCAGTTCTGACTGCAAGGATCGCCAGGTCTCTAAGTATGTCTCTGCTGCAGCCGCGCCGTCAAAATGACTGTCATAGATATGTTGGATGACGGTTTTACCGCTGTGCAGGCGGTCGGTATAGCGCCGATAGTGAAAAAACAGGCTTAGCTCATCCGGACAGCTTGTCACAGTGCGGTATCGCGCTGCCAGTGTTTCAGGATATAACTCGGAGTAGCCCGTCCCCTGAGGACCGCGTTCCACCCCCAGACCCCAGTGATCCGCCCGGTGATAGGTTCCCCAGCGATCATACTCATAGCCATCAATGGCAGGGCCATAATGAGTTTGAGGACTGACCATCCAGCCAATGCCCAGCGGTGCTGTATACGACTCATACGTCCGCCAGGAGCTGGTCAGGATTGAAAGCAGGGCTTTGGTAGCAGATTCACTTAAGGATGGCAGGGACTGTCTGAGCCAGTCTGCCGCGATGCTCACCACATCACCGGCTGGATTCCAGGCCAGGATTCCGTAAGCATAGTAATTCAGTCCAGCCAGATCATGACCAAACCAGTTGCGGTCGCTACCGGTATTGGCGACAGCGGCGATGCCGGCTTTCAGGCCTGGCCAGGCTGATTGAGTGATCAGGTCACTGACCCGATCCTTACCCGGTAAAGCGGCAGGATTGGCTGTATGGAAATCCAGAATTTCCCGCCATTCACTACCCAGATAACAGACATCAATCTGCTGGCCGGTGTATTCCTGCGCAATCTGCAGTTCCAGAATGAGATGGGTCTGCCGCAGCCGGCTGAATAAGGGAGAAACAGGCTCCCTCACCTGAAAATCCATAGGACCATTCTTTATTTGCAGGTAAACATTATCAGCAAAGTGTCCATCCAGTGGCGCAAAATAATCATACGCCGCCCGGGCTCGATCGGTTTTATGATCGCGCCAGTCCTGCCGGGCGTTGTAGACAAAGGCACGCCAGATCAACAGGCCCTGATGCGGCGCCAGCGCGCGCCCCAGCATATTCGCTCCCTGACTCTGGTCCCGGCCATAAGTGAACGGACCGGGCCGGCCTTCTGAATCTGCCTTGACCAAAAAGCCGCCCAGCTGCGGCAGCGCGGCATATACCTCGTTTACCTTCCTGCCCCACCAGGCAATGACCTCAGGATCCAGCGGATCAGCTGATTCCAGCCCGCCCAAGACGATCGGCGCCGCAAAATCTATGCTCAAAAACAAGCGGATGCCATAGCCCCACATCAGACGGCTTAGTTCAGCCAGACTTGGGTAATGACGGGAGCTGATCAGCCAGCTCGCTTCTCCCCCCACATTAACATTATTGATGACGATCGCATTAATCCCGATTGAAGCGGCCAGCCGGCAATAATCCTGGGTCCGCTCAGTCAGCAGCAGCTGATTGTCTCTGAAAAAGAAGGACTGACCAGCATAACCACGTTCAATACTGCCATCCAGGTTGTCCCAGTGATTGATCATCCTCAGGGAAGTCGCCGGGCTCTGGCTGATTGTCTGATCCGGTGTCAGCTGTCCCAGGCGCAGGCACCGGATCAGGGCAAAGCAGGCATATAACAGGCCCACAGTAGAACCCCCGCTTAGAGACAGATTTCGATCACGACGTTGAATCTGATAAGCCTCTCTGTTCAGCTGCCCGTCCAGCTGAAGGGATAGTTGCCAACCCTGTACCGCTCCGGGGCTTTCCGGACCCCAGGCCCGTTGCAGCTCCGCTTTGGCGTTTTTCAGGCAAGCATCTTCAACCGGGGGTTCCTGGCAAAGGGTCCAGGTTTCCGGGGTCTGGTCAGCGTAATTTAACCAGGCTAGGTATCCATCCATGATTTACTGCTCCTTAAGCTTCTTATCTGATAAACTGAGGTCTAATTCGCGCCAGATTGAGATTTCAAGCGGTTCTGGATTAAAGCGGTCCGTTGCAGGGGCAGACCAGCTTTCAGTTCCAGTTGTTCCCGCTTACCACCAGCCAGACTGATGGTTATACACTGATCCGTCTGACTGTACAGGGTACAGCTCATCTTCAATCCGGACCAGCTGATATCAGCACTCAGTCCGCCTCGGAGTCCCAGACCGGTAGCCAGACCAGAGGTCCAGGCCTGAGGCAGAGCTGGCAGGATGCGCAGAACCGCTTCATGACTCTGCACCAGCATTTCCGCAATCCCCGCAGTTACCCCAAAGTTGCCATCAATCTGAAACGGCGGATGACTGCAGAATAAGTTGGCAAACAGACCGCCACGCTGAGCCAGCTGTCCCTTTGCGGTTTTAGCAGGGCGAAATAGCTGCTTCATAATCCGGTAAGCATGATCGCCATCACCCAGACGGGCCCACATCAGGACTTTCCAAGCTAAGCTCCAGCCCGTGCCGTCATCTCCGCGCCGCTCCAGCGACTGACGAGCCGCCTGAAAGAGTTCCGGGGTTTGCGCGCTGATACCCCGGCCCGGATGCAACTCATATAAATGAGATAGGTGACGATGGTGTTGGTCCGCCTCCTCAAATTCTTCATTCCACTCCAGGATTTGTCCCTGGGAGCCAAGTTGCGTCGGCTGGATCAGATCTAGATTCTGCCGGGCAGTCTGATACCAGGGATCCTCAGTTTGTCCTAAAACCTCAGCCGCCTCAATAAAATCGCGCAATAAATTACGGGCTATAGCCAGGGTGTTTTCTGAGCTCAGCGCCACAGAACAACGTTGGCCATCATAAATGAATTCATTTTCAGGTGAGGTAGCCGGTGTCAGGATTAGCCCCTTATCGCCTGGCTCTAAGGACTGACAACAGAAGATAACGCTATTTTTCAGCAGCGGGAAAACCTGTTCCAACCAGCTCCGGTCCTGAGTGAACAAATAGGTATCATACAAATTCCGGCATAGCCAGGCTAGACCCCAGGGCCAGTAAGCCCACATAGCCTTGCCGCTGGCCGGCGAGGTTTTTCGCCACAGATCCACATTATGAAAGCAGGCCGAACCGTCCGTATGGAAGATTTGCCGGGCCGTCTCCCGGGCGTTTGGCTGTAAGTCCTGACACAACCGCAATAGCGGCTCTTCCAGCTCAGCAAGCCGGCAGGGACCAGTGAGCCAATAGTTCATCTCTGTATTGATGTTAACCGTATAATCACAGCCCCAGGGGGGGATTAGGTCCTGGTTCCAGATACCTTGCAGATTAGTCGCCTGAGTACCCGCTCTGGACGCGGCAATCAGAAGATAACGGCCAAAGTTAAACAGGAACGGCACCATGGACAGAGGCGCTTGTTGCTGCCAGATCCGGCTGAGATTAAGTGCTTCATCAGTTCCAGGCCAGCTGTCTGCCGGGACCACAGCCTGGCTCAGCTGCAGGGACGATCTGGCGTAGAGCCGCTGATAATCCTGTACGTGCTCCCGTACCAGGATAGCCCAAGTCTGACCCAGACCAGCACGGTCCTGATTTAAGGCTGAAATCAGGTTGGTCTCCAAACAAGCCGGAGGCTGATTCCAAGCAATAAACGAACTGCGAACCGTAACTTTCAAGGTCAGTCCGTAAATGCCCCGGCACCGCAGGCTGTCAGCGGCAGGCTCAATTGTCCCCCCATCAGTTTCCAGGCCCGCACAGGCGATAAAGTGGATGCCGCTTGGTTCATCATCCACAGCCGCAACCGTTATTCCGGTGCTCTGAATCTGCCGTGGGCAGGCGCCATGCATGACAATACCACTGGCGGTATAATCACAGGTTTTAATCAGACCCTGGCCAGCCGTCAGCCGGAGATCAAAGGGTTTATTACTGCTTAGCCGGTACAGCAGGGCTTGGGCTGGATGACTGCAGAAAGCTTGTTGTTCAAAGTGCTGCCCGCCCCGGTCAAACGTGACTGTCATCACTGCGGTATTCAGATCAAGTTCTCTATGATAGTGCTGATACGGGTACTCGGTTCCTGACTCGTAAATCAGGTAAAGATTTCCCAGCGGCTGATAGTTTTGGATGTCAGCGCTCTCTTTGAAATCCGTCTCTAAAATATCCATGGCTTCCGGATAGTGACCCTGCCGGACCGCAGTTTTAGCTGCTTGCAGCGTAGCATAATTCAAGCCCTTCTGGGTCTCAGGCCAAGGGTAACCCGACCACAGGCTGTCCTCATTCAGTTTGATACAGTCGCCATCCGGGTCCCCATAAATCATGGCCCCGATCCGGCCATTGCCCAAGGGAAAGGCTTCATGCCAATCAGCCGCAGGCTGTTCAAATAGTAGTTTCATACATATCTCCTGTTCAGTTTCCAAGGTTCAATTGGTTTCGGCATCTACGTTGCTTTTCATTTCAATCCCGCGAAAGACTTGGCTTTGTGTAACTGGCCTTTCCCAAGCGCCGCGATGACAGGTTTATTGATAGAAAGCCCATTTTCCATATTCCTGATTTTTCCCTTTAAGCCGATCCAGCTAAGCCCATGGAATGGGACGTCCTGAGCAGAAACCGCCGGAATTAACTAAAGCTCTTGAAATGCAAGACTGCTGGATCCATATAGGACAGGGTAGGTATACCGGTTCGGGCCATGGCTCCTTTCAATTCTGCTTGTCGAGCTGCAATATAGGCCTCAGCACCTTCCTCCCCATTTTTGAGCAGCGCTGATATCAGTTCCCGGCTCAGTCCAACCCCGGCAGCGCCTAAAGCCAGCGCCTTATATGCGTCTATTCCGCTTATAATCCCACAATCAGCAAAAATCGGTATTGCACGGTCAATCACCCGGACAATGTCCGGCAGGATCATCAGCGGTGGGACTGCGTAAGGCAGCATCCCATGATGATGGGACACCACCAGCCCAGCCGCTCCAGCTAAGCTAGCTTTTTGAGCATCCCCGACGCTCAACACGCCCTTAATGACAAACGGAAGTTTAGTTGCCCGGCAGTAAGATTGCAGATCAGATAAAGACTGAGCCCGCATGGGCACACTACCAATCCGGTCATAATCCCCTCTATGATTAAAGCTGTGGTCTATATCCATTCCAACAGCCAAAACGCCACAGCTCTCGGCCAGCTTAATCTGACGGTATATCTCCGCGTCATCCGAAAAGGGCTTGATAATCCGGATGATCCGGGCACCGGTCTCAGCCATGCGCTTGAGTTCGTCATCCGGGCCATCTCCAGCCCACATCACTACCCCACAGGCCTGAGCCGCAGCAGCCAGCTTAACCATGCCATCAGACAGGCCTTTATAAATCTTATCTAAATGTGAAAACGCCGCAGTCATAATGGGACTGCTGAAAGTTTCACCAAATAAGTGAAAACTTAAATCTGGGATTGCTGCATCTATGTACCGGGATTCAAGTAAAATATGATCCAGATAATCTCTGGTTATCGCATTAGCATCTCCGGCTCCTATAGAGTAATCCATAATGCGCCATCCTTTCTGTTTGAGCAAAAAGCTGTCAATCTCATTATGAAAGAACTCGTAACATAATTGCGGGCAGATGTTGTCCTCTTCAGCTCGATTCTTGCGTTGATCCTCTCGTCCATTTCCACGTTATGAGGAATCCCAGTCAGCGATCCAGCTGATGAAAACAAGCTACCCAGTGTCCATCACCTTGATTGGTCAATTCAGGGGTTTTTTCATGGCACAAGTCCGTGGCATAAGGGCAGCGACCGGCAAAACGGCAGCCAGGCGGCGGGTCAATCGGGCTCAAAACCTCGCCGCTAAGCTTTATCCGCTCCTGTTCCCGTCTGGCTTGAACATCCGGATCCGGGATTGGAATGGCTGACAGCAGGGCAGCGGTATAGGGGTGCCGTGGGTGAGCATACAATTCCCCGGAGCGGGTGATTTCAACCAGCTTTCCCAGATACATAACCGCTACGCGGTCAGAAATGTGCTTAACCATGGCCAGATCATGGGCAATGAACAAATAGGTAAGACCCTGTTCTTGCTGCAGTTTTTTCAGCAGATTGACCACCTGTGCTTGAATGGATACATCCAGCGCGGAAATCGGTTCATCCAGGACCAGGAACGATGGATTGACCGCCAGGGCGCGTGCTATTCCAATCCGCTGCCGCTGTCCGCCGGAAAACTCATGGATAAAGCGGTTAGCATGCTCATGATTCAGCTCAACCATATCCAGCAGCTCATAAATCCGGGCAGTCCGGTCCTGACGATTCTTGACCAGATGATGAACATCCAGACCTTCACCAATAATGTCGCTGACAGTCATACGCGGATCAAGAGAAGCGTAGGGGTCTTGAAAAATCATCTGCGCATCTTTACGGAAGGAAAACAGTGCCCGTCCTTTCAGGGCATGCACATCCTGACCCTGGTAACACACCAGACCGCCGGTTTTCTGATACATGCCCATAATGGTCCGGCCACAGGTCGTCTTGCCACAGCCGCTTTCGCCCACCAGACCCAGGGTCTCACCCTGATGGATAGCAAATGAAATATCATCCACGGCTTTTAGCCAATGACCAGAACCGGTCTCAAAGTACTTTTTCAGGTGGCTTACCTGCAGCAACACCGGGGCTTCACTCATGGTCGTTTCTCCTGGTAAACGGGGCATCCGCAGCTGGTTTATCCAGCGCGTAAAGCCAGCAATCGGCCTGATGGTCCGGTTCAAACTGATAAACCGGCGGCCGCTCCTTTAGGCAGATGTCCATGCAATATCGGCAGCGGCTGCAGAAAGGGCAGCCCGGCGGCGGGTTGAGCAAGTCAGGCGGCGTGCCGGCTATGGAGGCCAGTTCCTTATCTTCCGGTTGGTCCAGTCTGGGCACAGCTTCAAGCAACATATTGGTATAGGGATGCCGGGGACGGTAAAAAATCTCCCGGCTGCTGCCCCGCTCCACAATGGTTCCGGCGTACATAACTGCTATTTTTTGTGCCAGATTGGCAACTACACCCAAGTCATGAGTAATCATGATAACAGCGGTCTGATGAGCCTGCTGCAGTTCTTTCATCAGATCAATAATCTGAGCCTGAATGGTCACATCCAGCGCAGTGGTCGGTTCATCCGCAATCAGCAGGCGCGGCTGATTGGCAAAGGCCA
The DNA here is from genome assembly GCA_012034405.1 of Oscillospiraceae bacterium HV4-5-C5C. Classification (GTDB taxonomy): domain Bacteria; phylum Bacillota; class Clostridia; order Saccharofermentanales; family Fastidiosipilaceae; genus JAAVLZ01. Next base: position 19,466 of record JAAVLZ010000002.1, on the reverse strand, counting down.
TGGCAATCATGACCCGCTGGCGCATCCCGCCGGACAGCTCATGTGGATACTGTCCAAACCTCCGGTCAGGCTCTGAAATACCAACCTGTCGAAGTAAGATACGGACCTGCTCCCGGGCAGCTTTTTTACTCAAAGCTTGATGATGCAGCAGCGTTTCTACCACCTGGCGGCCTATTGTCATCGTCGGGTTCAGCGCGGCCATGGCATCCTGAAAGATCATAGCAGCATCCTGCCCGCGGTAGCGACCCAGCCTGGCCGCATCAAACTGGTAAATATTCTGGCCCTGGAATAGTACGTTTGACTCCGGTTTTATCTCAGCCGGCGGGACCTTATTCAGGCGCATCAGTGAACGGGCAGTGACAGATTTTCCGCAGCCGCTCTCCCCCACCAGAGCCAGTGTTTCACCCTGGTCCAATTCAAAGCTGACGCCGCGGACGGCTTGAACTTCGCCCGCATAGGTGTGATAGGAAACGCGCAGATTTTCCACGCGCAGCAGCTTTTCACTCATCTGTTTATCCTCACTCAATCGTCCTGGGATCCAGCGCATCTCTCAGACCATCCCCCAGCATATTAAAGGCCAGCACAGCAATGCAGAGCACCGCGGCCGGGAATAAAAGCTGAAAGGGATAAAACTGCATCTTGGCTTTACCGTCTGAGATCAGCACGCCCAAGCTGATCACAGGCAAATTATGGGTCAACCCGGACTGCGGCTTAAAGACCCGCGGCCAGGCGGAAACTGCGGCCAGCCTGCAGAATATGGTGGCTGCGGCCAGGCAATTGCGCTATGAAAACAGCTGATTTATATAAACAAAAGACTGTCCTGTCCTATGAGGTATTTCCACCGCGGCCCAGTTCTTCAGTCCAGACGGTTTATCAGACCATCAATGAGCTGAAAGCCCTGGAACCAGACTTTATCAGCGTCACCTACGGTGCCCGCGGAAGTCTGAATCATCAGGACAGTTTTCAAATTGCCGCCGCAATTAGGGCAGCCGGGCTGGAAAGTGTGGCCCATCTGCCCTGCCTGGAACTGACCCGGCAGGATCTGTACCAGAAGCTGGAGCAATTACAAGGTCTGGGGATTGAAAATATCCTGGCCTTGCGCGGCGATCTACCGGCTGGTCAGTACCGGCCGGGCGATTTTCCCCATGCAGCAGATATGATCGCGTTTATTAAAGCGCACGGGAATTTTAATATTCTGGCAGCTTGCTATCCTGAAGGGCATATAGAATGCCCGGACCGCATACAGGATATCCGGTATCTGAAGGCTAAGGTCGATGCCGGAGCTGATCGGCTGATTTCTCAGCTCTTTTTTGACAATGACCATTTTTACGCCTTTATGGAGCGTTGTCAGTTAGCTGGTATTCAGGTTCCCATAGCAGCGGGCATTATGCCGGTAATCAATAAAAGTCAAATTGAGCACATGACTAGTATCTGTGGCGTCGAACTGCCGCGCAAATTCAGCGCCATGATGGCTCGCTATGAGCACAACCCTGTAGCCATGCGTGACGCAGGTATTGCCTATGCAGTCGATCAGATTGTGGACCTGATAGCACAGGGTGCGGCAGGTATACATCTTTATACCATGAACAATCCATTGATCGCGCGCCGCATACATGCTGCCATCCAAAACCTGATCTAGTTTGAATTAGCAATCCGGACCTTGTCAGTCATTGCGGGAGCATTTTTCTGCATCAATCGCCAGCACGATCATCAGACAGAGCAGGGCGTCCTGGGGATTCACAATATCAATCTCATAATGATCAGTCAGGTGAAATAACGCTTTGCTGACACTGGCCACCAGGCTCCCATTGGAGGATACGATTTGATAATCCCACTCCATCCAGTTACCGCTGACCTGCCAGCCATTAAAATCCAAAATGTAGCTGGGCTTGAACAGCGTCAGTTGCTTTTTTATCGCGCCAACGAATTGATCACCCACAAAAAAGTCAAAGCGAGGCAACCAGGTCAGGATCACTTGCTTTACCATCCCTAATGATTGCCCGGATGCATCCTCGATCACTAATTTATGTCCCCAGGATAATTTACCTCTGACAGTAAACAGCGTCTGGCCATCTTCGCGGTAAATGTCATAGGTATCAAACCAGGAAAACAGCCGCTGCTTAAAAAGTACTTTCATAATCACCTCACTCAGGTATTCAGCTCCATGCACGGTTCATCATACCACGCACAGGGTCCAGCCACCCTGTCCAAAATCGAACGATGAGAAAAACAAGCCAAAGCGACCGGTACATTCACGCATTGCATCCTCTGTTAAAGACCAGAGCAGACAGGACAAGGAATATCAACACCAAGCTTTAGCCGGCTGTCCTCCCATAAAACAACGCCTCAATATGCCCAGTCCCAAAGCGAACAACATTCACAGCAGCATTGACATCGCAGGCTGCTGCATGGCTGCCGCCAACTTACCCGGAGCAGCATACAATAATAAACAAACGCTTTGAACCCATGACATTGCTTTACGTACAGGAATGATCCGTTATGCTGTTTGGCTGAAGCTGGGCATACATACCTGGCAAAGCATTAAAGACCTTAGGGTTAAAACAGCTGTGGAACCAGGATCAGTAGCGCTCTGGCAGATCATATGCCCACCTGGTATCCGTTCAAGCATCATCCTGATCCGAGCCGGATCTGTCTGTATACTCAGGATGCCGCTTAAGCCAGAGTTGCGCATATGAGCAGGTAGCGGCCGGTCTCAGTCCACGCTGTCTGATCTGATCCACCGCGGCCTGAACCAGCCGGCCAGCCACTCCCTGACCTCTCAGCGTTTCTGACACATAAGTATGATCAATGGTTGCTATGCCATCCCGAGCCGGAAAAGTCACCTCTGCCAGCAGCTGACCAGCCTGATCCAGCGCAAAAATCCTGCCTTCCTGGTATTGAAAGTCCATCTCACTACCTCCCGCCAACTGTTCCAGTTCCATATACTATCAAGCCGACCGTGGACAGGCCATCAGCGCAGCTGGTATAAATTGCCACTCAGCTCTCCACTTAAGCGCAAGCGGTCAAATGGACTGTCCGGATACATCACCATAGTACCTGCCGCCAGACCCTGATCGGCAAATACCTCCAACAGACTGACATCAAAAATCAATTCCAGATCCGACTGACATTCTGGCAGCCGCTGGAAACGCGCCACCCTCAAGCGAGGGCTGGCAAACTCACTTGAAAACGCGTTTGCTCCCGCCCTGGAACGATCCACCTCTATCCATTCAGGGGTGATCGTCAGGCTGAGATGCTGACCATGACGATTGCTCAAGATCACCATACCCTGGCGACCCTTTATCTGCAGGCCAAAGCTCTCTCCCAGCAGGCACTGATCCGGACTGGCAGCAAAGGCGCAGGCTCTCAGAGCTTCCAAGCCGATCGGCTGCTGACTCAGGCGGTAGCCCTGAGCGGTTTTCAGCAGCCCCAGCCGGCGGGCCAGTGTCATCATACCCGCATAGTCGCCGGTCGGGACTTGATTGGCATATTCAGGATTGACCGCCCACCCCATAAAAACAGGCGGCTGATAGTGATTAAAGGTCACACCAGCGTAGTTATCATAGCCAAAGTCGAGCCACAGCGGCTGGGTCTCCACCTGATTACAGCTAAAGGTTCGCCCATCAAACTCACCCACAAAATACTGGGCCCGGGCAACAGGTGAGGTCTCCGATCGGGCCATGCTGACCACCAGCACCCATTTTTCCTGCCCATCGACTGCTGTCAACTGAAACAGATCGGTACACTCCCAGATGGCGGAGACCTGATTAAAGCCAGGGCCAAATTCCCCGCTTTTATCCCAGTGTTTCAAATCAGCCGAGCGGTAAAAATAAGCCCGGTCACTAGCAGCCAATACCATTACAAAACAGCGGTCAGGCTGGTACCAGAATACCTTGGGATCACGGAAATCATGCAGGCCGGGATTCTCAATTACAGGATTATCATAGTATTTTTCAAAGTGCCGTCCCCCGTCCAAACTGTAAGCCAGACTCTGTTGTTCCAGATGCGTAACGGCATGGTGACTCGTATACATAGCAACCAGCGGCACCTGGTCTGCTGCCGTGGGTGAAATTGCGGCGCTGGCAAAGCCACTGCGGTTTTCCGGGTCCAATATGGCGCTGCCAGAAAAGACGTAGCCCAATTCATCCGGGTAAAGAGCAATTGGCAGCGGCTGCCAATGCAGCAGGTCACGGCTAACGGCGTGTCCCCAGTGCATGGGGCCCCAAACCGGTGCTTCCGGATAATGCTGGTAATACAGGTGCCACTGACCCTGGTCATAAAAAAGGCCATTAGGATCATTGCTCCAGTTTTGTGGCGGTGTGAAATGGATCAGGGGGCGAAACGAGCGCTCTGGCGGCATAATCATCTGCTTCCTCCTATTATCAGTAACCCCTTATAATTTGCAGCAGGGCAAACCTGCACGCCGGCTCAGGCCTTAATGCCCCAACGTATTGCTGTTTTTAGCCGCGGCCTTTGCCGCTTCAGAGTTCGTTGCTGACCACAGGGAGGAAGTCGGGGTAACCGGACTGATCAGGACTTTCCCGCTGCCGCGATATACATTCACCAGGCCCTCACCGCTCATGGCTGAACCAATCAGAGACCTGGTACTGCGTTCAACCGTGAACTCAAGATTGGTGGACCAGCACAGGGCAAGATTACCATCTATTTTCAATTCATCGTTATGCAGGGTTACTTCAATCAGTTCGTCACGGGGGACATTGCTCTCCAGCGCCGCAACACCGGATCCAACCAGGGAGAGATTAAACAGGCCTTCACCCCCAAAGGCGGCCGAAGACAAGGTTTTCCGAGCCGTCAGGCGTTGCTTGACACCGGCTTCACACGCGTAAAACATGCCATCCTCCAGGGTCACGCCAGCCGGCCCCCAGCTGGCCAGGTCCTCCAGGATAATGTATTTATAAGTAGGCTCCAGCACCAGCAGTCCCTGGCCCTGATATTCTGGTTTAACCGCAGCCTCCTTGGTCACGGCTCCGCGAATCGCTTTGCCCAACAAGTCGCCGACACCTTTAATACCTGTGCCGACCTTAACCTGACCACTCATCCACTGCATGGCGCCAGCCTGAATCACCACGGCCGTGTGGTTGAGATCTATCACTAACTGCCGGCGGTGTACACCCATTTGGGCCATAAAATATGCCATCTGGGCGGTCTGCGGAGAATTACTCAGATCACTCTGGTATTCCAATACTCTGAACGGGCCAGCTTGTGCCGTAAACCGACGATTAAGGTTTTCAAGATTGGCTATCTGCATATAGATCCCTCGCTTATTTATTTTATGGCAGATTTGAGTGTTGCATCCGCTGTGGCAGGAGCCGGGGGCACAGGCTGTTTTTCCGCCGCTTCAGACACCTGTCCCACGTCTACCCAAGATATATAGCCAGAGCAACATTCGAGCTCTGAGATACTCAGTTCAATGGCGCTGTTACTGCTACCACAGGCGGGAAAAACCGTAGCATACTGACGCAGCGATTGATCGAGATAGACTCGAACGCCAGGTTTCAGCGCAAAGGGACAAACGCCACCCACAGCATGACCAACTAAGGTCTCAACCTGCCACGGACTCAACATCTTGGCTTTTGTATCAAAAGCAGCTCTGAACCTGGCGTTATTCACCCTGGTCTTGCCAGACATCACCACCATGGTCGGCTGTTCATTAACCATAAACGTCAGGGATTTGGCAATCCGGTCCGGGTCACAACCAAGTGCCTCTGCCGCCAATTGCACGGTGGCGCTGGATACGCTGAACTCCCTGATTCTCTGGTCCAAACCATATTGTTTCAGATAACTCCGTACATTGCTGATAGACATCTGCGGCTCCCTGCTCATCTGTAATTTATCATATAGAGTATACCCTGAGCCTTTCCAAAAAGACATACAGTCTGTAAACACAGATATCGCTTGATCTTGCAGTCAGCTTCTGCCGCCTCCGCTACGAAATACCCATTTTATCTGTAACTGATAGCTCAAGAAAAAAAGCGCGACGTCGCAGACAATTTTACCTAGTTTTTCATTCAGATCAAAATAATTATGTAGCAGGTAAACACCCCCGCTAGATAGTATAATCAACAACAAGCTGAGTATGAGGTAACGCGTAAGGCTGTGGTCATCCGTTTGTCGCGAGCTGTGGGCACTGTCGGACTGGCTGCTATTCTCTGAACTGATATGATTCATGAATGGACTGACGGTTCCAGCTGGCTTGAACACTAACCGACGGTTTAACAGATAATTTGTCAGCAGGGATACAAACCTTGCACCCACTGTGGCCAGTAGAATTCTGCTGTATTCATGTCCGATCATAAATGGATACAGTAAATCAAGAAACAGCCAGGCAGTGGTAAGATCTACAACTGCACTAATAGCGGATGACGCAGAAAATTTGAGAAAATTCAATCCCAGGACACGCAGAATCCTGATGCTGTCTTTCCATGGGTGATAATGGGAGCCCTGATTAGCATTGGTATAGATGGTTTGAATAGGTATGCATACAAGGGGTACACCCAGTTGTGTACAGGTAATCAGAACCTGCATTTCATACTCAAAACGGTTGCCGTTAACTTTTATCATCAGGTCTAATAATAATGGGCCGAAGGCTCTCAAACCAGTCTGGGTATCCGACAGCCATTTACCATAAAGCAGGGCAAAGCCAGCGGAAGATAAGTGGTTGCCCCATCGGGACTTGCGCGGTACGCCAGCTTTCCTGAAATCCCGGGTTCCCAATATCAGCGCATTCGGTTTGTCTTCCGACTGATGAGCCAGACGCATGACATCACTGACCGCGTGTTGTCCATCTGAATCAGCTGTCACAATACAAGCATAGTCACGTAGCTGCTCTTTTATATAGCGATAACCGGTCTTCAGCGCCTGCCCTTTACCCAGATTACAAGGATGGCTTAGTACGACAACACCCATTTTCCTTAACTGCATAAATATATCCGCGTATCTGGCTCCGGATCCATCATCCACTACAATAACCTCAGTCATAGGCTGACACAACAGGCTATGCACATATGCCGTCAGGTTCTGATCCGGCTCAAACGAAGGAATCAGAATCAGGTATGAGGGTGGCTGGGCTATATTCATCATTTTTATGTATCAGTCCTCTGCAGCTGGGCCAGCAGCATCCTTTTGATTCAGTTCCGGCTCAGGCTGACGCTGACTGCGCAGTTATTAACAACGACAACCCATCTGACCGCTCCGGGACTGCATCATTTATAGCATCCGTAGCTTAGTTCTGGCTTATCGTTTCAGTCTTGGCTTCAGGTTCTGACCTGCCGGTAATCCGCCTCCTCTAACAGTACCTGATCAGGCGGCAGCAGCGGACACACCATCTTACGAACCTTCCAGGTGTAATCCCACCCTGCAGGTTTTATTAAAAGACTGCGGACAAAATATCCTTAAGCACATTGCTACGCTACTGTAGTCGGACTGCGGACAGATAGTCCCAGTCAGTGCATACCACAACGTGGCGCGGTGCTCCGGTATACGCGGCGAATTCTCACTGACCTCCCCAGTCCTCCGGCCGCAATTGAATATGTCCGGGAATACCTCCCCTAATCCATGCCATTAATGGAGAAGCCGGCCACGGATAGCATCGACTGCCAGAATCGTTGGAGAAATGCGCAAATCATCATAGAGTGAATCACAACCTGTCTGGCTTCATCGGCTTTTGCGGCTGCATAGCAGTTGATTTCAGGAAATAGAACAGCTGAAGCAAACCGGTTAAGGTATATGTCCTATCTGGTATATCTATGTTTGGCTATAATGAATGCATCAGTTTCAGACAAATGCTTCTATGTTGCGCTGGTATCGTGATGTTCATAGCTGAAGCACGGGAGCCGGCTCAAGCGTTGCCCAGAGCCGCAGCCGTTCAATCACTTAAGTCTAGATCCGGTTGAATATGATAATGATATTCAGGATGCAGACGGGTCAGTTCAGCTGTGATATTGCTGATCAGACCATCTACATCCTTGACACTGAAATCACGGACCACATCAAAGGAGATAAGCTTACTGGGCTCGTCAATATACAAACCGTGCACCTGCAAAACGCCCTTGTACTTCATGGCAACAGCGGTGATTTCATCCCGCAGCGCCATCACTGCTTTATTTTTGGTTTCTACCGCATAGATGCCACAGGTCAGCACAATCCCATACTCTTGGTATATCGTCGCGCTCACCCGACGTGCCAGCCGGGAAACCTCATCCGCGCTCAGGCGGTTGCTCAGCGCAATATGTACGGATCCGGCTTGCTTTTGCGGACCATAGCTGTCCAAAAACAGGTCGTAAGCGCCTAGTACCCCGGGTACCGCGCAGACGGAGGCTTTAATCTTTTCAGCCAGTTGGGGAGAAACCCGCTTACCTAATAAATCATTGAGGGTGTCTGACAGCATACCTAAACCGGCTTTGAGGATAACCAGGGAGATAACCACACCTAGCCAGCCATCCAGATTAATCTGCCAGATTAAGGTTGCCACCGCGCTGAGTAACGTTGCTCCCGTAACGACCGCATCAAATAAAGCATCTGAGCCGGAGTCAATCAATGCACCGGACTGAGTCAGTTTTCCTTTACTTTTAGTATAGGCACCCAACAGCAGCTTGCCGGCAATAGCAACGGCCACAACAATCAGCATGGGCAAGGAATAGCTAACCTGATTGGGAGTGATAATCTTCTTAACGGATTCTACTAAAGATGAGGCGCCGGCAAACAGAACCAAACCTGCAATCAGCATGGCGCTCAGATACTCCACCCGCCCATAACCTAAAGGATGCTCCTTGTCGGCTGGTTTTTCAGATAATCTGGCACCTACAATGGTTATGACAGAAGACAGCGCGTCGCTGAGGTTATTGATTGCGTCCAGCAGAATAGCAACTGAATGCGACAGCCAGCCCACCGCGACCTTAAAAACTGCCAGTAAAACATTGGCTAAAATACCGACCACGCCCGTACGAACAATGATCTGACTACGTGTCATCTGCTTCATGTCTGTTCCTCCTGCCATCAACTGTCCAAAATCCTATATAAGAGCTGGTACAACACGGCCGCATCCGCAGAATTCAGCTGAATACAGGCTTCAATCTTTTGAGGCAGATCTTTAACAGCTTCCTTGAGTGCTCTCCCCTGCTGTGTCAGGCAGATGCTCACCATCCGCTCATCCTCCGCCAGTCGCTGCCGGCGCAGCAGACCTTTCTCCGCCAGCCGTTTCAGGACTGGAGTCAGCGTACCGTTATCCAGGTGCAACCGATCCCCCAATTGTTTGATCAGGACCTGATCTTGTTCCCACAGAGCCAGCAAGACAATATACTGGGTATAGGTCAGGCCCAGTGGCTGCAGGAACGGCTGGTATAGGGCAATCACTTTACGTGAAGCGGCATATAAGGGGAAGCATAGCTGATGGTCCAGCCTCAGAGCCGCGTAAACCGGATCGGCCAATTGAGTATCTGGATCAGATGGCTGTCTGGGAGCCGCGGGGGGCGCACCGGAATAGTCTGGCATGTCTGCCTCCTCCCGTCAGATTAATGCTGCGACGCAGGTCTCTACTTCAGCCATATCCGCAGTCGGTTCAAACCGCGCCACCACCTGGCCATTACGGTCAACGACAAACTTAGTGAAGTTCCATTTGATATCGGGATTATGCTTATACGCCTTATCGTTTTTCTTACACATGACGCTCATCATCAAGGCCTTGGGGCCCTTGCCAAACCCTTTAAATCCCTGCTGCGATTTAAGATAAGTATAAAGCGGCAGGGCATCAGCGCCATTAACCTCTGATTTGGTCATTTGCGGAAATTGCGTATGATAGTGGAGCGTACAGAATTCATGGATTTCTTGGTCCGTGCCAGGCGTCTGACCCGCAAACTGATTACAGGGGATATCAAGAATCTCCAGTCCACGGTCATGATAGGTTTCATATATAGCTTCCAGATCTTTATATTGGGGAGTAAAGCCGCAACCGGTGGCCGTATTGACAATGATCATAACTTTACCTTTGAAATCGCCTAAGGACAGGGGTTGCCCGTTTGCAGCCGTCACAGAGTAATCATAGATGCTCATATCTCGCCTCCTGAATGGTAATAATTTAATATAGTTAATTTAGCTCAATCATTTACATTTTTCCGCGTTATTTGTTACCGTGTTGCAGGCTTTATTGATATTCAAAAGGCAGAGCAGCTTATCATCGTCTGAGCAATGCCGTATAAGCCAGCAGCAACGCTGCCGAGCCTTCAGCTCCATTGCCCGCCACCGGTTCGCTAAAATAATACGTCATACTACCATCCCGGTGTTGGAGGCCAACCAAGGTCACAACCAGGCAAATCTCCCTGAACGGATGCGAACCATCCCAAGCATAAGTAAATATCGCTGACTGATACCCCCAAAAAGCTCTGGTGCCAGCTTCTGTATAGACTTAAGATGGTTTCAGTCATGATTCGCGAATTTCATCCCTATATTATGATATTAATCTGTGCGCGATCAGTACCTGCAGTTATTCTGCCCTGAATTCTTGCAAGAATTATCAATCATAGCAGTTATTATCAAGGGAATACAGACTGATAGAGAACATTCTTGCTCTAAACTATCATTTTGAAAGCGCATACTGTCGGCCATAAAGCAATTGTCCCGGTTTCATTTAAGCAATTACCATTTTTCAAGGTATCATAATTTTCTGTCAGGTATCAGGCTGCTTTGACTTCCGCTCCAAAGGGGAATAACGCCAGCTTGGCAATTTTGAAGCATTGCAGGCCAAAGGGTATCCCTATAATGGTCAGGCAAAACAGGAGGCCGTTAAGTAAAGCCACGACGGCCAGCGGAATCCCGCTGATGATGACCCACAAAATATTGGCGAGAAAAGACGGGGCACCGCCACCATAGATCACGGTTTTCCCAAACGGAAAAGCCGTCAGCTGAGCCAGTTTAAAACACTGCTTTCCAATCGGGATACCCACGATGGTGATGCTCCAGAGCAAGCCAGCCAGACACCAGACCAGGCCCTGCCAGATGCCGCCAAATATAAACCATAGCCCATTGCCCAAACAACTCATACCCAACTCCCTCCACGGTCCTGACTGACTGTCTGATAACTATCTGCTAGCCAAGCTTAAGCTGATGAGATAAAGCAATCCCATTGATGGTATATACCCAAGCCAGCAAAGTGAATTCCCTTGCGCCATAACTGGCTGATCAGCAACTCAAGTATAGCCTAAGCTTCTTGAAATTGGCAGCCAGTGGCGTCAGCGTGCAGGATATGGGCTGAGCGAAAAGCTCAGGAAGAATACTTCCGCAAAATTTGCTTAAGCTTTTTCAGCGGATACGGGGCGTCTTCCGGTTGATGATATTCTACCCTCACCACCCTGGCCACCGTTTCGTGATTGTCCGGCCCTGCAGGAACCAGAACCCGATCACCCGGCCGATAGACTTCATTTCCGGCCAGATAACAGTAAGTGCGCCCGGTCCGATCCGTTGCCGACAAGTCAAAGCTCACAAAATAGAAAGCCAGATCTGACTGCCGTTTCAACGCGCTGTCAAACAGTTGCGGATCAAATAGATCACCAACCAGATAAGTCTCGAGCAGCTCAAATAGCGCTTTGATAAATTGAGGCCAGTTTTCAGGCAGGCTACAGCGGTCATAGCTGCCTGTCAGTGTACAGGTCCAGCCCTGAAATGAATACAGATGCATTTTATAGACCTTAAGATCCATCGGATCTGGTTGAGCATCTGCTGGTTTACCGGGAATCCGGACAAAATCAACTGGGTTCAGCGATTCTAAAAACGAGCGGATACGCCAAGGTATCTCTAAGGTACAGCTGACCCGGCCCGTTTTGCCGATTTGGCGGGAATATGCCAGCCGGCTGTCCTGAACATTCAAGCTCAGCTGTTCTTGTATATCCAGGTAAGTCCGCGCCGTCTCAGCGGTCTTGCGGTCACTGGCAGATAGAGAATTTTGCCGCTCCGCCTGGACTGGCCGCGTGGACGACACCGCGTGGTTTGAAACCGCTTCAGCCGGTGGAAGTGCGATCACCCGGTGATAATAGAAGGACAGCGAAAAAATCCGATCCGGATTACCGTCAAAAGCCCACAGATCATCCCGATCCAAGGTATGGCGTAAAACCTGAGATAGTTCGTCATCAAAAATAAACAGATCATCGGCCAGCATCCCCTCGTAGCAATAGCTCTGATCTGCTGAGTTAATCAGCACCAGTTCCCAGCCTTGGCTGGCAACTGGCCGCGGCTCGAGCTGACCGACTGAACCAGGCCGTACTTGTTGGCGAAGCAACAGCTTTTTCCCCTGTTCGTCAGTTATCTCGGTCAAATCAACCAGATCAGCCGGATCAGCAGCAGTGTGTTCTAACATTGAGGCCAGGTCAGTCGGGTCGGCGTCACCAAAAAAAGCTGCGAGGGCCTCCATCAGCTGTCGGGTATTTTCTGCTGATAAGTTCATCTTTATGGCAGCAGAAGCCTCCGGCTGAATAAACGTGACATGACCCTCATCATCAATCTGCAGCTGCTGTACGGACAGATCGGCCGCTGGTGCTTCACGGCCAGTATGATCATGAGTCATAAAAGGATTTTCATCCCGATGATATGTCCGCAGCGTAAATGAGCGCAAGCTACCCTGAAAAGCCAGTGGATAGGTTAATTCTGCTAAGCCTAATTGAGCCAGTCTGTTCAGAGCCAAGATAAACCAATCTCGTTCACCCTGCGCCAATAGCGATTCACGTTGCCAAAAGGTCACCCCATACCAGTGAGAATACACCGCGCTGCCTAGCTGTTGCCAGTCCGATAACCGCGGCAGCAGCGGCTCTAATGCACTGGCCTGATAAAATGCTGCCCGGGACCATTGGGAGATAAAGGCTTGGCCATGATCCATCTTAAATCCCAGCTGTTCACATTGGGTGTCAAAGCTTTTGGTCAGATCAGCTATATGGGTCTCAGCTGCGGAAAAGAGTCTGGCATAGTGCTTGGCAAAAAGACATATGGCTAAATGATCAGGCATCCGGTTTGGCCTCCTTAGAAGGGGTTCTTCGGTCAGACGCTGGCAGCGGCTGTCATGAAAGCTGACCTGGCAGATACGATTATTTACTTCAAAGCAAGGATAGTCAATTGACATTCCACTGGCTGAATCCAAGGGATTCATGGTTCACGAAGCGTTACTGGTTAACCCAGTTTTACACACTCCCCCAGGCGTAAATTCCCGGATATCCCTCAGTACTTGTTGTATCCATGCACTCAACCTGAACAAGCCTTCGTTCATTATATTACTTGCGGCATTACCAGCTTATCATGGTGAGTGTCGCGCTCAGGGCAGGTCCATGGGAACAACGCCGTAATGCCTGACGTGTCATTTCCGATCGTGGTCTGACAGAACAACACGCGCTCTCTATTGGTCCGTCCTTCACCAGATTAGCATTTTTCGATGATATAATTCGCTACCTGTTCCGGACTTCTCTCTGACACATCAACTTTAACAGTACCTAGAACGCCATATAAAGGCATACGACTTACGCTTTTACGGATAATATCCTCTGTGCGAATACCTTCATCCACATCCTTGGCTAATCGGGCTTTCAGGGTCTGTGGATCACAGACCAGAGATATCAGGTGAACACGCAATCCCGTTGTATCAAGATTTGAAAGGATTTCGTCAATAATGCCTTGCTCATGCATAACCCAGCAGAATACAATATTGTCAATGACAGAGCATTTCACAAAGCTGTTGAGGAGAAACCCGATGTTTCCCTGCACCATTTGTTTAGTCTCATCAGTCACTTGAAAAGGGTGCATATCCCAGCACCAGTCCCCATCCAGGAATACACTGTTTACCAGTTTCTCTTTCATAATGCGGCAGGTTGTTGATTTACCAACACCCATGGTGCCCCCAATTAAATACAAATTCTTCATTTTAAACCTCGTTTGTTGGTAGGGGTGTGCAGACATTTTATTAAACAAAGAAAGCAAACCCAGACCTTTTCAATTTCAATCGGACTAAAGACCTGAGTGTTTACTCCATTCGCTGCTCTTGCTACCAAACCATAGAATGATTCTCATCATAAATATACTCGCTCAAGGTATACCCTAACCGCGCTCTATGATAAAGCCGTTCATTTTTATTCTCCCACAGTCGAAAACACAGTGATGTCAGTAAACCGCTCCAGCTGGGGCTTTTCTGCTTTGATGGGATGTGCCAGGACAGTTGTAACCGCAGGACTGGTCTCACCGTTATTGTATGGGTCGTGAACAGTCACTCGCTGCTGTAAATCATGCACGCCGCGATTTCATGAATTCCTCATCACATATCTTCTGGGCACTGGACAGTTTGCTAAGCTTCGTTTCTCTGATCGGTAGCTTACCCTACTGTCCAAAATCCTGGCGCTAAACCTGCCTCTCCTGCTAGCTGAAGCTATACTCATTTTCTCAAGTTTTCCCTCACTTTATCATGAACCGTTCAGATGCACTTTACCCTCTTGCAGCACCTCAAAAATCCGATTTTTCAGCTTATTTAAGCTGGTAAAATCATCAGCTGTTCCCAGCTTATTCAATATGATATTCGCGCCAAAATGGTGCAGCAAAACCGCTTGAAAAAAGTGCTCCGTAATCACCTCTGGTCTATAGTCACTTCCAAAATAGCCGCTCATGGCAGCAGCGTCGTAATCAAACAGATCACACAAAGCGGCTAGCTCATATTCAGGTGGCGCCAGTATAGCATCAGCAAAATCAATTAAATAAACTTGCAAGGCCTGGTCGAGCAGCACATTATCTGGATTTATGTCGCCATGAACATAAACCCTTTGCTTACACTGGAGGTGGCTCAGATAGGCTAAACGCTCTCTGTTGAAGGAATCCGGTAACTGCTGCCAGCATGGATTTTCCAGCCCGTCAACCAACGGATCCCACTGATTAAATGGCTCACAGGGCGTGTCCATCCGGTCTGCTATCTGTCGTAGCTGCCAGCCGATTGAGGTTTTATCAGCATCAGATAAAGAACGGCTCAGGCTAGCATAGGATTTTGCTTCAATCAACTCTAAAATGAGATACATAAAGTCATAGCGATCCCGGATACGGCCTCGGGCTATGACCTTTGGTACGGGTAATCCAAGCGCATGAGCACGGGTTAACCCAAACCACTCGGTGTGAAAGTCTGCTAGTGAATCCAGTCCCGACTCGGGAGGCGCAAAAACCTTGCAGACGCTGTATCCGACTTTAAATACCGCATTGGTACCGGGTTGAAGGTTTTCCAGCTTCGTAAAGGGCAGGTTTTCATTTTGATAAATCTGCCGGATCAGCGGCGTAAACTGACTGACTGATTGGAATACCCGTCCCCAGTCTGCCCAATGATTGATCTCAGCATTGAATCGTCTCATAAGTGTGCTCCTTAAGCCCCTCTGAGCCAGGCAATCGAGAGGTTGTGTCAGGCATAATGCTGGATGCTATCACCGTTACTCCGTTATCCCTCAAACTGTCTGTCACCCAAACCACAGTCATGCAGGCTCTGCGCCCAGTTTAGCTTTTTTAGCTTGTTGCAGAGCCTTGGCTGTCGTACGTTTACCGCTCCCGCTGATACCGCGGAGGATAATCAATTGGGTGGCTGCGGTGTTACTTGGCATAGCGCGTCCCCCTACCTCAAGCCCAAAAAGAGTAAGAGTAACTGGAGCACTGCCATCAGCGGCAAGCCCAGCCTGAACTGGAGTACCCGGATTTTATGATGAAACACCCACATGCCTAACAATCCACCCACGGAGCCGCCAGCTAGCGAAAGGCCCAGCAAAACGGCCTCACGGATCCGCCACAGGCCATGGATTGCTTTGTACTTATCTACACCAAAAAGAATAAACGTCAGCAGATTGATCACCAGCAGATACAGTAAGAGCAGTTTGACGGGACCGCTGAAGCGGCGGCTAGCCGTAACCAGCTGGCTGAGCAAGCGTGGTCTGGTATTACCGGTATGGTTTGGCATGAAGGTCATCCTTTCCGCAGGACTCAGATACGACTGAGTTGGAGATCGCAACCGGTCCGTTGTGATCAATATGGGATAAGCTTGGCTAATCCCGGCGCGTCTGTCAAGCGTTTGTCTGATACTGGATGGCGGGCAGACGTCACCGGGCGTAACCGGATCGGACGGATGCGTGCCAGTCGAGGCGAAGTGCTGCGTAGCAGGCAGCAGGTGATATAGCAGATTCTGGATAATGCCAATTTGTCAGCAGTTCAGGCTACCGCCTCCGCAGGGACTGTTCTATAAAGCTAAGGCTGCAAGTTTGCTGGGAAGGGTCCCGGAACTTACAGCCTTTTGCATCGGTTCAGGATATAATCGCTTACTGCTGCGGAATCGTCCACACTGATCAGGCCACCGGGGGCCTGTTAACCTTTGGCGCCGCCTGCCAGCGTGAAACCCCCTGACATGAATTTTTGTGAAATGACGTACAGGATGACTGACGGTATGGTATAGGTCACAGAAAAGGCAGCCAATTCACCATAGGCTACCATCCCATGCATTCCAAAGTATTGATATAACTTAACCGCTGCCGGTAGCTTGTCAGCACTGTTTAATAGGATGTACGGCACAAAAAAGTTTCCCCAGCTGCCGGAAAACGTGAAAATAGCCACTGTACACACGCCTGGCAGCATTAAAGGTATGACAATATGACGGATACTTTGTAACGTCGTTGCGCCGTCTACCCAAGCGGCTTCTTCCAGCTCAATAGGTACACCATCCATGAAATTTTTCATCAACCAGATACCATAGGGTAATGCCGAAGCAATCATAAATAGCATGACACCGCCTAAGTGATCATAAAGATTGAAGTTTAAAAACATTTTGTATACCGGAACCATGATGGCGGTAATCGGCAAGGAGGTCATCAATAACATGCTAAGCATAAAGACCTGTTTATGCTTCATGCGAAAGCGGGATAGCGGGTAGGACGCAATACCTGCAAGAACGACCACAAATATGGCCTGACCACCGGCAATAATGAAACTGTTACGGAAGGCTTTAAGATTTTGTGGATCCGCGAATACCGACCCGAAGTTAGAAACGGTCAGGCCTTCAGGACGTCGCAGGACTTCGCCGGCTCCTGAATCAAATGAAGCTACAACAACCCATAACAAAGGCAGGATAAAGAGCACCCCAATAATGCTCAGGATGATGTATGGAGCAACGGCTTGTTTACTATGTCGCATGGTGTACCCCTCCTCACCTTTCTTTTGACATCATGGTAAAAAATACGCTTAAAACCGCGCCCAGGAACAGCAGGATCATGGATATCGCTGTCCCATAAGCCAAGTTGTACCCCTTAAACGCCTGGTTATACATAAAGATCGGCAGGGTTTGTGTATCCGTACCCGGACCGCCACCGGTCATCATAAAGATCATCCCGAATACACCCAGGGTTTGCAGTGTGTTCAGGATGGTGTTCGTTCCAATGGTGCGGCGGATACAGGGCAACACAATTCTGACCAAAGCGGTAAAGCGCCCTGCGCCATCAATAGCGGCAGCTTCTTCCAGATCCCCTGGTACTTCATCCAGTGCGCTTTGGAACATCATCATTGAAAAAGCGGTCCCGCGGAAGATATTTGCTAGTACAACCGTCAACATGGCATGTTGGTATAGCCATAATACGGGAGGAATGCCAATAACACTCAAAATTTGATTAACGGTGCCGTCATCATAGAAAAAAGAATACATGCATAAGGCACTGACTACCTCCGGCATGACCCATATCGCAAGAATGATAGGCCCAATTAAGGACCGGAACCACTTTTTGACACTTTTCATGCAATATGCAATGGTAAAGCCTAGAAGCTGCTGACCAATCAAACTGCCAAACAAAAAGATCAGCGTATTGAGAATTGCCACATAGACATTGGGGTCTTTAAACATCTGCTGGTAGTTTTTCCAGCCCACAAACCGGACCTGCTGGGCGCCTGAACCGGTCAAGGCCAGGTTCGTAAAGGAATAATAGATGGTTAAAAGGATCGGGCCAACAAAAAAGACCAGAATCAGGATAATTGCTGGCATCAACAGCCCATACTTCCGTATTACGCCTCTCCAGCCTCGTTCTCTGACTTCAATCATATCCGCCTCTTTCATAGCTGTACTGGTTTAGCCCTGCTTAGCAGGACAGCTGGCCTATAATCCAGAAAGAGAGCCGCTTGTGACGCCAGCCCCCTTTCTGGTCAGGCAAGACCTGAATCTTACTCTGTTGTAACGTTCTCTTCTCCAACCGTGCGGATTACATCCGTTTTAAACTGTGCCATAGCTTCTTCTGGCGTCGCTTTTTGAGTAACCACTGACTCTACCATGCTCTGAATCGCAGTAGAGACCGCCGGGTAATCATCATTGATCGGCCTGAAGCCCGCGCCGGACAAGAATTGCGTAGCCAGATCCATAAAGGGTTCACTGGTATACTTGGTGTCTTTTGCGGTATCCTGACGAGTGCAGATTGAACCTGATGAAACAATAAAATCGGTATAGACATCCTTGGACATCAAATGAGTAATAAAGTCAAAGGTCATGTCTTTGTTATCTGATTTTTCAGGGATAGCCAGCGCCCAGCCGCCTGCCAGTGTCACCGTACCGCTGCCATCTTCGTTTGGCATGGGAGCAAAGCCAAGTTTTTCAGCATATTCAGGCCATTCAGCTGCTCCACCGGTTTTGTAGTTCCCGGTGATCCAGTTACCATCCAATTCAACAGCAGCTTTGCCACTGTGCAGATACTCCCGCGCACCCGTATTGGATCCATTGGCATCCAGGATCTTGCTTAAGGGTGGGCCTAGCTCTTCTTTATAAACGGTCTGGATAAAGGTCAGGCTGTCTATAATACCCTGGCTGCCGACAATCCATTTATCATCTTTATATAAGGTTTCAGCTCCTTTGCCGGTTCCATAAAGCAACATCTGATAAGTCTGCATGGTAGTCGCTTCACCGGTCGCTATACCAGAGTTCAACCACAGCGGGACGATATCCGGATTCTTCTCCTTGATCGTCCGTAAATCATTCAGCAGATCATCCCATGTTTTTGGGGCCCAATTCTCTGCGTCTATGCCGGACGCTGTCAGGATGTCTTTGTTGTACCACAGGCCACGGGTATCGGTGTTATAAGGCACGCCATACACTTTACCATCAACGGTAACCCCTGATTTCAGGCTGTCAATAATGCCGTCAGAACTGCTCCAGTCCTCCCATCCGTTAACCATTTCTGTCATATCAGATAAGTAGCTGGCCCTAGCGTCACTGGGCAACTGAAACGTGTCTTCCATGACCAGATCTGGCGGCTGAAGTGAAAAGTTTAATTCTACATTTAAAGGGGGAGGAACCAGCAAAGCAATTAGTCTTACAAAAAAGAGACGACAGGCAGAAAAAGGGAAGAAAACAAGTCAGCGAACAGCAGAAAAGAAGCTTACAATAGGGATACAGGCAGCCAAGTGAGTCAAACAGCCGTAAAAAAGCGCATGGTAAA
>JAAVLZ010000019.1 GCA_012034405.1 Oscillospiraceae bacterium HV4-5-C5C | reverse complement strand
TGTGGATAAGTCTGAGGATAGATATAATCGCTGTTTCACGGATTACAGCTATGTAAACTTTAGTTTTCCTGCATGTTTCACGTTTACTGTCTCATCGGTGCTCACGGCCGCTAATCCGGGCGCTTCCAAAACCTGTGATCCTTTATTTACGGGCATTACAGCTATTATCGCGCTGAAACTCGATTATTACAGTCAAGTTAAAACGGCCTGTGGATAAGTCTGTGGATGGGTGTGGATAAACCAGAGCGGACCTGTCTCCCGGGCCGTCCCAGCCGGACTCTGGTCTGAGCCAGTCCGCTGTCTGGATCGGTTTATACCGCGCCGCGTCAGTCGTGATCACGCGGTTTCTCCTGAGGGTACGGAAGCATTTTTCATTTGACAATCCTTCCGGCTCAGTTATTCTGAAAGGTAACCAGGCTTTTTTACAGAGGCCCTTATATTACCCAGGATAACACCAGCCCTTTTCCAGTGGCTGAATCGGATTACGGGAGGCAGCTGACATGACAAGCGTCCAATCATCTGAGCCAGAATGGACTCATTTACCTGAATATCAGGAGGTCCAGGACCTGCTGGACTTTATTCCTCAGGCCCCTACCGCCTATCAGGCGGTAGGGGTCTTATCCGGCCGCCTGCAGGAGGCCGGTTTCGCGGCTTGTAAACCCGGCAGTCTGACCCGCCTGCAACCAGGTGACCGTGGCTTTATTCAGTTTAACGGCTCTGCGCTCCTGGCTTTCAGTATTGGCGAGTCTCCGCTGGAGGCGTTCCGCCTGGTCGGCGCCCATACAGACTCCCCGGGGCTAAAGATCAAGCCTGATCCGGTTATTTATGGCTCTTCCAGTGCCCGGCTGGCGACTGAGGTCTATGGCGGACCGCTGCTTAACACCTGGTTTGACCGTCCGCTGTCTCTGGCGGGCCGGGCGGCCCTGCGAAGTCAGGATCCCCTGCACCCGGAGTTGGTGGAAGTGGATTTTAAGCGGCCCATCCTGATTCTGCCTTCGCTGGCGATTCACCTGAACCGGCAGGCAAATGACGGGGTGAAGATTGAGCGGCAGAAAGTCCTGAATCCCATCCTGACGCTGTCAGACAATTCAGGGGCCGGCAGCGGCGGTTCTCTTCAGCCGGATTTGCTGACGGAGGCGCTGGCCGAGCTGCTGGGGACGGATACGGCAGATATTCTGGATTATGATTTGTTTGCTTATGACTGCACGCGACCGGAAATTACCGGGCTGCACCAGGAGTTCATTAACGCGCCCCGCCTGGATAATCTGGGCCTTTGTTTATCTGCCGTGCAGTCACTGATCAAGGTCAGCTGCTTTGACGGCCCCCTGCACTCCGGTATAGCTGCCGTGATCCTGACAGACAACGAAGAAGTTGGCAGTCGCAGTAAACAGGGGGCGGCTTCTGCCCTTTTGCGGGATAGTTTGGAGCTGCTGCAGCTGGCTTGCGGCGGCGACCGGCGGAGTTTTCTCAACAGCTTGCCGCAGTCTTTCATGATCTCCGCCGATCAGGCTCACGGCGTACACCCCAACTACCCGGAAGTGGCCGATGCCAATTGCCGGCCGCTGTTAAATCAGGGACCGGTCATCAAAAGCGCGGCCAATCAGAGCTACACCAGCGACGCGGACAGCAGCGCGGTCATTCTTGACCTGTGCCAGCGCCATCATATTCCCTGCCAGCGGTTTGTGAACCGCAGTGATATGCCGGGAGGCAGCACGATCGGCCCGGTCAGCAGCACTTTTTTGCCGCTGAGATCAGTGGATATTGGTAATCCGCTCTGGGCCATGCACGCTATCAGAGAGACCGCCGGTTGTCTGGATCAGCACTACAGCAGCAAACTCTTTGAAGCGTTCTGGCAAGCTTGAAACAGGAATGAAATCTGATGCTGGCAAGGAGGCCAGCCATTCCCGGTAATTCATTCCCATATTTTCCCTTTTATAGTGTATAATATGACTTAACATTGAGTGATTTTTGAGTATGTGGGTAAATACCCGACTGCATCTTCGTCTATAATGATTGCTAGCCTATCGTCATCCTGTTTATATGTGGAAGGAGATCACCGCACCCACCATGAGACAGACAAAACAAAAAGATATCATTCTCAGGATTCTGCATGAAATGGGTGACCACCCGACTGCGGAAGAGGTTTACGCCGCGCTGAAGCCTGATTATCCCCGGCTGAGCCTGGCTACTGTGTATCGGAACCTGAACCTGTTTGTTGAACAGGGAAAACTGCTCAAAGTGGAATTGCCATCTGAACCGGTCCGTTATGACATCCGTCTGCCCAAGCATATCCATGCTATTTGCACCGATTGCCACGCCATTGTTGATATTCCGGCAGAAATGACCGGCCCGCTGCTGGGGCAGCTGGAGGATCTCATCGGTCAAAGCAGTGGTTTTGCAGTAGATGATATGTCTATTCTGGTTAAGGGGCGCTGCCAGAACTGTCAGGCCAGGCAGCAAAGCTCAGCTGTTCCTGAGGCCCTGGCCCAGGTTGAGGACCCTGCCTCCGTCAGAACCGGACAGCTGGCGGTGACCTTACCGTCCGCGGATCTGACTCCGGCTGAAACGGCTGACAGGTCCTGATTTCAGTTGCCGGCAAACCGGACGGTGGCTGGCAGGTCCGCAGGCTAAGCGGATGGTCGCCAGCCTTCCGCCACCGGAGGTAATTCGCTGGTGCCGTCACCCCGAGCTGCCGCTCCGGGTGATGGTCATAAAAATACGGACCGTAATTTTGGCGTGTGCCGGCAGCGACAGGCGTCCATACAGATTATGGACGATCACGGTTTCTCTCTCCGCTGATCAGGCGGGCTGATTTTCTCAGCCTGAGTCCCTTGTCAAAAAGCGGGGCAATATGGTATATTAATCATTGCGTTTTTAATGGACAGCAAGGGAGGTGTGTTTATATGGCTAAATGTGACATTTGCAGCAAGGATATTTCTTTTGGCCGCAAGATCAGCATTACGCGTTCTCAGGTATCTCGTCGTGCTCTCGCGCAGCAGAAGCCCAATGTCCGCAAAGTTAGGGTGATTGACAATGGTACGCCCAAAACAATGCATGTTTGCAGCCGTTGCCTCCGTTCAGGCAAGGTCGAACGCGCTTAATTACGAGTCGGCTCGATCTCAAGGCCGCGCCACCGGGTTACTTGCGGTATGGATACCGCCTTTCCTGCTGACAGACGGATTCCTTATTGCCTAACGGATGATTGCGGTTAACTGCAAAAAATACTGCCCCGGTCTGCTTGACTTAAGCAGACCGGGGCAGTTTTCTGTTTTTCGGCGCCGGGGGTTGGGGCACCGCGCCTGAAGCAGATCACCCGGCTCAGCGCCCTGGCGCCTGCTTTTGCCCTGACCTAGTTTTCAAAGGGGCGTCTGACGCCCATCAAGGTCCAGCTTTCCAGCAGGGTATCCGCGTCAGTCTCCTCAAGCGTAAAACCGCTTTTGGACTCATAGAGTACAATGCCATAATCAACCCACACGGCCACAGCATCC
This sequence comes from Oscillospiraceae bacterium HV4-5-C5C, assembly GCA_012034405.1. Taxonomy (GTDB): domain Bacteria; phylum Bacillota; class Clostridia; order Saccharofermentanales; family Fastidiosipilaceae; genus JAAVLZ01. The sequence goes on along the minus strand of JAAVLZ010000019.1, from coordinate 55,035 downwards.
GGACCGGACTCCAAGGTCTGGTCTACCGCTGTGCCAGCCTGGCTGTCCGTAGTTGTTTCATCTTCAATAACCGCCGGTTCAATCGCGGTGCTTTCTGTGGTACTGTCACTGTTGCTGGCCTTCAGGTAGAGGATGTCGCCATTTTGCAGCTGGTAGTAATTTAAGGAGCCATTGGCATTCAGAACATTATCAACTGCCGGCAAACTGTCATACTGCTCCTGTATGGTAGTGGGAATGGACAAGCCGTTGACAAAGGCGGCAATCGGTAAAATCCCTTCTAAGGAAGCACCCTGATAGCTCACCCCGCCGGGCAGATAGGTGGCGTTGGTAAAGGCAAGTAAGCTATCGGTAAACTGTTCCGCAGAGCTCTCCGTAATGCTTTCCTCCCGGTCCAGGCTCAGCAATCCATTAGAGGTAATCCAGCCGTCACCGCCACCGGGCAATACGACCCGATAAGCCGTAGCGGTGTGGTAAGAAGAGTATAGCACCGTTCCCATCTTAACTTCAGCCAGCTCATTGCCGTTCCCGGCCTGACTTAAGATCTTTTTATAGAGATCAGTCACGACCAGACGGGTCTTAAGGCTGGGATCCGATACCGAAACCAAAGAAGTCGTCAGCGCCGCTGTTTTTATGTACCCTTCCCGCCCGTCAGCCAGCCTGACCAGGGTAAAGCCGGTGGTGACCCCGCTTTGATCCAGTGCCTGAACCGTAGCGTTGTATAAAACCTGAGTCAGGCGATCCGCCTTGATATCCGCCTGCTCATAGACGTCCGCCACGGGCTCCAGTACGACCATCGTCCCCTCCGGATAAGCTGTTTGTTCATCTGGCGCGACGGTTTCCGCCGCCTCCTGAGGCAGCAAAGCCGGAACGACCTTCTCCAGCACCGGCGGCAGGACCACAAACAGCAACAGCAAAATGACCGCCAGTGACAGCATAGGAAAAAACCAGCCGGGAATCTGATGCGGCTCGATTTTTTCTTCTGCCGACGCAGACGGGCGAAGCCAGGATGGCAGGACGCGGTGGGCCGTATCCGCCTCACCCCCGCGGCGCCAGAACCTCAGGCGTTCCAGCCGGCGGCGGCGACGGTTTTTGCGGTAACGCTGATTGGCCTCCCGCACATAGCGCCGTCGCTGCCGGCGGCTGACGGCCTCAGGATCGGTCAAACTGCCGGCAGGCCTGGCTGCCGCCGGATCCTGGCCCAGGCTCAGTCGTGACGCCCCCTGCCCGGCTGGCTGGTTTTGCCCGGGCTGGCCTGAGCCGGCCGCAGGTCTGTTCAGATCAGGAGCCGCCGGTCTTTGGGGCGCCGCGGCAACAGGGAGCCTGTCCTCTGCGGCCGGTGTGCCCGGCGGTCGCAAAAGCCGGGTATCCCCGGCAAGAGGGGGAGACTGCCGGATCGCTGCGGGTGACGGCTGTTTTTCTTGTTTATCAGATCTGTCAGAACGTTTCACGTTTACCTTCTCATTCAGACTGGGCCGGACTCAGCGGCTCTGGCCGATTACCCTCACCCCACATGATGACACTGGCCAGTGCGTAATCTCCGTCATGACTGAGACTCAGCTCCACCGCCGTCAGGCCCAGCTGCTCCATCTTCACCCTGGCGGCTCCCTGTATGCTGAGATAAGGGCGGCCGGATTGCTCATGCCCCACTACAAAATCTGCCAGTCTGACGCCCTCCCGGCCCAGGCCGGTACCCAGCGCTTTCGCCGCGGCCTCCCTGGCCGCAAATGCCGCAGCCAGGGAGGCCGCGGCAGCCGGACTGTCAAGACCGCGTTGGCTGGCCAGCGCCAGTTCCTCAGCCGACCAGATCCGCCCTAAGGCCGCCGGATTCTGCTGGCGGCGGCAAAGCGCGGCAATGCGGGCTATTTTGACCATATCAATCCCATGACGTATCAGCATAGCCTACATTATGACATCTAGCTGCGGTAAGCTCAAGCGATAAACGGTATAATAACAGCTGCACGTGACGATAGCTGCACCTGGCTTTATTAAGTCCGGTACTGATCAAAGGAGTTATTTATGGTCTACCCACTCATTTTTCAACCCGTTTATAAAGATTACCTCTGGGGCGGCCGCCGCCTGGCGGACTGGGGCAAGGCTTTGCCTCCATCCGGCACCGTCGCGGAAAGCTGGGAACTGTCCTGCCACCCCAACGGCCCTTCAGTCATTGCCAACGGCCCCCTGGCAGGCCAGGTCTTTGATGAGGTCTGGAAAAAGGATCCTGAAGCCTGGTTGGGACGGGACATGTCTGAACGGGACCGGACTAAATTTCCCTTATTGATAAAGCTGATTGACGCCAACGCAGCCTTATCTGTCCAGGTCCACCCGACGGATGCCTACGCCTTTAAAAATGAGCAGGGTGAATACGGCAAAAATGAAATGTGGTACGTGGTTTACGCGCCTGAAGGCGCCAAGCTCATTGCCGGAGTTAAAAGCGGCACCACCCGGGAGCAATTTGCTGAGGCCATCGCAGATGGTACTTGCGAAGACTGTCTGCAGCAGGTCCCGGTTAAAGCCGGCGACTGCATTAACATTCCCGCCGGACTGGTACACGCTATCACCGAGGGACTGATCATATATGAAGTACAGCAAAACTCCGATACCACTTATCGGGTATACGATTACAATCGGCGCGATGCGGCCGGAAACCTGCGCCCGCTGCATGTGGCCAAGGCACTGGAAGTCATCGATTATACCAACGCGGGCGGTCATGTCCGCTTCCCCGGTCTGAATCTGACGGCCGCGGGTCCCCTGCGGCGCCGCATGCTGGTTATAAACCGCTATTTCACGGTAGAAGAAGATCGTCTGGACGGAGTCTGCAGCTTTCAGGCCAGGGGCGGTCAGTTTCGCATCCTGACTTGTCTGGGTGGGCAGCTGACCATCACCGCTGATCTGGCTTCCGGCCCTGAAGATCTGGTCATAAATATGGGGCAGACTGTCTTTATTCCGGCCACCCTGGGGACTTATCAGCTGGAGGGGCAAGACGCGCTCTTTGTCAGTTCCTATACCACCGAGGTCAATCAGCTCTGGACAGCGCTGAAGCAGGCCGCGCCGCCGGAACGCTGGGATGAACTGATGGGCTTAAGGCCTTACGCAGCCTCCCTGCTGCAGCACTGAACCGCAGGCAGGAATACGGCAGCCAGGCTTGCCTGAATATACCTGGATCAGGTGTCTGAATAATTTGCCGGCCGGCGTTATTCAGACACTTCTTATTGCCCGGAGATCATTGCCGTAAAAATGCAGGATCTTAAAGCGGCCTAACAACCGGGACATCAGTCGCTCATCATACATTTCCTGTAACTCTTTTAGAGACAGATTACTGGAGACCATGGTAGGCAGGCCGTTCTGAAAGCGCTCATTCAGAATACCCAGCAGATTAGCCTGCCGTTCCTCTATCAGGCCAGTCTCAGTACCCAGGTCATCCAGGATCAGCAGCTCCGCTTCACATATATTGGCATAGGCGTCCCGGCTTCGCTCCAGGCGTTCGGGATCCGGCGCGTAAGCCGCCTCCATTCTGCGGTAGCTTAGCATCCGATCAAAAAACTCCGGCGAAGTGAGGTAGAGCACAAAAATGCCGCGGTCAAGCAGGGCATTGCCGGCAGACGCTGCCATAAATGTTTTGCCGGTACCTGGCCGGCCCATCAGAAAGTAACTGGCCATACTGGCTGAAGCGTCAAAAGCCTGGCAGTAAGCCTGGAGTTCAGCCGCTATGATGCCCACGGCCTCACGCGGCGGGCGCCTGAACCGGTCTGCCTCCAGCGGCCAGGGCTGATCGGAAAACAGGTCTGGTTGAAGCCGATCAAAACGCAGCGCTGATAAAGGCTGCAGATTTGAAACCTCCCGCAAGATAGCTTTGGCCGTGTCGCGATAGCAGTGGCAGAAACTGCCGTCGCTCAGTCTGCCGCGATCCTGGCAGTCCGGGCAGCTGAAGAGCGGGCCGTCAAATTCTGCCGCAGTCAGTCCAGTCAGCTGCTTTAGCAGCGTTTCCCTGGCCAGGCTGGCCGCTTCAAAATCCAGACCGGCCTGCCGTAGCGGCTCCCCGCCGCCTCGTATCGCTTTCAGTCTGGCGGCGGCTGCCTGCCGGAAACGGCGGTCAGCTGCTGCCAGCGCCGGATCCCCCTGCAGCAGCTGTTGCCGCCGGGCCTGGCCCCGGGCGGCTGCCGCCTGCTGCTTATCATGATAAATTGCGGCGATGCTTTTATTCAGAGCGTAATTATTCAAAAATGGCTGCTTATCCATGACCGCTGTATTCTCCTTAATCAGGCTAGCTTATCTTGACCGCATTACTTCCCGGGATCCTGCCCCGGATCAGGCTGAGCCTCGGCCGGGTGACTGTCCGCTTTCAGCTCGGTCGGATTGAGTAAAAATCTTGGATCTTCTTCAAATTGCCTGAAAAAGTCGTCACTGTACTGGCGTTGTTTGAAGTTTGCCACGTTGCTGCCTTTCCTTGCCCCCGACGCCGCGTTCTTGGGGCGTTTGGCGAGCTGCTTGGCCCGGCGGTTTTCCTCATAGCGGTTAACCGCCTCCGCTGTCTTCAGACCCGCTTCATGCCATTCCTTCAGGATTTTATCAAAGTAGTTCAAGCTGGCCTTGGGCGTCTGCGTAGCTTTGGCTAAAGCCAGTCTGATGATATCCATGTCATAGCCGTAGTCAGTCGCCCAGTGGCTGACCAGTTGTTCCTGGGCCGCAGTCAGCGGCCCCTGATTCAAGCTGCGGCTGACCTGGCGTCCCAGACTGTTTTTAGCTTCATGCTGGGCCTGATCCTGCTTCCGGTCTTCATAGGTCTTTATCCCCCGCTCATGCCAGCTTTTGGCGACAGCGGATACGTAGGATCGCTTGAGCTTCCCGCTTTGATAAGCCTCAGAAAACAAGGTATACATCACTTCTGGTTTAAACTGATAGGTTTCAAACCAGACATCAATCAGATGATACCAGTCCAGACCCATAATGCCATTAAAAAAGCTCTTATTGATCGAGTCCACCACATCCTGGCGCTTGGGATCCGCGGTCATCCGCCGGACCGCTTCTTCCGGATTCAATTCTGTTTCAGGCTGTTTTTTTAAATCCCGCAGGACCAATTCATCCCGCGCGGCAGCCGGGCGAAACAGCAGGCCCTGCAGCTGCAGGTTCAGCAAAGCAGCTTTTATATCATCCTCAGTGGTCTGCAACAGCCGCACGGCTTCTGACAATTCAAACGGCAGTGCTCGCGCCTGGCAGTGCAGCAAACAGAGGTAAAGCTTGACCGCTGTCCCCTCTAAACGTGGCAGATACGCCGTGACAAAGACATCCGGCAAAGCCAGATCCATAAATTGCGGGTCGCTTTCAGATCTGATCAGCAAAACAGTTGCTTTCCTCCTTTTCACTTACGATCACTTATTTACGATTTACTTCAATGAAGCCGGGGTCAGGGCCTACCTGCCGTCCCGGGCAGCTTTGCCCTTCCTGAAATGATTGCTCCTTCTATTATAGCCCAGGAAACCTCTCCGGAACCAAAGAGAAGACCAGGGTATGGCACCCCGGTCTTCTCCTTGTAAATAACGTGATTCGCTTAAAGCCGAACCGGCCGGTCAGCTCAGACCGTCGCTTCCTTCATCCGCAGATAAGAGTTGTAACGGATCTTGGCATCCTCTTCGGCCTTGGTAAAGATAGCCTCCACCTTGTCTTCCGGATACTTCTTCAGCAGGGAGCTGTAGCGGACTTCTTTCATCAGGAAAGCGCGGAAGTCGCCGTTAGGCTCCTTGGAATCCAGCTGGAAGGGGTTTTTGCCCTGAGCTGCCAGCCTGGGATCATATCTCCACAGATGCCAGTAGCCGCAAGCAACAGCGTCCTTTTCGCGGGTCTGGGCATAACGCAGGCCGCCCTTAATCCCGTGGTTGATACAAGGGGCATAAGCGATGACCAGAGACGGTCCATCATAGGACTCAGCTTCCATCAAGGCTTTCAGAGTCTGAGCCTGGTTAGCACCCATAGAAATCTGAGCCACATAGACATAGCCGTAAGTGGTAGCCATCAGGCCCAGATCCTTTTTACGGACAGATTTGCCGCCCGCAGCAAATTGCGCCACCGCGCCGTACTGCGTAGCTTTAGAAGCCTGACCGCCGGTATTGGAATAAACCTCAGTATCAAAGACCAGGACGTTGACATTGTTACCGGTAGACAGCACATGATCCAGGCCGCCGTAGCCGATATCATAAGCCCAGCCGTCGCCGCCAAAGATCCAGCAAGAACGTTTGGACAGGTAATCCTCACCAGCCTTGACGGTTTCAAGCAGATTACGCACCTGCGGGTTGTCGCTTTGGACACCCTCCAGAGCGTTCACCAGTGACTCACTGGCGGCAATGGTCTGGTCACTGTCGTCCTTTTTGCTCATCCATTCAGCAACTGCCGTCTTGATCTGCTCATCACCGATGGACTCCAGCTGTTCCAGCTGAGCGGTCATGCGGTCACGGATCTGCTTATAGCCCAGATACATACCCAGACCATATTCCGCGTTGTCTTCAAACAAGGAGTTAGCCCATGACGGACCGCGGCCATTGGCATCCGTGGTATACGGTGTGGAAGGCGCTGAGCCGCCCCAGATGGAGGAGCAGCCGGTGGCATTGGCAATCATCATACGGTCGCCAAAGAGCTGGGTCACCAGCTTGGCATAAGGCGTCTCGCCGCAGCCAGCGCAGGCGCCGGAGAACTCCAGATAAGGCTTCTCAAACTGAGAACCCTTAACCATGCTCTTCTTCATAGGATTAGGCTTACGGGGCAGTTTATACAGATAATCCCAGTTGGTCGCCTCATCCAGATGCTCGCCTAACGGCATCAGCACCAGCGCCTTTTCCTTAGCCGGGCAGGTATTCACGCAGGAAGCGCAGCCGGTGCAGTCCAAAGCAGACAATTGAATGCGGAAACGATACTGATCATATGGCTTCATGCCCTGAACAGTTTTAGCCGTCTCCGGCGCGCCAGCGGCCTCCTCATCAGTCAGCAGGTACGGGCGGATAACGCCGTGCGGGCAGACATAAGAGCACTGGTTGCACTGGATGCAGTTTTCCGGAATCCAGACCGGAATTTCAGTCGCAATACCGCGCTTTTCATACTGGGACGTGCCCTGAGGGAAGGTGCCGTCAGCGCTGTCTATAAAGGTGCTGACCGGCAGGCTGTCACCTTGCTGAGCGTTCATGACTTCTGCCACGTCTTCTATGAAGACCGGCACGTTCTTCTTTTCAACCGGCGCGTCAGCCGCGTCAGCCCAGTCTGCCGGAACGTCAACCTTAACAATGTTATCCAGGCCGGCATCCACTGCCTTGTAGTTCATGTTGACAATGTCATCGCCCTTGCGTCCATAGGACTTGACGATGGCCTTCTTCATGTACTCGACCGCCTTTTCAACCGGCAGCACGTTAGCCAGCTTAAAGAAAGCAGACTGCAGCACGGTGTTGGTACGGTTGCCCAGGCCAATTTCCGCGGCCAGGGTTACCGCGTCAATGATATAGAAACTGATGTTATTCTTTGCCAGATAGCGCTTCATCGCCGCAGGCAGATGTTCACCCAGTTCTTCTTTCTTCCACAGGGTATTCAGCAGGAAGGTACCGCCGGGCTTCAGGGAACTCAGCATGTCGTATTTATCAACATAAGACTGCTGGGAACAGCTGACAAAGTTGGCCATATTGATCAGGTACGGCGAACGGATCGGTGTTTTGCCAAAGCGCAGATCAGAAATCGTGATACCGCCGGACTTTTTGGAATCATAGGAGAAGTAAGCCTGAGCGTACAGGTCCGTATGGTCGCCAATGATCTTGATGGAGTTTTTGTTGGCACCAACCGTGCCGTCAGAACCCAGGCCCCAGAAGCGGCAGGCGATGGTGCCTTCAGTCGCCACATCAATGCGCTCGTCAATCGGCAGAGACAGGTGGGTGACATCGTCCACAATCCCGATGGTGAAGTTATGTCTGGGTTCGGCTTGTTTCAGGTTTTTGTAGACAGCCAGCAGCTGGTCGGGCGTCGTGTCCTTGGAACCCAGACCATAACGGCCGCCCACGATTTGCGGCGCGTTGGCTTTGCCGGCAAAGGCTGCCACGACATCCAGGAACAAGGGCTCGCCCTCAGCGCCTGGCTCTTTGGTGCGGTCAAGCACCGCGATCTTTTTGGCGGAGGCAGGGATAGCCGCCAGCAGGCGGGCGTTGGAGAACGGCCGGTACAGGTGAACGTTCACCATACCGACTTTTTCACCATGGGCGTTGAGGTAGTCAATGGTCTCCTCAAGAGCCTGGCAGACCGAACCCATAGCCACGACGACGCGATCAGCGTCCGGCGCGCCATAATAATTGAAGAGCTTATAATCGCGGCCGGTCAGCTCATTGATCTTGCCCATGTACTCTTCAACAATTTCAGGAACAGCATTGTAGTACGGGTTAGAAGCCTCCCGTGCCTGGAAAAAGATATCCGGATTTTGGGCGGTACCTTTTAATGTGGGGTGATTAGGTGACAGTGACCGGGCGCGGAATTCCGCCAGGGCCTTCTGGTCAATCAGCGCGGTTAAATCATCATAGTCCTGTACTTCGATCTTCTGGATTTCATGTGATGTGCGGAAGCCATCAAAGAAATGCATGAACGGTACGCGAGATTTAATCGTAGCCAAATGAGCAACGGCAGCCAGGTCAGTAGCCTGCTGTACACTGTCTGAAGCCAGCATGGCAAAACCAGTCTGGCGGCAGGCCATCACGTCTGAATGGTCGCCAAAAATGGACAAAGCGTGGCTTGCCAAAGCACGCGCCGAAACATGAAATACACAAGGTAATAACTCACCCGCAATTTTATACATATTGGGGATCATCAGCAGCAAACCCTGTGAAGCAGTATAGGTTGTCGTCAGCGCGCCGCTGTTGAGTGAGCCGTGCACCACGCCGGCAGCACCGCCTTCAGACTGCATCTCCACTACATGGACCGTCTGGCCGAAGCCATTCAAACGGCCCTGCTGGGACCACTGATCCACCACATCAGCCATCGGGGACGACGGGGTAATGGGATAGATACCGGCAACTTCAGTAAATGCGTAGGAGGTATACGCCGCAGCGGTGTTACCGTCCATCGTCATGTACTTTTTTTCTTTAGCCATGTCTTTTCTCCTTATTTATCTTAACAAAGGCCAAGATGATTTGCGGCCAGATACTGACCACGTTTGAGTATATCACATTAAGCAGTAATGCGAATGTCCTGACAGGTGGCCGGCGCAACCGGCAGCGTCATCTTTTTCTCTGTTCTTTCAGACTAAAAGGCATCTTGAGAGCGGCAGCTTTGCAAAGGCAAAGGCCGCTCTCAGACGTCAGGTTCAGGCTTCTTCTACAAAGGCATTGGCGATCACGGAGAAGTCTTCACTCTTCAGGGAAGCGCCACCGACCAGGCCGCCGTCAATATCGGTTTGTGAGAACAGGTCAGCCGCGTTTTTGGCGTTAACCGAACCGCCGTACAGGATACGCAGTTCATCCGCGCTGGTCTGGTCATAAAGCTCCGCCACCACGCCGCGGATATAAGCACAGACTTCTTCCGCCTGCTCGTCACTGGCGGTGCGGCCGGTACCGATCGCCCAGATAGGCTCATAGGCAATCGTTACCAGGAAGAGTTTCTCCTGCGGAATGCCCTTGAAAGCGGCGACAATCTGAGATTTGACAAAATCAAAGGTTTCGCCGTTCTCACGCTGCTCCAGGGTTTCACCGCAGCAGATGATCGGACGCACGCCCCAGTTGAGCAGGGCCAGAGCCTTCTGGTTAACGGTGGCATCCGTCTCCGCAAAGTACTGGCGGCGTTCACTGTGACCAATGATGCAGTAAGGAACACCCATGTGCGCCAGCATCGCCGCGGAAACCTCACCGGTATACGCGCCTTTATCTTCATAATGGCAGTTTTCAGCCGCAATCTTGATATTGGTGAAGGCAGTGGCCTCCAGCGCTGCCTGTAAGGCAGTAAACGGAACGCCCAGAGCGATCGAAGCATCAGCGTCCTTAACCTTTGGCTGCAGCTCGGTCAGGAACCTGGCGGCCTCCGCCGGCACGCCCTTGTTCATCTTCCAGTTGCCGGCAGCAAAGATACGCCGGGGGTTTTTATCCAGCAGGCAGTCAATACCGGGCAGCACCTTACCCTCAAGGAACTCCAGCGAAGCGCCGCCGCCGGTAGAGATATGCGTCACCTGATCCGCAAAGCCCAGACGTTCGATCGCCGCCGCGGAATCACCGCCGCCGATGATAGAAATGGCCTGAGATTCGGCCACCGCGCGGGCCACTTCCCGGGTGCCGACCGCAAACTTTTCAAACTCAAACACGCCCATAGGACCGTTCCAGACAATCGTGCCGGCTTTACGGACCGCGGCGTCAAAGAGTTCAATGGTTTTGGGGCCAATGTCCAGGCCCATCCAGCCATCCGGAACCTGACCTGCCGTAACCACCTTGCTATCCGCGTCCGCAGCAAAATGATCGGCAATCACGGTGTCGGCCGGCAGCAAGACGTTGACGCCCTTTTGCTGAGCTTTTTCCAGCAAGGCTTTGGCCAGTTCCAGTTTATCTTCTTCGCACAGGGAATCGCCGATGCTTAAGCCCTGAGCCTTAAAAAAGGTGTAGGCCATACCGCCGCCGATAATCAGGGTATCTACTTTATCGATCAGATTTTCAATAACACCGATTTTGTCAGATACCTTGGCGCCGCCCAAAATGGCTACAAACGGGCGTTTGGGATTCTGCAGGGCCTTGCCCATCACATCAATTTCCTTCTGAATCAGGAAGCCTGACACACCCGGCAGATAGTTGGCGATACCGGCGGTTGACGCATGGGCGCGGTGAGCGGTCCCGAACGCGTCATTAACAAATACATCCGCCAGGGAAGCCAGCTCCTTGGCAAACTCCGGCGCGTTTTTGGTTTCCTCTTTATGGAAACGGACGTTCTCCAGCATCAGGATTTCACCCGGCTTCAGAGCCGCGGCTTTGGCCTTGGCATCCGGTCCAATGACATCTGCCGCCAGCTCAACCGGCTGTCCCAGCAGCTCGCTCAGCCGCGTGGCCGCAGGCTTCATGCTGAATTTGGCTTCAGGTCCGTTTTTAGGACGGCCCAGATGAGAAACCAGGATTACGCGGGCTCCTTGCTCAACTAAATACTTGATGGTGGGAAGCGCGCCGCGAATCCGCTTGTCGTCCGTGATCTCACCAGTGTCTTTATCCAAAGGAACGTTGAAATCCACGCGCGCGATCACGCGTTTGCCCTTCAGATCAATGTCCTCTACGGTTTTTTTCAGCAACTTAGCCATGTGTTACCTCTCCTGTACTTCAATGTAATAAAACAAAAACATGATAAAACGGACTTGTTGATGGAACAAGTCACGGTACGCTTATATTTTAGCACAAAGCTCTGGCGCGAAAAGCCGATTGGTCGCTCAATTAAATAATTTATTACACAACGAATACAAATTCGCGCCAAGCAGCTGTCCCCCGGCCGCCTCCTGCCGGATTTCCGGCTGGCAGCCGGGGGAATTTGGTATAATGAAGCCGGTTATTCAAAGCCTGAACGACGGCGCCAGCATCGCTGACACCGGCGCCTGGCCCGGCAAGCCGGTATTAATTGAAGGAGCGTGACCGAGTCATGACCTTGCAGACAGATCTGAGCCAAATCGTTGCTAAGCTTAAGCAAATCTATGCCGGGCTTCCCCAGCAGCTGGTCCTGCTGCTGACGCTGGCGGCGGGCATTGCCCTGTTAATTTGGGGCTACAAATTGTTCCGGGTCTGGCTGGCGGTCTTTGGATTACTCTGCGGCTATTATGCCGGTCAGTATATGGGACAAAAGGCTGGTCTTGAAGGCTGGGCGGCTCTGGCGATCAGCGCACTGCTGGCGCTGGCCGGCGCTATTTTGTTCTGGCTGGCTATCAAGTTCAGTGTGTTTCTGGCTGCCTTCTTTTTCGGACTCTATTTTATGCGTTATTTTTCAGTTTCCCTGTTTGGTTACAGCAACCTTTGGGTCTATCTGGCGGCGGCCCTGGTCATAGCGGTCCTGGCCGTGTTTTTCCTGCGGTTTTTTATTATTGCCGCCACAGCCTGGAGCGGAGCCAGATTGATCGTAGACAGTCTGTACGGACTGATTGCGGGAGCGCCAGCCGGCAGCTGGCTCAAGTACGCTGAGCCGCTGCGGCAGGTTTATCCCACCTTGCTGTTTGTCCTGATGATCGTCCTGATTACTATGGGCTTCATCTATCAATACCACCGCAGCGGTCACGGGCGCCGGATCAGGCTGCACGGCTATCCGCTGCGCTCCCGTTAGCTTCAATCGTCTTCTTCCGCCAGGGATCTGCTTTGAGCGCGTTCCCGGCTGGCTTCCCGCCTTCTGGCATCGTCAGCCGCTGTGCTGGCCCGGCTGGCCGCTGTGCTGACCGCAAAATCCGGGAACAGATCTGACCGCTCCCGGGGCATATAAGCCCGGTCCCGCTGTTTATAGTCCAGCAGATCTTTCACTTTATTGGGCCGTACCCGCATGGCTGCGCAGAGACGCTCTAAAAAATCCAGAGCGTCCTTGGCCCGGCGGCGCTGCCGGCGGATGGTCCGCAGTTGTTCATAAACGCTTTCTTCCTGATCCCGGTCTACCTGATTTGTCAGCTCTATGTAATGCAGGAAGTCCAGGGTCTGCCGGTCGCAGGAGTGCAGCATCCGGCGGCAACCGGCTCTCAGGCTGTCCATCTGAGCAAAGATATCATAGCAGGTCTGCAGCCAGTCCAGATTTTCCAGCAAGGCCAGCTCAGCTTCGCTGACCGGCGCTAAGGTCGCGCCAGGCAAGGCAGCCTCCGTTTCAGCTGTCGCGGCAGCGGCAGGCAGCACCGGAGCGGTTTGGCTTTCTTCAGGCGCCGGTGTTCCCGCAGCCGGCCGGGTTCCGCCCCCGCAGTCAGCATTGCGGTCAGTTTCTTCCAGCCCCGATTCTTCTGACAGATTATCTTCCGCAGCAGCCGGCGTCGGGCCGGGTTCCTGATGCGGCGGTTCAGGACTGGGTAAAGCCGTCTCAGAGGTCAGTTCCGGGCTGGGAGACGCGCCAGGGTCGGACCCTGGCTGATACCGGGCGGCTTCTGCTTCATGGTCCCGGACTTCAGCTACCGTCAGTAACTGAGATGCCAGCGCTTCCTCTGCTTCCACCGCGGCAAATACATCATCCCAGTTATCCTGGTCCGGTTCCTCATGATCAAAGCTCAGCGCGTCCATTGTTTCCACACTGGCTATTTTGGTCTTGGGGTTATGCCGCCGCGCCCGGTTGCTGCGGCCTGGACGGGGGTGATTCTGCGGCGGAGCCACCCGTCCGGCCGGATCGGCCTGAGGTGAGGATTCCGGTAATTCGGACCGGACCGGGCTGCCAGCAGGCTTTGGTTCACGCGCTGCCCGGCCGTTCTTATACTCTGATCCGCTCTCCTGCCGGGGGCCGCTGTTCTGCGGATTTCCGGCCTGTGAAGGGTTAGCCTGTGAATTACTGCCCTTCGGATTTCCGGCTTGTGAAGGGTTAGCCTGTGAATTACTGCCCTTCGGATTTCCGGCTTGTGAAGGGTTAGCCTGTGAATTACTGCCCTTCGGGTTGCTGTCCTGCGAAGCGGCAGCCTGCGGATTGTTATTTTTAAGTCCGCCGCTTTCTGTTTCAACGATCTTATAGCGGGCCTTTTTGGCGCTTTTTAATCTGTCCAGATTAGCCTCCAGCTGAGCCCGGTCGTCGTATTCTGCCGGGGGCGCGTTCTTTTTGCGCTGCACCCAGTTATTGTTCTGATTAAACCAATAGTGTATGTCGTTCCCTTCCAGGGTTACGATTTTATAGGACATCTGTTATGTTCCTCTTTCCTTAAATAATCTTTCCTCAGCGGCTGTCAGTCTTCACCCAGACTGACTGCCGCGCTGAAAACCGCGGAGGCAATCGGCGCCGCCTTTTCAGCTGCAAATGTTGTGTCTTCGCAAACGACCGCAATGGCCAGCGGATAATTCGGACTGTCCAGGAAGCCCAGGAAGATGGCATTATTTCCCTCCTGGTTTTCCAGTTCAGGGGTGCCGGTTTTGCCGCCAACCTGATAACCGTCCACTGCCGCATTGGCGCCGCCGCCGTTTTCGACCTCATCAATCATCAGGGCTTTCACTTCTCCGGCCAGCTCACTGGTCAGCGGTGTATAAAGCGTGCTGCTCTTCATTTCCATATAGCTTTGATTCAAGGGATTGCTGAGATAACTCACGATGTGCGGCTGAGGCATGACGCCGTTATTCGCCACCGCGGCCGCGATCAGCGCCATATGCAGCGGTGACAGCGTGAGCTCGGAGTCTCCCACCGGCTGGCCGATACTGACCCAGGATAAAACCGCGTCGTCGTCAGCCGGAATGCTGATTTTTGAACCGGTTACCTGCAGGCGGTCCAATGTCAGCGGCTGGTTAAAGCCAAACGCTTCAGCCATTTCAATCAATTGTTCCGAGCCGACATCTATACCGACCGTGCCAAAAAAAGCGTTACAGGAAACATCAAAGGCTTTACTCAGGTCAACCTCACCGTGGCCTTCTCCATCTGCTTCCATGACGCCGTTAGGGACAATCGGCGTGGAGCCCTGACAGAGCACGGTCAGGTCCGGATCATAGTTGTCAGAGTTTATCCAGGCTGAAGACGTGATGATTTTGAAGGCTGAGCCCGGAAAATATGCGCCGGATAAGGCCCGGTTGAACAGGCCGGTATCTACCAGATTGGTGTAGTTAACAATATCATCCATGGTCATGGCAGGCTTGCTGACTGAGGCCAGGACCGCTCCGGTGGAGTAATTCAGCAAAACCACCGAGCCGTTCAGATCGCCCAGCGCCTCGTAGGCTGCTTTCTCCAGCCGGCTGTCCAGGGTCAGATACACATCATCGCCCTCCAGCCCTTTACCGGAGAGATCAAACAGCAACTGGTAAAACGGATTGCGTTCAGTTCCGGTCAGATATCCCTGATACAGCGTTTCAATGGTATTGGAAATATTATGGGTATAGTCACCCACCAGCTGGCTGGCAGCCATAGCCAGTTCTTCATCATCTGAATAGACCCGCTCGCCGTCCACGCTCTGCGCCAGCACCTGACCGTCCGCCGTATAGATGGAGCCGGCCTGGGCGTAGCGGGATTTTAAGGCTGATTTGTTTTCACCGACAGCGGACTGCAGGGAGTTTATGCTCCGGTTTTGCTGTACCACAATACCGGCCAGCAAGGCCACGGTCAGGACCGAAAAAATAATCAGGATGACCTTCAGATTACGCAGTAACTGTTTCATGATTAAACCTCAAGTGTGTCACATTGACTGCCAGACCAGGCCGCCTGGTCAGACGCTTTCATGACGGCCGGCCAGACCCAGAAATACCGCCACCATCATTGACTTTGCCAGCAGCGAAGATCCGCCGCTGGCTATAAAGGGCAGGGTCGCTCCGGTCAGTGGTATGAGACCGGTGGTACCCCCTATGACGACGGCCGCTTCCACAAAAAAGAGGGTGGCAATGCCTAAACTCAGGCTGGAAGAAAAGCCGTCCCGGACCTGCATGGTAGCTTTGGCACCGCGCAGCCAGAAGGCGATGTAGAGCAAAACCAGACTCATCCCGACAATAATGCCAAATTCCTCACAAACGACGGCAAAGACCATATCAGAATGGGAAAGGGCCACACTTTCAGGGCTGCCGTTCCCCAGGCCCCGGCCAAATAACGCGCCGCGGCCAATGGCCTGCAGGCCAAAAACAATCTGCTCGTTATTGGCGGTCACCTTATCCCATAAGGTCGTCCAGCCGCTGATGCGGTTGCGGACATAAGGGAACAGGGCGTAGGCCAGCGTACCTGCGGCCCCGCTGGCCAGCATAACCAGGAAGGTCAGCAGGTATTCGGAAGTCATGACCACAAAGACGACCAGCGTGGTAGGCAGTAGAATCATAGCCGAGCCTAAATCCGGCAGCAGCATGATCAGGAAAAAGAAGGCGGCGGCCCAGCCCGCAAAGATAATCTGCTGTTTCAGCGGCGGCCGGTTTTTGAAAAAGCCGGCCAATGCAATCAGATAGGTAAGCTTGGCAAACTCGGTCGGCTGTACGGACAGGGGGCCGATGGTCAGCCAGAGGCTGGCGCCGTTGGTCTCTTTGCCCCGTCCAAGGATCAAGGTTATGATCAAAAGCAGCGGCGAAAGTACCATACAGGCGGTCACCAGCATTTCCAGCAGCCTGGTCCGCTGTACTATGACCGCAATGACCGGCAGCAGTAAGAAGCCAAGAAACAGGGCCGTACTCTGGGAATTTATAGCGCTGAGGATATCATTGAGCCGGTCAGTTGTGATATCCGCGTTGCTGTAATTTATATTGATCGCGACCAACCTGGCCTGTAGCAGCAAACCTAAAAAGGTCAGATTGGCAAAAACCAGATAAGCGGTCCGCTCAAAGGGCTTGATCAGAGCCGGAAGGGCAAAATAATACAGGTTGAACAATATATAAAAAACAGCAAAAATGGCGGCGTAAGGTCGTCTCAGAGGACTCAGGCCTTCATCCAGCAAGAGCAGCAGCAGCAGGCTTGCGCCCAGCATCAGGAGATTGCTCAGGAACCAGGCACCCCCAGTACGTACCTGCGGCAGCAGTTCCAGCATATCCTCCGAGCGGTCCGCGTAAAGGGTGCCGCCGGCTTCGGCGGCGGCCTCCTCCTGATCAACATAAAGCAGCTGGGAACGGCCTACCTGCACCATGTCCTTATTTTCCAGCGGCACCGGATCTTTAACCGGCACCCCGTTGAGCAGGACCGGGGTCTTATCTGACATGGGCCGCACATACCACAGGCCGTCATAAAGATAGATAACCGCGTGCCGCAGACCGACCTGCTCATCATGGATCCGGATATCACAGATATGGCCGCGGCCCAGGATGGTGGTATGAAACAGGGGCAGTTGTTTCACCGGATATAGATTACTGCCGTTGCCGCCCAGCGCCAGGAGGTAGCGACCGCGCACCGGGCGCAGATTTGTTTTACTGCGGCCGCGCAGATCCCTGATGGCTCCCCGGAGCAGCAGCATAGAAATAGCCGCGATCAGCAGGGTAAAGCCGTAACGCGCTAAATAAGCGAGACCCTGTGGTGTCATATGATCTCCTTTGTTCAGGCTTAAAGAAAAGGCAGCCCGGACACAGATCAGCTGCCGGCGGCCTGCGGCCGCCGGCAGTCTGAACCGGACCCTGAGGCTGCCGGAGTCAGTTTAAAGTCCCATCTGCTGTTTCAGCTTGGACAACTCATCCTCAACAGAAGCATCCGTGTCGCCTTTACGGTACTTGTCCTCCAAAGCCTGAGCCTCATCAACCGGCTGGCTGTTCAACTCCGACATGGCATTAGCTTCATCCAGCATCTGATCGGCTTTAGCTTCCATCCGTTCAAACGCGCCCATATTATCCTGCAGCTTGTCTGCCGAGGCACCCAGCTCATTGACTTTCTTCTGAGTTTTAGCCACGGCCACTTTTGCCTTGATGCTCTGGCGGCGGGCATTGAGGGTGTTGATGTCCTTTACCAGTTTGTCATGCATCTGGCGCATCTTGATCGCGTTTTCATGTGCGGCGGCATAAGCAGTCTGCAGGCTGGCGCCTTCCGCTTCAAGCTGCTGCTTTTTGCCCAGAAACACGCGCGCATCATCTTCACTGCCCGCGGTCAGCGCTTTTTTAGCCAGATCCATATACTTGGCTACTTCCGCTTTGTTTTCATCAACCAGCCGCTTACAGCGGCTTTCCTCCGCCATAACGCCGGCCGTCTCCTGTTTGACGTCAGCCAAATCAGCGGTCATTTTGCGCAGATACTCATCAACCATTTTTGATGGATCTTCCGCCTTATCCAACAATGCATTGATGTTAGATGAAATGATGTCACTGAACCTTGATAAAATACCCATTTGTACGCTCCTTTTCTGTTACAAACTTGCATACCCCGCGCCTGCGGGGCCGATGCTCCTGTCAACGCCTGATCACTTGCCGCTCTGATCCGATTTTTCCTGGTACTTTTTAGCCAGATCTTCAGCCTGACCGTCCCCAAAAGACTCCAGCGGTGTGTTCAGGATCTCCTCAGTCCGCTTATCCTGCTCAGCCTTTTTTTCCTTGGACTTTCTCCACCAATAATAGGCAAAAGCCAGAATGACGATGATTCCCGCCACCACCAGAACCGGTATCCAGGGGGACCGCGTCACGGTCATGATCCGCTTGCCGGCCTGCTGGTATGCTTTACTGAACATTTCATCCTCTGTCAGGGACGATTCATAATAGTAGCGGTCAACATAGTCGAGCAGGATGTCCATAGCCTCCTGATCAAGCACGGTCTTGGCCTGCGTCCCATTAACATACCAGGTGTGATATTCACTATTATACTCAAAAAATATGAGCAAACTGTGAGCTTCATCTGTAAACAAACTGTCATACAGATTGTTGGCAAAGGTTTCCGCCTCAGCGTCCGTAGGATAATGCTCCCCGTCAAAGTTATCCGTAATGTACAGATAAGGCTGGACACCGGTCGCTTTATAAAAGGATTTCATACCGGACTCCAGGGTAGTGACGTTTTTAATCCAGTCCAGGTCATCTGTGTAATAGCCCGTCTCATTGACGGAACCGGCGGGCAAAGCCTCACGCTTAATGGTGGAGCGGGTAATCGAGCTGCTGCTGCCGCTGCCGGCGGATACCGTTGAAAAGCTTGAGCCCATGGCGGAAAAGATAATGCTGATTGCCACCACAAAGATTATAACCGCACCTAATACGGTAGAGCAGCCCAGGGTCCCGCAGCCGCAGCCATTATTACGGCGGTAACGCGGGCCCCGCGGACCGGAACCAAACCAGATCGGTGTCCACATAGGACCAAAGCCGCCGCCAGACCGAGGCCCGCCAAAGCCACCGCCGCCAGGCCGGGGTCCACCAAAGCCACCGCCGCCGGAACGTCCGCCGCCAAAGCTGCCGCCCGCGCGTCCGCCGCCGCCGGAGCGACCGCCAAAGCTGCGCCCGCCTCCGCCGCCAAAACTGCGGCCGCCGCCGCCGCCAAATCCGCCTCCGCCGCCTCCGGCTCTACCCATTGCGCCACTCTCCTTTACAGATCACGATCAAAAAGCTGAAGCAAATGGCCCGATGGCCCCCGATAGTGACCAAAAGATGAGGCACCGGACCTGACTGTCAATACAAATCTACTATAACCTAATCTATCATAACCTAAAATATGCGTCACTGACGTCTCCCGCGTGCCTTATTTCTGTTACACTTAGCCTGAAACCTGCTTATACAGGAATTATATCAGACGAGGTTAGTTGAGGATGAGAACACACTATCATGAAACCTTCAGAACCCTGCATGTTAATACGTTACCTCCACGGGCTTATTATGTCCCGTTTGCCGAGCCGGCCGATGTACAGGACCTGGCGCTGGGCGCATTAGCGGATCCGTCCGTTGATTTGCGGGAGCAAAGCCAGCGCTGCCGCAATTTGAGCGGGCTTTGGCAGTTCAGATATTTCAGCCGGCCTGAAGACGTGCCCGGTTCCTTTATCCAGACCGATTTTGAAGGAAGCGGCTTTGATACTCTGCCGGTTCCCTCTTGCTGGCAGATGCAGGGGTATGATCATCACCAATACACCAATGTGCGCTACCCGTTTCCGTTTGACCCGCCTTTTGTTCCCCAGGACAATCCCTGTGGCGCCTATTTCCGTGACTTTGAACTGGAGGCGGAGGACCTGTCTCTGCGCCAGTATTTGATTTTTGAAGGCGTAGACAGTCATTTTTATGTGTGGGTAAACGGACAGTTTGCCGGCTTCAGCCAGGTTTCACACTCCCCCAGTGAATTTGACATCAGTGATCTGGTCTGCCAGGGCAGCAACCGGCTTTGTGTGCTGGTCCTGAAATGGGGCTTTGGCAGTTATATGGAAGACCAGGACAAATTCCGGATGAGCGGCATTTTCCGCGACGTCCTGCTGCAAAGCCGGCCCCAGGAACACCTGCGGGACTTCCGGGTAAAAACCCGCCTTCGCCCGGATGGCGAAGAAGCCAGACTTGAAGTGACCGTAACCTTAAGTACCGCGGAACGCCACCATGAGTGGGCCTGCCGCCTGCTGGACGCCCGGGGCCAGGTCATTGCGGAAGGCCATCTGGCCGATAACGGACTCACGCAGGAAGAAATCGTAACCGGCACCTATACGCTGAGCCGCGAAGCCGCTTCCGCCGCCGACGGTCTGATGCTTGAGGAAGCCGTATTACAGCCAGCCACCACAGCGGCCACCCGCCAGTTGGGCACAAACCTGACCGTCACCCGTCCGCTGCTATGGAATGCCGAAGAGCCGAATCTATATGAATTGTTCATCTATTCTGATGAAGAATGCATCGCCCAGGATATCGGTTTTCGCGACGTCCGGGTTGAAAAGAGCGTCTTGCTGGTAAACGGCCAGCCAGTCAAATTCAAAGGCGTTAACCGTCATGACAGTGATCCTCAAACCGGTTTTACCATCAGCCGTGACCAGCTGCTCAAAGACCTCGCCCTGATGAAGCTGGCCAACATCAACGGTATCCGCACCTCGCATTACCCCAACGCACCCTGGGCTTATGAGTTATATAATCGTCTGGGTTTTTACATTGTGGATGAATCAGACATTGAGGCTCACGGGGTCCAGACCCTGTATAAGGGTGGCCGGATTCAGGAGTCCGGTGACGGCATCAACGGCATTGCCGACTCCTACAGCCTGATTGCCACCGATCCGCATTTTGACGAGGCTATTCTGGATCGCGTCCAGCGCAATGTTCACCGCGATATCAACCAGCCCAGTGTCATCATCTGGTCCATGGGCAATGAGAGCGGCTATGGCCCGGCATTTGAAAAGGCGCTATCCTGGACGCACGCCTTTGACGCCACCCGCCTGACACACTATGAAAGCTCAAACTATATTCGCAGCGGTTACGAAAGCAGTCACCGCGAGCTGGATGTCGTATCCAAAATGTATCCGCCGGTAGACTATCTGGATCGTTTTGGCAGCGGTGAGCTGACCGATAAGCCCCTGGTTTTATGCGAATATATCCACGCCATGGGCAACGGGCCCGGAGACGCGGAGGACTATATGACCCGGATTTACCGTTACCCCAACTTAGCCGGCGGCTTTGTCTGGGAATGGTGTGATCACGCGATTGATATGGGCCGCAATAAAGACCTGAAACAGCGTTATTTTTATGGCGGTGATTTTGGCGAACACCCGCATGACGGCAACTTCTGCATGGACGGCCTGGTCTATCCGGACCGGCGGCCGCATACCGGTTTGCTGGAGTACAAAAACGTCATCCGGCCCATCCGGCTCAACGCCACCGCGGAAGAGGTCCGCGGCGGAACCATCCGGCTGTGGAACACCCTGGACTTTACAAACACGCTGGGTCGCTACTATGCGGAATACGAGCTGCTCAATGAAGATGATGTCCTGGCAGTCGGCCGTCTGGATGAGCTGGATATTCCCCCGCACGAAAGCCGGGAATTCAAGCTTGACCTGGCCGCGGAAAAGCTGCCTGACCAGGGTATCCTGACGCTT
Organism: Oscillospiraceae bacterium HV4-5-C5C; assembly: GCA_012034405.1. Lineage (GTDB taxonomy): Bacteria > Bacillota > Clostridia > Saccharofermentanales > Fastidiosipilaceae > JAAVLZ01. Next base: position 33,512 of record JAAVLZ010000019.1, on the reverse strand, counting down.
AACCTGCACTATTTCACGGTCAAAGCTCAGGGGCCGGTTCCGGCGGATCATCCGGTCGGACAGGATCAGCTGGAGCTGCTGGCAACCGTCCGACCAGAGGATCTGAATAAACTGGCCCGCAGTGTTGATATGGCCTTTAACCGCAGCTTTGGCAGCCAGTTCTCTGATGTGCTGAGCACGCTGGGCAGCGGAGCGGAGCACATCAGCGCCGGCGGCAGTCCGGACTACGACAGCTGCAATGTTCAGCCGCAGGCTATCAGCCTGAAGCAGACAGCAACTGAGGTGATCATTGCCTCAGACAGCTTCACCTATCATCTGTCCGCCGCGACCGGGGCCTGGTCTTCCCTGCAGGTCAATGGCAACCAGCTGCTGGCCAGACCGATGGATTGGAATATCTGGCGCGCGCCCACTGATAACGACCGCAATATTGCAGCCGAATGGGAAGCGGCCGGTTTCAATGAAGCCAGGACCCGCGTATATAAGCTGGAAGCCCAGCAGGACGGCGCTATCGTCCGGATCCGGGTGCACTTTGGCCTGTTGCCGGTTTACCGGGCCAAAATCCTGGACGGTCACGCGATCTGGGAGGTCGACGCCACCGGCCAGATCAGTCTGCAGCTGGACGTGGAGCGCCAGATCCTGGCGCCCTGGTCTGATGACCCGAACCTGTGGCTGCCGCGTTTCGGCTTAAAACTGGCCCTGCCCAAAGCCTATGAAGCGCTGGCTTACTATGGCTACGGCCCGTACGAGAGCTATATAGACAAGCACCGGGCATCCCAGCTGGGTATCTATACCTCTGAGGTCAGCGAAGAGCACGAGGACTACATTAAGCCGCAGGAAAACGGAAGCCATTTTGCGGTGCGCTATCTGACCCTGGGCCCCGTGCTGGGTTCAACCGGCAGCCATCTGCCCCGCCTGCGGGTTTACGCCGACAGCCAAAGCCCCTACGGTGGTTTCAGCTTCAGCGTTTCGCCCTACACGGTAGAAGAGCTGGCCGCCCGGGCCCATAACTTTGAGCTGCAGCCCTCAGGCAATACTGAGCTATGCCTGGATTATCTGATGAGCGGCGTTGGCTCCAACAGCTGCGGTCCGGAATTACTGCCGGCTTACCGCCTGGCTGAGCAAGCCTTCAGCTTCCGCCTGACCTTGCGTATCGGCTAAAGCCTGAGCGCGGTGTCACGGCACAGAAGAAAGGAGTTGTACCCCATGAAAGAAAATCCATCTGCCGAGCGCTTCCAGCGCATAGCTCCGGAAAGCATCAAATTCAATCCCTTTGAACTGATTGGAGAAAACTGGATGCTGGTCACCGCCGGCACGCCGGAGCAGGCCAACTGCATGACCGCTTCATGGGGTCAGCTTGGCGTTATGTGGAACCGGCCGGTCGCGGAGCTGGTCATCCGGCCGGACCGCTACACGCGGGAGTTTCTGGACAGGTCGCCGGGCTTCAGCCTGAGTTTTCTGAATCGCGATTACCGCAAAGCCCTGAACTACTGCGGCAGTCACAGCGGCAGGGACGGTGATAAATTTGCTGCCTGCGGGTTAACCTTGCTCAGCGAAGACCAGGTACCTTATATAGAGCAGGCTGATCTGATTTTAATCTGTAAAAAGCTCTACCGCCAGCCTTATGAAGCGGCGGGCTTTGTTGATCCTGATTATATGCGGCAGTTTTATCCCGCCAATGACCTGCATATCCGCTATGTGGGAGAAATAACCGCGGCGCTGCTGAGTTCCCAGCATTTGTCATCAGAAGCGGTATCAGAGTAAAACCTGGGACGGCAGCTGTATAGCCAAACGGCGGCACCCTTGATCTCAAGGGTGCCGCCGTTTTGGCGTCAGTCCGTTTGGTGTCAGGCCAAAGACCCGCCCGCGGGCTCAGTGCTGGTAAACCCGGCGGTGCACCGGATTCAGCGCGTGATACAGGACAAAGCTGATCAGCATGTTGACGCCGCCCTTAATCAGATTAAACGGTATAATGACCGGCAGCAGCAGCGGCACCACATCTGCCCGCGGCATTCCGGTATATATCGGCGTAAATATCAAATTCCAGAATGCCATCATGGCCGCCATCGCCAGAACGCCCAGTACGCCGCCGGTGATGACCCTGCTTTTTTTATGGCTATGTCTGAAAAAGATCGCAGGCAGCAGCATCAGGATGCTTGATGCCAGAAAATGCATCAAAAAACCAATGATGCCGTCGCCCACAATCAAAAAAGCCTGAATCGCCGCCGCCAGCGCCAGGATCAGCAGGCCGGGCAGCGGACCCAGCAACAGGCCTCCCAGGATAATGGGCACATCTGCCATGTCATACTTTAGATAGGGCGCGGCAGGGAAAATCGGGAATTGAATCAACAGCAGCAAAACAATAGACAAGGCGGTGAGAATCGCCATTTCAGTCATCCGATACGTCGCTTTTCTTTCCATGTTCATTTACCTCATTTCTTGAAATCAGCTGTGTACTCGGACGTAAAAACGCCCCGGGCAGATCTCTGCTCAGGGCGTTACATGTTCAGGCTGAACAATCTTCTTTCATCCGGACTCTACCGTCGGCTCCGGATTCAAACCGGGTCATGCCCTTTCAGGCTCGCGGGCTTGTCACACTTGGTGCATCACCGCCGGTGGGGAATCTCACCCCGCCCCCGAAGACAGCTTCTTCTAGCGGGATTATAACACGCATGGAATTAAAAATACAAGTCTCTTTCACCAGCTTTCAGCCGGTGCAATTTTTGCTTCAGAGCCTGACGTACAGGGGCATTTTCAAGTGCCGCGCATTCTTTTTCCAGCAGCGACGCTCCCAGTTGTCTGAGGCTAGGATCGCCGTAGTCCAGCAGGTATTCCTGCAGGGTCAGCAGCGCGTTAGGCGTGCAGACATTGTGAATCGCCCCGGTTTTGGCCAGTTGCATAAAGCGGTCACCGGTCCGCCCCTGGCGGTAGCAGGCCGTGCAATAGCTGGGGATGTAGCCTTGTTCAATTAAAGCCGTAATCATCTGATCCGGCCGGCGTTCATCCGACAGCTCAAATTGGCCGCCGGCAGGCACCCGCGGCTGCTCCGCGTCCTTTTTGTAACCGCCGATATCCGTATTGGAGCCGGCTGATACCTGAGAGACGCCGTGACGAAGCAAACGGTCTCGCATGGCTGCGCTTTCCCTGGTGGACATGATGATGCCGGTGTAGGGGACCGCCAGCCGGATAATGGCGACCAGGCGTTCAAAGGTCCGGTCATCCACCAGATGAGGAAAGGCTGCCAGTTCCATACCTTCTGCCGGCCGCAGTCGCGGCATGGATATGGTATGAAAACCTGTTCCATACGTGCGATCCAGATAATTATTGTGCAGCAGCAGGCCAAGCACTTCAAATTCCGGATCAGCCAGACCAAACAACACGCCAGCGCCGACATCATCAATCCCGGCCTGCATCGCCCGGTCAAAGGCGGTCAGGTGATAGTTGTAGTCGCTCTTGCGGCAGCTGGGATGCATAGCGGCATAGGTGGGCTGATGATAGGTTTCCTGAAACAGAATGTAAGTACCAATGCCCTTTTCATGCAGCAGGCGGTACTCATCAACCGTGGTAGCCGCTATATTGACGTTGACCCGGCGGATGCTCCCGTTATCAAGCTTCGTACTGTAAATTGCGTCCAGGCAGCTCAGGATATACTGAATATCACAATGCTGGGGATCTTCGCCAGCCTCCAGAGCCAGCCGTTTATGGCCCATCCGCTCCAGGACCTGCACCTCATCCTGGATTTCCTGAAAGCTGAGGCGGCGGCGCGCCAGAGCATTGGACTGCTTAAAACCGCAGTAAACGCAGCGGTTAACACAGTAATTTGAAACATAGAGTGGGGCAAACAGCACCACTCTCCGGCCGTAAATCCTGTCTTTCACCGCACCGGCCGCAGCAAACAGACGCGTCAGCAGGTCCGGGCGCCGGATCTGCAGCAGCAGCGCGATATCACGATCAGATAGTTTCACCCCGTTCAGCTGCTCAGGTATCGCTTCTGCCTGCTTCAGGGCTGCTTCCTGTTCTCTGATTCCGGCTGCCCGGGCTTGCTCTAGCAAGGTCTCTATATAAGCCTGATTGATTTCCATCATGATCCTGTTTCCTCCCAGTCCACCGGATCCCCCCGGCCTGTATCAATAGTATAGCCTGCGCTTTCCACCCGCTTCTGCAGGCAGACCCGGCACTCGGCAGCTTCGTCACCCGTGCAGATTTTGTTATCATACAGCGCATAATCTATGCGGTACTCCTGCGGCGAAAGATTAGGCATTAAGACGTTGGCTCCGGCTCCTAACGCCAGTTCCCGGCCCAGCGGATGCAGGGTACCGACTGCCGTGGTAGCCGGCAGTAACGCTTTGGGAAAAAGCAGGCGGAGCAAAGACAGCAGTAACAAGGTCTGCCTCAGGTGACCGGGCTGATCCTGACCCAGCGGCGTATCCTGCTGCGGGATAAACGGACCAATGCCAATCATCTGAGGCTGGAGTTCCTTTAAAAACAGCAGATCCTGAGCCAGGCAGTCAGCTGTCTGTCCCGGGGTGCCCACCATAAAGCCGGCTCCCACCTGAAAGCCTGCTGCTCCCAGTTCCCGCAGGCAAGTCTGGCGCTGCTGCAGGGTTTGACCGGCTGGATGAAGGCTGGCAAAGTGAGCGGCATCCGCCGTTTCGTGCCGCAGCAGATAGCGGTCGGCTCCAGCCTGGCGCAGCAGGCGGTAGTCGGCGGCGGCAAGCTCACCAACCGACAGCGTCAGCGCCACATCAGGGTATCGGCGGCGGATTTCCGCGACCAGCCAGGCAAGACGGAGAGGCGTAAAGGCCGGGTCCTCGCCGGACTGCAGGACAAACGTGCGATAGCCCAGCTCGTAACCTTGCCGGCAGCAAGCCAGGATCTGTGCCTCAGTGAGGCGGTAGCGGCGCACGTTGCGGTTAGAGCGGCGGATACCGCAATAAAAACAATCCTTGCGGCAAACATTGCTGAATTCAATCAGACCGCGCAGGTAAACTTTGCGGCCGTAATAGTGCTCCCGCAGCCAGCCAGCGGCGGCTCTCAATGAGGCCTCGGTTTCCGGTGTGGCCAGCGCAATAAGCCGGGCCAGCTGCGCGCGGTTAAGCAGGCTTAGCTGCCGTGACAAGGCCTCAGCCTCCTCAAAGGAGCTAGCCGGGCGCAGCAGTTTGCTGCGCATCGCCGGATTGATCATTTCAGGCTGTATCACAGGGGTTTCTCCGCCGCCCGGGGACAGGGTCCGTCCAGCGGCCAGGTCAAATCAACCCCCAGGGGTTTAAGCGCCCGGGGCAATACACCAGTTGCCCAAGCAATCAGGATGCCGTAATTTACCACCGGCACGGCTTGCTGACGAGCCTGCCGCAGCCGCGCTTGCATTTCACTGCGGTTAATCATACAAGCCCCGCAATGAACCACCAAGGCGTAAGGCGTCAAATCCTCCGGGAAACCATGACCGGCGGTAAAATCAAACTGAAGGTTGAGACGGCGTTTTTCCTGTAACCAGCGGGGAATTTTGACCCGGCCGATATCGTCCTCCTGGCGGTGGTGGGTGCAAGCTTCTGCCACCAGCACCCGGTCACCGTCCTTTAAACCGGAAGCTGCCTGCCGGATGCCTGAAAGCAGTTGCGGCAGATCGCCTTTGCAGCGCGCCATCAGCATTGAAAACGACGTCAGCGGGACGGCCTGAGGCAGTAAGCGGTCGACCTGGCCAAAGGCTTGTGAGTCAGTAATAGCCAAGGCAGGCAGGGATTTAACCGTCTGCAGGGCCAGCGGTATAGCGGCAGGCTGCACACACAGCGCTGGTGCCCCCAGGTCAAGCAGGTCTCTTAAAATGCGCTGCTGAGGTAAAATAAGCCGGCCTTTAGGCGCAGACTGATCAATCGGAGTGATCAGCAGGACCGTATCACCGGCTTTGACCAGACCGTCCAGCAGCTCCGGTTCAGCAGACTCAGGCCGGAGTTGGCTCAGCCGTTGCAGCAGCTGGCGGATACCGCTTTGGTTAAGGCTGGAAACTGCTATGGCCGCAGGCGGAGCCGGCAGGGCTGCCAGCTGATCGGCCTTATGCCAGACCAGCAGAGTCGGCAGTCCCCGGCGGCGCAGATCCGCGCAGAATACCTCTTCATCCGCCTCCAGCCCGCGTGCCGCGTCCACCACATATATTGCCATATCACAGCGGTTGAGGACTTCCAGCGTTTTTTGCCGCCGCAAATTCCCCAATTTGTTGTGGTCAGCCAGTCCGGCCGTATCAATCAGGACGCAGGGGCCCAGCGGAAAGAGCTCGATGCTTTTATAGACCGGGTCCGTGGTGGTCCCCTCCTGGTCAGATACAATCGCCGCGGCCTGACCGCACAGGGCGTTGATCAAGCTGGATTTGCCGGCGTTCGTCCGTCCGAAGATCCCAATATGCGTCCGCAGAGACCGCGGCGTCAGTAGCGCCGCCATCAGTCCAGCTCCTTTTTAGTCATCGCTGTTTTGACAGTGACATGCTCCAGCCGGCCAAGCCGGCCGGTCAGCTGGTTGATCTGGTCAGTGCTGCCCACCACAACCAGAGCTACCACGCCTAACTCCTGCTCAGGCATAGGAATGCCCAGACGGCCGCGGATCATGTCCTGAAATTCAGAAATAATGTGGTTAAAAGCCTCCTGACTGCAGCGCGGATCTTCTATAATCGCGCTGATAACGGCTACTCGCTGCAAGGGCTTGTTCTCCTTGTCCTGGTCAGCGGAAAAAGGCTCTTCCGCCGGGACGGAAAAGCCTTAATAAAGTCAGCCAAATGGAAACCTGGTTTATCCCGTTACAGGTAAACCTCAGCCAGATCTGTCAGTCAGCTCCGACGATAGCGCCAGAAGTCAGACTGCCTGAACCGCCCTGGGCTTCCGGATCAGCAAGCAGGCTTTTCCGTCAGGTGATGGCGTTTACTCCCGGTACCTTGACTAGGACGTACTGCTGACAGATCTGTTCAGATACTGCAGGAGCCGTCAGGCGCTGGGTCTGATCATTATAAACAGAGTCCTCTGATACCGTCAATATTTGTATTAAATATCATCTATGATCAAAAGCGGACCCGGATCTTCCTTGCGCCGTCATGGCTCGCTTTGGGCGTCGCCTGAAATAAATTCTCAGGGCAGGCAGCAGGATCGACAACCCTAAAGATATCAGGCCCATTCCCATCCAGGGCGGCGGATTTTCACCGGTTGACGGGATACTGGCTGCCGGCAGCGGCGTGGGCGTTGGATCAGGTGTCGGAGAAAGCGTGGGAACAGGTGTTGGTGAGAGCGAGGGGATCGGTGTCGGTGTCAGCGTTGGGGTTGGCTGAAGCAGATCTGCTACTTCAAGCCTGCTTTGGCTTGCAAGGCGGGATTGAGCATCAATGGTAAAAGCGACAGCTTCCGCCAGCTGATAACCCGGCGGGGCTTCAACCTCCCGGAGAACATAGTCTCCATAAGGAAGCTGCCATATTTCCAGCTCACCTTGGTCTGACACGGTCAGCTGATCAACCGGCGCCGCCGCGCTCTGGTCTGGCGCGAGCCAATGGTAACTGCCGTCTGCTTCCATGATAAAGCGCTGCGTCTCCCCCGCCGCGGTTTCAATGGTAAAAGACGCCCCGGGCAAGCGCTCGCCACTGCTTGCATCTGATTTAAGCAGCTGCAGCCAGGTCGCTTCATTTTCCACGTCCAGCTGTAAGACCGCGGTTGCGCCCCCGGCAGCCGCGCCGACAGCAAACGGCAAGCCATCCGACAGAAGATGGTAGCCCTGTGGCGCGGTCAGCTCTTCCAGGCGGTAATTACCATAGGGCAGGCCAAAGGGTAAGGTCACGGTTCCGCTGTCATCAGTGGTCCAGCTATGTTGAGCTTGCTCAGCTTCCCCGGCCGGCTGCCAGCTCACATAGGCCTCCTGATCAAGGCTAAATATCCTGAAGGAAACACCGGCCTGAGGGATTTGCTCTTTGGTTCTCGCATCTGTTTTTACAATTTTTACCGTACCCAGCGGCAAATGATTTTCTATCTCAATTTCAGTCCAGGCGTCCGGCTCATCCGCCTGCGGCAGCTGCAGGATAGTCTCAAAGCCGCTTTCCGCCCATTTCGGCGCCAGCTCCCGGAGTTCATATTCGCCATAAGGCAGGCCGGTCCAGGCCGCCTCTCCCTGTTCATCGGTCTGGACCGTTATGGCCAGCTCCGGCTGACCGACCGGATACAGCTCAAAGCTGACGCCGGCTAAGGGCCAGTCTCCATCTTCTGCTAATTTACTGACATCAGGAGAACTGGAAGCCGTCTTTCTGATCTTCAGATTCCCGCGGAGCAGTGTTTCCGTACTGGTTACTGTTACCTGCACCAGTTCACTATCGCTGTCCTTATAGGTCAGGTCAATCGGATAAATCGTCGGATCCAGGGCCCAGCCTGCCGCGGCCTGCTGCTCCTGCAGCGTGTATTTTGCCAGGGGCAGATCAGCCGGACTGGCTGCCTGTCCGGCTGCATCCGTTGTCAGTTCTGCAATGATATTTCCGTCCAGATCCTTAAGCACATAAATAGCGCCGGCCAGACTCAGACCGGCCCGGGCGGCTTCGGCTTCATCTGTCTCAGTACATTGCTTCTGCAGTAAAACCTGACCTTTGACGGTCTGATTCTTAACCTCCGTACTGAAGACATACTGCCCTTCAGTATCAGCTGCAGTCAGATCAGCTTTAATAATAGCCGGATCCAGTAAATATGGCTCGGGTACAGCTGTTTCCTGAAGCTGATAGTGGCCCAGCGGCAGCTGTTCCCAGCTAACAAGTCCGTCCGGGCCGCTTTGCTGCTCACTGAGGATCTCACCTGCCTCATTTTTAAGGCTGAACGTTACCCCGGCCAGCGGCTGGCCCGTTTCCCCTCGTTTTAGCAGCTTAATGGTTCCGTTCAAGGCCGGCAGTGCTACGCTTAAGGTTTGCCCGGGCCGTTCAATATTACCAGGGTGGCCTACGACATCCTGGGTCACGCCTGATCCGCTGTACCAGCCGTATACTGCCGCGCTCCCGCCTTCAATGACGCTGCTGAGCTTGATTTCCTGAGCCTCGGCCGCGGTTGCGGCGGCGGCGCTCAGCCGTATGGTGGTCCCCGGTCCGCCTCCAGTCTGATCCGCGCTGACTCCCTCCGGCAATTGCAGCTCAAAGCGGCTGAACTGTCCCTGTACGGTCAGCTCCGCTGTAGCTGACCGCCCGTCAAACTGCCACTCCGGTGTCTCCGGCTCGATCCATAAGCTTGTCTCTGCCTGTCCCTGTTCGCCATTTCTGGCTGCGACAGCCAGATCATACAAGTACAGCATAAACTCAGCCGCCGCCTGATCAGTATTGGGCTCAACCGCATACGCGGCCAGATTATCCCGGCCAAAATTGGGATTATTACCCAGGCCCTGATCGCCCAGATAGGCCCAGACTGCCAGACGGGTAGCTTGAATTGACCCTGACCAGTTTCCCGCGCCATTGGCATAAGGCGCGCCATGATCCAGCAACGCCAGCAATCCCTTTAGAGCCGCCTCATCTTGTTCCAGTACGCTGTTCCAGTCTGAACGAACCGGTTCAGTGTCAACGCCATTGATGGCATAGTCCAGGCAGTAAAAGACCGTTCCCTGGCCGTCCGGGCCCTGGCCGTCATCAATCCTCAGGTCATGATTCTGCAGATAATAGCCATTGCCGGCATCATAAAAATAGCCATCATGTATCCCCGCCGATATAACGGTCACCGTCTGGGGCCAATCATAGGCCAGTATTGGCAAGTGTCCGGCCAAAGCCAGATATAAAAGGCTCATAATGATGGCCAGCCAGCCTGGCAGCCGGCTTTTACTGCGCTTTGAGAGTAGATTATGGCTGCTGCTCAGCCTGAATGTCTGCCGCATAGTTCCACCTCTTTTCAATTTTTACGGCTGCAGCGCCGTAAAAATATTCTATGAAGGGAGGCCGCCCAACCGGAGGGCTGATTCCCGACAAAGAACGACAAGCCGTCAAAGCGCCTGTCCATGAGCGGCACAAGTATCCGCAAGGTGTTCCGGCCGGGATTGAACGGGATTGAATTGGGGGCAAAGACTGCAGCAGAAATAAAAAGGTCACATCCAATATAGGATGTGACCTTCAGCCGGCTCTGATACCGGCTGGTTTAAGATGGTACCTCGGACAGGAATTGAACCCGCATCAACAGCTCCGGAAACTGTTGCCTTATCCATTAGGCCACCGAGGTTTTTAACGGATCAGACCGCGAATGATATTATAACCAGAGATACCGCCAATATCAAGCGTCCGGCGGGAAAATACTGTCTCAGCCTGCTCTGGAAGTTCGATTGGCGTTTTGTCCCAATATAACTTCTGACCATCACTCATGCAATAAACCGCGCCCTGCAAGTCAGTCCTGAACAGCCGCACCCCCTGTCCGGCCAGGCGCTCCAGCGTCTGAGCCGCCGGATGGCCGTAATCATTAGCCTGCCCGCAGCTGATGACCGCAAACGTCGGCCTGACCGCGGCTAAAAAGGCGGCTGAGCTGCTGTAAGCCGAGCCGTGGTGGGCCAGTAACAGGACATCCGCCTTGAGGTCCCGGCCTTCCGCAATCAGTTCTGCTTCCCGCTGACTGCTTTGATCACCCATGATCAGGATCCGGATTGAGTCCAGGGTAATCATGGCCGCCAGGGAGCAGTCATTATCATCCTGGTAATCATACGCAGGGGGTACCAGCAGCTGGACCTCCGCCCGGCCCAGGCTGAAGCGATAACCGCGGTCCGGTACGGTCAGCTGCAGCTGCAAAGCCAGCATGGCTGTCTGCAGCTCCTGATAGGTCTCCGTATCACCGGCATAATCCGGACCCAGCAGCAGCTGCGGCCGGACCTGCTCCAGCAGGCTGGCCAGGCCCCCGATATGATCCGCGTCATAGTGGGTGGCCAGTATAACCTTAAGCTCACCCTGAAGCTTAGGAGCCAGCTGCGCCCAAAGCCCGGGGAACTGCGCCGCGTCGCCACTGTCTATCAAAAAATGCTCATTGCCGTAACTAAGTAAAGTAGCCGCGCCCTGTCCGACATCCAGGAAATTTATGGCCAGTCCCTCGGCCGGATAAGCCGCTTGCCCGGAGCGGTTAAGTCTGGCGCGCCGCAGGCCTGCGCCAGCCAGCAGAATAGCCATGAACAGGGCCAGGAGTATCAGACTGATGAAAACGGGCTGCCGGCAAACGACTGAGCGGTTAGGGCTTGCTCTCACCCCCCCACCTCCTGCTTAGATGCTGACTGACCTGAAGGCCCTGTTCAAAGGCCTCCGGTCATGCTGCTGTTCCAGTTTAACCAATCTGGCTGAGGCGCCGGTAGCCGCTTCAGGACAAAAAGCGACATACCCTCAAAACAAGATCCCCTCAGCCTGAAGGCTTGCTGCCGCCAAAGCCGGCGCCAGGACTGTCAGTCAAAAATGAGCCAGGCTGTCTTTTGCAAGGCGGCCTGGCTCATCCGGTTAATATGCAGGTTTAAAGCTGATCTAGCGGTAACGCAGATAATTGGTGATGGGGTAAGATCCGCCACCCAGTTGGTAGTTTTGTACTCTGATCTGACCCGCTACGGTGTTAACATGGCAGACCAGGCCGTCCCCTAAATAGATGGCCACATGGGTGGTATAACCCACACCCATGGAGTCATAAAGGATCAGGTCTCCCGGCAGTAAATCAGAAAAGGAATCCAGCCAGATGGAGTCACTGGATGTGTAATAGCTGGCGGTATCACGGGGAATATAAATCCCTGCCTGCTTGAAAACAGTCTGGACAAAGAGGGAGCAGTCAAAGTCACCCTGCGGATCGCCCTCATAGGAGCGGGCGATGCTGGCCAGTTCCTCACCGATCGCCAGGTCTGAATCATCCACCGGAGCGGGCGTAGGGGTTGGCTCCGGCGTGGAGGTAGGCTCGGCTTCCGTCGGCTGGGGCGTGGGCGTAGGCTCAGCTTCCGTTTCTTCAGGTTCTTCCGTCGGCTCTGGCGTGGCCGTGGGCTCGGCCGGCGCTTCCGTCGGCTCCGGCGTGGCCGTGGGCTCGGCCGGCGCTTCCGTCGGCTCTGGCGTGGCCGTGGGCTCGGCCGGGGCTTCCGTCGGCTCCGGCGTGAGCGTAGGCTCAGCTTCCGTCGCTTCAGGTCCTTCCGTAGGCTCAGGCGCAGCTGTAGGCTGGGCCGGCGCTTCCGTCGGCTCTGTCGTCGCATTGGAGCTGTCCTCCGTGATATGCCAGCTCAACGCGTAGACGTAAGTGCCATCCTCCTGCAGGATCTCCAGCCATTCACCGTCACGGCCGATAACATCAACCGCATCTCCGGTGTACAGCACACCGACCGCGGCACTGTCCGCATCAGCGGTTTCATGCAGGATAACGCCATCTTCCTGACAGTACATGGTTGCAAGATAGGTAGGGAATACATAACTGTCAGACAGCCTGTCGGTTTCAATATAATAGACGTCGCCGGTAATATCACCGTCAGCCGGGGTAACCTGGCTGAAAGCTCCGGTTTCTCCATATACCAGCACCGGGAAACCGCGCTGAACCGTCTCAAAAACGTCCGCGTCAGTACCTGCCCAGGTATATAAAGGTGTATCCAAGCGCTTCACGTATTTCAGCGTTCCCTGCACAGCAGTCGTAGGCTCCGGCGCAGCAGTAGGCTGGGCCGGGGCAGCCGCCTCAGCGGTCGGTGTCGGCGTAGTAGTCGGGACCGGCGTAGCGGTCGGAACCGGCGTAGTAGTTGGAACCGGCGTAGTAGTCGGAACCGGCGTGGACGCGGCGGCCGTCGGTCCGACTACCGTTACCGTCGGAACAGGCGTGGGCGCAGCCGTCACCGCCGCAGCTGAGGAACCTCCGGTTTCCGTATCTTCATTAGCAACCGAAGAAGGGGTTTCATTGACCGAATCCGCACTGCGGTTTAACTGCGAACGGCCAGCCACGTAAAGATTGACACTTAAAGCTGCGGCAGTTGGCGTTGGAGTGACCACATTCAGCTGGTCCTGCTCCTCCGCGGAAACCGGGTCCGCGGTTTTAGGCAGCAGCTGAGAGCTTTTGCCGGAAGCCCGGACCAGTAATACAGCGGCGGCCCCGGCGCAAATAAGCCCTGCCAAAGCAATCTTTATGCCAATTTTCATACTCATGCGAATTATGTTGCCTCCTGAATACCGGGCAAAAAGCGTCAGCAAGATGGCTGATCGAAAGCCGGCTTGCTCCCGCGCCGGTCCCGTTGCCGTCAAAACATAAGGCCATTATAGTGAATGCCCCTTCAAAGTGTCAACAAAGCCCCAATTCTAAAGCATTTATTTATACAGCTTTACCTTTAAGTAATAGATTTGTAACAATAGCAAAATCTGTCTGTATTAAGCCCTCAGCTCGAGCTTCATCTGCCCCGGTTTGATCCAGCCTTTCTTTCTCATAAATACACTGACCAACCAGGCAATCAAGGCCGGTAACAAAACGTGTAAAAACAGAATCTGAACGAATAATAATGGGCCGGAACGCGTCCCCTGCATGACCGCCCAGGTTGTCAGCTGACCTACCAGCCCGCTGGTTCCCATACCCGCGCCATAAGCATTATTGGATAGGCCAAAAGCCAGGGTGGACAGCGGTCCGCAGACAATGGCCGCAATAGATGGCGGTATGACAATCTGCGGATATTGCAGGGCATTAGGCAATTGAATTTTGGAGGTTGCGATACCCTGAGCGATCAACCCCCCCACCTTATTATCCTGATAGCTGGCGACCGCAAAGCCGATCATACTGCAGGCGCAGCCCACTGTGGCCGCTCCTGCCGCCAGGCCGCTGAGATTCAGCATGATCGCCAGGGCCGCGGAACTCAGCGGCGAAAGGATTACCAGCGACATAACCAACGAGACGGCTATACCCATGGCCAAGGGGCGCAGCTCCGTCATTCGGTTGATGAAACTGCCCAGGCCGCTCATAACGCCGGCGACGGCCGGCCCCACCAGGATGGCCGTCAGGGTGCCGCTTAATACACAGACTGCCGGCACTAAAATGATATCGACCGGAGTTTTTCCGGCTACTAAGCGGCCTATTTCCGCCGCCGCAATCACCGCCAGGATCGCGCCTACCGGTCCGGCGCTCACGCCGCCGGAACTGACCGAGTAGCCGATCGCCCCGACCACACAAGCGGAGGCTGCTACCAGCGGTCGCGCTTTCATGCCTAGCGCTACCGCTACGCCGATGGCTGCGCCGACCACCGGTGAAGCGGCGGCGCTCTGACTGTCTATCAGCGTCGCAAAGGCCTGCAGTCCCGCCGTTTGCGGTAGCAGGTTAAAAATCTGTTTCAGGATCATTCCGATCAGCAGCGAAGCAAACAGGCCGTTAATCATAGAACCCATGGCCTCTATCAGATAACGGTGATAGATGTAGCTCAGGACCCGCTTCCAAAGCGGGCGGACGGTGACCGGCGGTAGGTTTTGGGGAACGATTGAATCAGTTTGAGTCATATCAGCATTTCTCCTCTGAAATTGCCGGGTTTGAAGCCGGCTTTAATAAAGCCCGCCTGCCGCGTATACAAAAAGCCCGCTGCCAATCCGCCAAATACAAGGCTGAAGCCGTAACTGTACGGATCAGGATTGCTTTGCAAAAATCGCACCGGGCTGATTTATATACAGAATGAGAAATGCCATCAGATTCTGCTGCAAGAGACAAGCAGGCTGACTGCTGCTGTACCAAAGAAACGAATGACCTGATCAGTCTTGATCCGGGTCCCTGGAGGCAGGTCTGCTTTTCTGGGTTATAATAGCAAAATCAATGACAGCTGCCAAGCACAAGATTGGCCGGGCAGCTGATTCGATTGAATTTAGCATTTGAGAGGTTACATAGCCGGTGCAGACAGCAGTTCCAGACATCCGTCCTCATCCCGCGCCCTTGGTTCACCCTGTACAGATCGGCCCGCTGCAGGTGCCTTCAAATCTCTGGCTGGCGCCCATGGCCGGAATTTCCGACTTGCCCTTCAGACGGATTGCCCGCCGGCTGGGCGCGGGACTGGTCTGTACGGAACTGGTCTCCGCCCGCGGTATCCGCTTCAGCGGAGGCGTCCGGTCCAGTCTGCGCTATCTGACGCTGGCGGCGGATGAGCATCCGGTTGCTATTCAGTTATTTGGTTTTGATCCGGATGACTTTGTATTTGCTCTTGAAAAAATTATGGAGGAGCCGCTGCTAAGGAGCTTTGATGCCCTGGATATCAATATGGGCTGTCCGGTACCCAAAGTTGTCAGAACCGGCGCCGGCAGTCACCTGATGGAAACACCGGAGCTTGCGGCAGCTATTGTACAGCGCTGCCGCAGGTTTTTAGAACCATACCGGAAGCCGGTCACCGTCAAAATCCGCCGGGGCTTTGCCGCGGACAGCAACCAGGCCGCGGACTTCGCTAAGCGGATGGCAGCAGCCGGCGCTCAGGCGGTGACGGTACATGCCCGGACCCGCGAACAATATTACAGCGGTAAAGCTGATTGGTCTGTCATCCGGGAGGTCCGGCAGGCTTTGCCGGACCAACTTCCTGTTATAGGGAACGGTGATATTGTGGACGCGGCTTCAGCGCGCCGCTGTCTGGAACAGACCGGCTGTGACGGCCTGATGATCGGGCGGGCAGCCAGCGGAGATCCCTGGATTTTTGCCAGGCTGCAGGCAGAGCTGACCGGTAAGCCCTGGCGGGAGCCGGAGCTTTGGGCCCGCGGAAGCGTTATCTGTGAGCACTTTGACGGTCTGACCGCGCTGCTGGGGGATCAGCTGACCGCCGCCCGGGAAATGCGGCATGTTCTGATGCATTATTTCAGGGGCCTGCCGGACGCGCGGCAGCTCCGGCAGGCGGCCGGACAGCTGACGTCACGCGGGGACCTGCTGCAGGTTTTGCGGCAGGCGGGTCTGCTGGGTGCGTCCGGCCAGGCGGGCGCCGGCCAAGGTTGTATATCCCCGGCAAATAGACAATAATAAATCAGGCGGGCGGCCTGGCCGCAGGCATGACCGGTGTCCCCGCCCCAGCATAAGGAAAGCGCAGGTCAGAAGTTCATGGAACAGTCATCCGGTTTTTTAAGCGTTGCCACCGCGTCGCCGCGGCTTAAAGTAGCTGATCCCGGCTACAATCAAGCCGTCATCAGTGACCTGGCCCAGTCGGCGGCCCGGCAAGGCGTATCCCTGCTGCTGCTGCCGGAGCTGTGTCTCACGGCCTACACCGCCGGAGACCTCTTTTTTCAGCAAACGCTTTTAGATGAGGCAGAAGCAGCCTTAGCCGAGCTGTCCAGACAGAGCAAGGACTGGGGCTCACTGGTCCTGGTGGCGGGGCTTCCCCTGCGGCACGCCCAGCGGCTGTTCAATTGCGCCTGTGTCATTCAGGGCGGGCAGATCCTGGCAGCGATTCCCAAGCGCCAGTTGCCTAACAGCTGGGAGTTTTATGAAAACCGCTGGTTTACCTCCGGAGAGGTGCTGGATGGTCAGGCCGCGACGGTCACCGTAGGAGAGCAAACCGTCCCGCTGGGCCAGCAGCTGCTGGCCCTGCCCCTGACCGCTGAGGATACGCTGCTGATCGGAATTGAAATCTGTGAAGATCTCTGGGTACCGCAGCCACCGTCTACCCAGCTGGCCTTGCGCGGCGCCCGGCTGATCCTGAACCTCTCCGCTTCTAATGAGCTGGTCGGCAAAAGTACCTACCGCCGTCAGCTGGTCCAGCAACAGTCCGGCCGGCTGAACGCGGCCTACCTATATGCCGACGCCGGTCCGGATGAGTCCACCACCGATCTGGTCTTTGCCGGTCATTCCCTGATAGCTGAAAACGGCCGGCTGCTGGCAGAAACCCCCTTATTTGCCAATAGCGGTCCGGCCTTGCAGATTGCCCAGCTGGATCTGCGGCACCTGGCCGCGGAGCGCTGGCACAACAAGGGCTTTGCCAGTCAGTCAGCCGGCCTCTCCCCGTTACCGCAGGTCCGTCTGCCGCAGTCAGGCAGCTGCGTCCCCTGGGACAAGCTGGAACGCCAGTTGCCCCCGCAGCCCTTTGTTCCGACGGATCCGCTGACCCTGGACGAACGCTGCCGGGAAATTTTTGCTATTCAGGCAGCCGGTCTGGCAAAACGTCTGCGTCATACCGGCGCCCGTCACGCGGTAATCGGGATCTCAGGCGGCCTGGACTCCACCCTGGCCCTCCTGGTCTGCTGCCAGGCCTATACCCTCCTGAACTGGCCGCTGTCGGATATCATGGGCGTAACCATGCCGGGCTTTGGCACAACTAAGCTGACCCACAGCAACGCCACCAGGCTGATGGAAAGTCTGGGCGTGTCAGTAAAGGAGATATCCATCAGCGCCGCGGTGCGACAGCATTTTCAGGATATCGGTCATGATCCCGCGGTGCAGGACATCACCTATGAAAACAGCCAGGCCCGGGAGCGGACCCAGATCTTGATGGATCTGGCCAATCAGGCCGGCGGGCTGGTTATAGGAACCGGCGATCTGAGTGAGCTGGCTCTGGGCTGGTGCACATACAATGCGGACCAGATCAGCATGTATAACGTCAATGTATCGATTCCCAAAACTCTGGTCAAGCACCTGGTCAACTGGCGTGCGCGTCAGGCTGAGGCTATGGGGCAGACTGAGACCGCCCGCCTGCTGGACGCCATCCTGGCTACCCCCATCAGTCCCGAGCTGCTGCCGCCGGATGAAAACGGTCAGATTGCCCAGCATACTGAGGCAACCACCGGTCCTTATGAGCTGCATGACTTCTTTTTATATTACATGCTGCGTTTTGGTGACAGTCCAGAGCGGGTCTTTCATCTGGCCTGCCAGGCTTTCCGGGACCGGTCGGATTATCCGCCGGCAGTCATTTTGAAATGGCTGAAGAATTTCTACCGCCGTTTCTTTTCTCAGCAATTTAAGCGCAGCTGCATGCCCGACGGGCCTAAAGTCGGTACGGTTTCGCTGTCGCCGCGCGGCGACTGGCGCATGCCCTCTGACGCCTCTGCCCAGATCTGGCTGGAACGCCTGGATGAGCTTGAAAAAGGCCTCTGAGTGCCGTCTGAACCGGCCGCCGCTGACTTTGGTCCGGAGTTACGTTGACACCGCTGGAATTGACCGCCGCGTAACAGACCGGTGTAGCTGGTGCCAGCGCAGGTCGCTAACGCGGCGATTGTGTTTTTGGACCGGCTGTTGTGGCTGAGTCATCAGCGGCGACCGGTCCGGCCGCCGCGCCGGGTTCGCCCGGGTTATCCGGTCCGGTCTCCGCTGACTCAGTCTTGAGAGTAGAGCTGACCGCGGCTTTTACCTCCGGGCGGGCGGATTCATAGTGCGCCAGGCGCAGCAGTCCGTAGGACAGCCCCAGAAACGCAGCTACCACCGCCAGTGTCTCCGCCAGCATTTTCAGGAAGTAGTAAAAATCGGACTGTAACGGCTGAAAGATCACCAGGATCAAGACCAGGAGGCCGGCCACGTTCAGGCCTGTCCGCAGCCTTCGCCAGCCTCTGGCAGGTTCCAGAAGTTCCCCACAGCGCCGGCAGCTGAATACCGGGCTTAAAGTCAGCAGATCTGACCAGGTAATCCTGGCCTGGTGCCGGCAGCAGGTCGGGGGCAGTTGATCCGGCTGCTTATTCACGCCTTCTGCTCCTGCTCGCCGGCTGAGGGACGTGCCGGCTGGCAGACCACCAGACTGCCATCCTGCTTCAGGATATGGCCGGCCGGAACAAAGCCGCGTACAAACGTCAGGGGGTAGATGCGGCTGCCCCGGCCAATTACGGTGCCCGGATTCATAACGGTATTGCAGCCGACTTCCACATGATCCCCCAGCATAGCTCCGAACTTTTTCAGACCCGTGTCCAGATCCGCTTCCGCCGCGTGGACATGCACCGGCTGGCGGTCCCCCTTGACATTAGAGGTAATCGCGCCGGCGCCCAGATGCGAGTAAGTTCCCAGAATTGAATCACCCACATAGTTATAATGCGGGACCTGGACGTGATCAAACAGGATCACATTTTTTAATTCACTGGAGTTACCCACCACACAATGATCTCCGACCAAAGCCTTACCGCGGATAAACGCGCCCGGACGGACCTCCGTTTCCCGGCCGATAATGCAGGGGCCGGTAAAAACTGCCTGCGGGTAAACCACAGCTGAGTGAGCCACCCAGATGTCCGGCTGATATTCGTAAAACTCATCGCGGGGCAGCTGTAATATCAGCTCCCGGATGATGGCCCCGATATGGGGCAGAGCTTCCCACGGATAAGTAAAAGCAGCCAGTCTGCTGCCGGCCAGACTGGCCTTTAAGTCAAATAGTGCCGCAATGGTCATCTGTTCCTGTTTCATGCGTTTGCCTCACTGTTCTTTAGCATAGCGGATTCAAACCGCCTGCAGCTTTTATTTTAGCAAATCGCAATCGTTATGGATAAGCTTTATATCGTTTCAGATAATTATACCGGATTACCGGCAGCAACAGCAGCCTCAGGCAGCGCAAACGATCAGCGCGCCGGTACCTGCAAGACGGTAGCCGGGGTGTAATCAATAGCGATGGCCTGCTGTTCACGGTCACTCTCAAAACAATCTTCCATGATCCGGGTCAGGAAGAGCGTCTCTTCCGGCTTAACTGCCGGTTGTTCGCGACCGTCCAAGACCGCGGCGTAGTTATGGTAAAAATTGATCCAGTCAGAGCGGACAATATTCAGCGGCAGCTCCTCCTGACTGAAGCGGGTGCGGGGCGCCATCGTTTTGGTTGGTCCGGCTGAAGTATAAAGGATCTCCTGCTCCCAGACCGTATTTTTATCCTTAGCGCGCACAATCTTGCCGTCCAGATCCCAATTATCCACGGTCATCGTGCCCAGATCACCGCGAACATGCCAGCGGGGTTCATTAACAAAGCAGCAGGTATCCACTTCGACCACCGCATAAAGGCCTGAGGCAAATAAAATGCTGCAGCAAAAGCCGTCATCCACATCCTTATATTCAGAGTGATACATGTGACAGTTCAGCTCTACCGCCCGTTCGGTCACCAGCTGAAAGACCTGATCCAGCAGGTGCACTCCCCAGTCCAGCAGCATGCCGCCGCCGGCCTCCGGATGGGTGCGCCAGCCTTCCGGTATGCCCCGGCTGCCCAGCACCTTTGACTTAATGACATAGGGCTGGCCGATCTGCCCGGATTGAACAGCCTGGCGGACGGTCAGGAAGTCCGCGTCCCAGCGGCGGTTCTGATGGGCGGAATAATGTCTGCCCGTCTCCTTCATAACCTGGATAACAGCCAGCATCTCCTGGCTGTTCATACAGGCCGGTTTTTCGCTGATGACATTTTTGCCTGCCCGCATGGCGCGCATGGCGTAGTCTGCATGAAAGTTGTTGGGCGTTGCGATCAGGACGATATCAATATCCGGATCTGCCAGCAGCTGCTCCGCGTCCGCGTAGCCTTTAAGCCCGCGGTCTTCGCCCACCCTGATCCGCTCAGGATCAATGTCGTAGACACCATACGGTTTGATCTCCGGCGCGCGGTCCAGATTTTGATGATGCCAGGTTGCCATACCGCCGTATCCGATAAATCCAAGATTGTATGTCTTCATAATAACCTCACAGCGCCGTCTTTACCGCAGCATCAGCCGCAGGAAGTCAGACAGCAAAAATCCTGTTTCCTTAATATGCTGGCGAACCGTCTCCTCCGGGGGGCAAAAGCAGCAGCCCGGCGCCGCGGGCTGCTGCGCAAAGCGGGTCCGGCGTTCCGGGCTGCTGCGCAAAGCGGGTCCGGCGTTCCGGGCTGTTACTTTCTGCGGCCTTAAGTCAAAGTGCTGACCCGCCGTTGCTCAGTCCAGACAGCCGGCGTCTTTCAGAACTTTATTCAGATAGTCGCGGCCCAGCTCCAATCCCTCATAGACCTTGGCGTCAGTACCCTCATACAGCGGATCTTCATGTTCAATGCTGATCACTCCGTCATACCCAATCTCTTTCAGAGCCTGGATCATAGCCGGGAAATCAACTTTGCCCAGCCCCGGCATCCGGAAGCGCCAGTAACCGTCACGGGTCAGCTGAGCATTGAACGCGCCGTAATAGTGCAGCCGGTCTTCAAAGATCTCCGCGTCTTTGGCATGTACATGAAAGATGCGGTCCTTAAACTGGCTGATCAGGGGGACATAATCAATCAGTTGGAAATACAGATGTGACGGGTCAAAATTCAGGCCAAAGCTCTTACTGGGCACCCGGCGAAACATCTCTTCCCACAACTCCGGCGTGAAACTGATGGTCCCGGGCTGTCCGGGCAGCTGCCAGCCTTCCATGGGGCAGTTTTCAATCATCAGCCGGACGCCGCGGCTTTCCGCATACTGCAGAAGATCAGTAAAAACCAGTTCCATATCGTCAAAGTTATCTTTGATGGACTTGTCAATATTGCGGCCCACAAAGGTCCCCACCAGATTAACGCCCAGCATGGCTGCGGCGTCGATACACTTTTTGGTGTGGCGGTTGACAAACGCGCGGCGGACCGGATCATGGTCCAGATTGTTGTCATAATAGCCCAGCGAAGAGAGCTCCAGGCCGTTTGCTTTGAACCTGGCCATAATATCGTCTGCCTCAGCCTGAGTCAGGTTAGCGACATCAATATCCGAGCTGGAATAGTCCCGGTCGTTTTCACGCGGCCAGCAGGCCACTTCCAGCGCTTTGATACCGTGCTTGGCCGCCCACTCGATTTTTTCCTCCAGCGGGGTTTTAGGCAGACAGGCCGTTAAAAAACCAACATACATGATACTTGTACCTCCATAAACTATGCACTGAAGCCTCCGGAGCCGGACCGTTCCGGCCGGCCTTAACCGCAGCCGGTCTGAACAGCCCGGGGCACCCGGCGGACAGAATCATCGTTTCAGTTAAAATAAACCGGTTTACGGGTCTTGGAGGAGGTATAAATAGCCTCCAGCACCCGGGTCACCACCAGCGCTTGCTCCGGCAAAACCAGAGGTGCTTTGTCCTGATCTATGGCTTCGTAGAACAAGCGGGCCTCCCGCTCATGCGGTTCCTCCGCGCTGCCGCTGTAAAAAGCCACACCGCCCACATTCAGATCCGGTTTGTAATCATAGAGACGGCTGAATTTTTCTCCGTTGATCCGCAGACCATCCGTCATATCCGCGCCGCCTTTGGTGCCGCACAGGATCGTAGCCGCCTCCTTCTGGTCAACATAGTTCAGCGCCCAGGAAGCACCTAAAATAATGGTGGCGCCGTTTTTCATGGTAATGAAGCCAAAGGCCGCATCCTCTACAGTGAATTTCTCCGGATCCCAGCTGCCAAAGATGTTGGCGGCATTTTTGGTATCCGCCAATTTACGGTAGGTATTGCCGACCACATAATCGACATCATAGTTATTCATTTCCCACAGAGTCAGATCGAGCGCATGGGTACCGATATCAATCAGCGGGCCGCCCCCCTGTTCTTCCTCATTCAGGAAAACACCCCAGGTAGGCACGCCGCGGCGGCGGATAGCCTGGGCCTTGGCAAAGTAGATTTCGCCCAGTTCATCATGATCCACTACTTGTTTCAGGTACTGAGCATCTGCTCTGTGCCGGGACTGGTAGCCAATCGTCAGCTTTTTACCGGTGCGCCTGGCGGTCTCAACCATGGCTTTGGCTTCCTCATAGGTCTTGGCCATCGGCTTTTCGCACATGACATGCTTGCCGGCTTCCAGTGCTTCTATGGTCATAAAGGAATGCTCCCGGTTAGGGGTGCAGACATGAATCACATCCAGGGTGGGATCGTTAACGACCGCTTTGTAGTCTGTGGTCACCTTCGCGTCAGGGACGCCGTACTCCGCCGCGGCTTTTTCCGCCCGTTCCGGGATTAAATCACAGAAGTGGCAGATTTCCACATTTTTGAGCTTGTGCAGCGCGGGCAAATGCTTGCCGTTGGCAATACCGCCGCAACCGATAATACCGACTTTGTAGATCTTGTCTGACATGATGTCCTCCTAAAATTGTATCTATCTCCAGATCCTGGCCGCGATGGTCAGTCAGGAAAAACCTGCTGACGGCGGCGATCAGATCTTAAGCCTCCTGCGGCCAGATGCCGCGCAAATAATCTACCGAACGTTTAAGAACGGCGAAGGGTTCATCCTGATACCCTTCCTGTTCAATGATCACGCCCCGCTCAAGGGTGCCGTTGCGTCTCATAATGTCCAGGACGCCCGGAAAATCAATGATCCCGCGGCCGACCTCAACATCCAGACCGGTCTGGCTGCCACGTTTAAAACCGGCGCCCAATTCTTTAAAATGCAGCGGGCCCGCGTGGCGGCCCTGACGATCAATGTACGTCAGATAATCCACCCCCGCGTAAGCAATCCAGCAGGTGTCAATCTGAGCAATATAGTCCGGGTCACTGAGCTGTCCCAGCAGCAGATCTTCAATATACTGCCCGTCCAGCTGGTCAAATTCGTGGAAGTGATTGTGATAGCCGCAGCCGATCCCCAGCGGGCTAAGCTTTTGAGCCGCTTTATTTAAAACTGCCGCGGTCTGGCGGATATCCTCCTGATCATTCAGCGGCGCCCCGGGACAGATCACGTAACTCAGACCCAGCTCACGGGCATAGTCCACCGCCTCATCCGTATGATCCCGCAGAATTTCAAAGGGTACATGGGATGAGTATGGCTCCAGGCCAAGGTCGGTCAGCAGTTGTTTCAGCCCGGCTGCCGGATAGCCGTAGTAACCGGCAAATTCAACCCCGTCAAAGCCGCAAGCTTTCACCTTTTTCAGAGTACCGGCAACGTCTTGCTCCAGGAATTCCCGGATTGAGTAAAGCTGCAGCGCAATGCGTGCTTTCATTTATATATACCTGCCTTTCATACCGGACATTGATCCGAGGTCAATTTAACACACGCACTTAAAACGGGTATAGACTATTCTTCCCAAAAAGTATTAATTTTTTGTCCTCTTTTAGGCTATGCACTCAGACCCGCAACTGCGGGGAGGTAATGCTTCCGGCACATTTGCCCGCCTTTGTGACCCTCAGCAGGCTATCAGACTTGCCGGCCACATGCTATAATTCTGACTGATCAGGAGGTGTAACTGCCATGGGGGATTCCAGATGGACTGACGCCGGCACCGCCGCTTTTCGTGCTTTGTCGCTGCCGCAGGCACGGCGGCAGAGTGTGCGCCAAAACACCAGCCGGGAGCCTACTTTTAATGCGCATATCCAGGTCAACCGCGGCCAGGAGCCTTTCAGCCTGATGACCAATTCTCACTGGCATGATGACATTGAAATCATTTATCAAAAGACCGCTCAGTCTGTCCTGATAATAGATGGCGAATATGTGGAGCTGGAGCCGGGTGAGCTGGCGTTTATCAACTCCCGTGAAGCTCATATTATTTATGGCCGGCCGGACTGTGCTTACCTTTGCTTCCGCTTTGATCCGGATGTGTTATACGGTACCGCCCGGTCCAGCTTTGCTTACCGCTATATCCATCCGTTGTCGGATCAGCATCAGCGGCCGCAAAAAAAGTTCAGCAGGCCGGAGCTGCAGGAGTCCGGCCTGCCTGAATTGCTGGAGGATGCGTTTCAGGAGCTCAGTCGCCGTCAGTTTGCCTATGAGCTGGCGGTACGGGCAGATGCCACGCGGATTTCGCTGTGGATCCTCAGGCGCTGGGAGCAGGCCGGCATGATCACGGACCGTGAAAATGAACTGGATGAGCAGGATATGGCCTTGCTCCAGAAAGTCTGTGACTACGTGGACCAAAACTATGCTCAGCCGGTCCAGGCCCGGGATGCCGCCAGACTATGTCAGATGAGTTACAGCTATTTCAGCCGTTTTTTCAAGCGCTGTATGGGGACCAGCTTCACAGCCTATTTAAATCGGGTCAGATTGCTGGAGGCGGAAAAACGCCTGCTGCGCTCAACTGACAGCGTAACTGAAATAGCGGAAAAAGTCGGTTATACCTCATTATCGTATTTTATAGCCTGTTTTAAAGAGAGTAAGGGCATGAGCCCGCTGCAGTTCCGTAAAAACCTCAAGCCATCGGATCAGCGGCCGGCCAGGCCGGCTCAGCCCTCCCTAATCCTGACCCCCAGTTTTTCAGGAGGTAGCAAACATGTGTGATAAAGCCGCCAAGAGCATCCCCTCAGTAGAATCTCATTTACGGGCCAAGATTATTGAAGTACCGGAGGCAATCTATGCCTGCAGCGGCATCAAAATTAAAGGCAAGCGGATTAAATCCATTCTGTTTTCAACTGATGTGGCGATCATCCGCAACCATAACGCGGATGCGGTGCTGGCCGTATATCCCTTTACGCCGGAGCTGGTCATCGCCCGGACCATCATTGATATCTCTACCGTACCGGTCTTTGCCGGAGTCGGCGGCGGTACCACCAGCGGCAAGCGCTCTATAGATATCGCATTTAACGCTGAGCTGCTGGGTGCTTATGCAGCGGTCGTCAATTCCCCCACGTCTCCGGAGGATATTGCCGCCATGGCTGAGGCGATAGATATCCCGATTATCGCGACCGTCGGCTCAAGTCTGGATGATTACAAACGTAAGGTTTCAGCCGGCGCCAAGATCATCAATGTATCTGCGGCAGCCGCCACACCGGTGCTGGTCAGACAGATCCGGGCTGAGCTGGGCGCGGATTTTCCGATCATTGCTACCGGCGGTCCGACAGAAGAGAGCATAAAGCAGACCGTAGCTGCCGGTGCAAATGCCATAACCTATACGCCACCTACCAATGCGGAAATTTTTGCGGACATGATGGCGCGCTACCGCAAAGGTCTTAAATCAGGTCATTGAACCCGGGGCGCCGGTTTACGGGGCCGGCGCCCAGATCAGGCTTCAGGCCGGACGCCGGTCCGGCCTGACCGCAGCCGCGGCCGGCCGTTCTTGTCCCAGACTCCAGCCAAATATCACACTGGCATACAAAACCAGTCCCCAGACCAGCGCGCCCAGCGGCGGGTTCCCGGCCAGCCAGAACGCGGTCAGCCGGTCTTCCGTCAGGCTGAGCGTCCCGGCCGCCCCCAGGGCCCGCCCCAGCGGTTCGGCCAAGCGCGGCCCGGCCAGCTGTCCGGCCAGAGTGCCCAGTATCCAACCTGCCGGAATGGATACACCGGCGCCGCAGCGGCCGCTGAACACTAAAATAAAAGCCAGCAGCAATAAGGGCAGTGCCAGGGGCTGACGCCAGCTCCAGTGCAGAATGGTAAAGCGGCCGCGGCTGAACAGGTCAGTCATGCTTAAAAGGACAAACAGGCTCAGAACTGCCCAGCAACTGCCGGTACGCCGCGGATAAGTCCGGCTCAGCAATTGCAGCCGGCTGGTAGCAGCCTGCCATATTGTTTGGTTCATACGCGTTCCCTCCTCCGGTCAGCTGGCTACGCCAGGCAGTCAGGTAGCCCTCAAGCAACAATTTTATTCATCACGCTACCTTATCGGCATTATTTTCCTGAATTTTTGTCCATTATATCAAGTGTTAGCTGGCAACCGGCCATGGCGGCCGTTTTTCTGGCAATCCGCCAACTTTGTTACACAATTGTAACACATTTTAATTCATTTCTACTAAAATTTGGAAAAAGGTCCGCACAAAATGACCAATTCCAGAGTCTGACTTCCGGTACATTTTACCAGCTCGTCAGAGCGAATTTACCTGCTTTAAATACCCTTAACTTGCCTCAAGCCCCACGCAAGGCTAAAATAAGCTCGTTTTAACCCGTTCTGACTGTTGGATCACGCCACCTGTTCCCCAGTCAGGAGATCTGAGACCTGCGTTCAGCGCAGGCGACCAGGACAGGAACCCCCGGCCTGCAGATGATACAGCCACTGAACAGGCTAGAGATATATTACAGGACAGTTGCAAGGCAGCTGAAATCGGGCTGATCCCTGTCTGTGTTATTTTATTATCCCCCTCTGGCTGACTGATCTCAGTGCACCTTAACCGTGCGACTACGGCCGGCCCATATCAATATCTGCATGCTCCTGAAAGGAAAAATGATGCAATCTGAACAACCTGCTATACATAAAACGCCGTCCGCGGTAAAAAAGATGCTATGGGGCCGGTCCAGTCTGGCGCTGGCCCTGTTGATACCGGCACTGCTGGTTTCCCGTCCGGTAGCCGCCAAGAGCTCACTGAACCGGAATGTGATGGTTTCAGACGGTCTGAGCAGCGCTCAGCCTGCTGATCTGGTAACCGAAGCATCAAGCCTGAACCGCAGCAGTCAATCTGCCGCCGCTGATACCGCTACTGCGGCGTTGTCGCTGGCAGAGCTGAAGCAGCAGGCCCAACTGGCTTTGAATCACAAGGCTTATCGCAGCGATAACCTGAATCCCTGGGATCAGCTGAGTGACCGGGTTGTGGAATATACCGTACAAAGCGGTGATTCCTGGTCCGGGATCGCCCGGCAATATAATCTGGATTACCGGGTCCTGGCAGCCTTTAACGGCCTGTGCCGCGAGGATGAAATCTATGCTGAGGAAATTCTGACCGTCCCACCTCAATCACTGACTGAGGCTGAGACAGCCGACTTGATTGAACAGGAAGCAGATCGCTACAGTCAGTACCAGCAGGCTGAAGCGGAAGCAGCCAGCCAGAACAACGCCGAGCAGACTGCCGGCAGTTCCAGCGTTGCCGTCTCCGGCAGCAGCGGTAATGACGGGCGGATCCTCACTGTGGATGACAGCACACTTAACTTATATCTTGGTATCGTCGCCGCTGAAGCCGGCGCCTCCTGGGGCTATGACGGCTGCCTGATGCTGGCCCAGACAATCGTGAACCGCGCGTTATCAGGCTCATATAGCTCCCTTTACGCGGTGCTCACCGCTGCAGGCCAATATGATGTCTACAGCAGCGGGGCCTGGCAAACTGCCTCACCTACGGCCAGTCAGCGCCAGGCTGCCTTAGACGCTCTGAACGGTAAAACCATTCTGGGCCGTGATGTCTACTACTTCTGCACCACCGCAGCCTATAACAACAGCAGCTGGTTCCAATCCCTGGATCACCGGGCAACCTATGACAATACCCTGTTTTTTGCCGCCTGAGTTCCCCGCCCGGCTGCGGTAAGGCAGCCGATGCCGCAGCCGCCGGCAGTTATTCCGGAACCGGCTGTTTCTAATCATATTCCAATCTTCATCCAAGCCTTCTCTCAGATTGGCTGCTTAGACTAAGCATATCAACCGCAGGAGGAACGTAGTATGATTGACCTGGAACAGGTAGAAAAACTGGTACAAAAAACCGGCGTGTCTTATGAAGAAGCGCGGCAGGTGCTAACTGAGACAAATGGTGATATGCTGGATGCAGTGATTCTGCTGGAGCGTCGGGGGAAACTGAAACCGCCGGCCGGCACATCGCAGGCAGATAGCTTCAAAAGTGATGGCACTCAGGCCGGATCTGAAGCAGACGCCGCAGACAGCGGGACCAGGCATAAAGGGGAAGACTATCAGGACCGGGGACCGGACTTTGGAGAGTGGGTCAGCCGCTTTTTCAAAGGTCTGGGGGCGCTTATCCACCGCGGGAATATCAACTCCCTGGTTGTAAGCCGAAATGGTGAGGATGTATTGAAGCTGCCGGTCACGGTACTGGTATTGCTGTTGATCTTTGCTTTCTGGCTGACCTTGCCTCTGATCATTATTGGTCTGCTCTTTGGCTTTCGCTTTCACTTTTACGGTCCGGACTTTGGCCGGCCCGGGGTTAATGAAGCCATGGACAAGGCCGCCCAGGCCAGCCAGAAGGCCGCGGAAAACGTCAAACAGGCCGCCGGTCAATTTGTTCAGGACCTGAAAAAGGATAAAGGAGAGGCAAGCTATGCCGCAGCAGACAGCAATACCCGGTCAGAATCAAGCGCCGACCCCTCCGACACGCATTCTGATCGTTGAGGATGAGGAAGCTCTGGCCCGCTTGATTGAATTGGAACTGAGCTATGAGGGTTACACTGTCAGTAAAGCAATAGATGGAAGGGATGGTCTGGTGCAGGCGCTGGACGGTCCCTTTGATCTTATTCTGCTGGACATCATGCTGCCGGGCCTGAATGGCCTGGAGCTGCTGCGTCGGTTGCGGGCCCAGTCAGATGTACCGGTCATATTGCTGACCGCCCGGGATGAGACTATGGACAAGGTCAGCGGCCTGGATTCCGGCGCCAATGACTACATCACCAAGCCATTTGCTATTGAAGAACTCCTGGCCCGCATCCGCGCCATCCTGCGGGTGCGGCGGCAGCAGCAAGCAAGCCCGGCGCCGGCCCTGGCAGCCACCCTGACCGCCGGCCCTCTGAAACTCGATCCCCTCAGCCACGAATGCAGCTTGAATCAACAAACCATAGACCTGACCCGCCGGGAATTTGACCTGTTACAGTGCCTTCTGGAAAATAAGAACCGGGTCATGAGCCGCGAGCAGCTCCTGGAAAGTGTCTGGGGCTATGACTTTTACGGCGAAACCAATACTGTAGATGTCTATATCCGTTATTTGCGGGCCAAAATTGAAGAGCCCAGCGGTCTCAAGCTGATCCGCACCGTCCGTGGAATCGGGTATCAGGTGAAGGATCCGGATGGCAGCACCAGTTATGTCCAAAACTGAAGCCGCCCGGGAAAAGGCCCAGGGTCGCGGAGAAAAAATCCGCTCCTCACTGGTACTGCGTTTCAGTCTGCGTCAGGCCGGCAGCTTGTTGCTGGCTTTTATTTTCTTTGACATTCTGCTGACGATCATAACAGGCGGCGTGGCCGTCTGGCAGATAGAGACCCGGACAAAAGACCTGCTGAAAAGCTACAGTGTGGCTGAGCTCCTGGCTGACGGGCGGGCCGCAGCCGCGTCTGGCGTACAGCTGAGCGCAGAACCCGCTGTTTCTGCCGCCTCGTCAGACGCTGGCGAGAGCAGTCCGGCGTTTGGTGGCCGCGGCTCAGCTGAAACCCTGGCAACCTCATGGTTCTGGTCAGAGCAGACCCAGCCTGCCGACTGGTTGCCGCTGTCCGCCTGGGTCAGCGGCGGCCGCCGTTTCAGCCTCAGCCGGTCCCGCAGCGGTCAGACACCTTTAAGCCAGCTCCTGCTCTCCTTGCATTATGAGGTCAAACTGAAATCAGGTACCGATATGCTGCGGTCAAGCGCCAGCCTGGCTCCGGCCGTCCGTCTGTTATATGGCCTGCTGCCAGCATTAGGATTGTTGCAGCTGATTTATGTAGCGGCAGGCTTAGGCCGCAGCCGCCGCGCCGTCCGGCGGGCACTGAGGCCGCTGAATGAGCTGGCGGCCGCCGCCAATACACTTCAGGCGGCCAGTCAGGACCCCCTGGGTTTATCTGAAGCCGAACTGGAAAAGCTGACCGGGGCGCTCAGTACAATCGGGGTAGAGCAGCTGGACCGCCGGCTTGAAGTCAGCAGCAGCCAGAACGAGCTGCAGGCCCTGGCCCAGGCGATCAACTGTATGCTGGAGCGCATCCGTCAAGGGTATGATTCCCAGGTCCGTTTTGTTTCTGACGCGTCTCATGAGTTGCGTACCCCGCTGGCCGTTATTCAGGGCTACGTCGCGCTGTTGCAGCGCTGGGGCAGACAGGATCCGGCCGTACTGGATGAGTCAATCCAGGCCATCGCCGCCGAAACGCAAAGCATGAAAAAGCTGATTGACCAGCTGCTGTTTCTTGCCCGGGGAGAAAATAACAGTCTTAAGCTCAATCTGACCGGTTTTGACGCCAGCGAGTTGCTGGACGAGCTGCTGTATGAAGCCCGATTGATTGATCAGCAGCATCGTTATGAAAAGCGCGGTTCGGACCAGGCTTTGCTGCAGGCCGACCGCGTCCTGATCAAGCAGGCCCTGCGAATTTTGATGGATAACAGCGTCAAATACTCTCCGGCCGGATCTGTCATCAGTCTGAGCTGCCGCCGCAGCGGCGACCGGGTGCTGCTGCAGGTTCAGGATAACGGTATTGGTATGGCGCCGGAGGATGTACCACATATCTTTGACCGATTTTACCGTTCAGATGAATCCCGGGCCCGGAAAACCGGCGGCTCCGGGCTGGGTTTAGCCATAGCCCAATGGATAGCCCGCCGCCACGGCGGTTACTTTGAGGTAGTCAGCCGGCTGGGCTTTGGCACCCGGGTGACGCTGGTCCTCCCCTCAGCTACGGCTGAGCCGGATTCAGATACATAAGGACCGGGAGCGGCGTCAAACACAGTGCACCGGTAAGGTCAGCCGGAAGGGTTCAGTCCGTCATAGGACCCCACAGCTCACTCAGATATGCCCAGTACTTTTTGGGCATATTCTGCCGTCTCAGCTGCGGATTAAGCCGCCCCTCAACCGCTGCCTGCTGGTAGTAACGCTGCCAGGCTCGCACAAAGGAAGCGTCCTCAGCCTTCCAGAAATCACTGAAGGCGCGGGGCAGCGGCTGCAGACGCAGCTGGCCGCATTCATACAGCACCGCCTTTTCACGTCTCAGGTCATGGATAATAAAGCGCTCCTCACCCATCCGCTGAGCAAAATGCGGCGCGATAAACCGGCTGATATCATGTTCCGGTTCATACGGCGCGTAGTATATGCCTTCCTTGCTGCAGCTGAAACGCAGGAGTCCCAAAAAGCGATGGACTTCCCGCTGAACCTCCCGCTCCAGGCAGCGCAGCGGGTATACTTCCTGCCTTTGCATATAATTAAACAAAGCTGCTCCGTCCCGGCGGCAGGCCCGTAAAAATACAGCCAGATAATTGTATACTTCCGCATCTTCACTGGCCGCGGCTAAGGCCAGCCGGTGCAGTCCTTCCGCCCGCAAAACGCGCTGCCAGCGCGCCAGCACCGCCGCGGCGGTTTCCGGGCGAAAGACAGCCTGCCTGACAGCTACTGCGTCCAGCCGGGGCTGCCAGTGCCTGGTCTGGTAGACCTGATCCGCTTCAGTCAACTCAGGCCAAAGCCCAGCCAATCCCTCCAGGCCCCCCTGTTCAAGCAAATAAATCACGTAAACGCTCCGCCTCCTGTTGACGCTGTCTGGGATCAGGCAGCCGGGCCGCGCCCCGGTTTGCCGTCCGCTCACCGGCCCCCACACCGCCAGGACCAGACTGCGGCTGCCGCAGCTCCGGGTACAGGCTGAAAAAGTCCTGCTGCCGGTCAATCACGCAGGGCTCCTCCGCGGCCAGGCGCTGGGCCAGCCGGTCTGGCCGATTCATCCCGGCCAGCTCAGAGCGATCCAGCGGGGAGCGGCCGCCGCAGGTAATAAAATAGCGTGCCCGTTTCATGACGATCTTCAGGCGGGGCAGATCCTCCGCCCTGAGGCTGCCGCCACGGCGGGCCGCGGTAATGCGCTGAGCGCCGGTTGGGCCTATACCCGGAACCCGCAGCAGCTGCCAGTAATCCGCGCGGTTGACCTCAATCGGGAAAAAGTCCGGGTGCCGCAGAGCCCAGACAGTTTTGGGATCCAGCTCCGGCAGCAGATCCGGATATTGGGCTGGCAGCAGTTCATCCGCGCTGAAGCGGTAAAAGCGCAGCAGCCAGTCACATTGGTATAAACGGTGCTCCCGGCGCAGACCGCCCTCAACCCTGACCGGCAGGCGCGGGTCCTGATTCAGTGGCACATAGGCGGAATAGTAAACCCGTTTCATCCGCGGCACCCGGTATAAGGACTGACTGTGGAGTAAGATGGTCCGGTCATTGTCTGCCGTAGCACCCACTATAAGCTGGGTGCTTTGGCCGGCCGGCAAAAAGCGCTGCTCTCCCCGGTCATCCTGCTGCTGAGACAGGCGGCCGATCTGGCGGATAGCCGGCAGGGTGATGGCCTGGCTTTTTGCCGGGGCCAGTCGTTTCAAGCCGGACTCAGTCGGCAGCTCCGCGTTCAGGCTCAGGCGATCAGCCAGATGACCGATTATTGTAATCCAGCGCGGATCCGCGCCCGGTATCAGCTTGACATGGATGTAACCGCCAAAACGCTCCCGTTCCCGCAGCAGCCGCAGCACCTGCCAGAGCTGTTCCATTGTCCGGTCCGGAGATACCGCTACTGCAGAAGACAAAAACAAACCCTCAATGAAATTCCGCCGGTAAAGCCCCATGACCAGCGCAGTCAGCTCCTCCGGCTCAAAAGCGGCCCGCGGAATATCATTACTGCGCCGGTTAAGACAATAGGCGCAGTCATAGATACATTGATTGGTAAACAGGACTTTCAGCAGGGAAACACAACGGCCATCCGCCGTCCAGCTGTGACAGATACCTGCGGAAAAAGCCTGTCCCAGTCCGCCTGCCGGCCGCGCGCGGGTGCTCCCGCTGGAGGAACAGGATACATCATATTTTGCGGCCGCGGCCAGTATGCCCAGTTTTTCTACCACATCCATAACGGTCTCCTTAAGCAGCCATCAGGAACATTTGTTCCGAACATTTGTTTTATTTTATCACATTGGTACCAACGCTCGCAAGCAGGAAACCGGCTGCCTGCAACCACAAAAAACTGTGAATCCGGACAAAGTGTAGATTGCAAAAGTAAGTCCCCTTTTGAACAGCTAAGCCCCTGAAATTCAGCCGATTGCAAAAAATCGTGGCGTGAAAGTGCCCAATCGGGTACAAAAACGTGTTAAACTGCAGGTGAAATAGCCAAAATTTGGTATAGCAAAGCGAGGCTCCTCTTCAGAATTACTTTTTGAAGTACGAAGCCCCTTTTACGGTTTTAGGTT
>JAAVLZ010000018.1 GCA_012034405.1 Oscillospiraceae bacterium HV4-5-C5C | reverse complement strand
ATGATCAGTTATTAAAGGTTAAATATAATTCCTGCTCCGTCTCTCGGGCGGACAGGTTTTTTGCCGTACCATTAAGATGACGTTGCAGCTGCTGACAACAGAAGGTCAGTCTTTAACCCTATAGACGGAGGACAGTCAATTGAAGATCAGAAAACATCAGGACCTGGAGAGTGAGTTTGATATGCCTCAGCCCGCTCTGCGCCGGATGCCGGTTTATTACGGTTATCTGAAACAGCGGCAGGAGCAGGGCGTGACCGTCATATCTTCCTCCACCATTGCTGAAGATTTGAACTTGCATCCCGTACAGGTGCGCAAGGACATGGCGCTGACGCGGGTGGTCGGTAAGCCGCGCACCGGCTTCAATGTCAGCGAACTGATCAATGAGCTGGCCCGGCTGCTGGACTATAACAATTTGAAAAATGCCGTAGTCGTCGGCGCCGGTCACCTGGGCGTAGCGCTGATTAACTACAAGGGTTTTCAGGGATACGGTCTTAACCTGATGGCGGCTTTTGATCATGATCCGGCTAAAGTCGGCACCAATGTCGGCAAGCTGGTCGTCAGCCCTATGTCAGATTTGTCGCAGGTCGTGAAGGATAATAAGATTCAGATTGCAGTTATAACCGTGCCTCAGGAACAGGCGCAGGCAGTCTGTGATCAGCTGGTGGCGGCAGGTATCCGCGCAATCTGGAATTTTGCGCCCATTCACCTGCATGCGCCGGAGTCGATCCTGATTCAAAATGAAAATATTGCGGCATCATTATCTGTACTGTCCAAGCGGCTGCAGGATAAAGAGCTGCAGGAGGGCCTGCGGGAAAAGGCTCAGCCGTCCTGAAGCTGCTTGGAACGCAGCCTGGCGGTCATAAAAGGGGGAGGCGCACAAGGATCGTGCGTCTCCCTCATTTTTACTGAGCCCTCAGGTCAGCGGCTCGCAGCCTGGACCCCTGAGCTGGCCGGCACAGACTGCAGCCCAGGCTACAGCTCCGGTCGGGTTTTGATAAAGGTCCCGCGGTTGAGCTCATCAAACGCCTCAGACAGTTGCTTTTGCGTATTCATAACCACAGGGCCACCCCAGGCGATAGGCTCCTGTAAGGGCTGGCCGGCAAAGGCGATCACCCGCAGCGGTCCGTCTGACGCATTCAGGCTGATCCCTTCGCCCTCCTGTCCCAGCAAGATAGCGCTTTTTTCCGGGAAGCGCTGCCCGGCAGCCTGTCCAGAACCGGAAATCAAAAATAAGAAGGACTTT
Source organism: Oscillospiraceae bacterium HV4-5-C5C (assembly GCA_012034405.1). Taxonomy (GTDB): domain Bacteria; phylum Bacillota; class Clostridia; order Saccharofermentanales; family Fastidiosipilaceae; genus JAAVLZ01. The sequence continues at coordinate 57,483 of JAAVLZ010000018.1, read as the reverse complement.
TGTTGCTGGGGCAGGGCCAGGTCATAGGCCGTTCCGCCAGCCAGGCTGATATCCAGGACTGTTGCGGCGACAAAGGCCGGTTTATAGCCCTGCTGACCTGCCAGGCTGCCGGCAATAACGCGGATGTCCACACCAGGCTGAGGTGATACCAGCGGGATATCCGCCGCCCTCAGGTCATGATAAACCGGCCGGGTCATTTTATCCCGGGCCGGCAGATTGATCCAGAGCTGAAAGCCCAGCATCCGGGGGCTTTCCTGCGGCATTTCCTCATGCATGATGCCGCTGCCGGCCGTCATCCACTGGGCTTCACCGTCTCCGATCCGGCCGGCATTGCCTAAACTGTCGCGGTGGTCAATTTCACCGCTGATCAGGTAGGTCAAGGTTTCAATGCCCCGGTGGGGGTGCAGGGGAAAGCCTGCCAGATAATCGTCCGGATCAGTTGAATCAAAAGAATCCAGTAATAAAAAGGGATCAAACTGACGGACTGTTTCCGCCGTGAGGATACGGGTCATCCTGACCCCCGCCCCATCTACCGCGCGGCGGCCGCGGATCCAGGTTTGTATAGAACGCTGCAACATATAGGCACTCTCCTGTACAGCCTGATTTACGGTTTTTAGCGCCGGGATGGCTGTACGATCTGCTTACAGTATAGCAAGCCCAGCCTCTGGTATTGGTCACCAGTGCGCCGCTTCTGAAGCAAAGCCCCCCGGCCCCGCTGTCCAGGCAAAGAACAGTCAGCCGCCCCGCTCCAGGCCGGCGACGCTACTCCCTACTCCGGGTCGGTCCCGGCTGGCGAAGAGAGAATCAGATTCAGCAGCAGCCGCAAACCGTCTTTGAGGCCGGCCTCACTGATCCGGGCGTAACCTAGCAGAAGACAGGGCCTTGACCAGGGCCACGGCAGATCGCGCTCCTGACAGAACTGCTCCAGCGGATAGACTCTGATGCCCAGGCTGGCCGCCTGCCGGCAAAGCTGCGGGGCAGTCCAGCCGCTGTCTATTTCAAGCAGCAGGTGTAAGCCGGCTTCAGCGCCGATGATCCGGCAGCGTCCGTGCCCCCAGGCCCGGACAGCCTGAACTAAAAAGTTGCGTTTGGCCCGGTAGCGTTTACGGTTTTCCGCCAGCTGCCGGTCAAACGCCGGCGAGGTCAAAAACGCCGCCATCACCGCCTGCTCCAGCACCGGGACCGGACAACGTAAAGCAGGCCGGATCTGCGGCAGCCGCTGCTGCAGCGTCCGCGGCAGCACCATATAACTCAGGCGAAGGCCGGGCGAGACGGATTTGCCAAAACTGCCCAGATACACCACCCGTTCGCTGCCGGGCAGACTTTTAAGCGCTGGAATTGCCCGGCCCACATATTTCAGTTCACTGTCATAATCGTCTTCCAGTATATAGCGCTCCGGCTGTCTGGCCAGCCAATCCAGCAGTTTGTACCGCAAGGTGACCGGCATGATGGCGCCGGTAGGAAACTGGTGGGTAGGGGTAATGCTCAGGCACGTGACCGGACTTTCTATTAAAGCCTGGTAATCAATGCCGCCAGCCTCACGCCGGACGGGCAGCGAGCGCCGCGGCAGGCCCTGAGCGGCCACCTGCTCTGCTACCGGGTTGTATCCCGGATTTTCCACGCCAAAGCAGCGGCAAGCTTCCGGCGGGAGCAGCCGCAGCAGAAGATTGAGCAAGGCATCCGAACCGGAGCTGATGATGATCTGCTCCGGCTGGCAGCGAACACCGCGGGCCTGAGCCAGATAGGCCGCCAGCGCCTGATTCAGCTGAGGCAGGCCGCCAGACGGCGGGGGCTGACTTAAAAACGCGGGTCTGGCAGCCAGGATCTGGCGGGTCAGCCGGGACCAGTCTTTATAGGGGAAGCTGGCCGGATCCACGCCTTCATATGTGAAGTCGTAAAGCCAGGACGGCTGGGGCGCGGCGGGCAGCAGGCCGGCAGACAGGTCAGCTCCGGCGCCGGCCTGCTGCCAGGCGGTCGGAAAGGCCGGGGACGGCGGCGCCTGGAGTCTGGCCACAAAATAGCCGCGGCGGGGCTGGGCCAGCAGATAGCCTTCTTCGCTCAGGCGCTGATAGGCTGTCTGCACCGTGATCAGTCCCAGACCTAAACGCTGCGCCAGCTGCCGCAGGGAGGGCATGGCAGAACCGCCCGCCAGCTCGCCGTTGCGGATCGCTTCTCTTATAGCCTGGGCCAGCTGTTCATACAGCGGTTCCGGCAACGTTTCATCCAGGCGGGGCAGGTCCATAGCCATCCGGACTTCACGCCCCTCCGTCAGCCGTCGTCGCCGGGGAGGCCGGCGCAGCCTCCGGCGGTTGAATCAGCTGTGCCGCGTAGTGGTGGTCAGCCAGGGTCCAGCGGCCTTCCGCCGGCAGCCGTCCGGCCAATAACGTTTCCGCGTTGCGGTAAAGCGCCGTCTGGCTCTCCAAGCTGTACCAGCCTTTTTCCGCCTCCCTGACTTCAAACATCAGGCTGTCGTCATTGGCGGACAGGAAATACATTTCCTCCAGTAAAAGGTTTTCTTCTGTCAGGTAACGGCTGCGCAGCGCAAGCTTAACGACTTCCATGATCCGGTCGTCCATATGGTGATCGGCCAGATGCATTTTTTCAATCAGCTGATTATAGGTCAGCGTCAACCGCAGCCGCCAGGCTTTAAGCTGTTCCGCAGGGAACACCGCTTCCAGAGCTGCCGTCAGCGCCGGCGGCAGATTGGTAGCCGGGTCCCGCTCCCGGATAGCGGCGGCCGCTGCTCCGTCCGCGGGTTTTGCCCCGGTCTGAGAGCCGTCAGCTTCAAGCAGCTCCAGATACTGCGGGCAGTAATAAATCTGCAGCTTAGATTGTTGATCCACATATAAGAAAGGGCGGGAGAGCACATAGGTCTCACCGCAGTTCTGACAGATATGCGACTGAATGTCCTTACGGTAGATGCGGTCCTTCAGATCCGGGTCTTCCGCCAGGTCAATGCGGTCCCAGATCAGGACCTCCTCATCCGCGGTGCAAAAGGGGCAGGGTAAGGTTTCTTTATGAAAGAGGGTCATAACTACACTCCTTTATTTAACAGGGCTGATTCAGCCTTAACGTTAGCATAGCACGCGGCAGCTGAGCAGGAAAGACAGCAAAAAGCCGGCCCGGATTCAGACAATCCGGGCCGGCTTCATACCGTCCTTCCGCAAGCTTAAGGCTGCTGTGGGCCGCTGGGGGCTTACTGGTCCTGACTATCAGCTTTCCCTGACCCTGCGTCAGCTGCGGAGCCAGCCTCAGGGGCCGGACCGGACTGGCCGGCAGCCGGGCCGGGTTTTTCCGCGGCGGTTTCACCCTCCGGCAAATCCACTGCTATGACCGGCCCCGCCGGCCGGGCCTTTTTAGACCCGGCCGACCTGGCGCCATCAGCCTTTTTGTCGCTCTTGGCGCGGTCATCAGCTGGTTTGGGCGGGTTAGCCGCGTTATATACCGCGATATCACCGTCAGTCACCGTAACCAGGGCCGTGTCGCCGTTTTTCAACACGCCGTCCAGCATCGCTTCAGAGATGCGGTCTTCCACCGCGGTCTGAATTTCACGGCGCAGCGGACGAGCGCCGTAGCTGGGGTCGTAGCCCTTCTGGATTAAGAAGCGTTCGGCCTCCTCTGTAGTCTCCAGTTTGAGGCCGACCGGCGCCAGCCGCTGACTCAATTGCTGGAGCATGATGCGGACGATCTTGAGCATGGCCTCATGATCCAGCATGTGGAAGAAGATCAGCGCGTCCACCCGGTTGATAAATTCCGGATTAAAAGTCTTGCGGACTTCTTCCAGCACCAGCTTGCGGGCTTCCTCATAATTGCGGCCCCCATACAGGCGGGCCTTTTCAGGATCCTTCGCCTCACTGGAGCTGGCTGAGGCAAAGCCGATGGGCCGGCTGGTTGAGCCGGTCAGCAGCCGGGCGCCAATATTGCTGGTCATGATGATGATGGTATTGCGGAAGTCCACGGTACGGCCCTGTCCATCTGTCAGACGGCCGTCTTCCAGGATCTGCAGCAAGGCGTTGAACACATCCGGATGAGCTTTCTCAATCTCATCAAAAAGCACCACTGAATAGGGACGGCGGCGGACTTTTTCCGTCAGCTGGCCGCCTTCGTCATAGCCCACATATCCCGGCGGCGAGCCAATCAGTTTACTGACATCAAACTTCTCCATGTACTCCGACATGTCAATCCTGATCATGGCGTTTTCATCCCCGAACATGACCTCAGCCAAGGCTTTGGCCAGCTCGGTTTTGCCCACGCCCGTGGTACCCAGGAAGATAAAGGAACCGGTAGGCCGGTTGGGGTTTTTGAGACCCAGGCGGCCGCGGCGGATAGCCTTGGCTACTGCGGTAACCGCTTCGTCCTGGCCGATTACCCGTTTATGCAGTTCAGCTTCCAGGTTGCGCAGCTTTTCACTGTCGTTTTCCGTGATTTTGCGGACCGGCACGCCGGTCCACTGCGCCACCACATCGGCAATATCATCGGCCGTCAGTACATTGTGCTGGCCGTCCTGATCTTTTTGCCAGTCAGCCTGTTTCTGGCTGAGCTCCGCCTGCAGGGCCTGCTCCTGCTTGAGCAGCGCCGCGGCCTTTTCAAAGGCCTCCTGTTCCGCGGCTTCCCGTTTTTCATCCTCTATCTTGCTGAGCTTCTCCTTCAGGGCTTTCACCTCAGGCGGATCAGCATAGGTATGGATTCTTAACTTGGACGCGCCTTCATCCATCAGGTCAATGGCCTTATCCGGCAGGAACCGATCGGTAATGTAGCGCTGAGACAGCTTGACCGCGGCTTCCAGCGCCTCATCCGTGATCTTGACGTGATGGTGCTCCTCATATTTGGAGCGAATGCCTTTCAGGATCTGGATGCTTTCTTCCGCGCTGGGTTCACCGACCATAACCGGCTGGAAACGGCGCTCCAGCGCGGCGTCCTTTTCAATGTGCTTGTGGTATTCATCAATCGTCGTCGCGCCGATGATCTGGAGTTTACCATTGGTCAGCAGCGGCTTCAGGATATTGGCCGCGTCCATGGTGCCGCCGTCACCGCCGGCGCCTGTCCCGATCAGGGTATGCAATTCGTCTATAAATAAGATTACATTGCCGTCCTCCGCGGCTTCCGTAGTCACACCTTTTAAGCGCTCCTCAAATTCACCGCGGTATTTGGCGCCGGCCAGCATGCCGCTCAGATCAACAGAATACAGCTCCTTATTTTTCAGGAAAGCCGGGGCGCTGTCCTCTACAATCAGCTCCGCCAGACCTTGAGCCACCGCCGTTTTACCGACGCCTGGTTCGCCGATCAGCACAGGGTTATTTTTAGTCCGCCGCGCCAGGATCTGCACCACGCGGGTAATCTCCTTCTGCCGCCCGATGATCGGATCAAATACATGCTTGCGTGCTTCCTCCGTCAGGTTGCTGCCATATTTGTCCAGCATTTTGTGGCGGCCGCCGCGTTTGCTGCCGTTGCCGCCAGCTGCCGGGCGCTGACCGGACTGGCCCTGCCGGTAAATATTCAGATTATCATTAATGCGGTTGAGCTCTTCAGCATCACTGCCGGCCTCACCGCCCTCACTGTCCTCTTCTTCGCCGTCACTGCTTTGCAGCTGCGCAATCAGATTCTGAAAAACAGCCTGCAGGTTGGCGCCGCTGCCGTTCAGCAGCCGGATGGCGACGCTGTCGCCCTCCTGCAAAATGCCCAGAAGCAGGTGCTCCGGCTCAATGACGCTATTGCCCAGACGATTGCTCAGATGCGTGGCCAGCTCAAAGACCCGTTTGGTACGGGGAGTGACCAGGCGCATAATCTGCTGGATATCAAAGTCCCGCGACATTTCAGGGTCGGTCTGCTCCCGTTCACTGATACTGCGCAGCGCTTCCGCAAAGTTTTCACGGGTCACGCCCTCCTCAGCCAGCGCATCGCAGGCCGGGCCGTTTTCTTCACTTAAAATGCCGGCTAACAGATGTTCGGTGCCGATATAATCCAGTTGAAAAGATTTGGCCGTCAGGTACGCGCGGATCATAACCTGCGCGGTTCGGGGTGAAAATTTCATGATCATAATATGTTCTCCTTAAGTTATCTATCTATATTCAGCTATGCTGCTCAGTCAGGCTGCTGCTGGTTACCGGCGGCCGCGTTTTCAAGCGTCTCCCGGATCAGACGGGCCCTCTGGCGGTCGCGGCTGGTTGTGTCCAGCGGTTCTCCTGCGGCTTTCTGAATGGTGCCCGGGCCGATGCTAATGGTCAGGCGGTTGACATCCTCCGGTTTCAGCTGCTTGAGCACGCCGGTCTCAACCCCCAGCCTCAGGTCAGACAAAAGCTTGAGGGCTTCCTCACTGCTGATCAGCCGGGCGTAGCTCAGTGTACCCAAAGCCCGGTAAATCCGGTCCTCCGTCCTGGCCTGATTGGCGCCGTACAAACGCTGTCTGGCCTGGCCTTCCAGTCCCATGACCTGCCGCACGGTCTGCTGCAGATCCCGGATCAGATCCGTTTCACTTAAACCCAGGGTGATCTGGTTTGAAATCTGATACAGGTAACCTGTGGCCTGACTGTTCTCGCCGTAATTACCCCGTACCGTAAAGCCCAGTTTCTGCAGATTTTCTATCAGCGCGCGGATCTGGCCCAGCTCCGTCAGCGCCGGCAGGTGAATCATCACGGACGCCCGCAGGCCTGTACCCGTATTGGTCGGACAGGCAGTCAAAAAGCCGTATTGTTCGTCATAGGCCACCGGCAGCCGTTCTTCAAAAACAGCCGCCGCCCGGGAGGCCTCCTGGTAAGCCTTATCCAGATCAAAACCAGGCGCCATCGCCTGAATGCGAATATGGTCTTCCTCACCCAGCATCACGGACAAGGCTTCATCCCGGCTGATCACCACCCCGCAGCTGTCACTGTGCTTGAGCAGGTCTTCACTGATCAGGCGTTTTTCCGCCAGTGATAAGCGCTCTTCCGGCGCCAGCTCCTTAAGATCCACCACCGTGTAGCGGCGGCTCATCCCGCGATTAGCCTGCATAAAAGCGTCTTCCGCTGTTTTGACAAACTGTCTGGCTTCCTCCGGACTCATCCGGTTGGGAAAGCGATATCCGCGGACATTACGGGCCAGGCGAATCCGGGATGAAATAATAAAGTCTGAATCCGGACCACGGTCTATATACCATGTCATAGGCTTTCCCCTTTCTGCTTAGCGGCTGTTCCCTCAGCCGTCTCAGCTGCGGCCGGCGAAGCACTGCCCGCAGCCTGCAGCTTCTCCAGGCGCTGCCGCAGCCGCAGGATTTCATCCCGGCACTGCGCGGCGCTTTCATAGTCTTCCCGGGAAACCGCGCGGCTCTGACGTTCCTTGAGCTGCTGCAGCTCCAAAGTCACCTGACCGACCGGATCCGGCGGCGTGGCGGCGGCTCCGGCAACGGCGGTGCGCTCCGGCCGGGGTCCGGAGCCGCTCCCGGCAGCCGTCCGGCCGGACCCGGCCGCTGCGGGCTGAATGCCCCGGCCCACATGCCGGGTCTGTCCCTGCACTCTGCGGAACAGTCCGTCCAGCTCAGGGGCAAAGGCCCGGTAGCAGTCCGGACAGCCAAACAGCCCTGTTTTTAAGAAGTCAGCAAAGCTGGTGCTGCAGCTGGGGCAGGTTAAGCCTTGCTGGGCCGTGCCTCCAAAATCCGGTATGCCGCCGGTATGGCCCAGCCAGCTGCCAAAAAAGTTATCCGGAAACAGCTTGGCCCAGGTATGCTTGGCAAACTGAGCTTCCAGCTCAGACGCGCAGGCCGGGCACAGATGGAGGTCACGGGTCACGCCGTTAATCGTCTGCGTGAGCGTGACAGCTGCCTGATTTTGATGACAACGATCACATTTCATAATGTTTGCTCCCCTTTCCGGACTACAATGAACAATACCGTCAACCTCAGCTCTACTTGGACGCCGAGCCCAAAATAAAGCACATCAGCATATTCTTCATCATATCCATCCTGACAAAATCCCTCAGTCCGGTATCAATCCGGTTCAGGGCCTGATCAGACAAACCGCCTTTCATAACTCTGGCCACCGGCCGGGGAATCACGTCATAATCCACAAAGTTCTTTAAATAAACCTCCGCCTGCTGCTGACTCAACTGCTCTCCCATAGCGTTGAGAGCATGCATGATATAGTGCTCCGCGGTGGTACTGTTGCTGATCCGGCGGATCCGGATCCAGCCGCCGCCGCCGCGCCGGCTTTCAACCAGATAGCCCTGACCGTTCGTAAAACGGGTAGACAGGACATAGGTTATCTGCGAAGGCACGCAGTTGACCTGCTCAGCCAGCTCACTGCGGGTAATTTCTGCGCAGCCATTGTTTTCCTCAATGAGTTCTTTGATCAGCTGCTCAATTACATCGCTCAATCTGGCCATTTTTACATCTCCTTAAATCTGAAACCTGCTGCCTCTCGTCCCCAAAGGGCGGGAGCTCATAAAGTCGTTTGACTTTATTTGACTTTATTATAGCAGGGAGCAAAGGGCTGTCAAGGTTTTTTGACTTTAACTGACCTTTATTTTGTGAACATTTTGTAAAGCCAAAGCAAAAGCCGGTCCGGCTGCCCGCGCTGACCATCTGCGCTTAATTAACACCTTGTCCCTGAAATTCTTTATAATACAATGAACAAAAGGAGGTCGTAACCATGGCAAAAGAAAAGTCGGATCCATCTTTGACCGGCTGGGCGCCCAACCCTAACCAGGAAATAGATTTCAGTCACCGGGTGTTGAAGGAAATCGTCCTGGCCGGCGGTCAGTTCTGGGCGGTTCAGGCCTGGATGACGCGTGTACCCGGCGTAGCCTGCTCTGCCGCGGGCTATGCCAATGGTATCGGGGATGCCAGTTACAACCGCGTCTGTTACGGCCAGAGTGATTATGTCCTGGCCGTCCGGCTTTATTACGCGCCGGAGCTCCTGAGCTTAAGCAGTCTGCTGGATATCTTTTTTGCCCTCATTGATCCTTTACATCCGGATCATCAGGGTTATGACTGGGGACGGCAGTACCGCAGCGGGATTTACTACAGTCAGGAAGAGGATATTCCGGAGATCACCGCGGCATTTGAGCGGTTGCGCAGCCGTCTGGATGGTCGTATCTGTACGGAATTTCTGCCGTTATCTTCATTTGTACCGGCAGAAGACTATCATCAGCACTATCTGGATAAGAATCCCGGCGGCTACTCCCAGATCCCGGCCCGGAATTTTTACCAGGCTCTCAGTCTGTATTTACCGGATAATCTGAAGGCCGTCCGGACAGCCGCACCAACCGGGGACCAGGCTGCGGCAGCAGGCGAGGAACAAGCGGAAGTCCAAAACGACGCCGTTCCGTCCGCCGCGGCTGAAGCGGCCAGTCCCAAACCCGCTCAGCCGGAGACTTTTGTCAGACCGGACGACCGGACGCTGCGGCAGCATCTCACCCCGCTGGAATATGAGGTCACTCAGCACCAGGCAACGGAACCGCCGTTTCGTAATCCCTATGACGCGGAATTCCGGCCCGGCTTATATGTAGACCGCGTGAGCGGTCAGCCGCTGTTCAGCTCAGAGGACAAATATGATTCAGGCTGCGGCTGGCCAAGCTTTACCCGGCCGGTAGCAGCCCAGAACATCGTTCAGCTCCCGGATCACAGTCACGGGATGGTGCGGACTGAGGTTCGCAGCGTTATGGCTAACAGCCACCTGGGACACGTCTTTGAGGATGGACCTGCTTCTGCCGGGGGACTGCGCTACTGTATTAACAGCGCCGCCCTTCGCTTTATCCCTTATGAAGAGCTGGCGCAGGAAGGCTACGGCCAGTGGCAGGAACAAATCCGGCCCGATCCGGATACCACCAAGTCTCAGACCACGGAACAGGCTGACGCGCCTGCCGGTGTACCTGAGACCAACAATAAAGGAGCAGATCAGTCATGACACAAGAGCAAACCGATTCACCGTCTGCAGCAGACCGGGATACGGGCGGACGCAGCCCGGAAGCCGCCAATCTGGTCAGACAGCTGCAGGAAAGCTATCTGCGTTATCCATCTTTGCAGGACGTCAATTATGGCTACCTGCCCGACCGGAAAGTTATTATTGATATCACACATAAGCTCAGAGCTTTAATGTTCCCGGGTTATTATGACCGCAGAGACGCCGCGGCTTACCATACCTATTTTTATCTGAATGACTGCCTGAGTGAGATCCGCTTTAAGCTGCGGCATGAAATCGGGCTGGCACTGTGCCACCGCCGCCGCCAGGATGCGGACAGTATCTCCATGTGTGAAGCTTCCTGCCCGGGAGAGCCGGACGCGGCTGAGACGATTGTGGACCGGTTTTTAGAGCGTCTGCCGCAGGTGCGTGATTTACTGGCAACGGATGTGGAAGCCGCATATGACGGGGACCCGGCCGCCGGCAGCTTCAGTGAGATCATTCTGGCTTATCCCGGAATCTTTGCCATCACGGTGCACCGGCTGGCCCATGAGCTGTACCGGCTGCAGGTTCCGCTGATTCCGCGGATCATGAGTGAATATGCCCACAGCAAGACGGGGATTGATATCCACCCTGGTGCGGAAATCGGCCGTTACTTTTTTATTGATCACGGCACCGGCGTGGTCATTGGCGAAACCTCGGTCATCGGTGAGCACTGTAAGATTTACCAGGGCGTAACGTTGGGCGCCCTGTCCACGCGCGGCGGCCAGTCGCTGCGGGGCGTGCGCCGGCACCCCACGCTGGGCGACCACGTAACCGTGTATGGCGGCGCGACCATTTTAGGCGGCGAAACGGTGATCGGCCAGGGGGTGACCATTGGCGGTAACGTGTTTATAACCCGGTCGGTCGACGCCAAAACCAAGGTCTCCGTCCGCGGCCATAACCTGAAATTCCAGAGTCCGGGCACCGCTGCGGCGCCGGTCATCTCTGAGCCAACCACCGAATGAAACGGTATCCGGCCAAGGTTGAGCCTGAGGCTGAACCGGCGCCGGTCCGGCGCTCTCACCGCAGGAAGCGGCGGCGCTGGTTCATCCCGGGACTGGCGCTGCTGGCATTGCTGCTTTTTTTATTGCTGCCAGCCTTTGCCGGTCCCCGGGCCGTGTTGCTGATGTCAGCCTATGACCGGCTGAATGAACGGCACTGTGTCGCGCGGCAAAGCGGCGTAACCGTAAGTCTGCCGCTGGATACCAGGATTATGGGCACGGCGCTTTTTCCGGTCATGAACACCTTTAACGCGTCGGCCGGTTTATCTGCCTATCTGAACCAGACAGTTACCTTCAGCATAGATTACGCGATCGCCGGCTTTAAGCCCCTGGCGGCGCGCAGTGAATTTTATAATCCGGATTCTTCCCTGTATAACAGCTATCTGGGCTGCTATTACGTCGGCGGTCTGGGCCGGCAGCTGACCAGCACCGAGCTCATGGCCGTAACCGCCTTTGACCAGACCTGTCTGGCGTTGCCGGCGTTGGGTCTGGCCGCAGCGGACAGCCAGTTTGAAGCCACAGACCTGCAAACCCGGGCCGCGACGCTGGACGGGCAGACCTGGCTTCAGGCAGACGCGACCCTGAGCACAAACGGTCCCTTGCACCACGTCCAGGGCTTTCAGACCGGCTACCTGCAATTTGGCTGGCCGCCGGCCGACGCAGGCGGTCAGGCAGCAGATTACGCGCCGCTTTCTATGTACGGGCGAATGTATCTGCTTTACCTGCCGGATAAAGACCTCAATCTGGCGCTGTACGCCATGACCGCCAATCAGGCGGCCTTAGACCAGATAGACCAGCAGATTCTGCAGCAGGTCCAGCTCACGTATGAGTCCGCCGACACCGGGGACGAGCTTACAGCAGCTCAGCCGGCGACCAGTTAAGGTCGTCGAGCAGGCGAAGAATGGTATAGCGGTCCCGTAAAGCTGAAGCATGATTCAGCGCCGCTTGTACATCGTCTGGCGTCAGACCGATATCGGCCGGAGTCAGAGGGAAACCGATCTGCCGGTACAGGCTGGTGAGGGTTTCCGGGTCCGGGGCAGTCTGCGCCAGCTGCCTGATCCGGGGCCAGACCGCCCGGATGCGCGCCAGGCGCTGTTGCCGTTTACTTTCATTAAACCAGTCAACCTCCTGATCAAATTTCAAAACGGACGGTGCGGCCTGCCGGTAAGCTTCCTCAAGCTGGCGGGTCCGCTGCCGCTGCCAGGCCTGGCTGGACCGGGCAGGCCGGCTGCATTTTTCCAACGGCTCCGGCCAGCCGGCCAGCTGCCGCCACAGGCTTAAGATCAGCGGTAAGGCTAAGCCGACCTCGGTGCCATGATAATGGCCGTGATTGCCGGAAAGCAGTTCCCGCATTTCCCAGAAATGCGCCAGATGATGCTCCGCGCCGGAAGCAGGCCGGGAACTGTCGCTGTAGTCCATGGCCACCCCCACTTCAGTCAGGGCAGTCATCAGCGCGCTCACCGCGGCTTCATCCCCGCGGATAATCTTCGGCGCCAGCCGGGCTACTTCATCACGGCTTTTTTCAACCAGTCCTCTGATAAACGGGCAATCATATTCGTCATTAACCAGAACAGACAATTGCCAGTCCAGTAATGAATTGTATTTTCCCAGGACATCGCCGATCCCGGCCAGGATCAGATCCCGGGGTGCCCGTGCCAGCACCCGGGGATCCGCCAGCACCGCCTGCGGACTCTGCGCCGGAAAGGTCTGTTTCATGCGCCGGATGATCAGCGGTGAAACGCCCGAAGCATAGCCGTCCATAGATGGGGCGGTACCTAAGACTAAGTACGGCCGGTTTTCCTGACTGCTGACGTAGCGCGTCAGGTCATTGAGGGTACCGCTGCCAACGGCCAGCCAATAGTCTCCGGTCTGAACCGGTATGGCGCGCCGCCAGTCCTGCAGCCGTTTCAGGGCCTGTTCATCCGGGACCAGTTCAGGGTCCGGAAAGATAAACTGCTCCAGCAGAAGATCCGGGCAGCAAGCTTGCAGCACGTCCGCCGCAGCCTGGCCCTGCACTGCATAAGTATGAGTGTCTGCCACCAGCAAAACCCTGCGGCAGTCAGCCTGCCGCAGGATATCCGTCAGATCCTGCAGCACGTCAGGCTGCACCCGGAACCATTGCAGATTAGTCCGGTGCGTTTTACCGCAGCAGCAGTCCCAGGGCTGCCGCAAAGCGTCAGGCAGCGTAAACTCCGCGGCCCGGGCCGCGGAAAGCTCACCCTCTTTATTCATGTTTAACCCCTAACCTTCCTGCGCCTGGCTGAACCGCAGCAGCAGGACGGACGCGGCCGGCAGCTGCAGACTGAATTGCCCCGGCTGCGCGGCTTTGACCTGAGCGGCATAATCAGCCGGTCTGACCGCCTGCGGCTGGGTAAAGCTGTTATGCAGATCCAGACAGTCGCGGTCACCCTTCAGGATCCGCGCTTCTGTCAGGGTATAAGCCGCGGCGGACTGGCCAGTCAGCTGTACCTGGACCGCAGCTGCCCGGTCAGCGGCCAGATTGGCCAAAGTGATATTAACCGTTCCGTCTTCGCTGACGGAAGCTGATTCAGACAAATCCGGCACCTGCACATTTGCTTCCTGTCCGACCAGCCGCGTATCCACCATGCTTTCAAGGAGGTCGGCGCCTTGATGATGCTGATAAAGATCCACCACATAGTAAGTCGGCGTCAGAACCATCTGCTCCCCATCGGTCAGAATCAGCGCCTGCAGGACATTGACCAGCTGAGCCAGATTGGTCATGGGAATGCGGTCGCTGTATTTGTTGAAAATATTGTAGTTAATTGCGGCTACCAGAGCATCCCGGGTCGTATTCTGCTGGTATAAAAAGCCGGGATTCGTACCGGGTTCCACCTCATACCAGGTACCCCATTCGTCTACGATCAGGTCAACCTTATGCTGCGGATCATAGCGGTCCATAATGGCCAGATGCCCGCGGATCAGCTCCTCCATGTGGAGGGTATTTTTTAGCGTCTTATACCAGTCCGCTTTGCTGAAGCCGGTAGCCGGGCCTTTATGTTCCCAGTCACCGTTCACCGTGTAATAATGCAGGCTCAGTCCGTCCATATAATTACCGGCTAACTTCATCACTTCCTCAGTCCAGGCATAGTCATCTGAATTAGGACCACAGGCAATCTTATAAATCTGATGATCGCCGTAGCTGCGGACATAAGTCTGGTAACGCCGGTAGACATCCGCGTAGTAGGACGGGCGCATATTGCCGCCGCAGCCCCAGTTTTCATTGCCGATACCAAAATACTTCAGGTGCCAGGGCCCGGCCTGTCCATTGGCCTGCCGCAGCTGCGACATGGGCGACAGCCCGTCAAACGTCATGTATTCGATCCATTCGGACATTTCCCGGACGGTACCGCTGCCCAGATTGCCGTTGACGTAGGGTTCGCAGCCTACCTGGCGGCAAAACTCAAAAAATTCATGGGTACCAAAGGAATTGTCTTCCACTACGCCGCCCCAGTGCGTGTTGACCATGCGTTTACGGGTCTGCCGGGGTCCGATCCCGTCCTGCCAATGGTAGGAATCAGCAAAACAGCCGCCCGGCCAGCGCAGGACCGGCAGATGAATCGCTTTAAGCGCGGCCACAATATCACTGCGCATTCCGTTTACATTGGGGATGGCTGAGTTTTCTCCCACGTAAATGCCGTCATATATGCAGTGGCCCAGGTGTTCGGAAAAATTGCCGTATACCTCGGGATTGATATGGCTGAGGCGGCGGTCAAGATTGACAATCAAATTAGCCATGCTGGATCTCCTCTACTTCAGTTATAGATCGCTTTGCGATCAAGGTACGGCCGCGGCGGTCTGGCTCCGGAGCGCCTGAAATCCGCCGGCCGCATGGACAGGATATTTATTCAGGCTTTTCAAGCAGGTAAAGCCTTGATGCATGCGGGGCCAGCGTAAACTGGCTGTGGCTGGCTTCGTTGATCTGCAGCGCTTCCTGTTCCTGCCAGACCTCATGCCAGCGGCAGGTCCCGCCGGTCGCGGAGCCAGCCGCCGCAGCTTTGACGGCCCGGCCCCAGGCGCGGTCCTGACGGCTGAAGTCAAGGCTGAGCAGGAGTGGCTGATCCGTCGTATTGATGAAGAGGAAGGGTTGTGGCTGGCCGGCCTGGCAGTCCAGTTGGGTCCAGGCAGACAATCCCGGCTCAGAGGCCTGGCAGTCCCGCGGCCAGCCGCCTTGCTGACTGACGGCCAGCAGCTCCCGGTTTTGCAGCAGGCGGATATCCTGCCTGGTGGCCCGGGGCAGGTCACCGCCGTACATGAGCGGGGAGCGGAAAAGGCACCAGAGATTCATCAAGGTCTGCTGCTCAGCCTCAGTAAAAGCGCTGCGGCGGCCCTGTCCCTGATGATCCCGCATATTGAGCCGGCCCAGCGGCAGCATATCCGCGTCCGGCCAGCAGCCGGGTCCTACCACCGCCTGCCATTCCCGGCATCGCTCCAGATCCTGCAGCAGCAGATCCCAGCGGTCCCAGAAATCGTCAGTCATGCGCCACATGTGGGCAAAGCGGGTGAGGTGCTCCCGCTTCTCAAATACGGCCGGGCCGGGGGACAGGCTGAGGACCATATCCCGGCCGCTGTTTTTAATCGCCCGGGCAATCGCCTCCACCTCCGCCGCCGGATAGTGCTCCGGCGCCACAAAATTCCAGGCACAGTCATCTACCTTGACAAAGTCCACACCCCAGTCGGCAAACTGCCGGTACAAGGCGTCATACCAGGCCTGCGCACCGTCCGCCTCCATCTTGAGACCGTACATGTCCGGGTTCCAACGGCAAACAGACGCAAAGTCCGCAATCTGCCGGGCGCGGATGCCGTCCGTACCCGCCACCGGCAGGTCCTGGCTCACAGCCTGCCTGGGAATTCCCCTCATGATATGCAGGCCAAATTTCAGGCCCAGCGCATGGACCCGGTCCGCCAGAGGCTTAAAGCCTTTCCCGCCGGCTGCTGACGGAAAACGATTCACCGCCGGCTGGGGCAGACCGTATTCATTCAGGCACAGATCCGCAAACGGTTTATACTCCCAGCCTTCCGCAGTAGCCTGGTACCATTGAATATCCACTACGGCGTAGTTCCAGCCATAGGCCAGCAGATGTTCTGCCATGAAGGCGGCGTTTTGCATAAACTCCGCTTCCGTAATGCTGCTGCCGTAGCAGTCCCAACTGTTCCAGCCCATAGGCGGGTGAGCCAGGATTCCCTCCGGCTGTGATTTTTCAAAAAGGTCCGCTTTATCCATCTGTTTACCTCTTTTCTTTGGTCGTGTTCATGATACCTACAAGCCCTGGCTGCGACAAGACGGTCTGGTCAGGGACAGACAGGTTTATCCCAGACGGCAGACAATTTCATCAGCCGTCTTAGGCTATACTTCAAATGAATATGCACTGGCAATGATAAACTTGTATTTTTATAGATTAAATAAAAAGTGAGGATTAAAGCTATGTGTCAGCCCTTTTCCAACGCTCAGCTCAGCAGGCTGCCCCAGACCGCCGCGCTTTCTGAACTGCACATTCAGGATGCTTTCTGGAACCGTTATATTGACCTGGTTCCCCGGCAGATTCTACCGTATCAATGGCAGGCGCTGAATGATCAGCTGCCGGACACACCGCCCAGCCATTCCATCCGCAATTTCCGCATTGCCGCTGGTCTGGAACAGGCTGACTTTGACGGGTTTGTCTTTCAGGATTCAGACAGCTATAAATGGCTGGAGGCAGTAGCCTACAGTCTGGCTGCTCATCCGGATCCGGGCCTGGCGGCTCAGGCAGACAGCCTGATTGAGCTGCTGGGTCAGGCACAATGTGAGGATGGCTACCTGAACACTTATTTTCAGATTAAAGCGCCGGAGCAGCGCTGGCATAACCTTTGTGACTGCCATGAGCTTTACTGCGCGGGCCACCTGATTGAAGCCGCGGTAGCCTACAGTCAATGTACCGGCAAAGACCGGCTTCTGGATATCGCCTGCCGTTTTGCGGATCTGATCGCTGAAGTATTTGGGCCGGGGGACCAGCAATTGCACGGTTATCCGGGACATGAGGAAATAGAGCTGGCCCTGATCCGGCTCTGGCAGCATACCAGCGAGCCCCGCTATTTTAATCTGGCAGCTTACTTCATTAATCAGCGGGGGCAAACGCCCAATTATTTTGAGCTGGAACGCGACCGTATTGATTTTTATGAATTATTTCCCGGGAGCCGCCAAAACCGGCCTGACCTGAGCTATCACCAAGCTGATCAGCCCGTCCGGCAGCAGACCCGCGCCCAGGGGCACGCCGTCCGGGCCGTCTATTTGTACTGCGCCATGGCGGACGCCGCGGCCGCCGCGGGCGACCAGGAACTCCTGGCTGCCTGTGTCAGGCTATGGGAGGATATTGCCTGGCGGCAGCTATATCTGACCGGCAGCATCGGCCAATCCGGCTGGCTGGAACGGTTTACCACTGATTATGATTTATCCAATGACGCCAATTATTCTGAGACCTGCGCTTCCATCGGTCTGGCGCTGTTCTCTTTGCGGCTGGGCCGGAACAATCGCGAAGGACGTTATCACGATGTGGCCGAGCTGGCGCTGTTCAATACGGTTCTGGCCGGTATCCAGCAGGACGGTACCCGTTTCTTTTATGTCAATCCTATGGAAGTCTGGCCTGACAATTGCATCAAAAACACCTCGCGGCAGCATGTGGAAGCCACTCGCCAGCCCTGGTTTGGCTGTGCCTGCTGCCCGCCCAATATTGCCCGCACCCTGTCCGGTCTGGGACAATATATTTACAGCCTGTACCCTCAGGAACATCTGGTCATGCTGCAGCAGTATATCAGCCATGAAGCCAGGCTTAACTGGGACGAGCTGGCAGGCAGGACCCCCACGGCCGCTGACATAACCCTGCGGCTGACCGGGGATTACTGCCGCGACGGGCAGCTGACGCTGACCGTAGAACATGAGGCGGCCTTTACCCTGGCCTTACGCCGTCCTGGCTGGGCCAGAACGTTTATCCTCTCTGATCAGGCAGGCCGGGAGCTGAAGGGCCGGGAGCAAAAAGGCTTTATCTATCTGGACCTGGCGGCCGGTCAGCAGCAAATACAGCTCAGCCTCCAGCTTGAGCCTGTCTGGATCCAGGCCTCGCCTGCAGTCCGGGCCGACCGCGGCCTGATCGCCCTGACCCGGGGGCCGCTGGTTTATTGCTTAGAAGGCTGCGACAACGGAGCGGATCTTTGGTCCCTCCTGGCCGACACCCGTGAGCTCCCGGCTGAGACTGAAACTGCGGAACTGGGCGGCTATACCGCGCTGCTCTCCCGCGGCTGGCGGGAGAGCTGGCCGGACTGGGATGAGCGGCAGCTTTACGCGCCCCTGCGGCAACCGGAGCAGCAGCCGGTCTGCCTGCGTTTTGTACCGTACGCCTTTTGGGGCAACCGCAAACCCGGGGAAATGAAAGTCTGGGTGCGCCGCGGCTCCGTCCGGCCATAGCCTGTCTGCGGCAAAGCCCGGGCCCCTGGGCTTAAGCCAGGTCAATCACCGGGTTTTCCAGCCGGCCGATACCCTCAATTTCTACCGCCACCCGGTCTCCTGCCTGCAGGGGGCCAACGCCTGAGGAGGTCCCGGTAAAGATCACATCGCCCGGATTAAGGGTCATGACGTGAGAGATATAACTGACCAGGAAGTCCGGCTTAAACAATAAATAAGAAGTCCGGCTGTTCTGGACCAGCTTACCATTCAGGTAAGTTTGGATGGTCAGATCGGCCGGGTCAAGCGCGGTTTCAACCCAGGGGCCCAGCGGCGCAAACGTATCAAAACCCTTGGCCCGGGTCCACTGACCGTTTTGCGGCTGCAAATCCCTCGCGGTTACATCATTCCCGCAGGTATAGCCCCAAATGCAGGCCCGGGCCTCCTCCTGGCTCACGCGGCAGGCCCGGCGGCCGATGACCGTGACCAGTTCACCCTCATAATCTACCCGCGAGGATTCAGGCGGACGGACGATCGCCTGGCCCGGGCTCAGCAGGGCGGACAGTGGCTTAATAAACAGAACCGGCTCGGTGGGTCTGGTTTTATGGAATTCCTCAATGTGATCCAGATAATTCAGGCCCACACAAACCATTTTGCCGGGTCTAAGCGGCGCCAATAACGTGACCTGCGCCAGGCGCAGCGGCGCTGCCGCGCCTGCCGGCTTGAGGCCGCCGGTTTCAGGGCTGCCCAGGCAAGGCCTGATCATGTCACCCTCCAATAAGCCATAAGAAATCTGCTCTTGATAACGATAGCGAATATAACGCATAGAACGTTCCTCTCTTGTGTTTCAAATCCGGACAACCCGCCCGCGGGCGACTGATCTGCTGCCGTTCCGGGGCGCTCCGTTCAATCCTGGTCCTGATGGGAATCAGCCTTCGCGGATACCCGGCTGAGCAATGCATGCTTCCAGGCCTCCAGCGTGTCACTGTAGCGGGTAGAACGCGCGTCCGGGAAGGCCTTCAGCAGACGGCGAATGCCATATGACGGTTTGGTACGGGTCAGACTTTCTTCCTTATGGGTCAGTTCACTCAAACGGCTGCGCAGTTCATTGATCCCCTGTTCCATGTTCTGCCGGGTATCACTGGCAGCCTGCCGGATCCCTCCCAGACCGCGCCCTACGGACTGCCTGGTTTCATCCAGCGACTGGGTGACCTGCTGTCGTTTCTGATCCAGGCTCAAGGCAACCTGCTGACCTTTTTCGCTCAGGGTCTGTCCGACCTCACCCACATTTGTCCGCAGCTGATCCAACTGTTCATTATCCTCCAGCTGATCGACCACTTTCAGCGTACTGTTATTGACCAGCAGTCCGATCCGGTCGGAAACGTCCCGGATAGAACGGCGGATTTCATCCAGCTGCGCCAGCCGGCGATTCAGCTTGAGCAAAATCAGGATGGTCGTCACCAGATCCACGGCAAAAATGACATAAAGTGGAATCAGAATAAACAAACCGACCTGCCGGGGAAGGCGGCTGAGGAAAAATGCAATGGGCGGATGAACCACCCGCAGCAGCAAGACGCCCGCCACGCCCCAAAGTAAAGAAAAGCCCAGACAGATATAGCCGCCCAGATTCAGCGGCGAGTCACTGTAGTCCCACCAGCGTTGGTGGAACAGCTTGTCCAGCGCCCAGCCGCCGATTAACTCCTCCAGCGACATCAGCAGCATGGCGCCGACAAAAAGCAGACCCAGGTGGCCGGACAGCGGTCCCAGTAAATTCACCAGCAGCAACACACCTATACCATAGATTGGACAGACCGGTCCATTGAGCATCCCGCGGTTAGCAAAACTGCGTTCTTTTAAAGCATGGTAGGCGACCTCTCCGCACCAGCCAATAAATGAATAGACTAAAAAATAGAGCGCATTATTGTAGATCACCAAGATAACCCCCTGTTCATACGCCTGGACCGGCGGCTGCAGTCAGCATGACGGTGTCTGGTAAGCCGCGGCCCTCAGCCCAGGTGCTTTTCCAAAAATCTGGCGCTTTCCTCCGTCCAGCCGGCAATTTCCAGATCATCCAGCTGATTGTTATCAAACCAGCGGGCGCGAGCCAGGCCGTGCGGGCCGTGTTCAAAAATCCGTAAGCTGAAGGGCACCTGATAGTCTGCCAGCGCCTGGGCAAACAGTAAACTGTTTTGCACCGGCACCGCTCCGTCATCTGCCGTATGCCAGATATAGCAAGGCGGCGTATCCGCGGTCACCCGCTTTTCAAGACTGACCCGCTCACGCAGCGCCGGATCATGGGCCGACTCCCGCAGCAAGCAGTCAAAGGAGCCTTCATGCTGGTAAGGGCCGGAGCTGATAACCGCATAGGACAGGATCACCGCATCGGGCCTCACCTGCTCCCTGGTCAGTCCAAACTGCCGCAGCAGATCCGGATCACTTGAGTCAACCGCCAGATTTGCCGCCAGGTGACCGCCGGCCGAAAAGCCGATCACTGCCAGACGCTGAGGATCCATGCCCCATTCAGCCGCCCGCTCCCGGAGCATAGCCATACTGCGCATGGCTTCCTCCAGCTGATCCGGCCACTTGGCCTCAGGCGCTACGGTATAACGTAGCACAAAAGCGTTGTAGCCTTCATTTAGATAATATAAAGCAATCGGTTCAGCTTCACGATCTGAGGTAAAGCTATAGCCGCCACCGGGCAGAATCAAAATACCCGGACGCAGGCAGCAAAGATGACGTTTGTCATACCAGTCATCCTGTATATACGCTTTAATAAAGCTTCCAAAACGGGTCTGCGGAACACTCAGTGTCTCAATTTGCATAGATTGGCTCTCCTGTCAAATTAATCAGCCATAGCGGCAGGTCAAACAAGTTTTATTATAGCGCATTCGCTCCGGTCTGCTGCCTTCAATCCCTGAATCCCGGGCGGCGGCGAAAGAAATAAAAACCCGGAGTCAAAGTCAGCGCGGGTTTTAATCCTGCGGATGCAGGCTCAGTCAATTTGCAACAAGCCGGGAAAAATCTTTCATAAATTCCTGGGTAAACCCTTGACCGCGGCCTGAACAGCGTGCTATTATGCAACTCAACATACAGCTAAAGGCGTTGAGGGAGAAAAGTAAGACCGGCCTCAGGCGGAGCCAGTGAGCGGGTGACAGTGCAAAACCCGTATCCGTGTCCGGTGTGAAGAACACTCCTCAGCCGCAAGCTGAACAGCCATGCTTCCGTATTTAAGCGGGGCGGTCTGGCTAAGTAGGTGAGACGTAAGCCGGCGCGTTAGACCGGACGGACTTGGTAGAGTTCCGATAAGTGACCCGGACCGGTTTTCCGGGAGGCAGCTCAGGGATGGCAGCTTTGCAGGCTATAAGCCGCAGATGACCATCAGCTTCAGCTCCTCTTTACAATAAGGAAAGCAGGAACGGTACGGGTAAGATAGGTGGCACCACGGATGAGCAGCGATTCGTCCTATCACAAAACTGCAGGGCGTTCCTGGATAAAGGAACCGCACCGCCAGTTCATGTGAGAGACGAGTAAATAAACGCTGCAGACAATATTCCGGAGGTGTTTTTTTATGTGTTCTATTTTAGGCCTGCAAAACGATTATCTGACCAAAGCTGAGGTAGAGATCTTTTTCAACCGCAGCCTCAGCCGCGGTCCGGATATGAGCCGGCTGGAGCAGCTGCCGGACGGCTGGATCGGTTTTCACCGCCTGGCCATCATGGGGCCGGACCAGCGGGGCATGCAGCCCTTTCATCTGGGTGGACAAACCCTGGTCTGCAACGGCGAAATCTATCGCTTTGAAGCCTTTCGCCAGGAGCTTGAAGCCAAAGGTTATCAATTCAGCAGCGAGTCTGACTGCGAAATTCTCCTGCCGCTCTACCAGGAATACGGCACCGACATGTTTGCGCGGCTCGACGCGGAGTTTGCCCTGATCATCTATGACCAGGAGCAGCATAGCTTTATCGCGGCCCGCGATCCCATCGGCATCCGCCCGCTCTACTACGGTTATGACGCTCATGGCGGGCTGGCGCTGGCCAGCGAACCAAAAAACCTGGTGGGGCTATGCGACCGCATTCAGCCCTTCCCGCCCGGCCATTACTACAAGGACGGCCAATTTACCCGCTATGCGGATCTGACCTCCGCCAGGCCCTCCGTCGGACTGGCAGGACCCCAGGCGATCCCTGAAATCTGCCGGGGTATCCGTGACCGCCTGATTGACGCCGTGGATAAGCGGCTGGACGCGGATGTGCCGGTCGGCTTTTTACTTAGCGGCGGTCTGGACAGCAGCCTGGTTTGTTCCATAGCCGCCCGCAAGCTTGACCGCCCCATCCGGACCTTTTCAATCGGGATGGACACGGACGCCATAGACCTGAAGTACGCCCGGGAAGTCGCCGATTTTTTAGGTGCCGAGCACACTGAGGTGATCATGAATGAAGCCGAGGTCCTGGAGAATCTGAAAGACGTCATAGCAGCTCTGGGAACCTATGATATCACCACCATCCGGGCCAGCATGGGCATGTACCTGGTCTGCAAAGCAGTCCGCCAGACCTCTGATGTCCGGGTACTGCTGACGGGCGAAGTATCAGATGAGCTGTTTGGTTACAAGTACACCGACTATGCCCCTGACGCCGCCAGCTTTCAGGCCGAGGCCAAAAAACGGGTGGACGAGCTGCATATGTATGACGTGCTGCGCGCCGACCGCTGCATTTCCGTCCACGGGCTGGAGGCCCGCGTGCCGTTTGGAGATCTGGATTTTGCCCGTTATGTCATGGCCATCAATCCGGAGCTGAAGCTGAACCGCTACCAGATGGGTAAGTACCTGCTGCGGCAGGCCTTTGCGGAAGGTGACTGGCTGCCGGAAAACATCCTGTGGCGCGACAAAGCCGCTTTCAGCGACGCGGTGGGCCACTCCATGGTAGATGATCTGAAGGCTTACGCGGAACAAAGCTATACTGACCAGGCCTTTGAAACCCGGCGGCATTTTTATAAGCACGCGACGCCCTTTACAAAAGAAAGCCTGTTGTACCGGGAAATCTTTGAGGCCTATTATCCCGGCCAATCTGATATGGTAAAAGATTTCTGGATGCCAAACCGTGACTGGGTCGGCAGCGAAGTCCGCGATCCCTCCGCCCGCGTTCTGCCAAACTACGGCAAAAGCGGCCTGTAGGTTAATCTGCTGTCAAGGCAGAACAAAGCATCCTGTAACCTGAAAACCGGCTCAGATCTGCTATTTCAGATCTGAACCGGTTTTTGCAGTACCTGCCAGGGGTTGTTGCGGCCTCAGTTAAATCGGAAAAAGCAGCCGGGCTAGATAAATGACTAAAATAAGCGAAACTGCGCACAGGGTCGTGCTCATCAACACCACCTGAGCCGCAAAATCTTCGTCATTATGCCGCTCAGCGGCAATCAGGGCTGAGTTGACCGCGGTTGGTACGCCGGCCGAGATAAATACGGTCTGCGCAACCACCCCCTGAAAGCCCAGCAGCTTGATCAGCGGCAGGGCGATCAGCGGGCCGCCCAGCAGGCGCAGCGCCACCGCCAGCCAGGCAGCTTTCAGTTTAAAGTCAAAATGAGTGTGCGACAGCTGCACCCCCAGTGTTACCAGCGCAATCGCAACCAGACCGTCAGCCAGATACTGCACCGCTGCCCAGACCGGCAGCTGGGTGAAATCATAAGGAATCTGTTTCAGGATCACGGCCAGAGCAATGGTATACATAGCCGGCAACGTAAAGACCCGGCGAATGGCGGCAGCCGGTTTTTCCGTGGCGCTGGCCGCATTGTAATAGCAAATGGTGGCAGTGGTCAGGTTTTGTAACACAATGACCATGATCTGCACCGTAGTAGCCAGCTCCAGATAAGGTGTGGTGCCGTTGACCACCGCCGGGCCGGTAGAAAAGACCAGCTGGATGAGCGGCAGGCCAATGTTGCCGGAATTGTAAAAGCTCACCGCATTTTGAAAGGCCTTGCGGCGCGGACGATTGAAGTGCAGTGTACGGCCCAGGCCTTCGCTGAGCGCCAGATTGACGATCAGCAGCAGTGAGGAAAAGACCAGCACCAGCAATACAGCGTGGGGAATCTGAGCTTCATATAGGTTTACAAAGGTAAAGGCCGGCATGAAGAGATACAGGTTAAGTTTAGACAGCGTATCAATGTCCAGGTGAAAGCTCCGGCCTAATATCACGCCGGACAGAATCAGCAAAAATATGGGCAGGATGTTGTCCAGGAAAATATTCAGTACAATGCTCATGCCTGCCTCGGTTCCGCCGGCTGCCCCGCAGCCTTTTCCGTAGGGTAAACCAGATTCCAGTCCTGCCGCAGCTGATCCATCACCGTCTGCCAGGCCAGGCTTTCTGTCAGCGTCATGACCGGCGACTCGGTCAGACCGGCCCGGACGCAGCGCATGACTTCGGCAATTTCAAATTGAAAGCCATTTTGATAAGGCTGGCAGAAGTGGCAGCTGGCGCCGTCTTCCGTATACAGCCAGGCCTCCTGAGCTTCATGAAAATGCGGCAGCTCAATCCGGCCTTTATCGCCCAGAATACAGGCCCGGTCCGGATAATAAGTCATGATGCTGCCGGCCAGCTGAGCGGTGGCCTGCGGGTAAATGAGGGTAGCCTGATAGTGAGTGTCCGCACCGCTTTCCGGATCCAGCCAGGCCCTCGATTGCAGGGCCTGAGGCGGGTAGCCCAGGATATCGCCGGTAAATTCCAGGTTATAGATACCGATATCCAGCAGCGTACCGCCGCCCAAAGTCCGATTGAGGTGACGGCGGCTGCGGTCTGGTCCGCCGTTATACCCGTAGTCAGCCTGCAGCAGCCGCACCTGGCCGATCCGGCCCTCATCGATCCAGCGCTTGACCTGGCGGGCAGCCGGCAGAAAGCGCGACCACATGGCTTCCATCATAAAGCAGTTTTGCTGCCGGGCCAGTTGGATAAGTTCCCGGGCTTCAGCCGCGTTCAGGGTCAGGGGCTTTTCAACCAGCAGCGGAATGCCTGCTTGCAGGACCGGTCTGGCCGCGGCCAGATGCTGCGGATGTATCGTGGCAATGTAAACTGCGTCCGGACGGTTAGCCGGATCCGCCAGCAGGTCTTCATAAGAGCCATACGCATGCTTTGCCCCCCATTGCCGCGCAAAGGCCTCCGCTCTGGCCAGGTCACGGCTGGCAGCCGCCTGCAGGCAGGCGTCCGGCAGCAAGGTGATGGCTTCTGCAAATTTAGCTGCTATGGTGCCGCAGCCAATGATCCCCCATTTAAAGCAGCCGGCTGAGGATAAAGGTTGAATCACCTCCGGCTGATCCGGTTTATTCATAGCAAGATCTCCTTATACAGTTGCTGGCCTGCGGCATTCCTCCGCAGGTAACTGCTAACCCCCTCTATATTCCTGACTATTATAGCGGAAATTTAATAGTGAAAGGCCATCGCTAAGGAAATGATCTGCTTGTGTTTATCCAGGCTATCCTGCCAGGAGAGATCCTGAACCAGCCGGTTTACGGCGCGGTTATCACCCGCTTCTCATGCTCCGCCGCCACTTCCTCTGCACTTAATTCCCGCTGACGCGTGGAGCCGCGGTAACCTTCTTTTACCGGCAGCAGCGGACCGGTCTGAAAGCGGCGGCGGGCGGCCTGAATTGCCGCGCCGTACTGGGGCAGCCACTTAGCCTGAGCAAGCAGCATCTCATCCACCATCTGATCAATCTCCGGCGGATTACAGACGGCGCCGGTCAGCGGATCCATCAAAGCCGCCTGTTTCAGCAGACAGACATCTCCTGCCACCGCGGCTTCCATGGCCAGTCGCTGCACCCAGATGCTCTGACTGCAAATTGCCGCAGCACCCAAAGGCAGCGCTCCAACCTCAGGCACAGCCACTCCACTGCCGTTTACCCAGCAAGGTACTTCAACTACGGCTTCATCCGGCAAATTCTGAATCGTACCCTGATTCATGACATTAAAATGTCCGCGGTAAGGGCGGCGCGTTTCCAATGCTTCCAATATATAGGATCCATGTTCGCTGCTGCGCTGACTGCCGTCATAAACCTTGGGCTTATCCGCGGCTATTTTGGGATAGTCAGTTTCAAACCAGTTTCGCTCTTCCCTGGTCACTCTGAGGTAGCCGCCGGTTTCGCCATGGATCCAGCTGTCCAGGCTGATCCAGTCCTTGATTTCATCCGGGCGCTTACGGTACCAGGCTAAGTACTCTGACAGGTGGCCGTTACTTTCCGTAGAATAATAACCAAAGCGGCGCAGTAAATCGATCCGTACCTTTTCTTGCTGCGCATAGACCGGATGGGCCTCAAAGGCCGGCAATAGCTTATGCAGTTGCTCGACACCATGATGCTTAATGCTGATGTACCAGGTCTGGTGGTTAATGCCGGCACAAATAAAATCCAATTCCGCGTGAGGAATACCCAGGACCTCCGCAATCTGATGTTCGCCGTGGATTTCACCGTGACACAACCCCAACGTACGGACTTTACCGTACTTATTGCAAGCCCAGGTTGCCATGGCATTGGGATTTGAGTAATTCAACAGGAGCGCATCTGGTTCTGCTACCTCCCGGATATCCTTACAAAAATCCAGCAGGGCCGGAATGACCCGCTGGCCATACATGATGCCGCCGATGCACAGGGTATCTCCTACGCATTGGTCAATTCCATACTTGAGCGGGATATCAATATCTGTTTCAAAACCTTCCAGGCCGCCCACGCGCACCATGTTAATGATATAGCGGGCCTGACGGAACGCCGCCCTGCGGTCAGTGGTAGCCTGAATCCGGGTCCGGATGCCATTTGCCTCCAGATCCCGCTGACACAAGGCAGTGACTTTATCCAAATTAGCCTGATTAATGTCAGTAAATGCGATTTCTATATCTCTGAATTCCGGCACTGACATGATATCCGTAAACAAGGTCCGGGCAAAAACCAGGCTTCCCGCACCTATGATGGCCAATTTAAATGACATGAGTCGCACTCCTCTTCTTCATGTATGATAAAAGGGACTTGCCTGAACGCCAGTCTTCTCCTGCTGTTCCAGCAGGTTAGGCCGAATGTTAAGCAGTCCCTTTCTTAGTAGTCTCAGGTTTTTCAGCTGGATTTTCGGGGCATTTGTTTCCGGGTTTACGGCGGACCGGCGTACCGGTCAGGCGTCAGCTTAACTGCAGGACGTTCCATGAACGCGCGGGCAGCAGCACTTCCAGCTGATTCCCCTCCAGGCGGTGATCCCGGCTGTTGACAGGAGCCAGCAGCTGATCCTGCCCGGCCCCGTGCGCGGCTTTCATGTCAGACCCCGTCATTACAGTATGAAGCCTGACTGTCTCAGGTGTAAATCCGTTCAGCTCATAGTCCGCCGTCAGAGCCTCTTCGCCCCGGTTAACCGCTAAAATGCTGATACCGTCCATGCCATTATCTATAACCAGCGTATCCAGATACGGTACATCCGTGTACTCCTTGCAGTCATACTTCGGTGAATCCGTGAGGGTCTGCAGCACCGTTCCCCGCCCGTGTTGAGAAGCCTGCAGATAAGGATAAAAGATGGTCTGACGCCAGGCCGGACCGCCTTTTACCGTCATGATGGGCGCAATGACATTAACCAGTTGCGCCAGGCAGGCTATTTTCACCCGGTCGGCATGCCGCAGCAGGGTGATCAGCATCGATCCGA
This sequence comes from Oscillospiraceae bacterium HV4-5-C5C, assembly GCA_012034405.1. GTDB lineage: Bacteria > Bacillota > Clostridia > Saccharofermentanales > Fastidiosipilaceae > JAAVLZ01. Next base: position 29,490 of record JAAVLZ010000018.1, on the reverse strand, counting down.
CTAACAGGGCGTCTTCCAGATTATAGATATCCTCCAGCTGGGCCGGCGCTTCACTCCACGGTTCAAACGGGGCGTTTTTGGAATGGAACCAGACATTCCATTCATCAAAGCTCAGCATGATTTTCTTTTTACTGTGTTTTTTTCCGCCCACGTAATCACAGGTTGAAACCACATTATCAATGAAGGCTTCCATATCCAGCGTGCGCGCCAGGAATGAAGGTGTATCGTTTTCAGCATTGCCATAATACTGATGCATGGACAGGTAATCCACCTGATCATAGCAGTGATCCAGGACTTCCGCTTCCCAGGAGCCAAAGGTCGGCATATTGATATTCGAGGATCCGGAAACCACCAGTTCAATACTGGGGTCAGTCATTTTCATGACTTTAGCAGTTTCAGTAGCCAGGCGTCCGTACTCTTGAGCAGTTTTGTGTCCGATCTGCCAGGGGCCGTCCATTTCATTGCCCAGACACCAGACTTTGAAGCCATACGGGTCTTTAACCCCATGTTTGATGCGCAAATCACTGTAGTAACTGCCGGCGGGATGATTGCAGTACTCCACCAGCTGACGGGCTTCATCTACGCCCCGGGTTCCCAGATTTACCGCCATCATCATCTCCGCATTCACTTTTTGCAGCCACTGGGCAAATTCATTGAGACCAATTTCATTCGTCTCCGTAACGCCCCAGGCCAGCTCAAGCCGGCGGGGACGGTCCGCCACCGGTCCAATCCCGTCTTCCCAGTTGTAACCGGAAACAAAGTTCCCGCCCGGATAACGGATGATCGGTACATTCAGCTCTTTGACCAAATCAATGACATCTTGCCTGAAGCCGCTGGCATCTGCAGTGGGATGGCCCGGTTCATATATGCCGCCATAGACCGCCCGTCCCAGATGCTCAATAAATGAACCAAAAATCCTGGGGTCTGTCCGGGCGATCTGAAAATCCTTATGGATCTTAACCTTTGCCTGTTTCATGCTTGTCTCCTTTAATAAAACTGTCAGCTCATAGCATAAAGGAATAATACAGAGATCACTATACCTCAAGCTCCGGAACGATTTAGTACAACTTTACAACTGCCCTCATGGTTCCTGTATCGTTCATGCTTGTCTTTTTTATGTCAATTGATACTATCAACTTGATCATAATCAGTCAAATCAAATGAATAGTAATATACATGTTATCTGATAACAAAAGACAACTTTTGATGCCAGGTTTAGAGGATAACCATGAAAACCTGATATTTCAGACTCACTTTCTTTGGTTTATCAAATTCAGCTGCGTTAAACTATGATACTTGTATGTTTTTCTGATTATACCTTGTAATACTTGTATGTTATTATTGACGGCGGCAGCAATCCAGGTCATTAATAAGAAGAGGAAGCTTGGCAGGAGATCGGGCATGAAAAAAAGTTTACAGCTGAATAACCAACTGAAAAATGACCTGATGAACAATAACTGGAAAGAAGGCCAGCGCTTCTATTCAGAAAACCAGCTCTGCCAAAAATACGGTCTCAGCCGCCAAACCGTCCGCCAGGCCCTGAGTGCCCTGACGGAAGAAGGCCTGCTGGTCAGCCGCAAAGGCAGCGGCACTTTTGTCACCGCTGAGGCGGTCAACCGCCGGTTCAGCCGCACCCGTACCATCGGGATTCTGGTCACCTACCTGAGCGACTATATATTTCCTATCATCATAAAAGAACTGGAACGGATCTTTACCGCAGAAGGTTACTATGTCTACCTGGCCTCCACCCGCAATTCCGTTGCGCAGGAACGCAAGCTGCTGGAAGCTATGCTGGACAAAAATGTCGACGGCATCATCCTTGAGCCCACTAAAAGCGCCTTACCCAATCCCAATCATGACCTTTACAGCCAATTACTCAAGCGCAATTATCCCCTGATCACCATCAACTCAGCTTATCCTGACCTGCCTTTTCCTCAGGTCTCTCTGGATGATGACCAGGCCGGTTTTATAGCCGCGCAGTATCTGCTGCAGTGCGGTCACAAGCAAATCGGCGGCCTGTTTAAATCAGATGACATGCAAGGACACCTGCGCTACCGCGGCTTCCAACGGGCCTTGCTCCAGTCAGGCGCTGCCTTTGCCGATGAACAAATCTACTGGTACACCACGGAGGACCTGGCGGATCTGGATATCGGCGGGGACCAGATTCTGCGCCGGCTCTCCGACTGCAGCGCCGTGGTAACCTACAATGATCAAATTGCCATTCGCCTGATTGACTTATTCCAGCAGCACGGCATTCGTGTGCCGCAAGATGTGTCAATCGTTTCCATAGATGATTCCCGTCTGGCCAGTGTGTCCTCGGTCCCGCTGACCAGCGTCCGCAATCCCAGCAGTGAGGTCGGCAAAGTCGCCGCGCGTAATCTGCTGCGCCTGATAAACGGCCAGAATTTTGACGCCGGTCAAAGCTTTGCCCCCCAGTTAGTTGTCCGCAAATCGGTGTGCCAGCCATCGCTTCCGTTCCCCGGTCAGACTCTGACCGGCATCAGCTAAGCGGTGACCGTCCGGCACCCGTCTGTAGAATACGCCGCCCAGAGCTGCAAGCATCAAACAGGCCGCTCAAAGGCATCAAGGAGGTTTCATATGAAAGACTTAAAGCAACAGACATTCTGGTTTATTACTGGATCACAATTTCTTTATGGCGAAGAAACGCTGCGCCAGGTCGCGGCGGATTCGCAGGCCATGGTCGACGGACTGAATGACGATCCCGCCCTGCCCTGCCCGCTCCTGATGAAGGGCGTGGTCAAGACCAACGCGGAATTTACGGAGCTGGCTAAAGCGGCCAACGCCGATGACCGCTGTGCCGGTATCGTGGTCTGGTGCCACACCTTTTCGCCGTCCAAAATGTGGATCAACGGCTTTTCCATCCTGCAAAAGCCCTACTGTCATCTGCACACCCAGTTCAACCGCAATATCCCCAATGAAGGGATTGACATGGATTTCATGAACCTCAATCAGTCAGCTCACGCGGACCGCGAACACGGCTTTATTGCCGCCCGCATGCGTCTGGCCCGTAAGATCATTGTCGGATACTGGGAAGATCCCAAGGTCCGCCATAAACTGGGTGACTGGATGCGTACCGCCTATGGCGCCGCGGTCAGTCGCAGCCTGAAAATCATGCGGTTTGGAGATAATATGCGTGAGGTTGCGGTAACCGAAGGCGACAAAGTGGGCGTGCAGATTCAGCTGGGCTGGCAGGTCAACACGACGCCGGTCGGAGAACTGGCGGAGGAAATCGCTAAGGTTACAGAAGCTGACATTGACGCTCAGATGGCCGTCTACCGTCAGGCTTATGACCTCGCGACAGATAATCTGGAAAGTATCCGTTATCAGGCGCGGGAAGAAATTGCCATGCGCCGCCTCTTTGAACGCGATGATATTGACGCCTACAGCAATACCTTCCAGGATCTCTATGGCATTCGCCAGCTGCCCGGTCTGGCCAGCCAGCATCTGATGGCGGAAGGTTATGGCTTTGGAGCAGAAGGCGACTGGAAAACTTCCGGTATGGTAGCCATTGTCAAAGCTATGGGACAGGGGAAGCCAGGCGGCACCATCTTTATGGAGGACTACACTTACGACCTGACGCCCGGCGCGGAACTGGAGCTGGGCAGCCATATGCTGGAGGTCTGTCCCACCATCGCGGCTGAACGGCCCCGGATTGAGGTACACCCGCTGGGAATCGGCGATCGCGAAGACCCGGCCAGACTGGTCTTTGAAGGCCGCCAGGGTCCGGCGGTTCTGTGCACGGTGATTGACATGGGCGGCCGCCTTCGCATGATTCTGCATGATATCCAGGTGGTCAAGCCGACCCTGACCATGCCCAATCTGCCGGTAGCCCGCGTGATGTGGCGGCCGGAGCCGGATCTTTATACCGGCTGTGAGTGCTGGATTTTAGCCGGCGGCGCGCATCACTCAGTCTTAACCCAGCAGGTATCCGCGGAGCAGCTCAGTGACTGGGCCAATATTATGGGGATAGAATGTGTCCACATTACTCAAGACACCTCGGCCGAGGCCTTTAAAAAGGAGCTTTTCTGGAACGACCTGGCTTACAGGCTAAGCTAAGCTGACCGGACCGCCGTCACCCCTGGAACCATAGGCAGACAGCCGGGCAGACGCCAGTCGCGGCTCTCCCGGCTGTCTGCCCGGAAAGGACTTATTATATGGATTATCAAAAACTTGCCCGCGAAGTACTTGAAGCTAACCTGGACCTGCCCCGGATGAACCTGGTGGTTTTTACCTGGGGCAATGTCAGCGCCTGTGACCGGGAGCAGGATCTGCTGGTTATCAAACCCAGCGGAGTCCCTTATGACCAGCTGAAGCAGGAGGACCTGGTGGTCTTAAGCCTGAGCGATGGCCGGATCCTGGCCGGTAAGCTCAACCCCAGCAGCGATACCCCCACCCATCTCTACCTCTATCAGCAGTTTCCCCAGCTTGGCGGGATTGTCCACACCCACTCCCGCTGGGCTACTAGCTGGGCCCAGAGCTGCCGGGATCTGCCGGCGTACGGCACCACCCACGCGGATACCTTCTACGGCCCGGTTCCGGCCACCCGCAAACTGAGTCAGGCAGAAATTGCTGACGCCTATGAGCTGAACACCGGCAAAGTCATTGCGGAGACCCTCCGGGAACGGCGGCTGGATCCGCTGGCTGTCCCCGCGGTTCTGGTTTCAGGCCACGGACCCTTTACCTGGGGCAAAACCGCGGCGGAGGCGGTCCATACAGCCGTGGTGCTGGAAGAGTGCTGCATGATGGCCCTGCACACCGAGCTGATCAATCCGCAGGTCCAGCCGATAGAAGACTACCTTTTGGACAAGCATTACCAGCGCAAACACGGCAAAAGCGCCTACTACGGCCAAAAGACTTAAGCCTGCGGCCCGAACGATTAAAACCGGCTGGCTCACAGTGGGCGATGTCACAGCCATCCGGCCGGTCAGCCAGGATCAGTCAGGAAAGCTGCTCCGCTGTGTTCAGGAGCCGGGCAGTGTTTTAATCTAAGCTGGCCCAAATCTCCTGCGCCTGCTGCCAGACCCGGGGGTTCCCGGCCAGAACTGACCCACCCCGGTCATAACGCAGCGGCTGGCCGTCCAGCCTGGTCACTTTGCCGCCCGCTTCCTTGACCAGCAAAGCCGCGGCGCCATAATCCCAGGGACTCAGGTGACTTTCAAAAAACAAATCACCGCGTCCGGCAGCTACATAAGCCAGATCCAGAACCGCTGAGCCGCTGCGGCGCACATCCCGTCCCTCTTCATGCAAAGCCTGCAAATAGCGATAGCTTTTGGGTCTGGTCTCGGGATTATAGGGCGAAGTCCCAAACAGGATCACACTGCCACTGAGTTCCTGCCGGCCGATTTGCAGGGGAGCGCCGTTCAGCTTGGCACCCAGGCCCTTGAGCGCGGTAAAGCATTCATCCAGATAAGGATCAAAACAACAGGCCAGGACCGGCTCTCCGGCCAAAATCAGTCCGACTGAAATGGCACTGTGGCGGTAATCGTAAACAAAATTCGTGGTGCCGTCTATCGGGTCCACTACAAAAAAGCTGTCCCGGTTAACCAGCGTGCCTGGTTCGCCTTCTTCTCCCAAAAAGCCCAGATCCGGACAGAGCCGGTTAAGCATCATTTGCAGTTCCTTTTGAATAGCCACATCATAGGTTGTAACCAGGTCCGCCCTGCTGGTCTTTTGCCGGGTTTTGCTGCGGATGTCTGAGGCATCCAGCATCAGCCGGGAGGCCTGTCTTACGGCTGCCTGAATCTTATCCAGCAAAGCCTGCCACTCAGTCCGGGCTTCCTCCGGCAGTAATATGCGCTGACCCTGACTGGGCAGGCAACTTAAGGATCCTTCTTGCATAGCTTTTCCTTCTTCCTGTAAACTAATTCTATATCCAGCCGTAACGTTCCGGCAGCTTATCAGCCGGTCTGCTGGCGCCAGGTCTCTGGCAGGCCCTGATTATTATAGCGGATTCAGCTGATCTGCGTGAAAGGATCGCCTTGATGCTTCCGGTGTGTTTCCATCTGAGCACCATCACCAGTATGGTTTATGATCTGCTGCAGCTGAGTTTTGGTCTGCCCCAGTCTCTGCTTGGCCTGCTGCTCTGTCTGCGACAGGGGAAAGCCCGGCCGCGCCGCTTTTACCGCGGCTGTATTGTGACCGGCTGGAAACACACCGGCGGAGTATCTTTGGGCCTGTTTATCTTCATCCCTGACTGGTCTGAAGCGGCCAGGTTTCATCCAGGCGCAGCTGGCTCGCCGCAGCCGCCCGCCTGGCGCCCGATCACCATCCGCACGCTGTCCGAGCTGCCGGCGGCAGTCCGTCGGACAGCGGTGCATGAATATGGTCACACCTGGCAGTCGCTGCTGCTGGGGCCGCTGTATCTGCCGGTTATCGGCCTGTCCTCATTCATCTGGGCCAACTGGCCGGGCTGCCGCAGCTGGCGGCAGCAAAACCGCCGCTCCTACAGCTGGTTCTGGACGGAGGCCTGGGCCAATCGTTTAGGCAGAGCCACCACCGGATTACCTGGTCTGGAGTAAGTCCGCCGGGTTGATGCTCAAGCGGGGGTAACCTCCAGCCGGTCAATCAAATAGGTCCACTTCTCCGCGTAGTCCGGATCACTGGCCCAGGTTTCCGCCACTTCTCCCACCGTCCGGGCCGAGCCGGCCAGATAGGCATAATGCCGCGGATCCAGCGGATCCGCCAGCGGGAACCCGGACTGACCGGCGTAAAGCGCCAGATGTTCAAACTGGGCCCGGATACCGTCTTCCCAGCTGGCAAAACGCTGATGGGCCGCCGCGTCAGCATCATCACCGCCCTCCGCGGTCTTCAGGCCGCAGGGATTATGGTAGCTCTCATCCAGGACCCCTCCAAAATGCCCAAAATTCGTTTCCAGACCGGCCTGAGCATAAGCCAGGACCGGATTTACCCCGTAGCTTTCTCCCAGTTCCCAATAGATTGAAATCCAGCTTTTGAACGTCTGGCTGGCTTTATTGCTCCTGGCCCAGACCAGCGCCTGAGCCTCCGTAGCCGTCGCCGGGCCCAGAATCGCCTGCTCGTAATCCCGGCTCACCTCCGGCAAAACCGCCGGCGCCGGCATTAAAAACTGCCAGACCATCACGAGTCCTGCCAGCAGCAGCAAAAGCGCGGCGGCAAGCAGGCCGCCAAGCTTAAGCCGGGACAGCCGGCGGAGCTTCACAAATCGCGCCCTCCGGTCTTTTTTTGCCGGCGAAAGCCGGTTGGCTGGCTGGTTTTTTTTCAAAAGTAACTCCTTTCAGGCGGCAAGAGCCAAGGGCTCAGGCATCCAGAGACGTAAACTCAAATCGATTGACATCAAACAGGCCCCGGTCAGTCAATTTCAGCGCCGGGATAACAGCCAGGGACATAAAACTCAGCGTCATTACGGCGTCCAGCTCCGGCTTGACCCCCAGGCGCTCATGAGCGTCCCGGTGAATATCAGCCAGGGCCTGGCTGACGGCTGTCCCCGTCTGCTCACTCATCAATCCGGCCACCGTCAGCGGCAGGCAGCTGAGCAGCTGTCCGTCCAGCGCCAGGGCTATGCCGCCGCCTTGCTCCAGCAAAGCCGTGCAAGCCAGCTGCATATCTTTATCCGCGGCGCCCACCGCAATGATGTTATGGGAATCGTGAGCGATGGACAGCGCCAGCGCCCCGCGGCGCAGGCCGTAACCTTTCAGAAGGCCCAGCCCGACCCGGCCACTGCCACGGTGCCGCTCAATCACCGCGATTTTAAGCAGATCCAGCTCCGGGGCAAAGATAAAACAGCCCGCTTCATCCCGCCGCGCCTGGCAGATACAATCTGCCGTCAGCACACCACCCGGCAAGATCTCAATCGCGTGGACCCGACCAGTGGCCAGGGGCAGCCGCAGTCTGTCCGCGGAAAAATCCCGGACCTTAAAACTGGATCTGACCTCCGGAGGCAGCGGCTGCCGCTGCAGCGGTACCAGGCAACGGCCCTGCTCCGCTACCTTAACGCCCCCGATAAAATTAGCCCGCACCTTAAAGTCCCAAAGATCCTCCAATAAAACCAGATCCGCCCGCAGGCCCGGTGCAATCTGCCCACGGTCAAACAGCCGGAAACACTCCGCCGCGTTTATAGTTGCCATAGACAGAGCCAGCAGCGGATTCAGACCGCCTTCCTGAACGGCAATGCGCAGATGCTCATCAAGGTGGCCGCGGGTCAGGATGGTCTCCGCCTGACGGTCGTCCGAACAAAAACAAAGATGCCGGCTGTTAGCCACGGTCACCCCTTTCAGCAGCGGCCGCAGATCGTGGCAGGCCGAACCCTCACGTAACAGCACATACTGCCCGCGCCTGAGCCGGTCCTGCATCTCTTCTACCGTGGAGCACTCATGGTCAGTGTGAACCCCGGCAGATATATATGCATCCAGGGCTCTGTCTTTAAGCCCGGGACTATGTCCGTCAATCAGCCGGCCGTTCCGCCGCGCCAGCAGCAGTTCATCCAGTGCCCAGTCCTCTCCTGCCAATACGGCCGGCACATTCATAAATTCCCCCAGACCAAGTACGTCCGGCTGATCTAAGTCCTGCGCGATCAAATCCGCGGTGACCTCAGCGCCGTTGGTTTCAAACGGCGTTGCCGGTACACAGGAAGGGTACATAAAGCGGATATCCAGGGGCGTCAGCCGGCTGGCCGCCTGCATATAGTGCAGGCCGGCCGCGCCGCAGACGTTAACGATTTCATGCGGGTCGGCTATTATCGCAGCCGTCCCGTGAGGCAGCAGCAGCGCGCCCAGTTCTTCCGGGGTAACATAAGAGGATTCAATATGAATATGCGCGTCAATAAACCCCGGACTCAGGTAAGCGCCACGGGCGTCCAGGATTTCCCGGCCCTCATAATGGCCCAGGCCGGCTATCCAGCCACCGCAGATCGCCACATCCTGTCCGCCGATCAGCGTCTGATTCAGGACATCTACAATCCAGGCTCCGCGGATCACCAGATCAGCTGGCTGGCGGCCTGCCGCTACGGCTATCAGGTGTTTCAGCTCAGGCTTAGTCATTTCTGTCTTAACGGTCTCAGGCATTGTCATGGTCTGTTACCTCCGCTTTTCTTCCATTATAACCAATGCGGCTATGCTAAAATGAAGGAAAAAATTAAGAGGTTACTAAATGACCGTCCCATCACCATCTGATCTTCCCGCCCGGCCAAATGCGTCATCCCGACCTGAAAAAGCTCTTCCCGTCCGGCCCCGGCGGTCCAGACTGCCGCTGGCTCAACTGATAAAAGAAACCCGTCTGTTTGTGGTGGACATGGACGGTACCATTTATCTGGGGGAAAATCCGCTGCCGGGTGCCTGGGATTTCCTGCGGGCCTGCCAGGCCAATCCCCGGCTGAACTGTCTGCTTTTCACCAACAATTCCTCCACCACCGCCGCTCATTACGAGCAAAAGCTGCGCCGGCTGGGCTGGAACGGTCCGCTGCCGCCCATTGTCACCTCCGGGGATGTTGCCATAGCCTGGCTGCAGCGCGAGCAGCCCCGGGCCCGGGTCTGCCTGCTGGCTACCCCAAGCGTCACCCGGCAGTTTGAGGCCGCCGGGATCAGTCTCTGCCCGCCTCCGTCCGGTCCGGACTGTAATCAGGCCAGGCGGCCTGACCTGGTGCTGCTGACCTTTGACCAAAGCCTGACCTACGCCAAACTGGCCAGCGCCTGTCAGGCCATCCGGGAGGGCGCCAGCTTTGTGGCCACCCATCCGGATATTAACTGCCCGACTGAAAACGGCTTCATCCCTGATTGCGGCGCCATGATCAGCCTGATCAGCACTTCAACCGGGGTCAAACCGCTCATCCTGGGCAAGCCCTTTCCTGAAACTGTTGCGGCGATTGAAACCTTGTCCGGCGTGCCCCGCGCCCAGATGACATTTATAGGCGACCGCCTTTATACCGATATAGCCTGCGGGGTCAATAACGGCGCGCATGGTCTGCTGGTATTGAGCGGCGAAGCCAGCCAGTCAGACCTGCCTGGTTATCCGGTACAGCCGGACGCGGTGCTGCCGTCTGTAGCAGATCTGGTGCCCTGGCTGAGTTAGGTCGTTACCAGGCACCTGTTCCAGAGGGATCCTGTACCTGGGCTGCCTTGAAGCTGGAAGGAGCCTTCACCTGGAACCGCCGGAGACGGCAGAGCTTGAGCCGGCTGTTGGGGGTCAGATCTCCGGAATCTCAATCGGGAGTTCCCGGCCCGCCCTGGCAGAACGATTGATCCCATCAATAATTGCCTGATTATACAGGATCTGGCTGGACGGTACCGGCGCAGGCAGATGATCCTTAACCGCGTCTACAAAGGAGCGGATCTTTTTATTAAACAGCGAACCGCTGGACTGAATGATAGGGATCACCGTCTCCACCGCTTCTCCCGCGATTTCGTGATAAATAACCATGGGCTTATCCACCGTGCCGTTCCAGCACTCCGTGGACGGCACCCGCAGGGCACCTTTTTTGCCCATTATGATGGTATCGCCTGGCGTATCCAGGTGCATGGCCCAGGCAATGCGGAAGTCCAGCACAATACCGCCCTCCAGCCGGACAAAGGCTGCGGCAAAATCATCCACACCAAAGTGACTGGCATATTCGGCCGGTTGGCCCTCATTGATATAGTATTGCGGATTAGTCCCAAAAAAGTTGCTGGTATACCCGCTCACGGTCAACGGCCTGGGATAACCAATGGCATTGAGTACCAGATCCAGGGAATAGCAGCCGATATCTCCCAGTGCGCCGATGCCGCCGGTTGACTGATCAATAAAGCTGGTTCCAAAGGGGGTGGGGATGCCCCGGCGCCGGCCTCCGCCGGTCTGGATATAATAAATCTCGCCCAGTTCTCCTGATGCCACGATTTTTTTAATCATCTGCATATTGGCATCCAGACGCGGCTGAAAACCGATAGACAGGATTTTACCGGAAGCCTTTTCCGCTTTCATTACGGCCACCGCTTCTTCCAGCGTGACCGTAAAGGGTTTTTCCAGCAAGACATTCAGCCCCGCGTTCAACGCGTGAATCGCGCAGGGCGCGTGCTGTGTATTGTAGGTACAGATGCTCACCGCATCCAGATCCTTTTCCGCGGCAATCAGGGCTTCATCACTCTCATAGATGCGGGCACCCTTAATCCCGTAGCGCCGGCAAAAGGCCTCCGCCTTTCCGGGCACCAGATCCGCAGCCGCGACGATTTGAACATCCGGACAGGCCTGATAGCCCTCCACATGCGCCTCAGCGATCCAGCCACAGCCAATAATCGCTACCTTGACCACCCGGCTCAGATCTATCTCCTTTTCAGTCTGAACCATCTTGAACTTATCTAAGATCGAGTCACCCTGCTGTTTCAGCTTACCCAACAGTTCTTTGCCCTCATCCGCTAAATCTGCCATCAAAAATCCTCCTGTGGATCAGTCTGATCCGATCATGATAACCGCCTGCATGCCAGCAGTGCGCAGCCACTGCCCTTTTCAGGCAGATTCGCCAGCCGGTAATCCAGCCGCTGACTAAACGCTTTCGATTATAACCTTAAGCCTGACTTTTTGAAGCAGAGCAGCACATAAATTTCCACTGCCACTGTCATATAATAGATGTATCGTTAAAAAGTCCAGCCGCCACCCGTCTATATCCGTTTGAGGAGGATTATCATGTATCAGGCCAATGAAAATCGTTATGAGACCATGCTTTACCAGCGCTGCGGGCAAAGCGGCCTTAAACTGCCCCGCCTGTCCTTAGGTTTCTGGCATAATTTTGGTGAAACGGCAGATTACGCCGCTGCCAGGGCTATGGCACTGACCGCCTTTGACCTGGGTATCACCCATTTTGACCTGGCCAATAACTACGGCCCGCGGCCCGGCAGCGCGGAAGTCACGCTGGGGAGGCTGCTGAAGGAAGATCTCCGGCCCTACCGGGATGAGCTGATCATCTCCACCAAAGCCGGTTATACGATGTGGCCGGGGCCTTACGGAGACTGGGGCTCGCGCAAATATCTGCTGGCCTCCCTGGATCAGAGTCTCCGCCGGCTGGGCCTGGATTATGTTGATATCTTTTATCACCACCGTCCCGATCCTGAAACCCCGCTGGAAGAAACCATGGACGCGCTGGCGTCAGCTGTCCGGCAGGGCAAGGCGTTGTATGTGGGCCTGTCAAACTACAGCGCGGCAGACAGCAGCCGGGCTGCCCGGCTGCTGGAAGACCGCGGCATTCACTGCCTGATCCACCAGTCCCGCTACAATATGTTTGACCGCGGCATTGAGACGGATCTGCTGCCGCTTCTGGAACAGGAAGGTATCGGTTGTATCGCTTTTTCATCCCTGGCTCAGGGGCTCCTGACCAATCGCTACTTTAACGGCATCCCGGCTGACTCCCGCGCCGGTTCCGGCAGTCAGTTTCTAAAGCCTGGCCGCGTCACGGCGGAAGCGCTGGCTAAAGCGCGGCAGCTGGATCAGCTGGCTCAGGCGCGCGGTCAGTCGCTGTCCCAGATGGCCCTGGCCTGGAATCTGCGGCTTAAGCCCCTGACGTCCCTGATCATAGGATCCAGCAAACCTGAACAGATCAAGGAGGATGTGGCCGCGCTAAATCAGCTGACCTTTTCAGCAGAAGAACTGGCGCGGATCGAGGAGATTTTAGCCTGATGCGGGACCCGGGCGGCCAGACTTCTGAAGCGGGCCCGGGTTGAAGCGCCTACTCATTGGTATGCTCCACCGCAATTTCAATAATATCCTGGATATGTTTATCCGCCAGGGAATAGTAGACCGTTTTACCGTCCCGGCGGTTCCTGACCAGTTTGCGCTGCCTGAGATAAGCCAGTTGATGCGAAATAGCCGATTTAGTCAGATTCAGCAGAACCGCCAGATCACAGACACATAGCTCGTGCTCATCCAGCGCCAGGACGATCCTGACCCGGGTGGGATCTGAAAAGACTTTAAAGAAGTCGGCCAGGTCCTGACTGTGCGCGTCATCCGGCAGCCGGCTCCTGACTAAGGCTACGACGTCTTCATGGACTGTATCACAGTCGCAGACCTGATTATTTTTAGCAGATTTCGTTTGATCCGGCATCTATGATGCGCCTCCCCGCGCAGCTGTTCTCAGGTTCAGGCTGTCAGCAGCCTCAAACAACCTGGAACAGGTAAAATTTCAGATAAGCCGTTTCCGGCACGTTCAGCAAAATCGGGTGGTCCGGGGCCTGCTGCATGTAGGCAATCTGCCGGAGTTCCACGGCCGCGTCCCGGGCGGCCTCTCCCAGCATGGCCAAAAAAGCTTCCGGACTGACAAAATGGCTGCAGCTGGCTGTAGCCAGATAGCCGCCCCGCGGCAGGGCTTTCATAGCCCGGTAGTTGATTTCCTTGTAGCCTTTCAGCGCCTGTGTCAGTACCCGGCGGCTTTTAGCAAAAGCAGGCGGATCCAGAATCACAAAATCATACGGCGCCCGCCGGCCCAGTTGAGGAAGAAAATCAAAGACATCCGCTTCAACCCAGTCGACCTTGATAGCAAAGTTATTCAGCGCTTCATTTGCAGCGGCCTGCTGCAGCGCCAGCGCACTGCAGTCGACTGCGGTGACACTTAAGGCGCCGCCGCGGGCCGCATTCAGAGCAAACGAACCGGTGTGGGTAAAACAATCCAGAACCCGTCTGGAAGCGGCCAGTTCCGCCACCGCCTGCCGGGTTTTCTTCTGATCTAAAAAATAACCCGTCTTTTGCCCCTCCGCATAGTCTACCTCAAAGCGGACCCCGTTTTCGCTGATAATGGTAGTGCCCGATGCCACGGCGCCGGCGCCGGTTTCAGTCCAGAAACCTTTATATTGGGCCAGACCCTCTTTTTCTCTCAAGGCTACGTCATTGCGTTCATAAACGGCGTTTATGGTCTGCCCATCCTGGCGCAGTACGTCGCACAGCTGCTCAAAGATGAGCGGTTTCAGCCGTTCCATGCCCGCTGACAGCGTCTGTGTCACCAGAATATCGTTATAGCGGTCCACCGTCAGGCCGGGGAACTGATCTGCTTCCCCAAAAATCAGCCGGCAGCACAGCAGATCATCTGGCCGCAGTACAGCCTTACGGTATTGCCAGGCATACTGCAGGCGGCGCCGCCAGAAGGCCGGGCTTTCCGGCTGGTCATTGGCGTTACGGCTCACCAGCCGGACCCGGATCTTGCTCCTGGCGCTGTAAAAGCCGCTGCCAAGATACTGACCGCGGGTGCCGGTAACATCTACCAGGCCCCCGTTATCAGCCTCCGCCCGGTCCAGGTCAGTCTCACCAGCCGGACTCAGTTCCTCCGCGTAAACCCAGGGATGGCCGGCGGTCAGGGACCGCTGGCCCTTGGCACTGAGTTTGAATCCGGGCCGTCCGGAACTCTGCTTTTCGTTCATTGCTGTCACTGTCACAAACTGCCTTCCATTTCTATCTGCCGGCTGCCTTAAAGCTGCCGGCTGATGCCGGCTTTGGCCTGACCGCTCCCCGGGCAGTCACACCCTGCCCGCCGTCTAGTAAATCCCGTTAATTTTTTGATACAGCGTTTTGGCAAAACTGTCCGTCATCCCGCAAATATAATCGGTAATCAGCAGCAATCTGAGATAAAGTCTGCCGGCTTCATCCTGTCCCTGGGCGTAAAACCTGTAACTGGCCTTATAATTATCTGAGACAATTTCCATCAGCCGCGGTTCCAAAGAAGAGGACAGGCTGTCAAAATCTGCTGTATCCCAGTACAGACAAGCGGGGACAAATTTATCCAGCAGTCCGCTGATAATGGTGTTGGCCGCTATTTCAAGCTGCACGATCAGCCTTGATCTGAACACATAACGCGTGGCAATATCTCCCAGCGTTTCCATAATCAGCTTGCCCGTGCCGCGGAATAATTCCTGCTGAAAGCAGCCGTTCATAATGGCCGCGTAGTTGTCGCAAAAGGCCTGACTGCTTTCCTGAATCATGCGGCTTTGTACCCGGACCAGCCAGTTTTGCAGGGCGTATAATTCAGGATTTCTGATCTCCCGCCCATCCGCCTGCCTGCGCAGCTCCGGCAGTTTAGCGACCAGCTCCAGATAATCCGCCCGATCACGGGCGGTGACCTCAGCAAGGCCGCGGCTGCCCTGTAATTCATCCAAAAGCTGCCCGTAGGTGAAGCGGCCCTTTTTATAAGCATCCTCTATATCCGCGGTCCGGTAGGATATATCATCCGCGGCCTCCAGCAGATAAGTCAGCGGATGGCGGCAGCCGGTTTCAAGCGGGGCCCCGCCAGACCGGGTCCCGCAGCGGGTGGTAATGCGGTCAAACAGAGCCTGCTCCGCCTGAAAATAGCCCATTTTATGGAAGCGTATATCCGGATTCTGCGGCTGTATCTGGGTCGACGCTATCGGATACTTGATCAAAGTATGCAGTAACGGCAGCGTCAGATTCATACCGTGTTCATCCACCAGAAAATGCAGCTTACATAAAACCCTCAAAGCCTGAGCATTCCCCTCAAACTCTAAAAAATCCGCCTGCATAGCCGGTGACAGCCACTCAGCCAGACTGTGATCATGATACCGCAGCTGCGGCAGATGCCGGCGAAACCAGTCCCGGATGGTGGTTTCACCATAGTGTCCAAAGGGTGGATTGCCAATATCATGCACCAGCCCCGATGCCAGCAGCAGGTCGCAGAGCTCCCGTTCCAGCTCCGGGCTTAAGCTGGGATCCAGATTACGAAAGTAGAGCTCATGCGCCACCGTTTGTCCCAGCGAACGGGCCAGTGAGCTGACTTCCAGCGAATGCGTCAGCCGGGTGCGGACAAAGTCTGACTGATCCAGCGGGAAAACCTGGGTTTTATCCTGCAGGCGCCGGAAAGACGCGCTCAGGATGATGCGGTGATAATCCTGCTCAAACACATTGCGCGTATCCAGGTCCTGTTCATGATGCGAAGGCCGGATGCGCTCCGGGATCAGCAAGGTCGGCCAGTTAAGCCGATATCGGCCCAGCAGTTCAGCTCGGTTTTCATAGGTTCCAGCCAGATTCATGACAGTGCTTCCCTCCCGGACAGATCGTTCACTGCGGCAGCCCGGACTGAGATGGTTGCGGCAGCCCCAGCAGCGGGATCAGATCCTTCAAATTGTGAATGACATAATCCGGCTTCGGGCCCTGGACAAGCCCCTGATCATCCCGCGGCAGCTCAAGTTTATAGGGATTATACCAGCAAGTCGGGATGCCGGCATTTATGCCGCCCTGAATATCAGAGCTCAATGAGTCGCCGATAACCAGTAATTCAGAGGGATCCGTCACCCTGAGATCCTGCATGACAAAGCCAAAAAAGCGCGGATCCGGCTTATTACAGCCCACCGTTTCAGAAACATATACCGCGCTGAAGCAATCGGCTATGGCTGACGCGGCCAGACGACTTTGCTGCGAACGCTGGACGCCGTTGGTAATCAGTACCAGCGGATACTCGTTCTTTAAATAATGACAAACCTCATCTGCCTCCGGCATCAGATAGGAGCATTCACAAAGAAAGTCCAGATACCGGCTGTTTAAGCGGCTGCCATCCAGCTGGTCCCAGATCTGCGGATCCAGCTGCCATTCCGGATGCCATTCCGCTTCGCTTTTCAAATAAGCCAGCAAGCGGGTAAAGCGCTGGTCCAGCAGTTGCTGCCGGTTAATACCGCCGGTTTCCAGCTGTTTCCACAGCTCCAGATTTATGACAGAATACTTGTCCAGAATTTCCGGGGTGGTCGGCAGTCCGGCTTCCTTTAACAGGCAGTGCACGGCTTGCCGTTCCGAACGTCTGAAATCAAATAGGGTGTCATCCGCGTCCAGTAACAGGCAGCGATAGGCTTTCTTCATCATGGCTCCCTTCCCTGCTTCAGTTGATCTTTTATGAGGCTGGCTCCGAGGTCATCATAAAACGGTCTGTTCTAGCTCATCCAGGTACCGGCCAAACGTACTTAAAGCCGCCTCCACCGGAGCCGGCTGGCTCATATCCAGTCCGGCCTTTTTAAGGACGTTGAGCGGGTAATCAGAATTGCCGGCTTTCAGATAGCCTATGTACCGTTCTACCGCGGGTTTGCCTTCATTTAACACCGCCTGGCTGAAAGCTGTAGCCGCGCTGAAACCGGTCGCGTACTGGAATACATAATAATTGTAATAAAAGTGCGGGATGCGGGACCATTCCAGCCTGATTTCCGGATCCTCCGTGAGTGAGGCGCCATAATAGCGCCGGTTGATCCTGGCATAGGCCTCACTCATAAAGTCCGCGGTCAGCGCTTCGCCCTCCTGATCAGCTTTATGAATCAAATGTTCAAACTCCGCAAACTGAGTCTGCCGGAAAACCGTGCCCTTAAAGCCATCCAGATAATGATTGACCACATAGGCGCGCAGCCGCGGATCCGTCTCTGTTTTCAGCAAATAGGCGGTCAGCAGGTTCTCATTGGTGGTGGAGGCAATCTCCGCCAGGAAGATCGAATAATCCGCATAGTGGTAGGGCTGGTTTTCCCGGGTAAAGTAAGAATGCACACTGTGTCCCATCTCATGTACCAGGGTAAAGACATTGTCCAGCGTCCCCTGCCAGCTCATCAGGATATAAGGGTAGGTTCCGTAGGTTCCGCTTGAATATGCCCCGGACCGCTTGCCCTTATTGGGGACATAATCAATCCAGCGTTCCTTTAAAGCCCGGCGGACCACTGCCAGATAAGTTTCACCCAGCGGTTCGAGGGCCTTGAGCATCAGCTCACAGGCGGCTTCAAAACTGTAATGAACATCAATGTCCCTGACCAGCGAAACATAAAGATCATAGCTGTGCAGCTCATCCAAACCCAGCGTTTTCTGGCGGAAGCCGACATAGCGATGGAGCAGATCCAGATGATCATTTACTGTGGAAAGCAGATTATCAAATACCGATTCCGGAATATTATTCTGAAACAGCGCGGCCGCCCTTGCGGTAGGAAAGCGGCGGATTTTGGCCAGCGCGTTATGGCTTTTGACCTCCCCGGCCAGGGTTGATGCCAGGGTATTGCGGAATTGATGATAGACCTTATACAGTCCCTGGAAGGCGTCCTGACGGACCCTGCGATCCTGACTTTCCAGCAGAGTGCCGTAAACGGCGTGATTCAATTCTATCGCGGTTCCTTGTTCATCCTTTACTGAGGGAAAGACAAAATCGGAATCATTCAAAGTGGAAAAGGTGTTGGAACTGGCGTTGAGCGCTTCGCTTAACTGAGCCAGCAGGAACTCCTCCTGATCACTCAGGATATGGCTGGCATTGCGGATGAGGTTATCAAACAGATGCCGGTATTGTTCCAGAGCCGGATCCTGCTGCATAAAGCTTGTCACGGTTGCCTCAGGTATTTCCGCCAGTTCAGGGTCAACATAGGAGAATACCGCGGAGGCCTGAGCCAGGAGCGCCTGGGCTTTGGACTGCAGCTCTATATATGCGGGATTGGCCGTATCTTCATCATGACGAAGGTGGGCATAAACATATAGTTTGCCCAGCGGGATGGACAGCTCCGTCTGCAGTTGCAGCGCCTGCCGCAGGGAGCTGGCGGAAGCGCCCAGTTTACCTTTAAATTCATTAAATTCCGGCAGCCGCTTAATAAGCGTGTCATAAGCTTCAAGCCAGTCCTGATCAGAGGCGAAAATCTGTTTGACGTCCCAGGTCTGAGCCGGATCCGCTGCCTGTCTCAGCACCAGTGTCTTTTTATTATCTGTCATCTCAATTGCTCCATACCTTTCTCAGAATATGCCATATTACTTGGTATTATAGCATTGAAAAAGCCGCGCACAGGTAACCTGCTGTCCGCACCAGGCTGACAGCAGACTGGTTGAGCCCCGTCAGCCTGAGCGGTCAGATCATAAAAAGCCTGCGCTTTTGATCAGGCTTGCCAGGCCAGAACGGCCTGTTTTTGAGTGAGCCGGATCCTTGATACCGACAGTAAAATCCTGACGCTGTTTTCCATAGCCAGGGTCAGATCCTTTTCTACTGACTGGCCCCCCTTGTTATAGGCCGCGACCGCTTTTTCAAGGTATCCCTGTATGTCCTCAACCGAGGTCAATGGTTCAAATTGTCCGCCCCAGTCAATGTCGCGCAGCTGTTCCGCCCAGGTCCGGCGGTAATTATCTAGAAAATCCTCATACTGCAGGTGTTCCCGAACATTGCCAAAATCGGCTCCTGAATGTGCGTAACAAAAAAAGTCACAGATATAATGAGCCAGCACCCCCATTTGAAAGGCCGGCAGGTCAGAGCCTAAAAGCGACTCTATATCCAGATCTATACCGCTGAGCATGCTGATTTTATACTGAACATAGTCCATGGAGCAAACTGCCAGATGAGGGTGCAAAAACATCAGGGGACTATAATCGGCCAGTACATGACCGGCTAAGAAAGCTTTTTCTTTGATTGGAAAGGCAATCCGCTGGTTCACTGCCTTTACAATTACCTTGCCCATAAAAACATGAGTCTGAAAATTCATGTAATGATTGTTTCTCCTTATAGCTGGAAATCAGACAAATGATGCTTTTAGGGTTTCACCTGACTGCTTTCAGTCCAATATGGATTTAGTGCAAATTATAGCATGCGGCCATCAGGCTGCCGTTACAATTTGGCTCACATTCTGAAATTTTTATTAAGATTTGCTCAGCCAGCCTCATTTTGGTTGTCCTGGCGACTGTTCAAAGCCTAAAATAACGCCTATGGATATGATCAATAGACTGATACACGCTTTCCTCCTGCTTCAGCCCGGCTTTAAGACCTGGCTGTTTCTGAGTCTGGCCCCGGCGGCCGCAGCCGGGGTCTTTTCCCTGGTCCGGGGTAAAAAAATCCGGCGTTCACTGGCGCTGGCTGCCTTTATTTTTTACGTCTGTATTGCGTTTTTACTCACCGTTTTTCCACTGCCACAGGGCAAAGGCAGTTCAACCGTGGCAGATGTCCTGGCTTCTATTGACCACCGGCTGTTTACGCCGCTTATCTATTCCTTTCGTCTTTCCTTAAGTGAGCTGGCCCAGGGCAGACAACACGCTTTGTTATTGTTTTTATACAATAATCTGGGTAATTTCATCCTTTTGATGCCGGAAGCGCTCTTTTTATGCCTGCTTTTTGATTTCAGCTCTCTGAAAGCCTTTGTCCTCTGCCTGTTGACCAGCCTGGGAATTGAAAGCTTTCAGCTGCTGGCTAATCTTTATTTCCGCCAAAACTACCGGGTGGTAGACATTAATGATGTTCTTTTAAATACCGCTGGCGCCGCGGCGGTCCTGCTCCCCCTGGCCCTGATCAGGCTGGTCAAAAGGCGCTCAAAAGCTGCCCGCCAGCGCCGCCGCCAGACAAAAGGGGCCTAGAGGCAGGCTCTGACGTTCCTGTCCAGGCTCTGTGACCAGGGCTTGCAGCATAAAGCCAGCCAGTAAAAACAGGCAGGTCCTGAGCAGCAGGTCCGCCGCGGTCCTCAAGCCCCCAAATACCGGCAGTACCGCCAGTAATTTGAGATCTCCGCCGCCCAGACTGTTCAGACGAAATCGTTGCCGATGTCTGTCTTTTGAACAGCCGGTCGTTTTGATCCCGCCGCCAGCGGGTCGTTGACCTAAAATCACCGCGGTCAGCAATAGCAGCAGCAAGGAGGCCGCTTTACCACCAGAATTATGATAGGGCTGCAGCAACAGCCCGCCGCAGCCTAATTGAAACAGCAGCTGATTTGGCAAGCGTAAAAATAAACTGTCAAAAAAAGCCAGAATGATCAAGCCACTGACCAAAAATACGCCGGTCAGCCGCGGTCCGGTGCTGCTCCAAGATTTTGCTAAGCGTCCGGCATGGACTGTCAGCTGCCATTCCCCCCAGATTGTCAGGCTGATCGTGAGCATAAGTCCAAAGCTCAGGTCACCGGGACCGCGGCGCTTTAAACAGGTTTGCCCGATCTGATCAGCACAGCGCCGCCATTCATTTAGGGCCGCGGCAGACCAGGACAGCAAGATCAGCAGTAAAATAACCTCAAAGCCGCCAGCACTCATCTATTGACTCCTCTTCTCCTGCCCGTGGCTTTATCCGCCCTGACAGGTCCTGCCGTTATATTTTCCGCTTTTCTTCAGGCTAAAAGTATCCTGGTCGCAGACAATTCCTGACAAAAGCGTTTTTTACCGTTTTATTACGGCTCCGCCTCTGCTAAAATAGATAGGCTATACACCGTTAGGCACTTACCTGCACCAGCCCTGCGTGCCGGGAGCGCCTATTTTATACGGAGAAGGATGATCATGACGGAAAACGGCTCTCAGATCTGGACCGGCACCCTGAACGCGTTGCAGTCCCGTACGGATAAAATCACCTTTGATACCTGGTTTAAGGCGCTCAAGCCGGCCGGTATTTTTAATGAGCACTTTGTTCTGGAAGCGCCCAGCTCTTTTCACGCGGACTTCACCCGTCAGTACCTTCCCCTGATCCAGGAAAACCTGGACCTGGTGGCGCCGTCTCATTATGAGGCGGAGATCCTGCTGGCAAAAGACATTGATCAACTCCGCAGTCAGCAGGCTGAACAGGCACAGGTTCAGACCAGACCCTCCGTTTCCGGCAAGGTCGCTGCTTTAGGTCAGATTCAGCTGGATCCGCAGTTAACGTTTGACACCTTTGTCGTCGGCAGCGGCAACCGCTTTGCACATGCCGCCTGTGAGGCAGTCGCCCGTGAAGCGGGCGGCCGCAATTACAATCCCTTATTTTTATACGGCGGTTCCGGTCTGGGTAAAACCCATCTGATTCAGGCTATCGGCAACTATATCCACACCCATCACCCTGAAAAGCGGATTGTGTACGTGCAAAGTGAAAACTTTCTGAATGAATTCATATCTACGATCAGTTCCAATACCTATGATGAGTTCCGTAAAAAGTACCGCCGCTGCGATATTCTGCTGATTGATGATATTCAGTTTATTGAGGGTAAGGAACAGACCCAGGAAGAGTTTTTCCACACCTTTAATGCTTTATATGAAGCCGGGAGCGTCATTGTCCTGACTTGCGACAAGCCCCCTCAAAGCCTGGTTACGCTAGAAGAGCGGCTGCGCACCCGTTTTGCCTCCGGCTTAATAGTCGATGTTCAGGCGCCTGACTATGAAACACGGGTGGCTATCCTTAAAAACCGGGCTCAGCTGAATCACATCAGCTGTCCGCCGGAAGTCTTTGATTATATCGCCTCCAACATCTCCTCCAATATCCGTGAGCTTGAAGGTGCCTTTAAGACCGTCATGGCCTTTTCTCTGCTGGCTGGTGAAATGTCCCTGCCGATTGCCCGTGAGGCGCTTAAAGATATTATCAGTCCGGCCAAAAACCGTAAGGTAACCGCTGAGCTGATCATGGATGTGACCGCTCGCTATTACGGGGTCAGCAGTCATGACCTGGTGTCCAGCCGCAAAAATAAAGAAGTAGCTTATCCCCGTCAGGTTGCCATGTATTTAAGCCGCCAGGTACTGGATTTGTCTTATGAACAGATCGGCAAGGCCTTTGGCAACCGTCATTACACCACCGTCATGCATAACTGTGACAAAATAGAAGCTGACCTGAAAGCGGACAGCAGCAGTCTGGCGGAGGATTTGAAGGAAATCAAAAAACGGATCTCCGTTTAGATGATAACCAAGACTGCCCTGACTGCTTTAGCTTATCCACAATCAATTATGGAAAAGAGGATGATTCAACTGTGGACAAACCTGTGGACAAAAAGTTATCCTTGCAGCGCATAAACGATCAACATAAATCCGTGTACTTTTCCACAGCCTGTCAACAGCCCGCTGAACCTGCAAATCCCTTTATTCAGGGCCTTTGACACAGTTATTAATACTATCCACACTCTATAATAAGAGAGACTGATATACTGACTGACTAACTGATAAACAGCCATGGCGAAAGGAGAGCCCTATGAAACTGACGTGTATGAAGGATGAATTGCTGGCAGCAATTATCTACACTCAAAAAGCCGTCTCAACCAGAACAACGATGCCCATACTTGAGGGATTACTACTAGAGGCTCAAGACGTGCTTAAACTGACCGGCTATGATATGGATATCGGTATCGAAGCGACGGTTCAGGCCAATATCCAGGAACCAGGCAGTCTGGTCATTAACAGCAAAATGCTGGGAGATATTATCCGTAAACTGCCCGAGGAAACGGTCAGCTTTGCTACGGATGAAAACCAGGTGGTCATTATTGAATCAGGCCGTTCATTATTCAGAGTAAAAAGTCTGGATAGTGAAGGTTTTCCCAAATTACCGGTGGTTGAAGCGAATCGCAGCCTCAATATTGAACAGGCTATGCTGAAGGAAATGATCCGCCAGACCATTTTTGCCGTAAGCACGGATGAGGCCCGCCCTAATCTGAACGGTTCCTTGCTGGTCAGTGAAGCGGAAAAACTTGAGATGGTATCCATTGACGGTTTCAGAATGGCACTGCGCCGCTTTGCCCGTGACCCTGAAAAGGAGGATCAGTCCGCGCCCTGGCCGGAACTGCGCTTTATCATTCAGGGTAAAGTGTTAAGAGAACTCAGCGGTATTCTCAGTGATCGGGGAATGATTGATATCTACAGTACGGACAACCATATTATGTTCAATCTGGGTGACGTTAAAGTGGTGTCCAGACTGATCCAAGGGGAGTTCCTGAACTACCAGAGCATCATTCCGACCAATGAGCTTACCCGGATGGTCATCAATACCAGGGATATGCAGAACGCTTTTGACCGATCCTTGCTGATGCTGTCGGCAGAAAACAACCGTTTTCCGGTGACCCTGAGCACGCCGGATGAGGAGCGCCTGTTTATTGATATCACTACGGTCCGGGGCACGCTGCATGAGGAACTGAACGTGCAGCTGACCGGCAAGCTGATAGACTGTGATTTTAATCCCCGCTTTTTCCTGGATGCTTTGAGGGTGATTGATGATGAAAATATTGCCGTTTCTTTTAAAGGCGATATCGGCCCTTGTGTCATCCGTCCGGAAAGCGGAGACAAATTTGCCTTTATCGTCTTGCCGCTGCGCAAGTAACATGAGGGTCATCATGGCGAAGCGCCGCCAGGCGGCGGAAACAGCATGATCGTAAAACAGCTGCAGCTGAATAACTTCCGGAATTATGAGCATCTGGATATGACCTTTGGTCCCGGCGTTAACGTGCTGTCCGGCTATAACGGGCAGGGCAAAACCAACCTGCTGGAGGCCTTATATTGCTGCAGCTGCGCCCGTTCTCACCGTACTTCCAGAGATACAGAGCTGATTTGCCGCGGCGCGGATGGCTACAGGATCGAACTGCGATATGACACGGACCGTTATCAGGATGAAACGCTGACGCTGGCCTACTTTAATCATTTTCCTGACAGCAGTCAGGAAAAAAAAAGCCGCCGGCTGCTGTGGCACGACGGTCTGTTGCAGACGCGCATCGCTTCATTGTATGGGTTGTTTAACGCGGTTATTTTTGCGCCGGAAGACCTGATGCTGGTAAAAGACGGGCCATCCGAGCGGCGCCGTTTTATGGATATATTAATTTCACAGCTGAAGCCCGGCTATTTCAGCGACCTGCAGCAATATACCAAGGTCCTGAATCAACGGAATACGCTGCTGAAACAACTCAGGGACAAATCAGCCTACGGCCTGGAACGCCTGGATCTGCTGCTTAAAACTGAATGGGAAACCTGGACGGACAAACTGGCGGACATCGCGCTCAGCTTAATCCGGCAGCGGCTGGTTTTTACTGAACAGATCAGTCAGTTAGCCGGGCAGTTTCACCATCAGATTGCCAATGAAAATGAACAGCTGAGCCTGCGCTATTATAGCCAGTGCGCGGCCGCAGTCCAGGCAGCTGAAACGGATGATGTAGCCGGGCAGATAGGACAGCTGCGACAGTTGTACCGCCGCAGCTACGATAATGATGTGGCCCGCGGCACGACTGGTTCTGGTCCCCACCGGGATGACCTGATCCTGAGTATTAACGGCCAGCCGCTGAAGGCTTTTGGTTCGCAGGGACAGCAACGGACCGCTGTACTGGCCTTGAAACTGGCTGAGCTTAATCTGCTTAAGCAGTACACTGGCGAAATGCCTGTGCTGCTGCTGGATGATGTTATGAGTGAGTTGGATATTCTGCGCCGAAGCTGCCTGGTTGAAGCAATTAAAGGCTGTCAGGTTTTTATCAGCTGTACGGATACGGAAGCCATTCAGACTGAATTGAAAGAATTAGGGCGTACCCAGACAATTGACTTTTATCAGGTACAGGCAGCCAGGATCAGTCACCTCGATGGGCCTGCGGCTTTGGCTGATGAGAGAAAGTCAGCTGGTGATTAAAATGCCTGCAGACAGGTTTAAAGGCTGAACAGTGGTCAGGTGTGAAGGAACACATGGATGATGGCTCAGACAGTCTGACAATGCTTTATAAGCCTTACAGGACAGACTATAATCAGCTGATAGCTTAAATGAAAGTGTGCTATAATAATGTATGTACATATCGGCGGAGAGTATAGCCTGTCAGAGCACCTGATTGTGGCGATTCTCGATTTGGATCAGGCAACCGCGGATCACAGAGACACCGCGACCCTGAGTTTTTTACAGGAGGCTCAGGCCAGGAATGAGCTTGAAACAGTAGGGCCGGGCCTGCCCAGAGCCGCTGTGGTGACAGTTGAAAGGACTTATCTGACTCCAGTCAGCGCGGCTACCATCAGACTTCGCCTGACAAATGATATAAACTGTAAAGATATAAAATATATATAAAAAGAAACAAGAGGACAGGGAATGGCAGAAGATAACAGAAGCACCAAAAGACGCCAGGATGAAGAGGCAGACAAACTTGAGCAGCAGACTGATGCTGAACAAATGTTTGAGGATGAGGAGGAGGAAGAGACCGCTGCTTCATTAAATATGCTGGATGACAACTTTACTGAGCGACTGGTGGATATCAGTGATCAGGACAAGTTTAATACACATAATTCAAAAGAATACGATGAAAGTGATATTCAGGTCCTGGAGGGTCTGGAAGCGGTGCGTAAACGCCCGGGCATGTATATCGGCGACACCACTTCCAGAGGTCTGCATCATCTCATCTATGAGATCGTCGCCAATTCAGTTGATGAGGCGCTGGCTGGCCGCTGCTCCCTGATTGACGTGACGCTCAATCGTGACGGATCTGTTACTGTGCAGGATGACGGGTCCGGTATCCCGGTCGGCATCCACCCCAAAATGGGCATTCCTACGGTAGAAGTCGTTCATACGGTCTTACACGCCGGCGGTAAATTTGGCGGCGGAGCTTACTCTGTGTCCGGTGGTTTACATGGAGTCGGCGCTTCAGTAGTAAACGCGCTGTCTTTATGGATGGATGTACAGGTCAGACGTGACGGTAAGATTTATGAAATATCATTTGAACGGGGCAAAACGACCTCTCCCCTGCATGTCATCGGGACGACTGAAGCCGGAGATACCGGGACCACCACCACCTTTTTACCTGATCATGAGATTTTTCCGGACATACATTTTGACTTTGCGACCATGCTGACCCGTTACCGGGAAATGGCCTTTTTGAACCGCGAAGTGACCATTAATTTGATTGATGATCGTCCGGAGGAAACCCCGATCAAGGAGCACTTGCATTATGATGGCGGTATTATTTCCTTTGTGGAGTACCTGAACGCCCATCGCACAGCGCTGCATGAGCCCGTCATCTATTTTGCCAGCCAGGTAGGAGATAACTTTGCAGAAGTTGCCATGCAATACAATGACTCTTATGTAGAAAATATTTATTCCTACGCCAACAATATCTGTACCACTGAGGGCGGAACACACCTGACCGGATTCAAAATGGCTCTTACCAAGGTCATGAATGATTATGCCCGCAAATACAATTATCTGGGTAAAAATGATAAGAATTTCAGCGGTGAGGATGTCAGAGAGGGCTTATGCGCCATTATATCGGTTAAGTTGACGGATCCTCAGTTTGAAGGTCAGACCAAGACCAAACTGGGTAACGCGGAAATGCAGTCCATTGTGCAAAGCGTGGTGACAGATAAATTAGCCGATTACCTGGAAGAAAACCCGGGCGGAGCCAAAATCATAATGGAAAAATGTCTTCAGGCTAACCGGGCCAGAGACGCGGCCCGCAAGGCCAGAGATCTGACCCGGCGTAAAACCAGTCTGGATACAGGTACCTTGCCGGGTAAACTGACCGACTGCCAATCTGAAGATATCGGCTTAAGTGAAGTCTTTATTGTAGAAGGAGATTCCGCCGGAGGCTCAGCAAAGGGCGGACGTGAAAGAAAATATCAGGCCATTCTTCCCTTGTGGGGAAAAATGCTGAATGTTGAAAGAGCCCGTACGGACAAGGTATATGGAAATGACAAACTATCACCTATCGTTATGGCTTTAGGCACCGGAATTGGTACAGATTTTGATATCAGCAAGCTCAGATATGGCAAAATTATCATAATGGCAGACGCGGATGTCGACGGTTCCCATATCCGGACCTTGCTCTTAACCTTTTTCTATCGCCACATGAAGGAATTGGTAGAAAAAGGTCATGTGTATATTGCCTGTCCCCCCTTGTACAAGGTATATCAGGGTAAGGAAGAATATTACGCGTACACCGATGAAGATGTAAACGAGATAAAATCGGAACATGGGTGGACCAATCCGTCTATCCAACGCTATAAAGGACTGGGAGAAATGAGTTCGGAGCAATTATGGGATACCACCATGAACCCGTCTACCCGCAGAATCCTGCAGGTCACAGTAGAAGATGCTGCCCAGGCAGACGCCATGATGACCCTGCTGATGGGTGAAAAGGTCGAACCGAGAAGAGATTTCATTCAATCTAATGCCAAGTATGCTAACCTGGATGTCTAAAAAATCAAACATGAATAATCCAGTTTATGAAAGAGAGATGAAAGCGTCTCTCTTTTTTGTTTCACGTGAAACATGAAAAGTTTTGAGTTTCACGTGAAACAGGTCTGATATAGTGACAACTAAGCAAGAAACCTCTGTAAACAAATTTTTCAGATTACCCTTATTGTATTACAGCTTGGGGACAGTCTTGAAATCCCCAAATAATGCTGCCAAAATGTGGCATAATATCTGTTGGTAGCATGTGGACGATTTCAGAAATGAAGGTTTCGCCGTTTATATCATATTTACTAAGGAGAGCAGCATGGGCCTGATCCTGGCAGTTGTTAATCAAAAAGGAGGCGTAGGTAAAACTACGACTTCAGTGAATTTAGCCGCCTTTCTGGCAATTAGAGGCAAGCGGGTCATCCTGCTGGATCTTGATCCGCAGGCAAATGCCAGTAGCGGTCTGGGAATAGATAAGAAAAAAGAAGATAATAAAAATACCTATTCGCTGCTGATTGACAAAACCTCTTTGAAAGATTGCTTACAGCCAACTTCTGTCCGAAATCTGCAAGTCTGTGCCGGAACGATTGACCTGGCGGGAGCTGAAATAGAATTGGCTCCGCTGGATCAGCGTGAACACTGCCTGAAAAATGCTTTAAAAGGTTTTACTGATCCATATGACTATCTCATAATTGACTGTCCACCGTCATTAGGCTTGCTGACTTTGAACGCGCTTTCGGCAGCGCAGGCACTGCTCATACCCATCCAGGCCGAATATTATGCCTTGGAAGGCGTCACACAATTAATGGAGACATATCATACAGTAAAACAGACAATCAACCCAGAATTGGAAATATTTGGGGTGGTTCTTACCATGTTTGATGGCCGGACCCAATTAGCGAATCAGGTTGAACAGGATGTCCGCAGCTATTTTGGTGAAAAAACTTTTAAGACCGTCATTCCACGGAATGTGCGCTTAAGTGAGGCTCCCAGTTACGGACAACCGATTTCAGTTTATGATCGCCGTTCCAAAGGCGCTGAGGCCTATCTGAAACTGAGCAGAGAAGTCTTAAAACGAACAAAACAATGGAAGGAGCAACTGTCATGAGCGCGGCAACAAAAGGAAAAGGTCTGGGCAGAGGTTTAGGCGCATTGATGGGTGAGCAGACCATATCTGCTTTAGACAGTCACGCTATCCATGAACTGGACATTAATGATGTCAGTCCGAATCAAAGCCAGCCGCGTAAAGATTTTAATCCGGAGCGCTTACAGGAATTAGCTGATTCCATCAAAGAAAATGGTGTTATTCAGCCGATCATTGTGACCCAGCAGCATGGAACTTATTTGATAGTGGCCGGTGAACGCCGCTGGCGGGCTGCCCGCCTGGCTGGCTTAAAAAAGATACCAGCTATCGTCAGAGAATTGAGTAATGCCCAGATATTGCAACAGGCTTTGATTGAAAACCTGCAACGTCAGGACCTTAACCCGATTGAGACTGCCGAAGCGCTGAAAAAACTTGCCGACGACTATCATATGACCCAGGAGAAACTATCTACAACTGTAGGCATGAGCCGCCCGGCTCTGGCCAATACGCTCCGGCTGTTGAACTTACCGCCCAAAATAAGGCAAATGCTGGTTGAAGAATTGCTGACCCAGGGACATGCAAGGGCCTTATTGGCTTTACCAGACTGGGAACAGCAGGAAAAATACGCAGATTTGAT
>JAAVLZ010000017.1 GCA_012034405.1 Oscillospiraceae bacterium HV4-5-C5C | reverse complement strand
TCATCATATCACACGTCAGTCGCTTGTCTACGTTGTTTTTCTCAGGCTTTATGGGCCGGGTTTTGCCCCTTTTTATTGCACTTTTGATGCTATCTAAGTTACTCTTGCTAATTCCTGACCCGTTTGCATTTACTTTTTCATTTCAGCTAAATAGCGGAAAACAGACCGCAGGTGACAGCATGAATCAGCCAGTCCGGGCTATACTGAGCACACAGAGCTCTTGCCAGAACCCCGATCTCCCGCCCTGACCGCAGTCCTGAGACTGCCGCCCGGGGCCAGCATGACAGGAGGTTTCTACCATGCATACAGGTATTCCTCAACTTCAACTGCCCGGCGGCAACAGCTTGCCCGCCATCGGCTTTGGCACCTACACCCTGAACGGTCAGGCCGGCGCCCAGGCCATTGCCCAGGCGATCAAGCTTGGCTACCGGCTGATTGACAGCGCCTTTAATTATGAAAATGAAGGCGCGGTAGGCGAAGGCATCCGCCGCAGCGGAATCCCGCGGGATCTGCTGCAGATTACCTCAAAACTGCCCGGACGGCATCAACGGTATGATGAAGCGCTGACCACGATTGAGGAGTCGCTTTACCGGGCCGGGCTGGATTATTATGATCTGTATCTGATTCACTGGCCCAATCCCAAACAGGAGCTGTACCCGGAGGCCTGGGCGGCCCTGCTTGAGGCCAAAAAGCGCGGTCTGGTGCGGATCCCCGGCGTCTGCAACTTTTTACCGGAACAGCTGGAGCGGCTGCAGACGGAGAGCGGCCAGCTGCCCGCGGTCAATCAGATTGAGCTGCACCCGTTCTTTAATCAGGAAGCCCAATTAGCGTGGCACCGCCAGCACGGTATCGTGACGGAAGCCTGGAGCCCGCTGGCCCGGTCCGCGGCTTTAGCAGACAACGCCGCAATCCGTTCAGTCGCCAGTGCACATGATAAGGCTCCGGCTCAGGTTGTGCTGCGCTGGCACGTGCAGCGCGGGGTTCTCCCCATCCCCAAGGCTCATTCCCGGGCACATCAGGAGCTGAATCTGCAGATTTTTGATTTTGAGCTCACGCCTGAGGAAATGGCGCTGATTCATCAGCAGTCACGGCCGGATGGCCGCTTAAAAGGTCAGGATCCGGCCACATATGAGGAGTTCTGAGGTTTGCTCTGGCAGTTTTTTACAGCCTGAATAGCCTATAATATAGAAAAACCTCAGAGGGGGACCAAGCTATGGCAGAATCCAGGCATATTGAGACGCAATGCATCCATGAGGGCTGGCAGCCCCGCAACGGCGAACCCCGCCAGCTGCCGATCTATCAAAGCACGACTTTCAAATATGACAGCAGTGAAGAGATGGGCCGTCTGTTTGATCTGGAGGCAGCCGGCTATTTTTACACCCGCCTGCAGAACCCTACCAATGACGCGGTGGCGGCCAAGATCACCGCTATGGAGGGCGGTGTGGCCGGCATGCTGACCGCTTCAGGACAGGCGGCCAACTTTTTTGCCTTGTTTAATATCTGTGAAGCCGGGGATCATTTTATTGCTTCCTCCGCCATTTACGGCGGTACCTATAACCTCTTTGGCGTCACCATGAAAAAGATGGGAATTGACTGCACCTTTGTGGACCAGAACCTTTCTGAGGCTGAGCTGGATCAGTATTTCCGGTCCAACACCAAAGCAGTCTTTGGTGAAACCATCACCAACCCAACCGTGTCCGTACTGGATCTTGAGAAATTTGCCCGGCTGGCGCACCGCCACGGCGTCCCCCTGATTATTGACAACACCTTTGCCACCCCGGTGAACTGCCGGCCGTTTGAGTGGGGCACCGACATTGTCACCCACTCCACCACCAAATACATGGACGGGCATGGTGTAACCGTGGGCGGCTGCATTGTAGACAGCGGTAACTTTGACTGGCTGGCGCATAAAGACAAATTCCCCGGGCTGACACAGCCGGACCCCTCCTATCACGGTCTGGTCTACGCGGAGGCCTTTGGCAAGGGCGCCTATATTACCAAGGCTACCGCCCAGCTGATGCGTGATTTTGGCTCCACCCAGTCGCCGCAGAATGCCTTTTATCTGAATCTGGGGCTGGAGTCCCTGCCGCTGCGGATGCAGCGGCACTGCCAGAACGGTCAGGCGGTGGCTACCTTTTTGAGTCAGCAGGAACAGGTAGCCTGGATAGACTACCCCGATCTCCCGGGTGACCGCTACCACGCGCTGGCCCAAAAATACCTGCCGCACGGCTCCTGCGGGGTTATGGCCTTTGCGGTCAAAGGCGGACGGGAAGCCGCCATTCGCTTTATGGACAGCCTTAAGCTCATCACCATTGTGACTCATGTCGCAGACAGCAAGACCTGCCTGCTGCATCCGGCCAGCCATACGCACCGCCAGCTGACCGATGAGCAGCTGCGGGAAAGCGGGATTGCGCCGGACCTGATCCGTCTGTCAGTCGGGGTGGAAAACAGCGAAGATCTGATAGCGGATCTGCGCCAGGCGCTGGCAGCGGTCTGACCCTATGCCAGCTCCAAGCCCTCAAGCCGGCAGCGAACCGGCCGCGGTCCAGCCGCGCGTGACCTGGCGGCGTTTCCTGAAAAGCCAGGCGGTTCTGCTGATCTCAGCCGCGGCGGCTTTATTCAGTATGTTGCTGGTGAAGCCGTCGCCGGCTTATGGTCAGTACCTGGATTGGCGTACCCTGATACTCCTTTTTTGTCTGATGCTGGTGGTAGCCGGATTCAGGGCGGAACGTCGTTTTGACGCTTTGGGACATTGGCTGGTCCGCCGCATCCATAACAGCCGACAGCTGACCCTGGTGCTGATGCTGCTCTGCTTTTTTTCCGCCATGCTGATCACCAATGATGTCAGCCTGCTGACCTTTGTTCCTTTCACCATCCTGCTTTTTGCTGAGCTGGGCTGGCAGCGGGAGCTGATTTACGCGGTGGTACTTGAGACCGTGGCGGCCAATCTGGGCAGTCTGCTCATGCCGGTAGGCAATCCGCAAAATCTCTACCTGTATTCACATTACCAGATGACTCCGGGACTATTTTTTTATTATACGATGCCTCTGAGTCTGGCCGGTCTGTTGCTGTGCCTGGCGGCGGCAGGCCTGGCCCCGGCCCGGCGGTTGGCCCTGTCCGGCCCCAGTCCGGCGGCAAAGCCGCTGGCAGTCTCCGACAGCAGTGAGGCTGCACCGGCTCCCTGGCGCAGCTATCTCTATCTGGGCTTGTTCGCGGCTTGTCTGCTGACCGTATTCCGGCTGCTGGACGAGCGGGTGCTGTTAGGCCTGATCATCCTGGGTATACTGATCGCTGACCGCCGCTTATTTAAAGCAGTGGATTACGGGCTGCTGCTGACCTTTGTCTGTTTTTTTATTGTGTCCGGCAATCTGGCCAAAGTCCCGGCGCTCCAGCAACTGCTGGCAGGCTGGCTGCAGACGCATGAATTTGCCACTGCGCTCTTGCTCAGCCAGGTCATCAGTAATGTCCCGGCGGCGGTGCTGCTGTCCTCATTTACCACCAATCCCGGGCCGCTGCTGGCTGGTACAAATGTGGGTGGCCTGGGTACGCTGATAGCGTCGCTGGCCAGTCTGATCAGCTTTCGTCTTTACAGTGCCCTGCCGGAGGCCAGGCCCGGGCGCTTCCTGAAGGTCTTCACCGTGGTGAATCTGGTCTGCTTGCTGCCCCTGGCGCTGCTGGGCTTCTGGCTGCATTAGGCAGCGGCTGATCTGGTCCAGGCATCACCAGCTTTGACGGACAAGCCGGCCTGGCCTTGCCCAAGCACCCTGTCTGTGGCAATTCACCTTGAGGCTTAAGAGTGGCACCGCGGGCTGGGCGCCGCCGCTGCCAGGACTTGCATTTTACGCGTTCCTGTGGCAGACTGAACGTCGGAAAACACCGATCGGGGGGCCGGCTGGAGCCGGCTGAGATACAGACTGATACCGCCTGTGACCCGTTGAACCTGTTGGGTAATGCCAGCGTAGGGAAAGCAGCTGTATTTCGCCTCACGTAAAAAAGCACCTGACCCATTGGTTCAGGTGCTTTTTATTACTGTTCGGGAGGCAAACAATATGTCTGGAGCTGATTCAACTAAATCTGGCGCGGCCACCGCGCGCTATGCCTGGAAGCTGCGGGATGTCATCCTGATGGCGATCCTGGGCTTGCTATTCGCAATCATTTATCTGGCGGTTTTTCAGGGCGGGCTGGCGCTGTCTGCCTTGCTGACGCCTGCAGGCCTGGCCAATTATGGCTTTGAAATCGTTTATGGGGTCTGGTTTATGGCGGCGACGCTGGCGGCCTACATCTCGCAAAAGCCTGGCGCGGCTTTGCTGACGGAGGTGCTGGCGGCCGCGATTGAGCTGCTGATGGGCAACTCCGGCGGTCTGACGGTCGTCCTGACCGGGGTCATTCAGGGGCTGGGGGCGGAGCTGGGCTTTGCGCTGTTTCGCTACAAAAAATGGAATCTGGCGTCGATGTCACTGGCTTCTGTGTTTTCCGCCTTGTTTATCTTTACCTATGAGCTCTGGTACCTGAGCTATTATCTGCTCAGCCCGGCGGTTCTGGCTGGTCAGGTGGCCGTCCGGCTGGTCAGCGCCATCCTGTTTTCCGCGGTTTTGTGTAAGCTGGCCGGAGACGCGCTGGCTCGTACCGGGGTTTTAAAAAGCTACGCTCTGGGCGCGCGGCAAAAGGGTGTCCGCATTTACGCTGAGGATGAGGCTCAGGAGGTACAAAAATCATGGAGAAGGTAAACGTCGTACTGGATTGGTTTCCTAACACCAATCATACGGGGCTGCTGCTGGCGCAAAAGCGCGGCTGGTTTAAAGAAGCAGGACTGGATGTTACGATCCGGGGGGATGTGCACGGCGTTATGGAAACGCAGGGCGCGGATTTTGTCCTGGGTCCGGAGATTTCCATGCTGGATTGCCGGCAAAAGGGCACGCCGCTGATCGGCATTGCCGTTCTGACTCAAAAATGCGATTCCGGCATTGTGTCGCTGAAAAGCGCGGGCATTACCCGGCCGCGGGAACTGGAGGGCAAGCGTCTGACCCATTGGGCTCCAGCCTGGTTCCATGCGGCCATCCGGCAGGTGATGGCCCAAGACGGCGGCGATTATGATAAGGTTCAGCTGGTACCGCTGGATGTGGGCGACATTGTGGCCACGCTGGGACAGGCTGCGGACGCGACCTGGGTCTATGAAAACTGGGAAAATCAGGTGCTGCTTGAGGCCGGCCGGGAAATCAATTACTTTAACCTGGGAGATTTTGATCCGATTTTTGATTTTTGTGCGCCTGCCATCGCGGCGCCGGAGGCGGTTCTGGAAACAAGGCCGGCTATGGTGCGGACGTTTTTGGGCATTCTGGACCGGGCTTACCGCCTGGCCGCCAGCAATCCGGAGGACTCCGTGCGGGAGGTACGCAGCTTTATGCCGGCCGGCTGCAGTGAGCAGCTGCTGATCCGCAGTCAGCGGCACCTGGCGCCGATTTTGCTGGATGCGCAGGGCCGCTGGGGCCGTATCCGCCCGGAGCGCTGGGACCGCATGGCCGGGTTTTTACTTACCTGCGGGGTGATCACCCAACGCTGGGACTGCGAATACACCAATGACTACTTTGCGGATGGTCAGGTCAGCCAGCCTGCCGCCGCAGCTGAAATTTAAGCGGCAGCAGCACATGAGCTTATGCTTCAGCCACCTGAGTTTCCGCTATTTTGCGGACGGCCCGGACGTAATCCATCAGCTCAGCGGGGAAATCCCAGACGGCCGGATTACCGTCCTGGCCGGTCCCTCCGGTCAGGGCAAGTCTACCCTGCTGTACCTGGCCGCAGGCCTGTATCCGGACGCGGCCGGCCAGATCAGCTCCGGCCAGGTCCGCGTAGACGGGCAGGATCCGGCCGCCTTGTCCCCCGGCGCGCGCTGCCGCCTCACCGGCCTGCTGTTCCAGAATCCGGATTTGCAGTTCTGTCTGGATACGGTAGAAAACGAATTGGCATTTTGTCTGGAAAACCTGGCTCAGCCGCCGGCAGCAATCAGTGCCGCGCTGGAAGAGGCCATTGATTTTTCCGGACTGAGTGCCTTAAGGCGGCGGCAGCTGGTCAGTCTGTCCGGAGGAGAAAAGCAGCGGGTCGCCCTGGCCTGCGTGCGCCTGCTTCAGCCGCGCTGGCTGTTGCTGGACGAGCCTCTGGCTAATCTGGACCCGGCCAGCGGACGGTTTTTGCTGCAGCGTCTGCAAAGCTGGCAGCAGGAGGCCAGGTTCAGTGTCCTGGCCGTAGATCACCGGATTGAAAACTGGCTGGGAATAGCCGATGACTTGCGCCTGCTGCAGCCAGACGGCAGCATTTCCGCGGCCTGGCCGTTCCCGCGGCGGCGGCAGGACCGGCCGGCGTTTGATCAACTGCTGCAGCAGCACGGCCTGATTGTGCCCGGCAGGTCTTACCGCGAGCAGGCCGCCAGACTGCAAGGCAGTCCCTTTTTACCGCTGGCGACCGGCCGCCTGGCTGGTGCGGGGCCCGCCCCGGCAGAGCCGGCGACTGAACAGTCAGATGGACCGCCGGCCTTAGCGCTGCAGAACCTCACCTTGCAGGCGGGCGGCCGTTATTTACTGCGGGAAGCTGACGCCAGTTTTCAAGCCGGCCGGGTTTACGCCCTGCTGGGGCAAAGCGGCTGCGGCAAATCCACTTTGCTCAGGGCAATCCTGGGGTTCAGCCGCTATCAGGGCAGTATCCGGCTGGCTGGCCGCCGGCTCAGAGCAGGCCGGCCACCGGCTCCCGGAACCTTGGGACTGGTCACCCAAAGTCCCCAGGATCAATTTGTGGGCGGCAGTGTCCTGGAAGAAGTAACCGCCGGGCAGCCAGATACCGAGCAGACCCGCCGGAAGGCAGAAAGCATTCTCAGGCAAATCCGCCTGTGGCGGTTTCGGGACCTGTCTCCTTATCAGCTGAGTCAGGGCCAGCAGCGGCGCCTGGGTGTGGCCAGTCTGCTCTTATCATCCTGTCCGGTCCTGTTGTGTGATGAGCCGACTTATGCTCAGGATCTGGCGGCAACCCTGGCGCTGATGGACCAGTTGCTGACGGTCTGCCGCGAAGGGGGGCGCCTGCTCTTATTTACGACCCATGATCGCCAGCTGGCGTTTGAATACGCGGACGAAGTCTGGGAAATCCAGGGGGAGGCCTTAAAACGTGCGGCAGCTGAATCCTAGTTTAAAAGCCTTGAGTCTGCTTTTGCTGACGCTGCTGCTGGCAGCTTTGCGGCAGCCTTGGTTAAATCTGAGTGTTTTCGCGCTTTGCGGACTGCTGATGCTGCTGTCAGGGGTTCGCCCCCGGGCCTTGCTGCTGACCGTCCTGCCTTTGCTGATTTTAGGTGCGGGTCTGTTTTTTTCCGGCTATCGCTTTGCGGCTGACAGCGCCTTGCGGCAGGTAGCTGCCCCGGGCGCTGCCAGTCCCGTTCTTCCATTTAAAAACAGCCTTCTGAGTCAAGCTGACGCCAGCCGGGTCAGCAATGGTCTGGTCCTGGCCAGCCGGGTTTTTGGCTTTGCCGGGCCAGGCTTGCTGCTGGCCCTGACGACCGACCGGGTCCGGCTGGTGCGCTCCCTGGGCCAGTCGCTCCGGCTGCCGCCGCTCTTCACCTACGGCCTGCTGGCTGCCTGGGGCATGTTCAGCCAGATGAACCTGGAGTACGCCCGGGCGCGCGCGGCCTTCAGAGCCCGCGGAATCAGGGTCACCCCGCTGTCTTTGCGCTTGCTGCGGCCGCTGCTGATCAAGTCAGTCCGCTGGTCTGAGGCGTTAGCGATCGCTATGGAATCCAAGGGGTTTGAGGGGCATGCCCGGCGCAGCAGCTGGCGAACGGTTCCCATCAGACTGTCGGACTGGCTGTTTTTGGGGCTATGTCTGCTGCCGGCCATCGGTTTTTTTATCTGAAGCTACCGGTCATATCTGAAGCCGCGGTCAGTGGCGGCAAGCCTCAGACTGGCCGCCGGCGGCGGCCATGGTCAGCGCCTGCACCCGCTTGTGGCCCGGCCAGGGATCAGACCTCACCGGGCCGCAGTCTCCTGGCTCTTTCCCTCAGCAGTATGGTAAAGCGGTTCTTTGCCTCCGCCGGGATCAGGGAGACCGCAATCAGCCGCTCTAACTCCGGCAGCTGGCTCAGGCAGCTACGTATCAGCCCCTGAGCGACTTTCTGATTCAGCCCGATATGGTCTGCAAATTGCAGAAAATCCTTCCGCCGCAGTTGTCTTTTTTTGCCATTCAGCGTCAGCGCGGTTTCTTCCGGATCCTCTGGCATAATAATGTTGACCGGCAGTAAGTCATAAGCCGGAGACAGGGTATAGGCCGCGCTGCCCGGGCTGGTTTCAAGCAGTGAGAAGTTTTTCAGGTGCATATCAGAGTTCGCGCTTAAATAGCAGAAAACCAGGCGAAGGTAATATTCTGCCAGGTCCAGACCCGGTCTGAGGGAATAGCGCTGAATCAGTTTGGCACCGCGTTCATAGGAACCATTATATTTATCCTGGGTCAGTCTGAGATCTAACTGACAAAAGTCTTCCATCGCCAGCTTTGCTGTGGCTGCAGGCCTTTGTCCCGGCCGGTCAACCCTTTTACTGATATAGGCCAGGCGGTGGTCAGCCAGATATACCAAAGCATGAGGTACCGTCCTGATGCCACAGCTGTCCGCCATAGACATCACCAGTTGTTCAGACTCCGGCATGCAGGTATATGCCTCCACCTGAGGCTT
This sequence comes from Oscillospiraceae bacterium HV4-5-C5C, assembly GCA_012034405.1. Taxonomy (GTDB): domain Bacteria; phylum Bacillota; class Clostridia; order Saccharofermentanales; family Fastidiosipilaceae; genus JAAVLZ01. The sequence goes on along the minus strand of JAAVLZ010000017.1, from coordinate 53,043 downwards.
TAGTATATAACCTGCCGGATAGCCCCTTAAGGTTAAGCGCGGTGAATCAACTGTTTCCAGATGCAAAGATATTTTTTTCTGCACCCCCGCAACGGTATAACCCGCTTGCACCGATTGAGCGGCGAACTCAAGCAGCGTCTTATGACTGAGATCCAGCCGGGGCAGCTGGCTGCCGCCAAAAAACCGTTTTATGCATTGTTGGTGCCAACCCTGTGCTTGTTCAGGAACAGATAACGGCCGGCCGCAGCACAGACAGTTCATGACTCCGCCTCCCGGAGGCTCACATTGCCAATACAATCACGACAAGCACATAAGAGCAGGCCAAAACGGTCGGCCGGTGACAGTTTCCAATTGCGGCTGACCAGATCCAGCAGCCAGCCTTCCGGCAGCAAGCCGTCAAAAAAAGGAAAAAGATACCTGGAAGTATAAGCCGCAGACTGCAGCGGCAAGGTCAGTGAAACCGCTGTCGCCGCAGGGTCAAGTAAATACGCGCGGTCGTAGGTAAAGACATACCCCTCATCAGTCTCATCCAGCCGGCCCGCATAGCGGTCACGCACGTAGACGGAAGCGCTGCGCAGTACCGTCATCAGGTATTCGCCTTTCTCCCAGGCACCGCTTCCATCCCGAACATAGCCAGAGCCTGGTTAACTTTGTCCAGCCGCACAGTGGGTTTGCCTTGTTCCAGTTCCCGCACAAACCGAAGCCCCAGTCCGGAACGTAACGCGAACTCCTCCTGGGTCAGCCCCGCGGCGCGGCGGTTCGCTTTAATATACTCAGCAATCTTATTCATAGCTATATTATTACACCCGATAAGGTGTATTTGTCAATGCTAAGGTTAATAATACCCCCTAACGGGTATATTTCTCTCGATTGAGTGGGTTATTATACCCGTCAGGGGGCAACTATGCGTATATTCCGGGGTGGCTGGCGGTTCAGACTAAGCGCGGGTTACAGCCCCCCGTCACCGGACCGGCGGCAGTCAGTCCGGTCAGACGCCGGGCTCCCAGGGCTGGCGGGTCATCCACTGACCGTTGGTAAAATCAGGAATGGACCGGGGCTGGCCGCCTGAGGCCACGCTTTCTTCGCTGAGGCAGGAGATGCTCATCCAGGCCGCCGCGTCGTAGACATCAATGGGCACCGGAGCACCGGTTTTAGCCGCCTTAAAGTAGGCGCTCAGGACCAGCCAGTCCATGCCGTCATGGCCGCCGCGAATCCCCTCCGCTTCATAAGCCTTCCAGACCGGGTGGTCGTATTGCTCCCGGTAAGCTTCCGCGTTATTCCAGCGCGCTTTCCAGTTAAAATCATCCTTGTTGTCCTGGCCGTCAATAAAGATGCTGTTATTGTCCTCCATAAACATGCCCTTGGTGCCCTGGACGTGGAAGCCCCTGGAGTAGGGCCGCGGGAGGGTGGTATCCAGCGTCAGGGTGATGGTCTGGCCCTGGGCGCACTTGATGATGGTGGTCACTACATCGCCCTGGGTAAAATTCATCTGGCTGGCGTCATAGTCCGCGCCTTTTTCCCGCAGCAGATACTCATGCAGACCGGCCGCTTTGGAGGCGACTGAAACCAGGGTCAGCATGCGGTTGCCGCGGTTGATGTCCAGCACATTGGCGATCGGCCCCAGTTCATGCGTCGGGTAGTTTTCACAGTTACGGTGCAGATAATTGCGGAAGCGGTAATGGCGGTTTTCGCGCCCATAAGCCACTTCTTCCCGCAGGTCATGACGGTAGCCGCCCTGGCAGTGAATCACCTGACCAAACAGACCCTGGCGCACCAGGTTCAGGACCATGAGCTCGTCACGGCCGTAGCAGCAGTTTTCCAGGAGCATGCATTCAGAGCCGGTTTCCTCATGGGTGCGCACCAGGCGCCAGCAATCGTCCAGGGAGTAGGCGCCGCCCACCTCCATGGCCACGTATTTACCGGCTTTCATGGCCTCACAGGCCATATTGATATGAGCTTCCCAGGCGGCGGTGATGACCACCGCGTCGATCTCCGGCCGGGCCAGGACCTGATGGTAGTCGGTCGTGGTAAACGGCAGAGCTGAGCCATATTCCTGTACCGCTTTGGCTGCGGTATCCGCCCGGTCCTGATAGCTGTCGCAGACAGCCGTGACCGTCACACCCGGCTGCGGCAGGATGCAGTTAGTCATCAGGCTCATGCCCCGGTTCCCCAGTCCAATCACGCCTACCTTCAGTTGTTCTTTCATACAATCCTCCTTAATAGCTGGCCGCAGTATTCAGGCTTCAGAAATCTGCCAGGTCTGCTGCTTTGTATCAATCTCCACACTGGTGCCGTCGGCAAAGGTGGTCCGCTCCCGGCTGAAATCAGCGGCGGTAAATTCATGTTTCAGCATTTCCTGAAAAGCCAGGCGCTGGTTCAGTCTGGCCACCGGCCGGCAACGCTCCAGCTGCTGCGGCAAATCCAGGGGTAGTTTGTCCTCAAAGGAGCCGTCAATATTGCTGTAGGCCGGATCTCGTTCCAGATAGGGCAGGCCCGCGTTGAGCAGGGCGTACAGCAGGTGATCTTCCTGCTCGGACAGCCGGTCCATCATCCAGGGCTGCAGCACGCAATCATGATAAACCAGATTGAACAGGGGCAGCGGGCGGCCGGCCGCCGCGGTACCCGGAGCCTGCAGCATGTGTTCGTACGGGGCGTAGTGGCAGAAAACCTGGGCAGGCATCGCCCAGTCATTGACCTCTTCAGATCCGGGGGCAATCCCGTGAGCCAGCAGCCAGTTAAAGCAGTCCAGGCGATAGCGGTAACTGTCCTGACGGGTCATGCGGTGGTGCGGATTAGCGCATTCATCTCCCTCATTACAGGTAAAGACATCCAGATAGCTGCCCTCCTGATAGATACCTTGAGCCCGCAGCCGGCTCTGATTCCGCTGCAGATAAAGCGGCGCCAGACTGGTGCAGAGGTAGTTCTGCTCGCCGCCGGCCCAGAAATGGTGGCCGGGATAGCTGCCATCAGGATTCTGGCAGGCGTCTTCTAGTGTGAAGGTGGGCGCGGTATGGTAGTAGTCCCGATACTGCTCATGCAAAATCAAGGCATCGCCGTGGCGGCGCAGGGTATCTTGCAGTTGCCGCAGGCCTGCCGGACCGCCGGCCTCCTGACAGACCTCATAATAATCCGGATGACCGTTGTCATAACCCGGCTGGGCCCAGCCATCCAGATGCAGCAGCAGTTTTTCCGCTCCCAGGCGGTGGAGCTGCTCAAGCTCCTCGCAGCGCTGGCTGAAGCTGGTCAGGCAGCCGTTTTTTTCCGGATGCTCCGGGTCATAAAAGGAGGACGAAGGATCAACCCGCTGCTTGATGCCCTTATGCAGCACCAGGCTGCCGGCCAGCTGCCGGATCAGCGGCAGCTGCTCTGATTTTTCTGCCAGGGTACGCAGTCTGCCCTGCTCCCGGGCATAAAGCCGGTAGTTTTTACAGATGCTGTTATAGTCGCAATCCGGCCAGAAGCGGTACAAAAAGCGATAGCGCTCCCGCATCAGTCCTAAGCTTGGTTCCAGCCACAGACCTACGCGGGTCCGACTGCCGTCGGTCTCCTGCTTGATGGTATAGCCGGCATTGGCGGGGGTCTGGCAGATCATCAGGTAGCCCGCGCGCGCTCTCACCTGCGCAAACCAGGGCATATAACTGGCGGCGGTATTAAAGCGGCCGTTAAAAGGGAGGTCCGTCAGCGGCGTCGGCCAGTTATTAGGGATCAGCAGCCCCTGACGCAGATTCAGCAAAGTGTACCAGTCTCCGCGGACCTGATCAAAAGCCAGCGGTCCCGGCCAATAGACGGTGGCAATTTCCGGGCACGCGGTAAGCGGAATCCACTCCATATGTAGCTCACCGGTCGCGCTTTCCAGCCAGATCAGGGTTTCAAAGGCGATGTCCCGGCCGGAAGGCTCATTAATAGCCGCGGCAAAATCACGGTAATGGCAGCTGAGGCCCACGCCCAGGCCATCCTGCCTTGTTTCACAGGTCTGAACCCGAGCCTCAGTAAAGTCAATTTGCCGGCCGTCCGGCGTCACAAAATGAGGTTTATAACCCGCAGTCCAGGTCCATTGCTCACCGTAGCTGAATATAGTCAGTTCTCCGGTATCCGGATCCAATTTAAAAGAGATATCCGCTTCAGGCAGCTCACAGCTGAGGGGTGTTGATTTCATTTGTTTCTTATACCGTCGCTTTCCATTAACCGTTTCAAGGCCGCGGATGAAAACTCCATACTCAAGCTAACCTTATAATTTCCACCTGATTATGTCTTATCCGTTTACGGCCATAACTTGTCATATTATACAAGTATGAAAGCGACTCTGCTCAACCGGCCGCGGGGTCGCGGCCGCGCTGGTTGAAGCGCGCCAGAAACCGGCGGGTTCTATCTTCCTGAGGACAGTTCAGCAGCAGCTGGGGCCGGCCCTGTTCAATAATCACGCCCTGATCCATGAAGATCAGCCGGTCGGCAACCTGGCTGGCAAAGCTCATTTCATGTGTCACCAGGACCATGGTCATCCCCTGAGCCGCCACCGTCTCAATGACCGCCAGGACCTCGCCCACCAGCTCCGGGTCCAGAGCGGAGGTCGGTTCATCAAACAGAATGACCTGCGGCTGCAGGGCCAGTGCCCGGGCTATACCCACCCGCTGTTGCTGACCGCCGGACAGTTGAGCCGGGTAAAAATCCAACCGATCTGCCAGACCAACCCGGTCTAGACAAGCGGTAGCACTGGCACGGGCTTCCCGCCGGCTAAGACCTTGAACAAGAATCAGGCCTTCCATGACATTTTCCAGCGCAGTTTTATTGCGGAACAAATTGTAATGCTGAAAGACCATAGCTACTTTTTGGCGAAGCTGTTGTACCTTGCGGTGCTGGGCCTGACGGGATTCAGCGGCATCCAGCTGAATCCCGTCAATACAGATCCTGCCCTGGTCCGGCTGCTCCAGATAATTGATGCAGCGCAGGAGGGTGGATTTGCCTGAACCACTGGGTCCGATGATCACCACCACTTCGCCCGGACACACATTGAAACTGATACCTTTGAGTACTTCTGTTTTGCCGAAGCATTTTTTAACCTGACTGACGGATAACATTGGCTGAGCCTTTAACATTTGCTGGTATCCTTTCTTAGCTGTATTTTCTTACACCGCAGCCGTCGGCAGGTAGCGGCTGACCCGCCGTTCCAGCAAGAGCAGACAGCGCTCTGACAGCAGGCAGATCCCCCAATATATGAACGCGGAATCAATGTAGACTTCAAAAAAACGCAGGCTGCGAGCGCCAATGATTTTAGCCTGACCCATGATATCTACCACGGCTATGATGAACGCCAGGGAAGTGTCTTTGAGTAAACCGATAAAAGTATTGCCAAAATTGGGCAGTGCAATGATCAGGGCCTGCGGAAAAACAATCCTCCACAACCCCTGCCGCCGGCTCATACCCACGGAATAAGCCGCTTCAAGCTGCCCGCGGTCCACGGCCTGGATCGCTGCGCGGATGGTTTCAGAAAGATAGGCGCCCACATTCAGCGAAAACGAGACATATACAAAGACAATGGCCGGAATCTGACTGACATCCGCCTGCCAGGCATACCGTTCGTTCATAAATAACAGCACTTTGGGAATACCATAGTAGGACAGATACATCTGGACCAGCAACGGCGTGCCGCGGGTAAAGGAGACGTAAACAGCGGCCAGCCATTTTAGGACCGGAATCCGGTAAAGCTTGATCAAAGCGGTCAGCAGGCCGATAACCAGCCCTAGCAGCATGGAGCCTACTGCAATGAACAAGGTGACCGGGGCATATTTCAGAATTTCCGGAAATGACTGCAGCAGGTATGACAGGTCAAAGAGAGACCCGGCGTCCGGTTCTGCGTCTGCTGTCTCCTTTTCAGCCGCTGATTCACCGGTTTCAGACGGATCCTCTGCTTCTGCCGTTGACCAGGTTGCTGTCCCCGTGTAATCCGCGCCGAACCATTGCTGAGAGATTGCCGCCAGGGTACCGTCTGACCGCATGTCCGCCAGGGCCTGATCCACCTGTTCCCGCAGGTCCTCATCCGCCTCATCCTGCCGGAATACCAGATAGGACGGAGTTTGTGCTACAGCAGTACCGACAACCTGCAAATCCAGCCCCATATCACTGATATATTTTTGAGCGACCATCGCATCATTAATGGTCGCGTCCAGTCGGCCCCCGGAGATATCTTCCAGCACGCTGGAAATATTACCTTCATAGTATTGAATCTTAATCTGAGCTTCGTTCTCCTGGTTATAGGTCTCAAAGATCTGCGCAAAGGAGGTGCCGACGGACACCCCGACCTTGAGGCCTTCCAAATCCGCTAATGTTTCAATATCATCCCTGCCGGTTCTGGTTATCAGAGAGGTCTGTGAAACAAAGTAGGAATCCGCGGAAAAGCTGTATTTCTGGCGTTTTTCCTGCGATTGAGATATTTGATCTGCAATCATATCATATTTATGAGCTTCCAGGCCTAAAAATAAGCTATCCCAGGGCACCGCCTGTAATTCAAAAACATAATCAGCCAGCCGCTTGTCCAGTTCCTGAACAACCGCCACGTCATAACCGGTCAGGGTGCCCTGATCGTCCTTGTAATTGTAGGGTGGATAAGTCCCTTCTGTCCCCACTGTCACAACCGTGGGCGTCGCCGTCCCGGCATCCGCTGAAGCGCTCTCTGTGTCAGCTTCAGCGCCGCTGTGGCTGACCTCAGCAGCGCTTTGCCCTGGCCCGGCTGCTGCTGCCGCCCGGCACGGTTGAAGCGGGGCTGCTGCCAGCGCCACGGCCAGGCCTAAAGCTGCGCCCAGCAGGCAACGGAGCAGGTGAGACCGCCCCGGCTTCAGCAGCCGCTGACGGCGCAGCGATTGCAGTTTAAGCTTGGGAAAGATTGGCTGATTTTTCAGTTGAACCCTTGTTTTAGGCATGACACCTTCCTCTTTCAGCAAAATTGCCCTCCGGCCTGTCGCGCAAATGGCGCCTTCCGTTCAGTCATCAAAACTCAGGCTCCGCGCTTAGCAACGCTTGACTTATGCGAAAAGAGAGGTCATAAACAGCTTTTATTGGTACCGTAAAACTAAACTCAGGTCTGGTTGAAGTGCGTCAAAGGAAGCTGCCTCTGATACCAGATCAGGCTTCTGAAAAGGGTACGAAAATAAAAACTGCAGTAAAATCTACTACTTCCCGATCAACGCTTACGAGGTTAGCTGACGGATTAGGATTGATGGTAACCCCTCCCGACTGGCCATAACAGCAGTCAGGATTCACCCCACGGTGGTTCCCCCATTCTTGCGATTCAGCGATTGCAAACAGGATTTACTGCAATATTTTTATACAATGTATCTTAGCACTATTATTATTTTATTGCAAATTACCGGATCCGCTCAGCCCTACCGGCTCCAGCCAAGCCTGGCAGATCAAAGGCGCCGGCGCGCGCCAGTCTGGGCAGAGCGTCAGCCTGAACCCGGCTGAAAGCGCGGTCAGCGGCGTCGGTCTGGCCCTGCCTTCTGTTAAAATGAAAGCGAGCATTTCAAGTTGAAAGGGATAGCGGACAGCAGCATGAGCACTTCTGGCTTTATGGAACAGTTTTCACAACTCCGGCCCATAACCAAAGGCTGGTCCGCCGACCATAAGTATCAGGTCACAGATACCGCAGGCCGCTGTTATTTTTTACGGATATCCCCGGCCGGCCTGGCCCGGGAGCGGCAGCAACTGTTTGAGATAGAGCAGCAGCTGTACCGGGCCGGTGTACCCATGGCTCAGCCACTGGTGATTGAGGTTGCCGGTGACAGCGTGTGTCTGCTGGAAAGCTGGATTGAGGGGCAGGACATGGAGACGGCTTTACCGGCGCTGACTAATACACAGCAGTATGAGCTGGGGGTAAGGTCCGGTGAAATCCCGCGACAGATCCACGCTCTCCCGGCACCGGCAGACCAGGAGGATTGGGCCGTCCGCTTTAGCCGCAAGACCGACCGGAAAATAAAAGCCTATCACGATTGCGGCCTCCGCTTTAACGGAGATGAGGCTATCCTCTCCTACCTGGCGCAGCAGCGCGCTTTGCTGATAAACCGCCCCCAGTGCTTTCAGCATGGCGACTACCACGTCGGCAACATGATGCTGGAACAAGGCGAGCTGCGGATCATTGATTTTGACCGCTGTGATTATGGCGACCCCTGGGAAGAATTCAACCGGATTGTCTGGAGCGCAGCGCTGAGCCCGGCGTTTGCCACCGGTCAGCTGGATGGCTATTTTGGCGGCCGGCCGCCCCTGGCGTTTTTCCGTCTGCTGGCGTTTTATATAGCCAGCAACACTTTGTCTTCGGTTTCCTGGGCCATACCCTTTGGAAAGGGCGAAGTGACCACGATGCTGGAGCAGGCGCAGCTTGTCCTGGCCTGGTTTAAGCAGATGGAAAACCCGGTTCCCGGCTGGTATCACGCATTTTAATCAGTATCCCGTCAGGTAAAGAGCCTGAACGTGTCGCAGCCGATTCTGGAACGGCTGCCAGTCTGTCTGAAACCCGGCCTGGACAGCAGAAAACCCCCGCTAAGCGAGGGTTTTCAAACAATCTGTGGCGGAGAAGGAGGGATTCGAACCCTCGCACGCTTTCACGTCTAACGATTTAGCAAACCGTCCCCTTCAGCCCCTTGGGTACTTCTCCAAATCCTGTTGCAGGACGCGAGGAACATCTCCACCGCAATATGCGCTTCTGACAGTTTCCTGCCGTGCTTGGCTATTATACAGAATAAAAAAAGTGAATGCAACAAGCTTAATAAAATTGTTACCGCGGCCGGCAGCGGTGTTCTGCGGCTGCGACCTCAGGCTTGCCCTCCCGGCAGCCGGCTTTCATCCGCAAGCTTTTTTTCAATACAGACCAGGCTCACACCCTCAATGCCATTAAACGTACAGGGCACAATGCCGGCCTCGCGGTAGCCCTGACGGGCGTAAAAACTTCTGGCTCGCAGGTTGCGCGCATTGGTGTCAATCCTCAGATAGGGACACTGGCGCGCTTTAGCATACTGCTCGTAAAAATCCACCATCTGGCGTCCGTAACCCCGTTTAGCCTGCTGCGGATCAACCACCAGCGTATGCATGACCATGACCTGATCATCCGGCGCCGGATACTGCCACCGGCACAACTGATATTCAGGCACCTGTTCCTGATTCAGCCGCATCGCCGCAACCACCGTGGCATCTGCTTCCGCTACATAAAGGTCAGCTTGTTCAACTGCCCTGAGGGCTGTTTCCCGCGTCGGATAGACACCGCGCTGCCAGCCTATGGTACAGCGTCCCACTTCTTCCTCGCTGAGGATGTGCTCATATATTAAAGCAACGGCAGCCACATCCTGTTCTGTAGCTTTACGGATCACGGTCATAGGCTGGGCTTTCCCTTCAATCCCGTTGCCGTAGCTGCCAGCGGATCCAGCTCCGCCTGCAAAAAGCGCCGGTAGCTGACCTGCCGGGGCTGGCCGGTCAGGATAGCCTGTTCGGCTTCGATCGCCACATAAAAGGCGCTGAAGGCTTCGTCAATCGTGGGGTTGCCCGGTTCATCCTGCTCGATCATCTCGATCAGGCGGCAAAGCTGGGCATACATGTCCTTGTATTTGGAGGGCAGGTTCAGGGTCTGGTACTCGCCGCTACCCTGGTGATAAACCGTCAGCAGGTCGCCTTCTTCGCGGTTATCCGCGCGGTTATCCCGCAGGGTCAGGGAGATGCGGCCGGTTTCGCCAATAAACTCCTTAAGGTTCTGCGCCGCCAGGCTGCGGCTCCAGCCTGCCTCATAGTAACCAATGCAGCCATTATCCAGCTGCAGCTGAATCATGCCGTAGTTATCCCGCACGGCATCCGGATCAATCCGGCAGCCCATGCCACTGACTTCCCGGACCTGGGCCCCGGTCACCCACTGCATCACATCAATGTAGTGCACGCCGCAGTCCACCACCGGCGGGCAGTCAGCCATCAGTCGCTGATAGCGCGGCCAGTCCTTGGCGTGATGGTTCTGCACCATACGCATCAGGCGGAGGCGGCCGATTGCGCCGCTTTGTATCAGTTCGGCAATTTTTTGGTAGGAGCGGTTATGCCGCAGGATATGGGCAATCAGCACTTTGCTGGAGGCTTGCTTTACCAGGCGGTAAAAAGCCAGGCCTGAGGCCAGATCCGGGGTCAGCGGCTTTTCACAAAGCACATGTTTACCGGCCTGCAGGCAGTCGCGCAGGATATCCAGATGCGTATCCGCGTAAGTCGCGATTATGACAATATCAATGGCCGGATCATCCAGCAGGGTCCGGTAATCCACGGCTGCCTGCCGGGCGCGGTATTTGGCCGCAAACAGGCGGGCCCGGGCTTCGTTTTGATCTACCACCGCTTCAATCCGGATATTATCTCTGAAATAAATGTCAGCTATATGTTCTTCGCCAATGTGGCCGCAGCCAATCAGCATGACTCCGTATTTTTTAGTCATCAAATTCAATCAACTTTCCTCTGGTCAGACAACCGTTTCATCAGGCAGTCCAGGCAGCCGCTGTCTCCACGGCCTTTTTACCACCTTCAGCAGGGTTATGACCGGCAGGGTTTCTGCCGGTAAAGCCTGCGGACGGCCGTCTTTAATAGAGTCTACCATTTTAGGGATAAAACGGGGATAAAAATCGCCCGTTACCGGCAACGGTTTTCTTCTATTGTGGATAAGGCTTTGCGCAGTACTGAGCCAGATACTTGTCCAGCAGCCCGGCCCTTTTTACTGCCGCCCCCCGCTCAAGCCGCTTTCAATCCAGCGCCAGTTCCCGTTGCGCGGCGGAGGAATCATAAATGGCCTGCATGATCTGCGAAGTGATCACCGCGTTGTCAATATCCGCCGCGTTGGTCGTTCCCTGCTGTATGCAGTCAATAAAACTGTTGATCTCGTTTTCATAATGATTACTCATCTTAAACGAGGGCGTTGTCTCAAGCAGCGCGCCGTCCCGGGTGGAGTAGAGCTTGAAGCCGGCGCCGTACTGCAGCCGGATGCCGGCCCGGTCGCCCATAAAGTCAATATACATTTCATTCTGGCCGATATTCTGGGCCCAGGCGCCGTGCAGCGTAATGACAGGACCGCTGGTCCGGATGAGCGCGGTTACAGAATCTTCCACATCATAGGTACCAGCCGGGTCCGGGGGGCCGGCCCACATGTCCGTATAGGTATAGCCAGCCAGATCCTTACCCAGTCTGGAAAACGTCTGACCGCTGACGGTCCTTGGGCGGGGGTCTCCGCAGCAGTACATCACAATGTCCAGAAAGTGCACGCCCCAGTCAATCAGGGCGCCGCCGCCGGCAATCGCTTTGGTGGTAAACGCGCCGCCCAAACCCGGGATAGAACGGTAGGAGCGGAAACTGATATACACGTGGTAAAGCTCGCCCAATTCGCCCGCATCGATCAGTTTTTTAATCCGGTTAACCGAATCATTGAAGCGATTGCAGACGCCGATATTCAGCAGCCGGCCGGTCTCCCGCCGGACCTGCTGCAGCTCCAGCGCTTCAGCATACACCCGGGCGGCAGGCTTTTCGCATAAGACATCTTTACCGGCCCGCATAAAGTCTTCTGCTATCACGGCGTGCAGGACATTGGGGGTGCAGACAGAGACGGCGTCCAAATCCGGCTCGCCCAGCAGTTCATGGTAGTCTGTCACGGCTCGGCCAACCCCATATTGCCGGACGCAGGCCTCCGCGCGCGCTGGTAATATGTCACAGAATGCGGTCAGTTCCACCGCCGGGTTCTTAAGGTACGCGGGGATATGGGCGCTGGTAGCAATACTGCCGCAGCCGATCACCGCAACACGGATTTTTTTCATCTGACAGCCCTCTTTCATGATTGGTTAACCGGTTGCCAGCAGCCCGGTCAAGCCTCATTATATAGACTGAACTGAATCTTGAAAGCCGTTCATGATCATTTCCGGTTGAGAATTTTATCATTTTCGCTCATATTGAATAAATAGCCCGCTCATAGCCAGACAGATAGTCCGAACGGCCCGGGTCCCGGGCCACAGGCACTGAGGCCGCGCGGGCCGGTACCAGCTGGCGCCCGGTCAGCTCCGGCGGTGCCCGGCAGGCTTCAGCAGGCGGTTAAGCAGCAGCAGGGAGCCGGTCGTAAACAGCACACACAGCACGGCCATGGCCATGCCCAAGGATACGCTGCCCTGTTCAAATTCCCGCAGGATATAGGTTGACACCACCAGCGTGTCCGGAGGAGCAATTAAACTGGCGGTAACCAGTTCCCTGAAGGCAATCATAAAAATCATCATCCAGCCGGACAGGATGCCCTTAAAGAGCAGCGGCAGGGTGATCCGCCGCAGGACATAAGCCGGCCTGCCCCCCGCCACGCTGGCTGCTGCCAGCAGGCTGGGACTGAGCTGGCTGTACGCCGAACTGACATACTGGACGCTATAGGGCAAGAACAGGACAGTATAGGCCAGGACCATGATACCCAGAGTGTTGTACAGCGGAATCACGCGATAGAGATCATTCCAAAAGAGCATGATTCCGATCACCAGGACAATACCAGGCAGCATTTCCGGCAAAAGCGCTGTTGCTTCCAGCAGCCGGCCCCCTCTGTCCACCCGGCCGCCTGAGGGCTTGCGGCGCAGGCGGAGCACAATGGCGGTGCCTAAAATGCTAGCAAGGGTCGCGGAGCTCAGCGCCAGCCCCACGCTGTTAATCAAGGCCTGACGACCCTTGGTATTGGCAGTAAACAGATCCTGGTAATGCTGCCAGGTGAAATTACCCGCGCGCAGGCCATAACCTCGTAATTTAATGAAAGAGGTCGTGAGAATTGAAAAATAGGGGATACCAATTGCCAACAGCAGAACCAGGCTGAGATAAATCCAGGCGAAGACCGTTCCCCGGCGGCTTAAGCCACGCTGGCTCTGCGCCCGTACCCCACTGCCTACCAGCTGGTACTGGTGGCGGCGGCTGATCCAGGATTGCAGCATCCATAGAATCAGACAGATACCGATCAGGGCGAAAGAAAGATTGGCAGCCTGGGCAAAATCAACCGGCGCAACCGTAGCATACCGATGAATATCAGTCGTAAATACCTCAAAACCGATCCGCTGACCCAAAGTTGCCGGCGTGCCATATTCAGATAGCGTTTTGACAAAAACCAGCAGCGCGCCGATGGCGTAGTTGCCGCTGAGCAGCGGCAGTACCACCTTCCGCAGGCGCCGGCCAAAGCCTGCCCCTGAGATGGCGGCGGCCTCCTCAAAGCCAGAAGGCAGATTGAGCAAGGCATTTTTCAGCATAGTCAGCATAAAAGGGAACACATGCAGACTCATCACTAAAACCAGACCGCCCAGGGAGAAGAAACAGGTTTCCAGGCCGGCCGCGCCGGGCAGCAGCTGCTGCAGCAGCCCTCGCTTTTGCATAAATAAGATCCAGCCCATCGCGCCTATATAAGGCGGGGTCATAAATGGGATCAGCAAGATGATATCCAGCCAGTGATGGCGGGCCAGACTACTGCGGGTCATAAAATATGCGATCGGCGCGGCCAGGATTGTAGATACAATTACCACCAACGCCGCCAGCAGCAGCGAGTTGCCGATCATTTGCGCATGTTGTGAGGTCAGCAGCTCTGTCAGGGCCTGGTTTAAAGCAAGGTGCCCGTCTCTCACCAACGCGCGAAGCAGGATGGTCAGCAGCGGACAGATGATCAAGCCAATCAAAAGAGCCGGCAGCAGGAACCGGCTCAGGCGCTTGAGGCCTTTGACCAGAAGCTGAACCACTGCCGGTCCGTTACTGGCAGAGTTCATTGAGTTCAGCGGCGTCTTCACTGGCTTCCGCCATCATTTTCTCCCAGTCGCAGTCGAGCTGAGGGATATCGGCCAGGCTGGTACGGCCCTGGGCGTCTACATCAGAACGGCCCGGCAGCAGGTAGGCCTGCGCTACCATATTTTGGGCTTCATCAGAAAAAAGGTAGTCAATAAAGGCCTGGGCATTGGCCAGATCAGGAGCGGTTTTCATAATCATGGCCGGCCGCGGGTTAACCACCGTACCGCCGGCGGGATAATAAATCCCCAGAGGTTCACCTTTGGCAATAGCTGAGTAGGCGTTGTAGTCTACGCCGGCTACCAATATACCAACTTCTCCGGTAGTGACCGCTTCCAGCGCGGCCTTATTGGCTCCGGGCACAATCATGCCGTTTGCGGCCAGCGCTTCCAGATCTGACCAGCCGTTATTCGTGACATATCCGGCAATAAAATCTTTACAGGCGCCGGATTTTTCCGGATCAGGTATGGCCAGCTGGTCTTTATACGCAGCGTCAGCCAGCTCAGACCAGTCAGCAGACAGTTCCGGATAAATGGTCGTATTATAAATGACCCCTACCGCAGAAGCACTGTAGCCAAATAACTGCTGGTCCTCATCGATCCAGCCGTCTACTATACTGCTGGCGGCCGCTGGGGTGTATGACTGCAGCTGGCCTTCTTCTTTCAGGCTGAGACCGTCGGACCAGGAAGCCAGGATGACCACATCCGCCACCGGATTAGCGGCTTCAGTTTCCAGACGGGCCAGGATCTCTCCGGTTGTACCCTGAAAGGTTTCCACCTGAACGCCGGTCGCGGCTTCAAAGCCTGCGGCCAGTTGGTCAGCCAGTCCGGAGGGCGAAGGCATGTAAACAGTTACTTTACCGCTCAAGGCAGAAGCAGAGGCAGTCGCGGCCGTCGTGGCCGCGGCTGTTGTGGCCGCGGTGGCCGCGGTGGCCGCGGTGGTCGTGGTGGTCGTGGTGGTCGTGGCCGCGGTGGTTGTGCCGGTCGTGGTCGTGGCTGCAGCAGTTGTGGCTGTCGTGGCTGCGGTGGTCGTGGCAGTCGTGCCGGCACAGCCTGACAGGGCCAGCGTCAGACAAGTTGATACCCATAGTACCTGTGATTTTTTCATTCCTTACCTCTTTCAATCCGAATAATATTTTGCGGTTTTATATAAACAGAGCAGGTCTGACCCGGCGCGAGGCGGCGGTCACTGAACAGGCTCCAGTTATATCTGCCAAAGGCAGTACTGATATGGTAGGTACTCCCAAGAAACTGGGAGGAACGAATGGTGACCTCAAAAGACCTGGCTTCTGCCAACGGCCGCAGACTGGCGTTTTCCGGTCTGAACATGTGCCAGTCATCAATCCAGTTGGACAAACCCACAAAACGGGCGCTAAAAGGCGTCAGCGGTGCCTGATAAATGACTTCCGGCCGGTCATACTGCTCAATCTGACCTGCTGATATCACCGCAATCCTGTCACTCATGCTCATGGCTTCGGTCTGATCATGGGTGACCAAAACCGCGGTGATCCCCAGCCTTGAAACCATAGCTTTCAGTTCAAGGCGCATGCTTTCTCTGAGCCTGGCGTCCAGCGCGGAAAATGGCTCGTCAAACAGGACACAGGCAGGCTGAGTCACCAGCGCGCGCGCAAAAGCCACCCGCTGCTGCTGTCCGCCGGATAGCTGCTGGGGGTACCTCCTGGCACAGTCTTCCAGCCTGACCGCCTGCAACACCTGCAGCACCTGCTCCCTCAGCTGCTGGCGGCAGTGTCTGGCTCTGAGCCCAAACGCCACATTTTCAAAAACAGTCAGATGCGGCCAGAGCGCGAAGTCCTGAAACACAAAGCCCAGGCCACGCCTTTCTGGCGGGACATTGATATGGCGTGACGCTGAATACATGCATTGGCGGTCAAAATAAATCTCGCCCTGGTCAGCGGTTTCCAGACCCGCTATCAGCCGCAGCAGGGTTGTTTTGCCGCAGCCGGAAGGTCCCAGCAGCGTGGTGAAGCGGCCTGACTGAATCTCTAAGGTCGTTGACTTTATAACCACCTGATGGTTGAATTCTTTTGTCACAGCCTTGAGATAAATATTCATAGCAGCTCCGTGGAATTTACTTTTAAAATGATTGTAAAAGCCACGTATTAAGGCCGCAGACGATTCAGATTAAGGCAAGGTAAAACTTAGCTCAGCTCCGCCGCAGCCGGACCGCCATATATGGCCGCCCCGGCAGCCGGACGCGGAAGCGCCCCTCTCCGTACCCCTGAGATGTTATTGTCATGTTCCAGGTATCCATCACTTCAATCTGAAACCGGCCCGGCCCCAGATCAAAGTCGCGGAAACCCGGTCGCATAAAGCTGTAGTAAAAAATAAAGTAGTCCTGACGCGCCGGCCCGTGCGCGCAGGCTGCCACCTCATCCCACTGAGCCGCAGGCCAGGGTTCCAGTCCCGGGCCCGGGGTTTCCGCCATAATCCGCCGCAAAAAGGCCAACCGGGCCGGGCTGCTGCCGTGCAGCGTTCCGCCGTGGGACCACCACAAAATGTTATCCGGGTTCAGATAGGTTTCTCCGTGGCCGGCATAGCCGCCGCGGCAGACCGTTTCCCAGAAACGGCGGGTCATTTCTTCGCCGCTGAGATTGCCCCAGCCAAATTGGATATCACCTTCATAGGCTATCTCGTCCAGGACCACCGGTTTGTGCCAGCGCTCCCGCCACCGGGCGGTCAGTTCTCCGGACAGGTAGAGGTTCTGGCGCTGGATACTGCAGTGGGTAATCCAGGGGCGGCTGTAATCATAGAAGTCAAAGCAGTTGTGAATAGAGCGCAGATGACCATAGGGGTCATACCGGCAGAGCAGGTCCGCGTCCCGTTCCCAGTCAGCCAGACTGCGCTGCGGCAGCAAGTCATATTCATTGGCCAGAGACCACCAAAGGTTGCGGTAGCAGGCCAGCCGGGCGATGAGGTAGCGCCAGTAGCGCTGATCGGTGGCAGCGTCCATCTGGCTGAAGCCCCAGCGGTCATAAGGGTGCAGCACGATCAGGTCGGCCTCAATGCCCAGATTGCAGAGGCTGGCAATACAGTGCTCCAGCTGCTGGAAGTAAGCCGGGTTAAAGCGGCTGAAGTCCCAGTGATTGCCCGGCGGACAACCATTGTAGTCATTAAAATTAGCCGGAGTCAGCCCGGAAGTATCCACAGGAGTGCCGGGGAAGGGAAACAACGGCGGATCCTTGAGATTATAGATATAGTGTTTGGGCAAGACACAAAAGCGGAGTTTGTTGAACGGGGCGGCAGCCAGCGTCCTCAGGGTGGCCTGCCGCAGCTGTTCCGGTTGCCAGACCCAGGCATAACAGGTGCTGCCGATACAGTGGTAAGGGGTGCCGTCTTCATAAGCCAGATAATAGGTATCTGCGACATGGACCGGGCCGTGATTGCCGGGCGTGACCTGCGGGGTCACCGTAAAGCTGCCGCGGATCAGTTGCGGCAAAAAGCTGGCCTTTAATTCAAAGCGGCAGAGCCCCACCGTCCGGGGCAGGTAACGGAGGCGGTAGCAGCCGGCACCGTCATAAAAGCCCTCCACCGTCTGGCTGCCTCCGCCGGCGGGGAAAAAGCTGGCGCTAAGCGTCTGTTCAATAAACGGGTTGCCCGTGGCCGGGCCCTGCAACGTTATTTCATACCGGTTCCAGCGTTCAACCTGCCTGGGATATTGTAAACCATCTGACATCTGGGCCTCCTGCTTTCAGCCTGCCCCGTAAGGCTGGCAGGCCGGGATCTGCATGCCGCCTGTATCCGCCCGGGCGGCAGCTGCCGCCACCGCTGCTTCATGCTATGATTATAGCTGATTGGCGGTCGCGCAGAATCGGCAGCAATCATGAGATCAGACGCTCGAGCGGCAGCAGACAGGAGATTTGCCCTGAACATGTACTATAAAGATATTCTTTTTGATCTGGACGGCACCCTGACTGATCCGGAAGCAGGTATCACCCGCTCGGTCGCCTATGCCCTGCAGCAGCTGGGACTGGCGTCTCCGCCACCGGCCGAGCTCTGCAGCTTTATCGGGCCGCCGCTGGATGAGGAGTTTCAACGGCGTTTCAAGCTGGATGCCGACCAGACCCGCCAGGCGATCGGTTTTTATCGGGAACGCTTCCGCAGCCTTGGTATTTTTGAAAATGAGCTGCTGCCCGGTGTACCGGAGTTACTGGCACAGTTGCGGTCTCAGGGGTGCCGGCTCTCGGTTGCCAGCTCCAAGCCGGAAATTTTTGTTCGCCGGATTCTGGACCATTTTAAGCTGAGTTCCTGTTTTGCAGTCGTAACCGGCAGCCTGCTGGACGGAGAACGCCGGCATAAAGCCGATGTGATTGCTGAGACCTTGCGGCGTTTGGCCAGGCTGCCGGAACAGGGAGCGCCGGTGTCCACTGGGGCAGCCCCCGCAGGGACCGCAGCGGCCGCGGCAGGGGTCCCTGAACGTCAGACAGCCCGGGCGGAAAGGCTCCGCCAGCGGGCTGTCATGGTAGGCGACCGGCGCCATGACATTGAGGGCGCGCATGCGTGCGGCCTCAAAGCAATCGGCCTGCGCCTGGGCTTTGCGGAAGCCGGCGAACTTGAAGCGGCCGGCGCGGATTGGATCGCGGCTGATCTGCCGCAATTAAGTCAGCTGTTAAGCAGCCTCTGAAACCGCTGCGGCAAGCCAGGCTTCAAGCCCGTCCGAAGCAGCATCCAGTCCCGGTGGCAGGTTACTTCAGAACACGGACTTTTTCAGAAGCCGGCAACATCGGTTTGGCTTCAGGTTGCGCTTCCACTGAGCCAAAGGGCATCTGACCCCGCAGCTGCCAGCCGGCAGGCAGATCATAGGTCTCCGCCACAGCCGCGTCAATCAGCGGATTATAGTGCTGCAGGCTGGCCCCCAGGCCATTCGCGGACAAAGCGGTCCAGACGCACAGCTGCGCCCCGCCCAGGCCCTGCTCCGCCCAATCGTGGAAATTAGCCGCGTAGAGCGGGAAATCCGTCTCATTTTGATGAACGATGTTGGTATCGATAAAATAGAGGACCGTCCCGTAAGCCTGACGGAAGCTATCCAGCTTGGCCTGGGTTTTAGCAAACGCTTCCGGGCTGACCGCCACGGTCCGGAGGCTGGCCTCAGTCAGGTCCCACAGTTTCACATGCTGCTCACCCAGCAAGATGACCGCCCGGGTGGCCTGGTTGTTAAAGGCGGTCGGGGCCAGCACAAAGGCGTCTTCAATCAATTGGCCCAGCTCCTGATCCGACAGGCTGACATGACGGCCCAGCGCGTAGACGGAATGGCGGTTCTTTAAAGGTTCAAGTACTTTATCATTCATTTTGGAATTAAGCTCCTTATAGTTTATATGTAATTAAGTATAGCTATCGGTCCGGTTATAACTGATACATATCTGACGGTTTACGATTATTCTTTGTGTCCCTGCCTGATTTGCTCTTAAAAGCCGGCTCCGGTCCGGCATTCAGATTGTTATAATGAATTGATGGCACAGCAGCAAAGACAGGAGTCCAATTAAAATGGCAGGTCCGGTAAAGCGTCCCCAGCGTTTGATCAATGATTTGAAAACCTATTCCGCCAGATTGCTGCCGCTATTTTTGCCTATATTAGTAGAGCAGTTTTTTATTACCATCATGAGTGTGGTCAATACCATGATGTCTTCACGTCTGGGGCCGGAAGCTATCTCGGCGATCGGAACGGACGCCTCTATCATCAATGTGGCCAACTCCTTTTTCTCGGCCCTGGGGATCGGCGGCACTGTCGTTGTGGCCCAGTTTACCGGGCAGGATGATCACCGCAGCGCCAACAAAGCCGCGGCCATGGCTATCAGCTCGGCCGTGGTTATCTCCGTCCTGGTGTCCGGCAGTCTCTTTGTATTCCGGGTCCGGCTGATTGACAGCCTGTTTGGCCAAGCAGATCCGCTGATCCTGGAGTACGCGCTGCAGTACATGGCGATTGTCGTCTTTTACTTTATCCCGGTCGCTATCAACACCATGAGCTTTGGCATCCTGCGCGGCGCGGGCGACATGAAAACCCCTATGAAAATCTCTATCTTCATGAATGTTCTGAATGTGGTGCTTGGATATCAGCTGATTTACGGCCTGCACATTCATTGGGGATGGCTGCAGCTTAACACAGCAGGCCTGGGCGTCCGGGGCGCCGCAATCTCCATGCTGACAGCAGAAAGCAGCGGGACTATCCTGGTCATGATTGTCCTGTTTTTGCCTAACCGCGTCATCTGTCTGCGGGACCGCAGCCTGTTTGGCTTTGACCGCAAGCTGCTGGGCCGGATTTTTGGTCTGGGCCTGCCCGCCAGCGCCGAGCAGCTGATGTTCAACGGCGGCAAGGTCATTGTTCAGGTCTTTCTAATGTCTTTTGGCACAGCTCAGATAGCCGCCAATTCCGTGGTCTCCTCCGTATCAACCCTGATCCTCATCCCCGGCAACGCCCTGGCCACACTGGCAACTACGGTGGTCGGCCAGGCCTACGGCGCCAGACAGTATGACGACGCGCGCAGCATCCTCCGGCAGCTGAACCGGCTCAGCATGCTGCTCCTGGCCGGAACCTCTCTGCTGACGCTGCTGCTGGCGCATCCCCTGCTGGGGCTATATACCGATGATCCTGCCACGCTGGCGGTGTCTTACCCGCTGCTGATCGTTTATCTGGCGGTCACCACCGTGATCTGGCCGGCTTCCTTTGTCATCCCGGCAGGATTAAGAGGCGCGGGCGACGTCAAATTCACCATGATTGTTTCCATCATCAGCATGTGGCTGCTGCGGATCCTGATGAGTTATGTTCTGGGAGTCGTCCTGCAAGGCGGCGTCATGGGCATCTGGGTGGCCATGTATATAGATTGGGTGGGCCGGCTGCTCTTTTTTGTCCCGCGCATGCGGGGCCGGCGCTGGCTGCATCAGCCGTCAGCCAGAATATAACCGGTTGCCGCGACGGCAGCCCGGATCTCCGCCTCATTGGTCTGCTGCGGGTCGTAAGTTACGACTGCCAGATGCTTACGGCGGCTGGCCTTAGCCTTTTTTACCCCCTGAACCCGGCGAATGGCAGATGCTACCGTGCTCTCACATTCTCCACAAACCATGCCGTCAACATGCAATGTCAGTTCTTCCATCATTTGCTCCTTCATTCCGGCTTTCAAACGTCCGGGAAAGCTGTCGTTCCCCCTGAAAGGATTCAGGCTCAGGCGCTCGGTTAGCCTTGTGTAACCACATCATATACCTATTGCCGGAGCTTGAAAAGACGCCAAGCATACTCATCCCGGTATCATTGATCCAATAAGGGAACATCCCGCTGCAGCCAGTCATCATCCATGACATAGCCGCTTCCGATTGAGGTCACCTGTTTATCCAGCAGATAAAAACCCATTTTCTGATAAAAGGCCAGGGCTCGCTGATTGCCCCGGTTAACGGTCAGCCACAGCCGCAAAGCGCCTCTGGCCCGGCAAAAGCTATCAATATAATTCAGGAACAACGGAGCCAGGCCCTGACCGCGAAAGTCCCGGCGCAAGTAAAACTTACTTAAAAAGACCCGGCCGCTAGCTTCCGGCTGCAGCGCCGTGTAACCGGCCCAGCCCTGAGGTGTAAGCAGGAGGAAATAGTAGTAGTCCTGGCTCTCTATCTGGCGGGTGATGGCCGGGACTGACTGAAACTGCTCCAGCATGTAATGAACCTGAGGCGTGCCGATCAGCTCGGTATAACACTCCGTCCATATTTCTGCCGCCAGCCGGGCGGTGTATTCAATCTGTTCCGGACTGCGTACCGGTATAAAGGCGGTTTTACCCTGATCCAGCGCGGCCGCAATTTTCTGCTCGGTTTCCTGTCTGAGCAACTGCCGGAAGGGCAGCAGTTCCGGCAAATCCTGGCAGGCTTCAAAGCCATACGTTAAATTGAGGTCATACTCTTCCGGCAGCCAGGTCGCCAGCTCACTTTCATTATGCTGCAGCACCGCTTCCATCTGATCCAGGGCCCGGGCCAGGCGGGCCTCACGGGTCTGCCCGGCCTGGAATTCCGCCAGCAGCGCAGCATAGTCCTGCCGCTGCCCTGCCGGCAGATCCTGCAGCAGCCGCAGGACGGCCGACTGTTCCGTCTGTTCATCAGCGGCAGATTTCCGGAAACTTGGAATGTCTCCGGTAATGGCTTCTCCCCAATCATGCACCAGACAAAGGCGCAGGATACGGTCACGGTCCACGCTGGCCGGCAGCTGAGGCCGCAGCAGATCGACCATCACGCCAAGGCGCCAGCAGTGCTCCGCCACGCTTTCGCGCCGGCCGTTATGCAGCCAGGCATGGCGGGTATTCATTTTCAGCGCTTCCAGCCGGTGCCAGAAGTTCATCAATTGCAGTTCGTTCACAGCTCAATCCTTTCAGGTTCAGCGCCGCGGCCGCCCGCAGCCGCTTTGGCAAGCCTTCGGTCAAGCGCGGATTTTAGCCCGCACCGCCTCCCAGTAAATACTGCCCAGCGTCCCCAGATAGCCCTTGTTCCAGGGCTTATTCCTCCCGCAGAAATGAATGATGCGGCTGTTCTGCTGCACCCATTGCAGGTTCAGCCAGGCTTCGGAATGCGGCCGCCAGGCAAACAGGCGTTCTGTCATATTATAAATATAAGGGTCAATCAGCTTGATCCGCCCCGCGTGCAGGGCACTGATGATATCCTGATCCGGCAGCAGCAGAGCGGCCTTATTTTGTCTGATATAATCAAAAATCGCTTCCCGGTCCTGCTCCTGCCGCAATTGCCGCAGATTCATCAGCATGACGCCGGAATTAATCAAGCTGTCGTCCTCATCCAGGTCCAGCCGTAGCTGGTTCACCTTGCTGATCACCCGGCTCTCAATATGAGTAGCGGCGGCGTAAAGCCAGCCGGTCAGATCCAGATCGTATAATTCATCCAGCTCCCGCTGGATAATCATATCCGGGTCCAGATACAAGACGCGGTCAAGATCTGCCGGCAAAAAGTCCGGTGCCAGCAGGCGGTAGTAAATCTCCTTTGGGTAGCGCTGGCTGATCGGCGCATCAGCCAGCTTGGCGTCGTCCAGCTGTATCGGGTAAAACTGATGGCCTTCGCGTTCAATCTGGCGGCGAAGAATGCCCTGGGCCTCCAAAGAAAGGTGACTGTGGAGCAAATAGACGGAAATCGGACGGGCCGGAGCCCGCTGCGGATCCGTCCGATAGACCCGAAATAAGGTAAACAGCATGATCAGCAGGGGATCCAGGTAGTGATCATCAATGGTAACCAGGATATTCATGGGTAAACGATACCTCAAATGCGATTTTTTCTGTTAAGGGGCTTGACGGCAGCAGTCGTTGCCGGTATAACTTATAAGCGCTGCAATCAGGGGGGAATTCCCGAGCGGCCAAAGGGGGCAGACTGTAAATCTGTTGTCTCAGACTTCGGTGGTTCGAATCCACCTTCCCCCACCAAAAAGCCCCGCGCCACCAGGCTGCGGGGCTTTTTCATGTCCTGGCCTCAATAACTGTAGCGGCGCAGATTCTGCAGGCTGGCACTTAAAGCGGGCCTGACCTCTTCCAGTCCCTCAAATTCGACACAGACATAGCCATCGTAGCCATTGCGCCGCAGAATCCCCAGGCACTGGGCGACCGGCACCACACCATGCCCGATGATGGTGCCGCGCAGATAATTGCCGGCTCGGGTGCGGAAAAAATCTTCTCCCGGATCCGGGCCGCTGCCGTCCTTGTATAAAAAGTCCTTGGCATGCACATAACCGGCGTAGGGAGCAATCCGGGCCACCGCCAGCGCCGGGTTTTCATCCGCGCACATAAAGTTGCCCATGTCACACAGCAGCGAAAAATTGGGATGAGCGACCGCAGTCACCAGCTTTTCGACCCGCTGGCTCTCCTGGCAGAAGAAGCCGTGGTTTTCAACCATGGTCTTAATGCCCAGGGTTTCCGCATAGTCGGTCACCTCCCTGCAGGCATCCGCCAGAACGGGCAGAGCCTGGTCAAAGCCACGCATCCCGCGCTGCCCGGTCGGGAAGCCCTGCGTGGCATCATGGCGCACACTCTGAGCGCCCATCCGCGCCGCCATCTCCAGTTCTTTACTGACCCGGCGGATTTCCGCTGCGGTGTCGCCCTGGCAGCCGGTGATAAAATCTGCGGCAAAGGTATAATTGGATACCGCCAGACCTTTTGCCCGGCAGTGCTTGCCCAGTTTTTCCGCGTAATCGCCGCGGTCCTCACCGGTCGGCGCCAGGATATCCACAAACTCAACCGCGTCAAAACCCAGGGCTGCGGCCTCATCAATACAGTCCATCTGTGTCATTTCACCTTGTTGTAACAGGCGATGAAAACTATAGGTACTGACTGCAAATTGCATAAGCTGTCTCCTCATCTTTTGTTAGCCTTATTATAAACTAATCCGGAACTTTGAAAGCCCCGGATTTACTCCGTTCTGGAAGCAGTTTGCGGTCTGATTCGGCATTTTGTACAAATAATATCGATTGTATTTGCTCTATTGTAGAAGTTCCGTCAAATGTAGAAGTTCCGTCAAATAGATTGACAGGGCTTTTTCCCAGAACTAACATGTTAGTATCTTAGCTGACATGTTAGTAAAGTACTGCTGATTTAATATTTCATAACAAAATAAATAGGAGGCACAAGGCAATGACAGAGATCGTTATTGGCATATTAATGATCGCGACTTTCATTGGCATGGTCGTTTATTGCGTAAAAGGCCATAATCTGATGGTCGGTTTTTTTGTCATGGCTACCCTCTGGCTGATTCTGGCTCTGATCGGTAATGCTATCAGTCCCAACGCTTCTATGGCGGATAAATCAGTCTTGGATGTCGTGAAAAATGTATATCAGGAAGGACCTGAAGGCTACGCCAAATCCATATTGGTCAATATTTTCTTTGGCGCCTTTTTTGGCCGGATTCTGGTTGATACCGGTATCGCAGCCACTTTGATACGGAAGGTTGTGGAACTGGGCGGTGATAAACCCAGGCTGACCATGGTTTTACTCTGCATCGTGACCGCGCTCTGCTTCACCTCAATGACAGGTATCGGACCGGTTATCTCCATCGCCGTGATCGTACTGCCAATTCTGCAAGCACTGGGTATTTCTTCCGTGATCTCACTTTTTGTGTTCATGGGCTCCATTATGGCCGGTATCCTGGCCAACATGACCAACTTTTTACAATATCAGGGGATTCTGGCCAGTCTCAATGATAGTTTTAGCAGTTATACCTACAATGACTACTATGTCTTTGGTTTCATTTCTATGGCCATCGCTTTGGTGATCGTGCTTTTAATCGGCAATATTGCGCTGAGCCGCAAAGGTGGTGCGGCTAAAAACTGGGCTGCGGGCAGTGTCGCGCCGCGAAGTGAAAACGCGCCCTGGTATTCCTGGTTTTCAGTTATCCTGCCCGTCGTACTGGTCATCACCATTAAGTGCCCCATCATCCTGGCCTTTATTGTTTCCGGCTTATATGCCTTGCTGACCTGCCGCAAATTCCGCGGCGGCTTTGCTGCCATCTGCAGAATGCTAGCCAAACAATTTGCGGATGGCGCGGTGGACGTCGCTCCCATGGTCGGCTTTTTGCTGACCCTGGCCATGTTCAACAATGCCGCCAATTACGCTGCGCCTTATTTTAAAGCGGTCATCGGCGGTATCTTCCCCACCACCGCCCTGGCACTGACCCTGCTCTTTGTCGTGCTGGTCCCGCTGGGCTTTTTCCGCGGCCCTACCAACCTGGTCGGTTCCGGTACCGCCATTGCCGCGGTGGTTCTGTCCATCGCTCAATGGCCGGTCGGTTTCATGTATCCGCTCTTTGCGGTCATGACCATCGTGCCGCAGCACCTTGATATTACCCAGTCCTGGGTGGCCTGGGGCTTAGGTTATTCCAAAGTCAGCTCCAAAGATTATATGAAGCTAAGTATTCCGACCGGCTGGATCGCCGGCGCGATTCTTTGCCTGGTAGCCTACTTTATGTATGGCGGATTGATGGGCTGAGCAGACGGATAACGCTCTGAGTATCTGGCGGAAGGAACGGGCAGCCGTTCCTTCCCTTTTATGAATAACCGGGTCCTGAAGATCCAGACCTGGCTTGAGCCAGCCGGGTCAGCAATCAAAGAGGTTAGTATGTCAAGAAACGTAAGAATGGGCATTGATGTCGGCGGCACGCATACAAAAGCCGTTGCCATAGACAACAGCACCCATGAGATTATTGGTAAATCCAGTGTCAAAACCACGCATGATGACCCGCGCGGCGTCGCGGCCGGCGTTGTTAAAAGCTTTGAAAACTGCCTGCACGAGCACCAGATAGATCCGGCCGAGGTGGTCTTTGTAGCCCATAGCACAACCCAGGCCACAAACGCGCTGATTGAGGGCGATGTCGCCACCGTCGGTATCCTGGGGATGGCCCGCGGCGGTGTAGAAGCCTGGCTGGCCAAATCTCAGGTCCACCTGGATGATATTGATCTGGGCTTTGGTAAAAAGATTCATATCCTTAACAGCTTTCTTAAAATCAAGCATCTGGACGAGGTGTTGGTAAGCCAGGCTATTGACCAGCTGAAAGCGCAGGGCGCCCAGGTAATTGTCGCTTCCATGACCTTCGGGGTGGATGACAGCGGCCCGGAACAGCTGGTCTATAATGTCTGCACTAAAAAAGGTATACCGGTCACCATGGCTTCTGACATCACCAAGCTATATGGTCTGACCCGCCGCACCAGGACTGCGGCGATTAACGCTTCTATCCTGCCTAAAATGCTCAGTACGGCCGAATCGACGGAACAATCGGTCCGGGAAGCCGGCGTAACCGTTCCGCTGATGATTATGCGCGGTGATGGCGGCGTTATGGAAATAAATGAAATGAAGAAGCGACCGGTCCTGACCATGCTGTCCGGACCCGCAGCCTCCGTCATGGGCAGCCTGATGTATCTGCGTGCGTCTAACGGCGTCTACTTTGAAGTCGGCGGCACTACCACCAATATCGGCGTCATCAAAAACGGCCGCCCGGCTATTGATTACTCCATCGTTGGCGGGCATCCCACCTATATCAGCAGTCTGGATGTCCGGGTGTTGGGTTGCGCCGGCGGCAGTATG
Organism: Oscillospiraceae bacterium HV4-5-C5C; assembly: GCA_012034405.1. Lineage (GTDB taxonomy): Bacteria > Bacillota > Clostridia > Saccharofermentanales > Fastidiosipilaceae > JAAVLZ01. The sequence goes on along the minus strand of JAAVLZ010000017.1, from coordinate 26,216 downwards.
GTCCGGGCAGACCGCAGCGGCGTAACGGACGTCGGTCCGCGCAGCGCGCACATTGCCGGTCTGGAATACGCGGTCTACAGTGATCCGGACCGGATCGTGGATCCGCAGGTAGAGTTTTTCAGTCCCAAACCGGGCGACCCCTCTGACTACGTGGCGATCCGGCTAGCCGACGGCAGCCGCGTCACCTTAACCAATTCCTGCGCTGCCAACGTTCTGGGTCTGGTTAAGCCGGAGCATTTTTCATACGGCAGTCAGGCGGCGGCGCGTAAAGCTATGCAGGCCTTAGCTGATTACTGCTCCTGCACGGTTGAAGACATTGCCCGGCAAATCCTGGAACGAGCCTATGCCAAACTGGAGCCGGTCATTATGGAGCTGGCAGATAAATATCAGCTGGAAAAAGAGCAAATATCCCTGGTTGGAGTCGGCGGCGGCGCGGCGGCCTTGATCATCTATCTGGCCCAGAAAATGGGGGTCAATTACTCCATCCCTGAAAACGCCGAGGTCATCTCTTCGATCGGCGTCGCGCTGGCTATGGTGCGGGATGTGGTCGAACGCATTATCCCTACACCGACCCAGGATGAAATCCGTGCCATTAAAAGCGAAGCAGCCAACAAAGCGATTGAAAGCGGAGCCTCCCCCGACAGTGTCGAGGTACATATTGAAATTGATCCCCAGACCTCCAAAGTAACCGCCATCGCGACCGGTTCCACGGAAGCGCGCACGCAGGAGCTGCTGAAAGCCTGTGACGAAGCTGAAGCCTGCCGTCTGGCTGCCGAAGACATGCGACTCAGTCCGGTCGAGACCGTTTTAGTTGAAAAGACGCGGTACTTTTATGTATTTGGCGAAAAATCCGCTCAGACCGAGGGGCGTTCCGGCGCGCTGCGGATCCTGGACAGCAAAGGCTTTATCAAAGTCCAGCGAGCGAATGGGCTGGTCATCCGCACGACAGCGGAAAACTATGATGGAGCCTTGCAGCAGCTCTGGGATGATATGGCCGTGTATCGCAGCGAAGTCATCATTCGCCCGGATTATTATGTCTGCGTGGGCGCCCGGGTCATGGATTTCAGCAGCACGGATTATGAGCAGCTCAAATTATTAGTCGGGCTTGAGATGCACAGTCTGCAGCAAGATGACGATGTCCTGATCGTGGCCGCCAATGCCAGACGTTGATTCAGGGCCAACCAACGGCCACAGCAGCACGGCGCTTTGGGAGCAGTTATGTCAGACGGATAACCGCGTCTGGCTGATGTACGCCTATGCCCAGGAGCAGCTGGCAAGACATCTGACCCGGGAACGGCAGCTGGAGCTGGGCCTGCAGGCGCAAGCCTGCGGGCGGCAGCAGGCGCTGCAGCTGCAGCAACAGTTTCCCTCCGCCGCGGCACAGCCGGACTTACTGGCTGAGCAGTCCGGTTTAACGGTCCGGCTGGTCGCTGCGGCTGAACCGATCGTGCCGCCGGAGCCGCGGCAGGCAGGGAGCGGGATCCCGGGCCGAAAAGCGACAGAGCCTGACTACTGCGGACCGGTTATCCTGGCCAGGTTTCAGCCGCCACGCTCCATTGAGCTGATAGCAGATCCGCTGGAAGCCTACAGCCGGAGCTATGTGCCGCCGCTGCCGGCGCCGGAGCTGATACGCCAGCTTTTAATCGCCCATGAAATTTTCCATTTTGTGGAGCAGCAGCAAGCCAGCAGTATTTTCACCCAGCAAAAGCAGCTGCGGCTGTGGTCGCTGGGGCGCTTGCATCAGGATTGTCGTCTGCCGGTTCTGGGAGAAATCGCCGCGATGACCTTTGCCCGGACCCTCTGCGGCTGTGACTTTAATCCGTTTGCGCTGGATGTTTTATTGACAGTTCGTTACAATAGCACAGTCAGCGACCGCTTGCTTATGCAACTGCGGCAAGCTTATGAGCAAATTAAACCAAGCATAGCAGTGGAGGCGCAGTCGTGGCTGGAGACACCTTAAATCATCAGGTTTACCGGCGGATCAAGGATGATATTATGTTCTTGGTTCTGGAACCGGGCCTGGCTTTAAGTGTCCAGAAACTGGCTGATCGCTATGGATCCAGCCGGACCCCGGTGCGGGAGGCGGTGGTTCGCCTGCAGCAAGAGGGGCTGGTGATCATTTATCCGCAGGCACGTACGATCGTTTCGCCGATCAGCGTAGGTCGCATCTGCCAGGAGCGCTTTGTGCGCAACGCGCTGGAGCTGGGTATGGTAGACAGCTTTATCAAAAACTGCAGCGTGCTGGTCACCAATACGTTGGAGAACATGATCGGCATCCAGCGGCGGATGGTCCTGAAGGAGAATTTCCGCGGGTTTATGGAGATGGATCAGCGCTTTCACGGCTTACTGTTCAGGACGGCCGATCAGCAGCTGGCCGCCTCACTCATTCAGTCTTCCAATACGCATTATAATCGTTGTGTCTTTTTAGGGATCAAGCACTGGGGGATCGCTCCTGAAACATTGCCGGAGCATGAAGCCATTGTGACCGCTGCCAGAGCCCGTGATGAAGATCAGATGCGCCTGGTACTGCTGCAGCATCTGGACCGGATTGCGCGGCAGACCACTGAGCTTAAGCATATATTTCCGCAGTATTTTCAGGATTAGGCGTGGGCGGATCCGTTCCAGTCCCGGCTGAGGTCTGGCTCAGCATGCTCCATCTGGCTTCAGGGACAGCTTTGCGGCAACGCAGCAGTTTGACAATGGAACCGGCACATGCTAAATTAGGTAGATAATTGGGGACTGGACTCGTGAGGGAGTAGTCAGCGCGGAAAGCGGGATAAGTCAACATACTGGTTTGTAACCTGGCTTATCTTAAAGGACGAGACTCATGTATATTGCCGCAGGGCTATACATGGTACTTAAGTTTTCCGTGGGAATGTTTAAGTCAGCAGGTATAACCGCAGCGTTATACCTGTTTTTTTGTCCGCAGGCGGCAGCCTGGTCCCGGCAGGAGGTTGGTTGATTTGAGTATCATTGAGCTATTGCTGATTTCTGTGGGACTGGCAATGGACGCTTTTGCGGTGGCGGTTTGTAAGGGCTTGGCCTGGCAGCGCCGGTCCTGGGGGCAGGCCGCGGTGGTAGGGCTGTACTTTGGGATCTTTCAGGGTCTGATGCCGCTGATCGGTTATTTACTGGGGATTCGCTTTGCTGAGGTGATTCAGGCCTATGATCATTGGATTGCGTTTATTCTGCTTTCAGTGATCGGGGTGAATATGCTGCGGGAAAGCCGACAGACCTCCTGCCCGGCGGATAACGGACCTGCGGCCGGCTCGCGTGACGACCGGGCGGACTTATCCTTCAGGGCTATGTTTCCGCTGGCCGTGGCTACCAGTATTGATGCGCTGGCCGTCGGGATTTCCTTTGCGTTTCTGAAGGTGCAGATCATGGAAGCCAGCCTGATGATCGCTGCCGTGACCTTTGCTTTGTCTATGCTGGGTGTGCTGGCCGGGCAGACGTTTGGCGCCCGCTTTAAATCCCGGGCGGAACAGGCCGGTGGTATTATTCTAATCCTGATGGGGCTTAAAATTCTGTTGCAGCATCTGGGCGTCCTGCCGTTTTAAGCGGACAGACGCGGCCTGCAATTCTAATCAAAGTTTAAGACAGGTCCGGCTTACAAGTGCCTCAGGCTGGGGTATGATGTTGTCAGTCAGGCGTGACAGGCTGCGCTTGATCCGGGGAGGTTAAAATGATCATGTGCTATGCCCACCGGGGCTTTAGTGATATATATCCAGAAAACACCATGCTGGCCTTTGAAAAGGCAATCGAGACCGGATGTCAGGGCATTGAGCTGGATGTTCAGATGAGCCGGGACGGCACGCTGTTTATTATGCATGATGAATCCGTCAATCGCACCACGTCTGCCAGCGGCTTTGTCAAGGATCTCAGCCGGGAGCAAATGCTGGCGCTAGTCAGCAACAGTACGCCGGCCAGCGCCACTGACCTGCCTCAGGGTATCCCCACCTTAGCGCAGTATTTTGATCGGGTCAGACAGCTGCCGTTAATCACCAATATTGAGCTTAAAAACAGCAGCTGGTATTACCCCGGACTGGAGGCAGCAGTCATCAGGCTGGTCCGTGATTACGGCCTGGCTGACCGGGTGGTTTTATCCAGCTTTAATCATGCTTCCATGGTGCTCTGTCATGAGCTGGATCCGGAGATTAAAACAGCCGTTTTACTGGGCTCTCAGGTGATCGGCAATGTAGGACAGTATGCATTGGCCTTGCACTGCAGTTATGTGCATCCTTACTACCGCACCGTCACTCCCGGTTTACTTCGCTCCTGTCATGAGGTGGGCATTCAGGTCAACGCCTGGACGGTGAATGGCCGCAAAACCCTGGCCGGGCAGCTGGAGCTGGGCGTGGATGGGGTTATTACCAATCGACCCCGGCTGGCGCTGTCTCTGATCCGCAAGGTCTGAATCGGTCTGTCCGCTGCCTGCCGGAGCCAGCCCGGGTTTGGCAGGAACCAATGCCAGCCTGATCGTGAATGGGATCTGCCGGAGCCTGACCGGATCTGAAGGGTGACGGATGTAGCTGAAGCCAAAGCGCCGCTGATCAACACATCAATAGACCGCCGTCACTCATATAAGTGTCCGGCGGTCGTTATCAGGATATAAGGCAGACAGTCTGACAGACTAAACCTGGCCTAAAATGGATTATTTGCTAGAATTGATGACATCGTTTATTGGATCAACAATCACAGTTTGAATATCAGAAACAGGTTTTTCACCAGTCAGGAATGAATTCCAATCCGCATCCAGATATTTAGACGCTTTAGCTGACCAGGAATCCAGGAAGCGTACCGGTAATTTGATTTCCGCATTCAGCATATAATCAAGACCCTGAGCCAGGTCCTCATGACCTTTGTCCTTTAAGGTCTGGTAGTAACCATCCGCCGCAGGCTGGTAAGCAGGGGGAGCTACAGGCGTTTTAGCCAGAACAACTTTGTACGTTTCAGATTCCAGATACTTTAAAACAGCAAATGCTTGATCTGGATTAGCAGCTTTTTTGTTAATACTCCAGCCTACTGAATCAAGAATCTGTGCATTCTTCTCCACCTTCGGTGTGGAAATATAGCCCCAATTCAAGTCATCAGGAGCGTTTCTGATCAGTTCATCCGCAGCCCACTGGCCATACCGCATAATCGGAACCGCGCCTTGCATAAACATGCTGACCAGGTTTGCGTCGTCAAAAGTCGGATCTGTCATAGCTTTACTGGCGATTGCGTCAGCTGCTTTTTGAGTTCCTTCCAAGAAGCTTTCTGTCGCCTGTACCTTGCTGACCGGATAGATATTGTCGCAAAAACCGTTTCCGTCCTTAGAAGCTGAGTAAATAGCGATGGTAAAGACATCATTGGTTTTTTGATAAAGGCCAAAGCGGTTGCTGGATTCATCTTTCAGCTTTTCAGCAGTTGCGTATAGGTCGTCAAAGGTCCAATCTTCCGTAGGATATGCCAGGCCAGCATCATCAAAATACTTCTTATTATAGAAGTATCCATACAAGTTGATCAAACCGGGTAGCCCTGCCATTTGACCATCAGAAGTTGTAAAAGTACTTAATGTACCAGGATAAAAGCCCTCTGTAAAACTAGTATCCGCGTCCATGTATGGTTTTAGATTCAAGACCAGGTCCTCTGCATGATAATTCAGCGCCATGTCGTTACCGACCATAAAAATATCCGGTGCAATATCTGAGGCCAACATCTCCTGCAATTTGATACCATAATCCTGTAATGGCGAAGGAACCAACTCAACAGTGACTCCTGGGATTGCATCCGTAAACGTATCCAGAATAGCTTGGTTCATAGTATCACTTTCCCAAGTCATAAAGGACACCTTAATGGATTCCCCGCTGTTCTCATTCCCGGACGTAGTACTGTCCGTTGCAGCCGTTGTTACGCCCTCCTTGTTGCTCTGAGCGGCGGCTGTAGTTGTAGCTGCTGTGCTACTACCAGAGCTACCAGAACAGCCCGTCAGAATTCCTGTGGTCCCCAAGGCAATAGCTAAGGGGGCTGCTAACCATTTTTTACTCATTTTTCTCCTCCTTTATTTCAGAGCTGCGCTGTTTAATGAACCCAGCCCGGACATGAAATATTTCTGCAGCAGTAAGAAAACAATCAGAATCGGGAGTATATAAAGCAAGTCTCCCGCCATAAATAGATTCCAGCTTACCGCATACTGACTAGAAAACTGTTTAATGGCAATTGATAACGGCCAGAGATTTTGTTTATGCAAGTACAGTAATGGGCCAAGATAGTCATTCCAAGAACCTTGCATAGCCATGATGACAATAACCATTAAAGTCGGTTTAACCATAGGCAAGAGTATTTTATATAAGATCGTCAGATGACCAGCCCCATCAATCCTGGCGGCTTCATCAAAGAATCTGGGGATGCCCATAAAACTTTGCCGCAGTAAAAAGGTGTAAAACGGCGCTCCTAAGAAAGCGGGAATGATCAACGGCCAAAAGGTGTTAATCAATTTCAGCTTTGAAAACAGCATAAAGGTAGGAATGGTTCCGACCATGCCAGGTAGCATCATGGAACCGACAATCAGGTAAAACCAGATCTTCCGCCCCGGAAACTTGATCCGCGAAATTGCGTAGCCGACCAAGGTACAGCTTAGTAATTGACCGATCACAGACATAACGGTGATAAACAATGTCACCGCAAAAGACTTATTAAAGTGCATTTGAGCCATAGCGATTGGATAGTTGGACCAATTGAACTCACGCGGCAAAATATCCGGCGGATAGACAAAGATCGTATCATTCTTTTTTAAGGACATGGTTACCATCCACAATAACGGCAAGATCATGGTAACAGCAAAGATACAGAGGATGACATAGCGGACGATACGGCTGCTACGTTCTGCTCGATTAAGCGGATGCCGGACACGGTCAGTTATTTTCTGCTTATTACCAGCCATTTCATTCCCCTTCTTATTCTTCAGCTTCGTAATACACATAGCTATTGGATACTTTAAAGACCACAACCGTAAAGGCCATGATAATAACAAACAATACCCAGACAAGCGCCATAGCATAGCCATACTCACGTTTATCAAAAGCAGACATATAAATCTGGTAATTCAAGAAATTGGTTTTCAGATTAGGCCCGCCTGATGTAACAATCAGCGCCGGATTAATCACCTGGAATCCGCCTATTAATCCGGTAATCAGTTGCAGGAACAGAACCGGCGTCATCATAGGTATTGTGATATGGAAAAACTTATTCAAGCTATTAGCTCCGTCTATAGCAGCGGCTTCATAGAGTTCCGCCGGAACAGACTGCAGGCCTGATAAAAACACGATCATCTGTCCCCCGCAGCCCCAAATAGCAATAATGGTAAGCGCTGGCAGAACGGCTGATTCAGATTCCAGCCAACGACTGGTAGGTAGTTTTAAGGAAGCCAGAATCCCATTAAACAGACCGTGATCCGGATTGAAGATAAATTTCCACAGAACCAGTGATGCAATGGCCGGAACAACAACCGGCAGGTAATAGATTGTCCGAAACAACTTTATACCTGGCATGGTTTTATTAAGCAGGACGGCCAGCAGCAGACCAAAAATGAGGACAGCCGGAACAGTATATACCACATACAGTAAAGTAGCCTGTATGGTTTTTATAAAAGTTGGGTCCTTGGTGAACATCCACTTGAAATTATCCAAACCAACAAACTCAGCTTTACCAAAACCGCTATATTCAGTCAATGCATAATAAGCTGAAGATATTAGTGGATAGATGATAAATACAGTAAAGCCAATGACAGTTGGAAGCATAAATAAGTAGCCAATAATCCCCTCTTTAAGCCTCCGTTGTCGACTTCCTGATTTTAGCAATTGGCTATTTGTCATGAATCATCATCCTTTCTTGATAAGCTCTTAATAATCGGTCGATTTTCACTAATCCCTCACAATATATCATATTTGATATATCTAATGGTTTAAATCAAACTTTTGTTGCTAGGTATTTTGGTTTTTTCTCTGTTCTCATGAGTTTATTAAACAATACATCAAACATTTTAGCTTTGTCAAGCATCATTTTTCCTGCTATTTTCTATTATTTATAATTATTAATGTTTTCTTTGTCGAACGGATAAGTCATTTTGGTATCAGACCATATAGCAATACAGATTTGTATTGCTATATGGTTATGCTATAATCATTTCGACATAAGAAGGAAGGTGTGCTTATGAAAGCAGTTATCTACAGGAAAATTGCACAAGATTTGCGGTATGAGATTTCACAGGGCAACTATCGCGTTGGAATGCAGCTTCCCTCTGAAGCTGACCTTTGCCAGCAATATGAAGTCAGCCGTATTACTGCTAAGCACGCCTTGGATTTACTGGAAAATGAAAAAATAATCAGACGAGTACAAGGCAAAGGAAGCATTGTTCAATCAATCCCTGGCAAAGCAGAACCTGTCCATCCTGCGCCAGTCAAACCTACCTTTATAGGCCTGATTTTGCCAGATTTTACTGAGTACTTTGGTTTAGAGATTGTACGGGTAGTTGAGAAGACCTGCGCTCAGAACCACTTGTATTGTGTTTTAAAACGTTCTGAAGGTAGTATTGATACAGAGCAAGCAGCCATCAAGGAATTACTGGCCATGGGCGTATCCGGTTTTATTATTATGCCAGTAAATGGTGAGTACTATAATCCGCATATTATCAAGCTGATTCTGGACCAGTTCCCAGTAGTAGTAATTGATCGGCAAATCAAGGGGTTTAACGCAGGCTTTGTTGGTACAGACAATATCAATGCAACAAAATCAGCTATGAAGCATCTGTTTGCTTTGGGGCACCGGCATATTGCCTGGATATCTCCACCCACCCTACATACCAGCTCTTTAGAGGACCGGCAGCGTGCTTTTCAGGATGCATTCGTCGATTGTCACTGTTTGCCGGATCCAGCTTTGTTTTATCCTCATATCCAATCTACTCTGCCATTGAAAGATACCGATCAGTTCAGGCAAGTTGATATAAATAACTTGCAGACATTTTTTAAAGCTCATCCACAGCTGACAGCAGTATTCGCTTCCGAGCATTTAGTGGCTCGTTTGATAGAAGATGCAGCCTCAACCAGTCATCTACGCATACCAGATGACTTCTCCCTTGTGTTTTTTGATGCACCTAAATCGATGGCATATAGCCACAAATATACGTATATCCGGCAAGATGAAAAGCTCATCGCCCAAACTGCTGTTGAGCAATTATTGCAAGCGATGAAGCCTCGCGCCGCAGACCAGCGCCGGGAACCTGTTTTTATCCCCGGAAGCCTGATCGTGGGCGACAGTACCGCAGCGCCACCGGTCCATCATTGATACCCTGTCAAAATTACTTTGTCATTCAAATTTTCTATCTCTGTATAAGGAATCGCCTTGATTTTCTGGTAAAATAATTTCCGGAATAGTTCATGCTGACAAAATATTTCTAGGGGAGATATAAAAATGGAGCAGTGGGATTCTGAAAGCAGCCTTGCGCACACTGCACCTTGTGCCAGGGCGCATCTTCCCTTTGGGGTAAGCTGCTATGAACCGCAGTGGTCCGCTGGCGGCCAGCTGACGGATTTTGTCATTCAGGACCTGAATCTTGCCTATGCTCAGATTTTCTTTCATCCGCCGGACCGGCTGTTAGGTCACCGCTTATCTGAAAGCTGGCCGGATACGCAAACTGAATTTACCCGTATCCTGCTGGAGATTGAAAAACAGATGCAAGCCAGCAGCGCGAATGTTTCGCTGAAGCTCAAAATATATGAGCAGATTTATCAGCTTGACCTTTATCAGACGGAAACCAACTGCTGGCTGGTCTTTTGGGACCCGCTGAATTCCGGCCCTGATATCGCTTCAGAGAGCGTAAACCCGGCGGCGGATCAGACCTCCGCCAGAGCCGTAACGCTCAAGGAAGGGTCAGACTCAGATGACGAAGATGGCCTGGCGCTGTTATACCAGCTGGGCGGTGGTGGCTGCCCCAACCGTTACTTGCCGGTAATTTTAAATGTCCTGGACCATAAGTCCAACGGCACCCGTGAGCATGGCTTCCGGATGTCGCATTACATAAAGCAGCTGGCCCGGCATATGCAGCTCAGTGACCGCTTAACCCGTGATTTGATCCTGGCCGCTATGCTGCATGATATTGGTAAAATCGGGGTCCGGCGGGAGATCCTGGACAAGCCCTGCCAGTTGTCCCCCCTGGAACGCCAGGAGATTGAGCACCACACTGTTTACGGCTACCGCTTATTGCGTAATATTCCCGGACTGACTCAGGTAGCGTACTATGTTTTGTCGCATCACGAGCGCTTTGACGGAAGTGGATATCCGCAAGGCTTGAAAGGTCAGGAAATCCCCCTGCCCAGCCGGATTATCGCCGTGCTGGATGCTTATGATGTGATGACAAACGGCAGGCCTTATCAGGCAGCGATTCCCCAGGAACTGGCGGTTGCCGAGCTGCGCTGCTGTTCCGGTGGGCAGTTTGACGGCGAGATTGTAGAGGCTTTTGTAGCGTTGCTGGAGCAGGAAAAGCGGGCAGCAGGTTTATAAAGCTGGCAGACAGGCTGAAAAGCCGGACAGGTGATACGCATTTTTATCACGCGTTAGCCTAAAATAATCTAAACAGCCCGAACAGAAGCACACAGCAGCCTCGGACGCGGAAAGGTTTTCAAGCTTTGAATCAACAGCATTACTTTACAACTCTGGAAGCATTTGTCAGCTGCATCACCAAAGCGGTGAATCTGGTGCAGCCGGAGATGACCAATCATCATCAGCAGGTAGCTTATCTTTCTTTTCGCATTGCGGAGCAGATGCATCTGTCGGCGGCTGAGAGTCATACTTTGGTTTTAGCCAGCCTGCTGCATGATGTCGGGGCAATTGCGAATAATGACCAGGATCCGTTTCACCTGCCTGAGGATGAAAATGTGCATGCCTTTTTGGGAGCGCGCCTGTTTGAGGATTTTGCGCGCTTTCAAAATATTGTACCGGTTATCAAGTATCATCACTGGACCTGGAATTACGGCGAAGGCCGCAGTTACAAAGGCGAAGCGATACCGGAATTAGCTCATGTGCTCCATCTGGCGGACGCCATAGCCAAGCGGATCCGGCCGGATGAGTTTGTCATCAGTCAGATCAGTCCAACCCGTAAATGGCTGCTTGAATACCGGGACCGCTGGTTTATGCCGGCAGCGGTGGATGCGTTCATGGGAATAGCCAATCAGGAAGCCCTGTGGTTGGATTTAAGTTACGACCCGTCTATTAATTATATTATGGATGACTTATCACTGGACGCGGTCAAGCTGACGCTGGATGAAACCGTTCAATTGACAGACATTGTTTCCCGGATCATTGACTTCCGGAGCCCTTTTACCGCCATGCATTCTTCAGGTGTTGCCGCCACCGCGGTTGAACTGGCGCAACTGAGTGGTTTCTCTGAAGATGAATGCAAAATGATGCACATTGCCGGTAACCTGCATGATCTGGGCAAGCTGGCCATCCCGACTGAGATCCTGGAAAAGAATAATAATCTGGAACCGAAGGAATATGACATCATCCGTTCGCATAGTTATTACAGTTATAAGCTGCTGTATGAGCTGCCGGGATTTGAGACCATTGCCAAATGGGCCGCCTACCATCATGAAAAGCTGAACGGCAAGGGCTACCCCTTCCATTTGAAGGGCGCTCAGCTATCCTTAGGCTCAAGGATTATGGCTGTGGCTGACATTTTTGCGGCGATTACGGAAGACCGGCCATATCGCCCCGGTATGCCTCAGGAGCGGGCGGTCGGCGTCATTGAAAGTATGATCCGGAATGATTCTATCTCCGGAGATATTGGTCAGTTGCTGATCCATAATTATGAGCGGATTTCTCAGGCCCGCAAGGACGCTTCTCAGCAGGCGGTTGAGCGCTATCAGTACTTGTTTGACTTGCCGGATCTGCCTCAGCATGTCACCCCTTGATCAGCCACCGGACTCGCCACCGGACTCGCCGCCGGACGTGGCTTGCTGCGGCTCCGCTGACCGGGCGTCCGGATGCTGGTTCGCGGCCTTCAGGTGCTTTTCGGCATACATAATCTGGTCCACCACTTCAATCAGATCTTCCAGGTTATCTTTGGGGTCGATGATCTTGCTCCCCATGCTGCAGCTGAGTTTATAGGGTAAATTGCTGTTCTGATTAAACTCGGTTAAAGTCTGTTCAATCCGGGCGCAGATATCATCCAAGGCCGCCGGGCCCTCAATTTTTGAAAGAATCATAAACTCATCTCCCCCAAAGCGGGCCAGTAAATCCTCCTCACGCAAGGCTTTTCTGACTAACCGGGTGAAGCTGGTCAGGGCTTTATCTCCGACAGCGTGTCCATAACGGTCATTTATGGACTTAAACCCATCTAAATCCATAAATATAATCCCGTAGCGGAGAGGATCATCCTTTCTTTTATACACTTTATTGAGTGCCCGGTAGAACGACCGGCGGGTAAAGGCGCCGGTCAGACTGTCGCGTTGAATCAGGAGATCCTGCAGGTATAAGTATAGAATAATCAGCGAGCCGGATATGACCGGCCAGATGATGTGGGCATGGGGATAGATCAGATGGGCCACCCCTGCCAGGGTAGGCAGGAGACAAAACAGAATGAGCATCCAGAAATACTCCCTTCCCAGCATTTTGCGGGATCTCAGCAGGTTGAAGAAGCTCCGGATGAAATAGCAAAGCGTAAACGCCGCCATGACAAAATAGAACACCTTGGTTCCTTTACCGTAAGCGACCGGCTGGCCCTGGTACAGCGCCAGCACATAGTTTACCGTCATCAGGATAAAGTTCATCAGTATGGGCAGCAGGCAGGGAAAAGCCAGATAGTGAAAGTCCTTTTCTCTGTCCGTTGCCAGAATTTCCGTCAGCAGCATGATGTTATAAGCCATGACCGGCGGGATCAGCACTAACAGATAAAACAAGGTTTGATAGCCTACAAAGGCCAGCTGCCCCTGATGGTTCTGCAAGAGCGTCAGGCCGACATCAGCGGCCAGGGCCACAATGGTCAGCAGACAGCTGCTTAAAAACAGGCGGTTCAGTTTATCCTTAGGATCTAATCTCAAGGAAGCGATATAAAGCACAATGGATAAAAATATAAAGGAGGTCAGGCTGTTTGAGATGGCGTAAAACTGGGACAAGCTGCACCTTCCTTTCTGCTGGGGTACCTGATCCGGTCCGTCTTGGGGCGCTCCAAAAAAGCCCGGGCTGCGGCAGCCAACAGCACGATATTATGACCTGTCAGGGTCAGGAAACAACTGATCTTCCAAGCGATCATATATTTAGTGACATAAACAAAACATCCGACCGGTCCTTATTCAGGCAGGTCAGTATGTAAGAGCCAGGTGCAGCCAGTCCATAGGAGGCAGCCTACTTAATAAATACGATTATTGTTAGGCGCCTAAATTATATTATGCTTTTAATAAAAATTATACAAGCCGTTTCTAATACAGATATTATGAAAAAGCCTTAAATATTTTGTGATTTATCGCAATAACAGCAAACATAAAGCAACCGCCTGCAAATGACAGACGGTTGCTTTGCCGGGAGGTTGGGAACGGCGGGATTCAGTCGGTTTATGGGCTGACTAAAGCAGCCAGGCGGCCAGCCTGGCCACCGTAAAGCAAACGAGCAGGCCGAAGGCAGTCGGCAGCGCAAATGACAGCAGCGTCCACTTCCAGCTCTGTGTCTCTTTATGCACCGTCAGACAAGCTGTAGCGCAGGGCCAATGCAGCAGCGAAAACAGGATGGTACAGACCGCCGTCACCCAGGTCCAGCCGTTTTGCACAAACAGCTGAGCCAGCGCCGAGCCGCTGAGTTCCGTCAGATGACCTTGCGCCAGGTAAGTCATGACGATGATCGGCATCACAATTTCGTTAGCGGGAAAGCCTAAAATAAACCCGCTGAGAATCGTGCCATCCATCCCCAGCGCCCGGCCCATCGGATCCAAAAACGCCGTCATATGCTGCAGCAAAGTTCCGGTGCCTAACCGGATATTAGCCAGGATCCAGATCAGCAGTCCAGCCGGGGCAGCCACCACCACCGCCCGGCCCAGCACCTTGAGGGTCCGGTCTATCATGCTTCGCCCGATCACCCGCCCAAACTGCGGCCGTCGGTACGGTGGCAGTTCCAACGTAAAGGAGGACGGAACCCCTTTCAATACAGTCCCGGACAGCAGGCGCGAAGCCAGCAGCGTCAGCATGACACCCAAGACAATGACAGCGACCAGGAGCAGCGCGCCCAGCAGCGAGCCCTGCCATCCGGACGCGGAACCGATCAAAAACAAGGTAATCAAGGCGATCAAGGTAGGAAAGCGTCCGTTACAAGGGACAAAATTATTGGTCAGGATCGCAATCAGACGTTCCCGCGGCGAATCTATGATCCGGCAGCCGGTCACCCCAGCCGCATTACAACCAAAGCCCATACACATCGTCAGCGCCTGTTTGCCACAGGCCCGGGCTTTTTGAAAAGAGCGGTCCAAATTGAACGCGATACGGGGTAAGTAGCCATAATCCTCCAATAAGGTGAATAATGGAAAAAAGATCGCCATGGGCGGCAGCATCACACTGATAACCCAGGTCATCACATTATAGACGCCATGAATCAGGAGATCGATCAGCCAGGCTGACACACCCAGCCGGCTGAGGCCTGCCGCCAGCCGCAATTCAAGCCAGCCAAAGCCCTGGGACAGCAGCTGGGAGGGGACATTAGCTCCGGAAATGGTCAGCCAGAACAACAGCAGCAAGAGCAGCAGCATAATCGGGAAGCCGGTCCATTTGCTGGTAAACCACCAGTCCAGCCGCCGGTCCCGCGCTAAGGCGCGGTGGTCACTTTGCTGGGTCACCCCCTGACACAGGCGCGCGGCTTGGCGGACAAAGGCTGCTGCCATACTGTCCTGAAAAGCCTCCCAGCCGCCCGGTTCCCGGCTGATATCAGCCTTCAGGCTGGCCAGCAAGTCAAAAAGCTCCGGCGCACTGGCTGGGCTCAGATTGAACTGCTCCTCCAAAGCCTGGCTGAAACTGCTATCCCCGTCCAGTAACCGGGCGCAGATAAAGCGGGCCATACCCGGTTCAGTCAGATAACGCGCCGCGATTGGCTGCAGCTTTGCAATAGCAGCTTCAGCCGCGGCAGGGTAAGCAACGCGTAACGGTACCATGGCAGCAGTCGGACCTTGCTGCTTCAGCAGCCGGTTCAGCTGGGGCAGCAGCTGCTCCAGGCCCTGACCCTGCCGGGCCGCCATGCCCAGGACCGGTACGCCCAGGCGCTGCTGCAGTAAAGCCAAGTCAACTTTAAGCTTCTTTTTAGCAGCTTCATCCAGCAAATTCACGCAAACCAGGGTGTGGGGAATCACCTCCATGATCTGTAAAACCAGGTTAAGATTGCGCTGCAAGCAACCGGCATCACAGACAACCACAGCGGCGTCCGGATGGCCAAAGCAGATAAAATCTCTGGCTAAGGCTTCTTCAGCAGAGCGGGCAGCTAAAGAATAGCTGCCCGGTAAGTCTACAAATATATATCCCTGCCCGTCCGCCTGACAATAGCCCTGGGCATTCGCTACGGTTTTACCCGGCCAGTTACCTGTATGCTGATGTAATCCGGTGAGGTGATTAAAAACAGTCGATTTACCGACATTGGGGTTGCCGGCCAGGGCAATCACATAGTCAGACGGTTGGCGACGCCGCACGAACAGGCCTCCGTCAGACAAAGCCTGCGACTGACCGGGTTTTACTTTCAGGTTTGCTGTCCGTTCAGAGCTGACAGTCAAGCTCGACAGTTTTGGCATCGTCCCTCCTGATCGCAATTAAAGCTCCGCAAATCTCATAAGCAGTCGGATCGCCTAACGGACTTATCAGGCGGCAGCAAACCTCATTCCCCGGGGTCAGACCCAGATCCTGCAGACGCCTGCGCATGCTGCCATCAGCCCGTAAACGCCTGACTCTGGCCTGTTGACCCGGTTTCAATTGATCCATGGTCATATTTCATTTCCTCATTTCTACATTCCACTATCTGAGGTCCAGCCTCCTGGCCTTTTCTATGTGAATCGGTGTCGTAATTAGGATACCCTAATAATATTATACGGTTATCCTAATTATCAACAGTCTGAGCACCCACCCCAAACAGCATAAACCGCCAGCGCAGAATCGCGCCGTTAGCCGGCGGTTATGTTATCTTATATTTATCAAGCTGACCAAGCAGGCAGAAGAACAGGATTAACCTATGACATCTAACAAAGAAGATTACTTAAAAGCGATTTATCATTTGAGCGAAGAAAACGGACGAGCCTCAACCCAGGACATTGCCCGGCGGCTGGGCGTAGCGCCGGCCTCAGTCAGTGAAATGCTCAGCCGGCTGACCCAGGAGGGCTTGTTGAATTATGAACCGTACAAAGGCAGTGCCCTTACAGAAAAGGGGCGTCAGACCTGCGAAGCGATTATCCGGGTACATGAGCTTTGGGAGGTTTTCCTGGTCAATTATCTGGATTACAGCTGGAGCGAAGCGCATGAAGAAGCTGACCGCCTGGAGCACGCCAGCTCGCAGCGCCTGGCCGAACGGCTGGATTTATTTTTGCAGCAGCCGGAGTATTGCCCGCACGGCGCGCTGATCCCCCGTCCGGAATACGATGACCCCGGCAGCCGGCCCGCCAGTCTGACCAGACTGCGGCTGATTCAGATGCAGCCAGGCCAGACCGCGCGCATCCTGCAGGTTGAAGAAGAGCCGGCCTTATTGGATTATCTTCAGGCCCGCGGCATCCGTATCGGAGCCGTGGTTCGCTTAGAAGCGGTTGAGGCCTATGAAGGCCCGTTAACGCTACGCCTGGATGGCGGCCGGCAGCTGCAGATCAGTCAGAAAGCGGCGGGTCAGATCTGGGTATCGCCGCTGACCACCTAAGCCTCAGGATCCGTCTGCCGCCCTGACCGGCGCTCCGAGCGGCCGGAATCAGGCTTTACCGCCGCCCAGACCGACCGCAACTGCCTGATGGCAGCCGGCGCAGACAAGGTCGCTAAGATCAGCAGCGGCGGTAAAAACTGAATCATGTAGCGGCTCCGCCCGCCTTCAAACACCAGCAGAAACAAAAAACCGCCCAGTAAGCTCAGACGCAGGGTCTGGACCCAAAAGTCCCGTTCCTTCCAGGCAAAAAAGACCAGCGTCAGCAGGAATACCCATACAAGCTGTGCGGTAAAACGGAAATCCTGTACATGGGAGCCATACAGATACAGAAAGCTCTGAAGCAAGCCTGTCAAACCGCCGTAGTTAGGTTTTTCGACGCCCTGCATAAAATGGCCTTCCTTCAGCCAGGCCAGGGAGCCGTCTGCTGTATTAACAACCTGTTTACGCAGTAAAAAGCTGAGGTAACCCCAGACTCCTTTTGCCTTCAGCCGGTCTTTCCAGGACTGTAAGGAATACGCCACCCGCTCTTCCCTGGTCTGCAGCTCGGACATCATCAACGCATCCTGGGTGTTATAGCCGCCCTGACCACTGACGCCCATGTTGATGAAATGGATGGGAGGTATGGCAAGCTCTGATTCCACCTGGATATAGCTTTGTTGCCCCACCACCTGGCTTAGCAGGCTGGCCGGCAGCGCAAAAGCCGCCACAACAAGGATGGCCGCCACAAGTCCGCCGCCCCAGCGGCGCAGTGGAAATCTGCCCCGCTGTTTTAACAGGCGCCGGAGCAGCAGCCAGGCCTCATTCATGCCAATGGCAAGCAGAGGGATGATGGCAGACGGTTTCATATAATAGGTCGCTACACTGCCAAAGCCCCATAAAATAATCCCCAGGCCTCTTAACGGCCAGGCTGAGCGGGTTTGCTTTGCTAAGCAATAACCCAGCAAATAAAGAGATACCAGAGGCAGGACCCAGGTATCCGTATAAGGCACCATAATATAAGGAAAAACCAGCAAAAAGAGAGATTGAAGGGCCAGTGCCGCAGCTGTCAGCTGCGGTTTCAGGATCCGGACAACCAGGACGTTCAGCCATAAAGACAGATCCACCAGGACCACGGTCAGCAGATCAAAAAACAGCCAGGACTGCGTCTGGAACCAGACAGCCAATTTATGCTGCAGCAGTAAAATCAGGACATTATTAGGATACATGCTGAAATATGTTTCCAGATTACTGTCCTGCGGATCAAGCACAGCCTTGTGGATAGCGCTGACATCCCAGCCGATCGCCGGGTGAACCTTGAGAATTAAAAGAACCTGCCAGCAAGCAGCCAGAATAAACAAGACCACCGCCATCGGGAAGGCGTGCTGTCGCAAGCTGGCCCAAAAGCGCTGCCGCCAATGAACACCCACAAAAAAGGCGATCAGAATCAACAGCAAGAGCAGTAACAGCCCGGAACTGAATAAGGTAGTCGACATCCCGGTAACGGCATTATCCCCCAGACGCAAGTAGCTATGCGTCAGGGCCCCCAGGTAAGAAATCGTAAACAAGATATAAAAGGCCGTTATGATTAACGTATCCCAGGCCCGCGGCAGCCCGGAACGGGTTGTCCCGAGGCTGGCTGGCTCAGGCAATTGATCCGTCTCAAGCTGGCTTGGTCGTTGCTTCTGTCGCACCTCAAACTCCTGTCTCAAGCACATCGCCCGGTTCCCGGCTGATGCAATAAAAACGAGTAGGCGATTCGCCCACCACAATTTTTTCTAAAATCGCATGCTGGCCGGCCAATTGCTGCGAAAGAATAACAAAAAAGTGTTCCGTAATATTCTCCAGGGTCGGGTTAATCTTATCAAAGGGCGCAATCTCATTTAAAAAGCGACCAGAATAAACCTTTAGGGTCTGCTGAATCAAAGCATCCACCTCATCAAAAATCAACATTTCATTATTAACCGTATCAAAATCGCAGACTACCTCCCAGCTATGCTGATGGCGCTGCCCCAGGCCATTTTCCCAGCGAACGGCATGGCTGGCGTGAATATAGTATTTCAGGCGATAGTTCTTTTTCACAGCTACTTCTTCTCTCTCTTTCTAAACAAGACTTCCACATCAGAACGCACCACCGCCTTAACGGCTTCGGCCTCTTGTTTCTGATTCCTGACTGTCCAGGCGGCCGGCACCATCATGGTGTTGATCACGCCGATCAGGCGCACCCAGGACAGGCAGAAATTGTACAGGGGCACCAGCAGAATATACGGTAACAGGCGGCCAAAGAAGCGCCTTTCTTCCGGAAAGGGCTTCAGCAGCAAAAAAACATTGATGTGATTCAGCAAGGTCAGGAAAACATAAAGCAAGTAAATAATGATATAGGAGATCAGCAAGATTTTAGGGGGATAACCCAGGTAGATCAGAACAAAAGTCGCAAAAATCCAGATCATTTTGGGAAAAATAAACGTGTGATCGACCATCATGCGGCGCACCATAAAGTCCTTGAAAAAGTCCATGATCTGCATCCGCTTATGAGAAAACTTCTGGGTGACCTCAATCTGTCCGCGCTGCCACCGCTGGCGCTGGGTATATAACTGTCTGGTGCTTTCGATCGGATCAATAAAAAACTGAGCATCCGGACACAGAACGACCTTGCCAGCCAGGCGATCCCGGACCTGAAAGGTCATATCCGTATCTTCGCCCACGGTGTCAATACTGTATAAAAAGGTTTCCAGCAAAACTTCTCGCCTGAAAGCCGAAAAAGCGCCAGCCATGGTAAACAGATGATTACTGGTGGATTCCACATTCCGGCCTGACAAAAAGGACTGTGCATATTCATAGTATTCGACTTTTTGCAGCGTGCGAAGTCCCCATGAGCGGGTTTGCTTGATCGCCTCTTTCTGCGTGAGAATCGTACCGGTCATGGCTGAGATGCTGGGATCTGACTCAAAGGCCTCCACCAGATAGGCTAACGCATGCCGCTCCAGGTACCCGTCACTGTCAATATTGATGACATAGGCACCGGAGCTGCTGTATATAGCAGAATTCAAGGCCCGGGCTTTACCGGCATCTGTATTCATCCACTGGATGTTGAGGAACGGAAAATCCAGCTGTGCTTTTTGAAAAACATCAAAGCTCTGATCCGGGGTATGGTTATTGGCCAGGATAATCTGGAGCCGGTCAGTCTGGTAGTCAGACTCGGCCAGAGCCGCAATACATTGATACAAGGTTCGTTCAGAATTATAGATCGGGATAATAATGGTCAGATAAGGATAGAAGCTCAGCGGCTGATGGGGTTTTTTATGCCAGGTTTTATACAGCAGCATAAAAAAGTGAGCCAGAGCCACTATCACCTCAACCAGAATCGGAATTAATAAAAAGGATACCCAATAGCCCATCTGGCTGATCGCATAATTCAGCAGATAAATCATACGCGTTTTTTCCTTCTCCACAGATTTAAATACTGCTCATAAAAGCTACGGGATATTTGCGAGTAAGTGAAGACCGTGTAGTACAACATCATCACCAACACATAAAAAACCATCCGGCCAATAATGGAATGCGCCCAGAAAAACCACTGAACACCGCCCAGATGCACCAGTGTTACAACAATAAACAGCCTGATCACGTTTGATATATAGATCCAGATAAAGCCTGTCAGACAGTAAAACAGTTTTTCTGTCCTGGCATAAACCGGGAAGAATACCATCAAAGCCCAGAAGGCCGTGCTCTCAATAATCCCTGAGCACTCATAATCTACCAAAATGGTCACGTTCCCCGAGCCATGAAACACTGAAAGCATTGAGTAAGAAGCGTAGGTCTCACTCCAGCCAAGCAAGCTGCCCAAAGCGCCAACGCCACGGGTGACCAGTTGCTTCATAACCCAAATCCAGTAAGGGTTAGCCAGGTACATCAATATAAAAAACCAACCAACGCTGCCAACAATAAAGTAGACTGCAGGAAGCTTGGCCCGTTTTAAAACGGAGAGCAGATACAGCCATACAGCCAGCCCTATGATCAAGTACAGGCTCATGCCCGCGAGGCCTTTCTGCTCAGGCGGATTACCGCATAAGTAGCCAGGCCCAGGGCGGCCACGACCAAGAGGGTTGCGCCAGTGTTTCCGCCTGTGGCCGTCAAGGTCTGCTGGCCCAGATTCTGGTTACTCAGGGTAATGGTCTGGCTGCCGCCATCTTGCAGGTTTAATGCGCTCAACGGGATCAGGCACTCCAGTTGATCTGAATACCCGCCGGTCATTGGTTTACGATACATATAAGCCTCAACGCCGGGGAGATAACCATTCAGCGAATTGTCTTCTGCCCAGATACTGAGATTGACCGCCCTGGACTGACCTTCTACACCCCAGGCCCAGGCAAACGTGTTATCAACATTGATCCAGAATACCTTACTGCCCACGGTCAGCTTATAGGAAGAGGTCTGAAGAACAGCATAGCCCCCCTGATGATCCTCAGAGGTTAACGGCGCCATATCAATGAAGAAATAAATATTATTGTCGTCCGCCAGCAAGGACCCCTGCTTTATATTGTAAGTATCCCAGGAGAAGGAGATATCCGTCATCGGTTTATCAGACCAGTCAGACATATCCCCGTCAATGGTAATACCGTAGTTATTATCAGCGGCATATACTCTGTCAGGCTGCAGAAGCATGAGTACGGCGACAGTAAGCAAAACCGCAAATGTAAACGCGACTGCTCTGGTAAACCACTTTTTCATCTGACCCTCCTGTTTCAACTTATAAGGATGTACCCTCAAAGGCTGGCTACTTGGTTTATGATCAAATTAACAATAGAAACAGTTTCATTAAACTGCTTTTATCTGGCTTTATATTAACATGTTCAAACGCTTAATGATCGATCAAATCTTACCATGTTCTGTCTTTCATTGGTTGCTATTCTGAGCCAGCGGATGCGAATGGTCCGCGGCCGCAGCTCGGGGCGGGTCGGCAGCTTGGGAAGCCGTAGGGTTGACGGGTCGGAAGCTTGGGTAGTCGTAGTCTTGACGGGTCGGAAGCTTGGGTAGTCGTAGTCTTGACGGGTCGGCAGCTTGGGTAGTCGTAGTCTTGACGGGTCGGCAGCTTGGGTAATCCGGTATATTGGGTGTGCCGGCAGATCGGTTATCCGGGAGCCTGGGTAGTCTGGTGGCCTGGTCGGGCCACCAGGCCAGGTAGTCCGGTGGCCTGGGTAGTCCAGTCAATCCAAAACTGCAGACCCGATGTACAATAGATAGACCGCAACCGGCCCGCTTGTTAAAATAAGCTTGAAAGAAGCACCCATGCAAATAGTGACCAGCTATAAGGCTTTAAAGATCCGGTCTGAAAACGACGGGCAATTGGAAAAGACTGATGAGGAAAGACCGATGAACCGCTTTGCAGTTATTGATACGGAAACCACCTGGGACGATGCAGTCATGTCCATTGGCATAGTCGTAGCCAATGCTAATACCTTTGAGGTCATAGATAAGAAATATTACATCCTTACACCGTACAAAAACCAGGGCGGTATGTATACAGCCGCCCTTTATGCAGGCGGCACAATCCCAGACCTTGAAGGCTCGCGGGAGACTGCCCTGAACGATTTGCTTTGTTTCCTGGCGACTCACAAGGTTGACACGATCTTTGCCTATAACGCCAGCTTTGATTACCAGCACTTACCAGAACTCCGGCAGCACAAATGGTTTGACATTATGAAATTGGCTGCGTACCGGCAGTATAACCCGCGCATCCCCAGCTACGCTGATTGTTATGGTACGGGCAGATTGAAACGCGGCTACGGCGTGGAGAGTATCTATCGGATGTTGAGTGATGACTTTGAATACTGCGAACTACATAACGCCCTGACCGATGCCATGGATGAGCTGGAGATCATGCGGCTCCTGAATCTTGAACTTGACTGTTACGGATGGGCACGGATTAAGTAAGCCGATAGCGAGTTTGCAAGCATGATGTTTTGCACGCTAATATGGGCCGAGTCTTGGGTGGGTATACAAAATAGGTTCAATTTGGTGGCAAGCCGTGCTTGACTCATATCATGAATAACAGATCTCTCAAACGTAAGCGTCAAACGTCTTCGTCTTCCTCATCCCAATCTTCATATCCGGCATATTGTATTGGCGGTTTACCCTTCGTATGAATAACCTGCGGCTCTTCTGACGGCTCATCCAGCATCCGCAGTACATGGCACGCAAATCTCCAATCGTCTCCAAAATCAAAGATGTACATGAATTTTTTATCCGGCTTCAGTCCAGCCTTTCGTAATGTATAATCGCACGTATGCCTTTCGTCGTCATTTTCGTCCTCCATGGCCATGTAATAGCAGTCAGCATCACTCCATGCGCGATTGTCCATAAAAAAGGCATGAGCATGATCTTCTATGAATTCGAAAGCATCCAAAATCTCGCTACTCAGTTCTTCCAAAGTGGCTTGATCAGATATTTTAATATGCCGGTAACAGCCTTTACCAGCAGATACTGAAATGACAAGGGATTTCGGCTTAATTGGCATGTTTTTCTCCTTTAGAAACTGTAAAATTTTGCAGCAGCAGCCGGTCAACCAATTCCGGATTTTTTAAGAGCTCCAATTCTGGCGCAGTTTTAAGCACCAAGACAGATAATCATACGGATTAATCCCGTTCTCCTTGGCAGTCTCGATCAGGCTGTACATGACGGCACTGGCTTTTGCGCCGCGGGCGGTGTTGGCAAAGAGAAAGTTCTTACGTCCGATCACAAACGGTTTAATGCTCCGTTCGGCACGGTTGTTGCTGATTTCCAGGCGACCGTCCAGAAGATAGCGGGCAAGGTATTTCTGTTGCCCAAGAACATAATTCGCCGCATTGCCAAAAGCCGACTTCGTAGAGCCGTGTTGCGCTTTGATCCAACGAAAAAATTCTTCCATGAGCGGCTTGGAGAACTCCTGGCGCTTCAAATGGCGTTCTTCCGCAGTGAGATTGCTGAAATCACGTTCCAACTCGAAAAGCCGATCGCAATATTGTTTTGCACGCAGTGTCAGGGAACCGGCCTGTGCCTTTTCGGACATGCCTTTTAATACCTCGTCAAACTTGCGGCGTGCATGTGCCCAGCAACCCACCACCGTAATGTCTTCCGGCAGTTTATGATATCCCGAATAGCCGTCCGCATGCAGATAACCTTTGAAATCTTTTAGAAATTCTTTTGGCCGTTCCGCTTTCCGGTCCGGCTGGTATTCATACAGCATAATCGAATGATCCGTGTCCCTGTTTGTCCGGTACAGCCACATGTAACTCTTGCTTTGCGGCTTCTTTCCTTCTTCATGCAGCACCTGCAAAGTAGTTTCATCTGCATGCAGAACTTCATGCTGTAATAGCTTTTCGCGTAGCCTGTCGTATAGGGGCACCAGATAGTCCTCCGTGCATTTGATTAGCCAGTTGGACATCGTTTGCCGGGAAAGTGGGATGCCGTTCCGGTTCCATTCCTGCGCTTGCCGGTACAGCGGTACTCCCATCACGAATTTTTGCGTCATGATATTCGCGACCGCTTCCGCCGAAGCAATGCTTCCTTTTATCAGCTGCGTATCTGTCTTTGCTTTTACAATTGGTACCGAACATGCGTTTTTCTCGCAGTCCCGGCAGCCATAGACATACTGGATATGCCGCTCGATCACCGCTTTGGCGGGAATTAGCTTCAGTGTCTCCCGTTCATTTTTACCGATCACATGAAGCTTGTTTCCGCATTCCGGGCAAAACTGTTCCGCCTCGGGGAGGGTATGCTCTATGATTTCCACAGGAAGATCTTGGGGCAGCTGTTCCTTACACGATGCCACTTTTTTCCTGTAATGCGCTTTGACTTCGCTAACCCGCGGCTCCGGCGCTTTTTCATCGACGTAGGCTTCCGCCTCGTCGAACAGGCTCAGCTGGTCGTATTCACTTTTCTCGCTGGAGCTTCCAAACTGTTTGTGACGTGCCAGAAGCATCTGCGCCATAAGAAAGTCGACCCGCTGCTGCAGGTCGGCATTTTTCTTCAATAATTCATCGTATTCGTCTCTTGGAATTGTATCGGTTTCCATGTGTAAATTGTACCATAAATTGTGCCTAATAGATTGTGTAAAATGCCTTTAAATGGCCTTTTTCAGTCTGTATTTGTTTATCCAAGCGCCAGACTTCCGCACCGTTTCAGCGCCTTAGGTTGCTCAATTGATAAGCCTTCCATAAGCCACCGGAACTGCTGCAAACTGATCTGACTCGCCTGTTCTTTATTGCGGGGCACTGGAATTTGCCGTGCTCCAGGCGCTTGTACAAAAGCACGAATCCGTCGCCTTCAAAGTACAGCGCCTTGATCCTGTCGTTCCGTTTTCCGCAGAACAAAAACAGACTATTACTGAACGGATCGAGCTCGAAGTTCTTCTGTACCAGCATTGCCAGGCCGTCGATCGATTTTCTCAGATCAGTATATCCTCAGGCAATGTAGATATGTTCTGCTCCGGTAAAGTCGCTTAGCATATGCCGGAAAGCACACGGAGGACTGTTTCAATCGTTGCAGCTTCCGCACCGTTTGAAATCTGAACTTCAGCATTGCCTATCCGCACTGTAATACCGGTCTCGCTGACTTCTGGTTGAACGGCCGGAGTAATTTTAGCAAATTGGACCGTGGTATTACTTTGGGCTATCGGTATGGCCTCTGGTCTGCGTATAGTGGGTATACCGTCGCAAACTTTTTTCTGCCGGTAGTAATATACTTTTTCATTAACGCCATTTTCCGTGCACCACGCTGAGATTGTCTTCCCGCTGTTCCGGCATGTGCGAACCATTTCTGCCCATTCCTGCAGTTGGCTGCTTTTTTTGTATTCCTTGATATCCACTCTAAACACTCCAATTTACTCTTAAGGTGTCGTAAGAGATCTTAAGACACCTTAAGATATCTTTGGATTCATTGTTTCAGAGTTGGTATCATTATGGTAGGTGTCGGTTTATTTGACGGTTACTCTCAAACTATACGGCGCAATTTTCTTTGCGAGATATTGCTTGACTCATATCATGAATAACAGATCTCTCAAACACGTCTGGCATTGGGTGGTGGACGTGCTGAGCTTGACTCATATCATGAATAACAGATCTCTCAAACAGCCCCGTCCGGCGAATGCTGACTGAGCGAGCTTGACTCATATCATGAATAACAGATCTCTCAAACCATCTTGCAACGGCCGGGTAGTGTCAAGGTTTATGCGCAAATTGGTTTGCAGTCTCTGAGCAGTAGCTTTAACCCGCGATGAGAGACTCGTCGGGAATCGTCTCCAGATGCTTCATATTCATGTACTTCTTGTTACCCCACTGGGTGCCGGCCACATGCCGCAGCCG
>JAAVLZ010000016.1 GCA_012034405.1 Oscillospiraceae bacterium HV4-5-C5C | reverse complement strand
TCGGTGACCTTATCTCAAGTAAAGCCTTGACAGATTCAGGTAACTTCCTATATAATTCCAAATCGTCAAGGGAACGCGGAATTAACTCAGTGGTAGAGTGTCACCTTGCCATGGTGAAAGTCGCGAGTTCGAATCTCGTATTCCGCTCCACGGTAAAAGTCATATATGAGTTCTGAAACTCATATATGACTTTTGTTTATCCATTATCCAGAATTGATGCGCGTTACTGATCTGGTCAGTGCCTTCAGATGATTGAAGCTAGAATTCAATTGAGGGATGAGCTCCGGGCGTTTCACTCTGTGCTTATCCAGGACTGGCTGGCAAGAACTGAAAACAAAGCAGGTGTGGTGGCCGGTATGAACGACTCAAACGCTTGGTCAGGTTGGACGTGGAAACGACCTGACCGGGCTCCAGCTGCTTCCTGCTGCTCCGGCTGTTTCACGACGTTGCGTCAGGATTTCAGGCTGCTATCCGTGCAGATATGACTAAAGCCGGCTTAATTTGCGTGCTTTGCAGGATGTGGCAGGTTAGCTCCGGTAGCTTTGTGCTAAAATAACTTTATTATTGGCAGAAGGTCAGAGCGGGGTTGACTGCCTGACTTTGTCCGAATTGCTACGGGAGGATGATATGGCCGCGGTTACGCTTAAATCAATCATTGATGAATTCCATCTTGAAGAGATTACAAATTTTGGTAATACTGAGGACATTCTGATCACCGTAGCGGATGTCACCCGGCCGGGACTTCAATTAGCCGGCTACTATGAGCATTTTGGCCCGGATCGGATACAGCTTCTGGGCAATATGGAAATGGCTTTCCTGAAACATCTGACGTCAGAGGAGCGTTTCCATACGTTAGAGACGATTTTCAGCAAGGGCATTCCCTGCATGATTCTGTCCCGCCATCATGAGATCTTTCCGGAAATGCTGGAGACTTCAAAACGCTACAGTGTCCCGTTGCTGAGAACAGATGAAACCACCTCAACCATCATGAGTTCCTTGATTAAACATCTTAATGTGGAACTGGCGCCGCAAACCACCCTTCATGGTGTATTGGTTGAAATTTACGGCGAAGGTATACTGATTCTGGGGGAGAGCGGTGTCGGCAAATCTGAAACCGCAATGGAGATTGTAAAGCGCGGTCATCGCTTGATCGCGGATGATCTGGTGGAAGTCCGGCGGGTTTCTGACTCTACTTTGCTGGGTCAGGCCCCTGAGATTATCCGGCATTTAATTGAAATCCGCGGCCTGGGTATCATGGATGTAAAAGAGCTTTACGGTGTGTCCTCGGTCAAGATGCAGGAAAACATTAACTTTGTGATTAATCTGGAAATCTGGGATGAACGTAAAGTTTATGAACGCCTGGGCATCAATCAGGAAACTACTGAGATATTAGGTATCAAGGTGCCCAGCACGACCATTCCTGTCCGCCCCGGCCGTAATCTGGCGATCATAGCTGAGGTTGCCGCCATTAACTTCCGCCAGAAACAGATGGGTTATAATGCCGCCAAGGCGCTGACGGACCGCTTATTTGGACCGCGCAAAAATACAGAATCCAGCGGAACCTGAGTCAGGCGGTCCTGCCGCCCAATCAAGCAGTTGCCTCAAGTCTGCCTTGAATAATACGAACAAAAATAAGGAAATTAACATGAATAATTCTGCCCAGTCTACTGCTCCGGCTCAGCCAGAACCGCTAAATCGCTTTGTGACGGATCTGGCCCGCCTGTATCCTGAGGTGATCGCTGATTTACGCCGCGCTGAACCCATGTCTCAGCACACAACATTTAAGGTTGGCGGGCCCGCAGCGCTATATTGGAATCCGTCAGACATTAACGTGCTGGGCCGGGTCATGCAGCTGGCTGTTCAGGCCGGCATTCCACTGACCTTGCTGGGTCAGGGTTCTAATGCTTTGGTGGAAGACGCGGGACTCCCCGGCCTGACCATTCAGTTAAATGAAAAATTAGCCCGCCTTAGCTGCCTCAGTCCGGCTGAAGCCGGAACCTGGCTGGAACAGCTTCGCCCGGGAACCGCGGCTGACAGCATCCGGTATGATGATTCAGTCATCTATGTGTTAGCCCAATCCGGCTGCCGCCTGAGCCAACTGGCTGAATTTGCCGCTGCCAACAGCCTGAGCGGACTGGAGTTTGCGTGCGGTATCCCCGGCAGTGTTGGCGGTGCCGTGTTCATGAACGCCGGAGCGTATGGCTATTCCTTAGGTGACATGATTACCGCCAGCCGGTATATTGATACAAAGCCGCCCTGCAGCTTAAACTGCGCGGTTGGTGGCGAACATGATTTTTCCTATCGGCATAGTTTATATGAGGATAATGGCGCCGCGGTCGTGGAGGTCCTGTTTTGCCTGCAAAAGGGCGAGCAGGCGGAAATACGGGAGCGGATGGCGGATTACACTGCCAGGCGTGAGGCTTCGCAGCCGCTGGAATACCCCAGTGCGGGGTCAGTATTCAGGAGACCGGTCGGCTACTTTGCCGGCAAGCTGATAGCAGACGCTGGCCTCAGAGGCTGCAGGATCGGAGGAGCGGAAGTTTCCCGGAAGCATGCCGGCTTCATTATCAACGTAGACCATGCCACAGCCGATGACGTTAAGGCTCTGATCCGGCATATCCGCGAAACCGTCTATCGCCTCAACGGGGTGGATTTACAGCCGGAGGTGCGGATTCTGGGTACGCCCTTATCACCGGCGGAACCGACCGGGTTTGATAAAGGCGGCGGCAACAGGCCGGCGGCCTGGACTGTACGGCACAGCGCGATATGAGCCGGGTGAAAGGATGAGCTATGGAACTGGTAATACTCACCGGCATGTCCGGGGCGGGGAAAAGTATTGCGGTCGACTTTTTAGAAGACCTGGGTTATTTTTGCATTGATAATTTGCCCCCGCAGTTACTGAGTAATCTGGTACGGACGTTTACGGCAGGCCAGGGTGGAGAAGGTTTTGGGGTCCGTAAAGCCGCTTTTGTGATTGATGTCCGCAGCGCGGAGTTTTTTAACGGGACGATTCAGGCGCTGCACGAACTGGATGACGAGCACATACCCTACCGGATTATTTTTCTGGATTGCCAGGATCAGATCCTGATCAGCCGCTATAAACAATCCCGGCGCAACCACCCGATGGGGGAAAAAATCGGGATCGTGCAGGCTCTGGCGGATGAAAGAGCCAGACTGGCACCGTTAAGGAACATGGCCACGCAAGTCATTGATACCAGCGGGCTGACCCCGCGCCAGCTGAGGGATTATCTTTACCGGCAGTTAGGTGACGGCAGTGGCCTGGACGAGCGGCTGTCGGTACTGGTGGAATCCTTTGGTTTTAAGTACGGTATCCCGGCCGACTGTGATGAGGTCATGGATGTTCGCTTTATCCCCAATCCCTATTATGATGAAAAGCTCCGGCCATTTTGCGGTCTGGATCAGGAAATCAGGGAAGTCGTCCTGGCCCATCCGGAGACGCAGACTTTTCTGGCTAAAACTCTGGATCTGCTGACCTTCGTTTTGCCGTATCACCTTCGCGAGGGAAAAGTCCGCTTTACCGTCGGGGTAGGCTGTACCGGCGGCAGACACCGCTCCGTCGCTTTGGCGGAAGAAGTGGCAGCACGCCTGAAAACGGCAGGTTACCGGGTTTTGGTGGAACACCGGGACATTGATAAGGACCCGCGTTACAAGCTGAGCCGTCAAGCCTGATGATGAGGTAAATTCATGCACGCTGATACATTTAACCCGGTCAATTTGAAACTATATCGTGATAACCCGGCCAGGGGCCCCAGAATTGTGGTGATCGGGGGCGGAACCGGTCTGTCTACCATGCTGCGCGGACTTAAGCGCTACACGCAGCATATCTGCGCGGTTTGTACCGTGGCTGATAACGGCGGCTCGTCAGGTCTCCTGCGTAAAGATCTGGGTATTCTGCCGCCCGGTGATATCAGAAACTGTATATTAGCCCTGGCCGACACCGAGCCCGTCATGGAAAAACTGATGAATCATCGTTTCAGTGAGGGATCCTTGAACCACCAGAATTTTGGCAACCTGTTCATTGCGGCTATGACTGAAGTTTGTGACGGAAATTTTTATGAGGCGGTGCGCAAATTTTCTGATGTTCTGGCTGTAACCGGCAAAGTGCTGCCCGTCTCCCTGCAGGATCTGAATATCTGCGCGCATTTGTCAGACGGACGGTTTATTATCGGCGAATCGGCTATTGGCCATGAGGAATTGCCGGCCGGGGTCAGGATTACCGATATCTGTATGGACCCGGCTACAGCTACGGCTCTGCCGGAAGTACTGGAAGAAATCAGACAGGCAGATCTGGTGGTTTTAGGACCGGGCAGCCTTTATACCAGCATCATCCCCAATTTGCTGTTTAAGGAAGTCCGTGAGGCGATTATCCAATCCGCGGCTACGACGGTGTATGTCTGTAACATCATGACGCAGCCGGCGGAGACGCGCGGTTATAATGCCCAGGATCATCTGCGGGCGATCCTGGATGCCTGCGGGAAAACCTCTGCCCAGGGATTGATTGATTATTGTATTGTCAATAATGAGCCACTGGA
Organism: Oscillospiraceae bacterium HV4-5-C5C; assembly: GCA_012034405.1. Taxonomy (GTDB): domain Bacteria; phylum Bacillota; class Clostridia; order Saccharofermentanales; family Fastidiosipilaceae; genus JAAVLZ01. The sequence goes on along the minus strand of JAAVLZ010000016.1, from coordinate 62,933 downwards.
GGACAGTGTCCTGGGAGTTTATAAAGAAACCCATGCTGAAACGGTTTTTTATGACCGGGACAGCATCAGACAGATGGGCACCAAGCTGATTGAAGCGAATCTGGTATTGATTAAAAATGGTAAAGTCCGGCATGATGCAGCTGAATTAGCTGTACAGCTGATGCAGCTGGCCCACCTGGCGGCGGCGGGGAAACACCAGTCCGCTTCGGCCAGTCCGCGCCTGTGTATGCCGGAGGCGTGGTAAGCATGTCCTTTTCTCATGAGGTTAAAACCGATCTGTGCTCAGTTGTACCGGGAGACGAAGGCCTGATGGCGCTGGAACTGGCGGTCATGCTGGCCTGGTCCGCTCGCTATACTGCTGACCAGGTCCGCCTGACGACTTCGCACCCGGCGGTCAGAGACCGGATTCTGCTGCATTTTGATGAACTGCTGGGTATGGTGCCGGAAACAAGCCAGGGTAAGGATAGCTGCACACTGCACTTAAGCGGCGAATTTGAGTGTCAGGCTGTCCATTCTTTTGTTCAGAATGAACTGAACCTGGAACCCCAGACAGGCGCGGTCCTCAGGCCGCTGCCGGAGACGCCGGAGGAGCAGGGCGCAGTCTTGCGAGCGATATTTTTAATCGCGGGTTCCATGACGGATCCGGACTCTGCTTATCACCTGGAAATCACCTGCTATCACCAGCCCGTTGAGCTTTATTTTTGCCAGCTCCTCCGTCTTCTGGGGATTACCCCGCATGAGGTAAAACGGCATCAGGCGCGAAGCCTTTATATCAAAGACAGCGAGGCCATATCGACTTTTCTGGCCTATGCGGGGGCCTACCGTTCCATGCTCAGATTTGAGTCCCTGAGGGTCGAAAAGGATATGCGCAACAGCATAAACCGGATGGTAAACTGCGATGCCGCCAACGCGATGCGCATTGCGGAGGCAGGTGTCCGGCAGCATCAACAGCTGTCATGGTTCAGCGAGCGCTACGGCTTTGCTAAACTACCGGCAGAACTGGCTGCCGCGGCTGAAATCCGCCTGGCTTACCCTTCGCTTTCACTGAGAGAATTAGGCGAAAAACTGGATCCGCCCCTGACAAAATCCGGTGTCAACCACCGGCTGAAACGCCTGGAACGTTTAGTTAAGGAAGCCTGGGAAGCAGAGAAAGGACCGCAGCGTGAAGCTTGAAATTGCTTTAGTAGAACCGGAAATCCCGGCCAATACGGGAAATATTGCGCGTACTTGTGTGGCGGTAGGCGCCAGCCTGCATTTAGTCGGACAATTAGGCTTTAAGCTGGAAGACCGCTACCTCAAACGCGCCGGCCTGGATTATTGGCCCCGGCTGGATTTACATATATGGGATAGCCTGGAGGACTTACTGCATCATAATACTTTTGACGGTATTTTTTATGCTACGACCAAAGCTGCGGCCTGCTACAGCGACAGGCGGTTTCCGGAGCGGACCTTGCTGGTATTTGGTAAGGAAACCCGGGGCCTGCCGGAGTCTTTGCTGCTGGCGCACCCGGAGCGCAATATCAGGATCCCCATGAGACCCGGTGAACGGTCCCTGAACTTATCCAACTCAGTCGCTATTGTGGCTTATGAGGTCTGCCGGCAGCACGGCTTTCCGGACATGCAGCTTGAGAGCCACTATCTTGATCCGCTGTAATCAACAAGTTTTATCAGATGGCCCGGGGAGGGGCGATTGAGGCCCGATCCCTGAGTTTTTCCCGCTGCCCTGTCCTGACTTGTCAGCCGCTCGGGCGGCCGGGCTGATGGGGCCGGCTTTTCAGAGGCCGGCTTCTTTTTGCCTGTGTTTTGTGCTACTATATTTAGGAAAACAGTAGCTGCCGCAACACAAGCTGTCATACCTGTAGCTGTAGCGGTGTTGATAGAGGAGGAAGGACATGTATACAGCCAATCAAAGCTTGAGAATAGAAACCGAGGATATTGTAACTGACTGCCCTCTGTTTAAAGGCCTGAGGGCTGATCAGGCGGTTAAAGTATTGAATGAGCTGGGCTGCAAGAGAGAAGTCTGGCCGCAAGGCTCAATTATACGGATTCAAGGCACGGTTCAGGAAGCCTGGGGGATTGTTGTCCAGGGAGACCTGGAGCTCAGTGTCAAAGATGATAATGGTATATGTCAGACCATGGGCGGTTTAAGCCGCGGAGATATTTTTGGCGTTCTGACAGCCTTGGGAGGCGGTCAGGACTGGCCGCAGCAGATTGAAGCCGCGTCAGATTGCACGGTGTTATTTGTTCCGGTTTACACCGGCAATGGCAGGCTTAATATTTCCGGCAACCAGGGCGAACTATGCCTGGACCGCGACTGCCCGAAGGAAGCCTGGAACCGCATGATTGAAAACCTGCTTCGTTATGTAGCCGCTGAGGCGCTGCAGCTGCAGCAGCGCCTGGATCTGCTGACGGTCAATGGCATGCGGGCCAGATTATCCCGTTTCTTCCTGCAGCAGATTGAACTGGGCGGCCGGCATACCTTTACCCTGGACATGAACCGTGAAGGGATGGCCCGTTATCTGAATGTATCGCGGCCCTCAATGTCCAGAGAGCTTTCAAGAATGAAAGAGGAGGGATTACTGGACTATTACCGTAACTCCTTTACAATCTATAAAGCGGAGGACTTGAAAAAGTACTGCGCCTGAGGGTATGATCATACAAGATATTTGAGGTTATATAGCAAGCTTAAGCATGGAGGTGCAAGATGCTGGACATACAGCTGATCAGACAAAATCCGGACCTGGTAAAGGAAAAACTGGGTAAGCGCGGTTATGAGGTAGATTTCACCTCGTTTTTGCAGAAGGATCAGGAGCGGCGGCAGTTGATTGCTGAATCTGACAGCCTTAAAGCAACCCGCAACCGGGTTTCCGCGGATATTCCGCGGCTGAAAAAGCTGGGTGAGGATGTGTCGGCTACGCTGGCGGAGATGAAACAGATCGGCCAGGACATCAAGGCTAAGGATGAGGCTCTGAACCGGCTGGAGCAGGAGCAGCTGGACTTTTTGTCCGGTCTGCCTAACTTACCGGCGGATGATGTCGTAGCGGGCGGTAAAGAGGCCAACCAGGTGGTTAAGATTTTTGGCCAAAAACCCGTTTTTGACTTTACCCCGAGGCATCATGTCGATATTGCGGAAGATCTGGGCCTGATTGACTATCAAAGAGGCGCCAAGCTCAGCGGTTCTGGTTTTTGGATTTACACCAATCAGGGCGCGCAGCTGGAATGGGCTTTGCTTAATTATTTTGTGGCTGAGCATCTGAAGGATGGCTATCAGATGATGCTGGTCCCGCATATCCTGAATTACCGCTGTGGTTATACTGCCGGACAGTTCCCCAAGTTTAAAGAGGATGTATTCTGGTTGAAAAATGATGAGAGTGAAGATCAGGAGCGCCAGCAGTTTATTCTGCCGACTGCGGAAACCGCACTGGTTAACCTGCACCGGGATGAAATACTGTCTGAGGATCAGTTACCTGAAAAGTATTTTGCTTATACGCCCTGCTACCGCAAGGAAGCCGGCAGTTACCGGGCTGAAGAACGCGGCATGATCAGGGGGCACCAGTTCAACAAGATTGAGATGTTCCAGTATACCGCGCCGGAGAACTCTGAGCAGGCTTTTCAGGAATTGGTCGATAAGGCTTGCCGTCTGGTGTCCGGTCTGGGCCTGCACTTCCGCCTGAGCAAGTTAGCCGCCGGGGATGTCAGCGCCTCAATGGCCAAAACGTATGACGTTGAGGTATGGATACCGTCAATGAATGATTATAAGGAAGTCAGCTCCGCATCCAACGCCCGGGATTATCAGGCCCGTCGGGGCAATATGAAGCTGAGGCGTAAAGATGGCAGTCTGACTTTCCTGCATACACTCAACGCGTCCGGCCTCGCTACCTCAAGAGTCCTGCCGGCCATCATGGAGCAGTGCCAGACCGCTGACGGCCGGGTCAGAATTCCTGATGTTTTACGACCGTATATGGGCGGTCAGGAGTTTTTATCCAGAGCATAAGTCAGCCTCAGGCCGGCCACAGCCTGCCGGAGACAGCGGATTTTAATGAGGCTGGCCAGCTGATTGATGAACGCCTCACCAGGAGCGGTATTTTTGCAGATTTGTGCAAATTTACCGCTTTTGTATCTGTACGGATTCAAGGCATAATGATATAATTACTTGTCAATGCCCCGTAAGGGGCTGTTATTTTGTGCTCAGGCCCGGTTTGAGACGTTTTCAGCCGGCCCCGGCGTGAGGTAAGAGCAACTTTTAGGGGACAGACAGGATTAGTTTATGAAAGGAGAGTATTGATGCCTACATTCAACCAGTTAGTCAAGTCAGGACGGGTGAGCAAGACTTATAAGTCCAAGTCACCTGCACTGCATGTCAACATGAATACGTTGACCCGGCGTGAAAGCGAGCTTGAGTCTCCGCAGAGACGCGGCGTTTGCACGGTTGTTAAAACCACAACCCCCAAAAAGCCTAACTCTGCACTGCGCAAAATTGCTCGTGTGCGTCTGACCTCCGGTATGGAAGTAACCGCTTACATCCCCGGCATCGGCCATAATCTGCAGGAACACTCAGTTGTCCTGATCAGAGGCGGAAGAGTTAAGGACCTGCCTGGTGTGCGTTATCACATCATCCGCGGAACCCTTGATGCAGCCGGCGTCAGCGGACGTATGCAGGGCCGTTCCAAATACGGCGCCAAGCGCCCCAAAGCCGCTAAGGTAAAGTAATCGGATTAGGTTGAACTCGTTGTGCTCAGTACACCGTACTCATACAGGGGTATGGCCGGTAACTGACACAGTCCATTGCTGGATTGAGTACCTGTGGTATCAGACTGGACGTCTGAATTATCATACTAAAGGAGGGAAGACAAGTGCCAAGAAGAGGCCATGTCCCAACAAGAGAAGTCCTTCCTGATCCTATCTATCATGATATCCGGGTCACAAAACTGACCAATAATGTCATGCTGGACGGGAAGAAGGGCGTAGCTCAAAAAATCGTTTATGGCGCATTTGACCTGATTCAGGAAAAAAGCGGCCAGGAACCCCTGGAGGTTTTTAACAAAGCTCTGGAGAATGTTATGCCGATGCTGGAAGTCAAAGCCAGACGTGTCGGCGGCGCCAACTATCAGGTGCCGATTGAAGTCCGCCCGGAACGCCGGCAGACTTTAGCCCTGCGTTGGCTGGTATCGTTTGCCCGGGCCCGCAATGAACGGACCATGAAGGAACGGCTGGCGGGAGAACTGCTGGATGCTTCCAATCAGGCCGGCGGTGCTTACAGGAAAAAAGAAGAAATGCATAGAATGGCTGACGCTAACCGTGCGTTCGCTCATTACAGATGGTAAAGAAGAGTAGGAGGATGAATCGTTAATGCCCAGACAATTCCCACTCGAAAAAACAAGAAATATTGGCATCATGGCGCACATTGATGCCGGTAAAACCACGACTACAGAGCGTGTGCTTTATTATACTGGCCGTATCCACAAAATCGGCGAGACCCATGAAGGTGCCGCTACGATGGACTGGATGGCTCAGGAGCAGGAGCGTGGGATCACCATCACGTCTGCTGCTACCACCGCTCAGTGGAAGGGCTACCGGGTAAACATCATTGATACACCGGGCCACGTTGACTTTACCGTTGAGGTGGAGCGTTCCTTGCGTGTCCTGGACGGCGCTGTGACTTTGCTGGATGCCAAGAGCGGTGTAGAGCCGCAGACGGAAACCGTCTGGCGTCAGGCGGATCACTACGGCGTGCCGCGCGTGGTCTATGTCAATAAGATGGATATCATGGGCGCCGATTTCTTCCACTCAGTTCAGTCTATTGAGGATCGCCTTAAGGCGCATCCGATTGCGATTCAGATTCCCATTGGCAAAGAGGACAACTTTGAGGGCATCGTTGATCTGATGACCATGAAGGCTGAAGTCTATGAAGATGACCTGGGAACCACTATTGACGTGGAAGACATACCGGCGGACATTCTGCCACTGGCTGAGGAATGGCATGAAAAAATGGTGGAAGCCATTTGTGAAACAGATGAAGATCTGACCATGAAATTCCTGGAAGGTGATGAAATTTCGGTTGCGGAGCTGAAAGAAGCGCTTCGCAAAGCCACCGTTGCCTGCCACGTAACACCGGTGCTCTGCGGTTCTTCATACCGCAACAAGGGTGTGCAGATGATGCTGGACGCCGTCATTGATTACCTGCCGTCACCTCTGGATATCCCTGCTATTAAAGGGATCAATCCGGATACGGAACAAGAAGATGAACGTGTGGCAGATGACAGCGAACCGTTCGCGGCCCTGGCCTTTAAGATTATGGCGGATCCGTTTGTCGGTAAGCTGGCTTTCTTCCGCGTGTATTCAGGCACGCTGGATTCTGGTTCCTATGTTCTGAACGCGACTAAAAAGAAACGTGAAAGAATCGGCCGTATTCTGCAGATGCACGCCAATCACCGTGAAGAAATTGATAAGGTCTATTCCGGTGATATCGCCGCCGCTGTCGGCCTCAAAAACACCACGACAGGTGACTCGCTTTGTGATGAGAATCATCCCATCATCCTGGAATCCATGGAATTCCCGGAGCCTGTTATCAGCGTGGCCATTGAGCCTAAGTCCAAGGCCAGCCAGGATAAGATGATTATTGCTTTGCAAAAGCTGGCTGAAGAAGATCCGACCTTCAGAACCCATACGGATCCGGACACGGGTCAGACCATTATTGAAGGCATGGGCGAGCTTCACCTGGATATCATTGTGGACCGCATGTTCCGCGAGTTTAAGGTAGAAGCCAATGTCGGTGCCCCGCAGGTTGCCTATAAGGAAACCATAACCAAGGAAGTCCGCCAGCAGGGCAAGTTTGTCCGTCAGTCCGGCGGCCATGGCCAGTACGGCGACGTCACCTTGATTCTGGAGCCGCAGGAACCGGGAACCGGCTATATCTTTGAAAATAAGATTATTGGCGGTGTGGTTCCTAAGGAGTATATCGGACCGGTTGACGCCGGTGTTCAGGAAGCTATGCAGAGCGGTATCCTGGGAGGTTATCCGGTTGTCGATGTCAAGGTATCGCTGGTAGACGGCTCTTACCATGATGTTGACTCTTCAGAAATGTCCTTTAAGATTGCCGGTTCCATGGCTTTTAAGGAAGGCATGCGCAAGGCGGGCCCGGTCTTACTGGAGCCCATCATGCGGGTTGATGTTACTGTTCCTGAGGATTATATGGGCGATGTTATGGGCGATATCAGTTCCAGACGTGGCCGGATCGAGGGAATGGAAGCGATCCCCGGCGCGCAGAAAATTACCGCTTATGTACCTCTGTCTGAAATGTTTGGTTATGCGACCAGTCTCCGTTCTCAGACCCAGGGCCGCGGTACCTTCATTATGCAGATCAGTCACTTTGAGCAGGTGCCCAAGAATATTATGGAAACTGTGCTCAAAAAGTAAGCTGAGTATTCAGGTTAGCAGCAATTCCGGCGGGATAGACGCAGGTATTCTCTTCAGATATCTTGCTAAACACCGCCTGAATGGCTAAAATAGAATCCAGGCGTCAGCCAGGAAAAATAAGAGTTATCAGTTATGAAACTGATTATAAGGAGGATTATTCAGAAATGGGTAAAGCTAAATATGAAAGAACCAAGCCCCATGTCAACATTGGCACAATTGGTCACGTTGACCACGGCAAGACCACGCTGACTGCCGCCATCACCAAAGTTCTGGCTATGAACGGTGAGGCTCAGTACACCAGCTATGACAATATCGACAAAGCGCCAGAAGAGCGTGCCCGTGGTATCACGATCAACACCTCTCACGTCGAGTACGAGACCGATAAGCGTCACTACGCTCATGTGGACTGCCCGGGACATGCTGACTACATTAAGAACATGATCACCGGTGCTGCTCAGATGGACGGCGCTATCCTGGTTGTGTCCGCTGCTGACGGCCCTATGCCTCAGACACGTGAGCACATTTTGCTGGCCCGTCAGGTCGGCGTTCCTTCTATCGTTGTGTTCCTGAACAAGTGCGATATGGCGGATCCTGAGCTGATTGAACTGACTGAGATGGAAGTTCGTGAGCTGCTGAATGAGTATGATTTCCCGGGTGACGACACCCCGTTCATCCAGGGTTCCGCACTGCAGGTTCTGGAGTGCACCAGTACTGACCCCAACGCGCCTGAATACAAGTGCATTCATGAACTGATGGATGCAGTTGACAGCTGGATTCCGACGCCTGAGCGTCCGATTGATAAACCGTTCGCTATGCCGGTTGAGGACGTCTTCACTATTTCCGGGCGTGGTACAGTTGCAACCGGTCGTGTTGAGCGCGGCGTGGTTAAAGTTGGAGATCCCGTTGAGATCGTCGGCTTACGTGAGGACAAGCTGCAGTCGGTTATTACCGGTGTTGAGATGTTCCACAAGTCCATGGATCTGGCTGAAGCAGGAGACAACATTGGTGTTCTGCTGCGCGGCATCAACCGTGATCAGGTTGAGCGCGGTCAGGTGATCTGCAAGCCCAATACCATTCATCCGCATACCAAGTTCAGCGGCCAGGTTTATGTCCTGACTCAGGCTGAAGGCGGCCGTCATAAGCCCTTCTTTACAGGCTATCGTCCTCAGTTCTTCTTCCGCACCACTGATGTTACCGGTGTGGCTGAGCTGCCTGAAGGCGTAGATATGTGTATGCCTGGGGACCATGTAACCATCACGGTTGAATTGATTACCCCGGTTGCACTTGAGGCCGGCGATAAGTTCGCTATTCGTGAAGGCGGCAAAACCGTCGGTTCAGGCACCGTGGCTACGGTTCTTGAGTAAGGTACATTAATTTAATAGCTGGCTGAGCGGTCATGGATTAATCGGCCGGTTTAGGTAAACCGCTTTGACTTTAGTCAGAGCGGTTTATTTTTTAGTCCTGAAAAAGTAACTGAACAATGCCGGCTGAAAATAGAAGCTGGAAGAACTGCCATCAGCAAGATTACTTCAGCCGGCTGCGCAGCTTAGCATGTTATAATAGGCGGACGACTGAATGAAAGCAGGAATTGTATGACTGAGCAAGACCAAGCCAATACGCTCTCTGAACTGAACCCTGATCCTGAAGAAACCAGTTCTGTACCGGAGCCAGAAGAAGCCAAAGTACTTCTTAGTGATCAAGATCAGATCCAGGATGATTATAAAGATATTGAACAGGAAATGAAGCAGGAGGACCTGCAGTTGCAGCTGACTGAAACAGCCAGCACTACAGCGGAACGTGCGCCTTTGCTGCCGTTATATGAGCTGGTGGTGTTGCCGGCTATGTCCAGCAGCTTTGAAGTAGCAAGACCTGGTTCTGTCGAAGCGCTGAAACAGGCCATGGACAGTGACCTGACTTTGCTGCTGGCGCCGCAGCTTGATCTCACCGCGGAATGGCCCGCGCCAGATCAGATTGCGCCGGTAGCCTGTTTAGCAAAAGTTACAGAACTGCTGGAGGTCAAAAACCGGCCTGCGTACCGGGTGAAAGTGGAAGGATTGAGCCGGGCCAGATTGACCGGGATACAGATTCAGGCTGAAGCTGGCTATACTGCCACTTACCAGATACTGAAAGATCAGCCGGAAGCGGCGACCAATCTGGAGCAGGAAGCGCTGCGCAGGCATCTGACTGACGCCTTCAGACAATACATAATAGCTACCGGCCGCGGCTCAGTAGAGGTAGTTAACTCTCTGCGCCAGATTAAATCAGGAGAAAAACTGACTGATTTGATCTGCAGCAACGTTGACCTTTCCTATAGTGATCAGATTGATCAGCTGACTGAAGTATCTCTCCTGAAACGAATGCTAAAACTGCTGCAAAAGCTGCAGACAGAAATTGCGATTGCCGGGATGGAACATGATATTGAGGAAAAGGTCAAGCAAAAGCTGGACCAGTACCAACGGGAATACTACCTGCGGGAACAATTGAAAGTTATCCATGATGAATTAGGTGACGAAGAAAGCAGTGAGGAAGAGAGCCAGCGTTATCTGGATCAGTTAAATAAACTGCCGTTTGATGCCAAAGACCATGACTATCTGGAAAAGGAAATCCGCCGGCTGGCTAAGTATCCGCCTAACTTTCCGGAAGCGGCGGTGGCCAGATCCTACCTGGATCTGGTCTTTGAGCTGCCCTGGGGAAAATGCTCCAGGGATAAACTGAATCTCAGTGCCTGCCGCAAGCAACTTGACCGCGATCACTACGGATTGCAGAAAATCAAGGAACGGATCCTGGAGTATCTGGCTGTCATGAAACGGCAAAAACAGCTGCATGATGACAGCTACAAGGCGCCCATCCTTTGTCTGGTCGGACCTCCGGGAGTTGGCAAGACCTCCATAGCTCAATCCATAGCGTTGGCCCTAGGCCGTTCCTATATCCGTATGTCCTTAGGCGGCGTAAAAGATGAAGCGGAAATCCGCGGGCACCGGCGCACTTATATCGGCGCCATGCCGGGACGGATTATTCAGGCTATCAAACGCGCGGGTACGGATAATCCCCTGATCCTGATGGATGAAATTGATAAGCTGGGCAGTGACTACAGAGGAGATCCGGCTTCAGCTTTATTGGAGGTGCTGGATCCGGAGCAAAACCGCAGCTTCAGAGATCATTATCTGGAATTGACCTATGATCTGTCTCAGGTTTTATTTGTGACGACCGCAAATACCACTGAAACCATACCGGATGCTTTACTTGACCGTATGGAGCTGATCGAGCTGAGCGGCTATACGGAAGAGGAAAAAACTGAAATCGCCCGGTTGCATTTGTGGCCCAAGCAGCAAAAGCAAAATGGTCTGGCTCCGGGAGAACTGCGCTTAAGCAAAAGCGCAATTAAAGGCATGATAGAAGACTATACCAGGGAGGCAGGCGTCAGGCAGCTGGAGCAGCAACTGGCAAGAATAGCGCGTCGCTGGCTGCTTAAAAAAGAAGAGCAGTCTGACGCGCCGGCAACAGCTAAAAAAACGCTGCTGCAGCGCCGGGATTTAACCCGCTATCTAGGTAAATCCCGCTACCACTACGATCAGGTCGATACCGCTGATATTGTAGGTCTGGCCAATGGGCTGGCCTGGACGGTTAACGGCGGAGATATGCTCAATATAGAAGTCAGCGCCGTCAAAGGCAGCGGAAAGCTTCAGCTGACCGGTCAGCTGGGTGATGTCATGCAGGAATCCGCTAAAGTCGCACTCAGCTATGTGCGCGGTCACGCCGCTGAATTAGGCCTGGATACATCTTGCAGTGAAAAAACAGACATTCACATCCATGTCCCTGAAGGCGCTATACCAAAGGATGGACCGTCCGCCGGGATTACCCTGGCGGTCGCCAGCCTGTCCGCGTTAAGCGGACGGCCGGTCAAGCATCAGGTCGCCATGACCGGTGAACTGACGATTCGCGGCCGGGTGCTTCCGATTGGCGGGCTGAAGGAAAAAATGATCGCGGCTCAGCGCGCCGGCGCGAAAATGGTGATCTTCCCCAAGCAGAATGAAGCGGATCTGGATGACATTCCGGCTTCAGTTAAGGACAAACTTCAGCTTTGTCCCATTAGTGACGCCAGGGAAGCGTTTGAACTGGCCCTGGCCGCTGTACCGGCGGACAGATCCTGATTGAGATAGAGACTGCCGGGTGCCTGGGCCTCATAAAGCCGGGCATACCGGCCGCCTTTTTTCAGGAGCGCTTCATGTGTGCCCTCTTCCTGTATTCCTTCGTCATCAATATAAACTATTTTGTCCGCATTGCGAATCGTGGACAGACGGTGGGCGATGACCAGGCTGGTTCGCCCCTCCGCCAGTTTATCCAGAGACCGCTGAATTTTAATTTCCGTATTGGTATCCAGAGCTGAAGTCGCCTCATCCAATACCAGGATGGCCGGATTCTTCAGGAAAATCCGGGCTATACTGATCCGCTGCTTCTGGCCGCCGGACAACCTGGCTCCCCGTTCTCCAACCTCGGTATCGTACCCCTCAGGCAGGGTTTCAATGAAGTCATGAATTTCAGCTTTTTTGGCCGCGGCGATGATCTCTTCATCAGTCGCATCAATCCGCCCGTAACGGATATTGTCGCGTACGGAGGCCGCAAATAAAAAGACGTCCTGCTGTACAATGCCGATCTGCCGGCGGAGGCTCAATAAAGTTACCTGCCGGATGTCATATTGATCTACGGTGATCCGACCATGGCTGACATCATAAAATCGGGGCAGCAGCTGACATAAGGTAGTCTTGCCACCGCCAGAAGGCCCAACCAGCGCGACTTTTTGACCCGCCTGGATGTCCAAGCTGACTTGATGAAGAACCTCATGCTGGCCATCATATGAAAAACTGACCTGATCAAAGCGGACATTTCCTTTTACCTGGGGTAAGCTGATGGCGTCTGGTGTGTCAACAATATCCGGCTCAAGACGCATGAGCTGGAGGAAGCGGCGGAAGCCGGCCATGCCGTTAGCATACTGCTCAAAAAATGACACCAGTTTGCGGATGGGCGTCAGGAACGAATTTACAAACAGTGTAAACGTCAGCAGATCCGTTAAGGTCATCATACCGTTGACCAGAAAGATAGCGCCGATGGCGATGACAACCATATTGAGGGTGGAGGTGCTTAGCTCCATGCCCCCATTAAAAATGGCCATCGCCTGGTAAAAACCCCGTTTAGCGTCCCGGTAAGTCCGGTTTCCAGCTTCAAATTTCTCAACTTCGTAATCTTCATTGGTAAAGGCCTTCGCAACCCGGACGCCGGAAATCGCGTTTTCCAGGTCCGCATTGATTACCGCTGTTTTTTCCTTAACTTTTGCCGAGGCATCTGCCATGCGTCGCCGCGTCAGTACGGTGATCAGGACGATCAGAGGGATCATAATCAGCAGGATCAAGGCCAGCTGCCAGCGGATCAGCAGCATGGCGATAAACGATCCGACAAGGGTTACAAGAGCGATAAACAGATCCTCCGGGCCGTGATGCGCCAGCTCGACAATTTCAAACAGATCGCTGACTACACGGCTCATCAAATGCCCGGTACGCGCATGGTCATAGAAGCTGAAACTCAAGGTTTGAAGGTGGCTGAAAAGGATGGAGCGCATATCTGCTTCCATCCGAACCCCCAGCAGATGCCCCCAGTAAGTCACCACATATTGCAGCAGACTGCGCACTATAAAGGCCAGTAGCAGGGCCAGCATCATCACCGCAAAAAAGCGATATCGCCCCGCGGGAATTAAGGTCTGCAGACCATAGCGGGTGAGCAATGGAAAGGACAGGTCAACCAGCGCGATCCCCAGGGCTGAGGTCAGATCCAGTAGCAACAGGCCCAGGTGTGGCTTGAAAAAGGACAAGAAAATAGCCATATTGGAAGACTTTTGGAAACGAGGGTCAGTCATAATTCTCTCCTTAAGGATACTAGACCAGCGGTGGCGGATCAAAAAGACCGCCTGCCGTCAGTTATTCTATTCTATCCTTCTTTTTCGGCTCAGGCCAGGCAATTTACCGCCCAGAGACCAGGCAGGGTATGCTAAAATAAATCAGAAGCTATTTGACGCAAAGGGAGTGATGTAATGCTGACCAGACCTTGCTCAGGCGGGATCGTGTTTTTTAATAACCGAGTTCTCATCATGGAAAATGAAAAGCACGAGTGGATCCTGCCCCAGACCCGCATCCCGCGTAATCATGATCCGGAACAGACCATACTGGAGTTTATTGAAAGCCGGCTGGGCCTGAATACAAGTATTCTGGGTCTGGCGGGTAACTCAAATTATGAGTTTTATTCTATAACTCGGATGCGCCCGGTGAGGAATGAGATTACCTGGTATGCTATGACCTGTGCCACAGCTCAGCTGACGCCGAAACTGGATGCCAGTCTGTTGAGCGCCGGCTTTGCTTCTATGGAGCAAGCGCTGAAACAGATTACCTATTCCCAGGACAAATCTGTTCTGATGCTGGCTTATCAGCGCTACCGGGAGCAGAAGGCGGATGACTGAACAACTTCCGCCAGGACCAGGCCTGACCATTTATGGGCGCTTCGTGACTTGATTATGGCAAATGACAGTCAAACTCAGACTTCCTATCTCATGATCCGTCACCCCGGTGAAAGCCGGCTTGAGGTCAAACGATCGGTTTTCATTGGGCTGGCTGCGCCGGTCACAGATGAAGCCCAGGCTGGCGCTGTATTGGCGCAACAGCGGGCCCGTTATCCGGACGCCAGGCATCAGGTATATGCTTGGCGCATTCATCAACCGCAGCAGCTGCAGCGCTTTTCGGATGATGGTGAACCACACGGTACAGCCGGGCAGCCGGTTTTAAGTGTCCTGACCGGAGCTGGCCTTTGGCAGAGTGTCGTGGTTGTCACTCGCTACTTTGGCGGAATCCTGCTGGGGACCGGCGGATTGGTGAGGGCCTATACCGATGCCAGCCGGATGGCGCTGGCGGCGGCTGGCATCAGCCGCATGACTGAGGGCTATGAATACAGGATGGAGTTGCCCTACGCCTTATATGAGCGACTGAACAGAACACTGATTCAGCATGGCTGGCGGCCGGATGAACCGCAGTTTAGCGCCGAGGTCAGCCTCCGCGGCTTTATCCCGGCAGGGCAGCGGTCAGCTTTTGAAACTTGCGTCCAAGACAGCAGTCAGGGCCAGATCAGACCCAGCTTTTCTGATTTGTGCTACCGGCCGTTTGAATTGGATTCAACTGGCGGGCAAGATAATTGACAGATGGGGAGATGCTCAATGCAGGAAGAAAATCATAATGTGCGGCTGGCCGTCTTGATTGACGCAGATAATATATCATACCATTATATTAAAGGCTTGATGCAGGAAGTAGCGTTACTGGGCACGCCGACGATTAAGCGGATTTATGGCGATTGGACCCGCCCCAATCTGAGTGGGTGGAAACCGCTATTGCTGGATTACGCCATAACGCCCGTTCAGCAGTTCGGCTATACTTATGGTAAAAACGCGACTGACTCAGCTCTGATCATTGACGCGATGGACATTCTATATGCGGAGCGGGTGGATGGCTTTTGCCTGGTTTCAAGTGACAGTGATTTTACCCGTCTGGCTACCCGCTTAAGAGAAGCCGGCAAGGTGGTCTATGGCATTGGTGAACAAAAAACCCCTAACGCTTTTATTGCCGCCTGTGATAAGTTTATTTACATAGAAATTCTGAATGATGGCGAAGACAGCAGCGAAATCGGTTTGGATGAGGTGGGTGCGCCGGCTGATCCGGCTGAGGCTGGAAACTGGCACACTGGCTTACACACGATTCCTATGTCCAGACCGGCAGTGCGTACCATTCACAAAGTGGATGAAGATGTCAAAAATCTGATTTATAACTGCATTATGGATCTGGCAGACGAACAGGGCTGGGCATTTTTAGGGGATGTCGGTAATTTGATTTTGCGGGTCAGGCCTTCATTTGATCCCAGAAACTACGGCTACTCTAAATTGACCCCGCTCATTCGGGATATTGATGGCATTGAAATCGATGAAAGAGCCACGGGACAAAATAATGTCAAACATATCTATATCCGGCTCAATGGCAGGCAGGCCCCGGTGGGGGAGCAGGCTTGATTGGCCACCCGTAAGATGATCGCCGAGACTGCTCGCCACCAGCCACTGACTGTCCACCTTTGGGGTGACTCGGTCATAAAGCAACTGATCTGGAATGACACAGAAAACCAGTATCAAGTTTTACAGCCGGCCCCCCTGTCGTCCGCGGCCATACCTGGGCTGATCCGATTTCAAAATCATGGTCAGATTGGTTCCACTACGGAGCACGCCCTGAAAACCATGCAGCATTTTTTGAGCTCAGACCACCGCGGTGATG
The DNA here is from genome assembly GCA_012034405.1 of Oscillospiraceae bacterium HV4-5-C5C. Classification (GTDB taxonomy): domain Bacteria; phylum Bacillota; class Clostridia; order Saccharofermentanales; family Fastidiosipilaceae; genus JAAVLZ01. The sequence continues at coordinate 47,166 of JAAVLZ010000016.1, read as the reverse complement.
CCGTGCTGCTGGAGTATGGGGGGAATGACTGTGATTTTAACTGGCGGTTAGTAGCGTCTGACCCTGCCGGAGCCCATCAGCCTCATGTGCTGCCAGAACGGTTTACGGATAATCTGACTAAACTGATCCAGCGAATCCGGGATCAGGGCATGGTGCCGCTGATGATGACATTACCGCCGGTAGATGGGCCACGTTATCTTAATTACTTATGTAAGCAAAAGCAATTGGATCCTGGCCACCTGCTGACCTTCTTGGGCGATGCCAATCGGATTTCACGATTTCAGGAGCATTATTCTTGGCTGGTCCAGCAACTGGCGGATCAGCTGGCTTGCCCTCTGGTTGAAGTGCGGCAGGCATTTTTGACGCGGAACGATTTTCATGCTTTAATCTGTGCAGACGGCATCCATCCTTCCTTAGCCGGGTATGAATTAATTGCCCGCTGCATCAGGGATTTCTGGCAGTCTTCTGCCGCCGGACCGTTTTGGCAAGCAACCGGCTTGTCCAGATAGCTCATTTTATAACTGAAAGGTAAGAACAATATATGAGTCAGATACAGACATCTGTCAAGAAACAGCCTGAGTCGGATCCTCCCTTTCCCCCCATCCTCTCCTGGCTGACCCGCGTCATGAAAGGCCTGCTCATCGGTATTGGCGCAATCTTGCCGGGCTTATCCGGTGGTGTACTGATGGTCATCTTTGGCATCTACGATCCCCTGATCCGCTTTTTGGGCAACTTAAGAAAAAATTTCTTCAAAAACCTGGCTTTTTTTATCCCGGTCGGGATTGGCGGATTATTGGGCATCCTGCTGTTTTCAGGGGCGGTGTCCGCAGCTTTCGGGCGCTTTGAAGCCCAGTTTGTTTGTTTGTTTGTCGGTTTTGTCGCAGGAACCTTGCCTTCGCTATATAAAGAAGCCGGTAAAAAGGGCAGGGGCCCTTTAGCATACGGGGTAATGGTTGTAATGGCGGTTCTGGTATTTGTTCTGATGCTGATCGGTGATAAAACCCTGACCGAAGTAACTCCTAATACACCGATCTGGGTTTTATCCGGAGCGCTGGTGGGTTTGGGCTTTGTGGTGCCCGGCCTTTCCCCGTCCAATTTCCTGATGTATTTTGGCCTGTATAAAAAGATGACGGATGCGATCAGCGCCATGCAGCTGGGCGTGATCCTTCCGTTGTTGCTGGGCGTGATCCTCTGTGTCCTGCTCTTTGCCAAGCTGGTTAGCTGGCTGTTTGACCGTTACTATGCCGTGTTATACCACGGGATTGTCGGGTTGGTGATTGGCTCATCGCTGGCTTTATTTCCTACCATTATTGTGCCGGCGTTCAGTGGTTCAAAATTGAGTCAGAGCGGCCTGAGTCTGACTGGAGCTCTGATTTTTGCCGTTGTTTTACTGATAGTTGGTACGGTGCTGTCTTATCTGTTCAGCTTGTTGGAAAAGCGCTATCCCAAGGAGCGTGAAGACACCATCATCAAGGAATAGTTCAGACCGGCTGTGGGACAAAAACCGCGGGCCGGCAGGGAGGGAAGCATGAAGCGCTCAAGTGCGGTCTGGATGCATCTGGGATCATTACCTGGTCCCTTTGGTATAGGTGTTATGGGGCAGGAAGCCCGGGAGTTTATAGATCTTCTGTCAGATGCCAAAGTGCGTTACTGGCAACTGCTGCCCTTACTGCAGCCGGAAGATCGCTCCCCTTACCGACCGCGTTCCTGCTACGCCGGCTGTGGGTGGTTTATTGATCCCCGTGCGCTGGAAACCTGGGGCTTGCTGGAGCGGGAGGAACTGGCTGCTTTCCGTTATTATGAAGATCCATATCTGATTGACTATCAGTTTGTTATACCGAATAGTGACCGGTTGTTAGGACTGGCTTTCAGCCGCCTGCAGACGCAACAATTGGACCAGGTTCGCCAGTTTACCCAAGCGGAGCCTTGGCTGAAGGATTATGCGGCCTTCAGTCTGCTTTATAGAGACTTTGACGGACAACCTTGGTGGGAATGGGATGATGAGCGACTGAAACGGCATGATCCCGTGGCCGTAGAGGCTTATATTGAGCAAAACCGGGGATTTTTTGATTATATCTGCTTTGGCCAATGGGCCTTTGCCCGCCAATGGGGGGATCTGTCTGCTTATGCCGCCAACCGCGGCGTAGAGCTGATTGGTGATCTGCCTCTATATCCTGCCTATAACTCCGCTGATGTCTGGGCTCACCCCGAACGCTTCCAACTGAATGCGGATGGCTCTCCTCAAGCGATCCGCAGCACTCCGGGTCAGCTGCCGGCACATCAGCAACGGCGCGGAACCACTCTGTACAATTGGGAAGAAGAAGAACGGAGAGGCTTTCCATTTTGGAAAGAACGGATCGGCTTTGCCAGTTCCCGTTATAGGGTGCTGCGGCTGAACCAGTTCCGGGATGTGTATCGTTGTCTGGCTATCCCTTATGGTGCTGACGATCCTGGTGAAGGCTGGTGGCAGGATGGCCCCGGAAACCGACTGTTTGCGGCTGTGGAGCAATCGTTGTCCGGCCCACTGCAGCTGATCGGAGATGATGACGGCATTGCTCCGGGAGCTGCCGGTCTGCCCACCGGCCAGGCTACCTGGCCTTGCTACGGCCTGAGATTGCTGCAGTCAGGCTTCAACGATGGCCCGGCCAGCGGACAGCTGCCGCATCAGTGCGCTGGCTCTGTCTGTGCCTGCAGTTCTACGGCAGACAGCAACACCTTGTTGGGCTGGATCTGGGAAGCGGATGAGGCCCGCCGGCAGTATGCATTAAATTATGTTGGCTTTCCTGAAGGCTGGGACTGGGGCGGCGGCGGGCCGCAAAGCTCTTTTGTCCGCAGTTGCCTGCGCAGCCTGTGGCAGTCAGCCGCTGACCTGGTTTGTGTTTCCGTACAGGACCTTTGCGGCTTCGGGGCCGATACCCGCGTCAATGATCCGCTGCATCCTGAAAAAGTCTGGCGCTTCAGACTGAGTCCGGCTGCTAAAGAAGGAATTGACGGTGCATTTATCCGCCACCTGAATGAAACGTTTGATCGATGCACCTGAATGAATCCGGTTTGATCAAACAGTCGGGAATACTCGCGACTTAAGTCGTGTAGATGAATCAGCTTCGGTTCAGGCATAGCTTTGGCCAGGTTCAGAAACCGACAGTTGTCAGAGCACCCAAAGGGGTAGCTGCTGTATTCCTGTTCAATAAACATCCTGAGCTTAGCTAACGTCTCTTAAATAATGTCTCTGGAGCGGTCTTCTATGAAATCCAAGCTACTTCGAAACCAATAAGAGCGGAAAACCAGAAGAGCAAATATGAGAATATATAAACCCCAAAAAAGAAGTGGGTTGAAACCGTGTGCTGCAACACAAAGCCGGATCATTTAGAATATATCCGAATCAAGAACAAAAAATATCAATTGCCAGAACTATCGGGTGCTCCAGGTTTGTCTATCATTATTTTTGAACTGATGGAATCATGAATACACAAAGACAGGCAAGGCTTAGCTAAGCATTCATGTGCTGCCTTCCCTCTACAGATGAAAGAACTGAAGAAGCAATTTGCTTAAATGAAGTCGACAGGATTGCGATTCCATCATGAATAAAATCTTTTGGTTTCTTTTTCACGGTTTTCAAAACATAATAGGCGACCACAGTTGATAAGTAAAAAGAACCCTGATCAAAGTTACACGATGAAAAATGTGAATAATAACAGCACAATTACAAATCGTTTCATGAAATGACCGAAGTTTGACCTGGTTTCAGTTTTCTGCCTGCCTGTATTTACTGGACCAGCTGGAGCCCATTCGGTTGCGCACCGGTCAGACCTGGATGATCCCGGATTAGCTTAGCGATCCATCGTTACTACAGCTCCCATTTAGCCGTTGACAGATATTCACTAGTTATCCTATACTAACGAACAAAAGTTAGCAAAGGCTAACTAAAGTAACAATAACTGGAGGGTATATGAAGAGTAAGAACATGAAGGTGCTGGGCCTGTGTTTGTTGACGCTGGCTGTCACCCTGTTGCTGAGGCCGATCAGGGCGGATGAACTGAAGCAATTTACTAGCAGTCAGCAGACACTGACCGCTGACACCGACCTGGTGGTTTACGCTGACGCGGGTGACAGCTATTATCAATTAGCCTTGGCTGATTTTACCATCACCTTGGAGGATTCAACCGGTACACGTGACTTGGTCCGTGGAACCGATTATAGACAGAGCGCGCTGGACGACAACAAAATCACGGTCTGGGGAAGTCATTTCAGCGGTGAAGGTCCTTTTACCCTTTGGTTCAGGGCAGCTGGCTATCAAGATTTCAGCCTGAGCAGCCAAGCGGCGGAGAATCCTGCCGACAGTCAGACTTTGGTAGATATTGATGTGATCAGCTCGCCCACTGCGGTGGTACCGTTCCGACAAACGTATACAATTGGTGACCAATTAAGTTATATGGTCTTAGCGGCCAGCCTGAGTTACGCGGACAATAGCAGTGAAATTGTTGTGTATAGAGACTTTGACAGCTTTGGCTTGACCGTTACGCCACCGGATGGAACCGTGCTGAACACCCTGGGCCGCCAGGCTATTACGGTATCAGATGGCAGCGTAACGGGAGAACTGTTCATTGAGGTGCAGAAAAAGCAATTCAACAGCAGTCAAAGCACCATGACCGACCCGGAGGATTTTGTATTCACGGGGGCTGCTGACGATTATGGTTATCAGTTGCGAGTCAATTATCTATCGCTGTACTTAAGCAAGCCTGACGGCAGCAGCACCGAACTGGTTAACCTGACCGATTATAAAACAGATCCGGTCAGCAATCAGGTGACTGTTTTCAGCCGCCTGTTTCATCAAAACGGGACATATACCCTGACGGTCCATGCTGATACCTATGAGACTGCAGTGTTTACCCTTCAGGTGGGCGAAACGAACGGTACCGAAGGGACTGACGGCACTGAGGGCACAGCCGGTGCCGAGGGAACGGACGGCACTGAGGCCACAGACGGCACTGAGGCCACAGACGGTACCGAGGCGACAGACGGTACCGAGGCGACAGACGGTACCGAGACCACAGACGGTACCGAGACCACAGACGGTACCGAGGCTACGGACGGAACTGAGGCCACAAATGGAACTGAGTCTACAGGCCGTACTGAGACCAACGATACAAGTCAGACGACTGCAGAACAAAATTCTGTCACTTCCACCGACCCGATGCTGACTTCAACAGAAGCTGCTTCTGAAACCAGCCAGCTGCTGCCGGCGCCGGTTGAGACTGAGGGCAGCTCAGCCCCAAGCAGCACCGCCCTTACCGAGCCTGAATCAACGACCGCCAAAAACCAGGCCGGCAACACCGTTCCCAGGACCGGTCAAGCCACGGCAGCGGGCAGCTTGATCTTAGGCGGGGCGGCAATTCTGGTAGCTGTTTTACTTCAGCGGCTTAAAAAACGCGCACTGAAAGACTGAGGATTACAGCAGCGCCTCTGAACCAAAAGACCGGGAGCTTGAAGGACAAGCTCCCGGTTTTTGATTCGCCTTCACCCTCAGAGCCGCGAAATAATACAGCCGGGCCAGAGACATTTACCATCTGGGTTTTTAGTCAGCTATTTGGTAAAATAAGTAAGCATGTTTTTTACTGTGGACAGACATAGGGTCTGACTTGCAGTGAAGCGGATCTTATCAAGAAAGGTTGGGTGCTCATATGGCAAAAAAATCATTTGCCAGGTACAAAAAGAAGGGTCACCGCCGCACGTTTTTCATTTTGGCTCTTGTAGTCGGGTTGGCGACGCTGCTTTGTTTTACAGGCCTTCGCGTACCAAATGGCGTGGGGGGCTATACCACTTTGTATGGTGCTAAGGATATGCGCTTTGGGATTGATATCCGGGGCGGTGTGGAGGCGGTCTTTGTACCGGCTGACTATGACGGCACACCTACGGAGTCACAGATTGACGCGGTAAAGCAGATCCTGGAGACGCGGCTGGATAACCTTAATGTCCTGGATCGTGATATTATTTCCAGCTCTCAGACGGGCCGGGTTACCGTACGCTTCCCCTGGCAGTCCGGTGAAAGCACCTTTAACCCGGATGAAGCCATTGAAGAGCTTGGCGCGACTGCCAGTCTGACCTTTGTGGATGAGGACGGTAATGTTGTACTGAACGGTTCCGATGTTAAAGAAGCTAAGGGCGGCGTGAATTCGCAGACCGGCGACAGTATTGTCACGCTGGAGCTGACCGCGGACGGCGCTACCAAGTTTGCGGAAGCAACGGAGGCTAACTTAGGCAAGACCATTACGATAAAGATGGATGATGAGGTCTTGAGCTCGCCAACCGTGGAGTCCGTGATTACCGACGGTGATGCCATGATTACCGGTATGTCTACCGCGGCCGAAGCGGTCGAGCTGGCTAATCAGATCAATGCCGGTGCCCTGCCTTTTGCGATTGAAGCTATTTCAACCCGCAGCATCAGCCCGTCTATGGGCAGTGAGGCCTTAGGGGTTATGTTTAAAGCCGGCATCATCGCTTTTGTGCTGCTTTGCCTCTTCCTGCTGATCAATTACCGCTTGTCCGGCCTGGTTGCCGTATTCTCCCTGCTGGGACAGGTGGTTGGCGTGCTGCTGGCAATTTCCATACCGCAACAGACGCTGACCTTACAAGGTATAGCCGGTATCATCCTGTCAATTGGCATGGGCGTGGATGCGAACGTCATTGTTTCGGAACGGATCCGTGAAGAGGTGCGCAGCGGCCGGAACGTCCGTGAGGCCGTAGAGGTGGGCTTTGACCGCGCCTTTGCGTCGGTGCTGGACGGCAATGTTACTGTAGCGATTTCTTCAGTCTGTCTGATTGTGTTTGGCAGCGGATCAATCTTGTCCTTTGGCTATTCACTGCTGGTAGGTGTTATCCTGAACCTGGTCTGCGGTGCCTGGCTGTCTCATTATATGACCCGGTCCCTGGTGCAGTTTGACGCGCTTAACAAGCCGTGGTTCTTTGGAGCCCGTCGTCTTACTCAGAGCAAGGAGGTCAGCGTCAATGCCTGAACGTGATAAAACCGCTAAAATTGAGGGCTTTTATGTTGGTTCTCAACCGGTAATGGTGGATGAAGCAAAAAGTAAAGAAGACCGGCGCCGCGGCCTGATTACCTTTGACAGTTATTTTGGCCATAAGCACTTGAGCTTTTATAAACTCCGGTACCTGTTCTTAGGCTTAAGCGGACTTGTTTTGTTAACCGGTGTCATCTTTTCTATGGTCTTTGGCATCCAGCTGGATATTCAATTCCGCGGCGGCAGTATTTTACAATACAGCTATACAGGAGACCTGGATCCGGATGCGGCGGCGGAATTGATAGAAAATGAGATCGGGCAGCCGGTTTCCGCACAGATCACCGAAGACTTTGCGACTGACGCCACCTCACTGGTGGTGAATCTGGCCGGAAATAAAAGCCTGACCACGGACCAGCAGACGCAGATCCGGGAACTGCTGACCAGCAGTTACCCCGATAACAATATTCAGGTGGAGGATGTGCAGACCGTTGATGCCTTTATCGGTAAGGAAATGCTGATTAAAGGTATTGTGGCCCTGCTCATCGCTTCTGTCTTGATTGTAGGCTATGTCTGGGTCCGATTTATCAGCATCTCGGGTCCGTCGGCGGGTGTCTTTGCTTTGCTGGCGTTGCTGCATGATATCCTGATCGCATTCTTTGTCTTTGTATTCATGCGCTCGCCCATTGATGAAACGGTGCTGGCGGTTGTCCTGTCCATTTTGGGCTGGTCGGTTAACGACACCATAGTTATTTATGACCGGATCCGTGAAAACAGCCGCTTGTATCGGGGTAAACTTTCACTGCAGGATTTGACGGATCTGTCTATCCGCCAGTCACTGACCCGTTCCCTCAATACCGCACTTTGTTCCTTTGCAGCGATTCTGATAGCGTACATTTTTGCATTGGCATATAATATTGAGAGCATCAAGACCTTTACCTTACCCATGATGATTGGTATCCTGGCAGGCTCTTATTCCACCATCTTCCTGGCGGCGCCATTCTGGTCGCAATGGAAAACCCGTAAAGGCCGCAGCGGCTATGAGCAACGGGCTAAACACATAGAGGAATAACGCTCGCTTGCCCTGAACGCCGGCCTGCAAGCCTACAGAGAGCAGTCTGAACAGAAAACGCCGTTTCCATGCAGCTGGAAACGGCGTTAATTTATGCCCTGAATATGGCTTCAGAACAGAGAGGGATAGGTCGCTTTGATTTTATCCGCAAGCTGCGGCGCGGTCAGGCCAAAAGCCTCAAACAGCTCATTGGCTTTTCCGGACAGGCCAAAACGATCAATCCCGATAACCAGGCCGTCCAGACCGGTAAAGCGATACCAGGGTTGAGTGGACCCGGCTTCAACCGCTACCCGCTGCCGGCAGGCTTTGGGCAGAATGGCTTCCTGATATTCAGTCGGCTGTTCCAGGAACAGCTCCTGGCAGGCCATGGAGACGACCCGGACCGCAGGTGCCTGCTCAGTTTCAGCCAGGGACCGGGCTGCCGCCAAAACTGGCGCCAGTTCAGAACCGGAGGCCAGTAAGATCAGATCCGGCTGCTGTGCTGGCTGACTTTCCCAAACGATATAAGCGCCCTGTTTAGCCGCGGCGCCGGTTTCTTCCAGCGTCGGAAGTCCCTGACGGGTCAGAACGATGGCTACCGGGTGCTTTTGCCCCAGCGCAAAACTGTAAGCTGCGGCTGTTTCATGCCCGTCGGCTGGACGGAAGGTGTAGAGGCCGGGAATCGCCCTTAACATGGCCAGCTGCTCGATCGGCTCATGGGTCGGTCCGTCTTCCCCCACACCAATTGAATCATGGGTCAGTACATAAATAACCGGCAACTGCATGAGTGCCGCCAGCCGGATCGCGGGTTTCATATAGTCAGAAAAGACAAAGAATGTGGAGCAAAACGGCCGCAGCCCGGAATGCAGCGCCAGACCGTTGGTTATGGCGGTCATGGCAAATTCTCTGACTCCAAAATGGATATTGCGGCCGCTGAAATCATCAGCAGACATAAAGGCATAATCTTTAAGATCAGTCAGCGTGGAGGGAGCCAGGTCAGCTGAACCGCCGATCAGCTGGGGCACCACCGGAGCCAGGCGGTTCAGCACCATGGCGGAGGTCTTACGGGTTGCGATTGAACCTTCAAAATCATATAAAACAGAATCAGCCGGCAGTTTGGCCGGCTGGCCGGAGGTTACTTGCTCAAACTCCGCGGCCAGTTCAGGATAGGCCGTCTGATATCGGCGCCGTAATGCTTGCCAGTTGTCATAAGCCGGCTGCAGCCTGGCGGTCAGTTCAGACATGTAGTCATAAACCTCAGATGGAACCGCAAACGCTTCTGCTTCAGGCCAGCCCAGTGCCTGGCGCGTGGCCGCCACATTATCTACCCCTAGCGGTGAGCCGTGTACCTTACTGGTGCCGGCCTGCGGTGAGCCATAGCCAATGACGGTATGAACGACAATCAACGACGGTTGACGAGTATTGTGCCGCGCTTGCTCGATCGCGCGCCCAACCTCTTCCGTATCATTTCCATCGCTGACCTCAATGACCTGCCAGTTATAAGCCCGGTAGCGCGCCGCCACATCCTCTGTAAAGGCAAGACTGGTGCTGCCTTCAATAGAAATCTGATTGGAATCATATAACACAATCAGCTTGCCCAACCCCAGGTGACCGGCTAGACTGGCTCCTTCACTGGAAACTCCTTCCATCAGGCAGCCGTCACCAACCAGCGCGTAGGTATAGTGGTTAATAAGCGGATACTCTGGCTGATTGTACCGCGCCGCCAGGTGCGCCTCTGCCAGCGCCAGACCGGTGGCCATCACCACCCCCTGGCCTAACGGCCCCGTAGTCGCTTCAACCCCAGGTGTATGGCCATACTCCGGATGACCTGGAGTCAGACTGCCGGTTTGCCGGAATTGCTTAAGGTCATCCAGACTTACACCGTAACCAAATAAATGCAGTAGGCTGTACAACAGCATAGAGCCGTGTCCAGCGCTCAGGACAAAGCGGTCCCGGTTGAGCCAGTGCGGGTCAGATGGCTGATGCTGCATGTGATTAGCCCAAAGCTCAAAAGCCATCGGCGCTGAACCCAGCGGCAGGCCGGGATGGCCTGAGTTAGCCTTTTGAACGGCATCCATAGACAAAACACGGACGGCATTCACCGCCAATTGCTCTTTTTGACTCGTACTCATGGTAAACCTCCGCGAAAACACCTGCCCGCCCAGAAGGACAAACTTACAGGCGAATTTGTTATATACTGTATATATTCTAGCATAGATTACCGCAGGCCGTCGTGAACGGCCTGCCTGCAGCCGCGCTTAAACCTGTCTGTTTAAACACCACAGACAGTGTCGGTCCATCCCCCAGAGCTAACAGAAAAGAGGCAGATATGATGGATAAGACCTTTTCAACCTACCAATACCAGCGCCCAGATATGACGGCATTGAACCGGGATATGGCAGCGTTGCTGGCTCAGTTTGCCCAGGCCGGCAGCGCGCCCCAGCAAATTGATCTGCTGCACCGGATTAACCGGCTCAATAATCAATTTGATACCGCAGCCACCCTGTGCCAGATCAGGCATTCCATTAATACCCGGGATAGCTTTTACCGTCAGGAGCAGGCTTTCTTTGATGAAAATCAGCCGATCTTTGACAGCCAACGTCAAGTTTTGTATCAAGCCCTTTGTGACAGTCCCTTCCGTCCTCAACTAGAGAAAGCATTTGGACCGCAGCTTTTTGCACTGGCTCAAAAAAAACTGCGCAGTTTTTCCGATCGGGTGATTCCGCTGCTGCAGCAGGAAAACCGTCTGGTCAGCCGCTATGATGAGCTGATTGCTTCCGCCCGGATACCCTTTCAGGGTCAGTCCCTGACCTTAGCCCAGCTGGATCCCTATACTGCTGACCAGGACCGCACGATCCGCCAGGCTGCGGTGACGGCTAAGTTCAGTTTTTTTACCGAACAAGAGGACCAGCTGGATCAAATCTATGATGAGATGGTTAAGGTCCGGACTGATATAGCCCACCAGCTGGGCTACGACAACTTCATCCAACTAGCTTATGACCGGCTGGGGCGGACAGACTATGGTCCTGAAGCGGTCGCGGACTACCGCCGGCAGATTGTTGAAGTTGTGGTCCCCCTGAGACAGCGGCTGGAACAGCGTCAGGCCCGGCGGATTGGCCTGGATCGGCTCAAGTTTTATGACGAAGGCTTAAAATTCAACAGCGGTAATGCCAGGCCTCAGGGTGGGGAGGCTTGGTGTGTGGAACAGGCCAGACAGATGTATACGGAACTGTCACCGGAAACCGGACGGTTTTTTGATTTCATGAGCCGAAGTCAGCTGATGGATTTACCGGCGCGGGATGGCAAAGCCAGTGGCGGCTACTGCACCTTTATCCCGGACTACAAAGCGCCTTTTATCTTTGCCAATTTCAACGGAACCAGCGGAGATGTAGATACACTGACCCATGAGGCCGGTCATGCCTTTCAGGTTTATGAAAGCCGCGGTTATGAACTGCCGGAGTACATCTGGCCTACCTTGGAAGCCTGTGAAATCCACTCGATGAGCATGGAGTTTTTTACGTGGCCCTGGATGCAGTGCTTTTTTGGGCCGGCTACGCCCAAATTCTGCTTTGCGCACCTGGCTGAAGCGGTGTCCTTTATTCCTTATGGCGCACTGGTAGATGCGTTTCAGCATCGGGTCTATGCTCAACCGGAGCTTGGCCCGCAGGGAAGAAAGCAGGTCTGGCATGAGTTGGAGCAGATCTATCTGCCAGCCCGTGATTATGATGGCCTGCCCTTTTTGGAACGGGGAGGATTATGGATGCGCCAGGGCCATATTTTTGGCGAACCGTTTTACTACATTGACTATACTCTGGCTCAGGTGTTAGCTCTGCAGTTTTGGCAGCGCGACCGACAGGACCATCCGACCGCCTGGGCGGATTATGTCCGCCTGTGCCAAGCCGGCGGCAGCCTGCCGTTTTTGGAGCTGGTCAAACTGGCCGGGCTAAAGAATCCTTTCAGCCAGGGAACCCTTGCTCACACCTTAAAGCCGGTCATGGATTATTTGGATGCGGTAGACGATCTCAGCCTTTAAGCAGACTGGCCAGCACGGAGCTGGCTCCGATGCGATCCGCGCCTGCATCAACCAAAGCTTCCGCTTGCTGGCGGGTGTGGATGCCCCCGGCAGCTTTGATCCGGACCTGAGGGGGCAGCAGCTTACGGAATAAGCGGATATCAGCCAGATCAGCGCCGGACGGACCAAAGCCGGTCGAGGTTTTGATAAAGTCCGCGCCGCTTTGCGCGACCAGGTGACAAAGCTGCTTCTTTTGTGCCTCGTCAAGATAGCAGGTTTCAACAATTACCTTTAACACCCGGTCTTCACAGACCTCACGAAGTAAAAGCAGTTCCGCCAGGACATCCTCAAAGCGACCGTCCTGCACCCAGCCGCTCTGGATGACCATATCCAGCTCTGTCGCGCCTTTACGGATCAGTTCCAGAGCCTCAGCCGCCTTGGTTTTTGAGGTCTGATATCCCAGGGGAAACCCCACGACTGTGCAGATAGTCAGCTCAGAACCAAAGGTTTGACGAGCCTTTTCAACATAAACCGGCGGGATACAGATGCTGGCTGTGTGATAGGTCAACGCTTCTTGAGCCAGCTTTTTGATGTCATCCCAGCGGGCTGTGGGTTTTAAGCAGGTGTGATCGACACGGCTGATCAGTTCAAGGGTTTGCGGAGTTAAGGATTCAATCATATATTTACCTCATTTGCCGGATAATGGGCCGGCAAAGTTTCTGTCTGACCGTCTGAGCTGACTCTGGCGATAAATAGCGGTAGCGCTTGTGTACAAGCGACTGGCTTGCTGTCGGGCTTTGACGCCAGCGGCACAAAGTGACAGCAAGCCAGCAGCCGTTCCCGGGCTTCGGCCAGCCGGGAGGGGGAACTGGTCAGGAGTTCAGCCAGGGGTTGCCCTTGCCTGACTGCCATACCAGGCTTGGCCCGCAGGATAATGCCGGCAGCAGGATCCAGCGCTTCGCCCAATTGACTGCGGCCGGCACCCAGAGCCTTGGCGGCCAGACCAACACCTTCAGTATCGATCCAGTCAAACCAACCATCAACCGGAGCGGTCAGCGTCTGGCGCTGCGCCTGCCCCACCAGTCGCTCAGGCCGGTCCAAATAAGCCAAATCACCACCCTGCGCCTGAACCATCTGCCTGAAACGCAGCCAGGCTTGACCTGATCTTAAGGCCTCCTGTGCCTTCCTCAGACACGCAGCCGGCGTGGCAGGCCAGGCCGGGTCCGTTATCTGAGCAGGCCTGGATGCCAGGTCAGCCGGATGGGTCAATCGAGTTGCCAGTTGCAGCATCTCTGCCGCCAGACCGATACTCAGTCGGGTGAGATCAGCCGGCCCCTGGTTCTGGAGTGTAGCTATGGCCTCCTGCACCTCCACCGCGTTGCCTACCGCCTGACCGAGGGGCCGGTCCATGGCGGTCAGGAAGGCGGTTACCGGCCGCCCGGCCGCCTGACCCAGCCGGACCATCAGCTGGGCCAGCTTTAGGGCTTGGTCGGGATCTTTCATAAAAGCGCCGTTCCCACATTTTACGTCCAGAACAATTGTAGCCGCACCGGCTGCCAGCTTTTTACTCATTATTGAAGACGCAATGAGCGGCAAGCTGTCTACGGTGTCGGTGACATCTCTCAAAGCATAAAGCTTTTTGTCAGCCGGAACCAGATGACCACTTTGGGCAATCACTGCCAACCCGATATCATTCACCTGCTCTTCAAACCGCTCTGGCGCTAACTCACTGCAAAAACCGGGGATGCTCTCCAATTTATCAACCGTGCCGCCGGTATGACCCAGGCTGCGACCTGACATCTTGGCGACTTTAAGTCCCAGAGCCGCAGCTAATGGAGCCACCACCAGTGTGGTCTTGTCGCCCACACCGCCTGTGGAATGCTTGTCTGAGGTCACACCCTGAATACTGCTTAGATCCAGACAATCCCCGGAGCCGGTCATCTGCCGGGTCAGCGCTATGGTTTCTGCTTCAGTCATGCCCTGAAAACAGACGGCCATTAAAAAGGCCGCCATCTGATAATCAGGGATCCGTCCTGCCACATACCCCTCAATCATCCAGGTCCAGTCGGCAGCGGTCAGCGCCTGACCGCTCTTTTTCAGATGAATCAGATCACACATATCCATGTTTCAGACCCTCCTCAGCGAAGATTCCACTGATCATAGTTTTGTACCAGAACGGCATGAATCACCGCGCCGATTAACAGCATCAAACAGCAAAGGTACAGCCAGATCATCAGGACCAGCAGGTTAGCCAGACTGCCGTAAACCGTAAGGAAATCCTCCCGGCTTAAGAACGCGGAGAACAGCGCGGATCCCGCGGTCCAGACGACTGAGGTAATGGCACCGGCAATCAGCGCCTGGCGGAAACGGCCTCTTCGCCCCGAGCTGATGAAATAAATGATCGCAAAGATCAGCCAGAGAACCAACAGTCCGGCCAGCAATTGCAGGTGATTAGCCAGTGCAATATTCGGCAGCACCGGAATTTCAATCTTGGATAGCTGGGTCAGTACCGTATGGCCAAATGCCATGATCATCATCAGGATAATGATCCCCAGACCAGCCAGAATGGTACCAACAAATGATAGCAGCCGCCGGGTCAGATAGGGGGAGGGCTGGTGATTTTCCTTATAGATGATAGACATACTGCGGTAAATCATGGCAAAGCCGCGGGAGGCGGACCAGATCAGGGTGATGATACCCAAAGAGAAGACCGAGACGGATGGCTCTTCCCGCACGCCGCTGATCACCTGTTGTAAAATGGTCGTCACGGCTTCCGGTAAAACCATACCCTGGGTGATAGAGGTCTGGATATCTTGCAGCCAGTCACCGCCTAGCGCGCCGAGCAGACTGACCACAAAGAGGATAAAAGGGAAGATGGCAAAGAGCAGATAAAAGGTAATGCTGGCAGCCATCCAGGTGACCGCTTGATCAACAATAATCTGAACAATCTGCAGCAACAGTTTGCGCCAGCCATTGACAGTCATGGAATCAAACTTATGAATGGCCTTTTGCAGACCAGCTTGAAGCCTGCCTTCTGAAGGCAGGGGAAATGGCACGCGATCAGCCTGTCGCGTGTTAATCTGTAGATCCAGGTTCATACTGTCAGAGCTGAAGCTAGGATTCAGTTGCCTCTGGCTGGCAGCTGGCGGATCAGTTTCAGGCCTATCGGGTACAGGGGATTTTGACATGCGGTCTCCTTTATGGTCTATCTGTCTGGGTTTGGCAAAGTGACTTCCGGCAGCCTGGCTGTGCGAAGCCGGAGCCTATCGCTATTTTACTATAGGCGGCAGCTTCCGGCTATCACTTTGGTTGACGCAAGGGCTGAAGCTGGCTTATAATTCAAACGTTCTTAGCTGAACCACCAAGAAATATAAATGTCCGGTCAGCTTGAAGCAAACTGGAGAAGTACCCAAGTGGCTGAAGGGTCCGCACTCGAAATGCGGTAGGTCGGCAAAACCGGCGCGGGGGTTCAAATCCCCCCTTCTCCGCCATATCAACTTACCGATTCTGCCTTTCTGGCTGGTTATATCAGTGCTCGTAACGCTCAGATATAAACCGGAAGTATTCCATAATCTCATTTGCCCGTTTGGCGCTTTGCAAAGGACCTTTGGCCGTTTTGCGAGGCTTTCTAAAAAAGTTAATAAGGATGCCTGCATCGGCTGTAAACTATGTGAAAAAGTTTGCCCTTCGAATGCAATCCTTGTTTCCGCAGAGGATAAAAAGGCAATGATAAAAACCGCATTGTGCCATCAATGCACAAATTGCCGGCAGGTTTGTCCTAAGAATGCTATTGATTATAAAAAATGAAAAGCAATCTACTTATAACAGCTCAAATTGATTTTTATGAAAGTTCAGCAATCCGTCATTTCTAAGCTTTGAAAGCTCGGCCGACATGGCGCTGCGCTCGACGGAAAGGTAGTCCGCGAGTTCCTGCCGATTAAATGGAATGCAAAAGTGACTGCTTCCCGATTGATTGGCCTCAGCCGAAAGGTAGGCCAAAAGTTTTTCACGGGTTGTGCGTTTTGAGGTGAATTCAATTTTCTGCGTCAGCGATATATTTTTCATTGATACGATACTCAACATATTCTGAATGAGCCTGCTGTGAAATCCGCACGCCTTGGCGCACGGGACGGCAAGCCTGTGACAGTCGATAAATAGCAGTTCGCTTTCGGTCGTTGTGATTACACTGACCGGAAGCGTTTTCATTTCCGCGCAAGCAAAGGATTCCCCGAACAGATTCCCAATGTCAATTTTTCCGAGGATGCTTCTGTTTCCGTAATAGTCATCCTGAACGACCTGAACCTGTCCCGATAAAACAATGCCGAATTTTTCAATGCTTTCACCGCTGGAAAACACGGTTTGACCTTTTTCAAAACGAACCGATTTCGCGGCCAGGCACGACCAAAGCGGCTGTAAATCAGCCTCTTCAATACCCTTGAATAATCTTACTGTTTTCAGCACATCCAAATAATTTTTCATAAAATCCTCTTTCGTTGGAATTCCAACCAACTTATTAACTTAAGAATAGTAAACTTAAAATATAAAGTCAACAATAACCTGAAGAAACGCACTCGAAAAAAGAGGTGAACGGAACATGATTCGAAAAATTATCAGAATTGATGAAGAGAAATGCAATGACTGTGGTCTGTGCGCAAAAGCCTGCCACGAAGGGGCAATCGGCATGGTAAACGGAAAGGCCAAGCTCCTCCGTGACGATTACTGCGACGGTCTCGGAGACTGCTTGCCGGCCTGCCCAACAGGAGCTATCAGCTTCGAAGAACGCGAAGCAAAGGAATACGACGAAGGCGCCGTGAAAAAAAGCAAGCTGAACAAACAGGGAGAAACGCTGGCCTGCGGCTGCCCAGGCACACAGCCTAAAACCATCAATCGGGAAAATGAGTGTGAGGTCGTCCATCCCAATATCAGCGAAAATAAAAGCCAGTTGTCACAGTGGCCCGTCCAAATTAAACTTGCGCCGGTCAACGCTTCGTATTTCGCGGACGCCAATTTGCTGGTCGCCGCCGACTGTACGGCCTATGCTTACGGAGATTTTCACAACAGGTTTATCAGGAAAAAAGTGACGCTGATTGGCTGCCCCAAGCTTGACGAAGGGGATTACAGCGACAAACTCACGGAGATCATTAGGAACAACAACATTAAAAGTGTTACAGTCGTCAGAATGGAAGTTCCTTGCTGCGGCGGAATCGAAAACGCGGTAAAAAGGGCGCTTCAAAATAGCGGCAAAATGATTCCCTGGCAGGTAGTGACGATTTCAACCGACGGAACAATTCTTGATTGACAGGAGGTTATTATAGAAAAAGAGTATAAACTGTCTACTTCCAATGAAAAAACAATAGAGAAAGTTATATTTGACGAAAACCTGCATTACCTCCACATGGTGTTCAACAAGGGCGAGGGACTGCCGGAGCACTTATCCAATTCTAATGTGTATATGACCGTCATTCGCGGAAGGCTCTCCATCGGCCTTGATGATCAGGAAACCCATGAGTACGAGGCCGGAACTCTGCTGAAAATTCCGTTTCAAACCAAAATGAATGTCAGAAATATGCATGACGAAACGCTGGAGCTGATTGTCGTAAAAGCGCCTGCCCCGAAAAGCTGACGTACAAGCCCAATAAACGCTTATACTGAATATTTTCAAAAGGAGGATTCAATATGGGAAAAGCGACACAAGATCTTCGGAAGGAACACGAGGCCATCCTTTATGTTCTGCAAATACTTGATAAAATGATGGAGTCCGATAGCCGCGATGCTGAAAACATGCTTCGCTATTACGGTGAGGTAGTTTATTTCCTCAAGATATTTGCGGATAAATGCCACCACGGCAAAGAGGAGAATTACCTATTCAAAGAACTGGTTAACAAAGGAATCCCTAACGAGGGTGGTCCCGTCGGCATCATGCTGCAGGAACATGCTCAAGGCAGAGACTACATTGCGCAAATGGCTAAAAGCGTCGACGATCAGAACATCAGCGGCTTTAATAACGCAGCTGTTCAATACCGCGACTTGTTGCGCCAGCACATTGAGAAAGAAAACAATGTACTTTTCATGATGGCAGATAGAGTTATAAATGAGCAAGAGCAAAATCTTCTGTTCGAACAATTCGAGCAGCATGAGGAGAATGTCATCGGGCAAGGCATCCATGAAAAATTACACGCCATGATCGACATCTGGGCAGAGGCTTTTGGCGTTTAATGAAAATTCTATGACATATAACTTGCTTTAATAATTGATCTTCGGGAACAATAAATTATAAAAACAGGAGGGCGAAAAAATGACAAACGATTTAGCGTTTAACGCGGCGAAGAAAAACTATTTCAAGAAATTAGAACAGTATGTACCGATTGTAGCAAAAGTTCATGGAGGTAATCACCCGGAATTTCACGAGGTCCGCAAATTGTTTGATACAATCATTTTAAAAACAAAAGAAGCGGGATCAGATAAACCTGAATTAAATGAAGAGTTTGCAAAACTGCGTGAGATCACAGATAATTATACAGTCCCCGGAGATGTATGCGAAAGCTTTGAGGCTGTTTACAGTATGTTAGCCGAAATAGATAAGGCATATCATACTTAAGCATAGATCATCATAACCAGAGAAAGAAGGTGAGAGTTTGCAAAGATTTATTCTAAGCAAGAAAAATCATATAGCATTGATTGGTGCTATATTAATTATCGTTGGATTTACCAGTGAACTGGGTTTCAAAAACGAAACTGTTGCTGCTTTGTCCTTCACTATCGCCTCAGTTTTAGGAGTTGCGCCTATTGCGATCCAAGCCTATCAAGCATTAAAGGTGAAAGTTGTCAGTATCGATGTGTTAGTTACCATCGCGGTTGTCGGGGCATTTTTCGTTAAGAACCTTGAAGAATCCGCGATTGTCACCTTCTTATTCTTATTTGGATCTTTTCTGGAACAACGGACATTGAACAAGACGCGTTCGGCCATTAAAGAGTTAACGGAAATGGCGCCGGAAAGTGCTTTAAAACAAATGGAGAATGGCGAATTCGAAGAGGTCGCAGTTGATGAAGTTGACGTAGGCGATATTTTACTGGTTAAAACCGGTGCAAAAATTCCTGTTGATGGTACGGTATTAACAGGAGAAGGTCATATTAATGAAGCAAGTATTACCGGAGAATCTGTTCCGGTCGGCAAAAAGAAAGATTCGGGCGTATATGCCGGAACGATTTTGGAAAATGGAACACTCCAAATTGTTGCCGATCGTATCGGTGAAGATACTACTTTCGGCAGAATCATTGAATTGGTTGAAGAGGCGCAGGATTCAAAATCTGAAGCCGAACGTTTCATTGACAGATTTTCCAAATACTACACTCCGGCAGTTTTAGTGCTCGCCATTATCGTATGGCTATTTTCGCGGGATATTGAACTGGCTATTACAATATTGGTCCTGGGATGCCCCGGCGCACTGGTGATCGGTGTGCCTGTTTCAAATGTGGCGGGCATTGGTAACGGAGCGCGGCACGGTGTTCTCCTAAAAGGCAGCGAGGTCATTGGCGATTTTAGTAAAGTTGATACGATTATATTTGACAAAACGGGTACACTTACAGTAGGAAATCCCAAAGTGGCCGACAGAGAGATCTACACAGACAACTCTGAAGAGGCCTTAAGCTACCTCGCAAGCGTTGAAAAGGAATCAGATCATCCCTTAGCTAAAGCTGTTTCCAAACATATTGGAGATATAAAACTCTATCCGGTTGAGAAAACGGATGTTATAAAGGGCGGCGGAATTGTCGCTCATGTGGATGGACATAGAGTCGCAGTTGGCAATGTTGCATTAATGGAACAAGAAAATGTTTACTTAAATGAAAAAGTCCGTGCGGATATCGCCAGATTCGAAGGGATGGGAAACTCACTCGTTTTAACATCGATCGACGGAGAATTAAAAGCGCTGATGGGCATTCGTGACCAGATTCGTCCGGGTGTAAAAGAGGATCTTCAAAGGCTGAAAAAATTAGGCGTTAAAAATCTGGTGCTTCTCTCTGGAGACAACCAGGGGACTGTTGATTTAGTGGCGCGTGAACTGGGACTGACAGAAGCCCACGGGCATATGCTGCCGGAAGACAAATCGGCATATATTGAAGACTTAAAAGCAAAAAGTCATATTGTCGCCTTCGTTGGAGACGGGGTAAATGACAGCCCCTCACTGGCTCTCGCGCAAATCGGAATTGCAATGGGAGGCGGTACGGACGTCGCCATTGAAACTTCAGATGTTGTCCTAATGAATTCGGATTTTAGTCGCTTACCGCATGCATTGGGTTTAACAAAAGCAACCGCTAATAATATGCGCCAAAATATTGCTATCGCAGTAGGCGTTGTACTCGTCCTGCTGGCCAGCGTATTCTTCAGTGAATGGATGAACATGTCAATCGGTATGTTGGTACACGAAGCAAGCATATTAGTCGTGATTTTAAACGGAATGCGGCTCCTTCGTTACAAATTAAGATATTAGAATAAGGAGAGATGAAAATGCAGAGTGCAACGATTCAATTAGAAACTTTAACTTGCCCGTCATGTGCCCAGAAGATTGAAAATGCAACAAAAGCTTTGGGCGGCGTGGAAAAAGAAAGCGTAAAGGTGCTGTTTAACTCAAGCAAAGTAAAATTTGATTTTGATGCTGAGAAGATATCCATTGAAGACGTCGAAAAAGCCATTACTGCACTTGGATACGAAGTTAAGAAATCTCAGGTAAAAGTAAAATAAGATACAGACAATCTTCTTAAGCAAGATATGTTTGAACAATTCAAACAGCATGAAGAGCCTGTCATTGAGCATGGCGTCCATGAAAAGCTACACGCTATGATTGACACTTGGGCAGAAACTTTTGACGTGGAATGAAAATTCTATAGATAACGATAGGAAATGAGATTAAGAAAAATGAAGAAATATCGTTGTATTCCTTGTGGGTATATATATGATCCGGAAGTCGGCGATCCCGATGGTGGGATTGCACCTGGTACTGCGTTTGAAGATATCCCCGATGACTGGCAATGCCCGATTTGCTTTGTAAGCAAGGACGAGTTTGAAGTTGTTGAAGAATGAAAGGTGGAAAACTATATGAGTATGTTTTGTTATCAATGTCAGGAAACCGCAGGAGGAAAAGGTTGTACGGTACGCGGTGTATGCGGAAAAACCGAAGAGGTTGCAAAGCTTCAGGATCTTTTGATTTATACATTGAAAGGTATTTCAGAAATTGTTGTCAAGGGAAAACTGGATATAAAAAATCTTGGCAAAACGAACTACGAAATGCTTAACAGTCTTTTCATGACAATCACCAACGCTAATTTTGACGATGGGTCAATTGAAAAACAAATTTTGAAAATGATTGCAATTCGAGACGGCATTAGAAAAACTGCTATCGTTGAAAAATTACACGATGCTGCAACCTTTACTGTGGATTCGAGGGCTTCAATGCTGGAAAAGACCGCTTCTGTAGGGGTGCTGGCAACAGAAAATGAAGATGTGCGCTCCCTTCGTGAGATGATCACATATGGTCTCAAGGGTATGGCTGCCTATACGGAACATGCCAAGAACATCGGCAAGGAAAATGTGGAGATCAGTGCCTTTATATATGAGGCTCTTGCAGCAACATTGGACGACTCCCTAACCGCCGACGACCTTGTTGCGCTAACGCTGAAAACCGGCGAATACGGCGTAAAGGCAATGGCGTTACTGGATGAGGCAAACACGTCTCGGTACGGCAATCCCGAAATCACTGAAGTCAACATCGGCGTCAGGAAAAATCCCGCGATTTTGATATCCGGCCATGATCTGACCGACCTCGAACAATTACTGGAACAGACCAAGGGTACCGGCGTAGATGTGTATACGCACAGTGAAATGCTGCCTGCCCACTATTATCCAGCATTTAAGAAGTATGATAATTTTGCCGGCAACTATGGCAACGCATGGTGGAAGCAAGTAGACGAGTTTGGACCATTCCACGGCCCCATCTTGTTTACTACCAACTGCATTGTTCCACCGAGAAGCGAAGAAATTAGAAGCAGGATCTTCACTACAGGATCTACTGGATATCCGGGCTGCAAGCGTATTGAAGCTGATGAAAACGGCAAAAAGGACTTTTCGGAAATTATCGCTCTGGCTAAAACTCTTCCCGCTCCCGACGAAATTGAGACTGGTTCTATTGTCGGGGGGTTTGCTCACAACCAGGTTCTAGCTTTGGCCGACAAGGTTGTCGATGCTGTAAAATCCGGAGCGATCAAAAAGTTCTTCGTTATGGCCGGATGCGACGGTAGGATGAAGTCGAGAGCGTATTACACCGAGTTTGCCGAAAAGCTTCCCAAGGACACAGTTATTCTCACCGCAGGCTGCGCGAAATACCGTTACAACAAGCTGAAGCTTGGCGATATCGGCGGGATTCCAAGAGTTCTCGATGCCGGACAGTGTAACGATTCCTATTCTCTTGCCGTCATCGCGCTTAAGCTGAAAGAAGTATTCGGTCTTGATGATATTAATAAGCTACCGATCGTGTTCAATATCGCCTGGTATGAGCAGAAGGCCGTCATTGTTCTTTTGGCGCTGCTGTATCTGGGCGTGAAGAACATCCACCTCGGCCCCACACTGCCAGGCTTCCTGTCACCCAATGTGGCCAAGGTATTGGTTGAAAAATTTGGTATCGCGGGTATTGGAACAGTTGATGACGACATCCAGCTGTTCATGAACGCCTGATTAACAAAGGAATTCAGCATATGAAAGCGACGATCGACAGAGAAGGCTGTATTTCCTGTGGACTATGCGCATCAACCTGTCCGGAGGTGTTTCGGATGGCTGATGACGGGCGCGCGGAGGTTTGCGCGGGCCCTGTTCCAGAATCTGCGGAAGACGCGGCAGCAGAAGCGCGTGATAACTGTCCCGTCTCTGTTATTATGATAGAATAAGCATAAATCAGCACCCTTCAGAAAGTTAGCTTTAATGAAGGGTGCTGATTTTTAATTATCATTTATTTCCGCAGCGATAACTAATCTCTTACCGAAACCGGCCTTAGTTTAAAACTGATTCTTGATGTAATAATAGACTGGAGAAGGGATTAAAAAACCAGAAACTCTTAATGGCAAGGTTCATATTTTCAGGGGTGTTCACAAAGCAAACGGAACAAACGGGAACAAAGCTACCGGGTGCATTTTGTATCAAACTCGTTTTCTCCGCCATGTATGACAACCATACACATTCCGTTCCTGACAGGATTGTCAGTGTAAGTCAGCCGTTCATCCGACCAATCGTACGCGGAAAAGCCGGAAAGCCGGTGGAGTTCGGGGCAAAACTAGATATCAGTGTATCCAATGGATGGGCAAGGTTGGAGTACTGGTCATTTGATGCCTACAACGAAGCCACAAAGCTGGTTGAAACCATAGAGCGTTACAGAGCCCGTGAGGGACATTATCCGGAGCGCGTGCTGGCGGACAAGATTTACCGAAACCGCGAAAACCTCAGCTACTGCAAACTGCACGGAATCCGGCTCAGCGGTCCGGCATTGGGAAGACCGAGAAGGGACGAGCAGCGCGACAGGCGGCAGACCCATTTCGACCAGAATGAACGGATAGAGGTTGAACGACAATTCAGCTTTGCAAAACGCAAATGCAACCTTGGAAAAGTGAAAACGAAACTGGCGGAGACCGTAGGTTTTACGCTTGCCATGTCGATTGTAGTGTTGAATCTGCGTAAAATCCAGCATACCCTTTCGCGCCTGTTTGGGCGGATTTTGCACTTTTTATTGCCGCAGCAAAAATTGGTATTTATTCAGTAGACATTAGATTAGCATAATGCCATGTGCAAAGATGAAAAGTCTTCTTGTTCTCCATTCTTGTCCTCTGATTCCCCCTGCTGGAACGCGGAGAGACGTTATAATAAGAAAAAATCTACCGTTATGACAAATTCCGGAGAAATGGCGGAGAATCTAGAAAAAGAGCAGAAAGAATGTATCATATTATTATCGCGGATGATGAGCCGCTGATTCGTACGGGATTGCTCTATCGCAATGACTGGAAGCAAATCGGTTTTGAAGTGGACGCTCTTCTTGAAGACGGGAGCGATGTGCTCAAATATTTGGAGGATCATCGCGCGGATGTCCTGCTGACGGATATCTGTATGTATCAGGTCTCCGGTCTCACCGCAGCGGCGCAGATCCGCGACCGTTACCCCTGGATGAAGATTGTACTGCTGTCGGGCTACCGCGAATTTGAGTATGCGCGGGAAGCAATCCGCTGTCAGGTGTATGAATATCTTCTGAAACCGGTGGACAGCGATGCCATCCGGCGCGTATTCGAAAACATCCGCCGGGAGCTCGATGAAGTCACGCATGAAGAACAATTGCTGCGCAGCTTCGGCGAGGGGGAGTACGAGCAGATCCTTTCGCTGACGCGGGTCGTCACGGGTTCCGTTTTGGGAGAAGGCGAGGAAACATGGATGGCGTATGCGCGCCTCAAGCCTGTGATGCTGAATGCACCCGCAGAAGTTCGCGAAGTCCTCGTAAAGAGACTCCTTGAACAGCTGCAGAGCAAGTTGGTACTTCGCGCACCGCAGCTTGCGGAGCGTTTCAGCACTCAGCTCCGGTCACTGGATCTCAGTGATCCGGACGTTGCTCACCGCCAGTTGCTAGAACTTCTGAGCGGTTTGAATGACGATCTCGTGTCAGGTAATTATGTCAAACCGGAACGCCGCGCGGCGGATGACAGCATCGCCAAGGCATGCAATTATATCAACAATCATCTGGGGGATGAATTTACATACCGGGACGTGGCAGAGTTTGTTCATCTGAGTCCGCGGCATTTCATCCGGCGCTTCCGGAGCGAGATGGGAGAGACGTTTACAGATTACCTGATGCGCGTCCGCGTGGAAGGCGCACAGCGCCTGATGGATGCTGGACAAGCGAAAGCAACGGACGTCTCGGCAGCGGTAGGGTATCGGGATGACAAATATTTTCAGAAACTGTTCAAAAGACATGTCGGATGTACGCCGCGCGAATATGAACGCAGAAAGCAGGGAGAGGAAAAGTGAGACGAAAAGCGGTGCGAAGGCCGGCCATTCGCAACATCTGGACTTACTTGAAGGACTATCGCTTCAGCAGCATCCTGCTCAAATATTTTCTGCTCTTGTTTCTTTGCCTCGTTCTGCCCATTACAGTCGTTGAGATGTGGTTCAGCCGTCAGCAGAAGGAGCAGGTCTATGAAGAGATCATCAAGCGCAACGAGGCGTCGCTGGCGCAGGGGTACAGCAGCGTCTATTCCATTCTCAAATCCTCAAAAAATCTTTCGTACAGTCTGTCTGCAAACGAGGATATCCGGTATCTCGCCGTACAGTCCGCCCATACACCGGATTCTGTCTCGCGCCGTGACAGCCTTACGGACATGCTTGCAGTGAGCTGCAGCGCAAACTCGTACATTGACTCTATCTACATCTATTTTGCAAATACGGATATGGTCGTGACGAATCTCGGCTCCACTCCGTTTGAAAGCTTCGAGGAAAAGGATATTTTTTCTCTGTTTTCGTCGGACATGCCAAAGCGCAACATTCTTCTGTCGCGGATCAAAAGGGGATGGTACCCCTATCTTCTCACCGTATTGTATCCTGTCGACGACGGGCGCGGAGGCGAAGTGGGCCTGGTGGCGGTCAATCTCGACGTGGAAAAGATTGGTGATTACATCGGCCGCGGAAAATACCGGAACACGGACTATTCACCGCGGCTGTTTATCTTCGACCGCGATATGCAGACGCTGGTGTACAGCGATGAATATCGGCTTCTGCAGGAACCTGAGGAAGCGTTCGAGCTGCGCGGGCTCGATCCATGGGAGGGCAGTACGTCCGAGGTCCTTACGCTGTGGGGAGAACGGTATGTCGTTTCGGCTTTTGAATCGGAGGAGGACGGGCTGCGATATTTTTATGTGTCGACAATGAGTGAGTTTGAAGCGCTCAGTCGTGAGACGAATCTGCGCATGCTCCAGATTTCAGCGCTGACAGTTGTGATTTGCCTTGTGATCGCGTTTCTTCTGTCTGTGTGGGTGTACCGTCCCGTGAAGCAGACGCTTCGCGTGCTGTCGGAAGTATCGATGCTGACAGACTGGGACAAAAAGGAGCATGTCGATGAAATCGAGGCCATCCAGCGCAGCATTCTGTCGGCCAAAAAGGAAAACGACGATCTGAACGCACAGATTCAGGAGCGAATTGTCAGCCTGCACAACGCGCAGATCTGCGCGCTTCAGGCGCAGATCAATCCGCATTTCCTGTTCAATACACTGGAGTCCATTGCCAACGTCGCGGCGCTTCTGCTCGATGGAGACAACAAGGTCACGGAAATGATCTGTACGCTCGGAAAACTGATCCGTATCAGCCTGTCGAACGAGAACTATCTTGTGCCGCTGCACGAGGAACTGGAACACGTGAATTTGTATGTTAAACTGGTGGATTTCCGCTTTCACGGCCGCGTCACGCTGCATCAGGAGATTCCGCCGGAGATGGGAGGCGAGCGCATCGTCAAGCTGACGCTTCAGCCTCTGATCGAAAACGCGATTCAGCACGGGCTGACACATAAGCGCAGCGGCGGCGAGATTTGGCTGCGCGGTGAGCGCAGAGGCAGTGACAATTATTTGTACGTCACAGACAACGGAGAAGGCCTTGCACCCGAAAAGCTCGAAGAGCTGACGGAGCGCCTGAGAGAGTCGTCCGTCAGCGGCGGCAGCCACATCGGCCTGCGCAATGTGAACCAGCGGCTGAAACTGATTTTTGGGGAGGAGTACGGCCTTTCGCTGAGCCGTGCCGAAGAAGGCGGCCTGCATGTTGCCGTCCGATTCCGCTCCCTGTAGACATCATGACGCAAAGCCACCCGGCGCTTCCCGCGTGAGCGCCGGGCGGCCTTTTTGTGCGCGGCGTGAAAGGTGTCCTCTTTGTCTCCGGCATTGTCCTCTTATTCGGTTGAGGGGATGCGGCACGGACAGTACAATAAATACAGAAACAAACGAAGAATAAATCGGATTTTATGAATTGTGACGGAAAAGGAGTGAAGATGATGCGAGCGAAAACAGCGGCCGGCCAGGCACAGCCGTCTGCCCTTGCAAAGAAAAAGAGCATCTGGAAGAACAAGTCAAACTGGGAATTGCTGCTTCTTTGCCTTCCGGCGCTGATCGGCTACATCGTATTCAATTACGTGTCGATGGGCGCGGCTCTTGTCATTCCGTTCAAAGATTACAAATTCAGCCAGGGCATCTTCGGAAGCGAATGGTGCGGGCTGGAAAATTTCAAGTGGATTCTGACCTCGACGTCGATGAGCCGGGTCCTGCGCAATACGATTCTGTATGGCGCATGGTTCATGATCGTAGGGCCTGTCGTGAATATGACCATTGCGCTTTTATTGTTTGAAATCCGGAACCGCAAAGCGCTCAAAACGTATCAGACCATCATCACATTCCCGAATTTCATGTCGATGGTCATTGTTGGATACGTGGTGTATGCCCTGCTCAGCCCCAAAACAGGTTTGTTCAATCAGGTGCTGACATTCTTCGGCCAGCCGCCGACCGACATGTACATGGAGCCGGGACGATGGCCGGTCATTCTCACTCTGGTCAATTTGTGGAAGGGCGTCGGCATGGGATCCATGATGTATTTCGCGTCGCTGATGGGAATCGACACATCCCTGTATGAGGCGGCGGAACTGGATGGAGCAAACCGGTTCCAGGCAATGCTGCACATCTCCATTCCGCATCTTATCCCGCTGGTCTGCATTTTCACCATCATGGGAGCAGGTAGCCTGATCAACGGCAATTTCGATCTGTTCTACATCATTCCCCGCGATACTTCGATCCTGTATGAGACAACCGATATCCTGAACACATACGTTTACCGCGCGCTGTCCAACGGTTCGTATGCCATGGGCGCCACGGTCGGCCTGATTCAATCCGCAGTCGGTATGCTTCTCGTTGTCGGCGCCAATCTGATCGTCAGAAAGATTTCGCCGGAAAACTCAATGTTCTGAGCAGGGAGGAAAAATCATGGAAGTGCGCAAAGTGGAAAGGAAAAGCCTGTTCCCGGTTTTTCTGCACCTGTTTTTCATTCTGATGTCCGCATGCTTCGTGCTGCCCCTTGTTGTTGTAATCTCGGCGTCCTTCACGAGTGAAGAGTGGCTGAATGCCGGGCATGGCCTCAGCCTGATCCCGCACGAATTCACGACGGCTGCCTATCAGGCCGTGTTCAGCAATTCGGAACGCATCATCCGCGCCTATGGCGTGACGATTACGCAGGCGTTCCTCGGTACGGCGCTCAGCTGTGTCATCGCGGGCATGGCGGCCTACGCGCTTTCCCGCAGCAACTTTCAGTTCCGAAAAGTTCTCACCGGCGTGATTTTCTTTACGATGTTGTTCTCGGCCGGCATGATCCCGACGTACATCATCTATTCCAAATACTACGGCATCAGCAATACGTTCTGGATCTACATTCTGCCCGGCATGGCGGGCGGCGCCTGGTATACCATGGTATTCCGCACATTCTTCAAAAGCCTGCCGGAATCGCTGTTTGAATCGGCACACCTTGACGGCGCCAGCGAACTGACGATTTTCTTCCGCATTGTCGTGCCGCTGTCCACACCGGTGTTTGCATCCGTCGGTTTCATGATTCTCGTGGCCAAGTGGAACGATTACACCACATCCATGATCTATATCCGGGATGAGGATTTGTACACGCTGCAATATCTCCTGCAGAGGATGATGGACGAAGCAAAGTTTCTGAAGAGTTTGTCGCAGAGCGTGATTGGCAATATCACGCTGAACACGCATAACACTCCCAGCGAGACGCTCCGTTATGCGATGTGCGTCGTTGCGGCGGGACCGATGCTTCTGATTTTTCCCTTCTTTCAGAAGTATTTTTCACAGGGCCTCACCATTGGCGCCGTGAAGGGATGACACATGGAAAGTTCCCTGCAGCGCAGGGAAACGATAGATTATGACTGACACAAGGAGGAAAAAGAGAGTGAAAAAAAGATGGACAAGCGCATTCCTTGCAGCGCTCATGGTGGCGTCTGCATGCCTGAGCGGCTGCGGCTCCGCTGGATCGGAGACGCAGACGTCTTCTGCGGGGTCTCAGGCGGACGGATCGTCGGAGCTTGAACCCGTTACGATTCAGATGTGGCTGGGCGGCCCCGGCAAGCAGAAGGATTCCGACATGGTGTGGGAAGCCTTTAACGAGAAGCTGCAGGAATACGTTCCCAATACCACCGTTGAGATCACGGTGATTCCGACGTCCGAGTACGCGGAGGAATACAATCAGATGCTCGCATCCGGCGAAGCGGTCGACCTGACGTGGATCGCCAGCTGGGTGACCGGCTCGACCGAGCTGATCCACGACGAGAACCTGATGCCGCTCGACGATCTGCTCGACCAGTACGGCCAGGGAATCCGCGAAACGCTGGGCGACGAAGTGATCGATATGCACCGCTATTCCGAAGACGGAAAGCTCTATTATCTGATTGCCTGGCAGGGCCTGTACAGCAACGTGCGCGCATTCAAGGTCCCGACCGAACTCGCTGCTCTTGCGGGCGACACGTGGATCGAAGACACGCAGGCGGTTGTGGACAAGTGGTGGAACCATTACGAATCCACCGATGATCTGCAGGCTGTGTTCGACCAGCTCGATATCTATCTCAGCGCGCTGAAAGACAACGGCAAGCTGTACGGCGGCATCGCGCAGAACGTCCTCGGCGCATGGCTGTATCCGCAGCGTTTCTCATCCGAGAACAGTCTGCAGGCCTACAACGTGGGCGTCCAGCATATGGACGATACGTTCACGGTCATTGACGCCATCCAGAGCGATTATTTCCGCGTCTATGCGAAAAACATGGCCGACTTCTATAGCAAAGGCTACATCCGCTCTGATATCGCTTCGCTTGAAACGGGCGCTCTGAGCTTTGTGACGAATGGTGAGTACACACCGAACACGCTGGTCATGGATACGCACAATGCACTGACCGACGATACCGCCGAGATTTACAGCTCGCAGGCGGGCACGGATATTTCCCTCATCCAGATCGAGGAAAAAGGATATCTGAGCCGCGGCGACGCGACCGCAGCGGCCATCCCGTACTGCGCGGACGAGCCCGAGCGCGCCATGATGGTTCTGAACGCGCTGTACACCGAGCCGGAACTGTATCAGCTTCTGATTTACGGCATTGAGGGCAAGCACTACACGGACAACGGCGACGGGACTATCACGACCCCGTACGGCAACCAGGGCCAGTCCGATTCCGACTACGGCCTGTGGAAATGGACGATTGGCACCTGCAAGAACTCGCTTGTGACGCAGGCCGACACGCCGGGGTATTATGAAGAGCTGGAAGAAAAAGAGAAAGACGCCCTTGTCAGCTCGTTTGTCAACTTCACATGGGACGACAGCGCCGTGGCGGATGTTGTCGCTTCCCTGCAGGCCATTGACGGCGAGTACAAGGACATGATCGACCAGGGCTATACCGGAGACAACTGGGAGACTACGCTGGATCAGTGGATCGCCGAGCGCAAGGCAGCCGGTGTGGACCGTGTCATTGAGGATATGCAGGCACAGATCGACGCCTATGTTGAGGAGAACAATATCACCTCCTGGATCAGCAACGGCTAAGAGATCGCGCAGTGAGAAACGGGAGGCGGCGTAAGCCCCTCCCGTTTTTTTGCAGGCCCGAGAGGAGAAAAACATGAATTATCAGGTTACATGGCAGGGCGCGGAACTGCCCGTGCGTACGGCGTCCGTCTATCCGAGCCCATACCGGGCGCAGGGCGCGATGGAGTACATCCAGTTCCCGTGGAGCAAAGCGGAGAGGCTGCGCATTCATTCTGCCATTCCGGTTGAGAGTGCGGTTGTGCGCCCGATGAGCGCAGGGATTTCCGCACGCGTTTCGGACGGAGTGATCGAGCTGGAACTCGACCGTCCCGTCAAGCTGTCGCTGGAGATCAACGGCAGCGCGCAGAATAATCTTCTGATCCTGCCGGAAGAGGGAATGGGCGCGCCCGCGCCGGAAGGGGCGAACGTCATCTGCTTTGCGGCGGGCGTCCACACGGCGGACATTCTGACAATCGACCGGAACGACACGACCGTGTATCTCGACGAGGGCGCATATGTGCACGGGAAACTAACGCTTTCCCACTGCGACCGCGTGACGGTGTGCGGCTACGGCGTCCTTTCGATGGAGCGCTACCCGTACGAATCACGTCCGGTTTACGCAAGGTGCATCGACGCCGTCGGATGCCGGAACCTCGTCATCCGCGACATCACGATCATGGACAGCAACGACTGGAGCCTGCGTGTGATGGGATGCGAAGACGTGCTGGTGGACAACGTCAAAATCTTCGGCTGCCGAGGCAACTCGGACGGCGTGGACGTGTGCGGCTCCCGCCGCGTGACGGTGCAGAATGTGTTCACTCGCGTGTGGGACGACTCGCTCGTTGTCAAGGCGCTCGATACGGGCGACGTGGAAGACGTGACGTTCCGCCGCTGCACACTGTGGAACGACTTCGCGCGGCCGATGGAAGTCGGCGTCGAGCTGCGGGCCGACCGTGTGCGCCGTGTGAAATTCGAAGACATCGACGTGCTTCACATGCCGACAGGCTACCCCGTGATGGGCATTCACCACGGCGACCGCGCCGTGGTGTCGGACGTCGCCTTTGAGAACATCCGCATCGAGGACGCCCCCGGCGCGCAGTTGTTCGATCTGCGCATTACGCCGTCCTACTGGAATCGCGACACAAAAATGGGCTGCATCCGGGACGTTCTGTTCCGCAATATCCGCGTTCTGGGAGCGCCGGGGCTGACGCAGCTGATGTCGGATTCCCGCGTCGAAGGCTGGGACGAAGCGCACGACATTCGCGGCGTGACGGTCGAAAACGTCAACCTGTGCGGCAAAACGCCCGTGTCTGCCGAAGCGCTCGGCATCCGTGCCACGCCGTTTGCGCGGGACGTGAACGTCACGCCGCATCCGGAGCAGGAACCGCTGCATTCTGTCGAGACAAGCGTATGCGTTGCAAAAGAATTTTCGCCTCGCCCGGACGGAATGTATGAGGGCGAAATCAAAATCACGCTGCGCAGCTGCTTGCCGGCGCCTGTGGAAAAGGAGGTTTGGCTGCGTCTCTCTCCGGAAACAGACGGCGGCTGCGATCCGGAACCGGAACGCGTCCTCCTCGAGCCGGGCAGAGAGTGTGTGCTGTCCTGTCCGCTCGTCCTTGCGCCGGGCAGCTATCTTGCGGCGGTGCAGTCCCGCGACCCGGAAATCTCGTATTCATGGACCTTTTTCCGGCTCGGCTGGAACCTTGCGCACGGCGGTGCGAGGCGCTTTGTCAACTACTGGGGCGAGAGCGCCGGCCCGGTTCGCATGCGCGTGAAAGCAAACGCACTGGAGCTCGAGGGCCCGGTGCTGCGTGAGAAGGGCAGTTCGCTCGTGCTGTATGCCGCAATGCCGGTGCCGTGTGAGCGCGGCGAGGCGGTCTTTTCCGCCGAAGAGACGGACTATGGCCGTTCTCCCGCAATTCTGAACGGCGCACGCGGTCTTGAGGCGGCGCCGCAGATGCGCTGCCCGCTTGAAATCACGATGGTGTTTCGCGCGCAGCCGAAGACGGAGATTGTCACGTACACCGTGGAGGGCGGCGGGGACGGCACGGCGCGCATTCCGCTCGCGTCGCTCGGCATACCGGAAAACGCACGCACATTCTGGCTGGAGATCGAGGCACGGACTCCGGCATTTGCCGGCCGGCGCTGTCCGATGACGCTGTTCCGATCGCCGTCTCCGAAAACGTCGGCGCACATGTTCTGCCGCTGTGTTCTCGGCACAGAGGAAGATCACGAATGAGCGGAGCGAGGTTTTTTGTCGCGCCGGACGGAGACAACGCGGCGCCCGGCACGCGGGAGCGTCCGTTTGCGACCATTGCCGCCGCGCAGGCGGCGGCACGGCGCTGCGACAAACCGGCTGTGGTCGAGGTTCTGGCGGGCACCTACCGGGAATCGCTCATGTTTGATGCGTCGGACAGCGGAGACGTGTATTTCACACGGGAAAACGCATGCATCACCGGAGGAATCTCTGTGCCGTACGCATCGACGCGGCCCGTCGCCGCCCCGGCGGCGGCGCGCTTTCCGCCGCAAGCCGTTCCGCGGATTCGCGGCATTGATCTCGCGGCACTCGGTGTTTTGCGCGAAGAATACGAAACGCTTTATCCCATCGGTCGTTACAGCACTGGCGAAAAATACGGCATGCCGTCCGGCTGGAACATCGAGGTATTCGAGGACGGACGGCGCATGATCCCCGCGCGCTGGCCGAACGAGGAATTTGCGCAGCTCGCGGGCGTGTCCGACCAGGGCCAGCCCGCCGAGTTCCCGCCGCAGTGCTATCACGAGGGCTGGGACGAGCTGCAACACCCGCGGCCGGGCGCGTATCTCGCAGGCGAGGAGGCGCGCCGCCGCGCGGCGCGCTGGCATCGTCCGGACGACGTATGGCTGTACGGCTATTTCTACTGGGACTGGGCGGACTCGTCCACCCCCGCCTCGATCGACCCGGATACGGGCGTCCTGACGCCCCGCTTTGTCAGCCGTTTCGGCGCGCGCGCGGGAGCAGCGTATTACTTTTATGACATTCCCGAGGAGCTGGATGTACCGGGCGAGTACTGGATCGACCGCGCAACCGGCATGCTGTACCTGTACCCTCACCGCAAAGACGGCACGTTCAGCATTTCCGTCGCGCGTGGGCCGCTGGTGTGTCTGCGCGGCGCGTGCGGTATGACGTTCGAGGGCTTCACGCTCACGGACGTGCGTGCAAGCGCCGTGGACGCGCAGGGAGACGGCAATGTGTTCCGTCGCCTGACGATCCGCAATGCTGCGGAACACGGCGCGGTCATCCGGGGGTTCCGCAATGTGATGGAAGATTGCGAAATTTTGCACACCGGATGCGGCGGCATCTGCCTTGAGGGCGGCGACCGGGCGACGCTCACGCCCGGAGAAAACGAGGCGCGTGACAACCGGATTCACGACTTTGCGCAGACGTATCGGACCTATCAGGCGGGCGTCGCGCTCAGCGGTGTGGGCAACCGGTGCGCGCACAACGAAATTTCATCCGCGCCGCACGTCGCCGTGTGGTACGAGGGCAACGAACACGTCATTGAGTACAACCACATTCATGACGTTGTGCTCGCGTCCGGAGACGCGGGGGCTGTCTATTCCGGTTTTGACTGGGCGGCCCACGGGACGGTCATCCGGTACAACTTCATCGAGCGCGTCGGCTCGGAGGCGTTTGCGGCGAACGGCATTTACTGGGACGACGGCCTTTCCGGACAGACGGCGTACGGCAACGTGCTGTCCGACGTGCGCGGGTGCGCCTTCCTCGTCGGCGGAGGACGCGATAACGTAATCCGCTCGAACTGCATCCTCGGAGCGTGCGCGTCGCCCGTCTGGTACGACGCGCGCAATCGCGACGGCCTTCTGAACGGCGGCTGGGCGGGCGCGTCGTGCAGTACGCCGGACGCGCCGCACTGGAAAAAGCTGCGCGCCGTGCCGCGTGAAAGCGCTGTCTGGCGCCAAAAATACCCGACTCTCGCGCACCTTACCTGTGATTTCTCCGACCCGGACGATCCTGATTTCCCGCTCAACCCTGCCGGCTCAGCCGTGGAGGGCAACGTAATCATTCATCCGGAGAAAAAATTTGGCAGCATCGACAAAGCGGTGAGACGCTACAGCCGGATCGAAGCAAACGAGGTTTACAGCTCCGCGCACGAGGCGGGGTTTGACGAAGCGGCGCTTGGCTTTTTGTCTCCGCGCGAGGGCTTCGACAACGATTTGAAAAACCATGCGGGTCCGGAATGCGGACCCGGACAACCGGAGGAGTGAACGGAATATGTTCAGAATATTGTTTCAGGGCGATTCCCTGACGGACGCGTGCCGGGACAAGGAATGCAAGGACGTCGACACCAACAAGCGTCTCGGCGTCGGTTATGTCAACCACGTAGCGGCGTATCTGATGAGCGTCAACCCGGAGATCCGCGTCAAGAACAACGGCGTCAACGGCAACCGCATCGTCGATCTGTACGCGCGCTGGACGGAAGATACGCTCAACGAGGAATTCGATCTTCTGAGCATCTTGTGCGGCGTCAACGACGTGGGATTTCAGCTGCGTCTCAACCGCGGCGTGGAGACGGAAAAATACCGCTATGTCTACGACAGGATGCTCTACGAAGTGCGTCAGCGCCATCCCGATGCGAAAATCGTCCTGTGCGAGCCGTTCCTGTTCAAGCTCCGCCCGGAAGAAGTCGCATACGGAACGGACATCATCGAAAACTGGGACACATGGTACGGCGAGATCTGCCGCCGCGCCGAGGTCGTGGACGAGATGGCGGAAAAGTACGGTGCGCTGCTGGTGCCATCGCGCCGCCTGTTCGAGGAGGCATGCCGCCGCGCGCCGGGCAGCCACTGGTCGGTGGACGGCATCCACCTGAGCCCGGCCGGAAACGGACTGCTGGCACGCGAGTGGCTGCGCTGCGTGGAGGGGGCGGATTATGTACCGGTTTGACGATGAAAAGCGTGAAATCTCGTTTGATGATTTCCGCACGCCGACGCCGTGGATGAACTATCTCTCCAACGGCACGTTCCACGCAATGATCTCACAGGCAGGCGGCGGCGTGGCCTTTTACCGCTCGCCGCAGATCTGGCGCATCAACCATTACCGCTTTTTCCATCTGCCAACAGACCGCAGCGGGTTTTACATCTACATCCGCGACGGAAAGGACGTCTGGTGCCCCACGTGCGAGCCGTGCGCCGTGCGTCCCGAACGATGGCGCGGTTACCACGGCATGGGATACACCGGATTCGAAGCGTCGCGCCGCGGGCTTGAGGCGGATGTGCGCTATTTCGTGGGCGAATGCGAAAATGTGATGATCTGGGACATGACGCTCTCCTCCGACCGGGAGAGAACCGTGCGGATCTTTCCGTACGTCGAGCTCGGCATGATGGAATTCATGCGTGAACTGCAATGGCAGTGCTATAACAAGCACCAGCTCTCGTGTTATCCGATGGACGACGTGCTCGTCTATAAATACGGCGTGGAGAGCCAGCCGAAGCCGGACGAGACGCCGCTCGTGTTCTTCGCGTCGGACGCGCCCGTCTCTGGCTTCGACTGCGACCGCGACATGTTTGTGGGCAGCTACCGCAGCGAGGAAAACCCCGTCGGCGTGGAGCGCGGCGAGCTGTCCGGCTCGTCAATGTACGGCGGAGACCCGTGCTTCGCGCTCCAGCTCGACGTAACGCTGAAGGCGGGGGAGAAAAAGCACATCCGCGTGTTCCTCGGCACGGCGATGACGGAAGACGGAATCCGCGCCGCCGTGCGCCGCTGCCGCGAGAAGGATTTTGCGGAAAAATCATTCCGCGCGCTGCACGGCGTTTGGGAGGACTATTTCTCCGCGTTCCAGTGCAGTGTGCCGGACGCGGACGCCCGGCGCATGATCAACACGTGGAATCCGTATCAGGTGGAGCGCAATTTCCAGTTTTCACGCAACATCAGCTACTATGCGACCGGCACATTCCGCGGCGTGGGAATGCGCGATACCGCGCAGGACGTGCTGGCGATGATCCCGCTCAACGCGCGGCGCGCAAAGGAGAAGCTGCGCCTGCTTTTCACACAGCAGTACCAGGACGGCCACTGCAACCATTACTTCTTCCCGATCGAGGGCTGGGACCCCGTGACGCGCATCCACTCCGACAACCATCTGTGGCTCGTGCTGGACGTATATCAGCTCGCGATGGAGGAGGGCTCGCTCGACTTCCTCGACGAGACCATCCCATACTACGACGGCGGTGAGGGAACCGTCTGGGAGCACGTGAACCGCTCGATCGACTTCACCGCTTCGCACATGGGTGAGCACGGCTTTCCGCTGATGCTCAGCTCCGACTGGAACGACATGCTGTACAAGGTGTGCCGGAAGGGCAGGGGCGAGAGCATCTGGACGGCCATGCAGTTCGGAACGGCGCTCACGATGATGCACGAACTGGCCGGGCTGCGCAGCGAGGACGGCGCAAAGTTCGCAGCTCTGTACGAGCGCCAGCGTGAGCTTGTCAACGGCTGCGGCTGGGACGGCGCGTGGTTCCGGCGCTGCATTACGGACGAGGGCGTGTTCATCGGCTCCGATAAGGAGCCGCAGGCCAAAATCTGGCTCAACACACAGAGCTGGGCCGTCATCAGCGGCCTCGGAGACGCGGACAAGCAGCGCACGGCGATGGACAGCGTGAAAGAACTGCTCGACACCGACCTCGGCATCCGCAAGATTCACCCCGCGATGCAGGATTACCCGTCGAAGGAAGACCCGCTGACGTACTACAACAAGGGGTGCGGCGAAAACGGAAGCGTCTTCTGCCATGCGAACACGTGGGCGATCATCGCGGAGTGTCTGCTCGGCCGCAGCGAAAATGCATGGAAGTATTACAGTCAGCTGATGCCGATGCGCGCACAGGCGAAGGCGGGTGCGGATCGATACCGCGCCGAGCCGTACGTCTACGCGTCGAACATCTTCGGCCCGGAGAGCGACCGCTTCGGCCTTGCCAACGTTTCGTGGCTGACGGGCACGGCGGCATGGATGTACCTGGCTGTCACGCAGTATATGCTGGGCGTGCGTCCCACGTGGGACGGCCTCGTCGTGAAGCCCTGCCTCACGAACGAGATGCTCCCCGCGCAGGTGACGCGCCGCTTCCGCGGCAGGACGTACCGCATCACCATCCGTGCGAACGATGACGTGTCGATCGAGCAGATCTGAGGCGTTTTAAACAAAGGAGAGTGTATTCGGATGATTTTTGAACCGTATGACCGCATTGTCTTTGCGGGCGATTCCGTGACCGACATGGGCAGCGACCAGCCCGTCGGCGAGGGCCTGTTCGACAGCCTCGGAAACGGCTACGTCCGCGCGGTGGAAAATCTGCTGTCCGCCTTTTATCCTGAACTGCCGCTGCGCATTACTAACGCAGGCACAGCCGGCAACAACAGCCGCGATCTTCTGGCCCGCTTCCAGCGCGACGTCGTGGATCTGCACCCGGACTGGGTGTCCATCTGCATCGGCATCAACGACGTCTGGCGTCAGTTCGACTGTCCCGGCATGGCCGAGCACCACGTCCCGCCTGAGGAGTACGAGGAAAACGTGCGCAAGATGATCCTCGCAGTCAGGGATTCCGTCAAGGGAGTGTTCCTTCTGTCGCCGTATTACATCGAGCCGAACCGGCAGGACAAAATGCGCGCCCGCATGGACGAGTACACGGCTGCGTGCCGCC
Organism: Oscillospiraceae bacterium HV4-5-C5C; assembly: GCA_012034405.1. Lineage (GTDB taxonomy): Bacteria > Bacillota > Clostridia > Saccharofermentanales > Fastidiosipilaceae > JAAVLZ01. The sequence goes on along the minus strand of JAAVLZ010000016.1, from coordinate 8,782 downwards.
GTCTCGCCGAGGAGTACGACTGCCGCTTTGTAGATTTTCAGGCGATGTATGAAAAGTACTGCGCCGTGCGTCACTCCGCCTCCATCGCGTGGGACCGCGTTCACCCGAACCAGATAGGGTCTATGCTCATGGCGAGGGAATTCCTCGACCAGTGCGGCTTTGATTTTACAAAGCGCTGACAAAGCGGAGGAGGGGATCGCCGTGTTTGCCTCATGCCTTTCGCGCCTGTCTGCTGCGCCAGAGAGAATTTCCGTGATGCCGTCCCGGAATTCGCTGGAACACATTCCGGAGCAGCTGCGGCGTCTGTATCTTGAGCGTGCGCAGCGTGCCGCAAACGAGCCGCTGCCGCAGCTGCTTGCGTCGCAGTGGCTTGCGTTCACGCGCAAAGGGGACCGCTCGCTCTTTGAGACGCCGTACTTCGCGCGCCGCCGCCGTCTGAACGACCTTGTCTGCGGGTTGCTCCTTCGGCGCGACCCGCGCTGGCTGGATGAAGCGGTCGATACGATCTGGGCCGTCTGCGAGGAGAGCGCGTGGCAGGTCCCGGCGCACAACGCCTTTCAGCGCGACGCGGCTCAGAATGTGTGGCCCGATCCCGCGCGCCCTGTCGTCGACCTGTTTGTGGCCGAGACAGGCGCGCTGCTTGCGTGTGCCGACGACGTGCTCGGAGCGATGCTGCCGGACGAAGTGCGGGCGCGCATCCGTGCGGAAGTCGACTGGCGTGTGCGCACGCCGTATCTCACGGACAAGTTCTGGTGGATGGGGGACAGCGGCACACATTTGAACAACTGGACGCCGTGGTGCACGCAGAACGTGCTCGTGTGCGCGTGCGTTCTGCCCATGGAGGCCGAAGCGCGCGGAGAGGTCGTCGCAAAAGCCGCCCATTCCCTCGACTGCTTTCTCGACGAGTACGGAGAAGACGGATGCTGCAGCGAGGGCGCGCAGTATTACGGCCACGCCGCGCTGTGTCTGTTCGGAAGTCTGGAGCTTCTGTGCCTTGCCGCGCCCGGCGTGTTTGACGCGCTGTGGAAGCAGTCAAAGCTGCACAATATGGCGGCGTACATCCGGAACATGCACGTCAAGGATCGGTATTATTTCAACTTTGCGGACTGCTCGCCGTTTGCCGGGCGGCGCGGCGCGCGGGACTATCGGTTTGCGCTGCGCCTCGGCGACGAATCGCTCGCATCGTTCGCCGCGCGCGACTGGCTGGCGTCACTCGATGAGCCGCAGCGCGAGGACGGCGCAGTGCGCATCAATCTGTGGCATCAGCTGATCGAACTCGAGTGTGCCGCCGGAATGGCCGCGCTCGCCGCCCGGCCGAAGCCGGAAGCGTCGCACTGCCCGGATGCGGTTTACGAGAGCTGCGGTGTGTACATCGCCCGGCGCGGTGCATGGAGCCTCGCCGTCAAGGGCGGCTCAAACGATGACAGCCACAACCACAACGACGTCGGCAGCGTCATCCTGTACCGGGACGGAATGCCGTTTCTCATTGACCTCGGCGTCGAGACGTACAGCCGCAAGACCTTCTCGCCGCAGCGCTACGAGATCTGGACGATGCAGTCGTCGTGGCACAATCTGCCCGCGTTTGACGGCGTAATGCAGCGCGACGGCGCGCAGTACCGCGCGCGGGACGTGCATGTGGCGCGCTCCGACGAATCGTTCCGCGTGGACATGGAGATTTCCGCCGCGTGGCCGGCAGAGGCGGGACTGAAAAGCTTTCGCCGCACGGTGACGCTTACGGAGCGCGGGCTTCGCCTCGACGATTGCTGCGCGGGCGGTTACAGACGGGCGGAACTGTATCTTCTGACCTGCGAAAAACCGGATGTGAAGCAGGGCCGCGTCTTCGTGGGAACACACGGTGAACTGCACGTGGAGGGAGCGTCGGAGAGAATCCGCGTGGAGACCGTCCCCGTCGCCGACATGCGCCTGAGAAGCGTGTGGCCTGCGGAGATTTACCGAATCGCAATCCCCTTCACGCGCCGCATGGCCGTGGAGGCAAAATAAAAAAGACGGGCCGGCGTTCCGGCCCGCTGATTTGCGGCTTATTTGAGAAAGACCTCGATGACGGGGACGAGCATGTCCGGCTGGACAACGGGCAGCCGGACGGCCAGCAGATCGTCGCGCTGCGTGCGCCCCTCGCTGAAATGCGACAGTGCTTTTTCCTCAAACAGGAGCTCGCTGCCGTCGTGCAAAAACTGCATGTACTCCACTTTCCCGGCAAAGCCGTTCAGCTCGAGGAACTGGAACGGGTACTCGAACAGATGGATGTACAGGCGCCTTCCGTCCTCGCTCTGCGTGAATTTGCACCCGTTCGGACACAGCGCCAGCAGTTCCGGCTCTGCCATCGTGCAGCCGTAGATGGAGCGGCTGTTGTACTTCATCCAGTCCGCGTAAGCTTTCAGCGCTGCCTCGGCGCGACGATCGAGATATCCGCGCGCGGTGGGCCCGACGTTCATCAGAAGATTGCCGCCGAGCGACACGGTGTTGATGAGCATTTGCACGAGCATTTTCGGCGATTTCCACGTCATCTCGTCGCGGTAATAGCCCCACGAGCCGGAGAACGTCTGGCAGGCCTCCCACGTGACGAGTTCTCCCGTCTCCTTATGACGTGGCCAGCTCTGCATTTGATATTGCTCAGGCGTCCACACGTCCTGTTCGATCTGCGTGCGGTTGTCGATCACGATGCCGGGCTGGAGGCTGCGCGCCAGGGCAATAAGCTTGTCGGCCTCCCAGTCATCCTTGCCTTTGCCGCACATCCACTCCGGAAAGCCGGGCTGCGCATCGTATGAGTAGTCGAACCACAGCACGTCGATTTTTCCGTAATTCATCAGCAGCTCACGCACCTGATTGCGCATGTACTCAGCATAGCGGCGCATGTCGCGGTTCTTCGACTGTTCAAACGCGTCCGAATCGCTGCGGCGCGGGTGCAGATGGTCGATGGGAAAATCCGGATGATGCCAGTCAATCAGCGAGTAATAGAAGCCGATGCGCAGCCCTTCCGCACGGAATGCGTCGACATATTCGCGGATGAGATCGCGCCCGGCCGGGGTGTTCGTGCTCTTGTAATCGGTGTACTGCGAATCAAACAGGCAGAAGCCCTCGTGGTGCTTTGTCGTCATGACGGCGTATTTCATGCCCGCGGCCCTGGCCTGTCTGGCCCATTCGCGCGGGTCGTACAGATCGGGATTGAAATTGCGGAAATAAAGGTCGTATTTCTCCTCGGGAATTTCCTCAAACGACTTGATCCACTCGTGCCGGGCCGGCATCGAGTAGAGTCCGAAGTGAATGAACATCCCGAAGCGGTCGTGACGGAACCACGTGGTGTCGCCGGGGGTTTTGCGTGTGACATAATTGGACATAGACAATTCCTCCCATTCTGCTCTGCGGCATGCGCCGCGTCCGCTCTTGACATCATAATAAGGCGCATGCAGACGTTCTGCAAGCAGAAAAAGCGGATGAAATATGGAGTTTTCCGGAAAATGCAAAAAGGAGCGTCGGAGTATGAACATCGAAAAATCGGACGGACTGCTTCAGAACGTCAACGGCGTTCGACTGCGCGTGCTCGATGGTGGCCACGCCGAGGGCGCTCGGGAATGGGCGGCACGGGTGACAAATCCGCCGTATGCGCGTCTCTACTATATCTGCGGCGGCGATGCGTACATCGTTCCCGAAGACGGTCACAGCATGCCGCTCGAGCCGGGGATGTGCTGCCTGCTGCCGGTGGGCTTTTCATTCCGATACGCGTGCCGCACCCGGATGGAACAGCTGTATTTTCACATCCGGCTGGACGACGACGCGGGTGGCGATCTTCTGTCCGGAGGCCGGATGCTGACGGGAATGGCCGACAGCGGACGCATCCGGCGTCTGATCGAACTGGCGAAAAGCGACGATCTCCTCGCCGGGCTGTATCTGCGTCAGGAACTGATGGCGGACATTTTGGGGCTGCTCGAACTCGGTGGCGTCGCGCCGGGGCGTGCAAGGTACGCCCGCTGCGTGCGCGAAGCGGTTTCGTACATTCACGGCAATCTCTCGATGCAGCTGACGGTCGCGGGACTCGCCGCGCACGCGCACGTATCCGAGAGCACGCTGGAGAAGTCGTTCCGCGCGCAGACAGGCATGACAATCGGACGGTACATCGACGAGGCTGTCTTTTCCCGTGCGGAGGAGCTTTTGCGTCATACAGAGCTGTCCGCGGCGCAGATCAGCGAGACGCTCGGCTTCTGTGACCAGTTCTATTTTTCACGGCGGTTCAGCAGGCGGTACGGCATGCCGCCGCAGCGCTATCGAAAGTCGTGCCGGATCTGACGGCACGCGGAAATCAGGAGGAACAATCATGAATCGAAATCCGGAACTCATTGAGCATGATGTCGACTTCTGCGTCGTGGGCGGCGGCCTTGCCGGAATGCTCGCGGCCATCGCGGCGGCGCGAAACGGCGCGCGCGTCGCGATCATGCAGGACCGCCCCGTCTTCGGCGGCAACTGTTCGTCCGAAATCCGCATGTGGACGCTCGGCTGCCACGGCGAGAACAACCGTGAAACGGGCATTCTGGAGGAAATCCTGCTGGAAAATATGGACCGCAACCCGCAGCGGAACTTCTCCGTGTGGGACAGCATCCTCTATGAAAAGATCCGCTTTCGGCCGGGGATCGAGATGATCCTGAACTGTTCGTGTCAGGAGGCGGAGATGGACGGCGCGCGCATCCGAAGCGTCACGGGCTGGCAGCTCACGACATACACGCGCCACCGCGTCCATGCGAAGCTGTTCGCGGACTGCTCCGGCGACAGCGTCCTTGCACCGCTGACGGGCGCAATATTTCGTGTAGGGCGCGAGGCACGATCGGAATTCGGCGAGGACATCGAGCCGGAACAGTCCGACAGCTGCACGATGGGGCTGTCGTGCCTGCTGCAGGCGCGCGAGACGGATCACAGGGTGGACTTCAAACCGCCGAAGTGGGCGCATGTGTATCAGACGGACGAGGAGATCAACCGCGCACACGACTTCCTCTCGGACAGAACGGAGAACTTCTGGTGGATCGAGCTCGGTGGCACGGGTGACAGCATCCGCGACACCGAGCAGGTGCGCGATGAACTGCTGCGCGTCACGTTCGGCATCTGGGATCACATCAAGAACCGCGGCGACCACGGCGCGGACAACTGGGAACTGGAGTGGGTCGGATTCCTGCCTGGAAAGCGCGAGAGCCGCCGCTACGTCGGCGATGTCATCGTCACGGAGAACGATGTTGCCGCGGGAGGCCATTTTGAGGACGTCGCGGCCTACGGCGGCTGGACGATGGACGACCACGACCCGCGCGGCTTCTGCGGCGAGCGGGGCAACGTCTTTCATCCTGCGCCCTGTCCGTTCGGTATTCCGTACCGCGCGATGTATTCCGTCAATGTGGAAAATCTCTTCTGCGCCGGGCGTAACATCAGCGCTACGCACGCTGCCATGTCCGCGACGCGCGTGATGGCGACGTGCGCGACGATCGGTCAGGCGGTCGGGACGGCCGCGGCCATTGCGGCGCGCGACGGCCTCACTCCGCGCGGCGTGTATGAGCAGCGCCTCGAAGAACTGCTGGACCGCCTCCAGTTCGACGACGCATGGCTGCCGTTCCGCCGCCGCGCGATCCCCGCGCTGACCGAGCAGGCGGCAGCTACACACGAGGTGCTCCGCAACGGATATGACCGTCCGCAGAACGGGCAGGACAACGGCTGCCGCCTCGCGTTCGGCAAGGCAGCGTGCTATGACTTCGGTGCGCCTCGGCGCGTGCGGGTCTGCCGAATCATTCTGGACAGCGACCTCGAGCGCACGAGCTGCGACGGGGACGCGACGCTGCGCACGTATCCGATGGTGTGCAACAAATACCGGGATGTGCTCGGTTTCGGATTCCCAAAGACGATGCTGCGCACCTTCCGGCTGGAATACCGGACGCAAGACGGCGAGTGGAAACTGATCGAGCAGATCGATGACAACATCCGGCGCCTCGTCGTTGTGTGCTGCAATGTGTGTGCGACGGCTGTTCGCTTCATCCCGCTCGCAAGCTATGGCAGTGCAGACGCGCACATTTTCTCTTTTGACGTGAGATAATTCGCCGCGGCGTCAGCACGCAGGCGACAACAAGGAGGCTCTCCATATGTGAATTCTGATGCTTGGAAACAGTTTTACATTCAAGAACGACATGCCGCGCATGCTCTCGGAATTGACAGAAGCAGAAGTAGTACAGCATACCCGCGGCGGCGCGTGCCTGTCGGAGCATTTGTCCGAGTCAACACAGCTTGGCGCTCTGACTCAGCCGGCATTGAAGAACGGACGATGGGACTTCATAATCCTTCAGGAAATGAGCAGAGGACCGATCATCGCACCCGGTGAATTTTTCCGAAGTGTGAGCCAATTGTGCGAGCAGAGCCGTCAAAGCGGCGCGCTTCCAATCCTCTACGCCACTTGGGCGTACCAGAAGGACAGCGCGAAGCTAGCTTCGCTTGGCATCGGTTACGAAGAGATGTACCTTCGCCTGTTTGATGCATACCATGAAGCGGCGGCGCGCAGCGGCGTTGCGGTCGCCGATGTGGGACGGCGGTTTTATGAATTGGCCGGAGTCTGTGGCCTGTATTCGAAGGACGGATTTCATCCGAGCGAGTACGGCTCGCGTCTGGCGGCGGAACTCCTGGCGGAAACGATCCGCAGGGAACGGCAGAAACTGCAGACGGAAAATGCGGCGCATCGCGAGGATGTGTAAATACGGGAAATCATCCGGAGGATGTAGCTTCCTGTAGCCCGCAGAATGATTTACTGATGCGCCCGGCGGTATTCGCCGGGCGTTTCGTGTTTGAGGCGGCGGAACACGCGGCTGAAATAGCTCACGTCGCCGAAGCCGCACGCGAGCGCCACGTCCGTGACGCTGTCCGAGGAGGCGCACAGCATCTCCGCGGCGCACTCCACGCGGTAGTACAGCAGATAGTCGATGGGCGTGCGGCCCGTGATGCGGCGGAACACGCGGCAGAAGTACTTCGGGTCGAGCCCGGCGTCCGCGGCGAGCTGGTCGAGCGTCAGCGGCTCGGCGTACTCCTCGCGGATGCGCCGCAGCGCGTTCTTGATGCCCTGCGTGCGCTTTTCCTCCCGCGCCGACCCCGCCGCCGCGGGGCGGTACAGCCGCTTTGCCAGCACCTCGCCGAGAAACTGCCACAGAAGGCCCGTCGTGGTGAACTCATAGCCGGTCTGCTCGGTCTCCATCGACTCGAACAGCGCGCTCACAAGCTGCGCGGGGCGGCTGTGCGCCGCGAACACGCCCTCGAGCCGCGCGCCGGACTCCCGCAGCCGCGCCAGGCGCTGGCCGCACACGCTCGCACCGGGCAGAAAGCGCTCGAGGTCGAACACGACGCACTCGTAGATGCAGCCGTCCGGATGGCCGCCGTGGATGGAGCCGTCGGCCACGAGCGCGCAGTCGCCCGCGCTGAGCGCGAACGGCTCGCCGTTCAGCGAGAGCCGGAACGTTCCGCTCAGCACGAGGATGAGCTCGTGCTCCATGTGCCAGTGGAACGGCATCTCGTATCGGGGGTTTGAATTGTCCACGTAATACAGTATAATGGCTCGAAAGTCAAGACAAAAATCCGGAGAAAATTTAATGAGCCAGATAATTCCAAATTATTTTGCTATGCGATCCGCGATGCCAAGGCGGAATAATAATTTTCCGCAGGAGTTTGGTACCCAAGGGCTGAATGCAGCTTTTCGAAGTTATACCCGTGGATGAAATCGCCGATCTGTCTGCGGGCATCCCGGATGTTTTCGTAGTCCTTCAAATAAACCTCGTCATATTTTAAGGTACGGAACCAGCGTTCGATCATAATATTGTCTGCCCAACGGCTTTTGCCGTCCATGCTGATTTTTACTGCGTTCTTTTCCACGTATTCAATGTAGTCATGACCAGTAAACTGACTGCCCTGATCGGAATTGAGGATTTCGGGTTTTGCCGTTTTGAATGCTTTTTCCAAGGCGCGCAGCACCATTGGCGTCTCCAAAGTGTCGTCCAACTCCCAGCCGACGATGCAGCGGCTGTACCAGTCAATCATTGCTGTCAGATAGACAAAGCCATGGCGCAATTTGATATAGGTGATATCAATGGACCACGCTTGATTCGGGCGGGTAATCACTGCGTTTCGCAGCAAATAGGGATATATTTTATTTCCTTTGGCTGTCTTCGACAGATTGGGTTTCGGATAGATCACGGAGATTCCCATTTCCTGCATATACCGGCGTGTTTTCAGACGCCCAATGGGAAGGCCCTGCTTTTTAAGCTGTTTGGATAGCTGTCGTGAACCCCAAGCCGGATTGTCCGTATGCATCCGGTCAATCGAGTCCTTTGCCGCCAGTTCCTGCTCCGAAGGGTCAGCCGGAGTGTAATATGCGCTTGTCCGATTTACACCCAACAGATCCGCCGCAGTAGAAACCGGCAGCTCTTTGCTACCCTTTTGGGCGCGGAGTATATTGACTCTCCCAATCAGATCCAAACAATTCTTCAGATTTTTTTTTGAGCCAGTCGACCTGAGTGGTCAACTGTCCTACTTTTTTGTACAGGGCGGGGGTGCGGACATTTTCTTGGACTAGGAAATCAACCCCAGACTCTTTCTAAATTCAATCGGGCTCAAATTCCCAAGGGATCGTTTGATTCGTTTGTCTCGATACCAAATCATATACTGATTCAATTCCTGAATAAACTCGCTCAAGGTATAGCCTAACCATGATCTAGGATAAAACAGTTCGTTTTTCAGTCTGCCGAAAAAGCCTTCACAA
>JAAVLZ010000015.1 GCA_012034405.1 Oscillospiraceae bacterium HV4-5-C5C | reverse complement strand
TCTGCACTGCCCCTCCGCCCCCTGCGCTGCCCCTCCGCCCTCTGCGCGTCCCGGAAAATGCTTCCCGCACAGCAACAGGCTCATTTATATAATGAAACATCCGACCCGGCTCCCCTATGAACTGCTTCGCCCCTGTCTTGATGCATCAAAGTGGCATTATGGTTCCGGTGGATTACTTTCTACGTATAAAATACCCGCTGCTGCCCAAAGCAACAGCGGGTTACGGACTGAGCGGACAAGCGCATGCCAGCCCTATTCCTGAAAGTTATTATCCTTTATATACTGCACCAGTGTATCCACGGTCGTAAAGGCCAGGCCTGTCACCGTATCAGCGCAGCCATAGTAGATCGCAATGCGGCCGGTCCCACTATCCGCCAGCGCCGCGCAGGGAAAGACCACGTTGGGGACATCTCCCACACATTCATATAATTCATTCGGAGCCAGGATATAGGTTTTGGACCGGTATAAAACCTGCCAGGGCTTATCAATATCCAGCAAGGCCGCCCCCATGCGGTAAACGTAACCATTACAGGTGTTAATGACACCGTGATAAATCATCAACCAGCCCTCGTCTGTCTCAATCGGCACCGGGCCGGGTCCGATTTTCATGCTTTGCCAGGCTGAACGGTCTCCCTTAACGGCCCCCATCATATAACGGTGTCGTCCCCAATAGATCAGATCTTCACTCTGACTGACAAAGATATCGCCAAAAGGGGTGTGTCCGGTATCGCTGGGTCTGCTCATCAGCATATAGCGGCCCTGGATCTTTCTGGGGAACAGCACGCCGTTGCGATTATAAGGCAGCAAGGCATTCTCCAGCTGATGAAAGGTTTTAAAATCATCTGTCCAGGCCAGACCGATCGTCGGTCCGTGGTAGCCGTTACACCAGCTGACATAATAATGCCCTTCCATATAACAAACCCGGGCATCATAGCGATACTCGCGCCGCAAGACCTCCGTCTCATTGTCGCAAAGGTGAATCGGGGTATCCTCTATCTGCCAGGACAAGCCGTCCTGACTGAATCCCGCAAACAAATCCATGCTGATGGCCCGGCTGTCACAGCGAAAGACCCCTGCATATCCGTCCTTATAGGGCACGACAGCGCTGTTAAAGACACTGTTAGATATAGCGTTGCCGTGGCGGCCAATCACCGGATTATGACCATAGCGCCACAGCGGCTGGGTCTCGCCCGCAGGTTTTTCCTGCCAGGGTATTTGCGGCAGCGCCGGACCGATAATCTGAGTCATATGTTTTCTTCCTCCAAATCTGCTGATAACGATCACTATTATATATATTCGCAGCCTCTTTTTCTCATTTCAGAGGCTTTATAAACAGATAGGAGACAGGGATTGTCTGATCCCCGTCTCCCCCTGTCAGCTCACGCCGGTGCCAGGCAGTGGCAAAGCAGCGGCTCCTGCCGAAAGCTTATTGACCGGCCATGAAGGCATCAACCTGGGTCTGGGCTTCTGACACAATGTCGTCAAAGCCTGCGGCCCGCAGCTCATCCATCAGCGCCGGAACTTCTGTTTCCGGGTCCACTGTACCGGTAAGCAATTCGCTCTTGTATCTGGTCACAATGGAAATACAGTTAGCCAGTTCATCACTCACATTGCTGGAATCAAAGGTAAAGCCCAGCAAGACCGACGGGGTGGCCGCTTCATTCAGCTCTTTGACCTCATCCCATTGGTTGAAGTCAACCTCATCGGTCTGGGTTACATTAAAGAAGGTGCCCTGCGTGTAGCCGGCCATGGTCCAGTCAGCATTGTTTTTATGAACCTTGGTCTGGCTGTCATCCGTGTAATCCCAGTTATCACCCTGCACGCCGTAGTAAAAGAGATCACGAACATAGGTGTCGGTATTGACATACTGCAACAGCTCCAGGGCTTTTTCCGGATTGGCGGAATTGGCGGAGATGCAGTTCAGTGAGCCGCGGACGGTGTCATTGGAAACAATCGTCGGTCCCCACTGATAGGCTACAGCGTCCACACCCATACCCGGACCCCAGGTGGTTTTGGCAGCGCCAGCCCAGCCCTGCGCGATGCTCACTGCTTTGTAATTATCGCCTTCTGTTTTGGTTGCCGCATCAGCATTGATGATGCCGGCCTCAAACCATTGATGCATCAGCTTCAGGTTATCCATCACGTCCTGCTGCTCGTAGACCGGCACAACCTTGGCGTCCTGGTCATCATAGCGGACCCCAATTGCCGCCAAGCCGGTGTTCATCTGATCATACATAAATGTCAGGTAGTCCGGCAGACTGGAGGCACTCAAGGGGAAGGAGGCTTCACCCGTGGCATTCAGCAGGGTGGTCAGAGGCTCAGTCAGCTGATCCAGCTCCGTGTACTGCGACGGATCAATGCCGTTATCTTTGGCCAGCTGCTCGTCCCAGACAATAAATTCACTTTGCGAAGAATCCTTGTAGGTCGGTACCGCGTATATTTTGCCGTCGATTTCACAGGCCTCCCAGTACTCCTCCGGTATCATCTGGTAAAGCTCCGGCGTCTGGCTCTGCACCAGCTCCGTGATGTCGGTAAAGGCTCCGGTCTGCACATCATTATTGAAGGTACCGCCATTCGTAAACAGGATATCAAAGTCACCGCCGGTATTGACAATGACATTGCGGCGGTTGTCCCAGTCGCCCCAGGAAACCACTTCAACCTCCACATTGATGCCCGCTTTTGCTCCCAGATAATCATTCACCTGCTTGGCCCAGGCGTCATAATTGGTAGGCTGACCGCTGCCGACGGTGACCCACTTCAACGTGGTCACCTCTCCGGAAGCCGCCGTGGCCGAGCCGCTCTGTTCCGCCGAGCCACTGGCCTTGGTGTCCGCAGCCTGGCTGCCACCGGTAGTGGTAGCAGTGGCGTTGCTGCCGCAGCCGGCCAGGGCCAGCGTCAGACTGGCTGCAAGGCCGGCCGATAAGATCTTTGCAAATCTTTTCATTGTTCGCTCCTTCTCTATATGGATAAGCTTTCTCAGCCTTTGACTGCGCCAACCGTCAAACCGGAAATAAAATACTTCTGAAAAAACGGGTAGGCACAGGCAATAGGAATGATAATGACGACCGCGATGGCCATGCGCACGGATTCCGAGGGCATGGAATTGCGATACTGCTGCAGGCTCAGACCCGCGGACGGATTGTTGGCGATATAATCCAGATTTTTCATCATGTTATTCAAAAGCGCCTGGAGAGAGATAAGGCTGGTGTCAGAAATATACAGTGAGGACTGGAACCAATCATTCCAGTAGCCAAAGGTCAGGAAAAGCGCGATCGTGGCAAAAACCGGCTTGGAAATCGGGATAACAATCCGGCTGAAGATGGTCAGCTGCGTGGCTCCGTCTATTTTGGCCGACTCAATCAGTGAATCCGGAATCGTCGTTTTGAAAAAGGTCTTGCAGATAATCGCGTTAAAGCTGGACAAGCTCAGGGGCAGAATCAAGGCCCAGATGGTGTTGCTCAAGCCCAGCAGATTAGCGACCACAACATAGTTAGCCACCATGCCGCCGCTGAATATCATGGGGATGAATGTCATCCAGGTGAAAAAGCCTTTCAGACGGAAGCCCGGGCGAGAAAGGACGTAGCCCAGCGAAGTCGTCAGCAGGACGCCAAGGACCGTACCGATGACCGTTACCAGAACGGATATCAGCAGCGAGTGCAGGATCGTGTCATGCTCGTTCCACAAAAAGCGGTAGGCCGCCCCGGAGAATTCTGAAGGCCAGATGGCGTAGCCGCTCTGACGGATGGATTGCTCCGAGGAAACCGAAATCATAAAGACATAAAAGAACGGAAAGATGCACATAAAGGACAGCAGGACAAACAGGGCCCTCAGCCAGGCATTCGTGACCGGTTTTACTGCGTTCAGCCTGAAGGCTTTCTTTTTTCCGGTTTCAGCAGTCATCTTAAACCCTTCTTTCTCAGATAATGGCGTTTTCTTCGTCGACCTTGGAGACAATGAAGTTGGCCGCCAGGACCGTCACACAGCAGGCCACCGACTGGAACAGGCCAGCCGCGGCAGTTTTGCCAATGCTGACATTGCTTTGCAGCGCCATATATATATAAGTATCAAAGGTACTGGCTACATTGGTCAGAGAGTTGGGTATCCCCTGCGTCACCTGGTAAAAGAGGCCAAAGTCCGAATAGAAAATGTGACCGACATTCAGGATGAACATCATGACTATGATGGGTTTCAGTGTTGGCAGGATAATGTAACGGGCCTGCTGCCACTTGGTCGCGCCATCTAGCATCGCGGCCTCATACCAGGATTCATCAATGCCGGTAATGCTGGCCAGATAGACCACCATGCTGTAGCCCAGCGACTTCCAGACCTGCATAAAAGTCAGGATAAACGGCCAGTATTCAGGCTCAGAATACCAGCGGACCGTATCCAGGCCCAAAGCTGCCAGGACATTGTTAGCCAGGCCTTTATCCGGATTCAGGAAAGCGTAAACAAAGTAGCTCACCACAACCCAGGACATAAAGTAAGGAAAAAACATCAGCGTCTGATAAACTTTAGAAGCTTTTTTGCTGTACAGCTGACTGATCAGGATGGCCAGGCTTACCGGAAAGACAATGCCCAAAATAATAAAGATCAGATTATAAACCAGGGTATTGCGCAGCAGCATACTGAAGGTATTGCTTTTTAAGAAGAAAGTAAAATTGGATAAGCCCGCCCAATCACTGTGAAAGAGGCTGTACAGGAAGCCCTTGCCCGGCACGATCCTGTAGTTTTTAAAGGCAATGATCAGACCAAACATGGGCAGATAGCTGAAGACAAAATACCAGATAGCGGACGGCAGTCCCAGGAGGGTCAATTCCGTATCATCCCGCGTCCAGTGCTTATGGGTTCTGAAGCGAACGGTTCCCGGTTGATTTATCGCGGTTTTGCTCATGGACAGGCAGCTCCTTAATTATCAACGGTCCACAGGCGTCATCCTGAAAACAGTTTGACCTAGCCCGTTATCATTGAGATGCATTTGTTAACCTTACATTAACTTTCATATTCACATTTGTCAACTTATTTTTCGAAGCAGCGGTTGTTTTGTTGTCTTATTGCCCTCATTTGTCTTTTTTATTTTATTGCAGCAGCTGATTTAACTTAGTTATTTATTATTTATTTCTGTTTTCGTTTTTCGTGTTAACATATGTTAATCTTTCTTATTGCCTTTAGCTAGCAGGTCCGTCATAATGGACGGTGGAATTGTTAAGCGGAGGAAGTCCCATGAATAGACCGACCATGCAGCAGATAGCCGAGCAGCTCTCAACCTCCAGGATTACCGTCTGGAAAGCCCTGAATAACCGACCCGGTGTATCAGATCAGAAGCGCCGGGAAATCTTTGAAACCGCTTCGCAAATGGGCTATTTTGCTCATACAGCCAGTCCGCCGCCTGCGGAAGTCGCAAACCGCGCCCGCACGGTGGCCGTGGTGGTGTCCCGTCCTGAATCTTCGCTTTTCTGGATGCAGATCCTGCATCAGCTGGCCAAAGAGTTTTCCGCCCTGAATATCAACCTGATGTACACCTATATTCATGTGGATACCGCTTCCCCCTCGGTCTTGCCTGCCAGTCTCAGTGACGGTTCGGTTGACGGCATCATTGTCATGAATGTCTATTCCTCCCGCGTTTTACGCCAGTTATCCAGCCTGGCCCTGCCCAAGGTCTTTCTGGATACGGTACCGGCCCTGCCCTTTCCCAAGCTCAGCGGGGATCTGGTCCTGATTGAAGGGTACAGCAGCATCCGGCAAATCACCGGAAAACTGCTGGATCTGGGTTTACGCCGGCTTTGCTTTATCGGCGATATTGCTTATGCTCAGACCAATGATGACCGCTACCGTGGTTTTCTGGATGCCTTTACTGATCATGGACTGCAGGCTGACCGCAATCTTTGCCTGACGCAAGCCCTGGAACTAGCCACTCATTTTGAGCAGATCAGCAGCTTTCTGGAGAGCCTGAGGGGCACCCCTGACGCGATCATCTGTGCCAGTGACTTTCTGGCACATTTTGTTGAACGGTATTACAGCGAACAACACCTGCAGCGGGAAGGCCGGATCATCCTGACCGGTTTTGATAACAGTGATGAATACGCCAATGTGGCCGGCCGCATTACCACCGTAGCCGTCCAGACCGATCTGCTGGGCAGCCGGCTGGCCGCCAGGCTAGCCTTCAGGCTGGACCACCCTGAGGCCTGGCCGGAGTTGAGCTATGTCCGAACCCAGGTGATATACCGCAACCTGCCTGCCGCGGCCAGCGGGCGCTGAAGCAGCAACGCCGGTACTAAATCGCGGCGCCGTCAGAAGTGTTACGCAGTCTGCACGTGCCCGGGGCCTATAATGAAATAAACCTTATGAAATCAGGAAAGACAGGTGGATTAATCCTTATGCTGGAATTCAAACCGCTGACGCTGGATGACCTTGACCGCATCCGGCCTTATATTCAGGCGGCCCGCACGCGCAGTTGTGACGACACCGTCACAGATATGATGATGTGGCGCGACTATTTTAACAAGTCCTACTGCATTGACCACGATCAGCTTTTTATTAAGATGCGCTATTTTAAGCAGGAACAAACCTTCATGCTGCCCTATGGCGGCAGTCTTACAGCGGGCCTGGACCAGATCACCGCCTGGTGCCAGGGAGCCGGCTGCCTGCCGTCTTTTGCCGCTGTCACGGACGACGGTTTAAGCCAGCTGCAGGCCTATTACCGCAAGGTGAGCAGTCAGACCTCTTTGGGCCTGGCAGATTACATCTATGACGCACAGGAGTTTATTCAGCTGCAGGGTAAAAAGTATTCAACCCCGCGTAACCATATCAATCGCTTTATCCGTGACTATCCGGATTTTACTTTTGAGCCGCTGACCCCAGCGGATGTGCCTGAAGTTAAAGCCTTCTTTGCTGAGTTCAATCAAGACTACAATAAAGATCTGCCTATGGTTGAGGAGGAAGCTCGCAAAATAGAGGAAATTTTAGATCACCTGGAACACTACCGGCTTCCGGCCGCGGTTCTGCGCTACGGCAACGCAGTATTGGGCTTCACCATCGGTGAAATTGTGGGGGATACGCTTTTTGTCCATGTTGAAAAGGCCAACACCAACCTGCCGGGCGTTTATCCGGTGATGAGCCATGAATTTGCCCTGCAGCAAGTAACTGACGCAGTCAGCTTTATTAATCGTGAGGAAGATATGGATGACCCGGGACTTCGCCGCTCTAAAGAGGGCTATAATCCTGTCCTGATGCTGGCCAAGCACGCCGTAACCGTGGAACAGCTCTGAGGGTGAACGGTTCATTATATAGTAACTGACAGGGTACTAAGGAGTTAAAAGCATGAATTTGAAACAAGGTCTACCCGTCCGCAGTGAGGTCCCGGTACAAGAGACCTGGAATCTGGCCGATATCTGTGCCACGCCGGACGATTTTCAGGCCAAGCTGCAAAGCATTCAGCAGCAGGCTGCCGAGCTGGAACAGCAGTATAAAGGAACGATTGCCACGCTGCCGGACACTTCCGATATATTGGTGCTGCTTGCCCGGACCGAATCGTTATATGTTTTGCTGTCTGAAGTTTATAATTACACCAGTCTGGGTGTTTCTACGGACATGGGCAACGCGGCTTTGCAAAAGCAGAACCAAAGCTGCGGCAGTGTGCTGGCCGCCACGCAGGCCAGGCTGAGTTTTATCGACTCGGAGCTGCTGACGCTGCCGGATGAGCGCCTGGACGCGCTGGCTCAGGCACAACCTGACTACGCTCAGATGATCGCGGACTTAAAACGACGTAAAGCCCACAGCCTGCAGCCGGAAACAGAAATGGTCTTAAACGCGCTCAATCAGACCCTGGAATTGCCAGGCGATGCTTACGACATCACCAAGCTGGCAGATATGAGCTTTGCGGATTTTGAGGCAAACGGCCAATCCTACGCTAACAGCTTTGTCCTGTATGAAAATCACTATCAGTCAGATCCGGATACAGCGGTGCGGCGCCAGGCGTTTGCCAGCTTCAGTCAGGGACTGGAAAAGTACATCCATACCATTGCCAATGATTACAACGCACAGGTACAAAAGGAAAAGACCCTGGCGACCCTGCGGGGTTATGCTTCAGTGTTTGATTACCTGCTGGACAGCCAGAACGTCAGCCGGGAGCTATACGACCGTCAGATCGATACCATTATGCAGGATCTAGCCCCGCATATGCGCCGCTATGCCCGGGCGCTCGGTCAGGAATACCAGCTGGAACAGGTGCATTACGCGGATCTCAAAGCGACCTTTGATCCGACCTTCGCGCCGTCGGTGTCCATTGAGGGATCCAAGCCTTATATTGATGGCGCCTTATCCGTTCTGGGCCAGGGCTATCGTGATATCGTGATGCGCGCGTATCCGGAGCGCTGGATTGACTTTGCCAATAATCAGGGCAAATCCACCGGCGGTTTCTGTGCCAGCCTCTACGGCGGCCATGCTTACATCCTGCTTTCCTGGAACGGTCAGATGAGTGAACTTTTCACCCTGGCCCATGAGCTGGGGCATGCAGCCCATTTCATTTTAGCCGCCCGGGAACACCGCTACTTTGGCTGGGAGCCTTCGCTGTATTTTGTAGAATCCCCGTCGACCTGTAACGAGTTGCTGCTGGGGCAGTATCTGCGCCGGCAAAAGTCAGATCCACGCTTCAGCCGCTGGGTGAGCGCGACTCAGATTGCCAATACCTATTACCACAACTTTGTTACTCACTTCATGGAGGCAAGCTTCCAACGGGAGGTTTACCGCCTGGTGGATCAGGGACAGCAGCTGCAGGCAGAGGATTTCAACCGCATTTTCCGGCAGCAGCTGGAGCAGTTCTGGGGCGACAGTGTGCTCCTGGATCCTGGCGCGGAACTGACCTGGATGCGGCAGCCGCACTATTATAATGGTCTGTACTCCTACACCTATTCGGCCGGTCTCACCATATCAACGGCGGTCGCACAGCGGATTGAGCAGGAAGGGGAGCCGGCCGTGACGGACTGGCTGAACGCGCTTAAGGCCGGCGGTACGGTTACCCCGGTTGAATTTGCGGCGTTAGCCGGCGTGGATATCACGACCGATCAACCGCTTAAAGAGACGATCGCTTATATTGGCCGCCTGGTAGATCAGCTTTGATCGAGGGCTGGATTTATCAGCTGATTATGAATCATAATTATACTTAAGGGTTATTGTTTGCTAGACTCTTTGACTGTGAGTCAAGCCCCGCCGGCGTGAGGTCATGACCTTGCTCCGGCGCTTTTATGTCCGCTGTCGTCATACCGGATTTCAGCTGACAGATCAGCTTGCCAAAGGGGTAATCCTTGTCTTCACAGAAGGATCTATGCTATGAAACCCTTTAAAGCCTATCTGCCGGGCCTGCTCCTGAGCCTTGGATTGGCACTGCTGGCCTGGTTTGCCGGTCAGACCTTCAGTATTATCGGCGGCCCTGTTTTTGCGATTCTTTTGGGCCTGCTGGCAGCCCCGCTAGCACGCAAATGGGCCCGGCCCCTGCAGGCAGGGCTGAAATTCACCTCTAAAAAGCTGCTGCAGTACGCGGTCATCCTGCTGGGGTTTGGCTTGAACCTCAATGTCGTGCTGGAAACCGGACGGCGCTCACTACCCATCATCCTGTCCACCATAACTACTTCGCTGGTGATCGCCTATGTTCTGGGCCACCTGCTGAAAATTGACCGCCACACTGCGGTTTTAGTCGGTGTCGGATCGTCTATCTGTGGTGGTTCTGCCATAGCGGCTACCGCTCCGGTGATTGAGGCGGATGACGAAGAAATCGCCCAATCCATCTCCATTATCTTCCTTTTTAACATCCTGGCAGCCTTGTTTTTCCCAACCCTGGGCCGCCTGCTGGGCTTTGACAGCAGCAGCGGCGCCGCCTTCGGGCTCTTTGCCGGGACGGCAGTCAACGACACGTCATCCGTGACTGCCACAGCATCTACCTGGGACACCATGTACCGGCTAGGCAGCGCCACGCTGGACACAGCTGTCACGGTCAAGCTGACCCGCACACTGGCCATTATCCCGATCACGCTGGTCCTGACACTGTATCAGGCCAGGCAAAGCAAAAAGGCCGCCGCCGCCAGCTTAGCGCAAGGTCAGGCGGCCAGATCCAGCTTCAGTTTTAAAAAGGTCTTCCCCTTCTTCATCCTCTGGTTCATCGCGGCTTCCCTGCTGACAACTGTCGCTACGGCGGCAGGAGTGCCGGCAGCTGTATTTTCCCCTTTCAAGACCTTAAGCAAGTTTTTTATCGTCATGGCCATGGCCGCGATCGGATTAAATACTGATGTGATCAAGCTGGTCAAGACCGGGGGTAAGCCCTTGCTGCTGGGCGCAAGCTGCTGGATCGGGATTACACTGGTCAGCTTGCTGGCGCAAAAACTCCTGGGCATCTGGTAAGGAAAACCGGCTCTCCGGAGGCCGGAGCCGCCCATCATAATCTCCAAAAGGGACAGTCCGGTCGCCGGCTGCCCCTCATTTATGCCGATTTATAACTGATCCGTGTCCTTGTCCGGCTGGGAATCCAGCTGATCCGGTCCTCAGTCAGGCTTACGCGCCGGTCCCGCAGAAGGTCCTGATGACTTGGACTGAGTCTTTTCACCCGCTTTACCAGTCCGGGCAGGTAAGCCCTGAATCCGATCAATCAGATAGGATGACAGTAGAACCGTGACCAGTGAGTAGGCAATACGCCTGACCGGAATATACGTCAGGGAAAGCAAAAGAACGACCACATCCGTAAAGGAATAGGACCAGGTCAAGCGCCAGCGGGTTACCTTGCTGATAACGAGTGCCAGCGCATCATCGCCACCGCTGGAGCCTCCCTGCCGCACCACCAGACCGACTCCCGTCCCGACAAACAGCGCGCCAAGCAGCGCCGCCAGTAACGGATAGGCGCTCAGATCCGGCAGCAGCGGAGGAAAGCTCTCCCACAGCTTGAAGAAGCCGGCAAAGCTCAACGTAGAAAAAGCTGAAACCAGCAGGAACTCCTTGCCCAGGTAGCGCAAAGCCAGCGCGTAGCAGAGTCCGTCCAGAATCGGCGAAAGCAGCGCCGGCGACAGGCCCAGCCAATGCTCCAGCAGCAGCAGCAGGCCCAAGACGCCGCCTTCAGTAATCCCCGTTTGCTGGTGGACATTGTACAGACCAAAGGACAAAATGGCCGAGCCCAGCCAGATCAGGAGCACGCGGCGCAACGTGAACAGACGCCGCAACGTAGCCCGCAAGTCAGATAAACCTTGTTTTGGGTGTAAAATAAAATCAAGCCTCTTTTCTGATATAGACACATCTGGCTTCATCGTATAGGATGACGTCAGCTTTGTCAAAACGCGCGCGCTGGACTGTGCAGGCTGGAAGGGATTAACAACAGAGTGGAACAAGTAACCCATGAAACCGGGAACCATGAGTTGGTTCAAATCAGTGACTTAAATCAGGCCGGACAAGGTGTGGGCCGTCTGGAACAAGCCGGCCGACATAATGGGCAGGCGGTTTTTGTGGACGGCGCGCTCCCCGGTGAAACTGTCCGTCTCCGCCAGCTGACCTTTGGCCGCAGCTATGCCACCGCCCGGGTTGTAGCTTGGCTCCATATGAGTCCGGACCGTGTGCAGCCTGCCTGTCCCCTGTTTGGGCGCTGCGGTGGCTGCAGCCTGCAGCACCTGACGTATGACGGACAGTTAAAATGGAAAGCCGCCCAGGTCCGCAACGCGCTGATTCACTTAGGTCAGCAGAAGCCCGACACGCTAGATCTGCTCATGCTCCCTATCCTGCCCGCCCCCAGTCCCTGGCGCTACCGGGCCAAGGTCCAGATCCCGGTTCAGGGACAAGCGGGCAAGCTTCAACTGGGTTTTTACGCGCGCGACAGCCACCAGGTTACGGACGGCAGCTGCTGTCTGATTCAGCACCCGGTGGCAGATCAGCTGCGGGCGGCGCTGCGCGGCTATCTGGACCTGCTGAAAATCAGCCCTTATGATGAAAGACAGGGGCAGGGCTTGCTAAGACATCTGCTGATCCGCCATGCCGAGGCCACCGGTCAGGTGATGCTGGTCCCGGTCGTCACGGACGTGCGGCGCTGGCAGGATCGGGTCCCCGTCTCCCAGCTGGTTGAGCTGGCCCAGGCCGCCTGTGAACAGGCCGGTCTCACCTTCAGCTCATATTATATTAATGAAAACCGTCAGCCCGGCAACCGTATCCTGGGCAATACCTATACCCTGCTCTGGGGGCAGGCGCAGATTACCGAGCGGATTAACGCCCTGGCTTATCAGATTTCTCCAGCGGCCTTTTTTCAGGTGAACCCGCGCCAGACCGAGCGCTTATACCAGACGGTGCTGGATTTCTTGCAAACAGCAACAACAGCTACGACTGAACCTGGGGCCGCGGACGCGCCAGACACCGCTGCCGGATATAGATCTGAGTCACAGCAACTACCCTACCGGCGGATCTGGGATCTGTACTGCGGCTCCGGCTCGATCAGTCTGGCTTTGACCGCAGTCGCGCGCGAGGTGATCGGAGTGGAGATTGTCCCCGCCGCTATCCGGGATGCCCGCTCCAATGCTCAGCTAAACAAGCTGACCGGGCAGTGCCGTTTTTTTGAAGGGGCGGCAGAAGCCCTGGCACCGGAACTGCTGGCGGAGGGACTCAAGCCGGACGCCGTGGTGGTGGATCCGCCCCGCAAGGGCCTGGACGAAAAGCTCACCCGCCTGCTTCACGACCTGGCTGTACCAGTGCTGGTTTATGTTTCCTGTAATCCGGCAACCTTAGCCCGGGATATCGCCCGTTTGCAGCCGGTGTACCAGCTCAGGGCAGTCAGACCGGTGGACATGTTCCCCCAAACCACCCACGTCGAGACCGTAGTATTGATGTCAAGGCGCAGGGACTGAAGTGTAAAAGAACCCGGTAATCAAGCCATTTTCGGGATTCGTGTTGTTCAGGACGGCTTAGAGATTACCGGCATGAAGCACTCTGCGGGAACTTATCAAACATGCCTTTCTCTTAGGGTTGAGACTCGCGATTGGATATTCGATAGGTTGTGACTTGTGATTGGATGTAGTGTTCAGGTTGGATGTCAAGATGGCTGATATGATTTTGCCCAAGGAGGTCAGACATGAAAAGAGAGACAGCGATAATCATCGTGTTGCTGATTGGAATTGCGATGGCGATTCTTTGGAGCTTTGTTTTTGTGAATGTGCTTCACAGTATGGCAGGAATCGGAGTCGGCGTTTGCTTCGGCATTGCCTTTGCTGCCTCGACAGGTGTGATTCTCCACAGTAAAAAGAATAAAAAGTAGCCAACATATTTCATGTAGAAGATAAAAAGAGAGCAGGCCGCTCTGGGAGACAATCCCATGAGCGAGCCTGCTCTTATTCGTTGATGTCGATGGCGAGTCCGGATTTGAACCGGACGGTGAAGTGGTCGTCGTAGACGGTGATCTGCTGGATGAGCTTTCGGACAAGGCTTTCGTCGAATTCTGTGATTTCGGCCTGCTGCTTTCCGATGAATTCCTGCAGCTCGGCGATGCGCTTCTGCGTCTCCTCGCGGCTGCGGGTATCGGCTTCGGCCTGTGATTTCTGCTCCCGCAGCCGGAAGATTTCATCGGCGATGGCGTCGTAGTCCTGCTTGTTGTTGGCTTTGCGGATGAGTTCCTTCTGTAGCTCGTCGAGCCGTGCCTGAATGCCGTCCGGGCTCATCGTGTCGGCGGTGGTTATCGTTTTGGCAATGTTCTCCTGCATCTGCCGGATGAAGCCGTCCCTGTCGGTGAGAATCAGGTTAAACGCCTTGACCGTGACCTCCTGCAGAAGGTCTTCCTTGACGGTTCGGCTGGTGCAGTTCATGGTTGCGCGGCTGGGTTCAAGGCGGCTGATGCATCGCCAGACAATGCTTTTGCAGCCGTGGTTGTTCCAGTGGACGCGCCGGTAAAGCTCGCCGCATTCGCCGCAGACGACCATCTGTGAGAAGCAGTTGTTGCCGGAGTAGATGCGCTTCTGTCCGTTCGGCCCGGTGTGAACCTTCCTGCGCCGCACAAGCTCGGCCTGCACCTGCATGAAGATGTCCTTCGGAATGATGGCCTCATGATCGTCTTCCACATAGTACTGCGGCAGGGCTCCGGTGTTGCGTACGCGTTTCTTGGTGAGGAAGTCCGTGGTCACGGTTTTCTGCAGCAGGGCATCTCCCATGTATTTCTCATTTCGCAGGATCTTGTTGATGGTGGAGTCGTACCATTTTGTCTTTCCCGCGCCGGTGAGGATGCCGTCCTTCTCCAGCCCTTCGGCGATCCTCTTCATGGAAAGACCTTCGAGGTACTCCCGGTAGATGCGCTTGACGACCTCCGCCTGCTCCGGGTCGATGACGAGGTGGCCGTCGCTGTCCTTGGTGTATCCGAGGAAGTGGTTGTGGTTGACCTGCACCTTGCCCTGCTGGTAGCGGTACTGGAGCCCGAGCTTCACGTTCTGCGAAAGCGACTGCGATTCCTGCTGCGCGAGGCTCGCCATGATGGTGATTAGGACCTCGCCCTTGGAGTCCATCGTATTGATGGATTCCTTTTCGAACCATACCGCGATGTTCTTGTCCTTGAGGAGCCGGATGTACTTGAGGCAGTCGAGCGTGTTGCGGGCGAAGCGGCTGATGCTCTTGGTGATGACCATGTCGATGTTCCCGGCCATGCATTCGTCGATCATGCGGTTGAACTCGTCACGCTTCTTCGTGTTTGTGCCGCTGATTCCATCGTCGGCGAAGATTCCGGCAAGCTCCCATTCCGGGTGGCTTTTGATGTACTCCGTGTAGTGGGAGACCTGCGTTTCGTAGCTGGTTTCCTGTTCGTCCGAATCAGTGCTGACGCGGCAGTATGCCGCCACGCGTAGCTTCGGCTGCTCGGCTTGCTTGACGTTGTTTCCGACCTGCCGTCTGGCAGGGATGATTGTCACGTTTGCCATCACTGCGCCTCACTTTCAATCAGGCTGTACAGGTATTCCGCCTGCTGCTTTGTGTCGTCATAGGCCTGCTCGGGAGCGGCCAGCTTGAAATGGGTCGGCGGTTTTCGTGTGTCCGGCGACTGCTTTTTTCTGTTCGTCCGTCCGAGCTTCTCTGCCCGGTGCAGGCGTTCGGCTTGTGCTTTGTCGTAGGTTTGCTGGTCGATGATGGCGGGGTAGTAGTCGTCTCCGAGGTAGTGTCTGTTTTCGAGCAGGCGCTTTGCCGAGCCGTGCCAGGTCTGGATTCCCGCTTCGTGTGCAGCCTTGGCAAGCGCCATGCCATCAAGGTAGTTTTTGTAGAGGTTTCTTATCTGCTGGGCTTTCTCTTTATCGATGACCGCTTTGCCGTTTTCGATTCTGTATCCGTATGGTGTGTGTCCCATGTTTTTCACATCCTTTCCGTGAGCGTGAGCCCGCATTTGAGCTGGAATACTGCCTCGTGCCGTGAGCGAATGACAATACGTTCAACGAACCGTGTAAAAAGCCGGTCGTCGAAGTATTCCAGCATCGAGCTTTTCTCGGTGAAGTGCAGCAGATCCTCTGCATGCATCAGAGCTGTGGCTTCACTGCTTGTCGTGTTCTGCAGGGCGTCTATCTGTTTTCGAATGCCATCGGCCTGCGAGAGAAGCTCGGCTGTTTGCTGGCTGTAGATCACTTGGTCGATGAATCCCTGCGCCATGAGCTTCGTGAGCGTCTTGCGTTTGTCGGCATTCTCGGCAAGGCTTGTTTCAAGCTGCTGTATTCGGCTGAGTGTCTGGCTCGTAGAATTCCGCTTCAAACTTTCCGCATATGGCTTGAGGATCAGCCGGTGCACAAAGATGAGCTTGTTCATCATGGTCATGAATGCGAGCTTGAGGTCGCTGTCCCGGATGAAGAGCATGGAGCATTTGCTCTTGTCGGCGAGATGCGTCTTGCAGCTCCATGCCGCGTAGCTTCCGTCTGTTGTGTAGTTGATGCGCCGCTTGAATGTTGCGCCGCACTCGCCGCAGATGATTCTGCCGGAGAATGCGTAGCGGTTCTGGTACTTTTCATCGCCCTTGCTGATATTCTTCTCATCAGCCCGCTGCGAGATGAGCTTTTGCGCGGCTTCCCAGTCCTCGCGGCTGACGATCGGCTCGTGATGATTCTGCTGCAGGTACTGTGTTTGTTCACCGTGGTTCAGGTGCCGCTTGTAGGCTGAATCCGACCATGTCTTCTGGTAAAGGCAGTCGCCGCAGTATTTCTCGTTTGCGATCATCCCGCGGATTCCTGACGGGCTCCAGCGCCCGCCTCGCTTCGTCGGGATCTGCTCCCGGTTGAGCTCCGCGGCAATGGCAGCGGTACCCTTTCCGGCAAGTGTCTCTGAGAAGATACGGCGGACAATCTGCGCCTGCTCCGGGTTAATGGTCATCGTCTCGCCGTCCCAGTCGTAGCCGTATGGCGGATAGCTTATCTTGAACGTGCCGTTCTCGAACCGTTTTTTGATGCTCCATTTGCTGTTCAGGCTGATGGAAAGGGATTCGTTTGCTGCCATGCTGGAGAGGATGGAGAGGAACAGTTCGCTTTCCATCGAACCGGTGTTGATGTTTTCCTTTTCGAACCAGATGGGAATATTCAGCTCGAGGAGCTTTCGGACGAGTTCAAGACAGTCGGTGGTGTTGCGTGAGAATCGGCTGATGCTCTTGGTGATGACCATGTCGATCTTCCCGGCCTTGCAGTCCTGCATGAGCCGTTCAAGCTCCGGACGTCTGGATTTGCCGGTGCCGCTGATGCCCTCGTCGTAGTAGATCCCGGCGAACCGCCAGTCGTCACGAGAGGTGATGTAGCTTTCATAGTGCGTCTTCTGTGTTTCAAGGCTTTCAAGCTGTTCGTCCGAGTCCGTGGAGACGCGGCAGTAGGCGGCAACACGCAGCTTCTTTGACTCTGTTTTTCCCCTGTTTGCCTGTTCGATTCTTGTGATTTTCTTCAATTGGCCTGCCTCCTTGTCAGTGTCTATCAATCACTCTGTTTCGGACACATAGCAAGCAGTTTTCGGATATATTTCCGCAAACAAGGGAGAGAAAGTTTCGCGGTTGATGTCGCATAATTTGTTGAATTCGTCATCGGAAATAAGGCCTGAATCAAGCATGCATCTGGCAGTCCTCTGCGCCCGCTGATAGTCGAGATCACTGCGGATGCGCTCGTCCGTGTAGTAGTTCTTTTCCTCCGTCATGATGTTTCGCCTCCTGCTTTCCACTGGAGGCTGGAGACCTATTTTGACGAAGCGAAAACGAAAAAAGGCCCACCGGCAATCCCGTATAAAGGAATACCAGTGGGCCAGAGGAGATGATGTGGTTATTTCACGCGAATCCGCCATCCGACCTGGATGAGGTTCACGTTCTTTATAAGCGAGCTGTTCAGCTTCTGGATTGCGGAAACGGTCGTGCCGTACTTTTTCGCGATGCCGGAGAGCGTGTCTCCCTTCTGAATCGTGTAGTAAGTCGCGGTCGATTTCTTACCGGAAGAGCCGAGCTTCTCGTTGACCTTGGCCTGCACGGCGGCATAGTCATATCCGGCTGCGGTCAGGCGGTTCTTGCGGTCAGAGCCATTGCCCCATTTCCCGGCGATGACCTCGGCTGCAATCTCATCCACAGATTTCTTTGCTGTCGTCGTGATGGTGGACGCTGCGCTCTTGCCATAGCCGTTGAATCCGCCGTTTTTGATTGCCGACGGGAAGTCGATGTAGGAATAGTCCATGTCGACATTTCCGCTTATTCCATTGACCTTGCCTTTGGACGAATACTGCCAGACGCCGTAGCTGCCGGAGTAGCTGCACTTGCTCGACCATTGCGCCACCCAGACGGTGAACCGCTTTTTCACGGCGTCAGATATCACGGAGTTCAGGCTTGAGAGCGAGGTGTAGAATCCTGCGTAATAGCCGAGCCGTTCGAGTTCCGTGCAGAACGCCGTGATGAGCGATGAGCAGAAATCCTTCCCGCGCGAAAGCTGGGACTTCTCCTCGATGTCGAAGTAGACCGGGTAATCAAGCTGCTTGCCTGAGAGCACCTTGGCGCAGGACTGCGCTTCCTGCTTCGCACCGTCAGCGGATGTGGCGTATGAATACCAGTATGCGCCGATGTGGAGCCCGGCTGCTTTTGCTTTCCGGTAGTTCTCATCGAACCATTTGTCCTTGTTCCCGTTGCCGTATCCGGCGCGGATAATCACAAAACTGATGCCTGACACTTTGACCTTGCCAAAGTCGATGTTTCCCTGCCAGACCGATACGTCTATTCCCTTGATAGCCATAATTACTGTTCCTCCTTGTCGTTTCTGTCGTGAAGCTGTTCAAGCACATCCTTGAGCTTGCCGGGAATCGGAAGTCCGAGATGTGCGGCGTTCTCAGTGAGAGAAAGACCTTCATTCGAAATGTAGAAGAATATGATTGCGGTTCTCAGCACGCCCTCATGTCCGAGCACGTGGATGTCGAGGATGTTGGCGATGCCGACCAGAATGAAGATCAAGACTTTCCTGCAGATTCCTTTGAATCCAACTGCAGACGAGAGCTTCTTGTCCGCGATGGCGCAGAGCACGCCGGTAATGTAGTCGCAGACCACGAAGATGATCAGCGCGATAAGAAGCCCGTCGCATCCTCCGAGAAAGTAGCCGAGCCATCCTCCGATGGCCGCGAAAATGAGCTGTATGGTGTTCCAGAATTCCTTCATCAAAATGTCCCTCCTTTGATTTTGAGCAAAATGAAAGGCCGCCAGTGGTACGCTGACAGCCTTGAAAAAACTCTGTGATTTATGAAGTTATGAGGTGTCGGTCTGTTTCGGCAATGCCTCCCAGAGCCTTAAATCCTCCTGCCCGAGCGACCAGATCGCGATGCCGCGAAGTCCCCAGTGGTACGCCGCCTGATTCGCCCAGTAGACGAGCGAATCCACGTCCTGATAGTAGAGAATGGAAAATCCGTCCGCGTCTCCGAGGAAAAGCCGCGAGATCCAGATGTCGATGTCCTTCGGCGTGATCGTCACCGTGTAGTCCTTCCCGCATTCGAGGTCGAGCTGTGCCGAGTGGTAGAATTCGTAGTCCATTGAGATGGATTCGCTTCTTGTAGTGGATTCCTCAACATCCGAGGTGAGCGTGAACACCTGGAATTCGTCGTCCCATGTGCAGTTGCTCCGGCTGATGCGTCCGTACTGGGTGACGCTGCCGTCTGGGAAGGTCACGTCGAAGCGTTCGTATGGCTCGTACGTCCACGCGTCGCCCATGCGGAGCAGTTCGCAGATCGTCCTCTGGTCAGACTGGTATCCGGCGGTTCCTCCTGAGAATCCGCTGACCGTTGCGGTGAACCGCAGCGTATTTGACGCGCCGGAATAGACGCGCACGGTGCTGCCGCGAATCCGCATCTCGACGGTGTAGGTGGTTGGATCGGTACGGAGACTTGCGGTCGGCGTCTGCTGAATCGACTGCGAGTAGCTTCCGAGCTTTGTACTTCCGTTCCACAGCTCCACGGCCTGACTGCTGTAGTTGAGACAGCAGAACAGGCTGCCGCAGAAGACGCCCGCCTTGCCAGTGCTTCCCGCTGGAAACGCAAGCCGCGCCCGGAGGTGAACGTCCTTGAATCCGTCGTAGTTCCATGCAAATTTGCCGCTGCCGTCGAGTTGGGAATAAACGCGGGATTCGGAATACTCGTCCGATCGCCAGACTTTCCATGAGCCGGACAGCGTCTGCCAGTAGTTCGTTTCGAGCATGCCGTAATCCTCGAAATCCTCGTACCAGATAAGCGCGGAGTCTGGTTTCCTTCTCAGCATTTCACAGGTGAGCTTGAAGCCTTTATCAGGTTGGCACTCATTGCCATCCACATCAATGAAGTGGCGGGGAGAAAGCGTGAACGACGCACTTCCTGCTGACGGCTCCTCGCTGAAATCCGAGCAGACGCGGAATCCGTAGAACTGCACGCCCTTCACGTCAACCGATACCGTGATGGTGTGCGTTCCGGCTGACAGGCTGATGCCGTCCGCGAGCGAAGCCCAGAAGGTGCTGCGCCAGTACGGCCACCAGAGCCGCGACTCGGTGAAATGCTTCTGCGTCCCGTCAATGCTGACATATATTCCGTTCTTGTCCCAGAATGGATAGCAGAGCCGGACGGCAATGTCGTATGTTCCGGAGCTTGAAACGGAGAAGGTGTAGGTCGCTTCTCCTTCGTCACCCATGACCGCGACGCCGTTCTTCGATGATACGATGCCGGTATAGCTGTCCGGCGTGCCGTCATGATCTACATAGACCGTTCCGAACGAGGTCTTTTGCATCTTGCTGTAGGCGGTGAGATAGCGCCTGCGGTTGTAGGTTCCGGCCATCAGCGGGTAGTTGTAGCTGCTTGCGTCCTGACCTTCAGCGAAGTCGTAGACCTGCGGGAAGGCGTACGGCACCTTGTTGTAGTCGTCCCAGTACGCGAGAATCGGGATAAACGGCTGCGGAGCTGCGTCGTCCGTGAAGTTGTACTTTCCCGTCATCCAGTTCTTGGCGGCGTAGTAGGTGTTGGATACTCCTCGATATGTGTTGCCGAGGTTTTCCGGCGTATCGTAAATCTGCCAGTTCCAGCCGTATGCCGGAAGTCCCATGAACACCTTTCCCGGCGTCATTGCTTTGACTGCGTAGTCGTAGATGCCGTCGAGCCAGTCCTTTGGAGATACCGGACCCGGAGCGCTCCCAGCCCACGCCATTCCATAACTCATGATGGCCGCCGTATCGCAGTACGCGTTCAGGTCAGCGTATATGCACCAGTTTTCGCCTCCGACAGAACCGTTCACAGCGTTCATGCCGGGCAGGCAGATGTTGACCTTCTTCGTGCTGTCGTAGTTCTTGACTGCGTTCCAGATGTTCCTGAACATCGCCGTTGACTTGGCGTGCGTGGAATAGTCGCCGCCGCGCTCAAGATCAATATCGACGCCCGCGCACCACGGGTATTTCTCCATGATCCGAACCAGCTCAGTGAGAAACTTGTCCTGCGCTCCGTCCGTATTTTCCCGGAGTGCCGTGAACACACTCGAAACGCCGTCATTGCGGACAGTGAGCAGCCACGTAATATGCGGGTACTTGTTGATATACGTCAGCATGTCGCTGATCGCTACGCCGGTTTCGGTAATAGTCCCTGTCGCGTCGACCTTAAAAGAAAAGAGACCTATCTGCGAGAGACGGTCTCCGTAATTCTTCAGTGCGGTGTACATGCGGGTGTTTCCCATGAACGTCCAGACCATGCACTCGCGGCCTTTTAATATGTCCAATGCCATAGGCGCTCACCTCCGTGAGGGCATGAAAAAAGCGCCTCGGTTGGGAGACGCTTTCAAATTATTTTTTTGCGGTTAAACCGGAATTTGTCACACTGTAATTTCTATCTGATTTCCCTCAAGAGCAACAACACAGCTCTCATAGTAACCATCCCCGGTAGTGCGTGGTCCGCTGACAACTTCGTATCCGTCAGCTTTCATCCGAGCAGTAAGTTCATCGACCTTTTCTTTGCTCCCCACGCTGAAAGCAATATGAATGAATCCTGTCCTCGTAAGAGTCTTCTCTGGATTCTCCATTACAGGTTTATTCATAATTTCCAGTCTGGAACCACCATCGAATGTGAGAAAATAAGACCGAAAATCTGTATTTTTGTTGTGGTATCCCGCGTTTGAAGAAGCGTTAAAATATTTGATAAAGAAATCTCTTGCCGCCTCAAGATCATTTACATACATGGCAATATGCTCAATTTTCATGTCCGATTATTCTCCATCAACTTCTGATTTTATTTAAATCATTATAACAGACAATCTTGAACCCATCATGAACAAAAGTACGAAAATCAGTCAAGTATTTTCCCCATCCTCCTTCTCCTGAAACTCCACATAAAGTCTCGCTGATTTTTTCTCCTCGACCGCAACAGGGTGTTTGCTGTCTCCGGCTGCGGAGTACTGGAAGAAGCCGTCCTTCGAGGTTGCCGAGCTGTTTTTCAGGCACTGCCGGGTTGATGCGAGAAGCTGCAGCTCATCACCGGCGTTCGCCGATTCCGTGAACATCGCCTTGTGCGCTCCGGCACCGAGAGCGAGGGAAACGCTCCCGGCCTTCATGTTCTGGTTCGGGTAAATCTTCCAGTCGAGCCCGGTCGAGGTCTTTCCGAGGTTGAAAATGATGCAGGTTGCGCTTCCGCGGACGATTCCGTTGAAGAATCGTTTCCCTGTGACAGCATATTCGTCGCCAGTCGCGTACTTCTTCTGTGCCGTCTCAGTATTTATGACGTATCCGGAGAGCATCGCGCCTTCCTGCAGCATGAGGTCGGTGAACCAGACGGTTCCTGTGCAGTCGGTGACTACAGGCTTGATCGATACGCTCACGATCCGTTTCTTTTCTTTCTTGTCGATCGTCTCAGTGAATCTCGTAAAGATTGGCATTTAATCACCGTCCTGCGTCCACTGAATTTCTGAAACGTGTCCCACCCAGCCGGTCGCGATGGAGCCGCCCTGCAGGAACATGTCCGTTATGTATATCGTTCCGATGCAGTCGGTCACGCAGACGCGGATGCGGATTTTCTTCACACGCCCGTTCTGAGGGCTGACCGCCTGTCCGACATGTGTAAAGCTCGCCATAGACGCCTCCTTAAATCAGGTCGATGAACCGCGTCTCAGTCGTTCCGTCCTCGTACTCGAATGTGACCTCCACGCCGACCTGCCCGTTGTCACCCATCTTCAAGTCCTCGGACGCGATCTGACAGGAGAAGGTATAGCTGTCGCGGTTTGCCGGAGTGACTGTCTGCGTCAGGCTCTTCGTTGTATTCAGCGCTCCTTCGCACTTGAAGGACGCCGTGCCTGACACGCCGTTCTCGGCATCCACCTCAAAGCCGGAGTTCTCCCAATAGTTCAATCCGCTGTCGGCGCGGGAATTGCGCAGATGATTGAACGGCACGAGATCCTTCATCTCCTGACTGTCCACCAGATCCGCGCCGGAGAGCATGTCGGCGGCGACGTCCCACTGCGAGGAGGAATCGCCAAGTTCGCGGAGTGTGGTGGAAAGCTCCAGAACCGTATTCCACGGCTCCAGAAGGTTATATTCCCGGCGCACGATTCTGGTTTTTACGCTGATATTCAGCTCGTCGTCCCTGACCGTCACGATGTCGCCGAGCTTCCAGCTTTCATGCTCGTAGCCTGTCAGCACCGACAGATCCATCGCGTTCAGCACATAGGAAATCCTCGGCGCGGCGTAATCCGCAAGCCGCATTTCGGCGTATTCGAGCATCTGGTACGGGTTGGTGAAATTTGAGCAGTCGAGCGTCGATACGCGGATTTCGTTCGTGTAGGTCGTGTCCTCCACATATTCCTTGCCGTCGTTGATGGATGCGAACGTCATGCCGTCCTTGCCGTAGGCGTAGAGCCGGGTGATCAGGCTCTGCGTATCAATCACGCGCTTGATGGACTTCATGTTCTTCTTGTAGCAGAAAAGCGCTCCGGAATCCGTTCCGCTGAAAGTGAGCAGACTCACGGTCTTGTTTGCGTTGTCGAAGATCAGGTCGCCGCCGTGCAGGTCCTGCACCTTGCGCAGAATCGCCAGCGCGTTTTTCTCCTGACATGTCCAGGTGCGCTTTGTCCGCTTGTTGACGGTTCCGACCGTCCAGCCGGTATCCTTCAGGGCGTACGCCATCGGAACGTCAGCGGTGTCAGCGTTGAAGGTGATCTCAGCCTTCTTCGTTGAGAATCCAAGATCGTAAAATGCTGCCTCAGCATAGACCGAGGTGATGGCGGTGCCTTGCTCATTCTTTTCATCGGTGATTGTTCTGATTCTGTATGCGTCGTCGCCGACTTTGACCTGCTTCTCGTTCTCGAGGTATTTGCGCTTCTCGTCCCGGAAGGGCAGGTTGAATTCGAGAGTGTCGATGCCGTTGATCTCACCGGTGATGATGACGTCGTAGGCGTTTTCGAGCACGGCCTCCTGTTCGCCGTTCAGATCGAGAACGGCCAGTAGTTTCTTTTCAGCAGCCACAGAATCACCTCCATCTGCTGCGGGCCTGAATGGTCAGTTTCTTGAACGCGGATTCGCCGGGCGTCGAGAGCGCGATGCTTTTTACCGTTGGCGTTACCGATGAATCTGTTGTTGTCAGCGTCACTCTGAATTTGATGTACTTCGCGGAATCCGACTGCACGGTGTTGTCCGTGCCAAGTGTCGCCCAGTCGCTCCATGTCGATAAATCATCCGAAGTGGAGGTTTCGATGGAGACGCTTGTTCCCGTCGGCGTATCAGCGGTCAGAGAGACATAGCATTTTCCGGTTATTCCATATTCCACGGCGGCGGTTGTGAGGTAGCCGCTTGTGGCGTAGACGGAATCCGTCGCTTTGAGCGTGACAGCATCAGCTGTCGCCAGCCCGTCCACATCCGCGGTGGAATCCGCGGCGTTGCAGGTCAGGGATTCCTGAAACCAGAGCGCAATGTCGTCTGCTGTAAGACCTGAGTCGCAGTTCAGGAACCAGTCGTCGAAGTTGCCCGCGTACCAGTACGATTCCGCGTGCATGCCCCAGATGAGGTCTGCTGTGCAGGAGCGGTTGAGTTCGCCTGTGAAGCTGACCGCGTCCGATACCCATACTTCGCCGGAGCTTCTGCTGCCGAGGACATACTGCGCTGTGTGATCGTCCGGCTTGATGATCGCCGAGATGAAATACCACAGGCCGTTGGTCAGCGTGAAGCTCGGCGTGAAATCCTGATCGAGGATCAGCGTCCCGGACGAGTTGTACAGCATGAGCCGCGGTTTCCCGGAGTGAAGCGACAGGTAGAATATCGGGTTGCCGGTTCCCTGCCGGGTGTTGAGCAGCGGGCAGAAGGTGTTCCCGACCGAGTAGGTCGTTGGCATGAACCATCCGCCGACAACAATAGTCTTGCCGATATTTGAGAACATCGTGCCGTCGTTGCTGACCTTCAGGTATGTTTGCTCGGTCGACGGGTTGTTGATGTTTATGCGGAAGGAACGCCCGAGGTGTCCTGTCTGCAGGCTTGCTGTTGTTCCACTCCACTTGTTGATGGATGCTTTCCTATTCTTGCCGCTCGAATCCGCAAGGCAAGTGTCTGCGTCCGGTTCGGATTCGTTGAACCTCCACAGGCCGTCCGCTCCCCATGACGCGGGGACCTGACCGGTGAACTTGTCCTGCGTGTTCAGCGACTGCACGGTGACCTCGGTAGTGCTGTCGGCTTCGATTGTGACTGTGTTCGCGCCGACCTTGAGCGCCGGGAAGTCGAGGCTCTCGAGAAGCGGCAGTCCGTTTCGCAGCGTATTGCCGTCCGCGTCGGTTACCTTTGCCGTCATGAGCGAGGAGTCGATGACGAGCACTTCATCCTCGGTAAGAACGCCGTCGATTTTGAGGCTCTTGCCATTGGTGGTAATAACCGCGTTCTTGTCCTTGCCGAGATCCGCAACAAGCGAATAAACAGGCAGGGAGTCCGCGTTGCCGAGCGTCCGGTTCAGCGAGAATGTCCCGGCCTCGGTAATTTCAAACGTCTCGTCATTCTCCGCGTAGGCGTACGGGTCGGGACAGAGGAACGTCAGGTCGAAGGTGCAGGAGTTCCGCACGACCTTGTCAAACGAGAATCCGCTCTCGAGCCTTGCCCGGTAGACGCGGTTCGGCTCCTTGTCGAGGATTAGCTCACACAGTCCGATGTCCGGGTTCAGCCACGCGATGATCTCGTCCTTGCGGGCGAGGAAGTCCGCGTCGCTCTTGCCGGGAGGGATGAAGCAGGATATTTCGATCTTGCGTTCGCCGATGGTTTCTCCGAAGTCGAACAGGCCCTCGCGTCCGGGAACGGTGATCGTGTTGTTGGTGAAATCCGGCATGCGGTTTTCTTTTGTCATTCTGGTGGCAAGTCCGAAGCTCTGGCTCGTTTTCCCGTTGAATTTGAATCCCATTTAAATCACCAATCCTTTCGCGCGTCGGCTGCCGACAAGCAGGGTGTTGAGCTGCTGAGAAATCTTCCGGATGTCGTCGTCGCTTCTCACACTCATGGTTTCGATATTGATGAGCGGGCCGGAGTATCCGGCGTTCTCGCTGACGGCTTCTTTAATCATGTTCCGTAATGAATTCACGCCGACTACGGCTTCATCGCCAGCTTCGCCGCCGCCGAGGAGCGTGCCTCCGGACTGCCCAAAGATGGTCGCGTCCTTCAAAATCATGCCGCCGTCCATCGCTTTCTTGTACCAGGAGACGCTGAAATGCGGAATGCTCGGCGGGTTCAGACTGAACGAGCCGGAAACCGAGAAATGCGGGAGCTTGATTTTCGGCAGTTCCCAGTGGAAGTTGAAAACATTCTTGAGCTTGCTGACAATGCCGGAAACAAAGCTCCAGATGCCGTTGAAAACAGAGCTGAACGTTGATTTAATGCCGTTCAGGATTCCGCTGATCGTGCTCTTGATCGCGTTGAATGCGGATGTGATCCCGGACTTCATCGCGTTCACGACGCTCATTACGGCGGACTTTATGCCGTTCCAGACCGAGGTCGCGACAGACTTTATCCCATTGAATACGGTCGAGGTGACGGTCTTTATTCCGTTCCACGCGGTCGTGACGGCGGTCTTGATGCCGTTTATCACAGTCGTAATCGCGGTTTTGATGGCGTTCCATACGGTTGTAACGACAGTTTGGATGGCAGTGCAGACTGTCGAGATCGCCATCTTTATCGCGTTCCATACAGTGGTGACCACGGTTTGGATTGCCGTGAGGACCGTTGTAATGACCGTCTTGTAGATATTGAAATATGTCGTGACCACGGCCTGTATCGCCGTGAAAATCGTGGTGAAGAATGTCTTGATGCCATTCCAAACCGTCTGGATCACAGAACCGATTGCGTTCATCACCGTTGTGACCACGCTTTGGATTCCGTTCCACGCGCCGGACAGAAAGCTGCTGATGCCGTTCACAGCGGAGGTGAATACGCTGGAAATCGCGCTCCAGATTGTCACGAAGAAGTCCTTGATCGCCGTCCAGACAGTCACCGCGACTTCCTTGATGTTGTCCCAGAGATTGATCCAGAAGTTTCGGAAGCTCTCGCAGTTGTTCCACAGGTAAATGAACGCCGCGACAAGCAGTCCGATTGCTGTGATGATGAGACCGATCGGATTTGCCGCCATTGCAGCATTCAATCCTGTAATTCCTGTTTTCACGACTCCTATTGCGGATACTATCTTTGGAGCGAGTGTCATCAGCGCACCGACGCCTGTCGCCATTTTGCCGACGACAATCAGCACAGGACCGATGGCCGCGACGATGGCCGTGATGGTCAGGATCATTTTCTGCGTCGCCGGGTCCATGTCCATGATGGCGTTCATCACGTCGATGATCTTCTCCATCAGACTCTGGAAGGCTGGAGCGACCGCCTGACCGATGGTGACAGTCAGAACATCGAAGGTGGATTTGAGCTGTTCGATCGTGCCGCCTGTGCCGGACATCAGGGCGTTTGACATGTTCTCAGCCGAGCCGCCGCAGTCGTCGAGAGCATCGCGCAGAGAGGATACTTCTGACGGCGAGGTCTGAATCAGTGTCAGCCACTTGGACATCTGGTTTTTGCCGAAGATGTTAGCCGCGGCCTCGAGCTTTTCCTGATCTGTCAGCCCGGAGAATGCAGAATTCAGATTCGCCAGTACAGTCGGCATGTCCTTCAAGGTTCCGTTCTCATTAAAAATGGCGTAGGTCTGCCCGGTGGAAAGGCCGAGCTGATCCATCGCGGTCGTGCCTTCCTTGGCGGGAGAAGCGAGACGCGCGAGTCCTGTTTTCAGAGCGTTCGCGCCTTCACTGCCGGAAATGCCCGCGTTGCCGAAGACGTCTGTAATGGTCGCGAGGTCCTTCACGTCCCATCCGACTGTCTTGCAGATAGGGCCTGCGACAGACATCGCCTCGAAAAGCTCCGAGGTTGTGGTATTCGCCTGCGCCTGCGCTTTGGCGAGAACATCCGCGTAGTTTGCAGCTTCCGAGGAATCCGCTCCGAACATCTTCATGGCATTTCCCAGCCCGGAGGTGGTTTCAGACAGATCCGTGCCGGTACCGGCGGCGAGGTTCATGGCGGGCGTCAGCATGTCGGTTGCTTCCTTTGCCGTAAAGCCCTGACGCGCAAAGTTCAGCGTCGCGTCGGCTGCGTCCTGCATACCGTAAACCGAGTTCTTCGCAGAGGTGCCGATCTGGTCCCAGAGTCCTTCGAAGTCCTCGGCGGAGTTCGCCGTATCGCCCATTGTCTGCTTGACGAGGTTGAACTGCTTGTCCACATCACCGTATGCAGTGACGGCTGCGGTTGCTCCGGCTACGACGGGAGCGGTGAATCCCATCGTCATTTTCGTCCCGGCGCTTGATAACGATTCGCCGACGGACTTGACCTTCTCACCGGCAGCCGCGATCTTCTGCGCGGAGACAGAGCCGAAGTTCTCGTATTCCTTCGTCAGGCTCTTGAGGTCCTGCTCGGTCTCGACGATTTCACGCTGAAGCGCGTCATACTGCGACTGGCTCATGTCGCCATTTGCCAGTGCCGCGTCCGCCTGCTTTGCCGCTTCCTTGAGCGCTTCGAGGCGCTCCTTGGTGGCGGCGATTTCTGTCTGGAGACCTTTCTGCTTCTGGGAGAGGAGTTCCGTGTTGCCGGGATCGAGCTTCAGGAGCTTGTTCACGTCCCGCAGGCTTTTCTGCGTATTCGATATCTGTTTGTCGACCGATTTGAGCGATTCGGTCAGCTTGGTGGTGTCGCCGCCGATTTCGACGGTGATGCCTTTTATTCTGTTCGCCATGCGGATACACCTCCCTTCAAGGCTTTACATAGAATTAGTCGAACTTTTACCTTCTGCTGGTAGCAGAGAAATGCGTGAATTGTTATCCTCCAAACAGGAGGTAGTGCATATGTATAAGACATTTGTTATCGGATATAATCCGAAAGCGCATAAGATGGCCGAGGAGATCGAGAAAAAGGCAAACGAGCTCGCTCAGAACGGTTACAAGGTTCTCTCATTCTCCATCACAAACAGCGGTAAAGCCATTATTCTCGCGGATGACGAAGGCGGCAGAGATGCGTAAAAAATGGAGAGGACTTCTCATTGCCCTTGCTGTCGGATTCGGCATCGGAATCCTCATCATGGCAGTTGCTATTTACTTCGGATATTCGTACGCGTACGCGCATGACGCCGCTTTCTATCAAGTGGAATTAGCGGGTCTTCCCATCTATGAACTGACTCGTACAGACAACAATTCCTATTCGTCTGTCTCCATTCAGGCCAATATGGGCATTGTGTGCGCCATCTGCATGGCGGCTGCCACAGTCTTCTGGCTGCTCATATCCCGTCTGAAAAGGAAATAACGGATCAGAACCGATCCATCATTTCCTGCGTCGCGATTTCCGGATAGTCCCAGTCGTCGTTGCTCATCTCCGCGTACATGTCGTTGACCGTGCCGATGGTCAGTAAATCCAATTCGCTGATATGCAGTCCGATTTGCACGCAGCGCAGTAAAAAGAGCGGGGTTGTCATTTCCCGCTCTGTCGCATGATGTTTTTTTTAGACTGAACCTGCTGTTCCGTGTTGACGCCCCACAGCTCGATGATCTGCGGCAGCACTTCATAAATCGAGAACGTGTTGAACCCGTCGAGCCATTCCTCCGGAGAGTCCGGCACATCCTTGTCGGCATGCTTTGCCATCAGCCACGCGATATTCTCGAACAGCTCCAGACTGAACGTGTCGAGACTGGAGTTCTCCTCGTCGTTTTCGCTGATGCCTTTCTGCAGCTCGTTCAGATCCCGGTAGATGTCCCTGTGGAACTTGTTCCGGTAGAGTCTTGGAATGGCGGCGGAGGCGCGGAACATGACCTCCTGACCGTCAATTTCTATTGTCTTTGTCACCGCCATCGTTTACTCCTCCTCCGTTGAATATGAGGTATTCGCCTTTGCGCCGGACGAGGTACTTGCTGTATCGCTCGGCTCGTAGACTTTGTCGTACCAGGCGTTGTAAACAGCGTCCGTCGTGTTCGTGCCGGTCTTGACCTTCACGAGACCGGAAGGCAGCGGAGAAACCGTAATCGACAGCGTGTCCGTCTGCACCTCGGTCGAGTCCTCCTTGGTCTGTCCAGAGACGGACGGTCTTGTCGCAGAGCAGTAGTACATGCAGTGGCGGATCTTCCTCTGGTCGCCGGAAAACTCGAACAGCAGGGCGAAGTGCTCCGGCTCGACATCCTTGTTCTCGGCAATGACGCCGTTCGCGTCCTCGGTTTCGTGCATCACGTCCGTGAGGAAGCTCTCCGGGATGAGCGCCAGCTCGAAGTCTCCGGAATAGCCGTTGTTGTTCGAGACCATGTAATAGACGGTGTCGTCAGCGTAGAACGGCTCGTTGTCGCCCTCCGCGTCAAGCGAAAGCGAAACAGCGCCGGGCATTGCCACTGGCGTGCCGAATGTGACGGTCCCGTCCTCGGCGAGCGTCGCGATGGCGTAGTGGCAGTTCTTCAGGCCGAACTTGACCTTGTTCTTCTTGTTAGTAGCCATAATCGTTAACCTCCAATAATCTGTGTTTGGTAGAGAACCTCGTACATCTTCTCGTCCTCGATCCAGACCTCAGACTTCTCGTAGGGAAGCTCGTGTGCGGTCAGGATATTTTCGATTTTCGATTCAATGTCCGGGTTCTTCTTGTCCGTGTAAAGCTCGATGTTCAGCTCGTCTATCCGTTCCCAGACCACGTTGTCTGCGAACATGTTGTCTGTCCCCGGAAAGAGGAAGCAGATGAACGGCGGGTCCGGAGACTCGCCCTCCGCGAAGTGGTCGTAGGCGATGGGGAGATCGGCCTCCTCGAGCATGGTTACTATGTCGTCGTAACTCATAGGCGTCATCCTTTTAGCTTTTGCTGGATTTCCTTCACCAGCTTTTCGTTGCCAGCCTGCTCCGCCGGAGCGATGTGCGGACGAGCCGCGACACGTCCTCCGCCGCGCTTGGCATGGCCATGCTCCAGAAGGTGGGCAATCTGATAGCGGTTGCGGGAATGCAC
This sequence comes from Oscillospiraceae bacterium HV4-5-C5C, assembly GCA_012034405.1. Classification (GTDB taxonomy): domain Bacteria; phylum Bacillota; class Clostridia; order Saccharofermentanales; family Fastidiosipilaceae; genus JAAVLZ01. Next base: position 41,365 of record JAAVLZ010000015.1, on the reverse strand, counting down.
GACAAGGTCGATGGAATCTGCGTCCTCGCTGACCGTCTTGACCGACCACGATTTCTTGTACTTGCCGGTGCGAACGGGAGCGCCGGACTGGATGTCCTTTTGGACGGATTTCGCCGTGTCCTTCACTGCGTCCTTCATGTCGTCTGCGGCGAGGTCGGCGTATTCCTGCAGGCCCTTCATGACCGCGTCGCGCAGGCTGTCTATGGAAACCTTCTCGTTCATTTCGATTTCTCCAAAGCGCAGTTGAATTTCAGCGTGTTCTTCTTGTAGCCCATCGGGTTCACATAGGTGATGTTGTAAACCTTGCCCTCGGCGAGAATCCGATACTTCGTGGATTCCACAGTGGCAAGCTCCGAACAGTATCGGCAGGTGAAGTTCAGTGATTCCTCCGGGTTGATTACCTCGCCGGAGGTTTCAGAACCGTAGGAATCCGTCCCGACGGTCGCCCAGCACTTGAAGTAATCCGTCCATGAAGCGGTGTGGTTTCCGTACTTGTCTGAGGTCACTTCGTTTTTCTGGAACGTGACCGGTACGCGCATGTTCGCAATTTTCATCAGAATCCCTCCTTGCGCACGCCGAACAGCAGCGCCCGGAGCGTCAGGTTCAGCTGATTGTGATCCGCGTCCTCGCGGTGCTCGTAGAGATAAGCGACCGTGTAGAGGATGGCGATGCGCATTCTTATGAGGATTTTCTCCTCGCCTGATTCCCATTCCTCGTCGGAGAAGCGGGCGATGTCCTGCACGGTTGCCGTTGCTGTGGTTATCAGGTTGGAAATCAGCTCGTCCTCATCGGAAGAACTGACTCGCAGATAGGTTTTTGCTTCCTCAAGCGTTACTTCCATGAGACACCTCCAATAAAAGTGAAGCGGTCACCCGTAAAGGATGCCCGCCCACAACAAAGCAGAATCAATCAGCCCGCCGCCTTGACGGAAAGACCTCTGACGGCTTCCGGCAGGATCAGCTTGCCGTCCACGCGCTCACTCGCGAGGAATCCGATCTGACCGTTCGCCGCATACAGTTCGGACAGACGCTTGAAGGAACGTCCCTGTCTGTCGGCGATCCAGTAGTAGCTGAAGTCTCCGAACAGGATAGGCACGTTGCCTGCCGCCAGTTCCGGCGCGTAGATCGAGGTGCGGTACGGACGGTTGAGGATGGTGTCCGGCTGACCGGCTACAACAGACGGCTGCCAGATATAGTTGCCGTTTCCGTCCTTGATCTTGCGCAGCGCCTTGACGGTGGAGTCGTTGAGAATCCAGACCGCGCGGTTGCGGTAGACGCTTCTCAGGGAGTGGAACACGTCCATGATCTCGTCGAAGGTGATATTCGTGTTGGCAATCTCCGTGGTCGCACCCTCGGTCGCCTTGACCTTGGTGAAGACGCCCTCCGGCTTCTTCTGGCCGTCGCCCACGAGGAACGCCTCCTCCTCGGCAGCGCCGATGCGTCTCGCAAACTCGGTGGAGATGTAGGATTCCAGATCGAATACACTGTCGTTCATCAGCTCCTCGGAAACCTTGATCGCGGTTCCCAGCTTGTACGCGGAGAGCGTGATCTGGTCGAACGTGTCGTCGGATTCCGGGTACAGTCCGTTCTCCTCCATCCAGCTTGCGGTGCCGTGGGACGCGACAATCGGAATGGTGTGCGTGCCGCTGTCGGTCTGAATCACGTGTGCCAGAGAGCGGAAAAAGTTCTCATCGGTCAGCGCCTGCACGAGAGTCTTTTCATACTCATCCGGCACGAGGTATCCGCCGTTGGCGTCGGTGCCGACTTCGAGTACGTTCTGCACGTCGTACCAGTTGCGCTTGCGGATGCTGTCCCAGAAGGCGGTCTTGTACGCTTTGGACGCGATGCCCGGCTTGTCGTCGGGCTCATCCTTCGCGCCCGGCTTTCCGGTGAGCGGAGAAGAAGTCGGCTGAGAGAGCATCTTGTCGATCTGCTCCTGCCGCTGCAGGCGCTCGATGTCGTGCGTCAGGTCGGTGACTTCCTTTTCCATCTTGTCGTAGGTGGCGGCGTCCTCCGCGGACACGTTGCCGCCGTTATCGGAGTGGGTGTCGAGGAAGTTCTTAGCGGCGTCCCACGCCTTGGCTCTGCGGTCCATAAGTTCCATAATCTTGGTCATTTTCAATTCCTCCATTCATTAGTGGCTGAGAAGCGAGAGCCGCTTCTCAAGATCTGCGACCTTTACGGTCTGTGTCTTTATTTCAGGTTTGCGTTTCGGTATCAGCTTCGAGAGCAGGGAGTCGGTGACGGCTTTCCGGGAGAAAAGCATGAGGGAATCATCCGGCTCATCCGGATTTTCTTCCTCGGTTTCATCCTGACCGTCCGCGAACAAAATCTCGTCCGCAAATCCGAGCTTCTTTGCCTCCTTCGCATTCATCCAGGTCTCGGCGTCCATGAGCCTGCTGATCTTGTTCCGGGACAGCCCGGACTTGATCTCGTAGGCGTTCATAATGGACTCCTTGACCTCCGACAGCATGTCGATGGCTTTCTGCATTTCCTCGGAATCGCCGATTGCGATGGTTGCCGGATTATGCACCATCAGCATGGCCACGGGACTCATGCAGACCTTTGTTCCCGCCATCGCGATGACGCTTGCCGCTGAAGCCGCAAGCGCGTCGATCTTGACGGTCACTTCATACGGGTAGTCCATCAGCATGTTGTAAATCTGCGCCGCCGCGAAAACGTCTCCGCCGGGCGAGTTGATCCAGAGCGTGATGTTTCCCTTGCCGGAATTCAGCTCGTCCTTGAAGACCTGCGGCGTGACTTCGTCGCCGTACCAAGTCTCATCGGATATTTCCCCGTCGAGGTAGAGCGTTCGATCCGAACCGAAGCTGTCCGGCGTTTCGTTTCTGGTCCATCGCCAGAATTTTCTTGTCATAGGGACTTCCTCCTTTCCCGGAGCCGGTCACCGGACTCCGTTTGTTCCTGTGATTCTTCCGATTTCTCGGTCGATTCTTGTTCTTCATCAGGTTGTTCCTCCGTTCCCTGTGTTGATGCTGAGGCTGCGAAGATTCCCGCGTCCTCGAGCTTTGTCATGTTGCCGTTGATGAGGTAAAGGTCGCCGCCTTTTTCTTCCGGGATTCTGTCGAGGTTCTCAAGCTCGCGGATATCGTTCGCCGACATCCATCCGTTCTGGCGGGCTGTGGCGTAGCCGTTCATGCGGCTTTCGTAGTCGCCGCGAAGCAGCCCGTCGACGTTGAACTTGAAGAAGTATTCCTTCTTCTCCTCTGGACGGAGCAGTGCTCTGCGCATGGACTGTTCCCAGCGGCTCACCCACGGGTCGAGCGTGTACTTTACGAATTCCAATGACTGCTGTTCAATATTGCTGAACGAGCTTTTCTCCAGATCGCCGATCATGTGCGGCGGTATCCGGAAGATGCGGGCTATTTCGTCGATCTGGAACTTGCGTGTCTCAAGGAACTGCGCCTGCTCCGGTGAAATGGAGATCGGCGTGTATTTCATGCCTTCCTCGAGAACCGCCACCTTGTTGGAGTTGGCGGATCCTCCGAAGGCCGAGTTCCAGCTTTCGCGGACGCGTTCCGGATCTTTCACCACGCCGGGATGCTCGAGTATGCCTCCGGGCGTTGCGCCGTTTGCGAAGAACTTCGCGCCGTACTCCTCGCAGGCGATCGCCATGCCGATGCTGTTCTTGGCCATCGCGATAGGCGAATAACCCACGAGCCCGTCGAAACCCAGACCGGGAATGTGAAGCACGTCGAGAGGCGAAAGCCTCACAACGGAACCTTTCATCGTGTGCGCCTCGTCGGTCGAGGTCTGGTATTCGTAGTAGAGCTGCCCGTTTTCGTCACGGTCGACCGTCATGCGGTTCGGCATCAGCGGATAGAGCGCCACGACGTCGCCCTTGCCGTTGCGGATGATCTGCGCGTAGGCGTTGCCCCACAGGAGCAGGTGCGTCATGAGCGTCTCCCGGAAAACGAAGCTCGTCATCTCGGGATTCGGCTCGTCGTGCAGCAACTCGTAGAGCGGGTGGTCGATGGCTTTTTCCTTGCTGCCGTTCTCCGCGTAACGATAGAGGTGAAGCGGCAGTCCGGCTATCGCTTCCGAGAGAATCCGGACGCACGAGTAGACCGCCGTCATCTGCATAGCGGAGCGCTCGGTCACAGCTTTGCCGGAGGTGGTTCCTCCGAAGAAGAAGCGGTACGAACTGCCCGCCGTGCTGTCCTTGGGAGCGTCGCGCCCTCGAAACCATCTGTTGAATATGCTCATAACATTCCCTCCATTTGATTAAGGGCCTCCCGCAACAGCAGGAAGCCCATGATTGCTATAAAGATCATTCGTCTATCGTCACGTATAGGAACCAGGGTGGCACGCGCGCCGCTTTTCTGGCAAACACAAGACCGCCTCGCGCGGAGAAACAACTCCCCATGCGAGGCGGTCTTTTTATGCATCCCTGCGATCCTGACCCTGTCATTCCAGGCATCGCGGAACGGCATACAATCCCTGCGCCAACACATCCCTTATCAATCAGTGCATGTGAAATTCCTAATTGTTCCCGATGACCTTCACCCCGTCATCTACAAGCACTTGTACAGTGTCTCCGCAGTCTGATACATCCACCGAGGTCAGACTGTTAGCCCTCAGGTCCAGCTTGGTGAGGTTGGTGAGACCCGACAGATCCACCGAAGTCAGATCGTTGTCGTTCAGGTGCAGTGCGGTGAGGTTGGTGAGGCCGGACAGGTTCACCGAAGTCAGATTGTTGTGTTCAAGGACCAGCTCGGTGAGGTTGGTGAGGCCAGACACGTCCACCGAGGTCAGTATGTTGCTGCTCAGGTCCAGCGCGGTGAGGCTGGTGAGGTACTGGATGCCCGTCGCGTCCGCAATGCGGTCACCATAGGCGTCCAGGATCGTGGAATTCGCGATCTCTTCTGCACTGAGCTCGTTGTCGTCGTCTGTGTCGAACAAAGATTGCACCGCTCTACGGAAGTTCTTGTCGGGGAAGTGCGCCTCGTCGAGGGGGACGCTGACGTCAGGCTTCACTTCCAGTGTGGACGAGTCCTGTTCCGGAGAAATGTTTTCCGTCGTTGTTGTCGTCGTCGCTGCCGTCGGCGTAGCCTTGTTTCCTCCGCATCCAAAAAGAGACAGTGCCATAAGTCCCATAACGGCGATTGTTGTAAGCCTTTTCAAAGCATTCATGATGACCTTCCATATTTAGTCGGTTCGTTTTCAACCGGACAGCCGCGCTCCGCCATGCCAGACGGCTGACCGATGCGGCCACCCCGAATCAGTAGTAAAGAAACCGAGATCCCAGAGCACCTGTCTTTCAAGCGCTCAAACCATGATACATTGCCTTACGCAAGTGAAATGCCACAAACACTGTCGGATTTCGTGCAATATAGGAACAGAACGATTGTCATCACAACAGGCACATCAAACCAGGACAGCATTCTCACTAAATAAACAAGATGCCTCTCGAATCGTAGACAGAAGCGGCATTGTCGTTGCCCATTCGTATCGCCCGGTCGAGCGCCATGATGGTTGCGATTGCGCCGTCGATCTTCTCGGTCGATTTCTCCTTGTCGGCCTTGATGTTGCCTGCCGGATCGGTGCGGATGAAGATGTTGTCCATCATCCAGCGGAGAACCGGATGCCCGCCGTGCGCGATTTTCTTCTCCAGCACGAGCTTCATCAGCTCCTTGGTTGGCGGCGACATGTCTTTGAAGCCCTGTCCGAACGGAACGACCGTGAAGCCCATGCCCTCAAGGTTCTGCACCATCTGCACGGCTCCCCAGCGGTCGAAGGCGATCTCCCGGATGTTAAACCGTTCGCCGAGCTTCTCGATGAACTTCTCGATGTATCCGTAATGGATAACGTTGCCCTCGGTGGTTTCAAGAAATCCCTGCTTCTGCCAGAGATCGTAGGGGACGTGGTCGCGCCGGACGCGCAGGTCGAGCGTATCCTCCGGCACCCAAAAGTACGGGAGAACCACGTACTTGTCGTCCTCGTCCAGCGGTGGAAATACCAAAACGAACGCCGTAATATCCGTCGTTGACGACAAGTCCAAACCGCCGTAGCAGACGCGGCCTTCAAGGTCGTCCTCGTTTACCGGGAAGGCGCAGGCGTCCCATTTGTCCATCGGCATCCAGCGCACCGACTGCTTCACCCATTGATTCAATCGAAGCTGCCGAAAGGCGTTCTCCTCGCCGGGATTTTGCTTTGCCGACTCGCAGGCGGCTTTCACCTTGTCGATGCCGACCGTGATGCCGAGGCTTGGGTTGGCCTTCTTCCAGACCTTCGGGTCCGTCCAGTCCTCGGATTCGTCCGCGCCGAAGATCACCGGGTAGAAGGTCGGATCATGCTTGCGTCCGCTCATGATGTCGAGCGCCTTCTGGTGCTGCTCGTAGCAAATTGACTGCGTGTCGTTCCCGGCGGTCGTGATCAGGAAGAACAGCGGCTGCATTCTCGCGTCGCCGGAGCCCTTGGTCATGACGTCAAAGAGCTTCCGGTTCGGCTGCGTGTGCAGCTCGTCGAAGATCACGCCGTGGGTATTGAAGCCGTGCTTGTTTGCCACATCGGCGGAGAGCACCTGGTAGAAGCTGTGCGTCGGCAGGTATTCGAGCCGCTTCTGCGATTCGAGAATCTTCACGCGCTTGCTGAGTGCCGGACAGAACCGCACCATGTCGACTGCGACGTCAAAGACGATCTTGGCCTGATTCCGGTCAGCCGCGCAGCCGTAGACCTCGGCGCGTTCCTCGCCGTCGCCGCAGGTGAGCAGCAGCGCAATGGCCGCTGCGAGTTCCGATTTGCCTTGCTTCTTGGGAATCTCCACATACGCGGTGTTGAACTGTCGGTAGCCGTTCTCCTTGATTACGCCGAACAGGTCACGGACGATCTGCTCCTGCCAGTCGATCAGCTCGAACGGCTTTCCGGCCCACGTGCCTTTGGTATGGCAGAGCTGCTCGATGAACAGGCAGGCATAGTCGGCGAGGTTCTCGTCGTAATGGGAGGTCTTCTCCATGAACCGCGTGACCTTGTATTTCTTCAATTTCCGTACTGCCAATGGAAAATCACTCCCTTCATGGCAAAATAAAAGACCGCCGAAGCGATCTGCGTAATTTCTATCAGTACGAGAGCGAGAGCCGTTCTCAGGCTCTGCTTTCGGAATATTCAAATTCTGGTGTTGCTTAGTTGTACTGCTTCATGAGCACCGCGTAGGCGAGCTGGCTTGCTTCGTCTTCGGGCTCGATGTCCCAGCCGCGGTCGTAGTTCAGTGTGACCTTGCCGCCCACACGCAGCTCCATCTTGGAAATGCGTCCGCCGTCGATTCCGTAATCCTCGGAAGGCTCGTCATAGTGCTTTACCCAGTATTTAACGACTGTGCCGTCAATCAATAAGCTGCCGTTTGTCCACATGGTCAGGCCTCCTCGCTGATGATGAATTCGATGCCGTTCCTGCGTTCCGGCTCCTTGCTGCCGAAGCGGTGGTCGTCGGCTCTGGTGACGGTCTTGAGTCCGTTCATCCGGCAGCCGAGGTTTGTCAGTCCGTAGATTCCGTCCATCAGGCCGGTGCTCTGGTCGGTCACCACAATTGCCTTGATTCCGGCGTTCCGGAGCGTTTCAACGAAGTCGGCCAGCTCGTAGTCCCAAGGCAGGTCGTCGGCCTCGAAGGCATCCGCGCCGTTCCTGAGACTCCGGTCGTAGAGGACCAGCGCCTTGTTCTGACCGGCGGTGAATGGGTACGGGAATTCCTCCTTTTCGCGCCTGTCAAAGGCCTTGACGCCGTCCCAGTTATCAGCGGCGATCATGGCGTCGCGTTCCTTTTCGCGGATGGCCTGCGCCTCGTTGTAGGCGATCGCCGTGTTTCTCATGTGTTCGAAGTAGGTGTTCTTTTCCATCGTGCGTTCCTCCTGATTTTCGCTTGTTTTCTGTGCCTTTCGGCATGTATATACATCACTCTTTCGAGGGTATATAGCAAGTCAATTCGGCCAGATAAATTGATAAATTTCTGTGTCTGAAAATCAGGATTCCTGCGTTTCGCCGGTCATAATGAAATGCACATATTCGCGGCGGTGATCCTCAATGTAGAGGACTAATTCGTAGTATCCGGAATCGAACGCCAGCCGCTGAACCTCGAGAATCGATAGCATATTGACCTTGCCCGTATCTCGGATGGCCATAATCTGTTCGCGTACTTTCTCGTCCATGTCATTCCACCACCTTCCGCACGATGTCCTCGCCGTAGATCACGTTGAGGCCGCTGCCGTTGTCCCAGTGGACCAGCAGGCTGCCAGTGTCGTCGATGCCGTAGACGGTGCCGCGGGTTCCGGCAGGTGGAGCCTGAATGTCATCCATGCGGACGAGCTCCACGCGCGTGCCATCTGGGTAGGTTTTCTTCAGCTGTTCAAGCTGCTCCGGCCTGATCATCCTCATGCCTGCACCTCCTTGTTCTCAGCGGCTTCCTCGGTTGTTTCCTTCTTAGGAACGCCGTTCTTCCAGCTTGAGTTGCCCTCGAGGTTCTGGAGCAGGATTTTCCGTTCCTGCTTGTACTCGCTGCCGATGAATCCGAGCCGGAGCAGGAAGCAACGGAATGCGTACTTCTCGTTTGTGACCGGTGTCTCAGTCGAGCTCGCGCGTTTCAGATTCTTGGAGAGCTTGCAGAGCTGAGCGATAAACATCGTGTAGGCTCTGGTTTCATCCGGCGTGGGCAGTTCCTTGAACCAAGGGAAGGCGATCTTGTCGTCCCGGATCTCGAACCGCAGGTCGTCGATGCCGAGCGCCTTCTTGATGAGCGTTCCCTTGGCCTCGAGGATGTTGGTCAGCGTTCCGACCGCGACCTTGTCGAGCGGAAGTTCGACCGTGAGGCCTGTTTCATCGGTTTCCGGCGCTTCCTCGGCGTCTTCCTCCGGCTCCGGTTCCGCAGGCTCCTGCGGCTCTGGCTCGAATCCTGCGGCGGCGATGGCATCGAGGACCTTCTCGACTTCTTCGGAATCCGCCATGTCGTCGAACTCGAGTGCGCCATCCTTGGTGACGGTGAAGCAGTCGATCTCGTAGTTGCAGGTTGGCATCTTCATGTAGGTGGCCTTGGCTCCGGTGGTGTCGGAGATGACCTTGACCAGTTCTTTTCTCTGTGCTCCTGTTACGTTGTAGTTGATTCGCATTGTGTTTACCTCCTTGGTATGCGTTTGTCCGGAAGGCCCTGTGCCTTTCGGCATGTCTATACATCACTCTGAAGGCCTGTAATAGCAAGCGAATCTGCGATATTTCTCCGGTAGAAAATAAGCCGATTATCAGGGCATGAAACTGTGCTTAGTACACAAAGGAATCAGACTTCGTCGACTCTCCAGAAATCAAAAAATGCGCTACTCTGAGATAACTCCTCAAAGCGCGCACATCTATCTGCAACATTGTTTTTAATCCATTCTGGGGTTCTCCCGACATCGTTATAACGGCCATATTGCCCGAACATACAGAGCATTCCGACATTCCTTGCCATGACGGCATCTTCGAAGGTGTCGTAATAGCCCAGATGAATCTCATGCTGATTGACTTTGATCCTTGCACGGAACTTGTGCCGCGAAGGATAATAGCTGACTCCGCTTACTCCAGATGTGTTGTTTTGCTGGAGCGGTTGATTCATCTGATTCTGTTGGTGGGTGCAATATCGGATGTTGCATCTGCGATTATCGAGCGTATCAAGATTGATGTGATCAATTTCAAATCCATCTCTATGTTCGAACAAGTAATCGTGGAGAGCGCGTCCGTTGCAGTCAATTACGTAGAAACCGGAAGAGTGTGGTCCTTTGCTTCCTATATAGAAATTGATGCCATTGATTGCTGCAAGCATGTCTGCGTCGAGGACAAAGACTTCGCCGCTGGGCAATTCGCCATAAGCTGTAGTTCCATCATCCGAGAAGTTGTATTTCACATTACTCATCAACAGCCTCCATCATTTCAAGCGCCTGTTCGTATGTGTATTCCTTCCCGTCACGGACGAGCTTCACATCGCTTGAATCTTCATTATGTGAATGCAGGTAACGGACGACGGCTACATCTACATATTTGGGTTCAAGCTCCACGCCATAGCATATGCGTCCGATCTGGTCGCAGGCGATGAGCGTTGAGGCGGAGCCGAGGAACCCGTCAAGCACGAGTCCGTTTGTCGCGGTGCTCTGTTCGATGAGGTAGGCGATGAGCGGCACGGGCTTGCTGGAAGGGTGTCCGAAGCCGTCCTCTTTGGAGTTCTTCACGCCGTCGAATTCGAATACGGCTTTCTGCTTCTGGTCGCCGTACCATTTGTGCTTGCCGTCCTTGCGCCAGCCGAAGATGATCGGCTCCATGTTGAACTTCCAGTCGGTGCGCATGAGCGGAGCGCGCGGCTTCTTCCAGATGAGTCCGGCTCCGACCTTGAATCCGGCGTCCTCGAAGGCGTCGTAGAACACGCGCGCCTGCATGGTCGCATAGAACTCGTAAATCGAAGCGTCGTCCGCCATAGCGTTCTTGAAATTAGAGAAACATTTCATCAGGAAGTCATAAGCCTGCGTTCCCTTGAGGTCGTCGTTGGCAATCTTCCCGGACGCATTCTCCAGGTTGACGAAGTACGGCGCGTCGGTGCAGACGAGGTTGACCTTCTTGTCGCCGAGCAGCTTCGCGAATGTTTCCGGGTCGGTGGAGTCTCCGCAGACGACCGTATGCTTCCCGATATGCCAGAGGTCGCCTGGTTTTGAGAAGCACGGCTTTTCCAGTTCCGCATCAACATCGAAATCGTCCTCCTCAGCCTCTGTATCGCTGCCGAGCAGCTTCTCCAGCTCCTTGTCGTCGAAACCGAGCAGGGAGAGGTCGAACGCGTTCTCTTGCAGGTCAGCTAATTCGACGGACAGCATTTCCTCGTCCCATCCGGCGTTCAGCGCGAGCTGGTTGTCGGCGAGTATGTAGGCGCGTTTCTGCGTGTCGGTCAGATCTTCGGCGAAGACGCACGGGACGGTCTTGTATCCTTCCTCACGGGCAGCAGCAATCCGTCCGTGGCCGACGAGGATGTTGTAATCCTGATCGATGACCGCAGGGCTTACGAATCCGAACTCCCGGAGGGAGGAGCGGAGCTGCGCGATCTGTTCTTTACTATGTGTCCGGGCGTTCCGGGCATATGGCACCAGATTGTCAATCGGTACCTGTTCAAGTCTTTGTGTGTTCATTTACATTCCCTTTCTGGCACGAAGCAGTCTCTCCATCACGTCGTCCTGCGGATTCGCGCCGCCATACTCGGTGGAGCAGTTCTCCTTCACGATCTGGAAGATCTCGTCCCACAGGCGGTTCGCCTGATTCATGTAGTTGATGCCGATATTGATGAACGGCGACGGGATCGGCTTTCCGGTCGTCGGATGCTTGCTCAAATATCCGAGCTTGGTCGTCATTTCCTCGCACTGAATCCAGCGCGCCGAGCACATCGCATAGCGTTCCAGCAGCTGCGGCGATACGGCTTTCGCGACGCCGAGCTTGTCGAGCCATTCCCAGGTCTCTCGGTAGATGTCAGCCGCCTCCAGAGTGGAGCCATCATGCTGACGCGCCGAGAGGAACTCGTGCGGTTCTGGCATGTCCTCGCCCTCGGTGTCCGGGATGTCGAGCACTTCGAGCTTTCTGCCGCCCGGATTCCCGGCCTCGAACTTCTCCTTGACGGCGGTTTTCTTCCGGCCAGCGCCGGGACGTCTGCCGCCGCGACCGCCTGTGTTATTCGATTTTGTTGGCATTTCGTCACCGCCTTTCATGCGCACACGCGCGTAATAGATATAAGGACCGGGTTATTACCCGTTTGATTTCGCTTTTTTCGCACAGAAAGCCCCGCGCCGTTTTCCGGGAGGCCGCCTCGTAGAGATTCCGACCGCCCCTACCGGTCGCCGCGTTCCCTGTGGATCTTCTCGTGACATGACCTGCAGAGGCTCATGAGATTGCTCTCGTCATTGGTGCCACCTTCCGACAAGGGAACGATGTGGTGGACTTCCTCGACCGCAACGTATCGTCCCTGCTTAAGGCACATCTCGCACAGGGGATGCTTGTGAACGTAGCGGTCGCGGATGCGTTTCCAATGCCTGCCGTATCGTTTGCCGGTCGAGTAGCCGCGCGTGAACGTCTCGTAGTGCTTCTCCATCAGAGCCTTGTGCTCCGGGCAGTACTGTTCGCCGTCCTCGCAGAGGTTCGGGCATCCGGGATAGCGGCAGGGCCGCTTCGGTTTCATTGGCATGGCCTGCCGCCTCCCTTCGGGCATAAGAAAAGCCCTGCGGGCATGGTGCTCGCAAGGCTTCTGGTTCTTCTTATGGTTTTCGCTATTGTAAGGATAACACAGAAGGCGTCTGCCATTCTGTGCCAAAGTGTGCCAAACCGTGCCAACTTTTCTAATCCGGCATCGTGAAGTTCTGAAGCGCCGATCCGTGAATGCGGTGAACCGTTCGGAGGCTGACGTTCAGCATGGTGGCGATCTCCTCCCACGTGCAGTTGTCGATGTACCGGTAGCGGAGAACCAGTTGCTCCTCGGGATCAGCCAGCAGGTCGATCCGCGCGTTGATCTCGTCCCGCAGCGTAATGAGCTGCGCCACCTTCTTCTCCACGTCGGCCTGTATCTCGTCGATCTTGTGGAGGCATGTGACGAAGTGCGCGTCGCTTGGCGTGTTCGGATTCCTCGGCATACCGTCGTAGCGCATGCCGCTGACGCTGGTGGACATTTCCCTCCAGTAGTCGATTTCCCGGAGCCGCGCGTGGATCAGCGCATCCAGGTGCTTGGCCTGATTCAGATATTGCTTCGGAGTCATCTCATCACCTCCTCGTTGAGCTTTTTTATCAGCATCTCGCCGTCAACCGTCGTCAGCGCCTGATACCACTGGGACCGGAAGAACCGTTCGACGGATTCCTTCTCCGTTTGCGCGGCCTTGTTCCGCGGGTTCATGCGCAGGGCCTTCAGTGCTGTCCGGTAGTCGCGGACCGCCTGCAGGATGACGGCATTGGCGAGATTCTCGTAGGGGCCGTTCATCGCATCACCGCCTTCACCGCAGCGATAAGCGCCGACTGCGTCTTGTCCTTGCGTTTCAAGGCGTTGAGGATCTGCCCGTCGATGGTATCCGTCGTGACGATGTGCTGGATGACGACGGTCCGGCTTTTCTGGCCTTGCCGCCAGAGCCGGGCGTTCGTCTGCTGGTAGAGCTCCAATGACCATGTGAGGCCGAACCAGACAAGCGTCGATCCGCCGGACTGCAGGTTGAGCCCGTGACCGGCGGAGGCCGGGTGGATGACTGCTACAGGAATATTGCCCGCATTCCAGTCATCGATGTCCTGCGACGACTTGATCTCCCGGACGTCGAACCGCCTTCGGATTCTCTCCAGGTCATGCCGGAACCAGTAGGCGACAAGCAGCGGCTTGCCGTTCGCGGCCTCGATGATGTCCTCCAAGGCGTCGAGCTTCCGGTCATGGAATTCGATGATCTTCCCGTCGTCGGAGTAGATCGCGCCGTTCGCAAGCTGGGAGAGCTTCCCGGTAAGCGTTGCGGCGTTCGAGGCGGTGATTTCGTCGCCGTGAAGTTCCAGCACCAGATCGTTCTTCAGCTCCTCGTACCGTTCGCGCTCGTCGGCGGACAGCTGCACCTCGTACTGCGTGGAGATGAGCTCCGGCATCTTCAGATGGTCGGTCGACTTCATCGAGATCGTGATATCCGAGATTTTCCGGTAGATCGCATCCTCCGCGTAGGGCAGCGGCTTGTAGGAGTAGATGATCTCGCCGTTGCGCTTGTCGGGCATGAAGTAGGCCGTCCGGTACTGGGTGATGAAGCGTCCGAGGCGCTGCCCTTGATCGAGGACCTTGAACTCCGCCCACAGGTCCATGAGGCCGTTGCTCGATGGCGTTCCGGTGAGTCCGATGATCCGCTTTACCTTCGGCCTGACCTTCATCAGGGCGCGGAACCGCTTTGACTTGTGGTTCTTGAAGGAGGAGAGCTCGTCGAGTACCACCATGTCGTAGGTGAAGGGGATGCCGGAGTCGTCGATCAGCCAGCCGAGGTTCTCCCGGTTGATGATCGTGACATCTGCGCCCTGCATGAGGGCTGCTTTCCGTTCGCGTGCGTTTCCGACTGCGACGGCGTAGGTGAGGCCGGACAGGTGCTCCCATTTCCGTATTTCTGCGGGCCATGTGTCGCGTGCGACTCTGAGAGGCGCGACCACGAGAATCCGGCTGACCTCGAAGCTGTCGAACAGGAGGTCGAAGATCGCCGTCAGGCTGATCACCGTCTTCCCGAGTCCCATATCGAGGAGAACCGCGGCGACGGGATGCGACTCGATGTAGTCGATGGCGTATTTCTGGTAGTCATGCGGTGAGAATCTCATCTATCACACCTCCGATCTGTTCTGTGCTGTCGATGATGTAAACCCGGAATCCCAGCCTTCGCAGGAGCCGGTGCCGTGCAATCTGCAGTCTTCTTGGCTTCTTTCCGGGTGCCTTGAGCTCTGCGAATGCTATGCGTCCGCCGGGCAGCAGGATGATCCGGTCCGGCATTCCGGCGAAACCGGGTGACGTGAATTTCGGCGCGATGCCTCCATGCTTTTTGACTTCGCTGGCGAGGGCTGCTTCGATCTGCTTTTCGCTTTTCATGGCAACACCTCCGGAATAGGGTCGACCAGGTTGAATGCGGCGTAGGCTGCGGAGAGGAAGTTTGTGATCGGCTTGCCCTTGTAGGTCCAGACGCATTGTCCGCGGTATTTCACGCCGAGGCGCTCCGGGTTGTGGCGGCTGTGTCCGATGAGGATCTGCTCGCCGTGGCAGGTGAGGCTCCAGCCGTTCGGAGTCTGGTGCCATTTGCGTTTCGGGAAGCTGCGTTTCCGCTTGGAGCGGTTGCGCATGAGGCGTTCGCGTTCCTTGGCGGCGAGGATGTCGCCTTCCATGACTCCGGCGCAGATGCAGCCGACCGATACGTCCTCGAAATAGTCCGGGTGCGTCATGACATGCACGTAGCGGACTTTGGTGCATCCGCACAGCTCGCAGACGTGGAGTGGCGCGTCCCAGTCGTCCTCGCGGACGTCGTATATCTTTTTGCAATGCCATCCGGAGAGCGGTGCTCCCCAGCTGCGCAGTGTTTTCTGGCAGCGGGCAAGATAGCTTTTGTCCGGCTGTCCATCATGGCCTAAGCTTTGTCCTGTATCTTTCATGGTGTAAAAACCTCCGTGTTTTGGGCGTTTCTGGGGTTTTGTCCCTTCTGTCGCTTTTGTCCCTTAATCCGTAAACAAAAATGGTTTAGTAGAAGAATTGAGAATAAATAAATAATTCTTTTTGGCTTTTTATAGGGGTTCGGACAAAAGGGACAGAACCCTGAAACCCTTGTATTTCCTGATGTTTTCCTGTCCCAAGAACTGTCCTGAAGGGCAGGACAGGCATAGGACGGAATGACAAAAGTCCTACTTCTCATAGAACTTCGGATTGACGGCGTACTTGGGAAGCGGCGGTCTGCCTGTGCCGGAATACTTCTGAGGCTTCTGCGCGATGTACCCGTAGTCCTCAAGGAAGTCCAGCACTGGCTGGATGGAGTCGACCGTCTTGAAGGTGCGGCACATGCGCATCGCGGCACGCCTGTCGAAAGCGGTGAGCTTCCGCTCCTTGATGCGCTGCAGGATCATGTCCGCATTCCGGTACATCGCATCCTCCGGCAGCACGGAGTACGCGGCCTGCGCGTGGTTCAGGAAGTAGCGGCCCAGCCGGATAGCGTCCGCCATCGTCTTGCCGGAGACCGTCAACGCGCCGTGGGTGTCAAGGAAGTCGTGGCTCTGGTAGGTGCCAGCCCGGCAGAGGAGGCCGGACATGCGCAGCACGTTGCCGACGAGCTTTCCTGCCCAGTCGGCCATCTCTGCATAATCGGTCGTAAGCTTGGGCTCCAGCCAGTTCGCAAACGACTCAAGCTCAGAGTCCGCTTCCGGCGAGAGCGTTATAATCTGCGGCTTCGCCGGGTACTCGTCGTCCAGCAGGTTTACGACCAGACGCTCGTAGGCACGGTAGATGCCGTCGGTCACGGCCTCGCTCCGGTACCTGCGGCTTCCCACACTCGAGACCGGCATGCTGTAGAGGAACCTTGCGGTGAGGCCTCGTCCGCGGAAGGTCGTGTTGCTGAGGACAGCGGATACGACGTTCGGCTGCGCCATCAGGAGGATGGTGAGCGCCGGGTCCATGATGCTCTCGCTGTCGCGTCCGATTCGGTCGACGCGGATCGTGTCTCCCGAGTAGCCCTTCAGCATGACATCGATGTTCACGTTCCGCGTGTAGATGCCGGACAAGGTGTCGAAGATGCCGCCCTCACTGGAAATCAAAGAGGCGTGGCCGTGGTTGCTGGCTATGACGGAGACGAGCTTCTCGGTTGTGATGTCGTCCACGTAGAGCTGCAGCGGGTTTGTCTCCTCGAAGTCGGCGACCTCCTGCGCGATGCGCTCCAGCTCCTCCGGGTCGGCGGTGCCTTTGGCGACCTTCTCCTCGAGGGCCTTCTGCCTGCGTTCCAGCACGCGCTTCTGCATCCGACCGGCTTCGACTGCCGCGGCGTTGGTCTTGTTGTATTCGACTTCGTAGTCGTTGACCGGCTGCAGCATGAGATGCAGGACCGATGACTTCCTTTCCGAAGGCGGTGCAATCACGATTACATACGTGTTCAAGGGCTCCACCCAGTCGGATTTGCCCTGAATCCGGTACTTCTTCTGCAAACAGGTCGAGAGAACGGATATTGCGATACTGCCTGCCATATCGACACTGGTCTGCGTGCTCTCCGCGACGGCCTTCACGTAGTCGGCGATGGGCTCCGGGAGCGCGTCGACCGGGAAGGGTGCCATCGTGTACCGTGAGAACGGCAGCGGCTCGTCCCAGCCGGGATTCGGATTGTTGTACTCCTGCGGGCTCACGTAGCCGGGCTGGCTTGCGATCTTCGCATAGTATTTCGCGGCGCTTTTCCAGATGTGGTTCAGCTCGTCCGTGGAGAGCGGCGGCTGGCATTTCTCCGCCTGCATGAAATACGCGTTCTTGGATTCTTCTGTATCCCCATAGCGTTTCATGGAGCGTACTGCCCACCGGAACATCGTGGTGTTGCGGCTGCCCTCCGGAATGGTGGCTTCCTTCTCGTAGCCGCCCGGCATGTCCTTGTCGAACTCGTCTCCGTAGAGGAAGTCCGTGAGAGTCTTGCCGCCCGGATGGAACTCGACCTGCGGGTCGCGGGTTCCGTAGAGGAAGCGCGCTGCGTCGAGCGCGTTCGCATCCAGGTAGGGGAAGATCTCGTGCAGGAGCTGCTTCAATGCGGCGTACGCCTCGTAGTCGGTCATCGGGTCGATCTGAAAGAACAGATGGAAGCGCGGCCTTGCGGACTTCCCGTCCTTGGGACGATTGTTGTGGCGGCTGTAGTGGACGGCGAAGAAGACGCCGGGCAGCGCCTTCCGGATATCCGCAGGCGTCTTCCAGTCCGCCGGATCATCCGAGTGGTCGTTGTCGCAGTCGACGGGAAGGCAGTCCGAGGAGATGAAGTTCTGGTTGCCTCGGTAGTTGTTTTTGTACTTGGCGCATACGTGGTCGTGCGAGACGGCTCTCTTGAAGCTCGCCTCGTCGACGACCTCGACCGAGTGCGGGTAGACGCAGTTGGATTCCTGCTGGTAGGCGTCGGACGTGTAGATGGTGAACATCAGTCGTACACCTCCTTCGATTCCTCCTCCAGCACCTGCGTGATGAACTTGAGTGCCGTGATCATGGTGGAAAGCTCGCAGTCGCCGCCGAGGGTGACCTCGAAGCCGCCATTCCCGTAGCGGTCCTGTATCGGGTTCACGCGGATGTCCGTGTCGCCAAGATCCGTGATGCGGAAATAGGTGCGGCCTCCGTGTCCGGTGTCGCCGCCCATGTATCCGGTTGTCCCGGCCTCGGCCTCGAGCACGTTCGCGCTTTCAATTGCGCGGCTGTAGGTGGTGATTCTGGTTCCGTCGTAGAGCGTCCGCTGGTTTTCTTCGATTGCATGCATAAGTGTTAGACCTCCTTCAAATCCTCTGTGAAATAGCGCAGCCGGTAGCCCTTCCAGCGGGCTCTTCGTATTTCCGCTGCCATGCCGTTCGAGATCCTGTCTCCGAACACCCAGATCTCGGCGCACTTGCTCATGAGCGCGTTTCCGAAGAACAAGCCGAGCTCGCGCTCCCGTTCGTCGCTGTCGTCAAGGAACTGCGGGAACAGCAGATGCGGCGCGATCGGGATGTATCCCTGTTCGACTGCGAACCTGCAGTAGCGCCTCGCGTTCGCCACGTTCCTCTGGATGTCTCCCGCGTACGGGGAGCAGACGTAGATGATGGGCCGGAAAGCGCGGAGCGCCTTCTTCTCCTCGAGTTCGATGAGGCTCAGCGCCTCGCAGCATGTCGGGTCCGGATAGCCCTCAAAATTCCTGTAATCCAAACCGGTATCCTCCTTTCCGGCAGGCAATAGAAAAAGCGGCCTGCCTCTACTTCCCACTGGAGGAGACAGACCGCTTTTGACGAAACGAAAATCAGTCTTTCTTATAGAAATCGCAGACATACCCGTCCGCACGGAGCACCAGACCATCCGCCCACGAAGGGACGCGGCCCATCTGCTCGCACAAGGCGTCAAGCGATACCCGCGGATCGGCTTCGATGACCAGCTCGTCGTGGATATGCATGCAGATATCGCAACAGCGGAGCGTCTTCATCGAATTGCAGAGAATGTCGCGGCTGGTGGCCTGCACGATGTTCTCCACGAACTTCGGGCCGTACGATTCGAGGCGTTCCCATTTCTTCGTGCCGTCCACGCCCTCGTAGGTGATGCACTCGCCGCCGAAACGGTTCATGCCGACCTTCGGCTTCACATACGCAAGATTCCGACCGGAGGGCAAGGTGATGAACAGCATGCCCGCCTGCCAGAAGAAGGTGAGTTTTCCGAGCCGTGTGGTTTTGTGGTTCTTCACAGCAGCCATGACTGCCTTGTCGACGTCCCACCAGAACTTCACGATCTGCTGGTTCGCGTCCCGCCATGAGGAGACGATGTCCGGGAGCTCATCTTCAGACAGGCCCATTTCGAGTGCGCCCATTGCCTTCAAAGCGCCGGTTGAGCCGCCGTAGCCGCAGGCCAGCTCCGCGATCTTGCCTTTGGCGCGAAGCTCGCCGTTCACGCCGTGCTTGACGACCGGCTTGTGGAACATTCGGCTTGCCGTCGAGCAGTAGATGTCCTCGCCGTTCGCGAACGCGTCGGATTTCCACTGTTCGCCTGCGTACCATGCGATGACGCGTGCTTCGATGGCGGAGAAGTCCGCCACGTAGAACCGGCAGCCGTCCTTCGGGATGAAGGCGGTGCGGATAAGCTGGGAGAGCGTGTCGGGGACATCCTCGTAGATCATCTTCACGGCCTCGTAGTCGCCGGACTTCACGAGCGCCCGCGCGGCATCCAGGTCAGGCAGATGGTTCTGCGGCAGATTCTGCAGCTGGATGAGACGACCGGCCCAGCGCCCGGTGCGGTTCGCGCCGTAGAACATGAACATGCCTCTTGCACGGCTGTCGTCGCATACTGCCCGCTGCATCGTCTGGTATTTCTTCACACTGGATTTCGCGAGCTGCTGCCGGAGCTCCAGCACCTCCGCCAGCTCAGGTGGTGCGGTTTTGAGGAGTGCGGCGACTGCCTTTTTGCCGAGGCTGTCGACCTCCATGCCGTTGTCGGAGAGCCATTGCTTCATCTGCTGGACGCTGTTCGGATTCTCCAGATTCGTGAGCGCCTGCATCTTCTCGGTAAGTTCGCCGCGAGAGCGGGTGTCCATGTCGATGGCCTTCTCCACGAGATCCATGTCGATGCGGACGCCGCGGTCGTTGATTTCCTGGTCGATGTGGTACTCGTCCCACACGAAGTCCGGCACCGGGAAGTTCCGGAGCTTCCGCTGGATGGACATTTCGACCTCGACGTCGCGCTGGTTGTACTTCTTGAACGTCGCCCATTTGACAGGATCGTCAGATGGCAGGTTCCGGGTCCTGCCGCCGTTCGCCTTCGTGGGTGCGCAGGGAACGGAGAAGTATCGGATGAGCGCCTTGCCCTCGTCCATCTTCTGATCAGCGAGGTTCAGGACAGCGCCGACGCCCTTCAGGCTGAGCGGGAGTCCCATTGTCGCCGCCCAGACCATCGAGCAGCGCCAGCCCTCCGGATTCAGGAACCGCGCGGGCTCCGTCGACAGAGGATGATTGTCATGGAACGGGTCAAGGCTCCAGCCCATATCCCGCAGGTAGCGTGACAGGCAGACGCGTTCGAAGTTCGCGTTAAATGCCCACTTGAGAACCGTGTCGTCGGTGAGTGCGTCGAGGATGTTCTCCGGGATCTGTTCTCCGCAGGCAAGGTCGACGACCTGCACCGGGCCTCCGTCTACGCTGTATCCGAACAGGAGGATCTCGAAGGCGGGCGATTCGGAGTACTTGTAGACGCCGCATTTGCCGAGGTCGACGTCGCTGAACGTCTCCAAATCCAAAGATAAAGTCTTCACATTTTTCACCTCAATTCACGAATAAGGCGGCAGAGAGATACGTCCCTGCCGCCCGCCAATAGCTGTATGGGTTACGGTTTAGTCGCGGTGCGCTTCGAGCTCCTTCATGCGGCGCTCGTGGTACTCCTTGTCGCGCTCCTCCTGACGGAGCTTGAGCTCCTTGTCCTCACGGTAAGAGCGGGCGCTCGTGACCGAGATGATGATCAAGAGCGCGATCCCGCTCAGACCGAGCAGGTCGTAGATGATGTAGAGAATCATGTTCATAATGGTTTCCATTGGTTTGCCTCCTCAGTTCAGGAAATCATCGTCGCTGTCGGTTGCGAAATCCGCGAAGTCGGATTCTGCGCTGGCCTTGCTGCCGAGCGGCTCGCCGTCACGGATCTTCTGCAGGTTGTTCAGACCGCAGGCGATGCCGCGGTTCCCGGAAGAGTTGAATGCATAGAACGTGATGCTGGCTCTGCCGTATACGCCGCTGTACACCTCGCTGCGGGAGAGGATCGGATTCAGATCCGCGTCCACGATGCCCGGAGCGGTCGTCGCATTCGCGTTCACGAAGTAGGAGCCGCGGTAGGCCTCGTCGTCCGGACGCTCCGCGTCGCCGTCACGAAGCGGCGTCTTGATCGCGGACAGCGCCGGTACGGACTTGCTGTTGCCCTTGAGCTTGGCTTCGCCCTCCTTGTAGGCGGCTTCGATGGCTGCCTTGATCTTGGCGACCGTCACGGTGTCGGACTTAGGGATGATCAGGCTCACGCTGTACTTGGGCGTGCCGCCGTTGATGGACTTCGGCTCCCACACGTTCGCGTAGGACCAGCGGGTGCTCGGGCCAGTGATAACCTTCATCGGATTGTGCATAGTTGTTTTACTCATGATTGTTTTCCTCCATAAAATCATTTTTTGCTGTATTCATCGCCGGACGCTTGTCGGAGTCCGGGACGAGTGTCGGTTTGCCCTGCGGCTTTTCGATGTAGCCGGACAGGAGTTCATTGAAGCGGTTCTTTCCGAGGAGCTTCTGCATGGCGGTGATGCCGAGCAGCCTCCGCTCGTATGGATCGAATCCGGCGTCTTCGACCGTCTTGGCGACGGCGGTTTCGTTGGTGTACTTGCGGACGGACCTGCCTTCGACGAGCTTGAAGCCGTGCCACTCCTTGCCGGAGAGTGCCTGCTGAAGCGCGTACTCCTTGATGTCGGACGCCCACGAGACCAGCTCGTCCACCTGGGAGAGGATAACCTCGATCTCCGCGTCGGAGAGCTCCGGCGGCAGCTTGAACTCGTGCTGCGCGAGCTTCAGGTTCTCCTCGGTCCGCTTCCGGCAGATGGTCTTCGCCTTGCAGAACCGGCACCACGGGCCGCAGGAGAATTCTCCCTTGCCATCCCACGCCAGCTCCGCTGTAGGCTTCAGAACCTTGTCCGCCCATGCGAGCAGGTTCTTCTTGCTGATCTGCCATTCGCTGACGTTCTGCCGTCTCGGCTGGTAGATAGACATGGCGACCGAATCAATGTCGTAGATGTCGTCGAACAGCTCCAAGGCACCCAGCGAGTAGCATTTGAGCTGCGGATTGTCCTCCGCCGACACGGCGATGCCGGTGCCGTACTTCAGATCGATGATCCGGAGCGTGCCGTCAGCGATGATGAGAGCGTCGGATGTGCCGAAGCCCTGTCTCACCCAGCGGGAGTAGTCCACGCGCTGCTCGACCAGAACAACCGGATCAGAGCAGGCCTGCCTTGCGGCTTCGACCTTCTCCAGCACGTAGGCGACATAGCCGTCTGTTGCTTCCTCCATCTCCTCGTTGTAGAAGGCGAGGTCCTCGGTCGGGTCGCGTGCCGGGTAGCCGAGCGCCTTGCGGAGCTTGTACTCGGCGAGCGCATGAGCGCAGGTGCCTTCCAATGCGTAGTCGCTTCCCTTGTCCTCGAATCCCTCGCTAAGCCGTACCGACGGCGGGCAGTGAATCCACCTGTCGGAGCTCGACGCGGAGAGGACCGCATGCTGTCTTTCAGAATTCATTGAGTCCCTCCACATCAAAGAGCAGGGCTTCGTAGTCCTTCGGATCGACAGCCGACAGCTTGATCGCACCGTACTTGTGGAGCAGCTCGCGGATCTGCGCCGTATAGCCTGCGCGGGAACGTTCGGCGAGAACCTTCCTCACATCCTCCAGCTTCAGCTCCTTCTTCGGCTCAGGCTCGGCCTGCGCGGTTTCGGGCTGCGGAGCGGGTTCCTCAGCGGTGCCGGAGAACTGCTGGTAGAGCCAGTCGGCTGCGCTGTTAATAGCGGCGGCGGCATCGCGCAGTTCCTTGATGGTCTGATCCATCTCTGCCATTTTTGACATTCTCTTTACCTCCTTCCATGAGTTGTCTGTCTGCGGCAAGAATCGAGAGGTTCCTTGCCAGCCTTGCGGATACATGGCTTATTGCAATAAGAACTGCGATGGCCTCCGTGTCCGCGGGACTTCTGTTGCGTGTCTTGTTCATCGCTTGCCTCCAATCCGGAGCATCTTGCTTTCGCGCTCCTTACACTTCCCACTGGAGGCGGGCAGACCGTTTTGACGAAGGAAAAAGAGGAATTTCAGAAAAAGCTCCGGCCACCACGATGGGCAGCCGGAGCAGACGCTTAGAACCAGTACGGGAATTCCTTAGCCAGCTTTTCCTTGGCCTTCTTCAGGCGGGACAGGAATGTCGTGCGCTTGATACCGATGATGTCGGCGATGGCCTCGTCGGAGAGGCCTTCCTCCCTGAGCTCGCCGATACGCTTGGCCTCCGGCATGAGCTCCTGCAGACGCGCGAACAGCTGATCCAGCTCCGCTTTCTCGGCCAGCACCTCTTCAATAAGAGGAGCGTCGTCCGGAACGTAGTCGGCGAGAGTTCCTTCGCCGTCCGGAAGCGGATCGTCAAGAGAGACGGTCGTGCTGTTGTGGAATTCGCAGTCAAGGCAGTTGCCGTCGCACAGCCACCATTTGCTGCGCGGGCAGAAGCACTCGCTGCGATACTGCATGCGCTTTCTCAGCGCCGTGCGCCAGCGGTCATACTCCCGGTACTGGTCCTCCGGGATCTCGTACCACTGCTTGGTGGTCTTGTCGTAGATGCGTTTACTCTGATTGTCATTGGTTTTCATGTGCGATACCTCCGTTCGCTTCTCCCGAACCGGAGGCCGCACAAAAAGGAGCGTGACAGGCCAGACGGAACGGGAATTCAATTCGTTTCGTTCGGCCAGCCACGCTCGTAGACTGGTTTTTCTTATTCACTTGTGACCGCTATGGCCGCTCGAGCCACCTCTGTGCACCGGGGTGAACGGTTATAGCAGTGAGCCTTTTAACGCCTTGCTCAGGGCAAATCCGAACCTCTCAACATATGGAGCTTTGCGGGCTGTTTTGGAGCCCTTCTCCGATATGTTTCATAGGAGATTCTCAGTTGTCGTTAATCATCAGCTCCAGATCCCCGAACACTTCCTCGTAGTAGGAAGGGCTGAGATCGTCGAAGCAGGTCGCGTCGTAGCGCTGGAACACGCCATCGACAGCTGCCGCTCCGTAGATGGAGCAGGCCTGGTCGGCATCGTTCTCGATATTGATGCGCCACATTTCTCTATCGCTGTGAGTCACTGTCTCACCTCCATTTGTTTGCCTGTATTTGTCGATTTTTGTCTGTTTAACACTTCTGAAATCTGATACTGTTGATTTGTTCATAAAGAACTCGTATAATTAATTCCAGAAGTCTGTCTTTTGTTGTCTTCAGGGCCCTTCCGATCAACTGACCTTATTGTCGAATGACAGTTAGGTCCTGAAAAACGGGAGACACGCAGCAAATCAGGTCTTGCAGGTCCTGAATCAGGTCCTGGGGAGGTGAGCAGTATTAAGAGCAACGAATTTCTCAATAAGCTGTATGGCTTTTTAGATAATCAGCGGAATCAAGGAACCTATATCATCGAGTTCTTCAATGCTGCTGGAAGCCATTATTTTGTGATGCCGCTTGCGTATAAGGACAGAACAAATGAAGCTCTTGAAGGCGAGAGGCATTATGCCAAGGACAGACCGCTCATACTGGAAATAAAGGAGTCATTCCCAAATCCGATTAACCTGGATGGCCTTGCTGCATTCATTGACAAGAACCTGCCCGCCAACAAGCTCACAGCCTGCATGGCGGAGTTCGGAATTCCTTCTGTAGCGGAACAGGACAAAGCCAAGTTCGCTCATGCTCTCGCCGCGCAGTTCAGCCTGTTCGTGACAACTCCTGGTGACGACGTTGACGACGCAGTCTGGGAGATGTATCAGACGCTTCTTGCAGGGCAGCCGATATCCGCAGATGACATCAGCGGCCCTCGATATGCGGGCGATGACGTTCTGGTTGAATTCGGCGGCAGACGCCATGAAGCAGACTGCTACGAGATCATTCACCACGAATGGAAACTGCAGAACCGTGGAACACGTGAATGGCATGGCCGGAAGCTGGTTTTGGTGAATCAGGCAGAAATACATCCTCGGCCCGTCCAGACCGTTATCCCGGTACCGGATACTGGGCCGGGCGAGTTTACAAAAATAGCCACGGACATAGATGCCCGTGGCTTCGAGGGAAACTTCGAATGCAAGTGGGAAATGCAGGATGCGGATGGCGAGAACTGCTTTCCAAACAAGCGGTGGGATTTCAATATAAGGATTCAGGTGACGTTCCATACGTCGGACGAAGGAGACACACGTGGATAAGAATATAGAAAAATGGTCAACGATGAAGGAAGTGCAGGAATACCTCGGGGTAGGCCGCGAAAGCATCATGCAATGGATCAACAAGCGCAACATGCCTGCATACAAAGTCGGACGACTCTGGAAATTCAAACTGAGCGAAGTCGATGACTGGATTCGCTCCGGCGGCGCTGCCGAAGAAAGCAATGAGAAGGAAAACAAGGAGAATTAAAGGTATGGCAAGAGCAGCTAAAAAAGATAAGGAAGTGTCGCTGGAAACAGTTCTATGGAACTGCCGCGTTGCACTTCGTGGAATAGGAAGTACAGAAAAAAACAGAGATGCGGTGATCTCGCTTGTTTTCCTGAAATTTGCGGGAGACAAATTCGAGAAGCGGTATCAGGAACTTAAAGAACAGTACGGAGCAGATGAAGGCCTGTTCAACATTATGAAGGACAAGGTTTCGTCCTATAACTCTGTGAACGTGTTCTACCTGAATGAAACTTCCCGCTGGTCCTATATCGTGGCGCATGCGGGCGATAACGATATCGCAGTTATTCTTGATACGGCAATGGCGGATATTGAGAGAACAAACCCATCGTTGAAGGGTGCTTTGTCATCAAGGGATAAGGATGGGAATCCAGTCTATACCTTCTTCGCCACGCTCGGGGCAACGACGGCAAAGCTGAAGGATCTGATTGACAACGTCAACAAGATTGACGAGAAGCGGTTTCAGGAAGAAGACCTGATCGGACGCGTATACGAATATTTCCTGCAGGTCTATGCGGCCTCCGGCACTAAGGAAGACGGTGAATTCTACACGCCTGCATGCGTCGTAAAACTCATCGCAGAGATGATTGAGCCGTATTCCGGGACAGTTTACGATCCCTGCTGTGGAAGTGGTGGAATGTTTGTACAGTCCATGAAATTTGTCGACCGCCACAAAGGAAACAGGCAGAAGATCTCCATTATCGGACAGGAAAGCAATCCGGATACCTGGCGGCTGTGCAAGATGAATCTTGCCATTCGCGGCATTGCACATAACCTCGGAGAAAAGAACGCCTCCACATTTACGGACGACCTTCATAAGGATAAAAAGGTCGATTATGTCATGGCCAATCCGCCATTCAACCTCAAGGGCTGGCGGACGGAAGACCAGTTGACGGACGATCCGCGATTCAAGGGCTATGGCGGAGTAATGCCGCCGGTCGCAAACGCCAACTATGCGTGGGTGGAGCACATTATTTCAAAGCTCGACGTTACCCACGGCATCGCCGGATTCCTTCTCGCCAATGGCGCACTGAATGCAGACGGCGATGAGAAAACCATCCGCAGCCAGATTCTTGAGAAAGACCGTGTGGAGGCAATCATTGTGCTGCCTCGGGATATGTTCTACACGACGGACATTTCCGTGACGCTTTGGATCGTCAACATGAATAAGCACGCCGGAACCGTGAACGGAAGGCAGCTGCGCGACCGGACCAATCAGGTGCTTTTCATGGATCTGCGCACATGGAATCAGAACATCGAAGAGATCGTCATCGACAAGGGCAAGAAGAAAAAGAAAACCGTGCTCACCGACGAGCAGATTGCCAAGGTGAAGCAGGTCTACAACAACTGGCAGTCGACTGATACTTCCCTGTATAAAGACGTACCGGAATTCTGCCAATCAGCGACGCTGGATGAGATCCGAGCGAAGGACTATTCACTCGCACCCAGTAAATACATCGAGTTCATCGACCATGATCTGGACATTGATTACGAAAAAGAAATGTCCCGCATTCAGAGTGAAATGAAGGACGTTTTGAAGACAGAGAAGAAGTCGCAGGCTATGCTCGAAGAAGCATTCAGGGGGATCGGCTATGGCATTGACTAAACACAAGCTCGGCGAATTTACCGAGCTCTACAATGAGCGCTGTGGGAATCCGAATCTGACGGTATACGATATTTCTGGCGTAAATGCAGACAAAGAGTTCTTTGAACCCTCAAAACAAGCTGGCGCTGATACAAGCAATTATAAGAATGTCCCACCTGATTATTTTGCCTGCAATTTAATGCATGTTGGTAGAGATAAGGTACTGCCTATAGCGCTTAACCATTCTGGAAAGACAAAAGTTGTAAGCCCGGCTTATACCATCTTTAGGTTAAAAGAGGGGACACCGCTACTCCGAGAATACTTCTTTATGATGCTGAAATCTGAAGAACGAGATCGCTATTTTTGGTTTCATACAGATTCTTCCGTAAGGGATGGCATGTCATGGGACGATTTCTGTGATCTTGAGATTGACATCCCTCCTATATCCATCCAGAAGAAGTACGTGGATGTCTACAATGCCATGCTGGCCAATCAGCAAAGCTATGAACGTGGGCTGGAGGATTTGAAGATTGCATTTGATTCTATTTTGGACAAGGAGAAACACAAAGCACACAGAATTGCTGTCGGTGAACTCCTTAAAGAAATAGATAATAGAAACGACGATGGAACTATAGAAGATGTTGAGGGCATAAACATTACAAAGCAGTTCATGCCGACTGTCGCAAACACTACGAACATTAATCTCAATCGTTATAAAGTAGTTCAAAAGAATCAGATCGCATATAGCGGCATGCAGACGGGTAGAGATAAATGTATCCGTATTGCTCTTCAAACTTCTGATAAACCTATAATTGTTTCACCTGCTTATACAGTATTTGAGGTTAAGAAAGATCGGGTTTTACCAGAATTTATCATGATGTGGTTCTCTCGCGCGGAAAGCGACCGTCGAGGTTGGTTTATGAGTGATTCAAGTGTTCGCTCAAATCTTGACTTGGATCGTTTCTATGAGACAGAAATACCTGTTCCGCCAATCGATGAACAGAGAGCGATTGTTGATATTTATCAAGCCTATTTGGACCGAAGATCAATTAGCGATCGTCTTAAAGAGCGCATCAAGAATATGTGCCCGATATTAATAAAAGGCTCCCTTGAGGAAGCGGGAGTCTGAGAAAGGAGGTGCCGACGTGGATTATATCTTCGAAAGAGGCAAATTTACAGAAGATGAACTGGAACATGCCATCATAGAGCTTTTCCAGCTGCAGGGATACGAATATACATACGGCGAAGATATCCACCGCCGTTTTGAAGACATCCTTCTGGAAGACGACCTGCGCACATTCTTGAACCGGAAGTACGCGGACAGCAATCTCAGCGATGTGGAGATGAAGAAAATCATCACTATGCTGACTCTGATTCCGTCCACGCCGCTTTACTATTCAAACCGGCAAGCCTTCTGGCTTGTCGTGGAGGGATTCGATCTTGTCAGGGATAACATCAATGATGTCGCGTTGCATATCGACTATATTGATTTCGATCACCCGGAGAATAATGTTTTCCGCGTGGTGAACCAGTACTCTGTTCAGGGCGACCGGCTGCGCCGCCCGGATCTGCTGATCTTCATCAATGGCATTCCGATTGGAATCTGCGAGTTCAAAACCGCGATTGAGGAAGACAAGACGATTCACGATGCGTGGGAGCAGATTACAATCCGCTATAAGCGCGACATTCCGAATCTCCTGAAATATTGCTTTATGTCCGTTATCAGTGACGGCGCGAACACCAAACTCGGCAGCATCTTCACGCCATACAAGTTCTATTATTCGTGGAACAAGGCGAACGACAAAGACAAGGTCTCGAATGGTATCAGTTCCCTGCTCACCATGATCGAGGGAGCCTTTGCGAAAGATCGGGTTTTGAAAATCCTCCGCGACTTTATTTTCTACCCGGATGACAGTTCAAAGGAGGAAGTGATTGTCTGCCGTTACCCGCAGTTTTTCGCCGCGGAAAAGATGCTCGCCAATATCAAGCTGCACATGCGGCCCGACGGAGACGGCAAAGGAGGCACCTACTTCGGAGCGACAGGCTGCGGCAAGACCTATACGATGCTGTTTCTGTCGCGCCTTATCATGCTGCGTGACAGCGATACGTTCCAGAATCCCACGATTATTCTTCTGGAGGACCGAGAGGATCTTGACACGCAGACTTCTGAACTATTCGTGACAGCAAAACGATTCCTGCATCAGGACGATGTCCGGAGCATCGAAAGTCGGGATGACCTGGAGCAGACTCTTGGAGATAAGCCGAGCGGCGGCGTTTACATTACGACCATACAGAAGTTCTGTGAAAAGACAGGACTGCTTTCCGACCGCAACAACATCATCTGCATTTCGGATGAAGCCCACCGGACACAGACGAACATCGGGTCGAAGCTCAAGAAAACAGAAACCGGTGTTTACACGACATTCGGATTTGCCAAGTATCTGCGCGACAGCTTCCCGAATGCCACCTATTGCGGATTCACAGGAACACCGATTGATGAGACCGTTGCAGTATTCGGAGATGTTGTTGACAGCTATACGATGAAGGAATCCAGCGACGACGGCATCACTGTACGCATCGCTTATGAGCCTCGTCTCGCGCGCGTCATCTTGTCCGATGAGCAGGCAAAGGAAATCCAGAAGTATTACGAGAAGTGCGTCGAAGAAGGTTCAAACCCGGAGCAGGTTGAGGAAAGCAAGCGGGCCATGAGTAAGATGTCCGCTATCCTCGGACACCCGGAACGAATTAAAAAGCTCGCTGCGGATATTGTCTCGCACTATGAATCGCTGTGCGCCGAAAAGCCCGATGTAGTGCAAAAAGCCATGATCGTTTGCTCAGACAGGCAGAATGCTTTCAAGGTGCTGAAGGCTATACAGGCAATCAGAACGGATTGGAATGTTCCTCGGAAAGCAGAGGACGAATCCAAGCTGACGCGCGAACAGCTTGATAAGCTCGTGGCGCTTCCGAAGATTAACCTTGTAGCTACGCAGGGCCAGAACGACGATAAGGAACTGTTCGACCTTTGCGGCACAAAGGATTACCGGAAGATGCTCGATAAGCAGTTCAAGAACAACGACTCGAATTTCAAAATCGCAATCGTTGTTGACATGTGGATTACAGGATTCGATGTTCCGTCTCTTGCTGTCATGTATATCGACAAGCCGCTGCAGAAGCACACTTTGATTCAGACGATCTCCCGAGTCAACCGCGTTTTCGATGGCAAGGATAAAGGACTGGTCGTCGATTATATCGGTATCAAGAACGACATGATGGCGGCGGTAAAGAAGTATGGCGGACCGCAGGAAAGTCCAATTGATGAGCTGAATATCTCTCTGTCGATTTTCCGCAATCACCTGTCGATGATTAACGATTTGCTTTCAGGATTTGATGCTACAAAGTTCCATTCCGGGACGCCGCTTGAGCGGTTGAACTGCCTGAATGCAGCTGCTGAATATGTGCAGACCAGCAAAGATATGCAAACGCGCTTCATGGGACTTTCCCGCAGGCTCAAAAGCGCATACCAGATCTGTTTCCCCTCCGGCGAACTGACTGACGAGGAAACGGCAACAGCGCAGTTCTACCTTGCAATCCGATCCATCATCTACAAGCAGACAAAAGGCGATGCACCGGATGCAGAAGTCATGAACAGCGTCGTTGAAGGCATGGTACGCGACGCCATCACCTGCACCGGTATCGAAAATATCGTTGACGAGCATAAATCAGTCGATCTGTTCAGCGATGAATTCATAGATGAGCTGAAGAAGGTCAAGCTGCCTATTACCAAATTCAATGCGCTTCTGAAGCTCTTGAAGAAAGCAATTACAGCCTATGGCCGGACAAACAAGGTAAAGGCAATCGAATTTGACGAGCGCTTGAGACAGGTGGTCGATGCCTATAACAGCCGCGACAAGCTCGTATTCACGAGTGAGGTGGTTGCTGATTTCGTCAATGACCTCTCCGATCAGCTCATCAACATTATGAAAGATCTGAAAGAGGATCAGGACTCCTTTTCGAAGATGGGTATTACTTTTGAAGAGAAGGCGTTCTATGACATCCTCGTAAAAGTTCGCGATGACCATGGTTTTCCGTACGCGGATGATAAATGCATTGTGCTGGCTAAGAAGATCAAGGAGCTTGTTGACGATAAGGCACAGTTTGCCGACTGGTCGACACGAGATGACATCAAGAACCAGCTCAATATGGACTTGACTGTTCTTCTGTACAAAAATGGCTATCCTCCTGAATGGGACGAGGAAGTCTTCGAGAAGGTCATGGAGCAGGCAGAGAACTTCAAGAAATACGAAGACGAATAATTGTGAAGGGAGGCATCAAGCGTGGAGTTATCCAAAACTGTAAAGGACAAGACATTCGATGATTACTTTACAGAGGTGGAGCATTCCGAGACAATCAGCGGAATGGTCCGCCCTGGTTCTCTGCGCCTTTTTTGCCTCAACGTCAGAAACGGAAACATCAAATCATCCGATCTTGAGAAATTCACCATGCTCAACATCGGGCAATATGTTTTCTCTCGCGCAAAACAGGAGAACTACCGGAATGCAGGAAATTTCGACCTCGTGACACAGCAGGCCCTGAGAGCAATGAGAAAAAGCGCCAAGGCGCGAGACATTGATGCGGGCGAAACACTCGGCGAAATCATGGTCTACGCAGTCATGGAAGAAAAGCTGAATGCTCATAAGCTCCTCAGCAAAATCGAACTCAGTACAGATGCTGCGCAGTATGCAAGCGAAGCTGACGGCATTCATTTTCTGTGCAAAGACGGCAAAACGACCCTCTCCAATCAGATGGTATTCGGCGCTTCGAGCGTCACTGGAGACATCAAGGACGCCATTGATATGGCTTTCGAGAAGATCTCCCGAATCGCCAATCATGAGGACGAGGAACTGCTTCTTGTAGAGAAAACAGCACTGGATCGATTCTATGAAGAAGACGACCTGAAGGTCCTGACCAGCTACGTCATCCCGGAGGAACACAAGAACGCTTCCTACGGAACCTCCTTCGGAGTGTTCCTGGGATATTCCCTTGGCCTGATCCCGGACGGCTATGACGATGACCAGTTCCGGGATCGTATGCACAAGAAGATGATTCGCGACATCAACGCGCACGAAGAATACATAGCTCAAAAGATACGCGATGCAAAATTGCAGAATCACTCGTTCTATTTCTTCACGCTGCCGCTTAATCAGGCAAAGGAGGAAAGCGACGTGATCATGCAGCATGTTATGGAAGGAGATGTCGACCTATGACCGCTGAAAAGAGAACACTCGGGTCGGCCATCTTCACCGACATCGACAGCAATCCGTACCTTGGGAAACTGTATGCTCGGCTTCTGAAAGGCTATGGCTTGAGCCTTTTCAACTTGAAGCAGCGCATTTCGACAGAGCTGTTCAACGCCAAAGAGAAAACCGACATATTACGTTTTGCCGACATTCTCTCCAAATCGAATGATCCAGAGAAGGCAGACGCACACAAAATATGGGCTCAGGAAATAGCCATACTGATGCACGAGCTGTATCCACAGGATTCGCTCGTCAACCTTTACGCTGGAGATGTTTTCTCAAGCGTAGGTAACCACAAGGGACTCGAGCTTGTAAACAAGGATTATTCTGAACCGCATGCACTGGAGGAGATTTTTGCACAGTTCAGAGGCGATTACCTCACTATTCCCGCGGAACCCAGCCAGCGGTTCTTCGGAGAACAGAAGAACGCCTATGACCACCTGACGGACGACTGCTTTAGCTACTCTGCGCCCACTTCGATGGGGAAATCCTTCATTATGAGAATGTTCATCAAGGACGAGATCATGCACGGCGCTCAGAAGAACTATGCGCTCATCGTCCCTACGAAGGCGCTGATAAACGAAGTCCGGGCAAAAGTGATAGACGATCTCGGCGGAGAAAAGAACACAGAAAAGGTCAACTACTTGAAGCTCCACAACTACAGCGTGGTTACGGCAGCAAGCGACATAGCCCTTGAGGACGAGAACCGTAACTTCATCCTTGTCATGACGCCGGAGCGGCTTCTTTACCTTCTGATAGCGAAGCCTCGCTTTGACCTGGATTATCTGTTCATCGACGAGGCCCACAAGCTTTCAGGCAAGAACAGCCGAGCACCGTTCTATTACAAAGTGGTAGACAAGCTCGTGCATCGCCAGAAGAAACCGCACTTCATCTTCGCGTCGCCGAACATTCCGAATCCGCAGGTTTACCTGAGATTGATGCTCAATGCGGAGGAAGGCGACGAAGACGCTCTTGCAATTACGTATTCGCCGGTTGTTCAAATCAAATTTCTTGTTGATCTGAAGAAAGGACGAATCGAGGTTTATAACGACCACGCACCTGAAGATCAGTGCAAAATACTTCTGGCCAATGTGCATGGCAGCGCGATTGAAGTGAACGACTTCCTGCTGTCTATCGAAACACAGAATACGAAGCTTCCCAAGGAAAAGCGTAAGCAGAGCATCGTCTACTACAACGGACGAGACAAGGCTATCAGGGCCGCCCACTCCTTCTATGAGCGGGTAAAACCGAATGGCCCGAGAAATGATCCGCTCCTTGAGGCCCTGTCAAAGGACATACAGGAAGAAGTTCATCAATGGTACTACCTTGCAGAAATGGTGCGTTACGGCATTGCCTACCACATCGGCTATCTTCCAGCATCCATAAGAGCACGGATCGAGGAGCTTTTCAAATCCGGGAACATCACGGTAATGTTCTGCACCAGTACCCTGCTGGAGGGTGTCAATCTCCCTGCGGACAATCTGTTCATCATGGAAAACAAGATATTCCTCAGTGAGATGAACACCATTGATTTTCGCAATCTCATAGGCCGTGTGGGTCGGATCAGCTTCAACCTCTATGGGAATGTCTACTTTGTAGCCGAACGGAACAGCAAGATAACGACAGATGACTATGCACGTATGCTTGGGCAGGAAATTCCGGAGCAGTCGCTTTCTATTGCTACTGATCCGAATGTGCTCAAGAAGGTCGAGAAACAGTATGTCGCCGATATTCTCAAAAGCGGGAAGTCAGAAATACCACGCCGCGTGAACGCTGATGGCAAAGCTATGCAGAGCGAGGAATCCTATGAGATGATGCGCAGATTCGCGACAATTCTTCAGGGAGACATTGTTCACGATCGCGACACGCTGGTGCGCCGTGAATTCAAAGACTTTCTGACACCAGCCGACGAGGAGTTCATCCGGAATACCTTCAAAGATGCCGAAGTTAAGCCTGATGATGACATCAATACGTCGGTTGACCAGACGACAAGCCTTATTGCAGCTATCCGAAGGAAGCAAAACCCGCTGCATTATCCTGATCTTGTTAATGGGAAGTTCGTATATGACGATGTGCTTGCTTTTCTCGATGAACTTGCAGAAGTGTTCAAATGGGAGGAGTACGAAGCCAGTACGCTCGGGAAACCATCACTACGCAGATGGTACGCCGTGATCCTCTGCCAGTGGATGGACGGCGGCGGGTTGAAGTTCATCATGGACAGGGCTCTTGAATACCATCAGAACCACCCATACCCATTCTGGATCAACAAGTACGGGCCTCCAATAACATACAACTATCTTTCCAGCGAGCACCACAATGCCGTGTTCGGAGACACGCTTGAGGTTATTGAAAACATCATCCTTTACAGCATCTCGAACTACTTCCTTCGGTTCTCCAACGAGTACCGGAAGATCAAAGGAGACGAGGCACTCAACCGGAACAACTGGTATGAGTACGTGGAATTCGGAACGACGAATCCGTTGACGATCCTGCTGCAGCGCAGCGGCTTTTCCAGAGAGTCCGCTCGCTACATAAAAGAGCACCGCGAGTATGTCATAAGGGACGGCAGCACAGGCCAACTGAAACTTAGCCCTGCTCTCGCTCGGTGTAATAATACGGATGTTCGTAATGAAGTCATATACATACGGCAGAACTCACCGGAGATTTTTGAAGCCGATAATATAGAAGAATAGAGATAGGCACCATGCGTGCTGACATGGAGGGAAAAAGCTAATGTCAAAGCTGAACATCGATCAGAAGAGTATAAAAGACCTCTTCACAGAAAAGAACACAGATTTCCTGATACCGGATTATCAGAGGCCCTATGCATGGGGAGAAAAGGAATGCCAGACTCTATGGAACGACTTGTTTCTCTTTGCATTTCCGGATAATGACTGTGACAAATTCGATAGTGACACAGACGAGTACTTTCTCGGCCCTATAGTCACATTCAAGAATGAGGACGGCAAAAAGGAAATCATCGATGGGCAGCAACGACTGACCACGCTCATGCTCCTGCTTCGCGCATTTTACGACAAATACGGAAGTATGAAAAACGACAAGGCAATCAAGACCAGCAAGCTCATCGAGCAGTGCATCTGGAAAACAGACGAATTCGACGAGCCGGACAAGTCCGCTTTGAAGATTGATTCCGAAGTTGCTACTGACAGCGATAAGGAGCAATTCCTCAACATACTGAAAACCGGCATCGTCGATGATGACTGGAAAAGCAACTACGCGAACAACTACAGGTTCTTCCAACAGAAAATTGCCGAGTTCCTCAATACGTACCCGGACTGGTTTTCCTTTTTCCCTATGCGGATTATGAAGAACTGCATTCTTCTGCCGATTGAGGCTGAATCACAGGATACGGCTCTGCGTATCTTTTCGACACTGAATGACCGCGGTAAGCCACTGTCGGACGCCGACATCTTCAAAGCGCAGTTCTACAAGTACTATTCTTCCAAAGGCGAGAAGGATTCATTTATCGAGAAATGGAAGAAGCTCGAAGTCCTTTGTGACTCTCTGTTCCATCCCATTTCCGGTACACCAATGGATGAGCTTTTCACGCGGTACATGTATTACGAGCGTGCGAAGCAGGGCATCAAGTCCTCGACGACGGAAGCGCTGCGTAAATTCTATGAACGGAATTCATATGCATTGCTGAAGACGGATGAGACATTTGAAAATCTGATCGACCTGGCTAATTTCTGGAACGATGTGCAGATTCAGAGCGTCGATCGCTTTACAAACAAAGTCCTAAGAAGGCTCTTTGTCCTGAATTACGCTCCTAATGGCATGTGGACTTATTTTGTTTCGGTTTATTACATGGCGAACCGAGACCAGAACGGCATGCTCGATGATGAGAGCTTCTACCAGTTCCTCAACAAGATCACGGCCTTTATATGGGCATACGCCGTGACGAATCCCGGTGTCAATGCATTGAGAACACCGGTCTTCGCCGAGATGATTAATGTCGTGAATGGGCAGCCTGTGACATTCTCTGACTTCCTGTTCCATACTCCGCAGCTACAGAATGCCTTCAACAACTACACATTCAGCAATAACCGTGCCATTACCAAGTCGATGCTGACGTGGTGGGCATTCCAAGATCCAGAGCAGGAGCTTCTCTCGCTTGAGAGCGTTCTGGAAATCGAACACATCTATCCCCGCAAGCGTCAGGAAATGGAACACTCCTTGACAGATGCGCGCAATTTAGAGAGCCTTGGCAACAAGGCATTGCTCGAGAAGCGCATCAATATCCGAGCTGCTGATTACAGATTTGACGACAAGAAGAAGTACTATCGCGGATTCGAGAACAACCGGAACCAGCAGAAGGAAGGGACCAAAATCAAGGAGCTCGTGGATCTGGCCACGCATGCGACGGATTTCACGGAGACCGATATCGTCCAGCGCAAAGCAAAGATGATCTTCAAGTTTCAGGAATTCATGGGTGAAAACGGGCTCCTGAGCGCCGATTAAACCTTTCAACGATAGCCATACTTTTTAACGATTGCAGATTGGGGGTGTCGCTTTTGACTACAGCAGCCACAAGATCGTATCAGTACAGGGCCACAGACGCGCTCCTGTTCTATGCCCTGAAACGCAGAAAAGCCCAGAAACAGCGCAGTTTCCGGGCTAAAAGCACATACGGGCATTGTATCAAAGATGAGGTCTTAATAGATACGGCGCGAGTGTCGGGATTAGATGTCATGCACAGCTTGAATCTTTTAACGATGGGTGTCGCAGAAAATACGGAAATGGGGTGTTTAAACACATGAGTGAATACAAGCCGCCGTTCCACACGACGGACAAGATTACCAACTTAGTTGCCGCTATCAGTGAGCAGATCGGCAGGATTAAAGTGCTCTCGCATGGCAATCTGAATCCGCACCTCAGAAAAGAAAACAGAATACGGACAATTCATTCGTCGCTTGCCATCGAGCATAATTCACTTTCTCTTGAACAAGTTACGGCCATCGTCGATGGAAAGCATATCCTTGGGAACCCGAATGAAATCCGAGAAGTGAAGAATGCCTACGACACATACGAGATGATGCTTTCTCTTGATCCCTATTCTGTGAAAGACCTTCTGAAGGCGCACAAGATGATGATGGAGGGCTTGATTCCGGAGAATGGGAAATTCCGCTCCGGAGGGGTAGGCGTGTTTGATGGAGATGTAGTCGTCCATATGGCTCCTCCTGCAAGACTTGTACCTGGAGAAATTCAGGATCTGTTCGACTGGTACAAATCCTCCGAAATCCACCCGCTGATCCGTAGTGCGATCTTTCATTATGAGTTCGAATTTATCCATCCTTTTGCAGACGGGAATGGACGTATGGGCAGAATGTGGCATAGTCTGCTTCTTGGCAAGTGGAATGAGATATTTTACTGGCTGCCGATAGAAGAGCTGATTCGTTCACGGCAGCAGGAGTATTATGACGCTCTCGGCAAGTCAGACAGGGAATCTGATAGCAGTGCATTTGTCGAGCTTATGCTGGAAATCATCCTTGATACTCTGAGAGAAACGACAGTTGTAGGAAATGCAGACGAAACGGTTAAGAAGACGAATCCTTCCGTACAGAAACTGCTTGATGTTCTCGGTGACGAGGAATTGTCCGCCGCTCAAATCATGGAGCGACTTGACCTTTCTCACAGGCCGACGTTTCGCAAGAACTATTTGAATCCGGCATTAGCGCAGGGAGTTGTCGAAATGACTATTCCCGACAAGCCTAACAGCCGAAATCAGAAGTACAGGAGAAAACAACTTGATCGGTGACCGACCAAGAAAAGCGACCAAGATACCGACCAAGTTGATGGCAGACTGGGTCGAGACCGTGATCGTGAACCGACCGGGCAGAGTAGAGCAGGTCGAGACGATGGCCGCCCTCCTGCCCGCCGTATTAGAGGCAGAGAAAGCATGTGGACAAGTTCCCACGAACGGAGAGCACCTGTAAAAACGCCGATTTCCGGCTTTGAGCAGTTCCCGCGAACGGACGGAAATGTGCCCTGAATCCAGACATTCAGGTGCTTGTCTCAAGCCATGTGGAGACGGTGGTATTGATGTCGCGCAACATGTAGCGAAGCACAACGGTGAAAACACAATAATTTGTGTTTCAGCACATTTGAATCATAGGTATAGCCTACCCATCATTAGTACGAAATTGTGTTATAAATAGGCAAAACAAGATAAGGAGGTGAGCTGGTGGATTCGAAAATTTGGTATATTCCGGCAAGAAATGACCGTTTGGAAAAGAAGGTCGGAATCTATTGCAGGGTCAGTACAAATGAAAAAGAGCAGTTGTATAGCCTTACAGCGCAAATTTCTGCTCTGACAAGAGCGGTTGCGAATGTCAGCCAATGGCGGCTTGCAGATGTTTTTATCGATATTGCATCAGCGAGGGGAGAAAGTCCTCGTCGTGAGTTTGAACGATTGATTAGAGAATGTGAAGCTCACAATATCTCCGTTGTCCTGACAAAAAGTATCAGTCGATTTGGCAGGGATACGGTTGAAACCTTATCAGCAATAAATCGATTGAAGGTAGCAGGGGTCAGAATCATATTTGAAGGAGAAAATCTGGATACCGATGAAGTCGACAGTAGTCTATGGATTTCGGTAATGGAGTCCTTTGCTCAGGCTGAAAATGAAAGCCGAAGCGAGAATATACGATTAGGATTGTCTTATAAAGCTGCGAATGGCACATCAGGACTATATAGCAGAAAGCTGTATGGCTATAAAAAGGATAAAGACGGAAAGCTGATTATTGACGAAGAACAAGCCAAGGTGGTAATAGATATTTTCCGTTGGTATCTTGATGGTGCAAGTGTATTGGGAATTGTCAAGAAATTATCTGATGCAGGTATTCCTTCTTCCAAGGGCAAAGCTACATGGCCTAAAAGGACCATAGAATCCATGCTGAAAAATGAAAAATACAAGGGAACGGTTATTATTCCGAACTCTATTGATCCAAATTATTCCTTCCAGATGGAGGATGCCTTCCCTCCAATCATCGCAGAGAGTGAATTTCGTGCGATGCAGGAGGCACGGGCAAAAAGAAGTATGTTGTTGCCGATGAGAACGGAACACATCGCAGCAGCAAGAAATATAGTTCAAAGAAGAAGTAAAATACTGATCCGCAGGGGGACTTATATGTGTGTAAGAAAAACACTTTAGCTAAGATAATAAAATTGTTGATCTATGGTCTTTTAACTCTCTATGGATGCATACTTATTGGTTTTCATATATATGCATCTCAGAAAGGTCAGACCATTCTGATTGGACAGCTTCGGGAAGGGTTTTTTTGGCTCTTTTTTATTGGTGCATGGATGCTTGTTTCCATTGTTTCTTTGATCAGGTACAGATTAAGAGAAAATTCCAAGCATCCCATTATGGCGACTATTGTAGCTGTTGTAATGATACTGTTTTTACTCGGAGGTTCGTTTCTTTCCTGGCTTATTACTGCAGATAATACTTATTACACTTTCCATTCTCCTGACGGAGAGCATACAATCGTCGCACATGAAGTAGCCGTGCTTTTGTTAGGAGAAGTTAATCTTTATGAGAAAACAGGACCGTTTCTTATGGAATATGAGACGAGAATTTCTGTAGATGATGGCGGTCGTCCGATTAAAGGCGGCGAATATCAGATTGAGTGGATGGATGACAAAGTGATTCTTTCTGTATCACATAATGCTGGAGGAACGACCTACGGGAATGATCAGTGGGCTCCGCTTTGGTGGACTGCTGAGATCGAACTTGGAATTCCGGACAGCAATGCTCATCAATATGTAACATATAAGTACGCAGATGGTACACTTCATACAGAGGATGAAATCAAGGAGAATAAGGCAGTCCAATAAATCCTGAGTTATAACATAAAAACACAAATAGCCTACTTATCCGAGTTAACTGGTTAGATGTCAGTTTTGTGATTAACATTTAGAAATCCCAGTAAAATCAATGGTTTTAGTCATGCCGTGGACATATTTCCGAAATAGCCTAATAATCACATGTTGAGACGGTGGTATTGATGTCAAGGGTTAAGGACTAAGACGTGCAAAAGCCTTGATTTAAGGCACTTTTTGGCTTCTTATCATCTCTGGTATACCAAGTGGGTAATTGCTTCGAGAGAACTTATCCAAGGAGACTTGCTCTTTAGAATGTGTAAGGTTGAGTTGCCGGATTAGGTGTCAGAGGTTGAGTTGGTGAGATAGATGTCAACGGGCTGAGTGGGCGAGATAGATGTCAAAGAGGATAGAGTAGACTGAAGTTCGCAACTTGAAAAAATGATATAGGAAAGCCATCCTGGCTCCGCTACAATGTATTAGGCAAAACAAACACAAGGAGAGACACCGGATGGCTCACCCAAAAGATACCACGAATTTGATGGACGTGCTGCTACAGTGTATGGGGGCAGCCGATCCCATGCTGCAGATGCTTGAATGGCTCTGTGACCAGCTGATGGAAGCAGAAGTCAGCGAGTGAATCGGAGCGACCAAGCACGAGTTGCCCCTCAAGATACCCATCAAGTTGCCCCTCAAGATTTGAAACAAAGGCTATTGGAATTAATTGAATTTTGCATTATGCCGCGGAGCAAACGTGAGATGATGGATTACATTGGTCTCACAGATAGCAAGAATTTTAGAGAGAGATATCTTGTTCCTTTGCTAAATGCAGGGAAAATCGAAATGACGATACCTGATAAGCCAAACAGTAAGAACCAAAAATACAAAAAAGTGAACATTGGCGTGGAAAGCCGGGCATTCAATGTACAGTTTTGACCTAATCAATTGGTATGTTGAGGCAATGAACAATGACGACTTTCTTGACTTATTTCCTCAAAACGAAGTGTTGAGGGAATTGGGAACTATGCACGGCTGCATATTATAAGTAGGAACAAGGGTATCGACCCGTTTCCGAGAACGTGCGTGATCGAAAAAATTGCCTTTTTGAGGTCAAAAGGCTGTCGATAGATTCCCGCGAACGAAAGCAGCTTAATTTGGGCAGTTGACGGTAACTGGGCGATATGCAGACATCAATCTGTAAATGTCAAGCAGAATTTTAGGTAGTGTGGTAAGCAGTTTTTATGTTGCA
>JAAVLZ010000014.1 GCA_012034405.1 Oscillospiraceae bacterium HV4-5-C5C | reverse complement strand
GGCTGTCTGTTTCGTGCTCCTTGTCCTTCAGCGCTGTTCTTAAATCTTCGGTCTTCTTATCGTCAAATGCGGCAGCTGCATTTTTCAGAAACTCCGATTTCCAATTACGAATCTGATTGGGCGCGATCTCATTTTCTGCCGCGATGACGTTTAATTCCTTTTCTCCGCGCAGTACTTCCAGCACAATTTTTGCTTTAAACTCGGCGTTGAATGTCCTTCTTTTCATGAATAATCAACCTACCTTTTCTATTCCTATTTTATCAGTTTCATTATCTTTAAGCCACTTTTTTGTCGAGTTTCCTTAGACCATTACACACATATAGAACTAGCGGAACGAGAACAGATTCAGAAGGCGCTTGGCGCAGGAAAGACGATAGCTGCAATAGCCCGTAGTCTGACCCGCGACCCGAAGACCATTGCCCATGAAATTAAGACGAATCAACAGGCAATCTACAAAGGCGAGACTGCTGAAAAAATTGTGTAAACCCCGGATGTCAGATAACAGCCGCAATGGCAGCTACAAGAAACCCGTCTGCAGCAGTCAGGGCGATGTCGGGTTGACGGTTCCCCGAGATTGTCACGGCGAGCATGACCCGCAGATTGTCAAAAAGGCTGTCTATGTCGCCATTGGGACGGATTTGAACAGTAAGAAGGACGCCAGGCAGAGCTCTCAGCATAACATTCCGGATTCCAGCCTGGGCTAACAGCTATCCGCGGATAGCAGCAAGAACGAGTTTATTGTCAGCAGTCCGTATGCAGCAAAGCAGAGCGAGCACACCCTCCCGCGCTTACCATCATTCGCTTTCCAGATATATAAAATGCTGTACGCTCTCGCTGTGTCGTGTCATCAGCTCGGCAATATTTGTCGGATACACTTCTACTTGATTGAGTGAATCAATGGGTATCCAATGAAACGCTAGCTTGAAATCCCGTCCCTGGATTCGCTCGTCCCCAATAAAAACACCATCAAGCGGGATTTGCGATTGGTCTTTTAAAGCAATCTTGTAGTAGAGGCATATCTGATGGCATGGCTTACCACCCCACGGGAAGAAGATCTCCGCAACCCACTTCAAGTCACCAATCGTTATGTCCGCGTTGATTTCTTCTTTAAACTCACGGATCAAAGCATCAGTGCTCGTTTCACCAAACTCAACGTGCCCGCCGGGTATGGCATAGCCTGTGTCGTTGGTCGGCTTTTGCAGCAGGATTTTATTGCCGTGAAGCAGTATGCCTGCAACACGATAGCTGAATACATAAGGATCATGGTTGAATAAAATATCGCTCATATTGTTGCGCCCTCAGCCTGAGTTTTTCACAAAGTGACAATTGCGATTGGATTCCTTAAATCCAACACGCATACGAATCGGTGCTTCTCAATTGGCATCAAAAACAGAAATTCTGCTGGAGTTGTAATGATTCTTTTTCCGCAGTTTGGTGTGACAGGCTTTGTGATTCCTTGAGCTGCTTGTCTGCCTTCC
This sequence comes from Oscillospiraceae bacterium HV4-5-C5C, assembly GCA_012034405.1. Lineage (GTDB taxonomy): Bacteria > Bacillota > Clostridia > Saccharofermentanales > Fastidiosipilaceae > JAAVLZ01. The sequence continues at coordinate 82,718 of JAAVLZ010000014.1, read as the reverse complement.
TGAGCGTAAATCGCTGGTTATGAGTGTTCGGAAATACGGTAGGGATCGCGTCCGGCAGTCCTCAGCATTTGTCTGTGACGAACAATAGTCTGCTCGCATTCAAAAGCAGCTAACTGTCGTCTTTCAAAGTGAGCCAGGTATCGGGCATCATGCAACTGGTTACCTGAATAACCTTCAGGTGGGAAAGCCGATGCTTAAGCGAAGCCCCTGCTTCATAGCATATGATTTAAGCCCCCCTTTGTTCCTTCTTCGTTCATATTGGCTGCTACGGGGTGCTTTTTATGGTGGCCCGAAGCCTCCGGTGTTATTTCCTGACCAGAATGATCAAGGTTGTGAAAATGCAAAAAGGATAAGATCCCGATTGGTATAAAATACACGCACCAGCATTCCAGAATGGCTGTGCCGATCCACTTGCTCCCGGCCATATCAGGGGTAAACAGCGCGAGCACAGGCATGATGAAACAGGCAATAGAGAATACGCCATGGATCAACAACAGGGCCTTCAGCCACTTATCTTTCCGGGCTGCCGCACAGAAGGATAAGCCGGCAAAAAAGGTAGCTAACGCCATTAACGCATAGCCCAACATATCATAGTTAAAGGAGAGACCAAACTGTTGATAATCCAGAAGGGAAGCTGCTTGCTCGGTTAATCCACCGCTCCTTACCGTTGTCATCTGGGCAAAATAGACCAGAGATATAATGGTTGCGTACATGATGGCAAATCCAACTGCCATCATCCCAGCCAACTTCTTTTCCGGTTTTGCAAAAAGCGCATATGCCCCCATCATGATGACAAAACTATATGCGATAAGGATTGAAGACAGGTAACTCCCCATCAACGTACCCAATAGCATGGATAATGCAAAGCTTAAAACAGCGAGCGTATTTGCGAGCGCTGCGAGCATGCCAATTAATTGATTCGTTGTCATCTGTTCAGTCTGCTCCTTAAATAAACATAAACTGCTTTTATAAAGCGGCACGCTGGTTAATTCCCTGGGTTGGACCCAATATTAATCTTGCTCAAATAAGCTGGGGTAGGTGGAGCAGACCGGACAGACCCAGTCTGCCGGCAACGCCGTAAAAGCAGTGCCTGCCGGCACGTCGTGCGTTGGATCACCAACCGCGGGGTCATAGATGTAACCGCAGATGGGGCAGGTATACCGCTGTAAACCGGCTGCAGGCTGATCAGGGGTCGGAGTAGCAGGCGCGGCGGGTTTGCCGTAGCTGCCGGTCTTGACAGGCTTCACGGTAGGATCCTCTTCTGCGCGGTAAGTAGGTGCATTTTTAGGTGAACGGCCTTTTTTGACTTCATGATAATAGGCGTAGGTCATAGCTTCGCCCTGCTGGTAGACAGCTGCATCCGTCAACTGTCCGATATAAAGGGTATGGGTGGCAGCGTCTACAGATTGCTGCACCCGGCACTCTAAATAGCCCAGGCAATGCTCATGCAGGACGGGCAGGCCATGAATACTGTATACCGGGTTGACCAGGGCAAACTTATCCACCTCACGGCCGGAGTGAAACCCAAAGACACCGATCAGCTCCATGGGCGCGTCCTGAGACAAAACGGAAACTGAAAAATAACCGCCCTGCTCTATCAGATCATGAGTATAATTGTTTTTATTGATACAGACAGAGACCAATTTGGGATCAGAGGATAACTGAACCACTGTGTTGGCGATTTGGGCGTCATATCGGTCGCTTGCTTTAGCGCCCACTACATATAAACCGGAACTAAGGGAATACAGTGCTTTGGTATTCATGATTGCCAGCCCTCCATCTAAGTTGATTTTATTTGCTTCTCGTTTCTATTTTAGCACGACTGGAGGAGCTGATGAAAAATCGGCCGTTCCCCAGCAGCAGTCAAAGCTTGTGCTTCCTATTTCACTGCTTTTAATTTGTCAGGCCTGACCGACAAGTTCCCCTGGCGAATGGGGCTCACGGCAGGCTCGTACGCGGTGTTAATCCTAAGCCCGGAAACTTGACGGTGCCTGACAAGCATGGCGCCGTGCCTGCGGCATGGTTAATATCCGGTCACAGGGGTGTCCGCCCCCGATCCTTTGTTACCGGACAAGCCCCAGGGAGAACCTGAGGCCGGTCAGGCGTTAAAGACATACTGATCCAGACGCTGGAATGCTTCCGTTATGCGGCTTATAGGCAGGGCCAGGTTCATGCGGATATGACAGGGACCATGAAAATACGTGCCATCCTGCCAGGCCACTCCCACATCCCAGCCCGCTCTAAGGACACGGTCTATGCTGCTGTGGTGATCCGTACACCAATCAGTGCAGTCTAAAAACAGCATATAAGTGCCTTCGGCCCGGAATACCTGCACACCTTTGAACCGCCGGGCAATGTAATCACAGGCGTAATTGATATTGCCGCTCAGGACCTCGCGCAGGGCATCCACCCAGGCAGCGCCATCAGGAGAGTACGCACCCATAAGGGCATGCATGGAGAGCACATTCATGTTATTGCAGCTAGACAGAGATGCTTCCTTCTTTATCCGGTCCCTCAGCCAGCTATTGTAAGTAATCTGGTAGCTGCCGACTAAACCTGCCAGATTGAAGGTTTTGGACGGAGCGTACAGGGCAGTGGTCCGCTGTCTGGCGTCCGGGGAGACGGACTGAGTCGGGATATGCCGGTGCCCGTTTAAGGTCAGATCTGACCAGATTTCATCAGAGATGACATAAACATCATGTTCGCGGAACACCGCCAGCGCCTGCTCGATTTCCCAGCGCTCCCAGACGCGCCCGCAAGGATTGTGGGGCGAACAGAAGATCGCAGTATGGATCTTCTCCTGTTCCAGTTTCTGAGCCATATCCGCAAAATCCATCCGCCAGCAGCCTTGCCCGTCCGGTTTGAGCGGTGAGTGAACGATGGTGTAGCCATTATTTTCCAGCGCATGGGTAAAGCCCACATAAGTTGGCGAGTGCAGCAACACCTTATCGCCTTTGGAGCACAAAACATTGAGACTGCTGATCACGCCGCCCAGCACGCCGTTAGCGTAGCTGAGGTCTGATGGACTCAGATCGGTCACCCCATTGCGGGTCTGCTGCCACCAGATGATCCTGTTATAGTAAGCTCGCGGCGGCGCAAAATAGCCATAAGCCGGGTGCTCTATCCGGGCCCTCAGGGCCTGCTGGATGGCTGGCGCAGTGGGGAAGTTCATATCCGCCACCCACATGGGGATTGCGTCAAAGCCATCCTTTGGCGCCCCGGGCGCGGTGCCGTGTCCTATGCCGTCCACCGCAATGGCATCTTTGCCCTGCCGGTTCAGAATTGTCGTAAAATCAAAGGACATATCTCTCAAAGCCTCATTTCTTCATCAATATGCCGGCGCCAATTGAGCCCGGGCCGCTTAGGCTGAGCTGAATCATTCCGGTCCTTACACAGCAGTAAGATCCTAACGCAGCCCAAGCTTTAACTCAAGCACTGTCCGCGTGATCAAACGCTGCCGCCTGGCCAGGTTTATCGTTATAATGACGCTTAATATACCAATCAAAGGAGTAACGGTGATGTTCAGACCAATGAGGCGGAGCAAGCAGCAGTTAGACCCTGCTGCCTGTGAGCAGATTTTACGCAGTGCTTCCCGGGGCGTGCTGGCCGTAGCTGGAGAAAACGGCTATCCCTATGCCTTTCCCATGAATTACTTGTACCAAGAAGGGAAAATCTACTTTCACAGCGCCCGCAGTGGTCACAAATTGTCTGCTTTATCCAGGGATCCACGGGTCTCCTTTTGTGTGATGGACCAGGGTTATAAGAACGAGGGCGAATGGGCGCTGAATATCGCCAGTGTGATCGTTTTTGGGCAAATCCATTTTCTTGAGGAGGAGGGCGAGGCGGAAAACCTGCTTTGCCAGATTGGCCTTAAATACTATCCCTCGGCTGCGCAGGCTGAGGCCGCTGCTCATCAGGGCTTGGCGCGCGTGCGGCTGATGGTGCTGGAGCCGGATTACATGAGTGGCAAATTAGTGAATGAATCCTGAGCCTGGCCTTGCACGAAGACCAATATTCGTTTATACTAAAAATGAAATTAGGATAACCTAATATGCTGCCGTGAGCAGAGATCATGGCAGGTCAGGAGTTCTAAAACATGGATAAGCTAAGCAGACAGATTTTTAAAGATAAGCGACCGGTGCTCATCCTGTGTGCCGTTGTAATTCTGTTGGGGTTTATGGCCTGGCTCAGGTAAGCTGGTTGCCCGCGCGTGCCCGGGCCGGACGGCAGGGCCTAAGGCCCGGATCTGAGTGCTCCTGTCAGGTACAATCCGGGACGCGGCAACTGCGTTGTCAAGTCAATTAAAACTATCCTGTTCAAATATGCAGCCCGTGACAAATATTCAGGTTTGTCACGGGCTTTTTACACGAATTAAAAAAGTGGGTAAAAGAATTCACCCGCAGAGGCCTATTATGATGTAATGAATGATATTGAGTGTTTTATCTGATAAGTACGTTCTTAAGGGGGTTTTTATCATGATGACCGTCACAGACAAGATCAAACAGACCGCAGCCATGAAGGCCTTTGATTATGTGGTTAAGGATCCGGAGCAGAATCTGCCCAAGTTACTGGACACTATCATTAAGCTGGATGATTCTGACTCCATCAGTAAACAACTGGATACAATCAAAACAGCCTATCTGGACAAAGCAGGGAACTGGCGTCAGCTGATTGACAGCGTCATGCGTGAAGTTGATCCAGGCGAGATCCGGCGGATGTTTCAGGCTTTGGCGGTAAATGACGCTCTGATCGGTGGTAAGCACCGCAAAGAGTATATGAAGAAGTACAACTGTAATATTCCCACCATGATTTTGATGGATCCTACCTCAGCCTGCAACCTGCGCTGTACCGGCTGCTGGGCAGCTGAGTACGGCCACCAGCTTAACCTTACACTGGATGATCTGGAAGATGTCATCCGTCAGGGTGAGGAATTTGGCTGCTATATATACCTGTATTCCGGTGGCGAGCCGCTGATGCGCAAGAAGGATCTGATTACCTTGTGCGAACGGCATCCTGAATGCGGCTTTTTAGCCTTTACCAATGCGACCCAGATTGATGAAGCGTTTGCGGATGAAATGCTGCGGGTCGGTAATTTCCTGCCGGCTATCAGTGTGGAGGGCTTTGAGGAGGAGACCGATTTTCGCCGCGGCAAAGGTACTTTTAAAGCGGTCATGAAAGCGATGGAAATCTTGCGCCGTAAGAAGCTGGCCTTTGGTATTTCCTGCTGCTACACCAGTAAAAATGCTGAATTCATTGGCAGTGAGGAATACTTTGATGCCATGGTCAGCTGGGGTGCCAAATTCTGCTGGTTCTTTACTTATATGCCGATTGGTAAAGCTGCGGTACCGGAGCTGATGGCTACCGCGGAACAACGCAAGTACATGTATGAGCAGGTCCGCAAATTCCGCGCCACGAAACCGTTGTTTACCATTGATTTCTGGAATGATGGCGAATACATTGACGGCTGTATTGCCGGTGGCCGCTGCTACCTTCATATTAACGCGGAGGGCGACATTGAACCCTGCGGCTTTATTCATTACGCGGATTCCAATATCCACACGGACCGTCTGCTGGACGCTTTTCAGAAGCCTTTATTCATGGGCTACCATGATAATCAGCCGTTTAATAAAAATCAACTGCGGCCCTGCCCGGTCCTGGATAACCCAGGCCGTCTGACGTCCATTGTAGCCCGCAGTAATGCCAAATCCACCGATATTATGGACACGGAGACAGCTAAGGAATATTCAGATAAGTGCGTGGAACGGGCCAGAGCCTGGGCGCCCGTCGCCAAAGATATCTGGGAAAACAGCGCGCGCGGGCAAAAAACCCTTCAACAGGAATCTGCAGCTGAAAGCTTGAAAAAACAAGCAAGTGTCCGTTAAAGTTGTCTGAAATTACCAGACAGGCAGAACATAAAAACTGGGCAGCTGATAAAATATAGCTGGATAATAGCAAAGCTGCAAGCTGGGTCAGCAGCACAGGCTGAGTCAGCTTGCGGAAAGGTCTGGCTATGCTTAAGGTATTTCTGGTAGAAGATGAATACATAATCCGGGAAAGTATTAAAAAAACCATCAATTGGGCGGCAGAGGGCTTCAGCCTGGTGGGGGAGGCCGGGGATGGGGAACGGGCCTATCCCATGATCCTCAAATCTGAGCCGGATATTGTCATAACCGACATTCGCATGCCGTTTATGGACGGTCTGGAGCTGGCTCGCCTGATCAGAGTTAAATTACCGCAAAGCCGTGTCATTATCCTTAGCGGACATGATGAGTTTGATTATGCCCGTGAGGCGATTCAGATTGGCGTGACTGAATATCTGCTGAAACCTATCAGTGGGGCTACCCTGTTGACCGCCATTCACGGCGTGGCGCAAAAAATCCGGGCGGATCAGTCCAGAATTGATTATCGGGCCATTTATGAAAAGGAACACGCGGAAAAGCTGCAGCTGGAGCGGACCGACTTTTTTAAAAATCTGGTTGACGGCAAATTGAGTATGAGCCAGGTCCTGGAACAGGGCCAGCATTTTGGTATGGACCTTTCAGCCGTCTGGTATCAGGTCATGCTCTTTCAGGTTCGTGGTCGTGACTTAGCGGAAGCAGTAAGGCCAGAGGCAGCGGAAGCCGACCGGCAGGCGCTGGAAATAGAAGACACCATTATGGATCTGGTGGCCGTGCAGGGACATGCTGAAATGTACGAGCAGATCGGTGACACCCTCTGCTTTTTGCTGATGGCGCAGACTCGCGAAGAACTGCAGCAAACTGAGACCAGTCTGATTGCTAAAATGAAAAAGGCGGCGGAAGGCAGTGATAAGCTGCTGTATTTTATTGGTATTGGTCAGGCAGTCAGCCGGCTGCATGAAATCAAAATGGCGTATCAGTCTGCCAGTCGCGCCTTTTCTGCTCGCTTCTTCAGTGATTGCAGCGGGATTTTCCGGGATACGGACGCTGGTTTTCTGCCGGAATCAGATCAGACAGAGCTGGATCTCAGTCGCCTGAATATGGATAAACTGGACCGGCGGATTGTGTATAATTTTCTGGCCGGCGGTACGGTGACAGATGTGCCCGACTTTGTGCGCAATTATCTGACCGGACTGGGCCGCGATAATCTGAATTCCCTGCTGCTGCGCCAGTATGTTATTCTGGATTCTATTTTTGCCATGGCAGCTTTTTTGAAAAAACAGGGGATCAGTGCGGCCCAACTGGAGCAATTTCAGAATCAGTTCCGGAATTTCAATGCCAATCTGACGTTGGATCAGGCAGAAACCCGATTATGTCAGTGCTTTGACAACGCGCTGGCCCTGAGAGATTCGCAGTCTCAGCAGCAGTACGGGCGCTTGATTGAGCAAGCTAAAGGCTATATTGACACCCATTACGCTTGTGAGGATATTTCACTCTCCACCGTCGCGGCGAGCGTGCATTTTAGTCCGAACCATTTCAGCAGCATTTTCGGGCAGCAGACCGGCCTCAGTTTTATTGAGTATCTGACTCAGGTGAGGATGGCCAAAGCCCGTGAGTTGTTGTATTGCACCAAATTGAAGAGCGCTGAAATCGCGTTTCAGGTCGGCTACCGGGACCCCCATTATTTTTGCTATGTTTTTAAAAAGACGCATAATCTGACGCCTATGGAATTTCGCAGCCAGCGTGGCGCTAAAGCGGCGGTGACAGGTGGTACGGACGCATGCGGTTGACCCGCAGTGAGCGTAAGCCTGGCCGCAAGCCATGGCGGCGGCACCTGAAGCTGTTAACCAGGCGGCGGGGCCGGCGGGAGCATAGTATCCGGGGCAAAATCCTGTTCTTTTCATGGCAGGCTCTGCTGCCGGTGTTTTTGCTGGCGGTCTACGCCATCTTTTCAATGGGAACAGTCTACCAGAAATACGACCATATCGTACGGAATATTACCTCTGCCAATACCTATAATGTCAATTTAAAAAAGAATCTGGATGAATCCATGTACCTGATTGTGATTGGGTCGCTGCGCTGGTCTGATCTGAAGGATACGGACGATCCAGAAAACCCGTATGTCACCCTGGCGGCTGCGGAAACGGATTTTAGGGCGATGCTAGCGGCGGCAGAGGATCCGGAAATACGCAATACCCTCAAGGCCATCCTGAAACTCAGTGATATCCTGCATAAGCGGATAGATGATATCATCAGCAATGTGGAGGCTGGCGGGCATTATGATGACAATGTTGAGATGCTGGACATGAATATCAACATCCTGACCAAATTGATACAGGACGATATTGCTGATTATATTTATCAGGAAGCTTCCAGTATGGAACTGGTCCGTCAGGCCGTGTCGAGACAAGCCAGCCGTACGACCGTCATGTTGGCTGCGCTGTTGGTCTTTATGTTTATCGGCTCCGTTATTTCATCCAATACCTTCTCTAGCATTATTACTGATCCGATTCAACAGCTCTGCACGTTATCCGCCCGCTTTGCGGAAGGCGATTTTTCTGTTCGGATCAAGCTGAATAGTCATGATGAACTGGAAAAATTGGGCGACAGCTTTAATCAGATGGTGGGGGAGATCGCTTCGCTGGTTGAAGATATCCGACGGGAGCAGAACAATCTGAAAGAGATCGAGCTGAAGCTGCTGCAGGAACAGATTAATCCCCATTTTTTATATAATACCCTGGACGCCATCAGTTGGCTGACGGAGTCGGGAGAAAAAGATCAGGCCGTCAGTATGATCGCCAGCTTATCCAATTTTTTCCGAACCGCGCTCAGTAAGGGCCGCAGCCGGATCCGGGTGGAAGAAGAAATCAGCCATATCCGAAGTTACCTGGAAATCCAGCAGTTTAGGTATAAGGATATTCTGTCCTACCGAATTGAGGTTGCCGATGTGGTCCTGCCTTGCCTGATGCTGAAGCTGACCCTGCAGCCGGTGGTTGAAAATGCGCTGTATCACGGGATTAAGCATAAACGTGAAAAGGGCTGCATCGTCTTGCTGGGTGACCTGACAGAACAAGGGCAACTTCGTTTTGTGGTCAGTGACAATGGGATTGGTATGACGCCGTCCGAGCTAAAGCATGCGCGCGCTTTGTTAACGGGCGAGACAGTGGATCCCAGCCAGCATGGCTTTGGTCTGAATAATCTGCAACAGCGGATTCAGATGACTTATGGTCCGGCCTTTGGTGTTGCGATTGACAGTCATTATGGGCAGGGCACAACGGTCACCCTCACCTTGCCGGCTGAGTCAGACTCCAGCCGCCAGTGTCTGCCAGCTGCAGCGCCCTCAGACCAGCTGAACCTCAAAACGTAGAAATTTCAACTGCTGATCGTAAAAAATTACCATAAGCAGGATCGTCAGAGCTGAGACAGATAAAAAAACCAACTGATTGGAGATAAAGTTCCTTATACAAAAATGTGGCGCTTTGTACAATAATATCAGATTCTGACCTGCCAATAGCCACAACCTGACCATGGACTGGTGGCTGGGCGGCAGCGTCAGGCGCAGAACAGGATCTGAAGGAGGCTTTGTATGAAGAAGAAAATGATCAGCACGTTCCTGGCGTTCAGTATGGTGACAGCGCTTCTGGCCGGTTGCGGTAGCTCCGGTTCAGCTACAACTGCGACCACTGCCGCCAACGGGGCCAGCACCACCGCGGCCCAGGCCGATACGACAGCGGCGGGTGCGGAAAGCACCAAGGCCGACAGTGATTCAGGCAAGACACTGACGATCGGGTTTTCTCAGGTCGGCGCTGAGTCAGACTGGAGAACCGCCAATACTGAATCCATGAAGAGTACATTTTCCGCTGAAAATGGCTATAATCTGATTTTTGATGATGCTCAGCAGAAACAGGAAAACCAGATCACCGCTATCCGCAACTTTATTCAGCAGGAAGTGGACTACATTGTACTGGCCCCGGTTACTGAAACCGGCTGGGATACCGTTTTACAGGAAGCCAAAGATGCTGGCATACCGGTCATTATTGTGGATCGTATGGTGAATGTATCTGACGACAGCCTTTATACTGCCTGGGTTGGGTCTGATTTTGAGCTTGAAGGCCAGAAGGCGGCCGAATGGTTGAACAGTTTTGCGACTGCCAAGGGTATCGATCCCAGTAGTCTGAATATTGTGGATATTCAGGGAACCATTGGCGCATCAGCTCAGATTGGACGGACCAAAGGTCTGCAGGATGCAGTTGATAAGTATGGCTGGAATTTGCTGGAAGCGACCACCGGTGAATTTACACAGGCTAAAGGTCAGGAAGTCATGGAGTCCATGCTGAAGTCTTATGACAATATCAACGTGGTCTACTGCGAGAACGACAATGAAGCCTTTGGAGCCATTGACGCACTGGAAGCAGCCGGCAAAACGGTTGGCTCTGATATCGCCAACGGTCAGGTGATGGTCATGTCCTTTGACTCTACTAAAGCTGGTCTGACTGATGTGCTCAGCCAAAAGATTACCCTGAATACCGAGTGTAACCCGCTGCATGGGCCCCGGGTAGAAGATATCATCAAGGCATTGGAAGCTGGCCAGACGGTTGATAAAAAGAAGTATGTTGATGAATCAATCTTTGCCGTGGATGATACTGTTAAATCTGTCACGGTTGATGGCAATAGCTATGATGTCACCGTTGTGACTCAGGACGTGATTGATCAGCGGGCCTATTAATCCAGGTCTGTAGCCTCAAAGCCAACACGCCGGGCCATTGCCCGCGGCACCAGACTTTTGTCGCGGTACTCCTGCCACTTTTAAAGCGTTGCCTGGCTGAAAGCGCGGCGTCCTCAGGCTATACCTGAATGGCACCGCGCTTTTACTTTTGAGTGCAGACTGACCGTCAAGAAAGGAATGCTTATGTCACAACCTGTGATTCTTACTATGAAACAAATCAGCAAAGCCTTTCCCGGCGTACAGGCTCTGAATCAGGTGGATTTCAGCCTCAGACAGGGTGAAATCCACGCCTTGATGGGTGAAAACGGAGCCGGTAAATCAACCCTGATCAAGGTGCTCACCGGAGTCTATGGCCTGGACCAGGGGCAAGTATGGCTGGACGGCAAGCTCGTGCAGATCCGGTCACCCAAGGATGCTCAGGCACAGGGGATCAGCACGGTTTATCAGGAGGTTAATCTTTGCCCTAACCTCACCGTTGCAGAAAATCTGTTTCTTGGCCGCCAACCCATGAAACATGGCCGGATAGATTGGCAGGAGACGGCCAGGCAAGCCGGGGTTTTATTGCAAAAGCTGAACATAGAGGTCAGTCCCTCAGCTATGCTGGATGAGTGTTCGCTGGCCCTGCAGCAGATGATCGCCATAGCCCGGGCGGTCGATATGAACTGCAAAATCCTGATTCTGGACGAGCCTACATCATCCCTGGATGATGAGGAAGTGGCGCGGTTGTTCACCCTGATGCGCCAATTACGGCAAGCCGGTGTGGGAATGATTTTTGTCACTCACTTTCTGGAGCAGGTTTATGAGATCAGTGACCGCATAACGGTCCTGCGTAACGGAGAACGGGTGGGCGAATATGAAACTGCAGCGTTGCCCAGGCTGCAGCTGGTAGCCAAGATGATGGGCAAAGATTTTAATGATCTGGCCGTCATCCAGGCCGCCCCCAAAGGACAAGTGGATCCCGGGAGCGTCCCGGTCATTGAAGCCAAAGGCATAGCTCACAGCGGAACCATCAAACCCTTTGATCTGACGATTCATAAAGGCGAAGTGGTCGGCCTGAGCGGCTTGTTGGGTTCCGGTCGCAGTGAAACGGTCCGGGCCATCTATGGCGCTGACCGTGCCGATCAGGGCAGCCTGAAAGTAAACGGCCGACCGGCCAGAATCACTCAGCCGCTGGACGCAATGAAATTGGGTATGGCGTACCTGCCAGAAGATCGGAAAAAAGAAGGGATTATCCCAGAACTATCCGTACGGGAAAATATCATCCTGGCACTGCAGGCTAAGCGTGGCCTGTTCCATTTGATGAGCCGGAAAGAAATGGCAGAAGCAGCCGACCGCTACATTGATCTGCTGCAGATTAAGACGCCCAGCCGTGAAACCCCGGTCAGAAGCCTGTCTGGCGGTAATCAGCAAAAGGTGATTATCGGACGCTGGCTCCTGACCAATCCGGATTATCTGATTTTGGACGAACCTACCCGTGGCATTGATATCGGCACCAAAACAGAAATCCAGAAATTGGTACTGGAACTAGCCGGCCAGGGCAAGGCGATCACATTTATTTCTTCCGAGATAGAAGAGATGCTGCGGACCTGCTCCCGGATAGCTGTACTCATAGATGGTGCGATGGTTGGGGAGCTGACCGGCGCTCAACTGACCCAGGCTCAGGTTATGCAGACAATTGCCGGCGGAAAAACTGTTCAGGAGGACAAATAATATGAAGCAGAAAAGCTTTAGCTGGCAACGACTGGTCCACGCGCGCTTGTTTATGCCGCTGGTTTGTCTGGCTGTCGTTTTGCTGGCCAATGTTATCCGGACTCCGGACTTTTTTAAGATATCAATCAATAACGGCGTCCTTTATGGGTACCTGATTGATATCATCAACCGCAGTTCCGAACTGGTTATCCTGGCGGTCGGTATGACGTTAGCCACTGCGGCTTCCGGCGGCCAGGACATCAGTGTTGGCGCGGTTATGGCGGTGTCGGCCGCTATCTGCTGCCAGCTGCTTTCCGGCGGCGAGGTATCTGTTACCAGTCTGGCCGCGCCGATTGTTCTGGCTGCTCTGGCTGGCGTGCTGGCAGCAGGCCTTTGCGGAGCCTTTAACGGGTTTCTGGTGGCTAAGCTGCATATTCAGCCGATGGTCGCGACCCTGATTTTATATACGGCAGGCCGCGGCATCGCCCAATTGGTAACGCGAGGCCAGATTACTTATGTGCGGGTTGATGCCTACAAAGTGCTGGGGGGCTATATCGGCAGCTGCCCGATCCCGACGCCGGTATTTGTAGCTCTGATTGTCGTCATCATCATGGCCGTTATCCTGAAAAAAACAGCGCTGGGTCTCTATCTTGAAAGTGTGGGTAATAATGGGAAGGCCTCTCGGCTGGTCGGTTTGAACTCCGCGCTGATCTGTTTTATGGCTTATGTGATCTGCAGTATCCTGGCCGGCATCGCCGGTCTGGTGGCCTCCAGCCGGATCTATTCAGCTGACGCAAACAATATCGGGCTTAACCTTGAAATGGATGCGATCCTGGCGGTGGCTTTAGGCGGTAATAATCTGGGTGGCGGAAGCTTTAACCTGACCGGATCCATCATTGGCGCTTACACCATCCAGGCTTTGACAACGACGCTTTACGCTATGAAAGTGTCCGCTGATCAATTGCCGGTTTATAAGGCCATTGTGATCGTGATCATTGTCATACTGCAGAGTCCGGTGTTCCGCAGCCTTATAGCGGGGATGAAACGTAAAAGGGCGGTGACTGTTGATGAAAAGTAAAAAGCTGAGTCGTTCCGGGCTGTTACTGACCATAACGGTTGGTTTATTTTTGCTGATGTATATCAGCGGTATGCTGATCTTTAGCGATAAAGGTTTTGCCAAGCCTCAGATGTTCCTCAACCTGTTTATTTCCAATGCGGGGTTAATTGTCATCAGCTGCGGTTTAACCCTGGTGATGATTACCGGCGGAATTGATATTTCAGTGGGCTCGGTCACGGCGTTAGTCTGCACCGTATCAGCTTTTATGATGGAAAATATGGGGCTCAGTGCGGTGACGGCCTTGATCGCATCATTGATTATCGGTCTGTTGTTTGGCCTGGTTCAGGGCTATCTGGTATCCTATCTGGAGATCCAGCCCTTCATCATTACCCTGGCCGGTATGTTTTTTGCCAGGGGTATGACCGCTGTGGTCAGCACTGAAATGATTTCCATCAAAAATGAGCTTTTCCTTAAATGGGCTAAAGCCAAAATCGTTCTGCCTTTTGGCTATACCAATAATAAGGGCGTCTATATTGAATCCTATATTTACCCAACCGTGATTGTCGCGCTTCTCACCGTCGTTCTGGTGGCGCTGATGCTTAAATACACCCGCTTTGGCCGCTCCCTTTATGCCATTGGCGGGAATGCTCAGAGCGCGGTGATGATGGGACTGAACGTCCGGCGGGATAAATTCAGGGCCTATGTCCTGGATGGTTTCCTGACGGGTCTGGGAGGCTTTTTATTCTGTCTGAATAGCTGTGCCGGCTTTGTGGAGCAGGCCAAGGGCCTGGAGATGGATGCTATTTCGGCAGCGGTTATTGGCGGGACGTTATTGACCGGCGGCGTCGGCGGCGTGGTGGGCACGCTCTTTGGCGTGCTGATCAAGGGCACGATAGCGTCCTTAATTACGACTCAGGGCACGCTGTCCAGCTGGTGGGTCCGGATCGCGCTGTCCGCTTTGCTTTGCTTCTTTATTGTGCTGCAAGCCGTGATTGGCTCAGTCAGCGCTAAAAAACACGGTGCCAGACTGGCCTGAGCACTGGTTGCCGTAAAATCCCCTGACAGCAAATAGAGGCTGGTGCGAGTGGTGCTATAGGAACTTATAAGAAAGCTTGTAAAATCAATGGCTTATGGGCTGTCAACAGATGGCGGTTACCTCATTCAGCTCAATCATGAGGGGGTGGTATGGTGAAGACATTCAGATGGACCGACAGAGAAAGACTGCCTGCGATGACTCAGTATCAACCTTCAGACCATGCCGAACGAGAACAGATTCAGAAAGCTCTGGGATACAACCGGTCAATTGCGGCTGTGGCCATCTCCGGCATCGAGATCTCAGCCCGATTACTCACCACCTGAAGGCCAATCGACAGCCTGTCTGAAAGGCGAATTTGCTACAGCCCCTAACGCTTGCAGTCAGTGGGTCCGGTGCCGGCTGACCGCTATCTGTGATGACTCCACCCACTTTTCCGCGCCTTCTGTATGTATATGACTGGGCTAGCAGGATCGTTTATATGGTCCTGGCTTATGAATCTGGAGCCAGGATACTGGAAGCACAATCTGACTGCATATATGTAAGGATTGCCTGCATTGCCTTCTGATGTCCGCGATCAAGATGGACTGGATAAGCTGATTCAGTCTGTGACCATTTCATTGCCTGGCATTGCACCCTGCAGCTGAATTTACTGTTTGGCAAGTTGAGTAAGGCGCAGTATGACCGCTGTTTGATTTCTGTATTGCTGACCATTTGACCACTTTAAGCCAAGGGATAAGAACGACGGAAAAAACCGCAGCAAAGCCTGACTGATCGTAGGGCATGAGCTTAAGGAATATCGAAAATCTTTAGCGCCTGCGGATGGATCCGGACCGCGACGTTTCAGGATCGGACCCTATGATTGCGAAATATACGCAGGAAGACCGCGATGACAGCTGCTCCACCCAGAATGAGCAGGCACCATAAAGCTGACATCCACCAGGCCTGCTGGTAAACTCGCAGAAACGGATAAGGACCATCCAGCTGGCGCGTGATGTTTAGCGTAAGCGTAATGGCGGCGTAAATCAGTGTGGGTATAATGGCCAGCGGCACGGACCAGACTGACGGCAGCGAGCCTGGATCAAGTAAAAGAAAAGTCAACAGTGTGAGTAACGGACTCAATAAGTGATTAAAGAGCATTGAACCTTCCAGCAGCATCAGGCGGTACCCGGACAGACCGCCGCCCATAGCAGGAGCCAAAATTGTTACCACCACCAGAAAGGTCAGCGTCAGACCGCAGGTTGACATAAATTTAAGCTGCACGGCACATGCAGGAAGAGGCCGCCCCGTCCGCAATTGACGGATTAAAAAAACAGACATGAGCAAGGCCGCCAGCAAGGACAGAATATTACTGTCTTCTGTATAGAAGGTTAGCATTTGCCAGCCACTTCTTTGCCAGCTTAATGTGACACCGATCACTTCACCTGATAATAGCAGCAGATTTGCACAGCAAGCCAGCAACAGACGGCGGCGGGAAGGCAGATTCTCCATGTCAGACGCTTTCTTCATCCCAGATCATGATCTGAAACTGATTTACGTAATTAGATGATAAGTATTAACTGACTTATGAGCCATTGTCAATGCGATCCGGACTGCCGGTCGCCTGACTGAGGTTTTCTTCAATTAATTCCTAAGGTATCAGATGCTTTTTCAGATAGCACAGCGCGTTCAGGAGCAGGGCGGCCCGGATGGTTCCGTTCTGGCTGGCCAGGATACCTGAAAAATAGTAGGGCAGGGTGACACGCGAGAGCATACCCGGGGTGGAAACAGGTATAGCTTGAGATGCTTGAATCATTCTGCGGCCTGCTGCCGATTCATAGGGGCATTTTTTGAAAGCCCGGCCGGAACATCACTCAGAAAATCACAGCAGCAGAAGCCAGTTTAACGGAAGGCCTGATCACCACAACATAGGCGGTATGAATACAGGAGGAGTCGGATCCAGGCGGTTGAATATATTCCAGCTGAATGACAGATAAAATCTTGCTGACACTGTCTGATGTTCATTTTCGGAGCTATCGGGCATCGTGATTAATTGACGAATCTTCAATGAGCCGTAAGACAACCAGGTTCGTCCGCGGGAACAGAAAGGGCAGCTGGATCGCTGCCTTGATGCAACCGGGTGCCATGACACAGCTACCGTTGGTCAGCAGGATAGCTTATCCATATCATGTATGACCAAAATAATTGTTTCATGCTGTTCAAGACGCAACGGACTGAGTACATATTATTAATCGGTCCGGATCTGTGGGTCCAGAGCGGCAAACGGCTCATGTATTAAGAGAATACTGGCAGACCAAAGCCCGTGCTATCGCAACTGGCTGCTGCATACCGCTGACCTCATGGCCGCAGACCAAACAGGATATTCTGCCGTGCCGTCCGGCAGGGACATAGCGAATCATGCTGAAAAACTACCGAGCTCAACCTGAGGATGAGTCCCGATACCCCGGAATATTCACCCGGTAGTCGCTGGGCGTCATACCCGTCAAGCGCTTAAAGGTTCGGCTGAAATAGTTGGGGTCCTGATAGCCAACTGCGGCGCCGATATCCCGTATGGGCAGACTACCTGCTTCAAGCAACTGCCGGGCTTTGCTCATGCGTAAATCAGTCAGATACTCTATAAAGGTGATGCCGACTTCCTGGCGGAAGAGTTTACTGAAATAGTAAGGGCTGATATTGACTTTTCGGGACACGTCATCCAGAGAAATATCATCCATATAATGCTGGCCGATCCAGAGCCTGGCCTGGTCAATTATATTGAAACTCCGCTTGCTGCTTTTGGTCGCGATCCGCCGTGCCGCTTCGGTTATCTGGTTGGTAAACCAGCGGTGCAGTTCTGCCAGGCTGCTACGACTGGTGATGTCCAGATAGTCCTGCCGGTCAGTAAAGCGATACACCCCCATACCGCCGTCTTCGTAAGCCAGATGCTCGGCCCATAGGACAAATTCCAGTGCCTTGATCCGGATACTTTCCGGATGCTGCTGCTGGGTGTTTTCCATCCATTTAAAAAAATAATCGGCCGCCTGACTTGTAGCTGCTGCCTCACCACGTTTCAAATTCTCAAAAATCGCTTTTTCTGCCGCCAGGGGATAATCTGGCTCGTACTCACAGGCCACCGGCAGGTCGTTGGCGTGTGAAACCGCTTCCGTACCGGTATTCAGCGACTGCAGAGCCTCATGGTTGGATACAGCTATTTCCCAGCAGGGGTGGACCGAGCCGATGCCGATCCGGAACACCGCCTCAGTCTTTTGCTCCAGCTGCCGGACGACGTCCTGCAGACGGGCTACCAGGCGCGTCCGGTCTTTATAATCCATACTGGCCTCACAATAGGGGATGAGGACCGGTATTTTGTTGCCCATGATCTGACCGACCACCGCCTGCGGATTCGCGGTTTTGAGGATGTTGCGGATCCGGGTGTAGTAGGGCTGGATACGGATACCCGTGCCGATAGGATTAGCCAGACCCAGCCCGGCGGCCTGATCAGGCGGGTAAACAGACAGCGGCTGGCGGGCACCGGATTCGCCGCAGGCTATCAGCATCATATAGGCGTAATCCTGATGAATATCCAGTAATTCACGATATTGCCGGACTTCCGCCTGATCATAGCCCTGCAGTAAGGTAAAAATAAACCCGGATTCAATCACCGGTATGACCGTCTCCAGCTTTTCCCGATTACGCAGATCTGCGCTGCGCCGTTCCTTTTGCCGGTCTACCACGTCCATGGCACTCTGCAGCGCTTCTGTAAAGCGGTCCTGATCCAGTGGCTTGGTCAGATAACTGATTACCCCCAGTGCCAGGGCCTGCTGGGCGTAATCAAACTGATCATAAGCAGAAATGATCAGGAAGACTGTATCCGGGCTGAACTTCTTGATCTCCCGTATGGCTTCAATCCCGTTAATGCCAGGCATCTGAATATCCATAATCGCGATTTCCGGGTGAAAACTCTCTGCGGCCTCAATGACTGCCCGGCCGCTTTTCGCTCCGCGGGTCATACATTGGTTGCCCCAGGATTGATTAATCATATAAGCCAGTGAATCCAACGCCAGCCCCTCATCATCTGCCAGCAAAATTTTATACATGGTTTATGACTCCTCTCCGCTCCGGGGCAGATAAAGCAGGACTTCTGTTCCTTGATCTATACCGCCGCTGGTGATATCAAAAACATCCTCTTGATCATAAAATAGCTGTAGCCGGCTGATGACATTATGCAGTCCCACCCCATTCGTTTCATCTCCACGCATCCGCTGGGGGCGCGCTCCCTGTAGCAGCGCCGCGGTCTGCTCCCGGGTCATTCCCCGGCCATTATCTCTGACCGACACGGTGGTACAGCGCCCGCTTCGGTAGACTGCCAGGGTTATATGCCGTTCCCGTTCGATTTCGCGAACGCCGTGATTGACAGCGTTCTCCATGATCGGCTGCAGGATTAAGCTTGGTACAGTCAGACTGGTTAACTCCTGATCAATGGATTTGTCATAGCGGATTTCACCACCAAACCGCACGTTAATGATATACATGTAATTGTCTGCCAAAGCGATTTCATCTGCCAGGGTCGTGACCTGCTTTTCACGGTTGGTTTTACTGCGGAAAAAGGCTGCCACATTTTGCAGATACTGATAACTGCGACTGGCGTTTTCCATCATGGCCAGCTGAGCACCGGCATTCAGGGTGTTGAACAAAAAATGCGGATTGATCTGGGCCTGCAGGTACTTCAGTTCAGCCTCTTTGAGCGCAGCATCCGTCCGCAGCGCTTTTTCTTTCATCTCACTCTGATGAGCCATGGAACGGCGCAGTTCCGCAATATATCCTCTGATGCTGACGCTCATGTCATTAAATGCCACCGCCACCATGCTGATCTCATCTCGCCGCCGCAACTGCAGGGCAGGGACATCAAAATCTCCGGCACTGATGCGCCGGGCCTGCTGAGCCAGGGCCGTGAGCGGATCCGTCAGCGAGCGGATCAGCAGCAGGGTGATGGCCAGATTGGTGGCCGATACGGTCACGAGCACGAACAGCGTGATCAGCTCCAGCGACCGGAAGGATTGCCGCAGATAACTGTAATTACTGGTGTTATTGCGAAATTGGACGCTGTTGAGGCTGTAAATATAGGTGTCCAGATAACCATAAAGATCACTGGCTTCATCATAGGAAGCCTTGTATTTCTGAATATTCCGTCCCCGCTTGGCACTCAGGGTGACCTCAGCAGTCTCAATGTAAGCGGTAGAAAGATTGCTGATATTGCTCAGCATGATCTGAACCTCTGTGTCCGGACTGCTGATATCCAGCTGATTGATTAAGTTACTGTAATGGCTCTCCGAACGGTAATAATTTTCCAGCGACACGGTGCTTTTGGTGGATAGATAATCTGTCAGATCAGTCTGTACCTCAAGCAGGGAGTCAGAAAGCTGGCTGATCCGGACATTGGACAAGTAAACCTGGTCCATGCTCGACAAGGCCAGATTGATGTTTACAAACAAAAATAGATTTACCGCAAAAATGAGCGCGGTACTTAAGCTGAAGGTCAGCGTCAGCTTTTGCTGCAGGGTAAAGATCCGGCCAGCCCGGACCGGTCGGGCGCGGTGCCAGGCTTTTAAACGACTGAACCATTTCATGGCGACTGGCCTCCTGTATCAGCCGCAGTGGACTCGGTCCCTGTAGGTAAGGAAAGCAGCTGGGCCTGATCCTGAGTCAACGCGGTAGAGGCAGCCTGCAGATAGTCGGCGGCATTATCCTGCCGGACAATAGCCGGTTCTATGGAGATATAATCATTGGCAAAGCCAGTCTGTTCATACTCCAGCAGGCTGTTCAGACTGTCCTGGCCAATCTGGGCGGTGTCAATGCTCAGCGAAGCTGAGATCACCTGCTTTTGAATCGCGTTCAGGATGGTATCATTGGTCCCGTAACCAAAGATAGCCAGCTGACCGACTTTGTTGTAATCCACTATCGCCTGGCAGGCTGCAGTGCTGGTAGTTTCATCCAGACAGACAAGGATATCCGGCAGCTGATTACTTAAAAATAAGTCGGTAATAGATTCTTCCGAGGAAAAGCTGCTGCCGTCGCCAACCGCCTGGGTTTGCAGCTGAAATGCCTAGGACAGCGCATTTTTACTCAGATAATCTCTGATCCCTGAATAAATCAGATTCTGGCTCTTGCTCTGCTCGTTGGGACTCATCAAAACCAGTACCATCTGCTGCTGCTCCTTTTCCTGAGCTGCCAGCAGCTGGCCATAGGTCTGACCCAGTGAAAAATAGGATGCGCCTACATAGGTGATACGGGCACTGCCAATACAATCCGTATTGACACAGACCACCGGAATCTGGTTCTGGCTGGCTTCATAAATCAGGCGGGTCATGGTTTCAGTATTCTCCGCTGACACAATGATCCCATCAACCTGCGAGGCAATGGCAATTTTGAACAAGTCACTTTTGTCATAACTGACCTCCAGATCCTGACCCACAAACTCAACATAGCTGTTGGAAGACTGACCGGCCTGCTGGGCTGCCAAAAACACCTGCTGATCAAAGCTGCTGCTGCGGTCACCGACAAAAGCCAGGTGCCGGGTGTAGGTAGTCGCCGCTGCGTCGGACTGGGGCAGCGAGCGAACCTGACGTTCAAACAGGACAAGACTGACCAGGGTCACCGCGGCCAGCAGCAACAAAATGAGGCTGATTGCCAGGTTGATCCGTTTAGCTTTATAATGAACAGGAAATTTGCCAGCTTTTGTCTTCATATTAAGCATGATAACCAATTTGCAACTAATTTTACAGCGTATAATGAAAAAAGTCCAGTTGTCTGAAACTGGCGGCTAATAGCCTGAAATAGCTTCAGAGCGGGAAGCAGGCAGGATGATGAAGGGGGCAGACATGATGAAAGCAGCAGATAGCCGGCGCCAGCGACACAAGTGGATCGTTCGTTTGGGACTTAGCGCTATGAGCCTGCTCCTGTGCTGCACAGGCTGCGCGGGCAGCACGGCTTCGGTCCAGGTCGCTCAGTCCGGTGATAATGCTGAAAGCAGTAACACGGCCGCGCCTGGACCTCAGATCGGTCTGGTCTTTGATTCGTTTGTTATTGAACGCTGGGAGCGAGACCGGGATGTCTTTAACACAACCGCCACCCAATTGGGGGCCAGTGTCCTGGTGGGAAACGCCAACGGGGATGTCCAGGAGCAGATCAGCATTATCAACCATATGATCGATATCCAGGTAGATGTACTGGTGATTATAGCGGTAGATGGCAGTAAACTGACCGATTGTGTCAATCGCGCCCACCGCCAGGGTATTGCGGTTATAGCTTATGACCGGATGATCCTGGGCTCCCTCACGGATCTGTATATTTCCTTTGACAATGAGACGGTCGGACGGTATATGGCGGAGGTCATTAATGCCAGCCTGCCCACCGGAGGCCGTTATCTGAAAATCAACGGTCCGGACATAGACTACAACGTCACCCTGATTAACCAGGGCTTTGATCAGACCATCCGCAGCGACCTGGAGCTGATTGATCAGACGGCTTGCCAGGATTGGAATGATGAGGAAGCGTTTGTTTATCTGACAGAGCATCCGGATGATTTGAGCCAGTCAGACGCAATCATGTGCGGTAATGACTCACTGGCAGGCCAGGCCGTCCGCGCTCTGGCTGAACGGCAGCGGGCCGGTGCTGTGGTGGTTACGGGGCAGGATGCGGATCTGGAGGCTTGCCAGCGGATTGTTGAGTCTACTCAGACAATGACCGTGTATAAGCCCATTGATGAACTGGCTGCCCGCGCCGCGGAATACGCAGTAAAACTGGCGGAAGGCCGGGACCTGCGGGTCACGGACACCCTGACTGCCGCAGGGCTGACGGTGCCCTATGTCAGTATCCAGCCAGTAAAGGTGACCCGGGACAATCTGGACCGCGTAATTATAGACGGCGGCTTTCACCTGCGGGAGGATGTCTATCTGCATCAGTCCTGAACTCAAACAGCTGGTATCAGGTGATCGCGTCAGACTCCGGCCGGACTGGACATATCTCCCTTTCATCTGTTTCAGGGGCGCATGAGCGGCCCATGACAGGATTATTTTGCGCTGACATTCAGAACGGCACAAAATAATGCGGGTCTGGCGTTTTCAACCGTAAAAATATGCACCTGCTCAAAAATATACCAATTATATCAGGTATATGCTGTGCAACATGTATGCTACCTTAAGAGTGTCAAGCGAAGCCAGAGCTGGCTTCAAAAACTAAGTGCATTCCAGGAGGTATATCATGAAAAAGCAGATACTGAGCCTAGTTACATGCGCTGCCATGGCTTTCAGCTTGCTGGCCGGCTGCAGTGGCAGCTCCAGCAGCACCACAGCCGGGCAGACCACTAAAGCTGCGGAAACGACCACCAAGGCTGCGGAGACCACTAAAGCTGCGGAAACGACCAAAGCGGCCGAAACCACGAAGGCTGCGGAAACAACCAAAGCGGCTGATACCACTGTCGCCAGCGGCAGTACAGTTGGCGTGGCCATGCCGACAAAAGATCTGCAGCGCTGGAATCAAGACGGCTCCAACATGAAAGAACAGCTGGAAAAAGCCGGCTACAAGGTCGATCTGCAGTACGCGAACAATGATGTGTCAACTCAGGTTTCGCAGATTGAAAATATGGTTGCTAATGGTGATCAGATCCTGGTGATCGCGTCGATTGACGGTTCTTCTCTGGGCACAGTGCTGGCAGAAGCCAAAAGCAAGAATATTCCGGTTATTGCGTACGATCGTTTGATCATGAAGACTGATGCTGTATCCTATTATGCTACCTTTGATAACTACAAGGTAGGTACCATCCAGGGTGAATATATCCGCGATCAGCTGGATCTTGAAAACCAGGCCGGCCCCTTTAATATCGAGCTCTTTACCGGTGACCCGGCGGACAACAATGCCCAGTTCTTCTTCAATGGCGCGATGGATGTCCTGCAACCTTATATTGATGCGGGTAAACTGGTCGTCAAATCCGGTCAGACCGCTTTTGCGGATGTCGCTACAGCCAACTGGTCTACGGAAACCGCGCAGAGCCGGATGGAAAACATTATCTCTTCTTACTACAGTGACGGATCCAATCTGGACGCAGTGCTTTGCTCTAATGACTCAACCGCACTGGGCGTCGAGAATGCGCTTGAAGGCAGCTACAATGGCGAATGGCCGGTTATAACGGGTCAGGATTGCGATATGGCGAACGTCAAGAACATGATTGCCGGCAAACAGTCCATGTCCGTCTTTAAAGATACGCGTGAACTGGCCAGCCAGGTGGTTAAAATGGTCGGTCAGGTATTGAGCAATCAGACGGTTGATGTCAACAATACGGAGGACTATGACAACGGCACCGGTATCATCCCGACTTTCCTCTGCGATCCGGTCTTTGCCGATATCAATAACTACAAGGAACTGCTGATTGATTCCGGCTACTATACGGAAGCTGATTTGCAATAAGCCGGTTGCTGTCACCTGACAGTCAGCCGTAAGGCGGGCGGGTGCTTAACCCGCCCGTTGCATATCAAAACAGCTGGGGAGGTAAAACCGGTGGCTAATGATCTGCTGGAAATGAAACATATTACCAAGGTCTTTCCCGGAGTTAAGGCTTTGGATGACGTCAACTTTATTGTCAAACAGGGCGAGATCCATGCGCTGGTCGGTGAAAACGGCGCAGGTAAGTCAACGCTGATGAATATCCTGAGTGGAATCTATCCCTATGGCAGCTATCAAGGGGACATTATCTACCAGGGAGAGGTACAGAAATTTGCCTCGATCCGTGATTCTGAAAGCAAGGGCATCGTCATCATCCATCAGGAGCTCGCTTTAGTGCCAGAAATGACGATTGGCGAAAACATGTTTTTAGGCGTTGAACGGGGACACCGCTTCAACATTGACTGGGATGAGACCTATGCCCTGGCAGCTGAATATCTGCGGCAGGTGGGTTTGAATGAATCACCGCATACCCTGATCAAGGATATCGGCACCGGTAAACAACAACTGGTTGAAATAGCTAAAGCCCTGGCCAAAAAAGCCCGGCTGCTGATACTGGATGAGCCAACTTCTTCGCTGAATGAGGATGACTCCAGAGCTTTGCTGGATCTTCTGCTGTCCTTCAAAACCCAGGGCCTGACTTCGATTATCATTTCTCACAAGATCAGTGAGATTTCATATTGCGCGGATACGATCACAATCCTGAGAGACGGCGCTACCATAGAATCCCTCAGCAAAGGCAAGGATGACATCAGCGATAACCGCATAATCCAGGGCATGGTCGGACGTAAATTGACAGACCGCTTTCCTAAGCGCCCGGCTAATCGACAGCTAGGGGATAAAGCGCTGGAGGTCAGCCACTGGACCACCTATCATCCGGTTTACACCGATAAAAAAGTGGTGGATGACGTGTCTTTTTATGTCCGCAGCGGCGAAGTCATAGGGATTGCCGGGCTGATGGGTGCCGGCCGGACTGAGCTGATGATGAGCATTTTTGGCCATTCCTATGGGACCGCGACAAAAGGGGAACTAAAGATTCATGGTCAGCCGGTCGCCCTCAATACCCCTCGCGAAGCTATTGAGCATAAACTGGCCTATGTAACCGAGGACCGTAAAGGGAACGGTTTGATTTTGTCAAATGAAGTGACGGTCAATACCAGTCTGGCCAATCTTAAGAGTATCAGTAATCGCCTGAATGTCATAGATCGGGATAAAGAGATTCATATTGCCAAAGATTATGTTCGGAAACTTGAGATCAAGTGCCCTAGCGTGCTGCAGAATGTGGATCATCTGTCCGGTGGTAATCAGCAGAAAGTCCTGCTGGCTAAGTGGATGTTTGCTGATCCGGATATTCTGATCCTGGATGAACCAACCCGTGGCATTGATGTTGGCGCCAAGTATGAAATCTATACCATTATCAATGATCTGATCAGCCAGGGGAAATCCGTCATTATGGTCTCATCAGAATTGCCTGAAGTCATTGGCATGAGCGACCGGATTTATATTATGAATGAGGGCCGGATGGTTGGTGAACTGGCAGCCGCAGGTGCAACTCAGGAAGGTATTATGAATCTGATCCAGCATAGCAAGGTCTGATCTGACCGGCAAAAATAGGGAGGCAAGAAATGCAAGTTAAGCGCGTGGCATCAATCAAGGACGCCCTGTCACAGTACATGATGATGATTGCGACCGTTCTGGTCATCTTATTTTTTACCATCGCGACGGGTGGTAAGCTCCTGTATCCGCAAAATGTGAACAACCTGATTGCGCAGAACGCGTATGTGTTTGTGATCGCGGCCGGCATGCTCCTTTGTATCCTGACCGGTGGCAACATTGACCTGAGTGTTGGTTCGATTGTCTGTCTGGTCGGAGCTATTGGCGCGACCATGATGGTCAAGCAGAGCCTGCCCATCTGGCTGGCTATCATAGTCATGCTGCTGGCCGGTCTGGCTATTGGCGTGCTGCAAGGCTACCTCATTGCTTATATTAAGGTCCCGCCGTTTATCTGTACCCTGGCCGGGATGCTGATGTGGCGTGGTTTATCCAATGTCGTTCTGGAAGGCTTGACCATATCTCCAATGCCGGAACCGTTTTTGAATCTGTTTAACAGCTATGTGCCGGATATGATTCCCCAAACGACTGGATTAAATGAAACCGCCGTCCTGATCGGCGTCTTGATGAGCGGGCTGCTGTTAGTTTATAAATTCAGAGAAAGAGCCGGACGCAGCAAAAAAGGCTATGAAAATGTATCCCTGACCAAAGAGCTGATTACGGATCTGATTCTGGTAGCGCTGATCCTGTTTTTTATGATTGAGCTGGCGCAGTATAAAGGCATTCCGGTCATCCTGATCTGGGTCGCCGCTATCTTGGCAATCTATGGCTACATTACCTCCAAAACCACAATCGGCCGCCATTTATATGCGGTGGGCGGTAACCAGAAAGCCACCAAACTGTCCGGTATCAACACCAAAAAGGTTTTCTTTTTTGCTTATGCCAATGTCGCCTTTCTGGCGGCAGTCACGGCCATGATTACCATGGCCCGGCTGAACTCCGCTAATCCGACTGCCGGAACCAACTATGAAATGGACGCGATCGGTGCCTGCTTTATTGGCGGCGCGTCCGCTTACGGCGGTTCTGGTACCATTGGCGGCGTCATTATTGGAGCGACATTAATGGGTGTGCTGAACCTGGGTATGTCGATCATGGGTGTGGATGCCAACTGGCAAAAGGTGGTTAAAGGGGCGGTGTTGCTGGCCGCAGTTATCTTTGATGTGGTTTCCAAAAAGAAGTCTGAGTGAGCTGACCGGGTTAACCCAGGCGCAGGACCGTCAGGCGATGACAGCGTTATAATAGGGTAATTCTGAAGAGAAAGCTGACTGATACGTATGGATACCAAATTGGATAATCTGGCTGAAGCCCGGCAGCTGCTGCAAACCTTGGAGGGCTCTGATTTACAATCCGCTACTGAATGGCGGCCCTACCAGGATTTTATACATTGCGCTAAAACGATTGACTACGCCATGACAGGATATCCGGCGCTTAAGCCCGCCTGGCTGCGCCGGACTGTCGGGCGGCTTGCGATTCATCGCTTTTTGAAGCAGGGTTATATGAACCATAATCTGACTGCGGATGTGGCCGGATCCCCGCCCATAACGGAGCAAGGTACGACAGCCGCGGGCCTGAATCAACTGCTGCAAGCGATTGACCGTTTTGATGCCTGGACCGGCCCGCTGCAGCCGCATCTGCTCTTTGGCCAGCTGAGCAAGGAGCAGTATGATCGTTACTTTGCAATGCATATTGCCGACCACCTGACTGCTTTATCAAAAGCCTGAGATCAAGCAGCTAGTTGTCCTGCCAGCGGACCAGCACCTGTTGCAGCCGGCGCAATAGACTAATCAACAGGGTTACCACCGCGCCCATGAGGATGATACCGGCAATCACTTTGGTGTAGTCCGCGTAATCTGAGTATTTTTTGACAAAGTAGCCCAGACCGGAGCTGGCGCCTAACAGCTCAGCACCAGTCAGGCAAAGCAAGGCTACCCGTATGCTGCCGTTCAGACTAGCCATAATACCCGGCAGACAGTAAGGCAGGATCACTTTGAATAGCATACCTGGGGTTGACACAGCCATTACCTGAGCCGATTGGATAATACGCCGGTCAATATTCCCGGCGCGGTAGGCCATATTTTGAAAGGTTGGCCAAAAGACCGCGCAAAATATGACAAAGATTGAGGCTGCCTTAAATGAGGGCATCACTGCGACTACGTAAGGGGTGTAAACCAGCGGCGGAATCGGACTGAGACAGTTGGCTATGGGCAGGACGACCTGCCGCAACCGTGGGATCCAGCCGACTGGCAGCCCCAGCGCCACGCCGGTAATCAGGGCCAGACCGGTACCGGCAGCCAGTAACTTCAGGGAACTGATAACGCCTTGGATCATGAGGCGGCGTTGTGTTATAAAGACGTGGAAGACGTTTTCTGGCGGAGGCAGCAGGACCGGATGAGTCAGATTCAGCCGGCTGAGAATATCCCAGATCAGGAGCAGGCTGCTTTTTTGGTGGTGCCGTGCGTAGCTGATCAAAAAAGCCAGCTCTATCAGACTGAGTAACGACAGATAAGCCAGCGGCGAGTCCAATGATCTGGACGCGGGTACCAGCCAGACGACCGATATAGCTAGCAGATAAAGTCCAGTAACCAGGCTATAACCATATTTCATAAAGAAGCGTCCTCACTGAGCTCATCTGCCACCTGATGATAAAACAGCGACAGCAGTTGCCGGCGTAGCGTTGGGTAAGCCGGGTCTGCCAGTAGCGTTTCCGGATGGCGGGGGCGGGCGAGCGTCACTGGCAAGATGGTTGCCAGCTGCTGAGGAGACATGATCATCACTCGATCTGCCAACAGCAGCGCTTCGTTGATATGATGCGTGACAAACACCACGGTCTTTTGCTGGGCCTGACATAGGCGACTGAGTAAAAGCTGCAATTCGGCGCGGGTCCGCGGATCCAGCGCGCCAAAGGGCTCGTCCATGAGCAGGATATCCGCGTTCATGGCTAACGCGCGGGCAATGGCGACACGCTGCTGCATCCCGCCGGACAGCGATCCAGGATACTGGTCAGCGGCGTGACTAAGGCCTGTTTTTTCCAGATAATGACTGGCCAGGCGCTGCTGCTCCCGGCGGTCTTTGAGCTGGCCGCTTTGGCGGATCCCAAACACAATATTCTGACGGGCTGTTAACCAGGGGAAAAGCGAATAATGCTGAAAAACGACTGCCCGGTTCAGACCGGGTCCGTTGACGACCAGACCGTCAATCAGCAAGCGCCCGCTCTGGGGATGATTAAGACCTGCCAAAACATTCAAAAGGGTGCTCTTTCCGCAGCCGGACGGACCCAACAGACAACAGAATTCGCCCGCCGGAATTTGCAGACTGATGTGATCAATACCTGCGGAACGCGACTGACTGCTGGGATAATGATAGGAAATATCTTGCATCTCTAGCTTATACATATCTATTTACCCGTTGGTTATCTTCTGACCGCGGTTCAGATACCCTCATGGCGCGGCCCGACGTGGATTATCTGGGCCTGAGCCAAGGCCTGGGGACTCAGCTCATTGCCGATCCCTGGCCTTTGGGGGACCTGGATATAACCGTTGACCGGCTGGTCATCGTATAAGCAGAGAGCCCGGACTGCAGGCAGCGTATTACAGGTATGATGTTCATGGAAGATAAAGTTTGGTATGGCTGCCTCAAATTGCAGCGCGCAAGCAACACTGATGGGGGTGTTGCAGGTATGCGTCTGAACAGAAACGGAATAGGTATCCGCCAAATCAGCAATTTTACGGCCTTCGGTTATCCCACCGCAATTGCCTAGATCCGGCTGGACCGTATCCAATACACCTGCCTGCAGCAGGGGCAAAAAGCCGCGCCGGGTGTAGCTGCGCTCTCCCGTGGCTAAAGGGATATCGACAGCTGCCCGGATGCGCTGATAATCAGACAGGTCCAGAGGGTTAGCTGGCTCTTCCAAGAGAATGGGATCATAGTCTTTTGCCAGCCTGGCTAACTGTATGGCAGTCTGTGCCCTGGTCAGACAATGGTTCTCAATAATCAGTTCACAATCAGGTCCTACACTGTCACGAATGACCGTCAGTTTCTGTTCTGCTTCTTTGAGGGTGCGCAGCGATAAATGATAAGCCGTTTCTTCAGCCGGGATGGGGCTGCCGTCCAGGTGGCGTGACAGGACATCAACTTTAATGCAGCTGTAGCCCTGAGCACAGGCTTTCAAACAAGCATCCCTCAGTGTCGTCAAATCTGCTGGTGTCTGTAAAAAACGGGGATTCTCCCAACCGTTTTGAAGCTGACTGGCGTAACAGCGCAGCTGATCCCGGTAACGGCCGCCCAGCAGCTGGCTGACCGGCGCGTTATAGTACTTCCCCTTTATATCCCATAAAGCGGTGTCCAGTGCGGACAGGGCTGCCATCAGGACCGGACCGCCCGTGCGAGCCCAGAATTGCCGCTGCAGCCGGTCACTGATGACATCATGGGCCAGGGGGTCCTGGCCCAAAAGCGGTTGACTGAACTGCCGCAAGATCTCAACGCAGCCCAGAGACGCGTGCTGAATGGAGATACCGGCTTCGCCATAACCATAAAGATTTTCATCTGTCCAGACCCGTACCAGAACGGGGGTCTGAGCCTGAGTTCGTTGAGCTGGCAAGCTGATGATGTCTACAGCGCTGATTTTCATCTTATTTCACGCTTTCAGCTGAGCTCGCTGGAATTGTAGGTCTTGTAAACATCCAGTTTGTCCAGGAAAAAGCTGTTGCTGGGATCCCGCTCCAACACCGTTTGCAGGGCCTCCAGATATAATCTTGCAGAGTTTGATACAATTCAATTTTTCCTTTGACATTCTCCCGCTTGCAGGGTAAGTTAGGGTTATGCAGGGTAAGAGTGATGCCGGGGCTGCCCGGCTGTTTTTATATGTAGAACTGTTCATATGCCGCGAGTATAATAGTGCCAGACAAACGGGAATTTGTGGAGGAAATTATATATCTTAAAAGAACAACGAAGCGGCACAATAGACCAGCAGCAGAGCCATAATGGTATTCGTGACTTTTGCATACTTCGAAAACAGCAGTTTGAAAACGGAACCGAACAGCGCCCAGCAGAGGGTGAACGCAAACCCAATAAACGCCAGCAATAAAGCGAAGAATATCAGTACGCCCCACTTACCCTGATAAAAGGGCAGTATGTACGCCTCCATAGACACGATGCAATAAATGTAGATTTTGGGGTTGATGATTTGCAGCAACAGCCCGGATAGAAAACCGCTGCGCGAGTGATCTTCCTTGATTTCGGAAGAGCTCCTGAAGGTTTTCCAAGCAAGCCAGAGCATATACAGCGCGCCGATAATGAGCATGGGCAGCTTGATTTTGGGAATAAACGCAGACAAAGTATTGCAGAAAAAGGTGCAGACCAGCATAACGATCGAAAAACCGACCCATATACCAAAATTGAATGAAAGCGACTTCTTGAAGCCAAGGCGTCCGGCGTTTGACATTGACATGATGTTATTCGGGCCTGGTGTTACCGCTGTGATAATAGCGTAGGTCAGAAAATTCGCCCAACTGAACATGATACTTGCCTCCTGTTATTGACGATGGTATAATGAACTAACAGTACAATATACTGAATTCCTTTATAATGTGCTAAAAGTACGTTATGCTGTCAATACAGGAGGCGTTTTCTTTGAGTATAAATTCAGCGGTTGCTCAAAATATTAAGAATATCCGGGAACAGAAAAAACTTACCTTGGACGCGGCGGCAAGTGCGACCGGAGTTTCCCGCAGTATGCTGGCGCAAATTGAAAAGGGTGATGCCAACCCGACAATATCTGTCCTTTGGAAGATAGCCAATGGCTATAAGGTGTCTTTTACCTCCCTGATTGAGCAAGCCCCGGAAGCTGCAACGGTGCTTCCTGCCGATGCCGTTCAGCCGATCATTGAGGGTGACGGTAAATATATAAACTACCCTTCCTTTGGCTTTGATGAGCAGCGCGGTTTTGAAACCTACCGCATAGTAATCGCTCCGGGCGGCAGCCTGCAAGCGGAACCGCACTTGTCCGGCACAGAGGAGTATATTACGGTGTTTTCTGGCAAGGTAGAAATTGTAGCGGCAGATCAAACCTTTGCTCTTAATAAAGGCGATTCAATACGTTTCCTTGCTGATGTATCTCACTCGTATCGAAACACAGGCTCAGACGAAGCGCAACTTAGTATGCTCCTGTATTATGCCAAATAATTCTTAATGACGGACTCTTTGGCAACTTCCGATTTATCGAGCTGAACAATGGCCAGATACAAAGAGCTCCTCGCCGCCGTGATGGTAGCGAGGAGTTCTGCTTTATTGGGATTATGCCTGTATCTCGGTGCTGTCCTTAAAGGTGACCCGCACGTCGTCCTTGCTGTTGACCGTGATGAAATCCACAAGGCTGACCCAGAGCATTGGGTCAAATTCGGTGATTATCCCATCCAGCGTCTGTAGCTCTTTCAGAAAGTTCTCGATTGTCGCTTGCCGGGTGGTCTTGTCGCTTATGGCGGCGGCCACTTTCTCAAGGCGAGCCTTCGCCTTCCCAAAGCGTTCCGTCAGGCCGTCGTAGTGTTTCTGGTATTCGGTCTGATCAAGGGCAACGTGGGCGTTTTCGTAGATGCTCTGCTGCATCATCTTGGAAACGACCACCATTTCCTGCTCCAGTTCGGCTTTTTCGGCTTCAAAACCGCTCATGTCGAAAACGGTTGATTTGATGGTATCGAAGGCCCTGCATGGCGGCTGTGATGCCGGCGTACTGGGTCAGGTCCTTATATGTTTCTGTTTCATTCTGGCAGGCAATAATGGCACCGCCCTCAGCGGCTGTCCCTTCAAAAACCACCAGATCAGCACCGTTAGCGATAAAGGTGAGATCCGGTACAATGCCAGTGCCCAAAACATCTACATCAGATTTTCCGGTGGTGATAGCAGTCAGGGCTTCAGTGGCGGAGGCATTGACAAATTCGACATTGACGCCTTCTTCCTGGTAGTAACCCAGTTGGTCCGCCAATATATTGATCGCCGTGCGGATCTGACCATCCTGAGTAGCAAAACGGATCGTGTTTTCTTCCTCATCCAAACTGGCAGGCGCTGTGGTTGCAGTGGTAGCCAGGCTGACAGCAGCCTGGGTCTGGGCCGCAGTGTCTGAATCGGTGGCAGGTGTACTGGCAGCGCAGGCTGAGGTCAGGCTGCTAACCAGGCCAATAGCTAAAGCCGTCTTAAGCGTAGTGGACAGATGTCTTTTCATAACATTCCCTTTCATCATCCAGGTTTCATAAACGGCAGAACGGATCAAAAAAAGGCTTTATCAGACGGGCGCGGGGCGCCTGTCTGATAAAGCCTCCGGTTCGTCCGGTCAGCCCTATGCTTTTTTTATGCGGATTTTTTCATTTTTTTCAATTTGTACGAGCCGGTTATCTTGAAATACCAGGGTAATGGTCCCATAACCAATATTACGAGCCATTTGCTGCAGCTGGTTTAACGCGGCCTGACTGATTTGATCAGCAGTTTCTGACATGCTTACCCCCAAAAACGATCAGGAAGGCGGATGCAATTCACTCAGTAACATCGAAAAAAACTGACTTCTGTTATCCGTTGCATAGAAAACATGTGACTTAATCTCCCTCTTCGATATCATAGTATACCTGTTGGATTGGCGGAATAATAACGTTCTTAAACTTGGCTGTCAAGGAAAATTTGAAATGACTGCCCGCAGCAGATTGATTCGTGAAAAATATAACGCTATACTGGCATAAATTAGAACAAACTAATATAAAGGTAAAAGATGTGTGTTCATCACGGGAGGTCAGGTACGATGAAAAAAGTGGTCATTGTGGGCGGAGTTGCCGGTGGAGCGAGCTTGGCGGCGCGGCTGCGCAGATTGGATGAAACCTCAGAAATTATAATCCTTGAACGAGGACCGTATATTTCCTATGCTAATTGTGGTCTGCCTTACTATGTGGGTGGTGTGATCAAAGATAAGGAAAGACTGTTGCTGCAGACCCCTGAACGGATGAAGACGCGCTTTAATATTGATGTCCGGGTCCGGCAGGAGGCTGTCGCAATTGACCGGGAGAAGCAGATGGTGAGCGTCCGCTGCCTGGACCGGGGTGAGACCTATCAGGAGTCCTATGATGTATTGGTGCTGGCCACAGGATCCAGCCCCTTAAAGCCGCCGATTCCAGGTATTGATTCCCCACGTATCCAGAGCTTATGGACCGTAGACGACAGCCTGAAATTACGTCAGAGACTGAGTGGTCAGTCGGCGGTCAGGCGCGCGGCTGTTATTGGCGGTGGCTTTATCGGTCTGGAAACGGCCGAGAATCTGCGGGAGGCGGGGCTTGAGGTCAGTATTATAGAGATGATGGATCAGGTTATGGCACCGCTGGATTTTGAGATGGCCCAGGCCTGTCATGAAACCTTGAGTGACAATGGCGTCCAGCTGATTTTGGGGGATGGCGTGGCAGCTTTTGAGGATCAGGGCCAGTCTGTCAGCATCACCTTGAAAAGCGGCCGCCAGGTTGAGGCTGATCTGGTCTTGCTGGCTATTGGCGTCCGGCCAAACAGTGAGCTGGCCAAAGCGTGCGGCCTGCCGTTGAATCAGCGGGGTGGCATCCTTACAGACACACACCTGCGGACCGCGGATCCGGCGATTTACGCGGTCGGAGACGTAATTGACGTTGTGGACCTGGTGCAGGGTGGCCAGACCATGATCCCGCTGGCAGGACCGGCAAATAAGCAGGGCAGGATAGCGGCAAACAATATTGTGGGTGAAGACTGTGTATATGAGGGTTCAATCGGGACCTCAGTCCTCAAGCTCTTCGATCTGACAATAGCCGCTACCGGCGCCAATGAACGGAGTCTGCAGCGGAATGGCTTAATCAGGGGCAAAGACTACCTGACCCTGACCATTACACAAAATTCACATGCCACTTATTATCCCGGTGCGACGCCCCTGACCATAAAACTTATTTTTGCCGCAGATGGTTCTAAGATCTTTGGCGCTCAGATTGTCGGCGTTAATGGGGTGGATAAGCGGATTGATACCATCGCGACTGCTTTGCGTTTACAGGCTCCGGTCAGCTCTCTGGCCAAGCTTGAACTGGCTTATGCTCCGCCATTTTCTTCGGCCAAGGACCCGGTCAATATGGCGGGCTTCGTCGCGCAAAACATCCTGGAAGGTAAAATAGAACTGGCCCCCTGGGACGTGCTGGAACAAGCCGGCGCGGCTGACTGGCAGATCCTGGATGTGCGTGAAGACGCGGAGCTTCTGGCTTTTGAACTACCCCGGGCCCAGCATATCCCCTTGGGCCAATTGAGACAGCGGCTGGGTGAACTGAATCCGGACAGACCGGTGTTGGTTTTTTGCGCAGTGGGGGTAAGAGCCTATAATGGCGCCCGTATTTTGCTGCAACAAGGTTTTAAGCGGGTCGCTATTTATCCCGGCGGGACCCGTTTTTATCAGACCGCTCATTTTAAACTACCTCAGGTCAGCAACGTAATTGCCGGAGACCAGTCCGATCCCCTGACTGCCAGCCGGCCGGTGGCGGTTGCCCCAAAGACCGCGGGCGTTGCTGCGGATCTCTCCGACACGGGCGAAGGACAGGCCGTACATCCGTTGATCTCAATGAAGCTGGACTGCAGCGGATTACAGTGCCCCGGCCCGATTATGAAGGTCTTTGAGACCATGCAGACGCTGGCCGCGGGGCAGGTGCTTGAAGTTGGCGCGACGGATCCGGGTTTTGTGCGTGACATTCAGGCCTGGTGTCGGAGGACGGGCAATGAGCTGCTCAGTCAGTCAAAGCAAAATGGCCTGTATGTGGCCAGGCTGCGCAAGGGTGGCGCCAGCCTGCAGTCGGCGGCCAAGACAGGCCGGGCCCTAAAGGCGGAGGGTAAGACCCTGATCGTCTTTTCCAATGATCTGGATCGGGTCCTGGCCAGCTTCATTATTGCAAACGGTGCCGCGGCTATGGGCCGACCCGTTACCATGTTCTTTACCTTCTGGGGCCTGACTGTGCTCAGAAAGCCGCAGGCGCAGGGCGTAAAGAAGACCTTTATTGAGAGTATGTTTGGGCACATGCTGCCGCGCGGCAGTCAAAAACTGAAGCTGTCCAAACTTAATCTGGGCGGGATGGGGACTGTCATGATGAAAAAGATCATGGCAGACAAGCATGTCTCTTCCCTGGAAGAGCTGATTCAGCAGGCGATTAAAGCCGGCGTAAAAATTGTTGCCTGTACCATGAGCATGGATATTATGGGGATCAAGGCGGAGGAATTGATTGACGGGGTAGAACTGGGCGGTGTGGGCTCTTATCTGGGTGATGCTGAAGAAGCGGATGTCAATCTGTTTATTTCCTGATTATTAAGCGGTGTTAACGAAAACCCGGCCGGATGCCAGATAGCGATCGAGCCGGGTTTCCATGAATGGCCAGAACGACGGAGATAATTTATTGGTGAGGACGAAGCCAGACAGTCATCTCACTTTCACCACGGTTAGCAAAAGCAAAGTAGGGGATCAGCCGGACCACCTGCGGGGTATAGCTCAGATCAGTCAGCGGAAGATATAACGGCTCCTGATCTGTAGAGCCTGCGGTCTGGTCAACAGCAGCAGTCTGCGGCTGCTGGCGATATCCAGATAGGATGATCTGATCTAAACCGCTTAAGCCATCTGCCTCCAGACGGCTGCCTGCCCGGGTATCAATCGTCAGTGCCCACAACGCCGGGCCGTTATCGATCGCTTCCGCACAGTACACAACCGGACCACGGGCGACCGCTACTTTGCCGGCGTCAGCCCGGACCGCAGCCTGAGCCGCGTAAAAGGTTACCGGTTGGGATAAGGTCAGCTGCAGCCTGCAGTCATTGGTAGTGACCGGAATGACCGCGTAGCCTGACTCCAGCGCGGGTACGCAGGGCTGACCATTGAGGCGCAGCTCATAATGACGGCACCAGCCCGGGATTCGCAGGGCTGCCCGGCGGCCGGAGTAACCTTGCAGCTGAAGCTGGATGACCTCACCATGAGGATAATCGGTTTCGACCACAAGGCTGGCGCCAGCACCCAGCTGGGCTTGACTGGACATATATTGGTGTATATAAAGCGTATCCTGATTTTGGGTATATAAGTATCCACTCAGGGACGCCAGTATACGGGTGATATTGGGCGGACAGCAGGAGCAGGAAAAAACCTCAGATCGCTGGGTCTGAGCCAGCGGCCGGCTCTCGATCATGCTGGCGTCCCGCTGCCGCAAAGCAGGTACGATTTCCAGCGGGTTTTCATAAAAAAAGGCTTTTCCATCCAGAGAAATGCCGGAAATAAAGCCATTATACATTGCTCTTTCAAAGGCATCCGCAAAACGGGACTCCGGCCGCAACTGCAACAGGCGCCAGCTGAAGAGCATCAGACCAATGGCGGCGCAGCTTTCTGTATAAGCCGTGAGATTAGGCAGGTCATAATCAATTGTGAAGGCTTCGCCTTCGCGGGCAGAGCCTATGCCTCCGGTAATGTACATCCGGCGTTGCGTGATGTTGTCAAAAAGCCGGACACAGGCGTCCTGCAGACTCTGGTCCTGATATGCCCGGGCCAGATCCGCCATGGCGGTATATAGATACAAGGCGCGTACCGCGTGCCCCTCCGCGGTGGTCTGCTGGCGCACCGGCAGATGGTGCTGATCATAGTTAGGCCTGCGATCAGGGTAGGTAGTCTCTTCAGGGTGCCGGC
Source organism: Oscillospiraceae bacterium HV4-5-C5C (assembly GCA_012034405.1). GTDB lineage: Bacteria > Bacillota > Clostridia > Saccharofermentanales > Fastidiosipilaceae > JAAVLZ01. Next base: position 45,551 of record JAAVLZ010000014.1, on the reverse strand, counting down.
CGCGCTCCTCCACAAACCATTTGCTGAGCTCGAGATAACGGCGTTCACCGGTGTATTGCCATAGCTTAACCAGCGCCAGCTCGATTTCCTCATGACCAGGCGTGTAGAAGGCTGTCTGGTGATCCGTCTTAAAAACCGTTTCGATATAATCAGCGTAGTGACACATCAACCTGAGAAACGTCTCTTTACCGGTGGCCTCAGCATAGGCCACGGCCGCTTCAATCAGGTGGCCTGCGTCATATAGCTCATGATCAGTCCGGCGTTTGAACCGTTGCTGCGGTTCACAGACTGTAAAGTAAATGTTGAAGTAGCCGCCAGGCTCCTGGTGCGCTTGGATCAGCTCCACAATTTCATCCACCTGGGCTTCCAGCGCAGGATCTCGTTGCTCCTGCAATAGGTAACTGGCTGACTCAATCCACTTAGCCGCGTCTGATTCCCAGAAGATATGCGGCTGATTGGGCTGGCCTTGCTTCCAATTAAATCGGAACGCTTCAAACCGGCCGGATTCCGCAAACCGCTGGTAGACATTGGGCACGCTGACCTGACGATTGAGCGTCTGTCGTTTCTGCCAAAATCCGTGGGTCAGTTGAACCTGCTCAAGTTTGACTGGCTGACTGCTGTTCATGCTGTAAACCTCCATAAGGGCCTTTAAGGGCCATATTTAAGGGCTTATAATGACTTATGCTGCCATTATATAGAGCCGGCAGCTAGGAATGACGTTGAAAAAGCTGAATGATAGGAGAAAATCCGATATGCTGACGCTGACCGATCAGGCGGTAGAGCTCTCATTTATCTCTGCCGGGCAATTTATCGCCCAGGACCGCTGGGTCCATCCGGAACGGGTGATTGACAGCTTTGAGTTGATTTATATCACGCAGGGTCCGGTACACCTGGCAGAAGACGGCAGTCTGCCATTTACCGCGCAGTCAGGGGAGCTGCTCCTGTTGCGGCCGCAGCGCCGGCACAGGGGGACTGACAGCAGTCCGGCCGGCACCGCATTTTACTGGGTCCATTTTGATCTGTCTGATCCAGGCTTTCTGGGCAGCACCGGTCCCCAGCTGGTCAGCGGGGAGACCGCGGCCCTGGCGCCGCTGTTCCGGCAGTTGCTGAACTATGCTAATTCTCCCTTCTATCCGGCTTATACCCGGGATCTGGCGCTGGGACTGATTTTAGCTGAAGTCAATCAAACCAAGCCTGAACCCGGCCGGCATAGTGCACTGCTGAATCGTTGCCTGGAATGGGTGCGGATTAACAGTGACCGCAGGTTGACGGTTGAAGCGGTGGCTCAGCAGTTTTCTTATCATCCGGATTACCTGAGCAGACTTTTACGCCGTTATACCGGTCTGCCGCTGAAGCAGTATCTGGACCAGCGGCACCTGGAGTATGTCAAGGCCCGTTTACTGAACGGGAATGAAAGTGTCAAGGAACTGGCGGCTGCCTTAGGGTACACAAATGAAAACCAGTTTAATCACTATTTCAATTACCACGAAGGCCTCACCCCGGTGCAATATCGGGAGCGTTTTACCCGGACACACTTGAATAAAGCGTGAGCCACCTCGACTTTATACTGAGTTATGAGTGCTGAAGCCAGAGGAGCGGACTGGCCATAAAAAAACAGGAGCGATCCTCAGGACCGTTCCTGCTTGAAATAGTGGCTATGCACCAAAGCAAGCTGCTACCCAGATGATGAGGCAAGCTCAGCAGGCCAGTTCAGGCTCCTGATGTTGCTTACGAACCTTGCGCCCCCATGAAAAGAGGGCGGTGAGAAGCGTAAAGCCCGCGAAGATCAGAACCAGTACCAAGGCAGCATGATCAGCCGTGGCGGCATCATACCCGCTGATGGCTTCCTTAAAGAGGGTGACGGAATACGTCATGGGCATGAATGGATACAGGACCTGGAAAAACCTGGGTACGGTTTCCATGGGGAAGGTACCACCGCAGGAGGTCAGCTGAAGAATTAACAGCAGCATGGCCAGGAATTTTCCGGCATCCTTTAGGTTCACAAAGAAGAATTCCACGATGGAGATAAAGACCATGGAAACCAGGATACAAGATAGATAGTACGCGGTCGGGTTAGCAATGGTGAGGCCCAGGCCGTAACGGACCAGTAAAGCCAGAGCCAGCGCCTGCGCGACGCCAATTAAGGCAAAGACAGCGATCCGCACCATCTTGTGGTGAGAATTCTTAGACAGTACCCGGATTTTTTCTTCACTGTCCAGATAAAGTCCGACAAACATAATCAGAGCACCGACATATAGGGACAGAGACATAAAGTAGGGGGCGAAGGCGGTGCCGTAGTTTGGCACGTAATTAACGGGATCTTCTTCAATATCAGCCGGGTCCGCAGCATAGCTGTCCATCCCATCCAGCTTGGCTATTTCGCTCTGGTTATCAGCAGCAGAACTGCTGACCTCATCACTGGCCGTGTCCAGACCTTGCTCCAGCTGGCTGGCGCCATCCTGCAGTTGGGCGGTTCCCTCTTTCAGCGCGGCAGAATTTTCTGTCAGGGCCTGACTGCCGCTATAAGCGGTGCTGAGACCGGAAGCCAGCTCGCTGCTGCCACCGGCCAATGCCTGCGCGCCGCTGTTCAAGTCGCCGGTGCCCTGGCTCAGGGTCAGCGCCCCTTGCTGTAATTGGCTGGTTCCGCTGGATAAGGCCGCCGCGCCACTGGCCAGGCTGCCGGTACCCTGACTCAGCGCCGCCGCGCCGGAACTTAACGTTTGCGCTCCCTGATCCAGGCTGTCCAGCCCGTCATCGACCTGACTGGCTCCGGAACTAAGGGACTGCGCGCCTTCGCTTAAGCTGCCGACACCGTCATCTAATGAGGCCGCGCCGGAGCTCAAGGCTTGCGCTCCCTGATCCAGGCTGCTTAAGCCGCTGTCAACCTGACTGGCGCCGCTGCTTAACGCCTGCGCACCGTTGCTTAAGCTGCCAACACCGCTGTCAACATCACTGGCACCGGAGCTTAATGCGTCTGCTCCGCTGCTCAGGTTGCTGGTGCCAGCATTCAGCTGGTTCAAGCCTCTATCTAAATCTGCTGCACCTGATTGTAATTGCGTCAGCGCGCTGTCCAGCTCGGTTAAGCCGTCACTTAGCTCACTCAGCTGGTCACTTTGCTGGGCCAGCTGGGCGGTGCCGCAGGCCAGCTCATCCGCGCCGGTTTGCAGGGCAGAGGCGCCCTGACTGACCTGATCAATCCCCTGGCTGAGTTGATCCAGACTGCTGCTTTCAGTCGCCAGCTGACTGCTGCCGCTGGCTACCTGGCCGGCCGCGGCGCTTAAGTCGCTGCCGGCCTGACTTAACTGATTGAGCTGATCTTGATTAGAACTCAGTTGCTGCACCACTTGACCTAAAGCCGCGACTTTCTGCTCATCAGTCATATCTGCGGACGCATATATGCTGCTTAATTGCTGGCTTAAGGCCTGATTTTGACTGATCAGGTCAGCTACACCGGAGGTATAGCTGCTTACGCCATCACTGACATCGCTGGCCCCGCCGGCCACCTGGGAAAGCCCTTGCTGCAAGGCTGGAATCGCACTGTCAGCCGCGGACTTCAGACTGCTGGCGCCACTGCTTAAATCTCCGCTCTTGCTGCTGAGTTCACCTGCGCCGTCATTGATCTGATCAATGGCGGAGCTCAGAACGGGCAGCGCCGCACTGGTTTGCTGGGCTAACTGATCCGCCCCGGTTTTAGCGTCCTTCAGGCCGCTGCTGAGCTGGCTGCTGCCACTGCTTAATTGAGAGGTGGCCGTATTAACCGCTTCAGCGCCGCTGGCCAGATCTGCCGCGCCGGTGGCTACCTGACTGCTGCCGGTTTTCAGCTGACTGCTGCCGCTGGCCAGATCCGCCGCGCCGCTGGCTACCTGGCTGCTGCCGGTTTTCAGCTGACTGCTGCCGCTGGCTAAATCCGCCGCGCCGCTGGCCACCTGACTGCTGCCGGTTTTCAGCTGACTGCTGCCGCTGGCCAGATCCGCCGCGCCGCTGGCTACCTGACTGCCGCCGGTTTTCAGCTGACTGCTGCCGCTGGCTAAATCTGCTGCACCGCTGGCCACTTGCCTGGCACCCTCATCAGCGGAAGCCGCACCCTGACTGAGGCTGGCCGCGCCGCTGGCGGCGCTGTCTATGCCCTCAGCCAGAGCGGCCGCGCCCTGGTCGGCGGCACCGGCGCCCTGACTGAGGCTGCTTGCACCATCGCTCAACTGTTCCGCGCCGCTTTGCAGTGTACCCAAGCCTTGACTCAACGTATCCACTCCGTCCAGATAAGTATCCTGGCCGGCAGCCAGATCTGCGGTTCCCTGAGACAGGGAAGCTGACCCGTCGGCCAGCTGATTCAGGCCGTCACTCAGCTCGTCCACGCCACTGGCCGCATCCTGCAGACTGGCCGTGAGCTTGGTGGTCAATTCCTGATTGACCTGTGACCGCAGCTGCTCCTCCAATTCCACGACTGCCCGGTTGACAATTTGAGTGGCCAGGTAGTTGCGTTTTTGATTGGCGGCATAAGTGATTTTGGCTATTTGCTTGTCACTGCTGTCGGCTGACGCGATCTGAGCAGAAAAATCTGCCGGGATGGTAATCATGGCATAATACTCAGATCCTTTGGTTCCGTTCTGAGCGTCCGTTTCATCCGTAAAGACCCATTTGAGATCATTTCCGTCCGCCATTTTTTCCGTCAGCTCATTACCCAGGTTACGCGCTTCACCATTCACTGTGGCGCCGGTATCTTCATTGACCACAGCTATTGGTAATTTGGACAGTCTGGAATAGGGATCCCAGAATGCCCCCAGGTAAAATAAGCTATAGGCCAGCGGCAGTACCACCACACCAAGGAGGACTGCCAGTCCCATAAACCATTTTTTCCGTTTCTTCATGTTTTTATACGCTTCCTAAATCGTATTGTCTGGCTTGACACAGAACCGGTTCAGCTCAGACTGGTTAATACTGGGCCAGCGAGCCCTGCAGCAGATACCTCAGGACTTCTGCGACCTGCTTTTCATCCAGAGCCTGGTGGTTTTCTTCCCACTCAAACGCCAGGGCTGAATAGACTTTCATGATGACAAAAGCCAAGGCGTCGATTTTGACTTTCTGGCCAATTTCCGGTACATCATTCAGACGTTGTCGAAGATAGTTTTCTATCAGATCATCAACCCGGCGCACGATTTTTTGGGCCAGCGGCGTCTTGAGCTCCCGCGCCTCCATAAAGCTGCGGTAAAGAAACCGTTGCTGGTTACGGTAGATCAGCAGCTGGTAAATTACCTGAGGGATTTCCTCTCCCAAGGGTAAATGCTTCTGCTTGATCTCATCCAAAAAGGCCTGGATTTGCCGCGCCGTATCATCGGTTAAGTCATCAATCAGGGCTGCTTTGTCTTTAAAATACAAATAGACCGTTCCTTTGGCTACGCCTGCGTGCTGAGCGATCTGGTCCATACTCACGGATTTGTATCCATAGCGGCTGAACAGGTCCAGAGCAGAGGCGGAAATCGCGTCGCGCTTCTCGCTCTTTTTGGTACGAGGCTGCATTCTCTCACTTCCTTTTCTAAATGACTAAATGACTTTAAAAATCTTAAAGTCATTTTGCATACTGTATTGTAGTCTCAGATCAGCAAAATTCAAGTGCCTGAGCTGCCAAACCTGTACAGTCAGTGCTTGCTCAAATTGTTTGACCTGCACAAAAAACACCTGCCTGGCTGGTACCGGCAGGTGTCCTGAAATCGGGCAAAGCTATTTAACAAGCTGCTGCAGCCGCCTGCTCCATGCAGGTTTTTACCGCGTGCTTTACCGCGTCGCTGGTAACGGTAGCCTGACTGATCCCATCTACCGACCAGGTCTGAGCCGCAGTGATGTCCGAGGCCAATTGCTCCGCGGCTTCCAGGCCGATTCCGGGTGTTTCAGCCGGCGCGGAAACTGAGACAGCCAGCAGCTGGTCCTGACTGAACTCAACTGTAACTGTCAGGGTTCCGCCGTAGCCGGTCGCTTCAGCCTGATAGCTGCCGGCTGCATAGCGTGAAGCTGGCTCAGCTGTCTGACCCTGACAGCCAACGGCCAGCGCCAGGCAGCAAGCCGCGGAAAAGAGGGCGACCAATTTATATTTCATACTAACCTCCTGTAATTGCTGATTGCTTATTTTTCAAATCAGCTGCTCAAGCGTCCTGCCGGCATCAGCCGCGGAACCGCTTAAGTCTGAACCGTCTCCTGAGGGGCATAGGGTAGACAGACCGGCACACCGGTCACCGGGTGGGGCAGCACGACCGCTTTGATCCCAAACACCGCCCGGACCAGCTCCGGCGTCAGCAGTTTGTAACTGGGACCACTGTCATAAACGTGGCCAGACTTCAGTGCGATCAGCTGATCTGAAAACTGGACGGCCTGATTCAGGTCATGTAAAACCATCACGATCGTGACCCTGGAATCCCGGTTTATTTGCCTGAGTAACTGCAGGACTTCCAGCTGATGGGCAATATCCAGATAAGTAGTCGGCTCATCCAGAAATAAAAGGCCGGTCTGCTGAGCCAGCGCCATGGCAATCCAGGCCCGTTGCCGTTGGCCGCCGGATAGTCTGCCCAAATCGGTCTGAGCTAAATCCAGCAGCCCGGTTTGCTGCAATGATAAGGTTATGACCGACTGATCGTCTGCTGACAGACCACTGAAGTGACGGCGGTAGGGGAAACGGCCCAGAGACACCAGCTCCCGGACACTAAGGCCTTCCGGATTGTTACTGTCCTGTGGCAGCAAGGCTAACTGCCTGGCCAACGCCCGGGGCGCCAGCCGGCTGATATCCCGCCCGTTCAGATAAATACTGCCGCCTTGAGTAGGCTGCAAAGCGGCCAGAGTCTTCAGCAAAGTGGATTTACCGGACCCGTTGGCACCAATCAGAGCGGTAATCTGGCCGGCAGGTATATTAAGTGTCAGGTCCTCCAGGACAGCTTGTCCGGGATAGCCGGCGGATAAATGGGTACAGCTTAGCTGGCTGACGGTCAAAGTCACTTTTTACCTCCCGATTTTTCCGGCTGCCGCAGCAAATATAAAAAATACGGCGCAGCCAGAAGGGCTGTCACAATGCCCGCTGGTATCTCAATATCCCGCGGCAGGCAGCGCCCCAGCGTATCTGCCGCCGGCAGGAGCAGGGTACCCCACAGGAACGTTGCCGGCAGGCGCTGTGCCTGCCAGGTCGTCGCAGTCAGGCGTCGGGCGATATGCGGTGCTGCCAGACCGATAAATGCGATTCCGCCGCACACAGATATACTAACGGCTGCCAGGGCAACCGCCAGCAGCAGCAGCCTGATCCGCTCACGGTTTACCGCCAGCCCCAGAGCCTGAGCCTGCGGAGCGCCCAAATTCAGCACATCCATAGCCATATTTTGAGCGAACATTAAAGGGACCAGCAGGAGCAGCCAGGGCCATAAAATGCGGACCTGGTACCAGCTGCTCCCCCAAAGATTACCGGCCAGCCAGCGGGCGACCATCTGATAGCTGTTGTTTTCCATATTTGAGCCCATAACCAGCATGAGAGCAGAAAAGAATGCTGCCAGACCGATCCCCACTAAAATGAGTAACCGGGGGTCCAGTCTGCCATGATGTCTGGATAATAGCCACAGCAAGCCCGCGCTGACCAGGCCGCCTGCTAACGCAAACACCGGCTGCCAGAACAGACTATTCAGATGTAAAAAAGAAAAGTAGCTCAAATAGACCATGACGCTGAAACCTGAGCCGGCGTTAATCCCCAATACTGAGGGATCAGCCAGGGGATTATGAGTCAGCGCCTGGAGCGCCGCTCCGGATAAGGCCAGACCGGCTCCGCAAAGCGCGGCGACGATCAACCTTGGCAGGCGGATCTGCCAGATGATCAGGCTGATCTCCGGGCTGGCGGTTCCCCATAGACAGTCCCACAATTGCCGGGGACTTATACCGGTATAACCAACCAGCAAACCAGACAGCAGGGTCAGGGGAAGTAAGGCCGCAGGGATCAGGATGCCAGCCTTATCAAAGCGCGGTCTGCGTCTGCAATTTATAACTGTTACCTTTGCTATCATGAAACCACCGTCCGGTTTTGTCTGATCAGAATCAAGAAAACCGGCACGCCCAGCAGTGAAACCAAAGCGCCTACCGGGGTGTCATAAGGCGCGTTAATCAAGCGCGCCGCCAGATCGGCCCAGACCAATAAAATCGCGCCTAAAAAGGCGGTTACTGGCAGCTGTCTGCGGTAATCCGGCCCGGTCAGCCGCCTGGATACATGAGGAACAATCAAACCTAAATAGGCAATACCACCTGCCAGCATCACACTGCAGCCAGCCAGGATCAGCACCAGGGTCATACCGGCCAGCCGCAGCCGCTTCAGATTAACTCCCAGCGCCTGTGCGCTGGACTGCCCCAAAGCCAGAACTGACAAAAAACCGGACATTGGCAGGCAGAGCAACGACGCTGCGGCCAACCACGGCAGAGTGAACTTCAATGCTGGCCAGGTGATGCCGGACAGACTGCCGGAGGTCCAAAAAGACAGCTCCTTGGACAGGTTGAAACTCAGAGCCAGCGCTTGAGTCAAAGCTGTCAGTAGAGCACTGACTGCGGCTCCCGCCAGGATTAGTCCCAGCGGTGACACGGGACGCCGCCGTGATTGACCCAGACCGTATACCAACAGGACCGCCAGCAGCGCGCCGCAAAAGGAGGCTAACATGCTAAACCAGGCCGGATGAGCTGCCCACAGGACTTCCGCCAGAGCCAGCAACAGCCCGGCACCCGCGTTGATCCCCAGCAAGCCGGCATCAGCCAGCGGATTTAAAGTCAATCCCTGCATCAAGCTTGCGGCCAGCGCAAAAGCAGCGCCACAGGAAGCGGCTGCCAACACTCGAGGCAACCGCATCTGCAGCATGATGGCAGCAGTTGGACTGAGACTGCCGGGGTGCGACCATAACAGCTGCCGTAAGTCCTGCCAGCTGCCGCCGGCTACGCCAAAGCGGACACTGATGGCCAGGCTTGTGGCCAACAGCAGACTCAACCCTGCTAATAGCCGTCCGGATTTATTGAACATTGCTGTGATCAATCAGGGCTTGCGCCAGCTTTTGCATATAAAGCAATTTGCCATTGGGGGTATAGGCCATATCATACTGCAGACTATTGACTCCCAGATAGACATTACCCTTCTGGACTGCTTCCAGATTTTGCCAAGCCGGACTGTCAGCGGTATCTCCAATTTGCCCGTCGTCGCTGAAAAAGAACAAGTGATCCGCGTCAATCTGAGAAAAGTACTCAGCATCGACGACTTCGCCCCAGACATCAGATGGAACACCGGCAGACGGTGAGAGCTTGAGATCATCATAAATCAGTTCCCCCGGGCCGCCGCTCCGATAAACATAATAAGAACCAAAATGAACGGAGTTGGCCTCAACTACTGCGACGGTTTCATCACCAATAACCGTCTTAACCTTGGCGGACAGCTCTTCGGCCTGCTGATCGTAATCAGCCAGCCAGGCAGACACCACCTCAGCCTGGCCAAACCATTCGCCCAGCTGCTCAAAACGGCCGCGCCAATTGACATAGTTAATGTCGTCATCAATCATGACGGTAGGCGCGATGGCTTTCAGTTGGTCATACACCTTATCATGCCGGATATTCATGATAATCAGATCTGGCTGCAGCGCGGCGATTTTTTCCAGATTCAGATCCCCCACGGACCCAGAATAATTGCCCACGGTTTCAACCTCATGGGTCTGAAAATAGTCCTGAAGATAATCCGGTACAGTTACCCCGTCAAACATACTGGTATTGGCGCTCCCCACAAATGTTTGCCCCAGGATGATCAGCTCGTCAGCTGAGCCGGATACATCCACAATGCGCTGGGGCGAAACGGGTATAGTGACTTCTCCCTTCATATCAGTGACTGTTTTGACATCACCGCTGAGACTGGCGGTACTGGCCGGCGCGCTGCTTGCGGTTGTGCTGGTATCAATCGAGGCGACAGGGGTCTGGCTGTCAGAACAGGCACCCAGACTGAGCGCGGCGGCTATGATCCATGCGGATAGGGCATACGGTTTCATATCTACTTCCTCCTGGAAACTGTGTTACAATGGCTGGAGTTAGTTGAAACTAACTCCAGCGCACTCAAATTTACTGCCCAGGCCGTAGCCGGTCTACCCCTGGGCGGAGTCTTTCAGCCCCAGGACGGATAAACGCTTAGAAAGAACAGCACATGACCAACAACCCATTACGTTATAGCCACTCAGAGGTATTTCCCAGCTTGATACTGCCCGTACAGGATGAGGTCTTTATGACCATTTCCCAAGGTGTATTGAACAACCCGCAGCATAATCAGACCGCAGTCGTATCACCTGTATTTGAGCTCTGTTATAGTCAGATCAGCGCCCTGCAGGGCCAGGTTGGTCAGACCCTGGTGCGGGTCCGGCCGGGCTACGCATCCTTAGGCTTTATGGGCGCGACCCGGGGCGAGGCGGTTTACACAGAGGGCACTGCAGTAAAACTGCTTTCGGTTTGGGTACAGCCGCAGGCGTTTAACCGATTCAGTCAGATGATAACCGGGCGGGATGAATTGGATTTCAGCTGCTTTCAGAGTAAGCGGTACCGGCAGTATGAATTTCAAACAGAACCCCGGGAACAGTGGCTGACCGGTCAGTTGCTGCGGCTGGCAGCCTCATCCGGCGCGCTGCGTCCGAATCGGTTACTGGCCGCAGCCTATGTTCAGGAGCTATTGGCTATAAACCTGGAGCGGTTGCTATTGCCGGGGTTACAAGGCCGTCCTGCATGCCTGGGATGCAGCCAATTGGAGCTCGACTGTCTGTGGACCTTGCCGGAGCTGCTGCGCCAACAGCTGCAGCAGCCGCCTACGCTGGTGCAGTTAGCCCGGCAATTACAGATGAATGACTGCAAGCTGAAAAAACTGTTTAAGGCTTATTATGGAACAACCATTTACAGCTATATCCGCCAGCAGCGCATGGAAGCCGCCTTTAACCTGCTTCAGTCCGGTCACTGCAATGTCAGTCAGGCCGCAGCCGCGGTCGGGTACAGCAATATGAGCCATTTTGCGGCCGCCTTTAAGGCGAGCTATGGTGTCAATCCCCGCCAGGTAATGACCGCGGCTGAACCTTAAGCCCGGGGAAAACCATCTGAATGCCAAACCCCTGGCCGCAGGCTGAATCCGCGCTGATCTCCAGTTTTATGGCTAACTGCCGGGCGTAACTGCGTGCCAGATACAAACCAAAGCCAGTAGCGTGCTGCCCGGGGCGTTGCCCGGAAAAACCTTTATCAAATATAAACGGCAGGTCCTCAGGACGAACCCCCGGTCCGTTATTCCACACCTGCAGACAGACCCTGCCTGCAACCAGATCCTGAATTAGCTTGAGCTGTACCAAGCCGCCGGGCGAGTCCGCGTATTTACAGGCGTTGTCCAGTAACTGCCCCAAAATAAAAAGCAGGACCCGCCGGTCGCTATAGACCATCAGCTGACTGGCAGTTGATGGTTCCGCATTCTGTGACTGCAGCAGAACGCCTCTCTCTGCTGCCAGCGGGCGGCAATCATCCAGAGCCTCAGCCACTACTTATGTTAAATCCAGACGCCGCAGGCGGACATCCGGGTGAGCGTCTGTCAGTCTGCTGTAATATAGCATCCGGTTAACCGACTGATTCATCCGCTGCTGGATCTGTTGTAGCTGTAGATCCAATCGGGTGGGCAGCTGTGACTGATAGTGATTTTGCAGAAGACCGAGCAAGGCCAGGCTAGTCTTGATTTCATGGGCCCAGAGCTCAACAAATTGTTGATCCGCCTGCTGCTGCTGCTGGTTTTGCTCAAGCTGCTGGCGTTGAGTTTGAAGCAACGCCAGCAGGGCAGGATGGCAGGCTGATGAACCGCTCTGCCGCAGCTTGAGCAGATGATCCTGATCTGGCTGCCTGACCCAGTTTTGCCAGGCAGAGAGTTGCCGGCGATTCTGCAGGCGGCTTAAGACCAGCCACAACCCTCCTGTCAGACCACTGAACAAGAGGATCAGGCCAGACAGGGGGAGCAGATATGCCGGCGAGATCAGCCATAGCAATAAAATGAAAAAGGCATCTGTAGCCAATAACAGCCATAGCTTATATAACTCGCCTAATCGGTGATGGCTCACAGCGTTTTTCATATATCAGCCTCATTGAGCCGGTAGCCCAGACCCCGGATGGTTTCCAAACGATCAGCCGCGTCCAGCCGGGCCAAACTGCGGCGTAGCCTGGTGATATTGACTGCCAAAATATTAGGATCAGTATAATCTGTCTGTCCCCAGACCTGGCGGCCCAGCTGGTCACGGCTCAGTGGCTGGGGGCAGGCTTGCATCAGGGCCTGCAAAATCTGTCCTTCTGTTTCTGTCAGCATTACATAGCGTGACCGATACACCACCTTATATGTATGCAGATCCAGCGAAAAACCGGCAGCATGCAGCAATTGGCCTAACTGACTGTAGGTGTTAAGCAAACGCAGGGTCCGGGCTAACAGCCGTTCTAGCCGGAAGGGTTTGCTGATATAATCATCCGCCCCCAGGTTAAGAGCCAGAAGCTCATCTGCCAGTGTATCCCGGGCGGTCAGCACCAGGATAGGAAACCCTGAGTGGGCCTTCAGCTGCCGGCAAAGATCATAACCGGATTGACCCGGCAAATTGAGATCCAGGATCAGCAGGTCCGGCTGATAAGCCAGGATGTCAGTCACGGGCTGCACAAAGGAAAGCAGGCTGCCTGCTTCATGTCCCGCCTGGCGGAACAGATGGCAAAGCTCCACGGCTAATGCCGGCTCATCTTCGACAATAAAAATCTTACTCAAAGACTCCATCCCTATCTGCCGCAGCCAGTTGACGAAGCTGCCGGCCGGCAGTCTGTTGAATTGATCTGATGTACAGCCATTCTATCACAGCAAAACCGACCAAGGCCGCTCCGGATACGGCGGCAACCTGCCAGACTGGCACACCTGCCGGTAATTCCAAAAATGAACTGAACATCGCGGCGACGGCAAATAAACTGCTAAAAAGAGCCGGGATCAGGACCAGACCAAAATACTGTAATATCTGTTTATGACAAGCGCCGGCCAGGTCTTCTGTCCGGGCGCCCAGTAGCAGCAGCGTCAGCCAGCGGCGCCGGGTCAGTTGCTGCTGCTGCAGATATTTCAGACCCAGCAGGGTATTGGCTATGATCAGGAACAGAATCCCCAGGTAGATGGTGAGGTAGCTTGACGCGACGGTATAAAACAAGCGCCGGCCAATACCAGACAGATAACTGTCATAACTCAGCCCGGCTGCGTCCAATGGCTGCTGTAAGTCTGAGATCGCCTGAATCAGGCCCTTCTGCCGGACCAGCCGGGGGTTCAGGCGTAGATTCCAGCAGAAAGCCTGGCTCATATTGGTATCGCCAGACCAGCGCCGATAATTGTCGTCACTCACAATCAGGCCCAGATAGATGGTAATGGCGCGGTCGGCGACTAAGTTGATGGTTTCCAGACGGGGTAACAGCTGAATGGACTGACCCTTGATTTCTATTGACGGTGTCGCGTCTAGGGCCTGCTGCAATAGCTGTTGAAAAGCCTGGCTATCTGACATGCTGGTATAAAGTAAGGCCTGCTGGTCTCCCAGGGTTAAAGCCGGTAAACCGGCTGATTCACAAAGTGCGTTGTAGCTACTCAGCGCGATCAGATAAAGCCCATCTCTATTAGCCAGATTATCCACCAGATTTTGCTGCGTGTCGCTTGCCGGCAAAGCCCGTAGGGCTGAACCTAACCCAGCCCAGGAAAACAGATCTGAACTGCCCTGACTGTCAAAATAGTTGAGATACACGGGGTATAAAGCGGCTATTTGCTGTTGGGCTTCTGATGCAGCCAGGGCATTAGTTACCTGTTGTTCATCCGCGCTGATAGAAAAATCCACACTACGCGCCTGGGGCTGTACCCGGCCAAAGCCGGTGCCAATTCCAAAGCTGACGCAGCTTAAGGCTAACAGCATGAGCAGAGAGGCTATGGCCAGCGTGCGGTGTTCATATAAAGCGTGCTCCTGCAGTTCCCGCTGATTAAATATGGCCAGACCGCTAAGTTGCCGGCTGCGGCGTCGCGCTGACCGGCCCAGCAGTCCGCCTAATCCCTGATATAGTAAGAACGTACCGCCGATACCGCAAAGCAGGATTACCGCAGTCAACCACAGTTTGAACGCTCTGAGCCAAAGGATACCGCCGGTATAGGCCACCAATAACAGGACTCCGCCGGATAACAAAGCCAGCCAACTCAGACCGCGTGTGCGGGGGCATTGCTGGCGCTCAACGGGCGGACGCAGCAACGTGGCCGGAGTCTGCCGGCAATAATAGGCGCTGAGCAGCGCCATTGAAAGCAACTGGACCGTTGAAAATCCGGTTACCGTGAGCAGCAGGGCAGAGGGGTACAGACTGAACTGATGCTGCAATAAATCAAGCCCAACGATTTTAGCGGTGATCAGGCTGGTCGTTTCAGTCAGCAGTAAAGCCAGAGGTAAGCCCAGTAATAAGGCCGCGCCACTGTTCCACAGGGCTTCAAGCATTAACCGGGCAAAAAGGCGGCCCTGACTCAGCCCCAGCATCAGATAGAGTCCCAGCTGCTTTCGGCGCCGCTCCAGCGTCGCTTTTGTAGCCAGATAGACCAGGAAAAAAACGACAAACAGCGACAAAAAAATATCAGTGGAATCAAGGTGAAAAGCTTACTTAACGCCTGGCTTTCAAGGGTGCGCAGATAGAGCATCACATCCTGGCGGGGCAGCGAGAGTAAGGTGTAAAAGGCCATAATGGCGATGACCAGGGACGAATAATACAGACCATTTTCTTGTCGGTCTTGCTTGGTCTGGCGGTGAAGCTGCTTAAAGAACATGAGCCTGACCTCCTCCCAGTTGCGTGACCGTTGTGGCAATTCTGCTGTAAAACGCCTGCCGTGATTCATTCTGCTCCCGGCGCAGTTCGTGATAAAGCCCCCCATCCCGGATAAACAGAATCCGGGAGCAAAAACTGGCAGCGGCGCTGTCATGGGTGACCATAATCAGGGTTTTGTGAGCACTTTGATGAATGAGCGACAGCCGGTCCATCAATTGACGCGCCGTGACACTGTCCAATTGACCCGTAGGCTCATCCGCCAGCACCAGGCTTTGCTGGCCGATGAGGGCCCGGGCGGCGGCTGTTCGCTGTTTTTGTCCACCGGACAGCTGGGCCGGAAATTGCTCCAGCAAATCATCCAGCCCCATCCAGCCACTGACCGTCTGCAGACTGACCTCGGCCTCAGCACGAGGGGTGTGATGCAGCAGGAGCGGCAGCAGAATGTTTTCTCGGACCGTCAGATTATCCAGCAGCTCAAATTCCTGAAACAGATAGCCAATGGTCTGGCCGCGATAGTCAGCCAGCGCCGGCCCGCTCAGGGTGGTCAGGTCCTGTCCCTGCAGCAGTATCTGGCCGGAGCTGGGCTTAAGCATGGTGGCCAGGCAGTTGAGCAGGGTGGTCTTGCCAGAGCCGCTGGCCCCCATAATGCCCAAAAACTCCCCTTCAAGCACGTCAAAACTAAGGCCGCGCAGCGCTTCAGTGCGGTTGGCGCCCTGGCCATAACTTTTATAAAGCGCTTTGACTTCCAGAATCCGGGTCGCTGTCATATATATGCCTCCAAAATTTGATACCTTCATTATCAGCGCCTTCCGGCCAAATAACCTTACAGCTTTTGTAAGAACTAAAAAAAGTCCAAGTTTCAGCTGAATATTGTCCTGCGGGACCTAACCCGGATGGGTGATAATACCAGCATAAAATGCCAGGAGGTTAATTGTATGGCTGTAGAACCTGAAATGAACGGAGCAGAACTGGCGTCTAAGCTCAAGAGCCAGGTAGATCCTGCTGGCAGCCGGGCAGCATTACCGGGTCTGGATGCTTCGGATCTGCAATTGGATGAATCGCAGTTGGCCTGGTGGCGCGATGCCAAGCTGGGACTGTTTATTCACTGGGGTGTGTATGCGCGGATTGGTCAGGGCGAATGGGCCTATTTTAATCAACATTATGATGAAACCAGTTACCGGGAACTGGCCCGGACCTGGCGACCAGCGTTGTCCGCGGCCGAAATGAGTCAGGGCTGGCTGGATCTGGCTGAAGAGGCGGGCCTGAAATACGCGGTTATGGTGACGCGGCACCATGACGGCTATTCAATGTGGGACAGCCAGAACAGCTGGAAAGACTTCACCACGGTGCGCTGCGGCCCTGGTGAGGATTATGTCCGCGCTTATGTAACGGCCTGCCGCGCTCACCGGATTCCAGCCGGACTATATTATTCGCCCATGGACTGGCGTTTCCCTGGCTATTTTGATCCTCGCGGTCTGCCGGATAGCGCTCAGGCTATGAAACAGCAGGCCTGCCGGCAGCTGTCGGAGCTGGCTCAAAACTATGGCCCGGTGCCGATTATGTGGTTTGACGGCGGCTGGCTGGCTCATCAGGGTACGGATGCTGATGCGGCCTGGCTGTGGGATCCTCTGACCCTTTGCCGGCAACTGCGGCAAAGCAATCCCACGATGCTGTTTACGCCCCGCAGCGGCTACAAAGGCGATTTTCAGTGTGAAGAGGGGGCGGACCCGGTTACCGGCCCTATCAGATCGTACCCATGGGAAAAATGTTTTTCCGTATCCAGTGCCTGGGGCTACCGTCCTGACGATCAGTACATGAGTCTGCCACAGCTGCTGCGCCACCTGGTTGACACGATCTGCCGTGACGGAAACCTGATCCTTAATGTCGGGCCAGATCCGGACGGCCGGATACCAGAGCCCGCTGTTAATTTATTCCGCCAGCTGGGACAATGGCTGGCCCATAATGGCGAAGCGGTTTACCAGACCCGGGCAGGGCTCTGGCAGCCTGAAGAGGGGGTATTTGGCAGTGTGACCGGCCGGCAAGCGATATATCTGCATATCCTGAATCCTGACCGATTTGCCGGTCGGTCGCTGGACTGGCCGGCTTCGCTCCGGCTGCGGCGGGCGGCGCTGCTAAGTGGACCAGCGGTGCAGGCAGACATCGACCGTGACCGGCTGAGTCTGATCCTACCCGCCGGCCTGCCGCCCGCCCCGGATACCATTATCAAATTGGAACTGGACTGAGCAGACCGGCTCAGGCTTGCCGCAGTACAGCCAGAACCTGGTCCGGATTGTTACTGATCAGGCCGTCGGCTCCCAGCCGCTTCAGCCGCGTCATATCTTGTGTCTCGTTAACCGTCCAGGTATTGACGCCAAGCCCGCGCTCGTGGCAGGCTTTCAGCAACGCGGCGTCCACCGTCGGAAAATAGGGGTGCAGGTAACTGCAGCCCAAAGCGGCGGCAAACGCCGCGATATTGCCCAGTAGCGGCTGGCCGGTCAGGAGCGCGGTCGGGATATCCGCTGCCAGCTCATGACACAGCAGCATGGAGGCATGGTTAAAACTAGAAAAAATGATCCGGTCGCTCAGCTCATAACGGCGGATCATGTCGATGACCTGTCGCTCCATATCCTCGTAATACCAGCCGCTGTTTTTCAGCTCTATGTTGGTGATAATAGCCTTGTCCCTGACCAGCTCAAAGTAAGCCGCCAGGGTGGGGATCTGCTGCGGCTGCCCCTCGCTTGCTGCGGTAGCGTGGATCTGCAGCTGTTCCAGCTGCGCCAGCGTCAGATCCTTCACCAGACCTTGGCCGTTTGTAACCCGGTCTACCGTTTCATCATGGATAATGACGGGTATACCGTCCTGAGTGAGCTGAACATCCAGCTCGATCCCCTCACAGCCTGTTTTGATGGCGGCCTGGAAGGCCAGCATAGAGTTTTCAGGGTAAGCACCGCTGAAACCGCGGTGCGCAAAACAACGTGTCATATTTTTACCTCCCTGGTAACATGGCTCCGGGACTGGCCGGCGGCAAGATCACCGCGGCCCGGCACCGGCCGTTTTAATGATACGGTTCCGCAGCAAATTAGCAAGCCACGCGACATCAATCTGAAGACCAGCATGAGCGGCGGTCGGGCTATGGTGTAAACGTTTACACAAATTATCGCGCTTGATACAGCTTAAAAACGAAAATTGCGGTATAATACTGCCAAAATTCCCAAATGGCAAGATGAAAATTGGGCTTGATGCCAAGACCGATCGCTATAAATTTGGCAGAAAATTGTAACGTATGAATTGACTTGATAAAAGGCACAAAATATAATAACAGATGCACTTGAGTGATATGCAGTAAGATGAGTAAACGATTACATTGCTCGATGCCGTGATCAACTCACCAGTCCGGACTACTATCCCCAACACGAAGCTGGTCCGGCGTCCTGGCGTTAGGAGGAATTTAGGGTGAAAACACAGACAGCTGCCGCCAATGACCAAGGCGTATACCTGAACCGACAAGCGGGACGCTCTGGCAATCCATTTAAAAATCTGGCTTACGAGATCCGCCAACATTGGATTTTGTTTCTCATGATCTTGCCAGCCACGATTTACCTGATTATTTTTATGTATTTGCCCATGCCTGGGGTCTATATCGCGTTTGTCAATTACAATGTCCGTAAAGGCATATTCGCCAGTCCCTTTGTCGGCCTGCAGAATTTTGCCTTTCTGGTAAAAAACGGCCAGCTATGGATGATTACCCGGAATACAATTCTTTACAATCTGGTTTTTTTACTGCTGGGTAATGTCCTGCAGATAATCGTCGCTGTGATGCTGGCAGAGATTGGCAGCCGGTTTTTCCGTAAACTGAGTCAGTCCCTGATTCTGTTACCCTACTTTATCTCCTTTGTTATCGTGGGTGCTTTTGCATATAACTTTTTTAATTACAGTTCCGGCTTTGTAAATACCATCCTTAAGAGTCTGGGTCAGGAGCCGTTTTCCTTTTATACTTCTCCAGGTGTATGGAAATATATCATAGTTGCCTTTAATATCTGGCATGGCCTGGGCTATGGCGTCATTGTTTATCTGGCGGCTATCACCGGGATTGATACACAAATATATGAAGCAGCCATGATTGATGGCGCGACCCGAGGTCAGCGGATCCGGCTGATTACCATGCCCCTCTTGAAGCCCACCTTTATCCTGCTGATTATGTTTGGCCTGGGCGGCGTGCTGCGTGGTTCCTTTGACCTCTTTTATAACCTGATCGGTAATAACTCCGTTTTATATCCTCAGACAGATATTATAGACACCTTTGTGTTCCGCAGCCTGACGGGATCCGGCCAGTTCAACTTTTCACAAAGCGCTGCGGTCGGGCTTTATCAGTCCGTGTTCGGCTTGATCCTTGTCCTGACCGTTAACGCCATTGTGCGCCGGCTGGATCCGGAAAACGCTTTATTTTAAAGGGAGGGTCAGATGATGAAGAGTAACCAGACGGGCAAACGCCATCAAAGTGGCAGCGATATTGCCATGGAAAGCAGCTTTTATGTGGTTTTGACGCTGCTGACACTGATTTGCCTTTTCCCCTTTGTATTAATGATTACATCGTCTTTTATGAATGAGAATGAAATTGCAAGGGACGGCTTTAAGCTGATTCCGCAGACGTGGTCAACGGCAGCTTACCAGACCTTGTTTGCCAATCCGCGCAAGCTGATCAGCTCCTACCGGGTCACCATCCTGATTACCGCGATTGGCACCGTACTGGGCCTGCTGATTATGTCCATGGCCGGCTATGTGCTCAACCGGAAAGATTTTAAGTACCGCAACGGCTTTTCTTTCTTTATTTATTTTACGACCCTGTTTTCTGGAGGCCTGGTGCCGACTTACATTTTGTACGTTCGCTATCTGGGCTTGAAAGACAGCCTTTGGGCCATGATTTTTCCCGGTCTGGCTAGCGCCTGGTCCATCTTTTTGATGCGTAACTTTTTGAAAAGCATCCCAGATTCACTATATGAATCCGCCACCATTGACGGCGCGGGAGATTTCAGGATTTACTGGCAGATTTTTATGCCGCTGTCGGTGCCGGCCCTGGCAACCGTTGGTTTGTTTACGGCCATTGCGTTCTGGAATGAGTGGTATAACGCAATGCTATATATCTCTAAGGATACCTTAGTTCCGCTGCAGTATTACCTGCAGAAGATGATTAATCAAACGAATATTCAGCAGCTGCTGGCTCAGGGGGTGGCCATTGACACCACCAAGCTACCGACCCAGTCTATTAAGATGGCGGTGGCGGTCATGGCCACCGGACCGGTGATTTTGTTTTATCCCTTTGTGCAGCGCTACTTTGTTTCGGGCTTAACGATCGGAGCTGTCAAAGGCTGATCGTAACCATATAAAAGCCGCGGCTTTAAGTCAGCTGCGGCCCAATCAAGAGGAGGAAGTTACCATGAAGAATCGTATGATTGCGGCGTCCCTGACCGCGGCCATGCTGGCACTGCCGCTGGCTGCTTGCAGCAGCGGCACCGGCTCGGCTGGTACCACCACTGCTGCCGGCTCTGCGACAACTGCGGCTGATGGTTCAGCAGTTACCACTGCCGGCTCCGCCACCGACGGCGATGACATGACGCAGGCGGTCAATTTGGTCTACTATCTGTGGGGTGACGAAGGCGTTGCCAACCAGGATGTACTGGCCAAGATCAATGAGAAATTGAAGGCTGATCTGAATGCCACCCTGGAGATCAAGTATATCGGCTGGTCGGATGTCAGTACAAAGTACCCGTTACTGTTCACCTCAGGCGAAAGCTTTGATATGACGCATGCTTCGCCCACAGCCGCAGTTTCCTACTTTACGCTTGCCAGCCAGGATGTGCTGGTAGATATCACGGATGATCTGGACGCGGTCCCTACCTTAAAATCCACCATACCGCAGGAAACCTGGGACACGACCAAATACAAAGACCGCATTTACGGTGTTCCGACCTTATACTCTGAATTCACGCCGTATGGCTTTGCTTACCGCACGGATCTGCTTGAAAAGTATGGCCTGAGCAAGATTGACTCACTGGACAGCATGGAAGCTTATATGAAGGCGGTGGTGGCAAATGAAGACTTTGCGCCACTGAATGGCAATACCGCTGATGCCGTCAATCTGTATCGCATGTTTGTGGGTTCCACAGATCAATGGCTGACTGCGCCGGGCATACCGGAGGATCAGCTGTCACTGGTCGCGACGGACGCCTCCGCCACCGATATCATTGACCCAGCTTTCACAGATGAGTTTGAAGCCTGGGCGGAAAAAATGAAGGACTGGGCGGACCAGGGCTTCTGGCCTCAGGATGTTATGGCCTCGCAGACCAGCGCAAAGGATAACCTGCTCAACGGCATCTCTGCCGGCTATATTACCCACATGCCAGACTGGACTGGTAACTATGGCGCGGAAGAAACATCCCTGCCCGGCGTCTATGTTGACTGGTGGAGTCCCACGGTGGACAATGGTAAAATTGTCAAAAAGCCAGGGGTAGATAACAGCACGGCGATTTCAGTGACCTCAGAGCACCCGATTCGCGCCCTTAAAGTCATTGAAAAATTCATGACGGATGAATCCTATTATGATCTGTTACAGTACGGTATTGAAGGCCGGGAGTATGAGATTGTGGATGGTAAGGTGCAAAAACCGGCTAGCTACAATGATCAGACCGACGCGTATGGCGTATCAGCCTGGTCTCTTCGGAGTGACGCTCTGAACATCCCTCTGGCATCTGAGGACCCGGTGCGCTATGATCTGATTAATGAGTGGAAGAAAACCGCCATTGCTTCGCCGTTTGCAGGGTTCACCTTTGACCCGACCAACGTATCCACAGAATTGTCCTCTATCGCTAATGTAAATGCCAACTTGGGCACCCAGCTGATGCTGGGTAAGACTCAGGATGATGTTAAAACAGCTGTAGAGAACTACCGCCAGCAGCTCAAGGATGCGGGTGTGGATAAAGTGATTGAGGAAGTCAAAACACAGTATGAGGCATTTAAGTCCGGGAACTGAGTTGGCCGTAACTTGAGCCGGCCGGGGTGGATGAAGTTTTCATCCGCCCTTTTTCGTACCAGTGCCTCAGCCATCTGGAGCCGGACGGCAGATCCAGTCGCCTGACCGGGTCTGGGGCGGGGCCACCCCTGCCCCTTAAACTGTAACCCATCAGAGGAGGTAGATGCCAAATGCCTGCCAGTATCAAAGACGTAGCTCAAAAAGCCGGTGTCAGCACAGCCACTGTATCCCGGGTCCTGAATCAGGCTGGCAAGGTGTCAGCGGAGACCCGGCGCAAGGTGCTGGGAGCCGTGGCCAGCTGTCACTATGTGCCCAACGCTAACGCTCAGCAGCTTAAAAGAAGTACCTCCCGCAATATCTGCCTGTGCGTACGAGGTATCACCAATCCGTTTTTTGCCGCTTTTTTGCGAGTGATCGAGCGTCAGATCTCTTTACGCGGTTATCCGCTGCTGATCGAAGCCGTGGACGACTCTCAGGATGAACTGGCTGTGGCGCAGCGGGTGTTGAATGAACGGCGCCTGTGCGGGTTGCTGTTTTTGGGCGGTACTTATCTGCATCAGGCTGAAGATTTTATGCGTCTGGGGGAAGTACCCCGGGTATTGATGACCTTTAACGCACCGGCATCAGTGGATCGTGAGCTTTATTCCAGTGTGATCGTGGCGGACCGGGACATTTCCCGTCAAGCCGTCAGACATCTGGCTGATCTGGGGCACCGTCGCATCGCCTTTATGGCCAAGAGCCCCTTTGAAGAGAACACGACCGGTCACCTGCGGATGTCAGGTTACCAGGACGCCCTAAAGGACGCAGGCCTGCCATTTGATCCGTCGCTGGTGTTTGATTGCGAGTACCGCCCGGACTCCGGGTTTAGCTCCATGAAAGCGGCCTTGACCTTAGCTGATCCAGTCAGCGCGGTGTTTGCCGCGGCGGATACCATTGCCATTGGCGCGGCCAAAGCTGTGCTGAGTCAGGGCCTGTCTATTCCGCGGGATGTGTCCATTATCGGCTTTGATGGCATCGACATGGCAGAATATTATCATCCTTCCCTGGACACCGTATTACAACCGGCGGAGACCATGGCTAAACGGGCGGTAGAAATTCTGTTTGAGTTGATTAACGGCGGCGCCAACCAGCATATTGTTTTACCGGCGGAATTAGCCAGGCGAGGATCTACCGGCCCTGCTTTGCTGTGACTGTCGGGATCCATCCGGACCTGGACTGGGCCGGGAGAGACCGGAAGGACCCAGGAGAGCGAGAGCTAAGGCAAATAACCACCTGAAGGGGCTCCATACGTGCCAGACTCGGGACCATTGTGGAATGGAAGAGGATAATAAATATGAATGATTCTAGCTTTACCCTTAAAAAAGGAGAGAGTGCTTTCAGCTTTTTGGGAAATGGATCACCGGCGGAGCTGCTCAGTGGAGGAATCCGTCTGAACGCATATGCCGGACTGGCCGCAGATCCGTCTCCCATGGGGATCTGGCTGCGGCTGTATCAGCAGGGAGAGAGCGCTTTACCAATGGTCAGCCAGTTGCTGGGCGGCTTTCCCACCACGGCGCCGCAGCTGAGCCTGGAACGGGAGGACGGTTTTTGCCTGCAGGGCCAGGCCGCGCCTGGCTTGGACTATACGCTGCGCTTTTTCCTGGCTGAGGAAACCTTGTGGTTCTGGGATCTCAAGCTGCGGCGGGAGCCGGACACGGATAGAACTGTGGAAGAAAACGGACCTATAAGCTGGTCTTTCGATGTGATCTATGGTCAGGATCTAGGTCTGGCCGACCGAGCTACAGTCCTGACAAATGAACTTTATGTTTCACAGTATCTGGACCGCCGGGCCTGTCAGACAGAGCAAGGCTGGACGCTGATGGCCCGCCAGAACCTGCAGCAATCACAGGATCGCTTTCCTTTTTTGCAGGAGGGCTTGCTGAATGCCAGGGTTGCAGGCTTCAAGACAGACGCGGCGGACTTTTTTGGACCGGATTTTAAAGCTGGCCGCCAGATTGCTGGCTTGAGCGCCCCGCAGCTAGGAAGCCGGATCAACCAGGGTGAAATGGCTTACACCGCCTTGCAGTCGGAACGCCTCACGCTGCTGCCAGGCCAGGAACGGGAGCTGACTTTTTACGGACTGTACCAGCCGAGGCAGACCCAGGCCCGACAAAAACCTTATCCGCTGACGGCCTGTCTCCAAAGCGCGCAGTCCTGGCTTGACACCCTTAGTTTGACCCGGAGCGCTGCCGGCGCAAAAGAGCTTAGCCAGACACCGGCCAGCCGGCCTCTGGCTAACGATGGTTTTGCCCGCAGCAGGCTGATCGGCGACCCATACCAGTCACCAGACGCTGAGGCGGATGAGGTGGCTGGCTTTTATCCGCGGCAGATCCTGTCAGAATACAATGATGGGAAGCTGCTGTCCTTTTTTACCCCTGGTGATTACCGGCATGTGGTGACCCGGTATAAAGAGCAGCTGCTGCGGCGGCCGCATGGCTTGATCATGCTGAACCTGCCTGATGTTGATCAGGGGCTGACAGAGGACTGTCTGGCCAGCACCAATTATATGTATGGCCTCTTTAACGCGCAGACGGTCATCGGCAACAGCAGCTTTCATAAGGTGATTTCGGCCAGCCGCAGTCTGATCAACCTGCAGTACAGCAGCGGGCAACGGCTATGGATTCAGGGGCAGGATGGCTGCTTTCACCTGCTGACGCTCCCGGCACTTTATGAAATGAGCCCATCCGTCTGCCGCTGGCGATATAAGCTGGAAGATCATAGCTGGCTTGAAATCACCAGTACCGTAGCAGCCGACCGACCGGTTATGACGCTGAAAGTCCAGCTGGAAACAGGCAGTCCGGCGCGTGCCTTCTGGTTGACCCAGCGCCTGGTGATGGGTGAGCATGAAGACCCGGCCAATCCGCCACGCCTGGCGTGGCAAACGGATGGGTGCGTACGGTTAAGGCCCAGTCAGAAACAAGCTGCCTCCAGTCCATATCCGGACTGGTACGCAGATCTGAAACTGGCCGGAGGTCAGGCTCAATGGGGCAGAGACGGCGTCTTTTTTGCCGATGGAAAAGATCGGGATGCGACCTTACTGACTGCCAGGATTGCTCCCACGACCGGTTTTACCCTGACCCTGACCGGCAGTCTGTCCGGACCAGCGGTAACGGACCTGAACACAGCAACCGCTTCTGAACCTGCTTCAGTGATGTCCTCGTGCTTATCCCTGCAAGCGCTGGACCCGGCCGTTGAAAACAGACTGGCTAACGCCCGCCTGCGTCGGCTAATCAACCATTTTGAACTGCAACCTGCCCCGACAGCAGGGAGGGTGGTCAATGCTGATCAGGCAGTGCCGCTGCCAGGCGAATCCTGCCCGACTGAACAAATCAATGCCCAGATGTTTTGGTACGCTCACAATGCCATGGTGCACCTGGCATCTCCTCACGGCCTGGAGCAACCCGGCGGCGCAGCCTGGGGTACCAGAGATATCTGTCAGGGCCCCTTTGAATTTTTGTTAGCTGGTGGTCACTACGCCTTTTTGCGCCAGATCCTGTGCAGGGTTTTTGCTCATCAGAGCCAGACCAGCGGCCAGTGGCCCCAGTGGTTTATGTTTGACCGCTACCGCATGGATGCAGGCAGCTGCCATGGGGATGTGGTCTTCTGGCCACTGAAATGCGCTGCAGAGTATCTTTTGGCTAGTGGTGATCAGGCCATATTGCAGACATCCCTGCCGTATCTGGAGCCTGACAGTCAACCTGAATCTTTGCTGCAGCATCTGAAACGGGCGGCAGACCAATATGAACGCCGTTTTCTGCCGGGAACGGCGCTGCTGTCCTACGCCGGCGGCGACTGGGACGACACGCTGCAACCGGCTACCCAGGCTCTGAAAGAAGGACTGGTCAGCAGCTGGACCCAGGCGCTGGCTTACCAGAGCGCCACTGAACTGGCCCGGGCGCTGCAGCCGGGTGCGCCGCATCTGGCGGGGCGGCTGGCGGAACTGGCCGCCAGTATCCGGGCCGACTTTAATCGCTATCTCATTGTGGACGGGGTCATTGCGGGCTTTGTGCGCCGGCAGCCGGATGGGAGCTTTTTTCCATTGCTGCATCCGGCTGATCAGCGTACCGGTATCCATTACCGTCTGCTGCCTATGGACCAGAGTATTACCTCTGAGCTGGTGAGCCAGACCCAGGCCAGACGTAATCTGAAGCTGATCCGCCAGCAGTTGTGGTGCCCGGATGGTGTCAGGCTGATGTCCGCTCCGGCTCAATATACCGACGGCATTCCCCGGCTGTTTCAACGCGCAGAGCAAGCAGCTAATGTCGGCCGGGAAATATCCTTGCAATACACTCACGCGCATATTCGATATCTTGAGACGCTGGCCAAAATGGGTGAGGGCGAAGCCTGCTGGGACAATCTGGAACGCATCCTGCCGATCGGTCTGTCGCAAAAGGTCCCCAACGCCGCCTGCCGGCAGAGCAATCTGTATTTCAGCAGCTCGGATCCGGACGTACCGGACCGGATGAGTTTTGCCCGCCAATTCAAGCTGCTGCGCCAGGGACAGTTACGAGTAGAGGGTGGCTGGCGGCTATATTCCAGCGGTCCGGGCATTCTATACGCCGAGCTGCTGACTTTGTTGCTGGGGCTTCGCCTGACGCATGATCAACTGATACTGGATCCGGTTCTACCTCAAAGAGCGGATGGATGGAGTCTGAATTGGGCTGGCGGCGGTCATTATCTGCACCTGACCTACCATATTGCGGGCCCTGACAGCCACCTGATCCGGCTGCGTATCAACGGCTCGGAGGGTATTGGGGCCCAGCCGCTGGCAGACAACCCCTATCGTGGCGGCGGCCTGTTTTTGCCGCTGGACCAGCTGCCAGCCAGTCAGCCAGACCAGCCGGTGCGCCTGGAGTTGTACTGCCAGCCTGACAATTGTAGATGACTACTTGTCTTTGAGAGGAGCATTGATCATGAAAACCCCTACTATAAGAGTGCGAAAACTGCTGGCGGCTATGAGTCCACGCGAGAAACTGGGACAGATGACTCAACTGAGTCCGGAATTTTTTATACCCCATCCGGAAACGCACAGTACCGGTCCGCTGCAATCCCTGGGTATACAGGCTGAGGATCTGCCACGGATTGGATCGGTGCTCAACGCGTTCCGGCCCAGCGTCCTGCGAGAGCTGCAGGTCCGCCATCTGGAGGAGGATCCTCATCAGATTCCGCTGTTGTTTATGGCGGATGTGATTCATGGTGCGCGGACTGTCTATCCCATCCCGCTGGCCCTGGCCTCAAGCTTCAATCCGCAGTTGCTGGCCAAAGCCAGCGCGCTGGCCGCAGGGGAAACCCGGCAGCTAGGGATCAGAGTGACGTTTGCCCCCATGGCTGACCTGGTGCGTGATCCACGCTGGGGCCGAGTCATGGAGTCCAGTGGAGAGGATCCCTATCTTAACCGGGTCATGAGCCGGGCCTCCGTACAAGGCTTTCACCAGGGCTGGGCCAGCAAAGAACAGGCCTTACGGTTACCGCGGCCCGGTCTGGCCAGCTGTGTCAAACACTTTGCGGCTTATGGTGCTGCTGAAGCCGGGCGGGAATACAATACGGTGGAGCTGTCACGCCTGACGCTGCAACAAGCCTACCTTGAGGGCTACCGCGGGGCGCTGGAAGCGGGAGCGGAGCTGGTGATGACAGCGTTTAACACCTTTGAACAAGTACCCTGCACCGGCAATGCCTACCTCATGCGCCAGGTGCTGCGAGAGCAGCTGGGTTTTGACGGCGTGTTGATTACCGACTATGCGGCGGTGGCGGAGCTGATCCACCATGGCGTGGCGGCGGATGGCCGGGAAGCGGCCCGCCTGGCGCTGGACGCAGGCGTAGATATAGAGATGATGTCGGCCAATTTTATCAATTACGGAGAAGGACTGCTGGAGCAGGGGGCGCTATCGTTAGCCCGGCTGGATGAATCCGTAGCGCGTATCCTGACTTTAAAGGAGGACCTGGGTCTGTTTGATGATCCCTGGTCAGGGATACCGGAAGCGGTCAGTGACCAGCAGGTCTTTGCGGGCTTTAATCAGGGCGAGCGAGGCAAGAGCAGCCGGGCAACTGCACTGGAGGCAGCTGCTGGCAGTATGGTTTTGTTGCAGAAAGGCCGTGCGCTGCCACTGCCGCCACAAACCCGTTTGGGTCTGGCTGGTCCATTTGCCAGCACCCCGGATATCCTGGGCGGCTGGAGCCTGTCAGCAGGAGCGGATACAGTTACGGTAGCAGACGGCCTGCGCCAGGAAATGGCCGCGGGTCAACTGGCTGCACTGAGCCTGGGCCTGGACGGAATGGATCCGGATCAACCGCTGGCTGGGCCAGGCCTCACCGCGGGCTTTGCTCAGACGCCAACCATTTACGCGGCGCGAGTCACAGATGCACAGTTGCTGACTCAGGCCCAAGCTTGCTTTGCTGACTGTGATATCGTACTGCTGACACTGGGCGAGCGACAGGAGCTGACTGGCGAAGGCTCCAGTAAGACAGATCTCAACTTGACGCCTTATCAGCTGCAGTTGCTGCGGGTGCTGGGTCAGCTGGGCAAACCACTGGTAGCTGTGGTGTTCAGCGGCCGACCTTTGCTTTTACAAACTGTTGCCCAGACGTGCGACAGTTTGGTGCAGGCCTGGTTCCCAGGCTGCCAGGGTGGCCTGGCCTTAGCTCAGCTGCTTACCGGTCAGCGTGATTTCAGTGGCAGACTCCCAATCAGTTTTCCGCTTGCGGTAGGCCAGCTGCCGCTGTACTATAACCAGCTGAATACCGGCCGGCCATACGAGCCAGACCAGGGCGAAACCCGGTTTGTCTCCCGCTACCTGGACCAGGGCAATGATCCGCTGTATCCCTTTGGCTTTGGCCTGAGCTATTATCGCCCTGAACTGCACGATTTACGGCTGGAAAGAATGTCAGCCGCGCGCGATTTGAAAGACTTGGCGCAGCAGACTCCGGCTGACACTGCCTGCCTTAAAGTAACTGTCAACGTGTTGAATCCACACCAGCGAGCGGCTACGGAAACCGTTCAACTGTATATTCGGGATCTGGTTGCCCGGGTGTCCCGCCCGGTCAGGGAGCTGAAGCGCTTTACACAGCTGACCATACCGGCCGGTAGTCAGCAGATGTTGAGCTTTATCCTGACCAGAGCAGATCTGGCGTACTATGACAGTAACCTGCAACAACGGGTGGATGATGGTGAATTTGACATCATGGTGGGCACTAGTTCAGCTGACCATCTGAGCCAGAGGATCCACCTGACTTTTTAGGGGAGGGCTGGCCTTTAAGGAAGCGCTTCAGTTGAGACCATTTGACTGTCCTCCTGAGTGATCCGCCCGAATGGCATTATCCAGCATGGTATGGAGCCAGCCGCATTAGCTGCCAGCCTGATAGCTGCGTTTACTGGCGCACTTACAGTAAGGTGTGCCGGAAAACGGGTCTGCTCTATACCAGTCCCTCAAGGATCGGGTGTATACAGGGCAGCCCGGCCCCATCGTGAAGATAGATAGCTTAACTCATATAGACTTAGCGGCTTAGCTGCTTCCTTCAGGTACACATGAATCGGTGATTGACTCTTGGATAAGCCGACTAATAGAAGTGTTCAGATGAACTGGTCAAACAGCTCACGGCACAGCACATTAGCCTTGAGCAAGCTTTAACAGAAGGACAAGAACTGAAGAATTTCGTAGCTAGTCCAGCTGATTGAACGGACCCAGGACAGAGACCGTAAGGACATACGGCTTCTGTCTTGGCTTTATGAAGTGATCAGAGTGGCCTGACATGATCAACTATCCAGACCGATCCTCGCAGCCTGCATTTCTGCCTTAACACAGAGTTCAGCCGCTTTAAAAGCGTGTTCCTGCGTCATTGCTGTCTCAGTCCGGTTCAAGCAATCCTGAATCAGCTGGCCAAAAAACGGATACCCAACTTTACCTGCCACTTCATAGTGATATTCACCAGCTTGATTGGCCATAAAAACATGATCCGAACTGCCATCATGGCTACCCGGATTGACATACTTACGGACCTCAATATACCCTTTTGTTCCCAGTAAGAAGGACCGCCCATCACCCCAGGTAGACAGGCCATCAGGGGTAAACCAGTCTACCCTGAAATACTGAGTTGCGCCGTTGTCCGCTACCAACATGGCATCACCAAAATCCTCTAGCTCCGGATAGGCAGGATGATTGTAATTTGCGATCTGACTGCGGACAACTGTGGCATCATGGGCACCTGTATAATAAAGAAACTGCTCAATCTGATGACTGCCAATATCACACAAAATGCCACCATATAGGGATTTTTTGAAAAACCAGTCTGGCCGGCTGGGCGCATTAAGCCGGTGGGGCCCTAAGCCCATGACCTGTATGACTCGTCCGATCGCACCTTGTTTGACCAGCTGACCGGCAAAAACTGCGGCTTCCTGATGAATTCGTTCCGCATAATATACCATGTATTTGCGACTACTTTGCTGGACTGCGGCCCGGGCCTGTGCTAGCTGCTCCAAGGTTGTAAGGGGAGCCTTGTCCGTAAAATAGTCTTTGTCAGCAGCCAGAACCCGCAGACCCAATGCGCAGCGGAGGCTAGTAATCGCGGCGGAAGCTACCAGTTGTACATCAGGGTCATCCAGAACTGCTTCTTCAGATGCGGCAGGCTGTGCCTGAGGGAAGGCCTTGCAAAAGGCGGCAACTTTAGCGGGATCTGGGTCGTAAACCCACTTCAGGGTAGCGCCGGCTTCCACCAAACCATTACACATACCATAAATGTGACCATGATCCAGGGCTACAGCGGCAATAACAAACTCTCCCGGGCTGACAACCGGTGCGGGTTTGCCTTTGGGTGCATAATTCATGCCATCACTAAGACTCATTTATCTGCCTCTTTCTGATCTGGATAAAATCATGTCTTCCAAATATCGTAGACATATTCAGATACTTCACAAGTGTATGTATAATCAGATGCGGCTCATTGCTTCAAGAAGGTACTGAAAAAATTTTTGGCCTGCCTATAAATAATATTGCAAAAGTGGGCCCAGGATCTTACATTTTCATAAATAAGTAGTAAAATATCAATTAGCGTCGTAAGCTTCAAAGATAACGATGCTTAGCAAGACTAGATTGAGGGAGATTATAAGCATGACCAATGAACTGATCAGTTTCGTTACGGATAAGACCAAAAAGTTGATTGCCGCGCCTTCGGTTTGTCCGGAGAGTAAAGCAATAGCTAAAGCATGGCTGGCAGCGGTCGGTACGGAGAATGAAGCTGAAGCGACAAAAAACTATATCAAAGAGCTTGAGGAAGACATTACACCGATCGACGGTTTGATTGCTTTTACAGGTTCGGAAGCGGGCTTGAAGTATTTTGGCACGGAAGCCGCCCGCAATCTACTGATGCATGCTAAAGAGATGAAGGTCAATGGTGCCAAGTACTGTGATTGTCCAGCTTGCGCTGCTGCAGAAGCTATCTTAAGTAAAAAGGCGGAACTGCTGGGCTAGTAAACGCCAGGATATTAATTCATCAGTAAAAATGAAGAGGTTATCTCATTACGCGATAGCCTCTTTTATTTAGTAAAAGAGAAATATCATAAAAGAATAATAAAATATAAATAAACAATGGATAGTGCATATATTCAACCATTAAATACATAGTATATAGAATCAGACAACCTATGATAAATAAAAAATAATCATAAAAACTAGCCATAATGATATGAGACGAAGTTCTAGACTTGCATAAAATGACACTAAACTTATAAAAAACAACTAAGGATATTCAATTGCAAGAATGATAGTGATATTTGCAATGCCAAAATCTTGACGTCAGTTTGCTTCATGATATTGTAGTACAAGAAACATGTTTCCCTTACCAAATTTATGGCTAAGTGCACTAAGATGATTTTTCAGTTTCAATTATGGAGGAGTTTATGAAGAGATTTCTTGCTACTGCTGTGTCAATGACAATACTCTTGTTATCCATATCAGCCTGCTCCAATAGCTCTACTGTGGCTGACTCAACTTCTACTACCGCCAAGGCAAATACTGAAACCTCCACTCAAAATGATGAAACGACAGCTACAACCGCATCTGAATCAGATTCAGCTAGCACCACTGAAAGCGGATCTGATGCTAGCGAGTATCCATTATCGGGTGGTACCTTAACTTATTGGGTATCTCTGAATAGTAATGTCGCGGCCAACTATTCATCGCTAGCCGATACCCCATATGCTAAGGAATATGAAGCATTAACTGGTGTTCATATTGAATATCAGCATCCGGCTTCCGGTCAGGAAAATGAGCAATTTAACCTGATGATGGCCAGTGCAGAGTATCCAGATATTATTGACTGGAACTGGCTGACCTATTCTGGTGGCCCTCAGAAAGCTATTGATGATGGCGTCATTCTCTCTCTAAATGATGTCATGGCAGAGAATGCACCTAACTTGACTACTTATCTACAGGCTAATCCTGACATAGATAAAATGGTTAAAACAGATGAAGGAAACTATTACGTTTTCCCGTTTATCCGCGAACAAGATAATATGTGCGCCAGCTTTGGTCCGCAAATTCGTGCAGACTGGCTGGAAGACCTAGGATTGGAAACACCTAAGACAGTAGCTGATCTGGAGAATGTCCTCATAGCATTTAAAGAGCAGAAGGGCGCGACGGCACCATACTCTTACGAGTATTCCGTCAACAATGCTAATGACCCGATTATGTTTGGCTTTGGTACTTCGAAGAACTTCCAAATCAACTCTGATGGAAAAGTTGAGTTTGGCTCTACGACAGAAGCATATAAAGCGTACCTAGAGACCATGAATAAATGGTATCAGGAAGGCTTGTTGGATGCGGATATTGCTTCAGTAGACGGATCTCAGTTGGACAGCAAGATTACATCTGGATTGACCGGTTTCACAGTTGGTTGGATTGGCAGCGGGATGGGAAAATGGAACCAAGCTGGTGTACAGAATGACGCTAACTTCCAACTGGAGGCTCTGAACTATGTTACTGAAGATGGATCTCAGTCGGAGTATAGCTACATGGAAAACCGTTACGGTGGCGGTGGAAGCGCTGCCATCACAACGGCCTGCAAAGATGTTGAGCTTGCAGCCAAGTATCTGGATTTTGGATATTCAGAAGCAGGCTACTTAGCCAATAATTATGGAACAGAAGGTGAAAGCTACACTGTTGAGAACGGAACACCGACTTACACAGATCAGATTTTGAAGAATGCTGACGGTTGGCCCATTGCTCAAGCAATGGGGGCTTACATCCGTGCGTGTTACAATGGCCAGTTCATACAGTCATATGGCTATCAGGAACAGTATTTTCAGACACAAGCTCAAAAAGACGCGCCGACTATTTGGACTGATACAAACGAAAAAGCGCATCTGCTACCTCCTATTACGCCTACCTCTGATGAAAGTGCAGAGCTGGCTACCATCATGAATGATATTAATACCTACCGTGACGAAGCTACCCTGAACTTTATTATCGGCAACGAGTCTCTGGCGGACTTTGACCAGTATGTTGAAACGATTAACAGTATGGGCATAGATCGCGCGATCGAAATTGAGACTGCTGCTCTTGAGCGTTATCAAAATCGTTAATCTATAAACGGTTGAATCAGCGTAACCTCAGACGGATTCATACCGCCTGAGGTTACCATTTACTTATGAAAGGTTGCGCTATGAGAGTGGATTCTGCTGCATATAAAAGGCCATTTTTTTACAGACTGAAAAAGGATTTCAAAAGAAATTACACTTTGTACATCCTGCTTTCAGTGGTCATCGCTTTTTACATAATATTCATGTATGTTCCTATGTATGGTGCCATTATTGCGTTTAAAAACTATTCGCCAGCCAAAGGGATTCTTGGTAGTCCTTGGGCTAAAAACGGCGGTATGGAACATTTTATCCGTTTCTTCAATGGCCCTTACTTTACTCGCCTGATAAGAAATACGTTTCTTATATCATTTTATGACCTGATTTTTGGTTTCCCGGCACCGATCATTCTGGCTTTATTGATTAATGAAGTTAAGAATCGAGCTTTTAAAAAAACTGTGCAGACTATTTCTTATATGCCTTACTTCATTTCCTTGATTGTTGTAGTAGGTATGATAAAGCAGTTTTCGGCTACTAACGGATTCTTCAATGACATCATTGCATTTTTTGGAGGTACTCGTTCTCCCATTTTAAATAATCCCAATTTATACCGGCCGATATATGTAGCCTCAAATATCTGGCAAGGAGTGGGCTGGGGATCGGTTATTTATCTAGCCGCCTTGTCTGGTGTGGATGCTCAGCTTTATGAAGCTGCCACCATTGACGGAGCCAATAAATGGAAACAGATGCTACATGTGACCCTGCCGGGAATATCACCAACTATCATTATCATGTTAATCCTCAGAATTGGGTCGCTTATGTCAGTTGGCTATGAAAAAACCATTCTGCTATATAACGATGCTGTTATGAAAACCGCAGATGTCATTTCTTCTTATGTCTACCGGGTCGGTATTCTTGACACAAGTTGGAGCTATTCAACAGCCGTTGGATTGTTCAATTCGATAATTAATTTCATACTTGTTTTGGGAGCTAACTGGATTAGTCGTAAAGTAAGTGAAACGAGCTTATGGTGAGGGAGATATATGAACGAAGCTGCTAAAGTCAATGTTAAAAAAAGAATCCATATGACTGCTGGAGAAAAGATTTTTACCGCAGTGAATTACCTGTTGCTGACGATTCTGTCACTTATTTTTCTTTATCCCATACTGCATGTAGCATTTGCTTCTCTGAGCGATAGCAATCAACTGATGGCGCATTCAGGACTACTATTACGTCCCTTGGGCTTTAATCTGAATGCATACAAACGCGTTTTTGAAAACCCTATGATCGGAAAAGGTTATCTGAATACGCTCTTCATCCTAGTAATTGGCACGACACTAGAGGTATTTGTCACCTCAATTGGTGCATATGCGCTGTCCCGTAAAAACGTCATGTTGAGCCGGTTTTTCAACCTGATGATTGCTTTTACCATGTTTTTCTCAGGCGGAATGATTCCTTTTTATTTGACTCTACAAAATCTAAATCTGACCAGAACCCGCTGGGGGTTGATTTTACCTTTTTTGGTCAGCACGTACAATTTGATTATTATGCGAACCTCCTTTGCAGCTATTCCAGACAGTCTCTTTGAAGCTGCCTATATCGATGGAGCCGGTCACATCCGGACGTTACTGCAGATTGTGATACCACTGTCTAAGGCGGTTATCGCTGTCATGATTTTATACTACGGTGTTAGTATTTGGAATGGTTGGTTCTGGGCGTCTACGATATTGCGCGATCGAAATCTATATCCACTGCAGGTTGTGCTCAGGGAGATCCTTATTGTTAACAGCGGAACGCTTGGGATGACCAGCGGGACAGCTACTGGAGATACAGAAGCGATAGCAGAATCAATAAAATATGCTACGATTATGGTTGCTACGGTTCCAATTTTGTGTGTCTATCCCTTTTTGCAAAAGTATTTTCAGAAAGGTGTCATGATTGGATCAGTTAAAGAGTAAGTATTCACTGATCCCATGCCAACAAGAAACAGAGAACACCGGGATAAGTGCGTTCATCAAAGGGACACTAACAAAACGGTGAATTTTTGACCGGAACTATTCAAGCGGGGCCACAACAGTAAAGACCACACCGAAAGGATAAACCCTTTAGTGTGGTATTTATATATTGTGGCCTTTATATATCTGCCCTAAATCAGATTAATGATTTCGGGCACACATTTTGTTTGCGGATCAGGAAAGTCATAATCAGCAAATAAACGAGCTCTTCGACTTTCGAGCCAATTTATATAGAGCGCTGAATCATGGCTGAAATCTCCTTCGGTGTCTTTTCTTTATGCTTCCACCAGTATACTCTGCAGACCTCGCAGACTCCTTCGGGACGCGCAGAGGAAGCATCGTTCTCAAAGAGCGTACATAATGCCTGCTTGATCTTTTCGGCATCTGCGTCAGTAAAACCCGTCTTCTCAGCAAGCTGGCAATTGATGCTTCCGCAAATCACATAAAGCCCGAAATTGACATAGTGCTTCATGTCCATTGTATCAGAAGCCTTGCCCGTTTTTCCGCCTTCCGCATTGACGCTTTTGGTAATCTTCATATCAACGATTTCAACAGGCGAGGCACTAATTCCATGCTGGATAGAAACCGGGCCACGCACGCCCACAGAAAGCTGACTACCGTTCTCGTCTTCCTCGCCTTTCTCTTTTTCTTATCTTTCTTGAAAGCAAACACCTGTCCGGATGCTCTGACATCAGCCCATTTTTCACATGCGCTTTTTGCATACAATTCGGTGTTTGCATCGTCATCTATTTTCAGTTCAGCCGCCAGTTGAGAACCGCCCGCCGCACGATCTCTCAAATTATGATAATCCTCCTTGAGCGTCGAATCGAAATTTATATCGTTCTCACGCCCGTCTGTCTGAACCAAAATGTACTCGCCCTTATCCTGAAGCCGGTTGCGGATCTTCCGTTTGATTACCACATCGGAGAAAATTCCATATCCGTCGTAGTCCTTGCGTGGGCGGTTGCCATTCAGTGGATCCCCGTTGATATTGGCGTGCGTGAGGGAAACGATTGCGGCAATATTGATCTTGTTTTGCAGAATTACCATTTATTTTTCCTCCTCAGCATTAGTTGTTTCACCATTGCCATATGTGGAGTCCACATTATTCTTGTCATTCTTGCGATATTTCAGCGCTTCGCGCTGGCAATCATATCCGCGACAAGGCAAGAATCAAGGTGGCGAGACAGCACGAAAGCGTATCTGACCAGAGATAGGACTTTCTCCCAAAATTGAGTATAGAACTCATCTGTATATCCATATCTGCAGGAATCTGGCGAAAGGTGGTCGGATCAGGGATGTGCTCATTATTGGGACACCAGACGACATTCAGGCTGTGGTTCAAAAGATGAAAAAAGCCGGCCAAAGCAAGGTTTGGGGTAAACTCTACTCTGCAGCGGATATTCAAAGTTACCGGCGGATCTATGCTAAGAGTCTGTATCAGACAATGGCCAGGGATACAGCTCCGTTAAGCTGGAAGGAGCTCTATATAGGTCGTAAAGGACATAAAGGGATGCGATTTGATCGGGATGCACTGCAATTGGTGGCCCTCAACCTGGGCCATTCCAAGGAAACCACGGATCGGAAAAAGCAACGTGTCGGGATAGTTGTGAATCACTATCTTTAAAGAGACTGCTTCCAGACCAACTGGTGATCAGGTCAAACCATTGCATATCCTGGACGGGGATGGTTCTGATACAACTGAATTGAAAACCACTGAGGATAGGACTATTGTTAAGGCAGTCTAGTAGAAAGACAGGCTGACACCTATGGTAAAGCAGTTGCTGCATCCGCCCGGCCTGGACGCTTGCTTGTATCCAACGGCTGATAACCGACATGATAAAGTTGTGATCACTTTATCCGGTTCAGAGGGCGGGGTACAGCACGCAAAAAAGATGGCCCGATTCCGGCAAAGTCAGGGCATCCCTGCCCTGGCGCTGGGCTATTTTAAGACCCCGCATACGGTAGCTGAACTCAAAGATGTACCGCTGGAGACGGTTCAGTTAGCAGCGGACTGGTTGCGTAAACAGGGCTATCAGCATCTGGCGTTGGAGGGCTTATCCAAAGGTGCTGAATATGCCTTGGCCTGTGCTGTCGCGTTTCCGGAAATCTCCTGTGTGATAGCCAAAGCACCGACCTGGTATTATGCGGAAGGGCTCAGTGGAGAACAGCCAAATGGCTGTTCCTCCTGGTCCTGGGGCGGCCGGTCGTTACCATATACGCCGTATCAGATGCGGCGGGTTCCGGTGGCCAGACTTTGGCTTCAGGCCGGAGAATTTTCCGTCCTGGCGGCTAATACCGACCTGCCGGTCAAGCCGGATTCGGTCATCCCGGCAGAAAAAATCCGGGGACCAGTCCTCCTGCTCTGCTCTGCAGCTGACACGGTCTGGCCCGCCTGGCAAAGTGGCAAAAATCTGCGTCATCGTTTGGAAGCATCAGCATTTGCCTATCCGTTTCAACTGAAAACCTACCAGCAGATGAGCCATATTATGCTGGAAAAGGCCAACTGCCTGACCCGCCTGATTTTTAAGTCAGAGCGTCGTTATCCAGACATCTGCGCTGCGGAACGGGCAGATATGGCGCAGCTGACTCGCCATTGGCTGGAGACAGTCTGGCAGCCTCAAACTTAAGCCAGATTATCTCCACAGCGGCGGATTTTTCGGGTGGTCGTCTTCTGCAAGGCTTCAGTCAATATCTCAATCATCTGCACTCGTTTATAAGTAGGTAATCTGTCATTAACTGCCGCAACAGCCCGTTCCACCGCTTCGCGCGCTTCTTCCAGCGTTGGCAGGTGCCCCAGTTGCTGCTTTATCCAGTCCAGATCAGGAAGGATTTTGGCGCGTACACAAACCCGTGAACGCTGCTGCCCTGCCAGTACCAGGACTTCGCCGATCTCCGGACATTGCCCCAGCCTTGTTTCCAACTCTTCGGGATAGATATTCTTACCATTGTCGGTCACAATCACATTTTTTTGCCTGCCGGTGATGTATAATTCCCCGTCCGGACCCAGACGGCCCAGATCGCCGGTGCAAAACCAACCATCTTTAAAGGCTGCCCGCGTGGCATCAGGATCCTCAAAGTAGCCCAGCATCACATTGGCTCCACGGGTCAGGATCTGTCCCACGCCCTGGCTGTCCGGCCGATCAATCTTCATTTCAATCCCCGGTATAGCTACCCCGGTGGAAGCCGGATTCAAATAAAAGTCATGGTTGCCTGCCACCAGCGGGGCGCATTCCGTCAGCCCATAGCCCTGCAGGGTACGGATACCCAGCGCTAAAAAATCACGGACCAAGGCCGGCTCCAGCTTGGCAGCGCCCACAATAAAGAGCCGCAGTCGGCCGCCCAGCGCCTGACGGACTTTATACCGGCAGATCAGCCGGAGCGGCCAGGGCAACCGGCGCAGGGCCTCAGCCAGGGAGAGGCTGGCAAAACTGCCGCGGTAACGCTGTGGAACGCTTTGCTGAAGCGTTTTTTGAATGCGGCGGGAGAGAAATTGCAGCAATTCAGGTACGACCACTAGCAGGGAAGGTCGGGTGGCCTGCAGATCCTGAGATAAGCGGCTTAAGGTTGATAAGTAACTGATACAGGCGCCCCGGGAGAGCAGCAGCAGACAATTCAGGGTACATTCATAGGTGTGATGTAACGGCAGGACGGAGAGGGTGTGATCTGTGGGGGTAACCCGGACCACACTGATGGTTGAGTGGATGTCTGCACAGATATTGGCCTGTGACAGACAAACACCCTTGCTGTGGCCGGTAGTGCCTGAGGTGAAAATCAGGACCTGCAGCTGATCTGCGGGCAGAGGAATAGCGTTGACCCGGACAGGATCCGCAGGCGCAGGTTCACTGGCGCACCAAGGCCCGATCCGGTATGGCCGGCCCTGACCCAGCAAGCCCAGCTCCTTAAAGGGGACGATCAGGCGAAGCTGGCCGGAGGGAGCTGCGGCAGACCATTCTTGCGCCTGCTGGGGGCGGTCCGTACATAAGACCGAACAGTCAGCTGCCAGCAAAAAATCGTTCTGATCGGCGACCGCCAGGTCTCTATCCAGCGGGACTGCTACACCAACTGTGGCCGCGGCCAGGTAGGCCAGGGTCCACTCATAGCTGTTACGGCCGCTGATGGCAATCCGGCGCCCCTGTAAACCGGCGTTGAGCATAAATGTGCATAGACGGTCATATGCGGTTTCCAGCTGCCGGTAACTGATCGTCAGCTGACGGGATTGCGTATTGGCTTTTGCCTGAGCTGTTTTACTGACATTCGCCCGATTGACTGGCGGTACAGTGAGCTTAAAAGCAGGTCTTCTGGCATAGCGGCGGGCGGCATAGCGCAGCAGCTGCCGGAAATTATCAAAGCGGGGTTCTTTATATTGAGTCTTCATGAGCTTAAACTCCTTTGATAGTCAAAATAAGTATCTATAGATTAACCAGAGCTTATGCCGATATCAAGAAGAATATGTGCACGATTTGAAAACAAAATAGTTTAGCCCAGCTACACAATACTCGATTGGACAAGCGCTGCAGATGTCAGTAAAGTGGTCATAAGCTATATGTTGATATAAAATCAACAAGAAAATCTGGTCATAAGTAACAAGTAGCATTCAATGCTGCGGTTTGGGAGCATAAAAAACAGATGGTTGGAGTTGACAATAAACTCAGACAGTACCTGAACAAAGCGTCTATTCGCCGGAAGTTTTTTGTCATCCTGATTATTGGGGCTATCCTGCCAACTTTATTGATTCAATTGTTAAATTATGCGTTGACTACCCGGACCACCAGAGCTTATGTGAGTAATCTGGAAAGCAATAGTTTGGAGCAGATTTACCGAGAACTGACCTTAAAGCTAAATGCCTATGAAAGCGTACTGGACGATATGGTGCAAACACCGCAAATTACAGATGGCGTGTCACAAATCAGGGTGTGGAATCCGGCCTATCAATTGTCTGAACGGAGTATCCGCAGTGCGCTGAAAGAACAAATTGATAGCACAACAGAAATAACCGGTGCTGCTATTATTGCGGATAATCGGGATTACGCTTTTTATGACAAATTGACCCGGTCTGCCTTACAAAGCCAGAGTTTTGACTTTCCCAAGTTACTAGAAGAAACTCTAATTAAAACTGCTCGCACTAAACCCGGTCAAGCGGTATTTGAGTATGCCGGTACGCAGAATCATGCTCGTGGCCGGCTGTGGATAGCACGGGCAATCATCGATCCACAGGATCTATATCGGGAAGAAATAGGCAGTGCGGTCTTATGCGTGGATAGTAGCAGCCTGGAAACGGTGCTGAATGCCAGCTTAGCCAATAAACCTGATCCCGACCGGGAAACGTTGTTACTTTTGGATGCTGCGGGTCAGATTATAGCCGCTACCAATCCATTATATCGCGGAGAGTATATCATTACTGAAGCTACTGGCCAGGAATCAATGGAATCTGTCTTTCTTCAGGCTTTGGAAACCTGGAAAATACAGGCAGGCTTTGCTTCATCGGCCCGGGTGCAATTACAGAGTAATCAGCAGGCATCCTTTTATCTTGCAGCGATTTCTCCCAGACAAACCTGGCTGACTGCTATCTATAGACAAGGATTGTGGATCTTGATTGCTGGTATAGGCATTATTCTCCTGGCCTCATCACTCATCTTTTATACGTCAAAACTGACAACGTTAGCGGCAGATGAGATTATCATGGCCATGGACCAGGCTAATTGGGGGGATCTCTCAGTCCGTATTGTCCTTGATAGAACGGATGAATTTGGCCGGATTGCGCTGAGCTTTAACCAGATGATCAGTCGTATGCAGGCATTAATCAATCAGGTCAGGCAAGCAGAACGTCTGAAACGTGAAGCGGAAATCAGTGCGCTGGAAGCGCAGATCAATCCTCACTTTTTGTACAATACCCTGGACGCAATAAACTGGGTAGCCATAGATCGTAACCAGCCAATCATCAGTAAAATGTTAAAAATCTGGCTACTATCCTCAGGTATAGTATCAGCAAAAGTAATACTGAAGTGCCATTGGGTCAGAAGATTGCATATCTGCGCCGGTATATTTACCTGCAGCAGACTCGCTGTAACTACCGCTTTATTTGTTTAATTGATGTTCCGGAGGAACTACTGACCTGCCGGATCCATAAATTGTTGCTGCAGCCACTACTTGAGAACTGCCTGGAACACGGTTTAGTTGATCAGAAAGATGAAGGTTTGATCCATATCAAGGCGCGGTTGGTGACAGCAGATCTTTTGGAAATTATGATCGCAGATAATGGAAAAGGCATGCAAGCAGCAGCGATCAATGCTTTCAACAGCGGTCATAAACTTCCGGGCCGCGCCGCCTATCAACAGGACCAGCACGGAATTGGACTGGAAAATGTCCGGGCCAGAATGCGGATTTATTATGGCAATCAGGGGGCTTTCCGCTTAGAACCAGCTCAGCCTGGACTGAGAGCCATATTACGGTTACCTTGCCGGCCTGGCCATAATTCAAACGAGAAAGAGGCAGAATCAGATGCGTATCATAATTGTTAAAGACGAACCACAGATCCGTGTAGGCATTGCCCGCCTCATTCAATCTGAGACAGTCCATCAAGTCGCAGCCTCCTTTACAGACGCGGAAGAAGCGCTGCAGTCGTATCCATGGTCAGAAGCTGATTTGATTATGACAGATATTAAACTACCCGGTATGGATGGGTTAACGATGCTCCAGCAACTCCAGGAAAAAGGCAGTCAGATACCGGCGGTAATCCTGACTGGTTATGCCGATTTCAATCTGGCACAACGAGCCATCAAGCTAAAGGTGCTGGATTATCTATTGAAACCATTGACAACAGACGAACTGCACAGTTGTCTGAGTAAAGTCCAGCAGCAGATGAACTTAACAGATGGACAGAACAATTCAGCGCAGGAACTGAGTTTAGAACAGCAGCTAAGTCTCTATCTTAATCATTGGCCGTCAGACCCTGCTCACATCCGACAGCAGCTGGCTATGCGCTTTGATGTTCCGGTTGATCAGCAAAATACCCTGTTTTTATTCTCTTTACAGAGCCTGGATCAGGAGAGTATCAGCTGGACCGGCAGGTATCTGGCACAAGGCTGTAACCGTTTATGCCTGGATGATTTTATGGTTTTATGTCAGCCGGAAACTGTCATTTTATTGCTTTTTAATACCGCTTATAATCCGTATCTGGAAAAAAACCTGGATCGCTTTCTCCTGCCGGAAATCATCAAGAATGTGGACTGCATCTGCACCAGCGTCCGATTCAATGGCATCGTTCACCTGGTACAGGCTTATCATGAAGCAATCCGACTGCTGCCGTATCGCTTGTACCTCAATAGAGATCAGGTCATAACCCAGGATTGGGCCAATAGCCTGCAGCTTAAGCGTGCCACCTACCCTCAACAACTGGAGCAAAGCTTACGTGATGCAGCCATTCAGCAGGATTCAACCGCAATCAGCAACTTACAACTGACCTTAAGCCAGTGGTTAACTGAACCCAGGATACAACCAGAAGAGTTGCGTGCTATCCTTGCCAGATTAATCTGTGCTTGGGTCAGCAGCTCACAGCTGCCTCAAACACAACATTGCATTGATTTAGCCGCGTTAATCAGGCTGATCGATCATAGTATGTATCCGGAACAACTTCTGCAAATCGTAGAGCAATTGTGGCAGCAAATCAAAATGGACCCGGAAGCGGCTTTAAGTGGCGGTGGCGGGAACCACCTTTCAGAACAGGCAATCGCCTTGATCAGGGACAATTTCCCCAACGATCTGACCTTGACGGATGTTGCCGCTAAGCTTAATGTCACGCCAGAGTATCTCAGTGCAACGTTCAGAAAAAGCACGGGGATGACATTTTCCGCTTTTCTGCGGAACTTCCGCATGAGTCACGCAAAGCGCCTGCTGCTCAATCCCAAACTGCAGATTCAGGATATTGCAGTGGCCATTGGTTATCGGGATCCAAAGTATTTTAATCGCATTTTTAAGGAGGTCTGTTCTGTCTCTCCTGGACAGTACCGATCAACCTGTCTTGGCCAACGAGGTGCCCAATGCATATCACCCAATCAAACGGGATGTTAGTACTGAGCCGCTTATGGCGGCGCGTCAAGCTAGCGGGATTAGCGATTTTGTTGTCCTGGTGTATTACGCTGACCGCGTGCTTACCAAAGCAAATTGTATCGGTTGGTAACACAGTTACCATCAGCCAAACTGCCGCTTCCGCAGCGATACAGACCTCTGATATTCCGTCTGAACCGACCGCAGCTAAGCCTTTGACGGAGGCTGACAACCAGACGATAACCATAAAACTGGCCTTACCCTATGCTGATGAAGCAGAAAAACTGTCTTGGCAGTCCTGTATGGCCTCTTGGAGCCAAGTACAGCCTGATATTGGATTAGAGCTTCAATTTTACGCCCGTGAGGATCAATGGGCTTATTTTTATGACATCAGTGACCTTGATCCAGAGGATAAACCCTGGTTAGCGGTATGTGATCAGAGCTTAAACGCTGCCTTTTCCAAATTGCAGGTCTTTTATCCCATGGATAACTTAATTCGTTCCACAGGGCTGAAAGCTGAAATTTACCAAAAACTGTGGCTGCTGCTGGAGCATCAGTCTTTGACATATGGAATGCCACTGGATTCATATGCCTATGTTTTACTGACCAATCAAGATTTGCTGAGCAAATACAGCCAGGAGAGCCCGGCAACACCACAGGAATTGCTAGCGCTATGTGCGCAGCTAAGGCGGGAGCCGGCAGCAAGTTTTGCCCTGGCTGCTGCTCCTGGCCAGGCATTGACAGAGCAGCTATTACTGATCATGACTGCTTATGGTGCCAGTCTGCGGGACCTGAACAGTCAAGCGGCGCTGGAAGGTTGGCAATTTTTGAGCACCTTGAGGACAGATGACTATATCAATTTGGACTGCGTCAACTGGAATCAGGGCGATCTGCTCAGCAAGCTCCTAAACCGGGAGGTGGCTATGATATTGGCTGACAGTTCCAGCTTACCGAGACTTGAGCAGGCAACGAGTAGCTTTTCAGTTATGGCGGTACCTGTTCCCCAGGTGGTAGGTACAAATCGTAATTTACCCCTGCGGGCGGATGCCCTTGTCAGCCTGCTGGATCTATCCGAGCTCTCATCCAGCCTGTCAACCCAGGAATATGCTGCGATCCAGTTACTGGTAGCGTATTTATTTGACCCGGCTAGCTTAGCTTTACGACAATCACGCTTGGGAAGTTTGCCGGTCAGAATAGATGTTGAAACCGAGCTAAGTCAATTGAAGCATCCCTGGAAAGCTTTTATGGACAGCTTTTACCAGTCAGCACCGCTGGCCTCTTATAGCTTGTGGGAAAATATGTCTGAAACCTTGCAGGACAGTGTGATAACCACCTGGACAGGAGCTAAAACAGTTAATGAGATTGCGAT
The DNA here is from genome assembly GCA_012034405.1 of Oscillospiraceae bacterium HV4-5-C5C. Taxonomy (GTDB): domain Bacteria; phylum Bacillota; class Clostridia; order Saccharofermentanales; family Fastidiosipilaceae; genus JAAVLZ01. The sequence continues at coordinate 645 of JAAVLZ010000014.1, read as the reverse complement.
GGATACCTATACTGCTATCAAGACCTATTTGATTGAAAGCTGATCATGGCTACAGGACAAGCCGGTCAGGCTTGACTCCAGCCTCCCAATCATTCTGCCGACAGACATGAAGAAAAGACCTGAAGTATGAGGTTGATCTTAATTTTCTCCACTTATCTTAATAATGTGGAATTGTTGGATTCTCAGGCCTAATTTACACTGAAAACAGCAAAATCAGACAACCTGGTCAGGCTGGATGACAGTAAACCAGGTGCAAAGGGAGGTAATTTATGCTAAACAAAAAGCTAACCCTAAGCGCAGTATCTGTCCTGATGGCTGCGGCACTAACTGCTTGCGGCAGTAGTCAGGGCACGGCCACTACCAGCAAAGCTGCAGCTGATGACAACAGTCAGACCAAAGCCGAAACCACTGGCGGAGGCAGTCAAGACACGAACAACGGTGAAAAAAGTAAAATAACGATTACTTTCAGGGATGATGGACAAGGTTCTAGTGGCACCGGCTGGAAATGGTTTGAAAATGGTTATAACAGCTGGGATAAAAAGGACTCTGTAGAATTGGATATTGCTCCGATTACTGCTGGAGAAGGGGATTATTTTACTAAGATTGCTCTGGCCCTGCAATCGGCGGAAACAGCGCCAGATCTGG
>JAAVLZ010000013.1 GCA_012034405.1 Oscillospiraceae bacterium HV4-5-C5C | reverse complement strand
ATCATATTAGCAGAGCAAAGCAGTAAATGCAATTATATATATTTAAAGTTGCAGAAATAAGCAACCTGCCATAAACAAACCCCATCCGGCTCAGCCAAAGCCAAACGGGGTTCACAATATGACTGAGCCGTTTTTCCGATAGCCTGAAGCGGCCCAGACAGGCCTTACGCTAGACGCGCGGCTGCCTGATCTGAGCCTGAGCCGCAGCCAAACGGGCAATCGGTACCCTGAAGGGAGAGCAGGATACATAATTCAGGCCCAGCTCATGACAAAAGATAACGGAGTCCGGATCACCCCCGTGTTCGCCGCAGATACCAAGCTTCAGCTCCGGCCGGGTAGCCCGCCCGCCCTGGACGGCCAGTTTCATCAGACGTCCGACACCTTTGACATCCAGATTGGCGGTCGGGTCGCTCTCAAAGATGCCGGCTGCATAATAATCCTCCAAAATACGGCCTGCATCATCCCGGGACAGACCAAAGGTCAGCTGGGTCAGATCATTGGTACCAAAGCTGAAGAAATCCGCCTCCTGAGCAATTTCATCTGCCAGTAAAGCCGCCCGCGGTATTTCAATCATCGTTCCGACTTTATAGCTCAGCTGGCCGCCATCCGCCTCAATCAGCCGGTCCGCGGTTCTGGTAATCAGCCCTTTGACATAAGCCAGTTCCTTAAGATCACAAACCAGCGGTATCATGATTTCCGGCACCACAGCATTGCCGCGGCGACGTTCTGCCAGCGCGGCCTGGATGATGGCCGTAGTCTGCATCTCCGCAATTTCAGGATAGGAAACGGCCAGCCGGCAGCCCCGGTGTCCCATCATGGGGTTGAGCTCCTGGAGGGAAGTCACCTTATCCCTCACCCGGTCTGCGGAAATCCCCAGCGCTTCAGCCAGGGCTGCTATCTCCGACTCCTTTTGCGGCAAAAACTCGTGCAGCGGCGGATCCAGCAGGCGGATAGTCACCGGTAAGCCTGCCATTTCTTTATAAATGGCCTCAAAATCGCCCTGCTGAATCGGTAAGAGCAGGTCCAATGCTTCCCGCCGCCTGGCTTCGCTTTCTGCCAGGATCATCTGCCGGAAACGGAAAATGCGCTCCGGCTCAAAAAACATATGCTCCGTACGGGTCAGGCCGATCCCTTCCGCTCCCAGTGTCCTGGCACTGCGCGCGTCAGCCGGCGTATCCGCATTGGTGCGGACAGCTAACTGACGGATCTCATCCGCCCAGGCCATAATGGTACTGAAGTCCTCTCCCATCACCGCCTCAACCGTCTGAATCGCCCCCTGGTACACCAGGCCGGTCGAGCCGTCTAATGACAACTCATCGCCTTCCTCATAGCGCTCGCCCTGAGCGTCAATCAGGTAGCCCCCGGCTTCATTGATCCTGAGCTCCGCGCAGCCGGATACGCAGCAGCGGCCCATGCCGCGGGCGACGACAGCCGCGTGGGAGGTCATGCCGCCCCGCCCGGTCAGGATACCCTCCGCGATGCTCATACCGACAATATCCTCCGGAGAGGTCTCCAGCCGGACGAGGATCACCTTTTCGCCATTCACGATATGGGCATGCTGAGCCTTTTCCGCGGTGAAGTAAATCTTGCCGGCAGCGGCGCCGGGCGAAGCGGGCAGACCGCGGGTCAGAACCCGCGCTTCCTTCAGCGCTTCCGGCGCAAAGCCCGGATGCAGCAAAGCATCCAGCGAACGGGCATCAATTTTATCCAGCGCTTCTGCTTTGGTCAGGAGACCTTCTCCAACCATATCCACGGCTATTTTCAGGGCGGCTGCGGCGGTGCGTTTACCGTTTCTGGTCTGCAGCAGGAACAGCTTGCCGCGTTCTATGGTAAACTCCATATCCTGCATATCTTGGTAATGCTGTTCCAGCAGACGGGCAGTCCGGCAAAATTGGTCGTAGGCTTCAGGCAGGATATCCTGCAGGCTGGCAATGGGCTGCGGTGTGCGGACCCCGGCGACAACATCTTCGCCCTGAGCATTGAGCAGGAATTCACCAAACAAGCGGTTTTCACCGGTGGAGGGACTGCGGGTAAAGGCTACGCCGGTGCCTGAGGTTTCTCCCATATTCCCGTAGACCATTTCCTGAATATTAACCGCGGTGCCCCAGCTTGACGGGATATTATTCTGCCGGCGATAGTAGATCGCCCGCTCGTTATTCCAGGAACGGAAGACGGCCTGAATCGCCTCCAGCAACTGGGTCTGAGGATCCTGCGGAAAGTCTTGTCCCAGCACGCTGCGATAAAGCTTTTTAAACCGCGCGACCACCTCCGCCATCGCCTCGGCATCCAGATCCGTATCCTGTAGCGCCTGCCGCTGCTGTTTGACCTGGTCCAGTTCCGCTTCAAAGCGTTTCTTTTCCACGCCCTTAACGACGTCACCAAACATCATGATGAAGCGGCGGTAGCTGTCCAGGGCAAAGCGTGGGTTCCGCGTCAACCGCCCCAGACCCGCGGCAGTGTCATCATTCAGGCCAAGGTTCAGAATCGTATCCATCATACCTGGCATGGAAGCGCGGGCGCCGGAGCGGACTGAAACCAGAAAGGGATCGGCCGGATCACCCAGTTTTTTGCCTACCTGGGTCTCTATCTGGCGCAAGGCCGCCAAAATCTCCGCCTCTATAGCCTGGCTGACCTGTTGACCGTCCTCATAGTAGCGGGTACAGGCCTCCGTTGTAAGGGTAAAACCCCGGGGAACAGGCAGACCCAGGCGGGTCATTTCCGCCAGGTTCGCACCTTTACCGCCCAACAGATTGCGCATCCCGGCATTGCCTTCAGAGAACAGATACACGAATTTACCCATAATGCATTCCTTTCAGACTGAATAGTAAGGAACACTCCGGGGCAGGAGCACCGGAGGTTCAGGCCGATGTTCAGAGGGATGGGAACTGCCAAAAAGAGGTTTGGCACAGCGTGTGTTACTATCAAGGTACACAAAACAAGTGGTTGATAAGGTGATATTCGCTACAGTTTATCAAAAGCCCTGGGGTCCGGGCAAACCTGAGCGGATCACTAAAAAACCGGCTTCAGCACTTGAAGGCGCTGGAGCCGGTTGAGGATCAAAAAGTAAATTTGCCATCAAAATAGGCGCCTAACTCCCGGATGGGAAGCCGTACCTGCTGCATGCTGTCCCGTTCACGGACGGTAACACTCTGGTCTGCCGCGGTATCAAAATCCACGGTGACACAGTAAGGTGTGCCGATCTCATCCTGGCGGCGGTAGCGCTTGCCGATACTCTGGCGCTCATCATACTCCACATTAAAGCGCCGGGCCAGTTCATCCGCCAGCGCCTGCGCCGGTTCATTCAGTTTGGCAGACAGCGGCAGTACCGCCACTTTAACCGGCGCTAAGGCCGGGTGGAGGCGCAGAACCGTCCTGCTGTCGCCGTTTTCCAGTTCTTCCTCATCATAAGCCGAGCACAGGAAAGCCAAAGCGGCGCGGTCAGCGCCTAATGACGGCTCAATGACGTACGGCACATAACGGCTGTGGCTCACCGGATCAAAGTAGGTCAAATCCTTGTGAGAACAGGCCATATGCTGTTTCAGATCATAGTCCGTGCGGGAAGCAATGCCCCAGAGTTCTCCCCAGCCAAAGGGGAAACTGAATTCCAGATCAGTCGTGGCATTGGAATAAAACGCCAGCTCCTCCGGATCATGATCCCGGCTGCGCAGTTCCTCAGCCTTTAACCCCAGGGACAGAAGCCAGTTACGGCAAAAGTCTTTCCAATAAGCAAACCATTCCAGACTCTTATCCGGCTCACAGAAAAATTCCAGCTCCATCTGTTCAAATTCACGGGTCCGGAAAGTGAAGTTGCCCGGAGTAATCTCATTGCGGAAGGATTTACCCACCTGGGCAATGCCAAACGGTATCTTGCGCCGCATCGTGCGCTGCACATTTTCAAAGTTGACAAAGATGCCCTGAGCCGTCTCCGGCCGCAGATAGATCTCAGCCTTACTGTCCTCAGTAACGCCCTGAAAGGTTTTGAACATCAGATTAAACTGCCGGATATCCGTAAAGTCATGTGCGCCGCAGGCAGGGCAGGGAATTGCCTTTTCACGCAGATAACTGACCAGTTCCTCGTTGGACCAGCCGTCTACCTGGAGCTCAATGCCCTGGCTTTTGTTCCAGTCCTCAATCAGCTGATCCGCCCTGAACCGGCCGTGGCAGGATTTACAGTCGATCAGCGGGTCACTGAAGCCCGCCAGGTGGCCGCTGGCCTCCCAGACATGGGGATTCATCAGGATAGCAGCGTCCAGGCCCACATTAAAGCGGCTTTCTCTCACAAACTTAAGCCACCAGGCCTGCTTGACGTTATTTTTAAATTCCACCCCTAAAGGGCCGTAGTCCCAGGTGTTAGCCAGGCCGCCGTAAATCTCAGAACCGGGAAAAATAAAGCCGCGGTTCTTGGCCAGGGCGACCACTTTATCCATGGTTTTATCTGAGCGGTTCACAGCAGATCCTCCGAATCATCTCTGGCGTTATCGACCAGATGGTCTACCGTGGGATCAAAGTCAGAGCCAGCTTCATCATCCGGGTCCGTCAGATCATCTGATGGGATGTCCTTCAGGATATCCGGATCAACCTCATCCTCATCCGCCTCCAGCGCGGAGGGATCCAGGTCAAAGTCGTCCTCATCCTCATCATCCTCCTCATCATCGGACTGGTCCATTTTAAGCTCATCCTCAGTATCATACACGTCCCCGTTATCATTCAGGAACTTGAGCAGCGAGCGCACCCCGCCCTCATGCGCGGCCGGCTCAGCCTGACGGCCGGGCAGCTCGCCGCGGATATTATCCATATCAATACTGTTTTCAGCCTCAGCGGCGGCAGCCATTCTGGCAGCCTCCACCTCAGGGCGCAGGGGCACCTTGGGCTCATGAAGGCCGGGGACGCCAACCACAGCGGAGGCTGCCACTTCCTCACTGGCCATTGTTACCAGATTTGGCGAAGCCGAATCAATCATTGGCTTTGCTCCGTCCACCAGTTGTCTGGCCCGCTTGGCCACCAGCACGGCCAGGGTGTAACGGTTTTCTGTTTTGGGCAACAATTCATCAATTGTGGGTTTTACCAGCATAGATCCTCCTTTACGGTCCGGCTGCGGACCGGCTGAAACGAACCTCCCCGCGGGCGTTCACACCGCAGCAGGTTTCCAGTCCTATTATTTTACCTGTTTATAATCAGTTCTTCAATTCCCTGCATGTTAACCGCCAAATGTCGTTCAGCCTCCAGAATGGCCAGAATCTGCCGCGCGGTTTCCTCTACATCATAATTCACCACAATATATTTAAAGCGGCTGGCTTGTTTAATCTCTATCACGGCCTTGGCCATCCTCAATTCAATAGCCTCAGGCTTTTCCGTCCCCCGCCCTTCCAGACGGCGGCGCAGTTCAGTGAAGCTGGGCGGCAGCAGGAATATACCAATGGCGGCCGGAAAATTGCGGATGGTTTCAATCGATCCGGGCACGGTCACATCCATAACGACATCAATGCCCTGATTCATCCGGTCCAGGATCGGCGCGCGGGGGGTGCCATAGTAGTTGCCGCAGTATTCATCATGCTCCAGGATCTCTCCTTGCCGCAGCAACTGCTCAAACGCCTCCCGGCTGCGAAAATAATAGTCTACCCCTTCAGTTTCACCGGACCGGGGTTCCCTGGTGGTCACTGATACCGAGTGATCGATCTGCTGATGCTGTTTGTTCTGCCGCACCAGCCGCTGTAAAGCCGCTATGACCGTTCCCTTGCCCACACCGGAAGGCCCGGACACACAAAGCACCACGCCCTTACTGCCTAACTCCGCTTCCTTCATGCCTTATCCTCCGCGGTTTCCGCTGCCATATCGCTGTCTTTAACGCTGCCCTGCAATCTGCGCCGGATTTCTTCCGTACTCAGAGCCGACAGGATCAGATGTTCACTGTCCGCCACCAGGACTGACTGGGTTTTGCGCCCTGAGGTCGCATTGATCAGCACCCCGCGGTCACGCGCGTCCTGCACCATGCGGCGGGCCGGCGAAGAATCCGGATTAACCACCGCAACAATGCGTTCCCGGTTAATCAGATTGCCAAAGCCAATTCCGATAAATTCCGCCTGTGTTCCCATACTCACTCCAGATTCTGAATTTGCTCGCGGATCCGTTCCAGCTCCGTCTTCATCTCAACAACCAGACGGGTCATCTCAAGATCATTTGCCTTAGAACCGATGGTATTCATTTCCCGGTTGATTTCCTGCACCAAAAAGTCCAGCTTTTTGCCGACTGCTGCCTCAGAGCGGAGCGTACGGCCGAGCGCCTGCAAATGGCTCTCTAGTCTCACCTCTTCTTCATCCACCGCAGCCTTGTCCGCAAAGAGCAGTACCTCCTGAGCCAGCCGGCCCGGATCAAAAACGGCGGCCGCGGCCTCCTGACCAAGCAGTTCCTGAACTCTGGCTACCAGCTTACTGCGGTAAGCCGCCACCACCTCCGGTGCCCGGCCGCGGACCTGCGCCAGCAACTGCTGCAGGTGCTGGATTTTTACTTCAAGATCTGCGGTCAGGTGCTCACCTTCCAGCCGGCGCATCTCAGTCAGCTGCCGCAAAGCGTCTTCCGCCGCCCGGGACAGCAGCGGTGCCCAGGTTGCCGCGTCCTGATTCTGGCGGCGGACGGTCAGCACCTCAGGGTGGGCGGCAATTTCCTTAAGCGGCGCCGCAAAGGGTTGCCCGGGCGAAAGTGTCCCGGCCAGTTCTTCATAAGCCCTGAGATAGGCGCGGGCCAGATCCCGGTCACACAACACTTGAGCCAGGCCGCTGCTTTGATCTTCAACTGTGACCATGACATCAATCTTGCCGCGGCTGATCGCTGCCTGCAGCTGCCGCCGCAGCTGCGGCTCCAGCGCGTACAGGGCCTGCGGCAGACGAATCTGCAGATCACAGTACCGGTTATTAACACTTTTCAGTTCCACCGTGACCCGCCGGATCTGGTCATCTGCCTGACCGCGGCCAAAACCTGTCATACTATAAGCCATTATTCACTCCACTTAAGCAGGGTCCCGGGGCGGTCGCTCCCGAAGCAGCCAGCCGGTCCCCGCGCGGCTTGCGCCACTAAGCTAATATATTATAGAAATATTATGCACGAATCTCAAGTTAACACAAGTTCAGGTCAGCTGCCGTTTTGTCCAGACATAGCGGCCTGAACCCCAGCTGATCTCCGGCCACATTAATATATCGGATCCCCTGCTTCAGACCGCTGAAGCTGCGGCGGCCTGCGGCCCCGTGAGCGTGTCCATAGAGACACAGACTCACTCCGGCCGCCTGCAGCTGATCAGTAAAAGGCGTGTCCTCGCCGTCCGGAGCCAGCGGCGGGTAATGCGTCGCCATGACCAATTGCAGGGTCGGGTCAGTCTGCTGCAGCAAAAGGCCTTCTTTCAGAGACAACGACAAGCGGATCAGTTCACGCTGATAAATTTTCAGATCAGCCGGCCCAAACGCCTTGTCCCCTGGCAGCAGCCAGCCACGGGTATAACAGATGATGTAATTTTCACAGCGGAAGGCGTTATTTTGCAAAAAGTCCAGACGGTCCCAGCCCTGCTGGCGGCAAAGCTGCCGTAGTTTACTTAAGGAGGTCCACCAGTAATCATGATTGCCCCGGCCCAAAAGTTTATAGCCCGGCAAAGCCGCCAGGAAAGCCAGATCAGGGCCGGCCTCCGCCAGATTGATCCCCCAGCTGATGTCGCCCGGTATGATGACGGTGTCCGCCGGCCTGACCAGCTCCCTCCAGTTGGCGGCCATCACCTGGGCATGATTTTGCCAGACCGGACCAAACACATCCATTGGTTTGGACGAAGCAAATGATAAATGCGGATCACCGATGGCCCATACACTCACTGGTTCAGCTCTCACTTTCCCGGACAGGCGGCAGTTCCGGATGGAAATGACTATATACCGCCTCAGCAGCCGCCTGGCTCAGTTGCCCGCCGGTTTGCTGCCGCAGTTGTTCCGCGCTGGCCTGACTGACCGCTTTAATGCTGCCAAAAGCCGCCAGCAGAGCTTTGCGGCGGGCAGGCCCGATCCCAGGGATGGACTCAAGACGATATTTCAGCTGCCGCTTATTACCCAGCTTTTTATTATAGCGGCCCGCAAAGCGGTGAGCTTCATCCTGCAGGGCGGTCAAAAAGCGCAGCAAACTGTGTATATCCTCCCGCTCAGGTGACAGCGGCAGCAAAGCCGCCGTCTCCGGCTGACCGGACTCCGCCTGCATTGCCGCGGCAAGCTCTGCCACCTGGCCGTCCGGCAGAACCAGCCCCCGGGTCCGGTGGCGGTTATCCTTAACCATGCCGGCTAATGGAATCCGTAAGCCCCGCTGCGCCAGCAGCTGCCCCATCACCGCGACGTGCTGAGGACCGCCGTCCAGTAGAATCAGATCCGGCGCCGGTCCGAAATGGTCATCACCCAGATGATCCAGCCGCCGTGACAAAGCTTCCCGCATGGATGCGTAATCATCTACGCCCTCAACCTGCTTTATCTTGAATTGACGGTACTCCGAGCGCCGCGGCCGCCCGTTTTCAAAGACCACCATAGAGCAGGCTTTGTCCTGGGCGCCGGAGTTAGAGACATCATACGCTTCGATCCGCTGCAAGGGCGGATAAGAATCCGGCAATTGCAGCAGCTGCCGCAGCTGCCGGACAGCAGTTTCCGCGGTAGCCGCAGAGCCTGTCTGCAGCAGGCTGCGGCGTCTCAGTGCCTCCGCCGCATTGGTTTCCGCCATAATCAGGACCTGATGCTTGACGCCGCGCTCCGGCCTGACCATGATCGTCCTGTGCCCGGCCAGTTCACTCAGCCAGGCATTGAGATCAGCTAACGCTTCCTCTGCCAGATCCGTTCCTATGAGAATACGGGGCGGGATGCGCTGGGTCCGGGGATAATATTGAGTCACAAAAGCGGTCAGTAGATCCGCGTCCCCGGCATCACTGTCTCCGAAAAAGTAGACTGAGGTTCCGCTGATTTTGCCGGAGCGAACTTCCAGCTTCAAAATAGCAATCTCACTGTGGCTGCGGGCCAGTCCCAACGCGTCACAGCTGTAGTCAAGACCGGAAACGGCCAGCTGCCCCGCCTGCAGCTTTTTCAAGGCAGTCAGCCGGTCACGCAAAACCGCAGCCTGTTCAAAGGCCAGCGCCTCTGCCGCCTGCTCCATCTCCCGCTGCAGGGTTTCCAGCAAGCTGCTGTAGCGGCCTTCCAGAAAGTCGCAGACCCGCTCCATCACCTCACGGTAGGCCGCGGCAGATACCGTGCCCAGGCAAGGGCCGATACAGCGGTGGATATAATAGTTAAGGCAGGGCCGTTCTTTACCGATATCCCTGGGAAAAACCCGCCGGCAGGTCTTCATGGGGAACAGATCGTGCAGCACCCGGATAGCCCGGTTAACGTCCCCGTTCAGATAAGGGCCATAATAACGCGCCCCATCCTTCTGATCCGGGCCGATACGATATGCTTTGGTTACCCGGGGATAAAGCTCCTGCAGACTGACCTTAATATACGGATAGTCATGATCATCCTTGAGCAGGATGTTGTAAAAAGGCTGATAACGTTTGATAAGGTTTGACTCCAGGATCAGTGACTCAAACTCACTTTGACAGATCAGATATTGAAAATCCCGGATATGCGAAATCATCGCCAGCACTTTTGCCGTACCCACAGGATGCGGACCAAAGTAACTTCGCAGGCGATTGCGAAGGTTGACAGCCTTACCGACATAAATAACCGTACCGGCGGCATCCTTCATTAAATAAACGCCCGGCGTTGTAGGGACCAGATCCAGCCGGGCTTCAAAAGGCGCCCCGTCCGGGGTAAGGGAAGAATTCAAGGGGGGGCTCTGCCTCCTTAAAACTGCGGCGAGGTCAGGTAGCCAGCCACTTCATCCAGCGCCTTTTCCTCATCCGGACCCTCAGCGGTGATCTCAACCTGCATGCCATTTTCAATACCCAGGGACATCACGCCCAACAGGCTCTTGGCATTAGCCCGGCGATCGCCGCGGGTCAGCCAGATACTGGAGCGAAAGGCAGATGCCTTCTGGATTAAAACGGCAATGGCTTTCATATGCAGGGAATCCTCGCAATTAAAAGTGACAGTACGTTTGGTCATAACAACACTTCCTCCAAGATCCGACGTCCGGTCTGACGGCGGAAATAAACCGGCAACAGCTCAGGATAGCCTGGCTGCTGGACTGACGCTTACTCGACCGATACTTTAATTTAGTATATGCCGGCCCTTTCAGCTTGTCAACCTGTACAATTAGTCAGATAACATATTATGCAAGATGTATATTGTGGCAATTTTATTTTATATCCTGTTCTGCCTTTCTGTATCTGTACACACATTTGCTTAATATTGATTAGTCTTTTTTGTAAAAATAAGGTTAACTTTCCGTGTCCAGGTGACAATCCAGCAGCAAAGCGTCATCGCCGGGGTAATATCCCTTGCGGCGGCCGACTTCAAAGAAGCCACAGGCCGTGTAAAGCTCCCTGGCCGGCTGGTTAAGCGAGGCCACCTCAAGTCTTGCCGTAAGCGCCCCAGCTGCGGCACTTTGCTTCAGCATCAGCTTAAGCAGGCTCCGGCCCACGCCCTGGCGCCGGCAGTCCGGCGCTACCGCCAGGTTATTGATTTCTGCTGTATCCAGAACCTGGAACCAGCTGATGTATCCTGACAGTTTGCCCGCCGGCTGCGGGCTGCCAGCCGCGGCGGAGGGCTGCCTGGTCGCCGTCCAGTCAGCGGCCGGGCAGACGGCCACCCAGATACGCGCCAGCGGATTGAGATACGTCTCCTGCAGCTGCTCCTGACTCCAGGGCCTGGCAAAACAGAGCTGTTCCAATGTGGCCAGCGCCGGCAGATCGTCCGGCCGGGCAGGCCTGAGACAGAACTGCCCGGTCAGCTTTGCGGCCGATGCTTCAGACATATAAGCCCGCCTGGCGTTCCGCCGAAGTCCGGCTCAGATAATGCGGCCGCAGCCGGGCCGGATCAATGAGGCAGTCCGGCCCGGCCTGCCTCAGCTGTCTGAACGCCTCAGCCGCCAGGTCTGCCGCCCGGACCACAGTCTGTTTCGTCCGGAACTGCGGCTTTAACCCCAAGGACCGGAAATCCTGAAGCAAATCCGCATCCGATTCATACGCCGCCGCGCCGCTGCCCAGCAGTAATATTTCGCCCGGACAGCACTGATCCGCAGCCGCTTTTTCCTTGTTCTGCAAACTCAGCCAGGCGCGGATTTTTTCAGGCAGCAGCTGCAGATCTCCCAAAAAATCTGTCACCACCGGCCGGTCTTGCCACCACAACGCCGCGTATACCCGCCGGTGCCGGGCATCCGTCAGGGGGCAGATCAGGCGGTCAGTTTCCCCCGACTGCGAAGCGGCCAGGGAGGCCAGGGAGGAAACCGGCAGCACCGGGATATCCAGCGCCACCGCCATGCCCTGAGCGGCGGCCGCGCCGATCCTGATCCCGGTATAGGAGCCGGGACCGATGCCAACCGCGATCGCCTGCAAATCAGCTGGCTGCCAGTCAGCTTGTTTTAAAGCAGCTCCGATCAGGGGCTGCAGCTGCTGAGAATGCGTGCGCCCCAGATTCAGGTTAAAGTCAACCAGTACCTGTCCGCTGTCATCTGCTAACGCCACACAGCAAGCTGCTCCGGACGTGTCTATGGCAAGTATTTTCATGAGTCACCTCTTTCAGCTGGTAAACCGGTTGTGTTTTTCCCGCTTCCCTGTTCCGGAACCGGCAGGTCGCGGCAAAGACCGAGTCCGCGGCCGAGTTCCCCCTGCCGGCAGGCTGTTTTAAGCTGGGTCGCCAGCGCTGCCAGCGACGGGCTGAAAGACAGGATCAGGTATCTGCTGTTGTCCAGGTCTGACCCGGAGTCAGCTGCCGGCTCCTGCAAGCCGCCGCCGGCCATTCGTCTGATTTGCAGGCTCAGGCGCTGCTCCGGTAAGATCGCTTCTATCTGCCGGGCCCATTCAATGGCATAGATGCCATCTTCATTAAAATACTCGGCCAAACCAGCTTCTTCAAAATCCTCCCAGTCACGCAGGCGGTAGGTATCAAAGTGAAAAAGCGGCAGTCTGGCCGCCGGATCCCGATGTTCCATCACCAGCATGAAGGTCGGACTGGCTGTAGGTGTGGTAATCCCCATCCCCCGGGCCAACCCTGAAACCAGGCAGGTTTTGCCGGCGCCCAGATCACCGTCCAGGGCCACCGCAGTGCGGTTGGGCAAATGAGCGCCCAGCCAGCGCCCCAGGCTGAGCGTCGCTTCAGGCGAGTCAGACAGAAGGCAGAGCTGCCCTTCGCCCGGAATTGCTTTGTTAAGTTCAGGTGTAGTCATAAATCAGCCTCATAAATAAAAAGCCGTTTCTTCTCACCCCGGGGGAGAAAAAACGGCTCGTAAACGGCTGCCAGGTTTTGCGGCCGGGATGACCGGCTGCAGTATGTGCTCCGGTACAGCCGCCGCCAGGACAATTAACGCTTGGAGAACTGGGAAGCCTTGCGGGCCTTTTTGAGGCCGTACTTTTTACGTTCCTTCATGCGGCTGTCACGGGTCAGGAAGCCTGCCTTTTTCAGCACCGCGCGGTAGGTCTCACTGTCCGTGTCGACCAGCGCTCTGGCAATGCCGTGACGGATGGCGCCGGCCTGTCCGGAAATACCGCCGCCCTTGACATCACAAAAGACATCAAACTTATCTGCTACCCCGGCCTCAACCAGCGGCTGGCGCACCACCAGCTTAAGCGTTTCCAGACCGAAATAGTCCTCAATGTCCTTATTGTTAATGGTTATCACGCCCTGACCAGGTGTCAGTCTGACGCGGGCAACCGCATTTTTACGGCGGCCGGTACCCCAGTTATATGTTTTAGCTGCTTTTGCCATGATCCAGTCCTCCCTTACGCCTTGATATCCAGGATTTCCGGTTGCTGAGCGCTGTGAGGATGCTCGGCTCCGGCATAAACTTTAAGCTTCTTTATCATCTGACGGCCCAATGATGACTTGGGCAGCATACCCTTGACAGCCAGCTCAATTACGCGCTCAGGATGCTTCTGCAGCATGCTCTTATAGCTGACCTCCTTAAGGCCGCCGGGATAACCGGTATGATAACGGTATACCTTTTGCGCTGCCTTGTTGCCGGTCACCTTGATCTTTTCCGCATTAATCACGATGACAAAGTCACCGGTATCCAGAAAAGGGGTGTACTCCGGCTTGTTTTTGCCGGTCAAAACTTTAGCGATCTCAGAAGTCAGGCGGCCCAGCGTTTTGCCACTGGCGTCTACCAGATACCATTTAGGCTGGATCTCCCCTGCTTTTGCAACATAGGTTCCCATATTTTTTACCTCCACATCAACAGCAGCAGCGGATTGACCAACCCTCTGACGGCCGCACTTAACTAAAAGCGTTACGTTTCAAAAACGCTTGTTCATTCTACCATGATCTGAATGGCTGTCAAGCTCAATTTTAAAATATTGGCGTAATTCTTCAGATTACTCGTTTTTTTGTCCATTAGCTTCGTTTTTCTCTGGTTCAGCAGGCGAATCTGAAGCAGGGTCCGGGTTAGCTGACGGCGCGGCCCCGTCTTGCTGTGGCTGAGGGCGGAATGCCTGATCCGCAGCAGGCAGGTCTGTCGAATCCTGGGCCGCGGCAGCCGGTTTGACGGCAGGATTTACGTCAGTCTGACCGACCCCTGATTGAGGCAGGTTTCCCGGCAGCGGCCTGGCGGTCTCTTCTGGCAGGGCACTGCCTGTCTCAGCCGGTTCCACCAGCTGAGGCGAGCGGTCCCATAGATCAGATGCCGTCATTTCAGTCTGAGCGTCGCCGCTCCTTAAAGCCCCTGCTGCCGCGGCGGCGGTCGCAACCGCCTGGCGATAGTTCAGTTCCCGGTTTTCCAGTTCCTGCGCCAGGCGCGCCTGCCGCTCCCGGCGGCGCGAGGCCGTCAGCCGGGACAGCAACAGCAGCAGCAGCAGCAGCAGCAAGGCCGCGCCACTGATTATCAGGCCCTGAGGCAAGCCGTTCGGGATAAATTTCAAACTGATCTGATGGGTTCCGGCCTGCAGCGATATTCCGGACAGGCCTTCGCCCACATCCAGCAAGGTGGCGGTCTTGCCGTCCACGGTCACCTGCCACGAGCTATCATAAGGAATGGACAGGAATAGCAGTGAGCTGTCCTGAGCGGTAACCGTACCGGTCAGACTGTCCGCCGTATAGTCGGTAATCGTCAGATTTCCCTGAGCCAGTTTCTGGGAAGCCTGGGTATAGACACTCTCATTCAGCGCGGCAGCGTAAACTTTCAGCGTCTGCGCGTTACCTTCGCTGGCCTTAAGCGTCAGCTCGACCGTGCTGCCAGCCTCACAGTACCCGGCGTCAAAGGTTTCAGGTTTATTGATGTCACGGGAGTCATAAAAAGAAGTTGACGCCGCGGCTGTCCCGTTTTCCTCTCCCAGAGCCGGAGTCAGAACCGTTTCAGCTTCAGTTTTAGCCGTTCCGGCAGTCATCTGATTTTGGTCAGCTGCTGTGACCGTGACCTCCACGGTAGTCGTAGCGCTGGCCTCAATATAAAAATAAAGATGTTCAGCCTGTTGAACCGTCAAGGTCAGGCTGACTGTGCCTGACTGGCCATTATCAATGGGATCAAAGCTATAGCCGTTGGCAGCGTTCCCGGTATTGGCATTGTAGTTGGTCAGCTGCTTCGTCTCCAGTTCACGGCCGTCCAGCACGTCTTTTGTCGTCGCGCCGCTCAATTTGACAAAGTTGTTTTGCAGTTCAAAGGGAGACCCGGACTCCGTATTCCAGTTCAGGAGATTGTTGTCCGTCAAGAAACCGACCGACAGGGCGTAGGGATTCAGATAAGTGTACAGACCGTTTGATGAAGGGATGTTTTGCAGCAGCGGATCCTGGATCGCTTCTGTCTTGTTGATCAGGTACTTCAAGGCAAAAATGGAGTTCATAACCGCAGTGGAGCCAGTATATTTATAGCTGTTGATATTATTGCTGTGGTAGCCTAAATTCCGCATTAATTTGGCGGTTTCTTCGTAGCTGGTTGAAGCAAAGAGGGTAAAACCGGGATAATTATACAATGCCGGGCTGTTGGTCGTTTTTTGCTGAATCAGCTCCATCCGGTAAAAGGTGGCGTCAGACGCTTCGATGGATTCGATCTCTGAGCGCACGCTGCTGAAGTCGCTGTTAAAGCTGGAACGGCTGGTATAGTGCTCGTTTTCATTAATCGCCCAGGTAGTCATGACGGTATTGAACAGAATCTCCGTCATAAATACTATGGTAAAAATAGTGGCGACCGATCTGAAACTATAGCGGCGATTGCGGAATAAGGAAAAGACCGCGGCGTAGACAGCCAGAAACAGTAAACTGGCAAAAATTGTGGTGTGATCAACCGTTTCGTTCAAAAACTGTTCCGCCAGGATCACATACAGCACCCCGCCGCCGGCGCCAAAGGCTAAGACCGCAGGTTTCATCTCTCTGACGTAGGTAAAGGCTCTGAAGCCTATGATCAGCAGCAGAAAGCTAAACACAAACGCGTAACGATACGGCAGCTGATTCGGATAATGCATACCGTGCCATAAGAAATTCAAGCCATTAGACGCAAAACTGATATAGATAAAGGCCAGTAAACTCAGATGCCAGATTTTTTCACTCAGCCTGATCCGGCGGCAGGAAAGATAGAGCGGAAGCAGGATGAAGGCCGGGAGGCCGATATATACATTTGGCAGGCCATCCCGGATAGCCGGCTGCATAGCCGGGAGGTTGCGGCTGATAAATTCAAAAATATTAAAGGTGATGCTCCAGGTCTGAGGGAACTTGTCGTTGGTAGCGGAGGTCGTCTGCAGAGCCAGATAGGTAGGCAAGGCCATAAAGGTAGCCAGCGCCACTCCCAGCAGGGAGAAAAACGCGAACTGCAGCAGCCGCTTGACAAAGTGCCGTCCGGGGCGCAGGCGGGCCTCCGGCAGATCCGGCGCCGCCGTAAAGTAATAACTGAAGAAATACAGGCCCGTAAACAGGCAGACAAACAGCGCTATATAGTAATTGACATAGATCGTATAGGCCAAGGCCAGTGTATAAAGCGCAAAGCGGCCATCCCTCACCAGTCTGGTCATGCCCAGGATCACCAGCGGCAAGGCGACAATTGCGTCCAGCCACATTATGTCCCATGAATATGCCAGCATGAAACCGGACAGGGCAAAAGCGGTTGAAAAAATAATGATGGCCCAATCCGTGGCGATTTCATCCAGCCGGGCGGAGCGGCCAGCCGGCCGGGCGCCGACCGTGCGGTTGGCATAGGGGCAAAAAGCGCCGCGCAGCATGAAAGCAAACGTGAAGCCGGTCAGACCAATTTTCAGCAGGGTCAGGACAGTCACCGCTTCGCTCAGATAATCCGGGGGAAATAACAGCATCAGCAGGTTCAGCGGAGAAGCCAGGTAGTAGGCGATCAGGGCGTAAAAATTCACGCCCAGGCCCCCGTTCCAGGAATATAGCAGGCTTTGGCCGCCCAGCAGCTTATCCCTCAGTTCCTCCAGAAAAGGCGCGTATTGATGATAAAGATCAATCGTGAGCGGCGATGTGTCCGCGACCGGGTAAAAGCCCTGAACGGCATAGGCTGTAGCCAGAATCAGAAAAGGAAACAAAAAGGACAGGAACAAAATGCTGCCGGACCGCAGTGGTTGTCTGGCCACCGGCGTTTTCAGCCTTGATTTCACCTCATGAATTCCGCGAGTTTCCGGCTGAACTCTGGCAGGCACGATCCCAGGCTTGGTATCTTTCTTTTTGGCGGCCAACGGTTTGTCCTCCTAATAATATGTCATCAGCTTGAGTTACTTTGCAAGCTGTAAGTTTATACACGGCATTCGCGATATATTATAGCTCACCGGCCACAGGCTTTCATCCGGGGACACGACCGGCCGGCACCGGTTACGCAGATCAGTCTCCGTCAAAGGACGCGCAGGCAGGGGCTTGCGGGCATAAATTAAAGGTCTGTAAATTTATCTTTAAGTTTCAGGCACAGGCGGTACAACTCATTGCGGGGCCGTCCGGTCTCCTCACTCAGTCTGGCCGCACAGGCTTTAACACTGAGGCCTGCTTGCAGTAAGTCCCTTAACCGGGGCTCCAGCTCAGCCTCCAGCCCGGCCTGCGCCACTGCAGGTTCCGGTTCCGGCTGCCGGGCGTCAAAGGCCTCCCGGCCCTCCAGGATCAGGGTGAACTCCCCTAAAGGCCGGACAGTCTGATAATACGCCCGGGCCTGCGCTACGGTTAAGCGAAGGTACTCCTCATACCGTTTAGTCAATTCCCGCCCCAGCACCAGACGGCGCTGGCCCAGGCCTTCAAGCAGCAGCTCCTCCAGCGTCTTTTGCAGACGGTGCGGCGCTTCGTACAGTATCTGCGTCCGTTCTTCCTGAGCCAGCTGTTTCAGCCTCAGGCTGCGGTCTTTTCCTTTGACCGGCAAAAAGCCCTCAAAGGTAAACCGGCGGCTGTCCAGACCGGAGGCGGCCAGAGCGGTCATGGCCGCGGTCGGACCGGGTATGACCGTAATCGGAAAGCCGGCTTCAGCAGCCGCTGCCGCCAGATCGCTGCCAGGATCAGAGATGGCCGGCATCCCCGCATCGGTTACCAGCGCCAGGCTGTGCCCCTGGCTCAGGAAGCGCAGCAAACCGGGAGTGCGCATCGCTTTGTTGTGTTCATGATAGCTGATCAAATGCTGTTTAATACCAAAGTGAGCCAAGAGCAGGCCGCTGCGACGCGTATCCTCACAGGCGACCAGATCAACTGCCTGCAGTACAGCCTGCGCCCGGGCAGACCAATCTGCCGGATTACCTAACGGGGTGCCAACCAGATATAAACCGGGGCGGACGGCCTGCTCCGTAAATTCATAGTCAATTTCGTTCTGCGCTGAATTTGGCGAAGCCCCGACAGAAGCCGGCGGGAGAGCCGCTCGTTCGGGCGGAACACGCCGCTCTGCCGTTCCCTGCAGGGGAGCAACGCAGCCATTATCCCGCGGCAGCGCAGCCTGCCATCCGCTAGTCTCAGCTCTATCCATATCTGTCTTCATATCTGCTTACCTCAGGCTTCCGTCCGCCTCAGCATTGTGTTGTCCATCATTTTAACACGCTCCCGGAGCCGGGCGGCCGGCAGCGGCGCTTCCGATCCATATATCGCTTGCGCCGCCGGGCTCAAGCGGCCGTCAGCGCCGCGGACCTCCAAAGTCGGTTCGAGTCTGAAGCCGCCGGGGCGGCCGCCTTTAACGGCAGTTATGAACACCAGTTCAGCCGGGCGGCCGGCCTGGGAACTGATGCCGCGGACACTTTCAGGCATCAGTTCCGCTTTTATGAGTTCCTGGAAAAGCTCCGGCAGCCGGGAGGCGGTGTGCAGCAAATGCAGCCGGCCGTGGTGCCGTAGCAGCCGGCCGGTCAGGCGGGCAGTCAGGCTGAAGGTCAGGCCATTTTGTTCAAAGCGCGCCCCCCGCCGCTCCGCCGCTCCTGGTTCCGCCTGCGGGGTCTGCCAGAGCCGGGTAAGGTTACCCTTACCGTCCGGTGCTGACCTGCCGGTAAAAAACGGCGGGTTTGTCATGACAAAATCCAGCGAAAAGGGCTGCAACAAGGCAGGCCAGCGGGTCAAGTCAGTCCTGGCCAGTTCACTGATATCTGCCTGCAGGCAACTTAATCGTGAATCCAGCTGGTTCAGCCGGATATTGCGGTTCAGCAGCTCCGCTTGCCGGGCTGAAATCTCCAGGCCCACGCCCCTGGCCCTTTTCAGTCTGGCGCTCAGCAACAAGGTCGCCATACCGCTGCCGCAGCCCAATTCAGCAAACCGCAGTGTCCGGCGGGGGTTTTTTTCCCAGGCGGCCGCAGTAAACGCAGCCAGCCAGACCGCTGCTTCTCCCGAACGGAAGCCATCTTTTTTTTGGATGAGTCTCAAGCCGTACCGTTGTAAATCCTCCAGTGTTTCATCAGGATACAAGGGGATCTGGTCCGGTCCGGCTGGGGCTGCAGGGGCAGAAGAACAGTTACACATATATGATATCCCGTCTGTTTACGATCCTGTCGGTTTTGCGCGGCGGGCTCCAGTCTGGCCGGTGTGGCCGTGACCGTGACCGTCAGCCTGGCTGCGGGCAAGAAAGAAAATCCGGTAAAAAAAAAGAAAAGCCGCAGCTTTTCTTTTTCTCTTCATAAACCTGCATACAAAAGCTTTACTTTTATATCTCAGATCTCAGAAGAAAACCAGATCTGATCATCATTACTCCTCCGGAGTAATAGCGCTGACCGGGCAGACTGATACGCAGGTACCGCAGTCAATGCAGGTATCCGGATCAATTTCATACTGAGTATCACCGGCTGAGATAGCGCTGACCGGGCATTCTCCGGCACAGGTTCCGCAACTGATGCAGGTATCATGTATTACGTGAGCCATAGTATGTACCTCCTTATTTAGTGGCTAAATCATAACACCGTCACCCTCGCTGTGCAACAGCCTCCGTAGCTGCAGCACTCAGAGTTTCAGGCAGTTTCAGTTTTGAGGCAGATCAGCCGGATCGATCGGATGCGGGATAAACCCAGCCGCCTGCGGCCGTCCTACCCGCCTGGTCCGAGCTGGCCGGTTTGATGGCTCCACTGTCGGTGGCTGGTCTGCCGGTGCCTGATCCGGCCGTTCCACAGCCGCGGTTGCGGCCCTGGCCGCCTCAGGTGTCTGTGTGCCGGCCGGGGCGGCCTCGGCTGAAGCGGTCTCCCCCGCGGCGGCTGACTGTGACGGCGCTGTTTCAGCATCGCCAGCCGGCTGGTCATGGCGAGCCGCGCAGCCGTGGCAGCTCCCGTGAGCCTGCCAGCAGATGGGCAGCTGCTCCCGGCGCGGCGGGTGCTCATAATTCAGCTCATCAAAGCTATATCTGAACAGATCATCACTATCATCCTGTTCCAGGCGCACCACCGCTTCTTCTTCCAGCAAGTGCAGCTGCACCACTGCGGCCCGGCCGCGGGGTGTCTCAACCACGCTGTTAAGCCGCGGCGCAATTCGCCGCGCTTCTTCATATTGGTCCTGTTCATATTTCAGGCAGCACATCAGTCTCCCGCAGCAGCCGGAAATTTTGGCCGGATTCATAGACAGGCTCTGCATCTTGGCCATTTTAACCGAAACCGGCACAAAATCGCTCAGCCAGGAGGAACAGCAGAGTTCCCGGCCGCAGATACCGCAGCCACCCGCCATCCTGGCCTCATCTCTGACGCCGATCTGGCGCAGTTCAATCCGGCGATGAAATATAGAAGCCAGATCTTTAACCAGATTGCGAAAATCAATGCGGTCATCCGCAGTAAAAAAGAAAATGATCTTTTGCCGGTCCAGCAGGTACTCCACATCAACCAGCGTCATTTTCAACTCATGTTCACGGATTTTATCCCGTCCAATGATATAGGCTTCCTTTTCCAGCTCCGTGTTTTCAGTATAAACTTCCAGATCTTCCGGCGTAGCCAGCCGCAGAACCGGCCGGAGCGGCAAAACCAGCTGCTCCTCTTCCCGCGCTTTGCCTGAATCCGCGCAGAAGCCCAATTCCAGCCCCCGGACAGATTCAACCACCACGGCTGTTCCCTTATCTACCGTTATATCATTTAAAGCAAAATCATAGGCTTTGCCGACGCCGTGAAAGCGTACGCCTGTTACTCGGATCATGTGATGAACTCCTCATCTATCTGCACGGGCCGCCCCGGCTGCTGCTGCCCGCCATCCCGGCAGTGCTCAGAGCTTGCTGCAGTCGCAGCAGCGTCCTGCAGCAGCTTATTTCAAAATTACCGTTACGGGCCAGAGCCTGATTAAACGAACGCAGGGCTTCCAGCGCCTGTTCTGCGGCCGCCAGCGGTAAAACGGCTGAAGGCAGCAGCTCCCTGAGCCAGATCGCCGCCTCCGTCTGCCTGCCAGCCCCCGCCAGCTGTCCGGACTGATTTTCATATAAAAGGTCCAGACTAAGCTGTAATCTGAGGTCATATAATGTCAGCAAAGCGTTCAGGCGCTCCTGCTGCTGGCTTGACGCGGCAGAATCTCTCAAAGCCGCTACTTTATTATACCCGTCCGTCAGGAGTACGGCGTGCCCTGGCTGTTGCAGCAGCTGCCACAACCAGGATCCGGTATCTATAATCTCATCCAGCCAGTCACAGCCAGCCAACCGGATAGCTTCACCGGGATTGCCCGCCGCCAGCAGTACCGCCAGACGGGCCGGCCGGCTTTCAGTTTCAATCCCGTGCAGACGGATAATGTCATACAAAGCCGAGTCTGCGTAAGGTGACATCCGGTAAACTTCAAGCCGGGATAAAATTGTGGGCAACACCTGGTCCGGCCGCGTCGCGGTCAGGAAAATGTAAGCGTACGGCGGCGCTTCCTCAAGCGATTTCAAGATGGCGTTTTGGGCGCTTTCAGACAGATAGTCAGCTTCCAGAATATAGACTTTATTACGGCCTAACTGCGGACGCAGAAACAGATCATTGACAAGCTCCCGCCGAAGCCGGTCGATCGGTAAGGTTTTTTCACCTTCCTGCGGAGACAGCAAACGAAAATCCGGATGAACACCTTCCTTAAGATAGCGGCATGCCATGCAGCGGCCACAGGGACCGTGCTGGGATCCGCGGTTTTCATCCGCCTGACAGAGCAAGCGCCAGGCCAGCTGCGTCAATATCGTCTTGCGGCCGCTGCCGGCGGGGCCGGTCAGCAGCAAAACCCGGTTGCCGCCAGGCTCGGACCAATCCGTTAACTGCTGCCGCAGCCGCTCCTGGCCAATTACCGCCGGCGGAAGCCAGTCCGTTGCCGCCGCAACCGGTCCGCACGCCCCCCGGGGCTTACATCTTTTCGAAGTACTCGACATTCAGAACAAAAACCGTCGCGCCGCCAACGGTCACTTCAACCGGATACGGCACGTAAGTTCCGCCAACATTAGCCGGAGACATATTAGTATTGATAGCTGCCTTACGGGCGCTGGAATATTTGCGGATCAGCTCAATGACCTGAGGTTGCTGTTCATCCTCAATAACAATCATCAAGGTTGTATTGCCCGACCGTAAAAATCCGCCGGTAGAGTTCAGCTTGGTCACGCGGAAGCCGCTTTTATTCAGTTCAGCCATCAGGCGGGGTGTATCCTCATCGTGGATGATCGCATACAGCAGTTTCATTGTAAAAAGTCCTCCCTTACTTGTTGTATCAGCAGTTGAGCAACCTGATCAGCCGGCTGTTGGGCCGCTATCAGCCTGACCCGTTCCGGCTGCCGTCCGGCAATCTCCAGATAGCCTTGTCTTACAGCCTGTTTAAAGCTCACCGGCTCCAGTTCCATCCGGTCGCCAGCTTCCTGGTCCCGGCTCTGGCGGCGGCGTTCAGCCTCCTCAGGCGCCAGGTCAAACACATAGGTGCGATCCGGCAGCAAGCCACCGGTAGCGGTGCGGTTAAGGGACTCAATAATGTCCCGGTCCAGTCCCCTGCCATAGCCCTGATAAGCCAGGGTAGAATCTGTATAACGGTCACAAAGCACCCAGTCTCCCCGCCGCAAAGCCGGCCGGATCACTTCCTGCACCAGCTGCGCCCGCGACGCCGCATATAAAAACAGCTCGCAAACCGGCGTCATACCGCGGCTGTCAGTATCCAGCAGCAAGTTCCTGATTTGTTCACCGATCACAGTGCCGCCCGGCTCTCTGAGCCGCAACACTGTCAGGCCCTGCTGCTCCAAATACCGGGCAAGGCGGCTAACCGCAGTGCTTTTACCGCTGCCATCAACGCCTTCAAAGCTGAGAAATCTGGCTGTCATCCTTGTTCTGCTCACTCTTCATTGTTTTTTATATTATACCTTATCTACAGGGCTAAAGGGAACGGCCAGGCAGCCCAAAACGCTCAAAACAGTCAGTCCAAGACCGGAATCCGCCACTTGTCGGGATCAGCCGGCAGACCTTCAGGGACTACTCCCCATGCGGTCAGCTGCCGCAGCCCCCTGATTAAGGCCAGCTGCAGGCGCTCCCCCGGCCAGACCAGGGGGATACCCGGCGGATAAGGTAACAAAGCCTGCGCGATAATCCGGTCGGTACAGTCAGCTAAAGGCAGCCAGGCTTGAGGCTGGCGGCTGAGCGTGCAGGAAGGCGGATACACCGTCTGCGGCCGCAGGGTATATAGTTGCCGCAGTAACTGTTCGCCCCGCTTATCTGAATCCGGGTCTGAGGCAGGTCCGGCTTTTGGCACAGGCACTGGTCCGGCTGCTGTTTCAGGCTGAGCCGCGGCTAAGATCCGGCCGGCTTTGGCCAGTGCCGCGGAGAGGCATTGCCAATCCGCCGGGCTTTGATATAAAGAGGGGAGCAAAACCACCCGCCTGATATCATGCATTTCCGTCTTCACCCCCTGCGCGGATAAAAAGTGGTACAACCAGTATCCAGAGCTGGGAGCGGCGGCGGCCGGTATCAGCAGGCCCGGCCGCACACTCAGCAGCAGACGCTGCGGATCGCGCACCTTGCCGCAGGCAGTCCTGGGCTCAAGTGGCGAAAGGCAAAGCTGCTGCGGCAGCGCCTGCTGCAAGGTCCTGGCCTGCTGCAGCACGGCTGCTGACCGCGCGGGTCCTGTAAGGGCCAGATCCCGGCGGGCAAAATCAAGGGTAGCCGCCGTCAGTAAAGAAGGACTGGTCGTACCAATCAAGCTCAGCGCAAAACGCAGGCGGGTCAGACTGATCGTACCGGCGCTGATCGCCCGGCGGCTGACCATCAGCAAAGCGGCCGGGGTCAAGGCGGCCAGTGTTTTATGGGCGCTGTAAATCACCGCGTCCGCGCCTTGATCCAGCGCGTTCTGTGCTCTCACCAAGGCCTGGGCGCTGCAGCAAAAATAAGCACCGTGGGCCTGATCCACAATCAAGGGTACGCCTGCTTGGTGGCAGAGCGAAGCCAGCCGGCTGACATCCAGGCAGTTTCCATAATAGTCCGGCGAGGTCAGCAGCAGCGCCCGGATCCGTCCGGCGTGTTTTTGCAATATCGCTTCCGCCTGCAGCAGATCCGGCTGAGGCAAGGGGTAAAGCCAAGCGTCCTGAGGGTTGCTTGCCTCCGTCTCCGGCGGCATCCACAGCGGGGTCAGTCCGGCCAGGATTGCCGCGTAACAAGCGGACACATGGGACATACGCGGCAGTGCCAGCCGGTCCCCGCGGCCCTGACAGGCCAGAATAGCGGCCTTTATTCCCTGACTGCTTCCCCCGGATAAAAAGAAGCAGGCACCGGCTCCCCATAAGTCCGCTGCCAGTTCCTGAGCGTGGCTGAGGGCTTGACCCGGATCATTTAAATTATCTGTGTCCTCATACTCGGTCGTATCCAGACTAAGCAGCTGCTGCTGCAAAGTCTCCGGATAGGCCTCAGCATGGCGGTGTCCCGGCATATGAAACGGCGCCAGATCCTGCGCTTTAGCCTGCTGAAGGCAGGCCAGCAAAGGAACAGCGTCCTGATTAAATTGGGACATAAAGCGTTTCTGATCAGTCCAGGCTGAGCGTTCTGATTTCCGCCAGCTCCAGCTGAATCTCCTTTTCTATCTGTAAATTGTCTATACGGATATCCTCCGCGTTTTCCTCCGCTTTGATCTGATGGTCAAAATGGGAGCGGGTCTGGCGTCGCAAATCCCGGTCTGCCAGTCGTCTGGCGGACCGGGCCTCCCGCGGCTGAATGAAACCCGCAGCTATAACGGCCGGGTCCGTGGCCGCAGGGTTAGCCGGTTTAGCCGGCTCAACCGGCGGGGTCACCTGAGCCGGTCCGGTCTGAGCGCTGAACTCAAGCTCCTGCTTCACCGCCACCGTCTCAACGGCCAGCCCGGTCAGGACCACAGCCGGATTCTGAGCCTCGGCAGCAGCCGGCGCCTTGGCCTGGGATGCAGGATGGCGCTGCGGATCAGATCGGCGCGCCTCCTGGCCTGCCCTGGACGGCTGGCCTGGTCCGCGGCCCTGGCTCCTCTGCCGGGAGGGCCGGGGCCGGGCGCTATTATCCTGAGGCTGGGACTTCGGTGCCGCCTGGCCGCTGGCCGGACGGCGTTCTCTGAAATGTCCGCCGCCGCCACCCGCCGCGGGCCGCGCCGGGGACTGGCCGCGGCGCCGGTCAGGCTGGCGATTGCCGCCGGGCTTGCCGCCTGCAGTCTGATGAACGCGCGGATTTGCGCGCTTTTCTTTTGCCGGTACTTCCGGGGTCAGCGTGGTGTTTAACTCTTCGGCCAAGTTCCCGCCTCCTTCACGGCGTCAGATCAACCCTCTCCGGGTCAAGCTTAAAGGCTTATCACAGGTTTATTCTAACTGAAAGCCCCTGTTTTTGCCAGTATACAGCCTTTTCACCAGGGCAGAAAAAAACCGGCCGGCTGTGTCAGTCGGCCGGTTCAGGCTTAACTCCGGGGCAGACCGGAAGTACAGGCTTCCGTCACTCTCCCCCGGGCCGAAACCCGGACTTCACCAGGTTTTGGGCAGGCTTCCTTATGATTTCTGCAGCCATTGATCAACGGCTGCTGCCGTATCCAGCCCTTCGCGAATGCCCCAGACCACCAGAGACTGGCCGCGCCGCATATCGCCGCCTACAAAAACTTTTTCCTGACTGGTCTGAAAAGGCTGCGGGGTCAGCGGGAATCCACGTCCGTCCAGCTCCAGGTCAAACGCCTTCAGCGGGCCGCTCTCCGGTCCGGTAAAGCCCATGGCAATCAGCAGCAGATCCGCCGGCCATTCCTTTTCCGTGCCTGCAACCGGCAGCGGCGCGGGCCGGCCGCCTCCCTCCGGTATGCGCCACTTAACCTGCGTGGTCCTGACGCCGGTCAGCTTTCCGTCTGTTCCCAGCAGCTCTGTAATCGTGGTCAGATACTGCCGCGGATCCGAGCCATGCAAAACCGCGTTCTCTTCCTGCCCATAGTCCAGCTTGTAAACATTGGGCCACTCCGGCCAGGGGTTCCCCGGCGCGCGGTCCAGAGGCGGCCGGTCCATAATCTCAAACTGAGTAACTGAACGGGCGCCATGCCGCAGGGAGGTACCGACACAGTCTGTACCAGTATCGCCACCGCCCACAATGATGACATCTTTATCTTTAGCGGATATGGCCTGACCGTCAGTCAGCCCTGAGTCCAGCAGGCTTCTGGTGTTACGGCTGAGGAAGTCTACCGCCATATAAATTCCGCTGAGTTCCCGGCCCGGTACCTTGAGGTCTCTTGCCTGGGTGGAACCACAGCAGAGGACTACGGCGTCGTACTGGTCAAGAAGCTCCTGGGCGGCTTCAGCCGTATGGATCTCCGTATTGGTGATAAAAGACACGCCCTCCTGCTGCAGGATATCAAGCCGCCGCGAGACCACTGCTTTGTCCAGCTTCATATTGGGGATGCCGTACATCAGCAGCCCGCCGATCCGGTCATGGCGCTCGTAAACGGTCACCTGATGTCCAAGTTGATTTAGTTGATGAGCCGCGGCTAAACCTGACGGGCCGGAGCCGATCACCGCAACCCTTTTTCCGCTGCGCCAGGCCGGTATCTGCGGGCTGACCAGGCCGCGTTTGAAGCCTTCTTCAATGATGGCCAGCTCGTCATCATGAATAGCCGTGGGCGGCATATTAAGCCCCAGATTGCAGCCGGCTTCACAGGGCGCCGGGCAGACGCGGCCGGTAAATTCAGGGAAAGGGTTGGTCAGCAGCAGCCGTTCCAGCGCTTCTTTCCAGTTGCCCTGATAAACCAGCTCATTCCATTCCGGAATCAGGTTATGCAGCGGGCAGCCGGTTACCCGGCCTTTTATCAGCATACCGGTCTGGCAGAAGGGCGTGCCGCAGTTCATGCAGCGGGCCCCTTGAATCTGCTGCTGCTCCGGTGTGAGCCGCTGATGAAATTCTTTATAGTCCTTGACCCGCTCCCTGGGGTCCTCCGTTGGCATGGTCTGCCGGTCATATATCAGAAAACCGCCGGTTTTACCCATGGTTTTATCCTCCTTAATTCTCAGGCGCCGATGATGCGGTTGAACGCCGCTTCCACAGCCTGATCGTGCGTCAGTCCCTGGCTTTCCT
Organism: Oscillospiraceae bacterium HV4-5-C5C; assembly: GCA_012034405.1. Taxonomy (GTDB): domain Bacteria; phylum Bacillota; class Clostridia; order Saccharofermentanales; family Fastidiosipilaceae; genus JAAVLZ01. Next base: position 68,607 of record JAAVLZ010000013.1, on the reverse strand, counting down.
GCTCGGCAATCAAGGCCAGCACCCTGGCGTACTCACGGGGCACGACTTTGCGGAAGCGCGGACGCTCCTGCTCAAAGTTATACATAATGCGGATCGCTTTTGAAGAGTCCGTCATCCGGATGTGCTCTTCCAGCAGCTGCTTAAGCCGGATCCAGTCCAGGTCATCCAGTTCAGCCAGCTCTACCATCTGGTGATTCAGCTTTTCATCCAGTTCGTCCGTCTCATCATAGACATAGGCCAGACCACCGCTCATGCCGGCAGCAAAGTTTACGCCGACCGGACCCAGCACCACCACCAGGCCGCCGGTCATATATTCGCAGCCATGGTTGCCCACGCCTTCCACCACGGCTTCCACGCCGGAGTTACGGACCGCAAAGCGCTCGCCGGCCAGACCGTTAATGAAGGCTTTGCCGCCGGTCGCGCCATACAGCGCCACATTACCGATAATGATGTTTTCTGACGCGATGTACGTCACCTGTTCGGGTGGACGCACCGCCAGTTTTCCGCCGGACAGGCCCTTGCCAAAATAGTCGTTGGCATCGCCGGTCACTCTGAGCGTGAGGCCTTTAGGACTGAACGCGCCAAAGCTCTGGCCGCCGGAGCCCAGGCAATCAATGCGGATTGTATCATCCGCCATGCCTTCCGGATAGAGTCTGGTCAGGCGCGATCCCAGGATCGTGCCGACCGTCCGGTCCACATTGCTGATATCCGCCGTAAAATGAATGGGCTGATGCAGCTTCAGCGCTTGTTCGCACCAGGGCAGGAACAGCGTTTCATCCAGCGTCTTTTCAAGCTCATGGTTAAAGGCCATCTCCGGGCTGAAATGCGGCAGAGCCGCGCCGGCGATGTGGCGGGAGAACTCAATTTCTGCTTTGGCCAGCAGCCGGCTGAGATCAACCGTAGCAGCTTTGGGATGATTCACCGGGGTGATCTGGCGCAGGCATTCGACATGACCGCACATCTCTTCTACGGTCGCGAAGCCCAGCTGGGCCATATACTCGCGCATTTCTTCCGCTACAAAGAGCATGAAATTTTCCACATACTCCGGCTTGCCGCTGAAGCAGGCCCGCAGCCGCTTGTTCTGGGTGGCGATGCCCACCGGACAGGTATCAAGATTGCACACACGCATCATGATGCAGCCGATGGCTACCAGCGGCGCGGTAGCAAAGCCAAATTCTTCGGCGCCCAGCAGGCAGGCAATGGCCACATCCCGGCCGGTCATCAGCTTACCGTCGGCTTCCAGCCGCACCCGGCTGCGCAGGCCGTTTCGAACCAGCGTCTGCTGGGTTTCCGCCAGGCCCAGCTCCAGCGGCAGTCCGGTGTGCTGCACGGAACTTCGCGGAGCAGCGCCGGTGCCACCATCATGGCCGGAAATCAGGATGGTATCCGCGCCGCCTTTGGCTACGCCGGCCGCGATGGTACCCACACCGGTCTCTGACACCAGTTTGACCGTCACCCGGGCGCGGTCATTGGCGTTTTTCAGGTCATAAATCAGTTCGGCCAGATCCTCAATGGAGTAAATATCATGATGAGGAGGGGGCGAAATCAGACCCACGCCAGGCGTAGAGCGGCGGACCTCCGCAATCCAGGGGTAGACCTTGCGGCCGGGCAGCTGGCCGCCCTCACCCGGCTTGGCGCCCTGAGCCATTTTGATCTGAATTTCTTTAGCGCTGTTGAGGTAACGGGAAGTCACGCCAAAGCGTCCGCTGGCCACCTGCTTGATCGCCGACAGACGGGAATCACCGTTTTCATCCGGGATTTCACGGGCCGGATCTTCTCCGCCTTCGCCGGTATTGGACTTGCCTCCCAGGCGGTTCATGGCAACAGCCAGGGTCTCGTGGGCTTCCTTGGAAATAGATCCGTAGCTCATGGCGCCGGTCTTGAAGCGTTTGACGATTTCCCTTGCCGGCTCCACAGCCTCCAGCGGCAGAGGCGTCCGGTCAGAAGGCGCCGTGATGTCCAGCAGACTGCGCAAGGTAGCGGTGATCTCATGCTCATTAAAGCGCTTGGTATAAGTCTTGAACAACTGGTAATCGCCTGAACGCACAGCCTGCTGCAGCAGATAGACGGTCATGGGATCGTATAGGTGCTCCTCCTTGCCGGTGCGGAATTTAACCTCGCCGTTTGATTCCAGCTGCGTATCGTGCTGGAAGCGCAGGGATTCCAGGTAACGGTCATGCTTGGCTTTGGCCTCTGCTTCCAGTTCCGGCAGACCCAGACCGCCGATCCGGCTGGTGGTGTTGGTAAAGTAGCGGTCTATGACCTTCTCATTGATACCCACCGCCTCAAAAATCTGCGAGCCTTCATAAGAGTGAACGGTTGAGATACCCATTTTAGACATGATCTTGACAATACCGTGAACCACGGCGTCATCAAAGCGGTCAATCGCCTCCTGCGGGGTCAGTTCCAGCCGGCCGGATTCACAAAGCTCCCTGAGAGTATCATGCAGCAGATAGGGGTAGATAGCGGCGGCGCCGTAGCCTACCAGCATGGCAAAGTGATGGACCTCCCGCGCTTCACCGGTTTCCATCACCAGATCAGCCAGGGTCCTGAGGCCTTCGCGAATCAGGTTTTGATGAACGGCTGACAGCGCCAGCAGGCTGGGGATGGGCGCACGCTGCGGGGATAAGCCGCGGTCACTGATAACAATGATGTTGGTGCCACCGGCTACCGCTGTGGCCGTCTCTTTCATCAGGCGCTCAAGCGCCAGATGCAGGCCGTCCGTCTCCGTCCGGTCAAAGGTGGCGTCGAATACCTGAGATTTAAAGCCGCGTTGCTTGATGTCCCGCACCCGGACAAATTCCTGGCGGGTCATCACCGGAGTTTTAAGCCGCAGCAGCCGGCAGTTACTGCGGCTGTCTTCCAACAGATTGCCGCGAGTGCCTAAATAGACCTGGGTCGCCGTGACCAGCTCTTCCCGGATGGCATCTAGCGGCGGGTTAGTGACCTGGGCAAAAAGTTGTTTGAAATAAGAAAACAGTGACTTGGGGCGTTTGGATAAGACTGCCAGCGGTTGATCCGCGCCCATGGCATTGATGGGCTCAGCAGCGGTCTGAGCCATCGGGATGACCACATCCTGCACGTCCTCATATGCGTAGCCAAAGGCTTTCTGGCGGCTCAGGAGTTCATGGCCGCGGTAGGCCGGCGCCTCCTTTTCTTCTGCTTCCGCGCTGACCGGGTCAAGCTTGCTCATGGTCAAAAGCTCCGCTTCCATCCACTCGCTGTAGGGCTTTTCTCCGGCAAAGCTCTCTTTCAGCTCGTCATTCCAGACAATGCGGCCCTGGGCCGGATCCACCACCAGCATTTTGCCAGGTTTCAGATTGCCCTTAATCAAGACATTTTGCGGCTCCAGGTCCAGGACGCCGACCTCTGAAGCCAGAATCAGGCGGTCATCTTTAGTAACCACGTAGCGTGCCGGCCGCAGGCCGTTTCTGTCCAGCAGAGCTCCCAGCCGCTGGCCGTCAGTAAACGCGATCGCGGCCGGGCCGTCCCACGGCTCCATCAGGGTTGACTGGTAAGCCAGAAAGTCTTTCAGTTTGGGGCTGAGATCCGGATTACTGACCCAGGGCTCCGGAATCAGCATCATGGCCGACCGCGCCAGGTCCCGGCCGGACAGGGTCAGGAATTCCAGCACATTATCCAGAATAGCTGAATCAGAGCCTTCTTTATCAATGACCGGCAGGACCTTTTTCAGATCCGTGCCCAGCGTCCGGGAATAAAGCTTAGCTTCCCTGGCGTGCATCCAGTTGATGTTGCCGCGCAGGGTATTAATTTCGCCATTATGAATAATGTAGCGATTGGGATGCGCCCGTTCCCAGCTGGGTACGGTGTTGGTGGAGTAGCGCGAATGCACCAGGGCCAGAGCGGTTTCAACTTTAGCGTTATCCAGATCCGGATAAAAGGTCTTTAATTGGGTTGCCAGCAGCATGCCTTTATAAACAATGGTGCGGCAGGACATGGAGCAGATATAAAAAATCTCTTCCTGCAGATCCTCATTTTGCAGCACGCGTTTTTCTATTACCCGACGCAGCACATAGAGCTTGCGTTCAAAGTTATCTTCATCTTCAATGTCAGCCGGGCGCAGCAAAAAAGCCTGATAGATCTGCGGCATGGAAGCCAGGGCCGTCGCGCCAAGCTCCGCAGCATAGGTCGGCACCTTGCGCCAGAATAAAAAGGGCACGCCTACAGACTGGCAGGCTTCCTCAAAAATACGCATGGCGGCTTCCCGGCCGGCATCGCTCTGCGGGAAAAAGATCATGGCCACGCCGTAAGCGCCTGCCTCCGGCAGTATATGGCCGTGATGCTGCGCGACAATGCGCAGAAAGCGGTGCGGCAGCTGGAACAGGACGCCGGCGCCATCACCGGTGTTTCTTTCTAAGCCCTTGCCGCCGCGGTGTTCCATGTTAATCAGAACTGACAGGGCATCCTGCAGCAGCTGATGAGATTTCTGGCCTTTGATATGGGCCAGGGCACCGATCCCGCAGGCATCGTGCTCAAAGGTAGGGGAATACAATGTCGCCTGCCTAGCAGGCTGCGTCTGGTGAGAAGACATATAGACCTCATTTCCGGACCGGCTGTTCAGGTTGATAGCCGGTGCTCCTGTAGTCAGGCCTTTTTCTGCAGGCCTGATCATATTTTAACCGATCCGGCCTTATGGCAGGCCGGTTGCCCTTTAAGGGGGAAAAGGGCACCGGTCCATCGGTCAGATGGGCTGGTGCCGCTTTTGGCTGTATTGGGTTGTTGTTGTGCGCCGGGACAGCCGGTCAGTCAGCTGAAACTGGTTCAGACTCTGAACATCAGATCGACATAAGAAGGCAGCGGCCAGCGGTTTTCCGGAACCAGCGGTTCAATGCTGTCCACAATCTCCCGCAGCTTGCTCATGCAGGGCAAAACCTCATAGCAGTAAAAGCGAGCCTGCTCTTCAGTATCCGTCAGCTCCTGCGCGCGGGCTTCAGCCTTTTTCAGATCTTCCGTAGCATTGTACAGCTGATCAATGTAATTGTTGAAGGTAGAAAGGATGTTGCGCACCCCGGTTTCCTTAACATTCAAGGCCATCTGCTGATAGGTAATCTGAGTCAGATCATAAACGTAATCCACCACGGCCGGAGTGATCTCACGGGTCACCATATCCAGAGCGGTACGGGCTTCAATCCCGATCTGCTTAGCATAGTTTTCCAGGATAATCTCTCCCCGGGACTCTGTTTCCTTGGGCGTCAGCACGTGCATTTTTTCAAAAACCGCTACATTTTTGGAATCCTTAAGAGCAGAAACCGCTTCAACCGTATTATGACGGTTGGGCAGGCCGCGGCGCTCGGCTTCCTTAGGCCACTCCGGCGAATAGTTATTGCCGTTGAAAATGATGCGGCGGTGCGCTCTGACCGTGTCCACAAAGTAGCGGTGTGCTTCAGCGTCAGGATCCGTTGCCTTTTCAAGGATATCCGCCGCCTCTGACAAGGTCTCCGCGACGACTGTGTTCAAGGTATAGCAGGGGCTGGCAATGTTCATGCTGGAACCGCACATACGGAACTCAAACTTATTGCCGGTAAAGGCAAAGGGTGAGGTGCGGTTGCGGTCGGTCTTGTCAACCGTACACAGGGAGATGGTCTTAACGCCCAGGTTGGTCTGATTGCGATCCGTCGGATGATACGCCCGGCCGGCCAGCAGGTCATCTACCATCAGGTCCAGCTCTTCGCCGATAAAGGCAGAGATAATGGCCGGCGGCGCCTCACTGGCGCCCAGGCGGTGGTCATTGGCGGCCGTAGCAACTGACAGGCGAAGCAGATCAGCGTACTCGTCTACTGCTTTCAGGGTTGCGGCCAGAAAGACCAGAAATTGAGCATTTTTGCTGGGGTCATCGCTGGGATCCAGCAGATTTTTGCCGTCATCTGTAGCCAGTGACCAGTTGATATGTTTGCCTGAACCGTTGACACCGGCAAAGGGCTTTTCATGCAGCAGGCAGACCATGCCATGACGTTCAGCCACCTTGCGACACATCTCCATGACCAGCATGTTATTGTCAGCCGCTTCAGAAGAGCGGTTAAAGATCACCGCCAGCTCATGCTGTCCCGGAGCCACTTCATTATGTTTGGTTTTAGCGCTGACACCAAGCTTCCACAGCTCGATATCCAGGTCATGCATAAATTCGACAATACGGGTTTTCAGGATACCAAAATAATGATCATCCAGTTCCTGTGATTTAGGGCTGGGCGCGCCAAACAGGGTGCGGCCGGTCATCATCAGGTCCAGTCTCTTTTCATAATACTTTTTGTCCACCAGGAAGTATTCCTGCTCCGGTCCGACCGTGGATACGATCCGTTTGGAAGTAGTATTGCCTAAAGCCCGCAGAACCCTCAGCCCCTGCTTGCTCAGCACTTCAACCGATCTCAGTAACGGCGCCTTATTATCCAGGATTTCACCGCCGTAGGAAAAGAAAGCGGTCGGAATGTACAGCGTGTGCTCTTTGACAAAAGCCGGAGACGTACAGTCCCAGGCAGTATAACCGCGGGCCCGGGCAGTCTCACGCAGGCCCCCGGATGGGAAGCTTGACGCGTCCGGTTCACCTAAGGTCAGTGCCTTGCCGGAGAAATTCATGATGACCTGTCCGTCCGCTGTGACTTCAATAAATGAGTCATGCTTTTCAGCGGTGGTGTTGGTCAGCGGCATAAACCAGTGGGTGTAATGCGTGGCACCCTTTTCAACTGCCCACTGTTTCATGACCGTAGCGACTTCATCCGCAATGCTGGTGTCAATGGCCTCGCCGATATCGATCGTCTTTTTGAGAGACTCATAGGTAGATTTGGACAGGCGAGTCCGCATTTCCGTATCATTAAAAACAGATTCACCAAAATAATCCGGCGGTGTCAGAGCCGGAATGCAGCATTCCGCTTCAATCAATTCTTTCATGGTTTTTCCCCTCTTTCAATACAGTGCCTAGGCCTGGCGCTTTCTTAGTACGTACATTATCGGAAACGGTCATAAATTGCAAGATGATTCTCAGAATAATTACAATTTCAGCAGATCGCGAGAATAAAAAGCGCTGTTTCTTAATGATTCGTGCAACAATTAAGCGTTTATCTTGCAAACAGAGTCTCTTTTTTGCCGGTAATGCCCTTTCAGGCCTGTTTTGGGCCTATGGCACCGGCTGCAAGAGCGGCACGGGAAAGCGCCGCTCAGAGTATAACGGTTTAATATAAGCCCGGATGACGGGTAAATCCAGGCACTATAGCGAGCATATGCGACAGCCAGGAACCTCCGTTGGATGCTAAAGTAGGCTTACCGATGAGCGGCTCCTGCTGTTAGCCGCGCCGGCTGAAGGTCGCGGTGACTGCAGGTTTCATACCAGACAGGTCCGCTGAACAGAAAGGATAGACAGATGATTTTAGCGCAAGGGCAGGCTGCCCCGGATTTTGAATTGGTGGACCAGTCGGACCGACCGGTCAGATTGAGTGATTTCAGAGGTCAGACTGTCATTTTGTACTTTTATCCCAAAGACCAGACTCCCGGCTGTACTAAGGAAGCCTGTGGCTTTGCCGCGGCCTGGGAAGCATTCCAGGCGCAAAATGCCGTGATTCTCGGGGTCAGTAAAGACAGCACCGCCAGTCACCGCCGGTTTATTGAAAAGCAATCGCTCCCCTTCACACTGCTGTCCGATCCGGATCATCAGGTGATGGAAGCTTATGGTGTCTGGCAGGAAAAGAAAAACTACGGCAAGGTTTACTGGGGGACGGTCCGCTGCACCTTTTTAATCGGGCCGGACGGCCTTATCCAGAAGATCTGGTCCCGGGTCAAGCCAGAAGAGCACGCAGCAGAAATCCTGGCCTATCTTAAGCCTTAAGTCGGGAAGCTGCAGGTATACGGTCCGCAGCCCTGGTTGAAAGCCTGAATGGCCGACCCTCGTGACGCTCAACCAATGGGAAAAAGGCCGGGCAGATCCCAGGCCACATACAAAAGCAGGAACAGGAGACTGTGCAGCAGGACAAAAAGCAGGCAGTTTTTCAGGTTGTCAGGCTGGTTGAAGTGGGTCAGCATTTTTTCCAAAACCGGCCGGGATGCAGAACATCCCAGGAATTAAAGCGGACAGCCCGTCCCAGGTACACGCCAACGGCCACCAGAATCAACGCCAGCAGGGCTATTCCCTGTAAAGCCCAGTAATCGCCCAGGGTGAGCGGTGACGGGTCCCAGATAATCAGGATGGCATATTCCAGCGCCGCCAGATTTAAAAGGGTATTGGCAATCCCGGACAGGGCAAAACTCAGGATGGACACAATGTCATACCAAATGGGTACTTCATGCTCATCTTCCTGCCGGTGGGTCATATTGAGTTCCGTGATCAGGTAACCGGCGTTGGGCAGCAGCAGCAGCCAGCCCAGGCAGCCCAGGAGCAAGACAACGGTGGCCACCACAGTTAATACTTTACTGCCGCTGTATGCAGCCCAATAGGAAAAGCCCAAAAAGATCAGGAAGCCCAGCATAAAGGCTGCGGCCGGCAATAAGGACAGGTGAAAATTTTTGACCATGGGCCGGAACAGTTTCACTTTAAAGAGCCTGGGTCTCAGCCTGATGGTTAAAATAGCAAACAGATTCAGTAAAAGGGTGGTAACAACCAGTTTTTCCATAATCAGCTCCTTTAATAAGCGGCTTCCTTAGGAGGGAAAGAGTCCAGATGCTCCTTGCGATCTACGCCGGCCGCCCCCGGGTCAGGCAGGTAAGGCCTGCGGGCTCCGTGGGTTATTGTAGAATAACGTTCCGGTTGCTCCAACCGGTCAAAGGGTCGTGCCAGCAATTTACCAGCCTGCAGGTGACCCGGAAAGGTTACAGCGGTTCAGCTGCGGGTAAGTTTTAGTTGACGGCAGCGCCCAAAGGCTTTAAAATATGGAACGGTCCGCACCAATTGATATGGAGAGATGGTCGAGCTGGCTTAAGGCACCGGTCTTGAAAACCGGCGTGGGTCAAACCACCGTGGGTTCGAATCCCACTCTCTCCGCCAGCTGAAACCGCTGTGATATCGGCATCACAGCGGTTTTTCTTTTTTGATTGCCACAGTTTTTGCCGCTCGTTTGAGCGCCGATCTCAGAGCGATTCATCTGTAATGGGTGGTCCGTTAAATATAGCGGCCGTAGCGGATGATCAACCGCCCTTTGCGGCTCTGACCGCCCAGCGTGAGTATTTTGGCCCGGCCCAGCCCGCGGACGGATATGACCTGGCCACTGCTGACCTCACGATCCGGTTTCTGGCACAAAGCGCAAGCCAGCTGCACCTTGCCGGACAAAATGTAAGCTGAAGCCTTGCCGCGGGCCAGATGGAAGATCGCCGCCAGGACCGCATCCAGGCGGGCTGAGGCAACCGTACCCGTCTGCTCTTCCAGCTGCTCCAGCCGCGGCGGCAGCGCCCCCAGCGGTATCACCCCGGCAGTCACGCCAAAGGGGCCGACCTGAGTCAGCTCAGCGGCAATAAAGTCAGCCAGACTGCTCTGGCAAATCAGATAGGCGACCGGACCGGGCACAATATCACCGATAGCCTCACGCTTCAGGCCCAGGCCCAGCACCGCGCCTAACAGATCCCGGTGGCCCAGCTCATCCTGCGGCCGGTGACGGACCGCCACGGCGCTGATCACATCCGCTGCCGCGCAAGGCGCGCTCCTCAGCTCTGTCACTACGGCCAGCTGGCGCTCCGCCCCCTCAAAGCCGCCATAAAAAGTCAGTGTAACCGCCTGTCGCTGTCCGGCCACAGCCAGCCTTAATGCTTCCGCTTCAACCGGATTCAGGAAATGTGTGCTGGCAGAACCACGGGAAAGCGCCTGCTTGATTAAATCAGCCGCAGCGGGATTCTGACCGGCTGTCCCTTTCACAAGAGCTCCGTCAGTCTGACTGTCCGGTTATCCCGCGCCGACTGCACCGCCGCCAGCGTCACCGCCAGCGTCTCCAAGGCGCTGTCATAATCTGATCTCAGCCCGCTGGCATCTCCCGCGGCAGCCGCCTGCAAAAAAGCCTCATCTTCCCGTCTGAAAATAGCCTCGCGCTCCAGACCCGCGAGCTTGCGTGGCGGGTTACTGCCTTCACGCAGCAGCAAATCCGCGCGCCAGCCGGAAAAGCTGAATTGTCTGGTGATACTGCTTAGCTCCAGGCCTACCCGTCCGGTCTGTCCGCCAGCCTGATAGCAGCCGGTTATAAACGTACCCACCCCGCCGGCTCCGGTCCTGACCGTCACCGCCAGCGCGTCATCCAGATCGTAATCCGGCACGTCCCGCACAAAGCCCCGCGCGGCCATAGCGCTGACTTCCGTAATCGGACCGGCCAGCACTATGGCCGTATCAACAATATGGGTGCATTGCTCCACAAACTGGCCGCCGGACAGCGCCTGCTGACGCCACCAGGATGCGCCCGGCATGGGATTGATCCAGCAGCCGCTCAGGGTGACCGGTACTTCCGCGGCTTCCCTCAAACTGCTTTCCGCGGCTATCACACCGGGCTGCCAGCGCATCATGTAACCTGTCGCCACTACAGTACCCGCCTTTTTAAAGGCCTCGCGCGCTTTCAGCACCGGTTCCAGCCGGTTGGCAATCGGTTTTTCAATAAACACCGCCGGCACTGATTGGGCCAGCGCCACTTCCATTTCGCCGTGCAGCTGCGGCGTCAGGGTAACAAACACCGCGTCCAGCCGCTCTTTAAGTAGCATACTTTCGTAAGATTCATAAAAATGCAGCAGCTGCTGCGGCAAATAGGTTGCGGCAAGTTTTGCCGCGCGGCCCTGATTGCGGCCGGCAATCGCGCAGATCTGAACCCCCGGCAAGCTGGCCAGTGCCTCCAAATGCGCTTCTGTTATGCCTCCGGTGCCGATGATGCCGATTTTTTGAGTCATCTGTTCATCTCCTTTAATCTAGCCAGTTACCTGCGGTCAGGCCGTTTACATTGATCTTGTATTCATTATAATGGAAAAGATCAAAACCAAGGAGCGAAAGGAGCTGCTATATGCTGCTGAAACCTCAAGAAACGCTTTTATTTACCGGGGATTCCGTCACTGACTGCGGCCGCAACCGCCCGGTCGGCAGCGGCTATGCCGGCGGGCTGGGCACGGCCTATCCCGCTTATGTCTGCGCCTCTCTCAGTCTGGATTATCCTGATCAGGATTTTAATATTCTGAACACGGCGATCTCAGGAGACACCACCCGCCGCCTGCTGGACCGCTGGGACAGTGATGTACTGGCTTATCAGCCGGAGGTGCTTTCCATTCTGATTGGCATCAATGACGTGTGGCGTCAATTTGACGGCCCCGGCAATCCTAAGGAATTTATTCTTCCGGGGGAGTTTGAGGCTAATTATCAGGAACTGCTGCGCTTAAGCCGCCCGGTTTGCCGCCGCATCCTCCTGCTGACCCCGTTTTTTATGGAACTGCACAGCAGTGATCCCATGCGGGCCATGGTAGATCAATACGCGGATATTGTGCGCCGGCTGGCAGCAGAAAATGACCAGTATCTGTTAGTTGACACGCAAAAGGCCTTTGATCTGCTCCTTCAGAAACGGCACTATATGACCCTGGCCAGCGACCGGGTTCATCCTAATGCTACCGGCCATCTCCTGATCGCCCGCTGTGTCCAGCACGCCCTGGAAACAGCGGAAGCATAAACTTCCGCGGCTAGGTTCACACCGCAAGCTGCGTTCCCCGTCAAAACCGCTCTCAGGGGCCGCGCCGGCCATATCTCCGGCGTGGCCCCTGAGAGCGGTTTGTAAATAGCAGCAGATGAACATTTCTATTTAGGCAGACCGGTACCCTGCCCGGAACCGGTCTGCCCGTTTCAGGCGGTTTTCATTTAAGCGGAATGAGCGGCAGCGGCTCCAGGTAGACAATATCCGGCCGGTCAATGGCTTCACCCTCCGCCAGAATGGCAGCCCTGGCCACAATCTGGCCGCCAGCGGTGTTTACCAGCTCCTCCAGGGCTCTGAGTGATTCGCCGGTTGAGATCACATCATCAATAATCGCTACCCGGCGGCCCTTCATCCGCGCCGCGTCCTTACCATCCAGATATAGTTTCTGGTGGGCGGCAGTGGTGATGGAATCCACATCCACAATCAGCGGATCTTCCATATAAAGCTTCATACCCTTACGGGCCACTACATAACGCTTATGTCCCAGCAGGCGCGCCATTTCCGCTACCAGCGGGATGCCCTTGGCTTCAGCCGTTACCAGGATATCGCAGGGCGGCAATTTGGCGTTCAGCTCAGGCGCCACGGCAGTCACGATTTCCGTATCACCCAGGATAACAAAGCCGGCAATAGCGGTGTCCTCACTGATCGGCATGACCGGCAGCTGACGGGTCAGCCCGGCGACATGAAGTTCATAGTATTGTTCAGCCATAATAGCAGCCTCTTTCTTTAACAAAACTCAGCTCGTTCATTTTAAACCTAAAAGAGCCGGGTGAACATCCGGCCAGCCCGCAAAAAAGCAGTCTGTCCGGACGTACGTCCAGACAGACTGCCATCAGTCATTCTGAAGAGCCAGCTCAAACGGGCTCCGAAGCTGCAGCTTCAGGGCTCCAGATCAGGTTCTTCATCTTCCGTCTCGCTGTCAAGGTCAGCCGCGGCTGACAGCTCATCCGGATCCTCAGCCTCATCTAAAGCTTCCCCTTCATCCGCCGGCGTAAAAATGGACCCCATCTGGGCCAGTTCTTCCGGCGTAGGGGTGGCTTTTTGACGGGGCCGGCCAACCCGGCCGGGCTTGGGCTTGGGTTTAGCGGCCTTCACGACGGTATTAGATTCCAATAAAGCTCCCATATAAGCTTTCAGCAGTTCCATCCCTTTAATGACCGCGTCCTGCTGTTCCTGATTGAGCAGCTGCACCTTAATACTGTTGCGGATCTCCATGCTGATTTTATGCAGAATATTGCGCGCGTGATCCGTGATATTGATGTAAACCACCCGTTGATCAACGGTATCCCGGTTGCGGGTCACCAGGCCGGCCTTTTCCAATCTTTTGCACAGGGGCGTAATATTGCTGGAACCGATTTCCAGCGTCCGTCCCAGCTGCGAAACGGTCATCGGGCCATTTTTAAACAAGGTCATCAAAACCGGAATCTGCACAAAGGTCAGCCCGTACGGCGCGTAGAACGTGTGCACAACCTTTTCAAACATCACGTTGATCTCACCCAGGGTCTGCACCAGCAGATCTTCAAAATAGGTGTCATTGGTTTTTTCCGGTTCCTCAACACCTAATTCACTGATTGCATAGGCATCCGTCATCTTGGAATGGAAGACCTTATGCTTATTGCCGCTCCGTGGAGCCGGCGCGGATTCATTACTGAAACTCGAGTCAAAATGCGAGGTCATCTTGTCCGTCCTTTCTCCACACCCTAACCTGAAGGTGTGATAGTAGTGAAGGTGGCAGAATTAGCATATTTTCCACCTTACTATTAGGAGTAATCTTTATCTCATAATAATTTAGTGACAGACAGATTTCAATGAATAATTGTTAATTTTATTTGAATTAATTCTCTCGATTAAATATCCGGCGATATGTCGCTTCAGTTCCTGACAAAAGAACGGTTATCATTTATTATATTGTCGATTATTTGTCTTTTTGACCAAGCTTCCGCTCAGCAAGCGGTTCAGCTCCCTGCCAAAGCCTTGCGGCTCTGGTGGCCTTAAATCCGGCTAAATCTCCAAAAACGGCCGGGTCAAAGCCCCCGGCTCAATGCCGATCCGGCAGCCGGCTGTCTATAATTGCTGGCGGCCTGCCAAAGCCCGTCCCAGGGTCACTTCATCCGCATATTCCAGGTTAGTACCCATGGGTATCCCGTGTGCTATCCGGGTGGTTTTAATCCCGCTGGGTTTGATCAGCCGGGCCAGGTACATGGCTGTGGCCTCCCCTTCCACCGTCGCATTTGTAGCCAGGATAACCTCATCGACCTCCGGATGCCGGGTCAGACGGGTCAGCAGCTCTTTGAGCCGCAGGTTCTCCGGGCCGATATTTTGCATAGGATTAATGGCGCCATGCAGGACATGATACAGCCCGTCATATTCCCGGGTCCGTTCCATCGCGGCGACATCCGCCGGACTTTCAACCACACAGATTGTATGATGATTGCGGCCTTCATCCCGGCAAATTTCACAGGGATCGGTCTCAGTCAGGTTAAAGCACTCGGAACACAGAGCTACGTCCTGCCGGGCCAGAGAAATAGCCGCTGACAGCTGACTGGCGTAATCAGCCGGCTGACTCAGGATATAAAACGCCAGCCTTTGAGCGCTTTTTTGGCCGATACCCGGCAACGAAGCCAGCTGAGACACCAATTTATGGATAGCGGGCGGAAAGGCCGGCATACTCAAAGCCCCTTGGCCAGAGCACCAAACTGCCCCAGTTTTTCCTCACTGGCGGCGGCGAGCTTGTGGCTGGCCTCATTGACCGCGGTGATAATCGCGTCCTGCAGCATTTCCGCATCCTCAGCATTCAGGGCCTCAGGATTAATCTGCAGTTCAGTCAGCTGATGTTCGCCGTTCATGCGGCAGGTCACCAGACCGCCGCCGCTGCTGGCCTCAACCACCATATTGGCCAGCTCCTCCTGGGCCTTAGCCATGTCTTTTTGCATTTTCTGAGCCTGCTGCAGCAACTGGTTCATGTTGCCGCCGGGAAAACCGCCCATTCCCATGTTTCTTCTTGCCATATCTGATAACCATCCTTAATCGATACTCAGGGTCACACCGGCTTGACAGCCAGCCTGGCACCTGTTCTAAGATTTTTGTTCTTCCTCAGGCTCCGCTTCTGACCGGTCGACCGGTATACCCAGCGCCTGAGCGGCCTGCGTCAGCCGGTTCAGCCACGCCAACCCTGCTTCCGTTTCAGATCGTTCGCTGTCCGGCCGGGGCCCGGCCTGCTCCCTGACTCTGAAAGCCAGCCGCAGCGGATGACCTAAGGTCTCTCTGACCGCCCTGAGCAGAGGTTCCTGACCGCGGCTGGTCGTGAATACATTATAATTAGCTTTTTCTTGCTTGGCAAAGTAGAGTACCAGCAAATCCGCCTCCGCCTCCACCTGAGCGCGCCGGGCAAAGAGGTAGCTGAACATGTCCTGCTGCCGCAGTCGCTCCAGGATCTCCGGCCAGCGATCCTGGCCCTCTTTGGCCCTCTGGGCGGCCTCACGCGCCAGGTCAGGTGAGAGCGGAGCCGCGGCAGGCGCGGGAGCCGCGCTAGCTGATCCGGGAGCCGCGGCAGACGCGACGCCTGCCTGTGGCCCGGGTTGCGGCAGAGGGGGCAGGTGTTCCGTCAAAGGCCTGGCATTGGCCGCCGCAGGTTTCAATTCAGCTATCGGAACCGGTCCTGGATCAGTTTCCAGCACGGCTGCCGCGACAGCCCCCGCCAGGCCATCTGTGCGGTCAGGCGGCGCGGGCGCAGTGGCTTCGCGCTGCAAAGCAGCTGCGGACGACGGGTTTGCGGTCACAGGCTGATTCCGGGAGCCTGCTGCCCCGGCTGCCGCAGCCGCAGATAGCTGAACCCCGGCCGGTTCTGCCGCGGTCGGTGCCATCAGCTTGAGCAGGCTTAGCTCCAGCAAGGTGCGCGGATTGGTTGACCAGCGCAGGTCAGACAACAGTTCAGCCAGCTGGCGGATGTAGCGGATCAGGTCTTCCTGCCGGTACCTTGCGGCGACGGTCTGCATGCGCGCCAGATCTTCGCTGTTCGCGTGCACCAGCTCTGTTAAGGTGGTTTCCGAGGGTTTGCGGCTGTCTCTCACCACGGCACAAACCAGGAGATCCCGGTAAAAGGCGGCCAGATTGTGAGCAAAGCGCACCATATCCTGTCCCTGCGCCAAGAGCTGATCCACCTGCTGCAGCACAGCCATGGCTTCACCCTGACAGAGATGCTCCGCCAGTTCGGCCAAAAAACTCCGGCTGACCTGCCCGGTCATGCTCAGGATATCCGCGCCGGTCGCGCCTTCCGGAAAGCTGGTCTTGGCTTGATCCAGCAGGCTGATGGCATCGCGCATAGCGCCGTCAGCCAGCAAGGCTATTTCATGGACCGCGTCGTCATCGATTTTGATCTGCTCCTGCTGCGCAATCTGGCGCAGACGGCGGCTCAAGCCGCCTAAGGTGATCCGCCTGAAATCAAAGCGCTGGCAGCGGGACAAAATGGTAGCAGGGATCCGCTGCGGTTCTGTTGTCGCCAGAATAAAAATAACATGAGCCGGCGGTTCCTCCAGGGTTTTCAGCAAAGCATTGAAGGCCCCGCTGGAAAGCATATGGACCTCATCAATGATATAAACCTTATATTTTGCTTTGGTAGGCAGGAAAACAATTTCTTCTGTTATCTGGCGAATATTATCCACCGAGTTGTTAGAGGCGGCGTCAATTTCCGCCACATCCAGCAGCGTGCCGTCCAGGATCCCCCGGCAAATCTCACAGGTATTGCACGGATTGCCAGCCTGCGGCTGCAGGCAGTTGACCGCCCGGGCTAAAATTTTGGCCATGGTCGTTTTACCGGTGCCCCGGGTGCCGGTAAACAAATAGGCGTGAGCGATATCGCCGCTGATAACCGCTTGTTTCAGCGGTCCCACAATATGCTCCTGTTCAACGACCTGATCAAAAGTCAACGGCCGCCACTCACGGTATAACGCCATGCTTCTGCCTCCTTACCAAGTCGAGTATAGCAAAAAAGAAGCGCCCTCTGCTCTGATACCGACCCCAGACTGAACTGCAGCACATATGGGTGACCGCTTACTGCTGCTTCCTTCCGGACCTGACAGGGTTCGCGGGCCATATCGCACAGGGCCCGGAGCCGGTACCAGAGCAGGGAGAACTTCCCCGTGAAAAACTATACTAGCAGATCATTTGATTTTGAGCAAGCCATCTCTAAAGCTCAGGCACCGGCGGCCGGATCTGAACCCAGAGACAGCAGTCGTCCCGGAGCCTGTAAGAGCTCCGGGACGACTGCCAGCAGAACGATATAAAAGGAGAAAGATTGGGTTTGCTGCAGGTTTGTTAAGTAGACTGAAGCGCCTGATTGCCTGTCCTGCTTCAGGATACCCCGAAGTCAGGCCGGTTATCTGATGAGAGCACCCCTCCCCCGAAAGGTAGTCTCAGACCGCTCGCGCAAACAAAAGCGGCAGATGATCAGGAATCTTGCAAGCTGGCGCCCCCTGTCCGGTCCTCTCCCCATTGAAGCCGGACCGCCGCTTGTTCAGGCTTGGTTATTTCAGTCTCTTAACCGTTCCTGCCAGTTCTCCAAGCAGAAGAACTGAGCTGAGTATATAATCCGCGTGGAGACGCGTCAATTGACAAATAGGCTAACTTTGAATTTTTCTTCCTTTTCTCCGTCATTTTATGTTTTATCATCTTATCGGCATCAAGTCCTTTTTAGGGACTGCTTTTTGGCATTATGTGCATATTCAGGGCATATATCGCCGGCAGCCGCTTCGCAGCCGAGGTCGGAACCGTTTTTTGTTCCCTCCGTTTTTGTAAATTTATGAAACTTTTATTGATACATCTTTCACATATCCGCCTTTAAGTGCCATAAAAAGGGCGGCCGGGCGCCTGTTCACCGGCAGATCAGCCCCGCTGCACCGCTTTCATTCGTGAGATAAACTGAAAGAAAAGCTACCAATATATCGCTCGTCTTAAAAAGCAAATTTTTAAAGGTATAATATAGTTATTCTCAAACAGGATCTCAGCCCGACTGCAGGTCCTTTTATTTTGTGCGGCGCATCATACCGCGACAGGAGGCTAACTCATGGAGTCAAGCTTGCGTATGCAGCAATTTGCGGAAGGCATTTTTACTAAACTATCCCTGCTCAAACATCAGCGGCAGGCTGCAGGTTTTCCGGTCATAGATTTAAGTGTGGGAACGCCCAATATCCCGCCGGCGCCCCATGTCATGGCCGCCCTGTCCCAGGCGGCCGCTGACCCGGAACAATATGTTTACGCGATCAAC
Organism: Oscillospiraceae bacterium HV4-5-C5C; assembly: GCA_012034405.1. Classification (GTDB taxonomy): domain Bacteria; phylum Bacillota; class Clostridia; order Saccharofermentanales; family Fastidiosipilaceae; genus JAAVLZ01. The sequence continues at coordinate 50,703 of JAAVLZ010000013.1, read as the reverse complement.
GACCGTCCTCAGCTGCGGCAGGCAGTGGCCGGGTGGTACCGCCGGCGTTATCAGGTTACCCTGGATCCCGAGCATGAAATTCTGTCCTTAATGGGTTCACAGGATGGCCTGGCGCACCTGGCCCTGGCGCTGATTGATCCGGGCGACACCGTCCTGGTGCCGGATCCCTGTTACCCCATTTTTGCGGACGGCCCCAGACTGGCCGGCGCCCAGTTAGCCTATATGCCCCTGCGGCCGGAATACGATTATGTGATCCAGCTGCGGGATATCCCCACAGCGGTAGCCAGAAAGGCCCGGCTGATGGTCGTGTCTTACCCCAATAATCCCACTACCGCGCTGGCGCCGCCTTCCTTTTATCAGGAACTGATTGAGTTTGCCAGGACTTACAATATCTTGATCGCTCATGACAATGCCTATAGCGAATTAATTTTTGACGGCAGTCAGGGCAGGAGTTTCCTGTCCTATCCCGGCGCGCGGGAGCTGGGGGTGGAATTTAATTCCTTATCCAAGACCTACGGTCTGGCCGGCGCGCGGATTGGTTTTTGCCTGGGTAACGCCGACATGATAGCGGAAATGAAACGGCTGAAATCCAATTTGGATTACGGCATGTTTCTGCCGATTCAGCAAGCCGCGATTGCCGCTGTCAGCGGGGATCAAAGCAGCGTCAGCCTGACCCGGCAAGCCTATGCCAGCCGGGCCGCAGTCCTTTGTGACGGCCTGACTCAAGCTGGCTGGCCGGTCAGCCGACCCCGGTCCACCATGTTTGTATGGGCCGCAATCCCCGACGGCTTTACCAGCTCAGAAGCCTTTGCGCTGGAGCTCTTCAGCCAGAGCGGCGTCCTGGTCACCCCCGGCAGCGCCTTTGGCCCGTCTGGAGAAGGGTACGTCAGAATGGCCCTGGTACAGGATGAAGCCGTGCTGGCTGAAGCCTGCCAGGCCGTGGCCGGCTCCGGTCTAGTCAGGTAACGGCAATGCTCCTGTCTGCTCTCTGCCCAAGGTATTCCTGGAGCAAAATGCCTTGCTGTCTATGTAGCAATTTAACTAGTTAAAGGATATACTAGGTGCTGAATCACAAATTCAGAGGGGTACTTATTTATGTTAAAAAAGTCTATTGCGCTGATATTGTCTGCCATTTTGTCTGTCGCAGCCTTAGCTGCCTGCAGCAGCGGCCAAACCGCAGCCAGTTCCGGAACTGCCGCTGGCGTCACGACTGAAGCGGCCGGCGCCGCAGCTGGTACGGTGACTACTGACAGCACCGCCGCCAGCGACAGCTCGAGCACGGGGGAAAAGCTCGTGGTGGGGCTGGATGACGCGTTTCCTCCCATGGGTTTCCGGGATGAAGACGGCAATCTCACCGGCTTTGACGTTGAAATGGCTCAGGCGGTCGGCGCCAGGCTTGGGATGGAAGTGGTCTTACAGCCCATTAACTGGAACAATAAGGAAATGGAGCTGGCTAACGGCAATGTGGATGTGCTGTGGAACGGCCTGACCATCACCGACGCCCGCAAGGAGTCCATGCTGTTATCCGAGCCTTACCTGGCCAATGCCCAGATCATCCTGGTCAAAGCCGACAGTGACATCACGACCAAAGATGATTTGCAGGGCGCCACCATCTGCTACCAATCGGGCTCTTCCGCTCAGGAAGCCTTTGAAGGGGACTCGCTCAAGGACATCGTGGGCAGCGTGGTGGAGTCAGACGACAACGTCAAGGCCATGGAGGAGCTGGATCTGGGCCGGATTGACGCCGTCATTCTGGATAAAGTCGTTGCAGAATATTATATGAATCTGGACAATAAAAAGGGGAAGTTCCGCATGCTGGATGATGAACTGGCGGCAGAAGAGTACGGTATCGCCTTTAAGAAGGGCAATCAGGAGCTCTATGACAAAGTCATGGGCGCGTTTAAGGAACTGGTCGCGGATGGTACCGCCGCGTCTATCTCTGAGAAATGGTTTGGCGAAGACCGCGTCATCCTAAAGTAAAACCAGGAGAATCAGCCAGATGGACTATATTATTTCAATGCTGCCCATGCTCCTTAAGGGAACCGTGACGTCGCTGAAGCTCTTTGCCTTCGCGCTCGTCTTATCGATCCCGCTGGGCCTGCCGGTAGCGCTGCAACTGCGCTCGCGCTTTCGTCCGCTGCGCTGGATCGCCAATATATACGTGTACATCTTTCGCAGCACCCCGTTGATGCTGCAGCTGGTCATCATCTATTTTGGCCTGCCGCGCATTCCGGGGATTGGCCCGTATCTGCTGCTGGACCGTTTTCATGCGGCTATCCTGGCCTTTGTGCTGAACTATATCGCTTACTTTGCTGAAATTTACCGCAGCGGCCTGCTGGGCGTGAACCGCAGTCAGTTTGAGGCCTGTCAGGTGCTGGGCCTGTCCCACTGGCAGACTCAGACTCGCGTGATCTTTCCGCAGATGTTCCGCATCTGCCTGCCGTCAGTGGCCAATGAGGTCATCACGCTGCTCAAGGACACCTCCCTGCTCTACGCGGTATCCGTCGCTGAACTGATTCACAACGCTGAAGCCATTGTCAATCGTGACGCCAACATGACAGCCCTGATGGTAGCTCTGGTTATTTACATGATCCTGAACTTCTTCCTGACGGTGATCCTTAAGCATCTGGAAAGTCGCTTCAGCTGGGGGAAGAACTTATGATGATTCAAGTAACTAACCTGCAAAAAGCTTTTGGCAGCAACCAGGTCTTGCGGGATATCAGCTTTGAGGTGGCCAGGGGTGATGTGATAGCGATCCTGGGAGCGTCCGGTTCCGGCAAATCCACCTTACTGCGCAGTTTGATCCATCTGGAAGCCGTGGATGGGGGCAGCATCACCATTGAGGGCCAGGATTTGGTCCGGGACGGCATTTACGCCGGCCGGGAGCAAATCCGCCGCCTGACAGCCAAGATGGGCATGGTATTTCAGGCCTATAATCTTTTTCCTAATATGACGGTCAAGAAGAACCTGATTCTGCCCTTTACCCTGACCGGCCGCGGCAGTCACGCAAAGGCGCAGGACCGCTGCCTGGAATTGCTGGGTAAAGTAGGCCTGATGGATAAACTGAATGACTTTCCGTCCAGCTTATCCGGCGGGCAGCAGCAACGCGTGGCTATAGCCCGGGCACTGATGCTCAACCCTGATATCATGCTTTTTGATGAGCCGACCTCGGCGCTGGATCCGCAGATTACCGGCGAAGTGCTCAGCACCATGAAAGATCTGGCCAGCGATCACATGACCATGCTGGTCGTGACCCATGAACTGGGTTTTGCCAGAAATGTCGCCAACAAAGTCATTTTCATGCATCAGGGTGTTATTGAAGAAGCGGGCACGGCTGAAGCCGTTTTCACCCGACCGCAAAGCCCGGTTACGAAGGCCTTTTTACGGCTCTGAACCGCAGGTGCCGGCTGGCGGCAGTCATGATAAAAGCCTCAGATGTCGGGACGTCTGAGGCTTTTCAACGCTTATGCCGCACTTAAAGGCGGCGGGAGCCCGATTACTGAGTTTGTACTGACTTGAGGTAGCGGCTGAGGAATTCCCGGGTCCGTTCATGCTGCGGGTGATTAAAGACCGTCTCCGGCGCAGCGTCTTCCAGAATCCGGCCCTGGTCCATAAAGCAGACCCGGCTGGACACATCCCGGGCAAAAGCCATTTCATGAGTGACCACGGCCATCGTCATGCCGCTTTCTGCCAGCAGCCGCATAGAAGACAGCACTTCATCCACCATTTCAGGGTCCAGTGCTGAAGTAGGCTCGTCAAACAGCAGCACTTCCGGATCCATGGATAAAGCGCGGGCGATAGCCACCCGCTGTTTCTGACCACCGGAGATCTGCTGGGGATGGGCTTTGGCATAATCCTTCAGGCCAATCTGCTCCAGAACTTTCAGGCTCTTGGATTCTGCTTCCTGCCGGGAGCGGTGCAGGACCTGCATCTGGGCAATGACGCAGTTTTCCAGTACGGTAAGGTTATTAAAGAGATTAAACTGCTGGAACACCATACCTACCTTGGCCCGGTAACGCCGTTCGTCAAAGCCCGGAGCCAGAATGGACTGGCCCTTATAAAAGATATTACCGCCGGTAGGCTCTTCCAGCAGATTGATACAACGCAGCAATGTCGATTTACCCGAGCCGGAGGATCCGATGATTGACACGACCTCATTAGCGGATATTGTCAGGTTGATATCCTTCAGGATCTCCGCGCTGTCAAAAGATTTCTTTAGATGCTCTATTTTCAATACTTCAGTTACTTGCTCACTTGGCATAAGTAGCTCCTTCCTGCTTTCAATTCGTCATGACCTGCCGCTTGCTTCCAGGCCGGATCAGGCCTTGGGTAGCTGCAGGTTCTGGGGTACCGAGGTCGACTGCAGCACAAAAGCCCGCCCGTTCATTTTACGTTCAATCAGCAGCAGGATGCGGGTGACCGTAAAGGTCAGTACAAAGTAAATGACGCTGGTGATGAAGTAGGACTGGAAGATCAGGTAGGTCGAGCCGGCCACCGATTTGGAGATAAAGTACAGCTCGGTAACAGAGATAACATTCAGGACTGAGGTGTCCTTGATATTAACCACAAACTCATTGCCGACTGCCGGCAGGATATTTTTAATAGCCTGCGGCAGCACCACTCTGACCATGGTGCCCCAGTGGCTCATGCCCAATGCGGTCGCAGCTTCCGTCTGCCCCGGATCAATGGAGTTGATGCCGCCGCGCACAACTTCAGCCAGATACGCGCCGGTATTGATGGACACGATCAGGAAGGCCGCGGACATCGAAGACATATCAATGGAAAAGAACAGTTTGGAGCCATAGTAAATCAACATAGCCTGTACCATCATGGGCGTGCCACGGAAGACCTCCACATACACGGACAGCAGGAAGCACAGCAGCTTATGCAGCGCGAAGCCCAGTTTATGCTTTTTGCGTTTGATGGGAATGGTGCGGATGATCGCGACCAGGAGACCGATCAGAAAGCCCAGACAGGTAGAAACAATTGCGATCAGCATGGTGTTGCCCGCGCCGCGCAGGAACATCAGGGCATATTCCTGAATCAGGCTGCCGACCTCCTGCCAGAAAGATTGCGTCTCTTTGCCGACATTGAGATCCACCATTTCCTGCATCAGACTCTGGCGTTCTTCTTCAGGGATCTGGCTTAAAATCGTGTTGATCGGATCCACCAGCTGGCTGCCCTTGGCCAGACCGACCGCTATAGAGGTGTCCTCAGAGGACGTTTCAAAGCCCTGACCATCCGCAAACCTGGTCCATACCAGTTCAGGGTTAGAGCTGACCGCCGCCATGGCGCCGGGCTTTTCTGACACGTAGCCGTCAATCTTACCGGCCAGCACCGCTGAAATCATAGACGGGAAGGTATCCATAGCGGTTTCCTTGACGACTCCCGGGATCTGATCAATCACCGTATAGTGGAACGTATTCAGCTGAGCGGTGATCCTGGCGCCGGACAAGTCTTCCAGCGAGGTCGCGTCCGCATACGGACTGGATTTTAAGGTAACAACGACCAGATCTGAGGTGTAATAAGAATCTGAAAAGTCCATCTGTTCTTTGCGTTCCGCAGTCGGGGACATACCCGCTATGATCGCGTCAATTTTGCCGCTCATCACCGCAGGGGGTAAGCCGTCCCATTCCGTCTTGACAATCTCCAGTTCAAGGCCCAGTCCGTCCGCGATTTTTTTGGCAATCTGGACATCATAACCGTTTGCATACTCACCTTCGCTGTTAGCAACCGGCACGGCGCCGTTTGAGTCGTCCGTCTGCGACCAGTTAAAAGGGGCATAGTTTACTTCCATACCCACCCGCAAAATGCCGTCTGTTTCCGTCAGCCCGCTGTTGTCTGCAGTCTGACTGCTGCCGGTCGCGGTCTGACTGCTGCTGGCTTCCGCTGAGACCGCGGTTACCGGGGTCAGCAGCGGGCTGCCCCCGATCAGCAGCAGCAGAGCCAGAGCTGAACAGATCAGCCAGGGCAGACCGCGCTTTTTCCTCTTAGGACTCAATTGCTTCATAAACCCCCCTACCCCCAAATATCCGCTGTCACAACAGCTAATTTGAAGTGTTTATTATGATTTGTTTGATAGTATACATTATTCTGCAGGACTTAGTCGCTCATATTGCATAAATTCTTAGAATCATATTTGCCTTATCAGCTTTGGTCTGCCAGCGCGCGGTCGCAGGGCAGGTCTTCAGCCGCCCAGACCCGGCACTGAGTCCAGGCGCAGTCAGCTTCAGCCCAAAAAGGATCCTGCGGCGGTAAACCCAGGGGCAAAAAGACCGTGCTGCACAAGTATAAGCTGCCCCGGTTAATATAAGGCTCACATAAGCCAGGCTGCAGTCCGCTGATGCCAGGCAGCAGCCAGCCTGCCTCATCAAACATGACCGGGGAGGCAAACGTACGGGTCAAGACAGCCGACAGGGCGCAGCGGACCTGCGCTGCAGGCAGTTCTGCCGGCAAAAAGTGCTGCAGACAGCTTTGAGACAGCAGATGGAAGCTGCCAAAGCGATAGGCCTGCGAGCGCCCCAGGACCGGATAACTGCCGTCAGGCATGACCAGGCGCTCCAGCAGCGCCGCGGCCCGCGTGGCCCGTGCCTTAACCGCAGGCCGGAGGCTGGCGTAATCGCTTTCATTCTGAAAAACGGTCAGTATATCCAGCAGCATCGGCTGGATGACAAAACTATTGTAGTAGTCTGCATGAAAGGCCGGACCGTCTCCATACAGACCGTCGCCGGCGTACCAATCCAGGGTCTGGCGGATGGCGTATTCAACCCGGACCCGGTCCCAGTCCTGTCCCAGCGCCGCCAGCGCGGCCTCCACCATGGCAGAAAAAAGGATCCAGTTGCAGCGATACGGCAGGATTTCCCGGCTGGCGCGTAAGGCCTGAGCCAGTGCCCGGCGAGTTTCAGGATCCAGCTGCTGATTCAGAGTTTGGGGGGCGCGCAGGATAGCATGGGCCAGAAAGCCGCTGTCCACCAGGGTCTGCGGTCCCTGCGAACCGTCAAAAATCAACCGGCCGGGACCTTCCGGCGCCAGCGACTGCCGCAGGGCCGCCTGGGCCAGCTGCCGCAAATCGGCCTGTGCCGAGGCTTCCGCGGCGCTCAGGTGATCACTTGCCAGATCAAGCCAGGGAGCAAGACCGGTCAGGCTGCGGGCCAGCGCCTCCAGCGGGGCAAAAGCGGCCCGGTCCGGGTGCAGATCCCGCGGGAAAGCCTGCGGCAGTTTCCCGGCCGCGGCCAGCGCAAGAACCGGGCGCACAATCCGTTGCAGCTTGCTGAACCAGAATTGCCGTCTTAACTCAACCGGATCGGTGCCAACTAAAGGCGCGGCCGGTCTGGCGGCCGGTCTGGCCGCCGGTTCAGCTGCCGGGTCAGCGGAGGTTTGGGAACTAAGGTTATCAGTCATATGCTTATCCTTTCCAGACGTCAGTCGGTCTCAGGTTAGTGAGCTGTCTATATTGTAGCCTACCGCTGCGGTTTTGAGCCTCAGGGCGGCGGAATTCAGGTCCTGATTACGGCGCCTGGAGCCAGATCAAAAAGAGCCCGAACCAGACACCGGACGGCCGGCTGCGTTCAGGCAGCCGCCGTCGCCGGTCTGGCTCTGGCTCTTATAAACGGATCCGATCAGGCTCTTTCAGAGCTTCCCCTGAAAAGCAAGCTTACTGATACAGGGGGCCAAAGGCCTGACAAGCCCTGAAATCCTGGCCTTCCTTGTCCATGCCAAAAGCGTTCCACACCGCCGGCCGGAAGATGTCTGCCTCCGGCACATTATGCATAGCCACCGGGATACGCAAAATGGAGCAGAGTGTTATCAGGTCCGCGCCGATATGGCCATAGCTGATGGCCCCATGGTTGGCACCCCAGTTATTCATCACATCATAAGCGCTGGCAAAGGCTCCCTGACCGGTTACCCTGGGCGCAAACCAGGTGCAGGGCCAGGTGTAATCCGTCCGCTTCCACAAAAGGTCGCTGACGGTGTCCGGTAAATTAACGGTCCAGCCTTCTACAATCTGGAGCATGGGACCCAGACCCTTAACCAGATTGAGCCGCAGCATCGTAACCGGCATCTCAGCTCGGGTCAGGAACCGGCTGGAGTAGCCGCCACCACGGAAATAGCCCTTATCAGCGGGGTTCCAGGTAGTAGCTTTAAGACAGGCCGTGATATCGTCCTGACTCATCTCCCAAAAGCGCTTCATGACCGGCTGTCCTTGTTCATCCCGCTCTTCGCCGCAGGCATCCAGACAGGCCGCGCCTGAATTAATCAGGTGAATAAAACCGCCGGACTGGGCCGCCACGCCTTCCAGTTCGTAGCCGCTGGCCTCACGCACGGCTTCAGGGCTCCAGTATGTCCTGACATCAGCAAAAATCTGGGGCCGGTTGGTGAGAAGCTTAGCCAGCAGCATGCTCACGCCGTTCAGCGTGTCATTTTCCGTTGCCAGCACATAGGGCTCCCGGGCGCCGTTCCAGTCAAAATTGGAATTGAGCAGAGCTTCCGCAAAATCGCCGTTGGGATAAAAGTCCGTCCACTGGCGCTGGCCCTGAAAGCCGGCCGCGATCGCGTTATGGCCGACCTTTTCTTCGCCGAACTCAGCCGGCAAATTGGGGTTGCCGCTGATAAGATCCTTCATGATCACCATCATCTTGACCACAAATTCCCATTCCTCGGCTTTCTTTTCCGCGGACACCTGCAGTTCCGGTGGATTTTTGTCAAAGCCCTCAGGACAGTTGGCTTTGGTCCAGGCCAGAGCCTTTTGATACTCCGCGGGGTCATAAATACCTTCCGTCATGCGCCGGATCAGTTCCACTTCGTCCACGGACTCCACGCGCATGCCCAGATATTCCTCAAAGAAATCCGGATTGATGATGGAACCGGCTATGCCCATGCAGATCGAGCCGATCTGCAGATAGGATTTGCCCCGCATGGTAGCAGCGGCAACAGCAGCCCGGCCAAAGCGCAGCAGTTTTTCCGCGACGTCTGCCGGAATATCGCTGGCATCGGCCGGCTGAACATCATGGCCGTAGATGCCAAAAGCCGGTAATCCCTTTTGGGCGTGAGCGGCCAGAACCGCCGCCAGATAGACCGCGCCGGGGCGTTCAGTGCCATTAAAGCCCCAGACAGCTTTTATGGTCATGGGGTCCATGTCCATGGTTTCAGAGCCGTAGCACCAGCAAGGCGTGACCGTCAGTGTGATATCCACGCCTTCACGCTTAAACTGGGCTGCGCAAGCCGCGGCCTCCGCCACCCGGCCAATCGTCTGGTCCGCAATCACCACCCGCACCGGCTGGCCGTTCGTATAGCGAAGCTGCCCTTCAAAGAGTTGTTTGGCCTGAAGGGCCATGTTCATGGTCTGCTCCTCCAGCGACTCCCGCACCTGAGCTTTGCCGCGCCGGCCGTCAATCGTGGGGCGAATGCCAATTACGGGATACTCGCCGATCAATCTGCTATCTGCCATTTTTTGCACCTCCATTTTGTCAGCGCGGTCTCCAGCGGACCGCATAAAAAAGGCTGTCTTTGCAGCCGGTAGATAATTTCATTATAACAAGCAAATGGATGCGAATATTGCATTATAATAAGCATAATCAGCACAATATTCACTTTTACCTTTCAGGAAAGCAGGTAGCAGCAGCATGCAGTATCTGGCTTATAAAGAATCCCGGCCCCGCGGCAGCTTTGGTTACCCGGTAGAACTATATCAGCTGAACCCGGCGCACCCGCAGTACCACATGCCGCTGCACTGGCACGGCGAAGTGGAAATCATCCGCTTACTGGCAGGTCGCTTTGACTGTACAGTGGGCGGAGAAACGTATCAGCTGCGGCCAGGAGACCTCCTGTTTATCAACAGCGGTTTGCTGCATACAGGATCACCCACCCGGGCAATTTATGACTGCCTGGTTTTTGACCTGAGCTGGCTGGCCTCTGAAGCCGGCGTATTGCAGCAGCTTTTAAAGCCCCTGGAACAGCAGTTGTTACAGGTTAAGCCCTATTGGCCGGCTCAGACCGAGTCTGACGCCAGCAGCGCCGAGTTGAGGAAGGCCATAGACTTGGCCTTTGAGGAAGCCCGCGGCCAGAAGCCGGCTTACCAGTTAATGGTACGGGCGGCACTCAGTCAGGCCTGGGGCCTGATCCTGCGGGAGCGGCTGACCAGACCGGCGCCGGTCAGCGCGACCGGCAGCCGGCGGCAGCTGCAGCAAATCAAAGCGGTGCTTTCTCTGATAGAAAAACAGTATCAGCAGGATCTGAGCTTAGCACAGCTGGCCGCTGCCGCGGGGATGAACAGCCGCTACTTTTGCCGTTTTTTTTACCGGATGACCGGCCATACGCCCATAGATTATCTGAATGATCACCGGATTGAAGCCGCCTGCTGTCTGCTGTTAAGCAGTGATCAGACGGTCACGCAAATAGCCTCCGCCTGCGGCTTCAGGGATGCCAGCTATTTCATCCGGGTCTTTAAAAAATACAAAAAGGTGTCGCCCCGGGCGTACCGGCGGCAGGCAGCAGCAGCGGCTGCCGGCTCATAATACCGGCTCTTCACACCGGTTCATAATAAAAGCTATAGCAGCCGGCGCTCAGGGGAATCAGCAGATCCTGACCGTAAGGGGCAGCAGGAAGCCCGGGCCATAAAGCTGCCAGCGGCTGTCCCTCCCGGGCTGTCTGCTCCAGCCAGTCCCAGCAGTCGGTCAGTTCAGCCTGGCAGGGCAGCTGTAAGCATCGGAGCGCCATCCTGTCGCGGCAGTAAGGCAGGCGCAGTGTTGCGGTCGTATCAAAGGGCAGCTGTAAGCAAAGACCCAGCCTGCCGTCGTCAGTATAGTGCCATTGACTGATATACAGGCCGGCGGCGGTGTCAACTGAGCCCCGGGCCCATCTGATGCGCGGATCGGGCTTTGGCTCCAGCCGCGCCTGCTTGAAGCCGGGGGCGGCTGCCACCGGGTTTATGCCCAGCATATCACGGTACATCCATTCGACAATAGATCCGTAGGTATAATGATTCAGCGAGTTCATCCCGGTGTCGCTGACACGCCCGTCCGGCAGCAAGGAATTCCAGCGTTCCCAGATGGTGGTGGCGCCAAGCAGCACCTCATACAGCCAGCCGGGATATTCGCGGTTCAGCAGCAGTGTATAGGCTAATTCGTTCATGCCCCAGTGGCTGAGGACGCGGCATAAATAGGTTGTGCCCACAAAGCCTGTCTCCAGCCGTTCCCGGCTGCGTTCCAGGGCCTGCCTCAACGCTGCGGCCAGCCGCGGGCGCTGCTCCTCTGGCGCCAGTTCCATGAATAACGTGACCACATAGGCCGTCTGCGTATCACAGGCCAGCCGGCCCGCGGGGGTCAGATATTCCTGCTGAAAACTGCTTTGGATATGACGGGCCAGACTTTCATAACAGGCCTGGTCGGCAGTCTGACCCAGTATACCGGCCGTCTGGGCGACGATCCGGGTGGAATAGTAAAAATAAGCGGTGGCGATCAAATACGGATCCGTTCCGCCAAAGCAGGACTCAGGATCTCTGAAATTATCCAGCGCCAGCCAATCCGCAAAATGGAAGCCGCTGCTCCATAAATAAGGATCCCCGGTGGAGCTGGCCTCATGGGCCATGTAGTCCACCCAGGCCTTCATGCTGTCATACTGCTGCCGCAGGATCGCCGCGTCACCGCTGTGCAGATAAACCGTCCAGGGAATGACGGTGGCTGCGTCACCCCAGGCGGTGCTGCCGCCTTCACGCATGCCCATCATCGGTGCCACATAGGGGACGGTGCCTAAATCGGCCTGCTCCAGGGCCAGATCATGGCAGTATTTGCGGTAAAACGCATAGGTATCCGCATTAAAACAGGCAGTTCCTGAAAAAGCCTGTGCGTCGCCAGTCCAGCCCAGCCGTTCATCACGCTGAGGGCAGTCGGTAGGCACATCCAGGAAATTACCCCGCTGGCCCCACCAGGCATTCTGATAGAGCCGGTTCACCAGGGGGTCGGCTGTTTCAATCCGGCCGATCCGCTCTAGCCGCGTGTGGAGTACCAGCCCCACAAAATCCTCCGCCCGGACCGCCTGGGTCAGGCCGCTGACTTTGACATAACGGAAACCAAAAAAGGTGAAATGCTGCCGGATGGTCCGGGCTTTACCGTCAGAAATGTAGCGGAACGTCTGAAGAGCGGTGCGCAGATTATCTTTATAAAAGCAGCCGTTCTGCAGTACCTCACCAAACTGCAGGGTCACCTCCTGGCCGGAGGGTTCATCAAGCCTCGCTTCCAGCCAGCCCACCATATTCTGCCCCATGTCGAGTACCGTTTCACCGGCCGGGGTATGGATTATTTCTTTTACAGGCAGGCGCTGGGCGCAGACTACAGGCGGACTGAGCCTTGGAGTGAGGTGATCATAATTCTGGTCATCCAGACAAACGACCGGCTGCTTTGGGCTCAGCTTAAGATTGGCGTCATAGGTTTCTCCGTCATAGATATTGGCAAAGCTGATCGGGCTCAGTCTGACCTGCCACTGATCATCCGTCGCAATCATTTCACGGCTGCCGTCTTCATATTCCAGCAGGAGCTCTGCCAGCAGTCGCTGTTGAGATCCGTAAATCTTTGTCTGCCCCTTATACCCAAAACGGCCGCAGTACCAGCCGTCTGCTGTCCAAATCTCCCATTCGGCCGGCTGCCCGACCAGGGACTGCAGTTGTTCAGTCAGATCATAAGTCTGGTATTGCAGCCATTTATCATAGGCATGACAACCGGGCGCCAGATATTCCTGTCCGGTTTTCCGGCCGTTCAGATAACTCTCATATAAACCCAGGCCCAGGATATAAGCCCGGGCCTGTCTGAGCGGCTTTCTCACCTCTATGCCGCGGGAAAACACGGCGCCCCGTCCGGAGGGGAAATCATGGCTGATCCAGGTTGCCAGCCAATCTCCCGGCGCTTTAGCGGTTTCAAACCAAGCGGGCTCGCTCTGGGCCAGGCTGCGGTCATCGGCCAGAGCTGACACCCGCCACCAGTAGCGGGTACAGGGCTCCGGCTTAAAATCCGGCGCATAGGCCATGGCGTTCAGCCGGGTCTGAGGCCCGCTGTCAAAGCGGATATCCGCAAAGGCCGCGTCCGCCGCAATTTCCACCCGGCTCCAAAGCAGTTTGCCGGCCTCGGTTTCCGTCACTTTAAATGAAAATACCGGAGCGGATAATTCAAAGCCCAGGGGATTGGTCAGGTGCTGCGTCTTTAAATCAATAATTTTCATAAATACGCTTCCTTTCAGTTACTGCCGTCAGACTGGATGGGTATTGCAGGCAACTGCATTTTACTACAGTTAAGCCGCAGTTCAGGCAGTCTGATTTGTGAAAAAAAGCGGGTTTTATGGTGGCGGCATGGCGCCGCTTCACAAATTGGGATCAGGATTGGCCCGTCTGGCCTCCGCCATCAGCCGGGGTGAAATGTGGCAATAACCCCCGGGGTTTTTTTCAAGGTAACGCTGGTGATAAGGTTCGGCCGGATAATAATTCCTCAGCGGCTGGCACACGACCGCGGGAAACCGGCCAGCAGCGCCGGCCAGCGCATTCAGTAAAGCCTGTGCCGTAACCTGGTCAGCCAGCTCCTGATAAAAAATGCCAGTTCTGTACTGGACCCCGCAGTCAGCACCCTGACGGTTGACCGACCACGGATCTATAGCCTGCAGGTACAGCTCCAGCAGCCGTTCCAGGGGCAGCTGCTCTTCGTCGTAACTCACGCGCACCGTCTCGGCAAAGCCCAGGCTGCCCTGGCAGACTGTCTGATAGTCAGGCGCCCGGTCGGCGTTGCGCCCAGCAGCCGACCGGCCGTTGGCATAACCGGCCTCAGTAGCCTTAACCCCGCGGATCTGGCTGAGGTACTGTTCCAACCCCCAAAAGCAGCCGCCGGCCAGATATATTTCTTTAATCATACTGGGTGCCGAGGTTTTGGCGCGCTGTCAACCGCGGCGGTCGCCAGCGCTTCTGCCTTACAGCTGCTGCAATAACCGTACAGCTCCAGCTGGTGACCCAGGACCAGAAAATTCCGATCCTCCAGCCTGGGGATGAACTCATCCATCGGACAATTGGTCATCGGGATAATTTTGTGGCACTTCAGGCAAACCGCATAATGCCGGTGACCGGCATGCTGCAAGCTATATACGGCCATGTCTGAATCCAGCCTGGCTATGCGGGTAACACTGCCGCGGCTGACCAGTAAATCCAGGGTACGATATACCGTGGACAGCCAGGCTTCCGCGCCTTCTGCTCCCAGTCTGGCCGCGATATCTCTGGCGCTGAGCGGGGCTGACGCCTGTTGCAAAACGTCCCAGATAGCTTCCCGCTGTCTGGTTTTCCTCACGCCTGCCGGCCAGTCTGCTGTTGTTTGTTTCATCTTGAGTCTCCTTATAGGTCACCCCGGATTTCAGGGAGTGCCCGGTCTTGAATCCTGTGCCGGATCATGACGCAAGGCTGATCGCCGCCGGCGTCCGCTGCAAAACAGTCGCATCCGCAGTAACTATAAAGCAGGCTACCATCACTGGCAAGTTCAATTGCGGCTTAATCGGTCCGGCTGCAATCATCTGGTGCTGCTTGCCGCAAGTCGCGCCCGGTGCCGCGGACGAAGCAAACGCACCTGGATATTTTTTGCTAAATATTTAGCAATTTTCAGATTAGTATAGTAAAATCAATAAAGTCCAAGCAGCTTACCGAGGATTCAGACGGGTTACTGACCCGTTTATGTGAGTGCCGGTAAATAGAGAACGGAGGAACAATATATGCAAAATCTTTTTGACTTCAGCGGCCGGGTAGTCGTGGTAACCGGTGCGTCCAGCGGTTTGGGCGCCGATGCCGCCCGCGCCTTTGCCCAGCATGGTGCCGACGTGGCTTTACTGGCCCGCCGCAAGGAAAAACTGGAGACTGTGGTCAACGAAATCACCGCCGGCGGACACCAGGCCCTGGCCGTGGTCTGTGACGTTTGCAGTGAAGACAGTGTTAAAGCAGCGATCGCTGAAGTTCTGGCGCATTTTGGTAAGATTGACGTTTTAGTAAACAACGCTGGTATTGCTCAGGGCGGCAGCGTTGAAACCCTGACCACGGAGCAGTGGGATAAATCCATGGACACCAACGTCCGCAGCATCTTTCTGACCGGAAAATATGTCATTCCTCAAATGAAAAAGAATCACTACGGCCGTATTGTCAACGTCGCTTCCGTCAATGCTATCTTGGCTGACAAAGCCCCGCAGTTAGTGCGTCATGTCTACAACGCTTCCAAAGCCGCTGTTCTGGGCATAACCAAGGGCATGGCGGCCTCCTACGCGCAAGATAACATTACGGTTAACGCAGTCGGCCCCGGCCTGTTTGAGTCTGAGATGACCGCCGGCACCCTCTTCACCAACCAGAGCTTTATGCAGATGTACAACGCTCTGTGTCCCGCCTCCCGTCCCGGCGCGCGCGGCGAACTGAACGGCCCGCTGCTCTTCTTTGGGAGCGAAAGTGCCAGCTATACCACCGGCCAGTTCATCACCGTCGACGGCGGTTTTGCCCTGGTCTGATCCTGTTCAGCGACTGCGGCGCTGATGATTGGCGCAGCGGTCAGCACCGGGGGCGGTCTCTCCTAGGAGAGACCGCCCCCGGTGTTTCATCATGGAACTGCAGGAAGTAACCCACAGGACTTCGGCGCTCAGGCAGCCAGCTTGTTTCAGTAACTGAAATAAACATCCTCCAGTCGCCGCTTCAGTTCTGCTTCAGTATAAACGCCCTCAAGCTGACCGTCAGACCACTCTTTAACTGCCTGGTGATCCGCGTGTTCAGGATTGGCCATTATTTGCAGATAAACCCCGAACGCGGCAAAGCCGCCTACATCCTCCGGCGGGCGCTCCCCCTTTTCATCCAGCAGGCAGACCTGCAGCTGAGGCAGCGTCACGGTCTTTTCATAAGTAATCTCATGGGTCCATTTGTCGCTGAAATCATAGGTGTAGCTGAAACTGCCGTACAGCGGCACGATATCCTTAAGCGCGACATAGCGGTCATCCAGGCGCTTAACGGCCCGCTTATCATCTGAGGCCAGTATTTCCTCCGGATCCTCCGGCATTAAAATGTGTGTTTCCGGCAGGCCGGGGGTATCCAGCACAAAGCGGTGCAGATGCTGATCATGCCAGTCAAACACCGTCTGAATCACATTATGCAGATAGCGGAAAGAGAGCACCGCGGGTACCAGCACCCGCCGCCAGGCGAGCGTATGAGCGGCCGGGCCCAGAGCGATCAGCAGCTGATAGGCTGTAACCTGCTGAATAGGCTCAGTACTAGTCCCGCCGGGGGTCTGAACCAGCGCTGCCAGCTGATTCAGCAAAGCCTGAGCCGGCGTCAGAGCCGGCGCGGTGGCCGCGTAGCGATAGCGGCGGCCGCGGCTTAGCTCCAGGCTTGCAAAGTACTGCAGGTTCTGCCGGATATCCAGAACCTGCAGCCGCTCCTGGGTCTCGGCATTGGCCGCGTTCAGGCGGCCTAACTGACGCCGGTCACTGGCCTTTATAAAGCGGATATCTCCGCCGGTGGTAAAATAGCGGCCGATGCCCAGATCCGGCACCCCCTCAGTCTGCAAAGCCAGCGTCAGAGCCTCACCGAACAAGCGGTCCAGCTGAGCGTAATCCTGCGCCTCCTTCATGACAATCACCAGGGGGTAACGCGTGGCATCATTAATCAAAACCACCGCCTTCACGCCGCTATCTTCACCCAGCAAGCCCGCGTGCCAGGAAAACAGACCTTCAGCCAGGCCGCTGATCCCGCCAGGGGACAGGATCTCCGGCTGAGCGATGCCGGCGGTAAGCGCGGCCGCGGCCAAAGGCAGGCCCTGATCAGGCTCCGGCTGATTCAGCGTACCTGAACCGCGCTTAGCGCAGCCGGCCGTCTCCAGAGCCGTCAGCAGATTAAACGGAATATATTGGAAGCCCTGTCTGGCCGTCTGAGGACTGGTCTGTATTAACCGAAGCAAGTTCCGGGTGCAATAAATATTCATGGTCGGCACCTCCTGGGATAAAAGCCGGAAGCTGGCAGCCGCTGTCGCCGCAGTCAGTCTAGCCTTTGCTTATATTTGTATCCTGATTTTACCTGATTCCGTGTCCAGACGCGCGAGCTCACGACACTAAAAGCGCCGTTTTGACAAAACGGCGCCGGATATCCTGCAAATACATGCGTAATATTGTGGTATCGTCCATACTTCTGGTTGTATTTTGCAATCATCATAATTGGTACATGCTTTTTTCGGCTAAACCAAGCCGCCGCTCAGCGATTGTAGAACTCAACCAGCTGCTGTTCATCCACCTCTATGGGCAGTTCATCCCGTTGAGGCAGACGCTCCAGCCTGCCGCTGAACTGTTCCCGATCAACGGAAAGATAGGGATAGGACACCAGGGCGTTCAGGAAGCTGTCGCGGTAATTGCTGACCTCACGGCTGCTTTCCTTCAAACTGAGCGTATCGCCTGGCTTGACCGGATGGGACGGGATATTCACCAGCTTGCCATTCAGCAAAATATGCCGGTGGGTCACCATTTGCCGTGCCCCCGCCAGTGAGCGGGCCATACCCAGCCGGTAAACCACATTATCCAGCCGGCATTCCAGCTGCTGCAGCAAAATCTCACCCGGCTTACCTACCCGCGTCCGGCTGGCTTTAGCGTAATAGCGGCGAAGCTGTTTTTCCTGTATGCCGTAATAGGCTTTGATTTTCTGTTTTTCCAGCAGCTGGCGGCCGTATTCACTCATTTTGGCAGGGCGGCGAACAGCCTGTCCGGCCTGTCCCCCGCGGTTAAGCCGGTCCAGCGCTTTCGGATGTCCGCAGATATTGACGCCCAGCCGGCGGCTGAGCTTAAAACGAGGTTGTCTCTTGGTTGACATAGTGCCTTCCTTTTCTATTTTTGTTTATATTATTTGCCTTTTGTCTGAGACCAGCGCGAAAGGCAAGTTTGAGCGATAGCCTGGTTAGCATACTCTAACCAATTATAAAAGTCAGGCACTTATCCGCCTTCAAGACACCATTTCAGAACATTCAGTTGCTCCAGCTACAAGCAAGACCTGGCCATCTTATAACCGTCCGTCTCCGGAACAGCCGGAATTAGGACAATATAAAGACCCGCTCCCGGGCTGTCGCCCGCTGCGGCTGCAGCGGGGTCAACGGGAGCGGATCTTTACGGGGGGGTAAGCGGTCAGTCAGGCCAGGCTTTATCCGGACTGACTGACCGCTCCGGTCGCTGCTGCCGGCGATGGCGAATTAAATCAGTCACCGCGGCGGCAGCCAGTCATCAGGCCTGCCGGAAGCTGTAATTCTTTTCTGCCTGCGGCCAGGAAACAACTTCCCAGAAGGCCTTGATATAGGCCGGCCGCTTGTTCTGGTACTGCAGGTAATAAGCGTGCTCCCAGACATCCAGACCAATGACCGGGTGCAGACCCTCCATCAGGGGGCTGTCCTGATTAGCGGTAGAATAAACCGTCAGTTTTCCATCCTTATCGGTGGCCAGCCACGCCCAGCCACTGCCAAAGCGGGTGCTTGCTGCCTGCTCAAATTGCTCCTTAAAAGCTGCCAGGCTGCCAAAATCACGGTCGATCGCCTGAGCTAAGTCCCCGGACGGCTCCCCGCCGCCTTGCGGGCTTAGCACCTTCCAGAAAAAGCTGTGGTTGGCGTGACCGCCGCCGTTATTCCGCACGGTAGTGCGGATCGCGTCCGGCACCGCCGCCAGGTCTTTAATCAGGTCATAAACTGATTTTTGCTCCAATTGCGGATAGTCCTTAAGGGCTGCGTTCACCTTGTCAATATAAGCCTGATGATGACGCGTATGATGTATCTCCATGGTCCGGGCGTCAATGTAAGGCTCCAGGGCGTTGTAAGCATAATCCAGTGGGGGGAGCTGATAAGCCATAATAATATCTCCTCTGTATATTCTATATACTGCCAGCCGCCCTGCCTGGCGGCGTCGTGTCCACCCGGTAAGCAGCCCAGGCGCTTGGCTGTTGTAGTATCAGTCTATACAGTAAACCGGCCCGGCACAGTAACGTAAGTTACCTGACGCTAACCGCGTGTTGCCAACCTCACACATGATGATAGAATTCATGGCCATCGTACAAAAAGATTCCCTGAGCCGCTCCGGCCTGGTGTCCCAGACTCAGCCAGTCCGCGTAAGCTCTCTGTAAACCGGTCTGACGCGGCAGCAGGCTTGGATCCAGCTGATAGTCCGCCCCAAAAATCCGCCACCCGTCGCTGAAATCCGGATCCGCCTCCTGGCGGATCATTTCATAATCAGACATGAAGCCCCTGATATTGCTGGACGGTGGCAGGAACAAGCGGTGCTCCGGAAACAGGAGCCAGGAGTGGCAGGTGAAAGCCATGACCTCCGTCTGCCAGCGTGGCCGGTAAAAATCATAAGCCAGCTGATAGGAACGGAGTCGGTCTTCCTTCAGTAACGGACCGGATGAAGGAATGTGCAGATTCAAGACCGGATCACCCTGCCGGATGGTCCAGTTCTTATACGTGTAAGCCGGCTCCGGAAACTCCTTGACCTCATATTGAAAGCGGCCCAGCGCAAAGCGTTCCAAACAGTAAAACTCCGGGAACCAGAACAGGACAAACGTCCCCCAATCTCCCTTAACCTGCCGGCACTCAAGCAGTTTATAGCGAAGATCACTGAGGCTGGCCAGATACAGCTCACTGCTGTAGCCTTGCCCCAGATAGCGAAGGTACAGGGGCTTGGCCGCGGCCAGCAGCAGCAGCATATCCGCCCGCCAGGCGGTCACCGCCTGCGGCGCCGTGATCTGATGCAGCTGAGCCTGGATGTCTGTCTGCACGTCGTGATAATCCGCCAGGAACCAGCGCCGAGTCAGGCGGTCAAACGCCTCACGGGCGGCCGGATTTGCCTGCAGCGACTGCCAGTCTCTTTGTAAAGCCTCCTGAGCCGGCTGCGGAAACTCCAGCGCCTCCATCAGTGTCCGGATATAAAGGCCCGTATCCGGTTGTCTTGCCAGTGATTTCCAGTCTGTCATATAAATCCTCCCTGATCCGACCACCCTGAAGCTCTTTCTGAGCAGCGGCGTGAGACGGTTGATTTTCGCTTTCTATTTTAAGGGATCAGATCGGTCTTGTGACGGCGATATCAGCCGGTTTGATAAAAGCCAGCCGCTTCAGGCTGCGCCGGTCATTGACAAGCAGGTCTCCCTCTGTAGAATAATAAAAGATTCGTGAACAACTTTTGAATAAAGGAGAATTTTTATGTCTCAAAAACGGTCCCCGGACCCTGTCATCGGATATTTGCCGGATGAAACCCCCTCAATCGGCAAACTGATCATTTTTGCGTTTCAGCAAATCTTGGTCATGTTCCCCGCTACGGTTACGGTAGCGCTGCTGACTGGCTTTCATGTCAATACCACCATTTTCGCCAGCGGTCTGTCCACCCTTTGCTTCTTATTGGTGACGCGCGGACGTATCCCTCTGTATTATGGATCCAGTTTTTCATATATTGCCGCCATCAGCCTGATAACCGGCGCAGCCTATGGTCAGGTAGCGCCGGACGCCCTGATATCCGAGGCCCAGTTTGGTATTATTTGTTCCGGTGTGGTTTCCATTGTCGCCGGTCTGATTGTATCGCGTTTTGGGATGGATAAAATCGAAAAGGTCCTGCCCCCCACCGTTACCGGTTCCATCGCCCTGGTCATCGGCATATCCCTGGCCGGAACGGCCATGACCAGCGCCGGCGGTTTTGACGCCGCGACCGGCACCACCAGCGGCAAAGCCTGGATTGCGGCTCTGGTAACCCTCCTGGCTACGGTCATTTTTTCAGTCTATCTCAAGGGATTCTGGGCGCAGCTGCCCATCCTTTTAGGTATTCTGGTCGGATACCTGGTCAGCATCCCGCTGGGCCTGGTCGATTTTGGGACAATTTTTGCCGGCCCGGCTTTTGACGTCCCTCATTTTACCCTGCCCCAGCCCAATGCCAGAGCAGTCCTGGCTATTATGCCTATCGCCATCGCCACCATCCCTGAATCTACCGCTCACTTGTTCCAGCTGGACATTTATGTTAATGATCTGGCTGATAAAAAGGGTCGCAGACATTTTGCCATCGCAGATAAGCTTGGCCTGAACCTGATCGGCGACGGCATCGGGGACATGGTTTCCGCTCTGGTCGGCGGTCCGGCCGGCACCAACTACGGCGAAAACATTTCCACTATGGCCATCACCAAAAACTTTTCCGTTAAGATGCTGGGCGTCGCGGCTATTCTGTCCATGCTGCTTTCTTTCTTTCAGCCCCTGTCCAATGCCATCAGTTCTGTGCCCAGCGCAGTCATCAACGGCGCCTGCATTTTCCTGTTTGGCGTGATCGCCGCTCAGGGCATCGCGATCATGGTTAACAAAAAGGTGGACTTGTTCAGCGCCAGAAATCTGAGTGTTATTTCGATCATTCTGGTCGTAGGTCTGGGCGGTCACTACGGTTTTCCGGATAACGCCATTCCTATTTTTGGCGCAAAAATCCCGGCCATCGCGTCGGCCGCGATTGTCGGCATTTTGCTGAATCTGCTGTTGTCTATCGGCGATTTCATTAAAGCGCGCCGGCAGAAGGCAACGCCTGCCAGCAGTAAAAGCTGAAAAGCCGCTAACGGCCGGGATAGCGCTGCCAGCCCGGCCTGACAGTCCTGGGCCGGGTCCGCTTCCTCTGAGGCAGACCCGGCCTTTTATCTGCCTCTTTACCGCTCGCTTGTATGAGCTTCGCCAGATTAAATCCAGGCGTTATGGTACACTGTCCTCAGTCAAGCTGACAGGCTTAAGCTTCAGCTGATCGCCAGGGGCCTGCGGCCTGTGTCATGTACTGAAAGGAGGCCGGGATTTGAACTATTTTTGGATTGCGCTGGCTATCATAATGCTGGTGCTGGAGTTGATTACTCCCGGGAATCTGATTTTTGTCTGGTTTTCCGTGGGGGCATTGGGCGGGTTAGCCGCCCGGGCTCTGGGAGCCGGGCTGCCGCTGCAGATTATCCTTTTTGCCGCGGTCAGTTTAGTGTCTCTGCTGTTGGCCCGCCGCTTTTTATGGAAAAAGCTGCAGACCAAGCCTGTCGCCACTAACGCTGACCGGCTGATCGGACGGACATTCAGGCTCTCGCAGCCGCTGACCCAGGACAGCATGGTGCGCGAGGCCATGGAAGGCGATTCATGGCTGCTGGCGCCGCTTAATAACCAGACCATTCCTGCCGGGACGCTCGTACGGGTAGACCGGCTGTCCGGCGTCCGTCTGGTCGTCACCCCCGTTGATCCCCTGCCTGTCTCCGCCGCCGCGCCGCGGCCCCAGGCGGATCAACTCCCCAAAGAGTAACGCTAAAGGAGCAAAAAGATGAGTAGGTTAAACGTTTTTCCTCTGTCATTAACCGCCTTGGGCGGCAGCTTGCTGGTATCAATTATTATCGTCGTCCTGGTCGTGCTGCTGATTCGCTACTGTGTCCGGATTGTGCCGCAATCACACACTTATGTTATTGAGCGCCTGGGAACGTACAGCCGGACCATGCAGCCCGGGCTCAATATCGTCCTGCCTTTTTTTGACCGGATTGTCCGCAAAGTAACTATGATGGAAATTGTGCAGGACTTTAAGCCTCAACCTTGTATCACCAAGGACAATGTTACGATTCTGGTTGATACAGTAGTGTATTCACAGATAATGGATCCAAAACTGTTTTGCTATGGCATTCAGAATCCTGACGCCGCTATTGAAAATCTCTGTTCCACCACGCTGCGCAATATTGTAGGCGGTCTGGAACTGGATGAGGCGCTGACCAGCCGTGACTTTATCAACAGCCGCATCCGTGAGGAACTGGATGAGGCGACCGATGCCTGGGGTATCAAAATCAAACGGGTTGAGATCAAGAACCTGGAGCCGCCGCGGGAGATCCAGGCCGCCATGGAAAAGCAGATGAAGGCAGAGCGGGAGAAGCGGGAGATGATCCTGCGCGCGGAAGGGGAACGGCAAAGCGCCGTCCTGACCGCTCAGGGGCAGAAAGAAGCCGCCATTTTAAACGCGGAAGCGGAAAAAGCCTCCAAAATCCTGGCGGCGGAAGCTTCAAAAGAAGCCCAGATCCGGGAAGCGGAAGGTCAGGCGCAGGCGATAAAAAACATTTACGAAGCCCAGGTCTTTGGTATCAGCCAGATCAACCAGGCCGTCCCCGGTCAGGCTTACCTTCAATTAGAAGCGCTTAAGGCGCTGGAAAAGGTAGCTGACGGACGGGCGACCAAACTGATCGTTCCCTCTGACTTACAGAACCTCAGCGGCTTGCTGGCGTCTTCGCAGGCGGTGCTGAGCCCGGCCTCCGGGAATACCTCCGCGGAGTAAACCGGACTGCTTCAGCGCGAGCGGTCAGCCGCCGCGGACCAGCTGGCGCACAGTCGTCTCAACAGGGCGGCAGGATCAGGTTCCTGCCGCTTTCTCATTATTATTGGTTGTTTTAACGCGATATTCTACAGCTTGTCCATATTATTCAGGTTTGTCACATTTGTTCTCTACAAAGCTGACTTAATCATTAATAATGTTTATAATTCTTGTGTAGCACATCCCTCTGTCAATAACAGACAGGTGGATTGATTGAAAGGAGAAGAGCATATGGAATGGCTGCGTAATCTTGGCAACGCCGTACTCAACGCCATACCAGGCATCCTGGCGGCAATCCTGATTCTGGTGGTGGCCTATCTGGTCGCCTCATTGGCCCGCTGGCTGATTATCAAATTGCTTAAGGCCCTCAAACTGGAGGAAAAAATCAACCGCGCCGGGGTGACGGATAGCAGTAAAGGAAATACCCTGACTTATCTGGGAAAATTAGTCTTTATTATTGTGTTTATCCTCTTTCTGCCTTCGGTTTTTTCCCGCCTGGGTTTAAGCGCCGTGGCCGACCCCATCACTTCAATGGTCAGTTCAATTTTAGGCTTTATTCCTAATATCATCGCTACTGTGCTGATCCTGCTGGTCGGCTATTTTGTCGCTAAAGTCATCCGGCAGCTGCTGGAGCCGCTGCTGAAGCGGCTGGGGGTGGATAAAATCCAGCAAAAACATGGTCTGACCACCGAGCCGCGCAACAGCCTGTCGCATATCATCAGCTATATTGTATTTGTCCTGATTATGATTCCGATCATTATCGCGGCGCTGGAAGCTTTACAGATCCGGGCCATTTCTGAACCGGCCATCCTGATGCTGGATACCATCTTTTCCTTCATCCCGCAGATTCTGGCCGCGGCGGTGTTAATCGGCCTGGGTGTTTACGTGGGCAAGATCATCGGCCGGCTGCTGACAGAGCTTTTGACCGGGATCGGACTGGATAAGTATTCTGCCAAGCTTGATCCTGATCACCGGGTCATTCGCAGCAATTTTTCCATGTCTCATTTTATCGGTGTACTGGTTCAGGTTCTCATTGTCCTCTTCTTCACGGTTGAGGGGCTGAATGTCATTCAGCTGGACGTCCTGCAAACCATCGGCGCCGCGATCATAGCTTATCTGCCCAATGTTCTGGGCGCGGTGTTGATTTTGGCCGCCGCTTACTTTTTTGCCAGCTGGCTGCAGCTTAAACTCACGGAAAAGCTGGCAGGCGGGCGCTCCATTGGCCTCCTGACCAAAATCATCATCATGGTGATCGCGATCTTTATGGTGCTGGATCAGCTGAAATTAGGCAGTGGCGTGATCAGTTACGTTCTGCTGCTGGTCATAGCCGGAGCCGCGCTGGCCTTTGCGCTGGCCTTTGGTCTGGGCGGACGTGACTTTGCCAGACACTATTTAAGCAAAGCCGAGCATAAACTGGACGATATCCAACCGCAGGAAACAGAAACCTTCTACTCCGCCGCACCTTATAAAACTGAAGCCGCTGAGCCGGATCAGACTGCTGATCATCCTGAAAGCTGATGACAAAGTAAGCTGATCAGATCAGCTCCCGGTTCCTGATATTTGCCAGCAAGCCGCTGTCATGCCCAAGCATGGCAGCGGCTTGCTGGTTCTGGGAATTGGCCGTCTGGTTGTGCTAAAATAAGTACAGTTTATTTCTCCGTCTGTTAATTCCGGGCTGCAATCTTTCAGCCGAGAAATGAGGCCTCATATGAGTCAACTGAAAACCAAATTCAGATTTGGCAGCCGCAAGCCCCGGTCCGGGCAGCAGCCGGCTGACCACGTTAAGGTTGCCACGCCACCTGAGGAGACCGCGGCGGAAGCCGCGGCTGCCAATCCCGTGGGACAGGCGATTAAGGATCTGTTCAAGGCCTACCCCGGAGAGTTCCGCTATGACAGTCAGAATCTTTACTTCGGGCGGGAAAAGCCTGCCCGCACGTCTGTTACCGGGGCTCTGCTGGCCTTTACCGCAGCCGTACTGCTGATTTTATTAAGCGTCTATCTTTACCGCAGTGTACAGCTGCTGTGGTTGATATTTTTTGGAATCTGGGCGCTCCTGGCTATTTTTTTCGGCGTCTTTTTACTGCGTTATCGTCACCGGGTCCGGCTGGACCGCAGTTCCGCCTGCGTCTATATTCTTGGCAGGCATGATGCGGTGCGCTTTGCTGAGTTCAGTGAAATCCGCCATTTCAAGCAAACCGATCAGCTATACAGCGGCAAATATCGCGCGACCACGCTCAGCGCCGTCAATCAGGATAATGAGGAACTGCCTCTGATTACGTTTGACAAGCATCGGGTACCCCCGGATTATGCCGAAACGGTGAACCGCCTGCTCTGGTCATGGCTCAAGGCTGCACCGGCCAGGTGATCAGCACCCGGCCTGAGCCGGCCCGCCTGCCGTGGTTTCAGGCAGGACTGGAAACACGGTTAACAAACCAGACATTCA
The DNA here is from genome assembly GCA_012034405.1 of Oscillospiraceae bacterium HV4-5-C5C. Lineage (GTDB taxonomy): Bacteria > Bacillota > Clostridia > Saccharofermentanales > Fastidiosipilaceae > JAAVLZ01. Next base: position 24,920 of record JAAVLZ010000013.1, on the reverse strand, counting down.
AGATCATAAGGACGGTTAAAAATGGGTTATATCATGGATTTGCGCAAGCTGCTGGGACACCGTCCATTGTTGCAATGCGGCGCCAGTGTGATTGCAGAAGACAGCCGCGGCAGAATTTTGCTGCAGCAGCGGCAGGATAATGGCATCTGGGCTTACGCCGGCGGTTCGGTGGAGCTGGATGAAACGGTGGAGGAAGCCGCGCGGCGGGAGTTTTTTGAGGAAACCGGGCTGCAGGCCGGCCAATTGGAACTGCTGGGCGTGTTTTCCAGCCCCCGGATGCATTTTGTCTACCCCAACGGAGATGAAGTATCCAATATTGATCTGGTCTATATCTGCCGGGACTGGCAGGGGCAGCTGCAAAATGATCCTGCAGAAGTCATAAAGCTGGGTTTCTTTATGCCTGACGCGCTGCCGCAGCCAATTTTTGAGGCTAACCGGCCGGCATTACAGGCCTATCTGGACCAGCGAGGCTACTGCCTGCCAGAATGAGCGGGACAGTGTTCTGGAAACGCCTGGCCGACGCCCTGGGGACCTGGTTGATTTACGGCTGCCGCCGCCCCGGTTAACGATCAGGCGGCAGAGTCTGCTATAATAAGGCATATTTCTGACCCAGTCACCAGCGTGCAGGAGGCCTTTGTCACTTCATGAATAAACATCAATCATCGTCGAGCCCTCAGCCGCCCGCGTCAGCCGCGGCCAATCAAACCCGGTCGGCAAATACCCGTCAGCCGGGTACCGCTCCGGCGGGTCAGGTTAAAGCTGCCGCGCGCGGGGACCTGGCCGGTCCCCACGCTGTACCTTCCAACATGTACCACCGGCCCCAATCAGGCAGCGGGCAAGCGGCGGTAGCCGCCCGGGTGGCACGGGGCACTCAGATTTCAGACCGCGCCTACCGGCAGGATCTGAGCCGACTGCGCCGGTCGCTGCACCGGCATGTTAAGGGTAAGCCTACCCATCCCGCGACTGCGCAAACCGTCGGGCAGCAGATAACCCGGTTTATAGGCCGGATAGTAAAGACTGTCCTCCTGCTCATTGTCCTGCTGATTGTTCTGGCCGGCGGTATCGGCGGCGGTATGCTGCTGGCCTATATCGCCACGACTGAGCCGCTGACGGCTTCACAGCTGAACATCGGCTCGCAGACCACCACCATGTTTGATTCCGATGACAACGTCATTTCTATTTCTACCGGTTCGGAAAATATTGACCGGGAGTACGTTTCCATTTCCGATGTCAAGGACACTTATATTGATGAGTCCTTTATTTCCATTGAAGATGAACGATTTTATGAAAACATCGGTATTGATCCGCGCCGGATTGCCAGCGCGGTCGTTTCAGCGCTGGCCAACGGCGGCTCCGCCACGCATGGCGGTTCAACCATCACCCAGCAGACCGTCAAGCTGATCACCGGTGAGGATGAGCGCAGCGCCCAGCGCAAGGTACAGGAATGGTATCGGGCCATTCAGCTGAAAAAGGAGCTGACGGATGATGAAATCCTGGAGCTGTATCTGAATCTGGTACCCATGGCCAATTCCTATGTTGGCATCCAGACTGCGGCCCAGGCATATTTTGGTAAAGACGCGGCGGATCTCAATCTGGCGGAATGCGCCTTTCTGGCGGGAATTCCCAAGAGTCCCTCCACCTACAATCCGCGCACGGAAAGCGGCCTGCGCAACGCCCTGCGGCGGCAGCGGGTGGTTTTAGGCAAGATGGAGGAATTGGGTTATATAACTGAGAGCCAATATCAGGAGGCGCTGAATACGGAGCTTGATATCAATCGGGAAGAGCCGGATATCAGCGGGACCAGTATCAACTCATATTTTGCGGAATATGTGTATGCGGATGTGGTGGAAGATCTGGAAGATCAGTTAGGATACAGCACCGCGCTGGCCCGGCAAAAAGTTTACAGCGGTGGCTTGAAAATCTATACCACTTTAGACAGCACGATCCAAAGCTATGTAGATGAGACCTTTAATAAATCGGAACTTTTCGCCGCTGAGCCCAGCCGTTATGACGGCTTGCCGGAGTTGCCCGAAGCCGGCATGGCCGTGATCGATAACCAGACCGGCGCGGTGGTCGCCATGGGCGGCGGTTCCGGGACCAAGACAGCCAATCTGGTCACCAACCGCGCTACAGATATTGAGCGCCAGCCCGGCTCTTCCATCAAGCCGCTGAACGTTTACGCCCCGGCTATTGAAATGGGCCTGATTACCGGCGGGACCCTGATTAAAGATGAAAAGGTCTATATGGATCCGGATAATCCGGATGAACCCTACCCCAAAAATGCTTATTACCCTGAATACCGGGGTTACATGACCATCCGCAACGCCGTCAAAATCTCCAACAACGTTCCGGCCGTCAAAGTACTGAACGCGATCGGGCTGGACACATCAAAGTACTTCCTCAAGCTGGTCGGAATTGACCGCACCGATGACTCGGCTCAGCTTTCAATGGCCATGGGTGGTTTTGAACAGGGCATGTCCCCGCTGGAAATGGCCTCCGCGTTTACCGTCTTCCCTAACGGCGGGCTTTATACACCGGTTTATGCCTACACCCAGGTCCTGGATAGTGACGGCAATGTCTTGCTGGAAAACAAGGTGGTCAGTAACACCGTATACTCCCCGGAGACCGCTTTTATGATGACCAAAATTCTGGAAGAGACAATCCTGGGCAGAACCAGCAGTTTCCCGTATGAAGGGTCGGCTTCTGGCTTTGGAATGATAAAAAATTCCAACGGTGAAACGATCAGCACCGCCGGCAAAACCGGTACGACTGATGATGACTATGATAAATGGTTCGTTGGATTTACCCCCTACTACACCGCCGCGGTCTGGTACGGCTTTGATACCCCGCGCGGCATCGCCGGGCCGGATAATGAGGGCGCCAAGCGCATTTGGTTTGACGCCATGAGAAAAGTCATGGCAGATTCCCCCGCCGCTACATGGACCCAGCCCGGGGATATTGTAGGCGTACAGATCTGCGTGGATTCCGGTGAACTGGCCACAGCCGCGTGCCGGGCGGATAATCCGGCCAATGTCATCACTGAATACTATGTCAAAGGTTCCGCACTGATCCCCACCAAAAGCTGCAGCTACCATAATGGCGGCACGGTTACCGGTTTTCAGGATGGCGTGGGGACCACTCCCTCGGAGTAAGCGAACAAGAGCAGACCCGCCGGACGCTGGCAGATCTGCTCTTATCTTTTCTCTTGAGCGCTTGTATCCTGGAACTTTGAGCTTCGCGCCGCCGCAGCCAGGTTCAGTCTTCAGGCGTCTCCGGGGTTGATTCACCTGAGGGCAGGGAAGGGGGCGCAAACAAAGTACCGATCGTCTCCCCTCCTAAAATCAGATCCAGGTCACCCGGCCGGTGACCCTGGGTAATCACCGTGGGAATGCCCGCGGCCCCCGCTATCCTGGCGGCGGCAAGCTTGGTCTTCATTCCGCCGGTTCCCAGGCTGCCGGCTTCCCCGCCCAGCTTGTCTACCTCCCGGTTGACCTCAGGCACATAATTAATCAGGCAGGCTTCAGAGCCATACTTATGCGGGTCGCAGCTGTACAGGCCATCAATATCCGACATCAGCACCAGCAGATCCGCCTCCAGAATCCTGGCTACAATTGCGGACAACTTATCATTATCACCAAAGGTGCCGTTGTGAAAGACCTCATGCGTGGAAACCGTGTCATTTTCATTGACTATCGGAATCACTCCCTTGTCCAGCAATGTCATAAAGGTATTGCGGATATTACGCAGCGCTTCAGGATTATCTGTGTCATCCCGGGTCAGCAGGACCTGAGCTGAAATCTGTCCGTACTCAGCCATAATGCGATTGTAGCCATTTATTAAAATAGCCTGGCCGATCGCGGCATAAGCCTGCTTTTCAGGGATCTCCCGCGGACGTTTGCGCTCTCTTAAGCGGTTCATCCCCACCGCAATCGCGCCGGAGGATACCAGGATAACCTGGCGGCCCTGGCTTTGCAGATCCGCCAGCGTCCGGCAAAGGCGCTCAATATTCAGTAAGTCCATCGCTCCGTTAGGATGGGTCACGGTAGAGGTTCCCACCTTGACGACCAGGCGGCGCACTGCTTTCAGCCGCTGCCGCAAGCTCCTGGCCGCTGCGGCCTGAGGCTCCGAGAGCTGTGGCCAGGCCATACGAGGCGTACTGTATTCATCAGACTTGCCAGCTGTTTCCATATCCATCTTCCTCCTGTCACCGATGTTCAGGATACTGAGGCGGGGCTGAAAAAGCAAGCGTCTGCACACAGAATATTCATAGTCTGGCCGCAGGATGCTCAGGACATCCTGGATCATTCAGTTATAATATAAGGAGCTGTCAGGTACAGCCTCAGAAGATTGCTGTCTGCCACCCGCGGTCCCCGGATATGTTGCAAGCAGGATCGTGCCACAGATAAGCAAGCCGGAAGGAGTACATTATGCCCAAACGCCAGGATTACATCAGCTGGGATGAGTATTTTATGGGGGTCGCTTTGCTGGCCGCCTGCCGCAGCAAGGATCCCAACACCCAGGTCGGCGCCTGTATTGTTAATCAGGACCGCCGGATTATTTCGACCGGTTATAACGGGTTCCCTACCGGACTGAATGATGATGCCTATCCCTGGGATCGTGAAGGAGATTTTCTGGAGACCAAATATCCCTATGTCTGCCATGCTGAGCTCAATGCCATCCTCAATAATCCCGGTACCAGCCTCGCCGGCTGCAGCATTTATGTAGCTTTGTTCCCGTGTAATGAATGTGCGAAGGCTATTGTGCAATCTGGTATCCGTGAAGTCGTCTATCTGTCTGACAAGTATCATGATAGTGAAGCCTCTCAGGCCAGCCGGCGTATCCTGCAGGGAGCAGGCGTAGCCTTGCGGCAGATGCAGCCGCAGCGGAAATACCTGACCCTGACATTTCAGGCCGGAGAACAAGGTTAGTGGGCAGGCTGAGCCAATGGAGCCGCCGCTTTGCCGCAAAATTTCCTAAGGCCGGTTTGTCCGCCCAGACGCCCTATACCGCGGCTGAACTGGAACAAGCCATTGAGACCGCCGGATCCGCTGAGCCCTTTGCCCCGCTTAACCCCGACTACGCGGAGCAGGGGCTGACTGGCGCGGAGGTCCGGCAACGCCAGGCAGCCGGGCGGGTCAACCAGCAGCCCCGGCTGAAAAGCCGCAGCTACGGGCAGATTATATTTCAGGCGGTGTTCAGTTATTTCAACTTACTGAATTTTATGCTGGCCGCGGTTTTGCTGATTGTGGTCATTCCCAATCCCCGTCTGATCTTTAATATGGCGTTTTTTCTGGTTGCGGTCTGGAATACCTTAGTTAAAATATTCCAGGAATGCCGATCCAAGCACGTGCTGGATCAGCTCAGCCTGCTGAGCCAGCCGGAGGTCAACGTGCTCCGGGATGGGGTCTTAAACCGGATCGCGCCGGAGGAGCTGTTACAAGATGACCTGGTTTATCTGAAAGGCGGCAATCAGCCTGCGGCTGATGGGGTGGTGATCCGCTCCCAGGCCTGCGAAGTAGATGAATCCCTGCTGACCGGAGAGAGTCAGAGCGTCAGTAAAGCCGCCGGTGACAGCGTATTTGCGGGTACCATCATTCAGGCCGGCTATATGTACGCGCGGATGACGCAGATTGGCCAGACAACCGTAGCCAGCCGGATCACCGCCCGGGCCGCCAAGGAACGGCGCAAGCCCTCTGAACTGATTGATTCCCTGGATAAACTGGTCAAGGGCATCAGCAAAATCATCTTGCCCTTGGGTGTCCTGTTATTCCTGAAGCACTACTTTTTAGTCGAGCATCTGACTTTAACCGAAGGTATCAGCAGTACTGTAGCGGATCTGGTCAGTATGATACCGGAGGGTCTGATTTTACTCAGCAGCGTAACCTTTGTTGTCAGCACCCTCAAACTGGTCCGCCAGAAGACCTTACTGCAGAATATGTCGGCTATAGAATCCCTGGCCCGGGTGGACACCTTATGCCTGGATAAAACCGGCACGATCACCACCGGTAAGCTGGTTTTTCAGGAGCTCAAGCCGCTGATACCGCCCGGCTCCCCGATCAAACAGCCTCCGCTCAGCTATGAATCCGTGTTACGACAATTTGCCTTATATTTTCCGCCGGCTAATTCCACCCAGCAAGCCTTGAATCAAACGTTTCTGACTCCGGACCGGCCGGCATCAGAAAGCGCTGCCGGGCGCTGGCCGGTAAAAAATGTCATTGCGTTTTCTTCCGCGCGCAAGTGGTCCGCGCTCAGTTTTACCCAACAGGGCAACTGGTATCTGGGCGCTCCGGACATCCTGCTTCAGGCCGCCACAGACGTTGCCGGAACGTCCCTGCAGGCAGAATTGGAGCGCTGCAACCGGCAAGGCTTGCGCAGCCTGCTGCTGGCCTGCCAGATTGCCACTCCGGCAGACTCCGCGCCAGAACCGGAAAGCAGTGAGGCTGCCGACAGGCTGCCGGCCGGCAGCCTGCTGCCCTGTGCGCTCCTATTACTGGCTGATGAGCTCAGAGCTGACTCCCGGAAAACGCTGGCGTATTACCGGGAGCAAGGCGTAACCATAAAAATCCTGTCGGGTGACAACGCCCAGGCTGCGGCCGCGGTCGCCCGGCGGGCGGGTATTACTGACAGTGACCGCTATATCGATGTCAGCCAGCTGCCTGAGGGCACTGACTGGTCAGAGCTCGCCGGGCAGTACACCATTTTTGGCCGTGTCTCACCCTTTCAAAAGGAAAAGCTGCTGCAGTCTCTGCACAGTCTGGGGCATAAGGTTGCCATGGTCGGTGACGGGAGCAATGACGTACTGGCCCTTCGCGAAGCTGACTGCGGTGTAGCCATGGCCTCCGGCAGTGATGCGGCCAGACTTTCCGCCGATATCATTTTGCTGGACAATAACATTCAGTCCCTGGTCCCGGCGGTTTATGAGGGGCGCAGCGTCATAAACAATGTCAAACGTCTGTCCACCTTGTTTCTGGTGCGCACGACTTACGCCATCATCATGGCCTTTTTAATGCTGCTGTCTCCTTTAGTCTACCCGCTGTATCCGATTCAGGCTTCCCTGATTTCAGGCGCAACCGTGGGTATCCCTTCCTTTTTTCTGGCGCTGAAACCTAATTACGACCGGGTCAGCGCAGGGTTTCTGGACACCGTTCTGCCTGACGCGCTGCCGGTCGGTCTGACCGTAGTCGTCAGCTGGTCTGCCATCCAGATTGCCGGTGGCTGCTGGGGCTGGTCCTACACCTTCTGTTCCACCCTCTCCTTCCTGGCGCTGTCCCTGGTCGGGCTGCTGACGCTCTATCGGGTCAGCCGGCCGCTGGACACCTTCCGGATTATCCTGGATCTGCTATGCTCGGTTTATCTGGGCGTGGCCGCCTGGCTGCTGCCGGACTTTTTTATGCTGTCGCCGCTGCAGCCGGCGCAATGGCTGGAAATCGTCCTGCCCCTCCTGCTGTTCACCCTGTTGATTTATGGACTCTTCAGTCTCATAGCCCGGCAGCTTCGCCGCTTGGGGCACCGGTGGTTTAAGTGGCGCGGCCGCAGTAAGCCCCAGCCGCGCGCCTGAACGGCCGCAGCGGGTTTGCCGTGCTGCTTATGAATAAAAACGCCCCCAAAGTTATTTCAGTATATCCTACTGTCTAACTTTGGGGGGTGCGCTTCATTTAAGCGGTTACGGGGTGTTTTAAAGCGTTAAACGGTCTGCCGTCCGGATCACAGCTGCGGCGCCCGTTCCAGCTGCCGCAGACTTATTTGGCTTTTCCCTGAGAAGCCACCGACGCCATAGCAGCTTTGATAGCCTCAGCATCACCCAGATAGTAGTGCTTGATCGGATGCAGGTTTTCATCCAGCTCATAAACCAGTGGTACGCCGGTCGGAATGTTGAGCTCTACAATTTCATTATCGCCGACATGATCCAGGAACTTGACCAAAGCCCGCAGGCTGTTGCCGTGAGCTGCGATCAGCACCTTTTTGCCAGATTTGATAGCCGGCGCGATATCGCTCTCCCAAAACGGGATGACCCTGGCCACCGTGTCTTTAAGGCACTCCGTCAGCGGCAGTTCATCCTCCGTCAGACCGGCATAGCGAGGATCCTTGCCCGCGTAGCGCTCATCATCCTTGGTCATTGGCGGGGGCGCGACGTCATAGGCTCTGCGCCAGATCTTAACCTGAGCTTCACCGTGTTCAGCCGCGGTTTCCGCTTTATTCAGGCCCTGCAGCGCGCCATAATGGCGCTCATTAAGGCGCCAGGTCTTGACCACCGGAATCCAGGTCAGATGCATCTGATCCAGGATCAGGTTCAGCGTGCGGTTAGCCCGGGTCAGAACGGAAGTAAAGGCCAGATCAAAGGTATAGCCATCTTTCAGCAGTTCCTGACCAGCGCGGCGCGCTTCCTCCTCACCCTTGGGCGACAGATCTACATCCGTCCAGCCGGTAAAACGATTCTCGCGGTTCCATTCACTTTCACCATGACGAACCAGGACTAATTTATACATAAAATCAGATCCTCCCCTTATAAGCAGCTGACTTCAGCCGCCTGAATACTAATTGATCCAATAGATAACATTACCGAATTGCCCGCCAAAGGTCAAGTTATTGAAAGAGGCCAAGATAAGCAAAAGGGAGCAGCCATTTTATCATGGACAAGGCACAGAAAATCCAGACTGAGCGCAGCCGGTCGGGCAGATTCACGCGGTCTGCCGCCTTCCACAGCAGGGCTTCATGGGCCGCAAAAGCGGCCAGAAACAGCACGGAGCCGGCGGCTGGCCAAAGAATGAACAGCAGTCCGCCCGGTAAAGCGGTCAGGGCCAATGGCAGCAGCACCGCAGCGGTCTGACTCAGTACACCCTTAGCAGGCAGGGGTACCGGTGAAAGCAAATGCACCATGAATAGTTCCGCAAAGCAGGCGGCCGTCAGCAGCAGGGCCGCGGCCAGGCCGTTTCCGTATATGGCCCCGGTAAAGCCCTGTACGGCAGTCTGAGGCCAGTACAGGTTGTAGAGGCTCACGTAATAACCCAGGCTGAACAAGGGCAGCAGCAGCAGTTCCGGGGCCAGCAGCCAGATGGCCGGTCGCAGGAACGGGCGCTCTGCCGCCAGGTCCAGTAAAGCAGCAGGATGCTGGCTGAACAGCGCTTTAAGCCAGCGGTTCAGCTGCTGAAAATCGCCGCTCATGCCGGAGCGGACCTTGATCTTCTGTTCTGACTTAAGGCGAGTCTCCGCTCTGGCTCGTTCCTGCGGGCCGTCAGGGCTGTTTTCCGGTAATTCAAGTCCCGGCAAAGGTCTGTCTGACCATGACCGGAGCGGCGCCTCAGCCTCAGCGCGCGGCCCGTTTTCTTTTACGGGAAAGGCGCCCGGATTCTTTTCAGCAGGCATATGATAGCGTAAGACTCGGGTTTTTTCCGGCGACGGCATGGCTTCTTCCTCCCATTTTCAATGCTCTTATTATAACATCCGCCGGAGGCTGACTTTGCCTGATACTGACTGTCGCGCTTACCCAAGTCAGCCTCTGCTCCGCTGCCAGGCTCTTATCTGTGCTTGTTTGTCGCAGAGATCTTTTGCGGTCAAATTGTAATTTATTCGTAATAATGCACATAGTTATCCACATGATGTGGATAACTGCTCCGCTGCTCATCCCTATTTTTCAAGCTTTTATTAACCTGGTCATAACATCCGGTCGGTTTGTCCAATCCGCATTTTGCTAATACTTCATATTACAAACAGCCCTGTCTTCGCCTGGCGGCCTTTGGCAGCGCTTGACAAATCCTTATCTTTCATCTTGCTGACCCGGATACAGTTCTGGGAACAAAAAAAGCCTGTTCCCGGCGGAACAGGCTTTGGGTCAGCAGGGATATACCAGCTGCATATCAGTAAAAGCAGAAAATCATAGCGTCTCTGACGGTACCGCTTCCTGATTGCGGCGCCGTTCCTGATAAGCCAGGCTTGCGCCTACAAAATCACGGAACAGCGGATGCGGACGGTTTGGCCGGGATTGAAATTCAGGGTGATACTGAACGCCCACAAACCAGGGATGGTCCTTTAGTTCCAGCGCTTCCACCAGACCGGATTCAGGATTATGGCCGCTGAAAACGACGCCAACCGCCTCCAGCGCCGCGATGAAGTCATTATTCACCTCATAGCGGTGGCGGTGGCGCTCAGAAATCCTGGGTTCACCGTAGGCCGCGTATATTTTTGTGCCTGGCTCCAGATCACAATCATACGCGCCCAGCCGCATGGTGCCGCCCAGCAGGACCGACGTCTGGTCCGGCATGCGGTCCACGACCGGGTAGGGTGTGTCCGCGTCTACCTCAGTAGAATTGGCGCCGGTCAGTCCGGCCATATGACGGGCCATTTCAATCATAGCCGTCTGCATGCCCATACAGATGCCAAAGAAGGGGATTCTATGCTCCCTGGCATATCGGACGGCCGTGATTTTTCCTTCAATCCCGCGGGTACCAAAGCCGCCCGGAACCAGCACACCGTCCACATCGCCCAGCAGCTCAGCCACATTGGTGTCATCCAGGTCGTCCGAAGCAATCCACTTAATTTCAACACCGGTGTTGTGCGCAATGCCACCGTGAGTCAGCGATTCTACCACGCTCAGGAAGGCGTCATGCAACGCAACATATTTACCGACCAGCGTAATCTTAACATGGTGCTCGGGATTCAGATGGCGGTGCACCATGGCCTTCCAATCGGTCAGATCACAAGCGCGGTTTTCAATGTGCAGGTCCCGGCAGATCAGCTCTGCCAGGTGGGACTGTTCCAGCATCAGCGGGACCTCATAAAGGGAGTCACAGTTGGTATTTTCAATGACATGATCGGGACGCACATTACAAAAAAGCGCAATTTTTTCTCTCATGGAATCAGGTACAGGGTAATCACAACGGCAGATCAGATAATCCGGCTGAATGCCTGATTTCTGCAGCTCCTTGACTGAATGCTGGGTCGGCTTGGTCTTAAGCTCATGGCTGGCGGTCAGATACGGTACCAGCGTGACATGCATATACAGCACATCCTCCTCAGGCAAGGCAAAATGCATCTGCCTGATGGCCTCCAGAAACGGCTGCCCTTCAATATCGCCTACCGTGCCGCCGATCTCCGAGATAACAATATCAGCCCGGTCTCCGGCCTGTACAATGCGGCTGCGGATCTCATTCGTGATATGAGGAATGACCTGTACGGTTCCGCCGTTATAGTCCCCGCGGCGTTCCTTATTAATCACGCTCTGATAGACCTGGCCTGAGCTGACGGACGACCGCCTGGTCAGCGGCGTATCCAGAAAGCGTTCATAATGCCCCAGATCCAGGTCCGTCTCCGCGCCGTCCTGAGTCACAAAGACCTCACCATGCTGATACGGATTCATGGTGCCGGGGTCCACATTCAGATATGGATCAAATTTCTGCAGGATTACCTTGTAGCCCCGGGCTTTCAGCAGCATGCCCAGCGAGGCGGCGGTAATCCCTTTGCCCAGCGAGGACACGACCCCTCCGGTGACGAAAATATACTTGGCCATTTCCTCTCTCCTTTCAACCATCCCCCCAATATGCTCCGGTGACATGGCACGGCCCAGGAACGGGTACCCAACCGCTCCTGCCCAAATAATCTAAGTAAGAAGTATAGCACAAGCCCATAGCATATGGGCAGATGAATCCAACAGATTATTCCGCGGTTTCAGCTGCGGCTTCCGCCAGAATCGTACCGCCGCCCAGCATATAGTCATCCTGATATAATACCATAGCCTGTCCCGGGGTCAGCGCCCGTTGCGGCTCATCAAAGATCACGGCAACCTGGTCTGCGCCCAGCGGCTCAATCCTGCAAGGCGCTTCCGGAGCGTGATAGCGCGGTCTTGCCAGCAGGCGCTGCGGTCTGCTGCGCCAGTCACCGCTGATCTGATTCAGGCCGCCGACCAGGCAGCGCCGGGTAAACAGGGCTTCAGACGGGCCCAGCACCACCCGGTTTTGTCGGCTGTCTTTTTTGAGTACATAAAGCGGAGAGCCTGCTGCAATCCCCAGGCCCTTTCGTTGGCCAATCGTATAGGCCTGCTGTCCCTGGCTTGTACCCAGGACCCGGCCCTGCCGGTCCACAAACTGGCCGGACTCCAGCCTGCGGCCCTTAAATCGTTCCAGAAAGGCCACATAATCCCCGTCAGGGACAAAACAGATATCCTGACTGTCGTGTTTAGCCGCATTCAGCAAGCCTGCCTCCCTCGCCAGTTCACGGGCCTGCGCTTTGGTCATACCGCCCAGCGGGAACAAAATGTGGCGTAGCTGAGCCTGTGTCAGCATGTAGAGCACATAACTCTGGTCCTTGCCCGGATCCAGCCCTTTCCTGAGATACACCTGTCCGTCAGCGCCCTGCTCCCGCCGCACATAGTGTCCGGTCGCCACAAACTGACAGTCCAGCTCCCTGGCTTTTTGCATAAAAGGTTCAAACTTGATCCGCCGATTGCATTCAATACAGGGATTCGGTGTCAGCCCCTGATCATAGGCCTGGACAAACGGCCGGATCACCGCCGCTTCAAAATCCGCCTTAAAATTGAAGACATAGTAAGGTATGCCGATCTGACCGGAGACACTGCGGGCAATTTCAATATCCGCCAGGCTGCAGCAGCTGTTGTCACGGCACAGCGGGGGCTTAGCGTCAGCCTGAGGGCCTGGCTCCGGCTCACTGTCATATAATTTCATGGTCACGCCTATGCAGTCATAGCCTTGCTCAGTTAAGAGCCATGCGGCCACAGAGCTGTCGACTCCGCCGCTCATGGCTACCAGAACCGTACCAGCGCCAGAGGCCGGCTGATCCGCCGCGTTTGAAGAAGGGGCATAATAATTGTTCATAGCTCGTCTTTCCTGGATGCTGCTTTGGCCAGTGTCCGGCCAATTACCTGCAAACAATAGTCTATATCCTCAGCCGTCGTGGTCCAGCCAAAGGAAAATCGCACGACATGCCTGGCCTTTTCCGGTGGCAGGCCCATAGCCAGATAAACCGGACTGGCCTCCAGCGCGCCTGCGGCGCAGGCCGAACCCGCTGAGGCTTCAATGCCGGCCCGGTCCAGCAGAATCAGCCAGGTTTCCGCATCAAAACGGGGCAGCAATACACTGATATAGCCTGGCAGGCGAAGCTGCCGCGGCACCAGGAGCCGGCAGCCATCCAGCTGTCTGAGGCCATCACAAAAGCGCTGGTCAAGCAGGCTTAAGCGGGCTTCCGTTTCCACCAGTTCATCCGTCCGGGTCCGCAGCGCCGCCGCCATGGCCGCGGCCATGGCCACATTTTCCGTACCGGCGCGGCGGGCAGCCTCCTGCGGGCCGCCATACAGCAAAGGCGGCAGCGGCGAACCCTGACGCGCGTAGAGCACGCCTGTACCGACCGGTCCGCCAAACTTATGCGCGCCCAGCACCAGATAGTCTGCCTCCAGCCGGCGCAGATCCAACGCCAGCTTGCCGGCTGCCTGCATGGCATCACCTAAAAACAGGATGCCCCGCTCACGGCAGAGCGCGGCCAGGCGACCGGCTGGCTGAATGACGCCGGTTTCATTGTTAACCAGCATCAGGCAGACCGCGCCGGTTTCAGGATCATCCAGCCCGTTGGCGGCAGCGGCCAGATCCAGGCAGCCGTAGCGGTCTGCCGGCAAAAGCTGCAGGCGGCAGCCGCCTTCGTCAGCCAGAGCCTCCAGCGGCCGCCGCAAGGCCTGATGCTCCACTGCCGAACATAATATCAACGGTTTCCGGCTCTGCCGGCCATGAGCGGCCAAGGCTCTGGCCGCCCAGTTTAAGGCTTCCGTACCGCCGGACGTAAAATATAGCTCCGATGCATCCGCGCCCAGGCAGGAGGCCAGCTCCCGCCTGGCCTCATTCAGGCCGCGCCGGGCCAGCCGGCCGCGCCGGTGGACACTGCTGGGATTGCCGGGCAGCGCGTCCAGCCAGGTCAGCAGGGCCTGCCGGGCAGCCGGTAAGAGCGGCGTGCCGGCGGCATAATCCGCGTAGACCTCCCGGAAGGTCAGCGAGCCCGCGGGTGCAGCCCGGCCGGCTGGCTGACCGCTGCCTTGTTCCGCGTCATTGATACTGAAAGTCTGACTGAATAATCTCATAGGCCTATTATAAAGAATCATCCGCAAAAACAAAGCCTCCGCCGCGACCAGACGCGCGGCAGAGGCTGAAAGGCAGCAGACAGGGCGGCTAACCTGTTGTTTACTCCGCGTAAATCGTGGACAGATAGCGGTCGCCTGTATCCGGCAGCAGCACCACAATGGTCTTGCCGGCATACTCCGGCCGTTTGGCCAGCTCGGCGGCGGCATACAGCGCCGCACCGCTGGATATACCGGTCAGAATGCCTTCATGCCTGGCCAGGGTACGGGCTGTCTCAGCTGCGTCCTCATCCTTGACCGGGATCACTTCATCATAAATCTTGGTATCCAATGTTTCCGGTACAAAACCGGCTCCGATACCCTGGATTTTATGCGGTCCGGCATGACCTTCAGACAATACCGGCGAACCCACTGGCTCCACCGCCACTATTTTAATATCCGGATTCTGCTTTTTGAGATAGCGGCCTACGCCTGTGATGGTGCCGCCGGTGCCGATACCCGCTACAAAGGCAGCCACATCGCCGTCCGTATCCTTCCAGATTTCCGGTCCGGTCGTGGCCTCATGAGCCGCAGGATTGGCCGGGTTAACAAACTGGCCCGGAATAAAGGCGTGCGGGATACTGGAAGCCAGTTCATCCGCCTTGGCAATCGCGCCCTTCATACCCTTGCTGCCTTCAGTCAGTACCAGTTCAGCCCCGTAGGCCTTGAGTAAATTGCGTCGCTCCACCGACATGGTTTCAGGCATGGTCAGGATGACTCTGTAGCCGCGCGCGGCAGCGATAGCCGCCAGGCCGATACCGGTATTGCCACTGGTCGGCTCAATAATAACCGAATCCTTTTTCAGCAGACCCTTAGCTTCAGCATCATCGATCATGGCTTTGGCAATCCGGTCTTTTACGCTGCCGGCCGGGTTAAAGTATTCCAGTTTAGCCACTACCCGGGCCTTCAGCTCATGAGCCTTTTCATAATTTGTGAGTTCCAGCAGCGGGGTGTTACCCACTAGCTCCGTCAATGATTTATAAACAGCCATCTTTTCCTCCCCAGCTGAATCCTCAGCTGCCAACTTTTGTCTGCGCCGGTGAAGCAAGCACTGCCGCAGCTGCAGTAAAACTGTATTCATATATGTTTACTATGATTATAAACCCGGAAACAGATTTTTCCGTATCTCAGGTTACGGATTCACCGCAGTTTCATTTTAATATACCAGCTGGCTCACCGGCCGGCTGGCAGCCGTAAGTCTTTAAATAGAATAATCATTACCAATCAGATTTTTTTGCGCGTTGACCAGGTCTTCCAGCGAAAAGCGATCCACATACTCATTAACGACTTTGCTGAATCCCCGCCAGAAATCCAGGGTAGCGTAGTAATATGGAGCGTCACGCCCAGCCACCAGTTCCTTCATGTCTACGGGATCCAGACTCCCTTCCATTGTCCTCAGAATATCGCCGACTTTGTAGTCGGCCGCTGGTCTGGCCAGACGATAGCCGCCGCTGGCCCCGCGGGTGCTGATCAGATACCCGGCCCGGTTGAGCGGAGTCATAATCTGCTCCAGATACTTAATTGACAGGTTCTGGCGCCTGGCGACCTCATGCAGGGGAATCGCCAAACCGTTGTCATTGGTAGCCAGATCCACCATGACCCTGAGCGCGTATCGCCCCTTGGTAGAAATTGTCATAGATATCACCTCATTTTTAATTAATCAGCAGGTCTGCTTGACTCAGCCAGCTTTGCGGGTAAGGGAGTACGGGTACATTACCCGTCTATTATAGCAGGTATATCGGTTTGATCGGAAATCAGACGCCCAGCTTTTCAGCGTATCTTGCCTGCCAGAGCAAAGCAAGCTGATCCGGCAGGCTTTTGTCGTTACCCTTGCGCTCCTGCCACAGGAATCCTTCCGCTACAATATAGATAATTGATGATCATTTCACAGGCTGCGGCTGCGGCTGGCGGCAGAACAAGCCTGACCGCAAGCCGGACGCAGCTGGTAAGGAGACAACTATGGCTGAAAAAATACTAATCATCGGCGCCAGCGCGGCGGGTATCGCTGCGGCCCAGGGAGCCAGACAGCAGAATCCTGAAGCAGAGATTGTGGTTTTGTCCAAAGAGCCTGACCCCCCCTATTTCCGCACCCGCCTGTGTGATGTCCTGGCAGATCCCGGGGCAGCGGACAAAATCCTCCTGCATAAAGCTTCCTGGTATGAGGAGCGGCAAATTGAGCTGCGCCTAAATACCGAGGTCAAGGAAATATTGCCGCAGGCTCATCAGGTCCGGCTGGCCGACCAGACCCGGTTAAACTATGACCGGCTGATCCTGGCGACCGGCAGCCGGAGTTTTATGCCGCCGCTGGACGGCAGCCAGCTCGATGGTGTTTGTACCCTGTGGACGCTGGCAGACGCGCGCCGGATTGAGTCCCGCCTGCCCGGGGTAAAAAAAGCCGTCGTCATAGGCGGCGGTTTACTGGGTCTGGAAGCGGCTTATGCCCTCAGCCGCCGCAGCATTGATACCACCATCATTGAGTTTGCTCCTCGCCTGCTTTTTAAGCAGCTTGATGAGGCGGCCTCAGCGCTGTTTACCAGGCACGTGGAAAAGCTGGGCATTCAAGTGGTGACCTCCGGCAATTGTCAAACCCTGGAAAGCCTGGCGGATCAGCCCGCGGTGGCAGCGGTCCGGCTGGCTGACGGCCGCCGCTTTGAGGCGGATCTGGTCATGGTCTCAACCGGTGTCCGGGCCCAGACTGAAGTCGCGGTTCATACGCCGCTGGCGATTGATCGCTGCTTTATAGCTGACACCCGCATGCGGACGAACCTGCCGGACATTTTTGCCGCCGGTGATGACGCTGTCTGTGAACACCGCTGGTACGGTCTGTGGTCCATCGCGCAGGACCAGGGACGGGTAGCCGGGATTAACGCCGCCGGCGGAGAGGCCGTGCTGGATATGCCGGTGCCGCCTTACCTGGTAAATACCATGGGGACCAGAATCGCCTCCGCCGGCCGCCTTGGCTCTGACGGGCAGGACCCGCAGTATCGCGAAGAAGTCAGTCAGGATCAGGACCTGGGGCGCTACCGCAAGCTGACCTTTTCCGGTGAGAAACTGACCGGTTATTGTCTGCTCGGGGATACGTCTGAATTCAGTCAGCTCCAGAAGCAGTTGCAGGCCTGATCATGAGTTTGCTCACACTAGCCTGATCAGGCTAGTGTGAGCAGGGTTCATGCCCGGTATCGCTTCGCAGCAATGCCTTCGCCGCCCCAATGCCTTGAATGCAACCAACAGGCAGTCTGTCTCGTATTAGAGGCAGGAGTACAGATCAGAAAGGCTGATTATGGACTGCGCCGACCAAGGTTTTGATCCCAGGGATTACGATTACCTGGTAAGCACATACGGACCAATGCTGTACCGCCTGGCTCAAAGCCGTCTCCGCCATCCTCAGGACGCGGAGGATGTCTGTCAGCAGGTGTGGTTGGTCTATGTCCGTCACGCAGCTAAGCTAAAGAGCGAAGAGCACGTCAAGGCCTGGCTGATCCGGGTCACTCTGCATCGCTGCTACTCCGCCGGCAGTTCCGCCTACGCCAGGCATCACGCTGAGCTCAGTGAGGAACTGCAGCAGCGCTTGACCGCCGCGCAGCCTGAGTCCTTTTACAGCGGCGAAAGTGAGCTGAGGCGGCAGCTGAATCAGCTGCCGGCCAGATACCGCGACTGCCTGTATCTGTATTACTATGAGGAACTCAGCGTAGCGGAAATCGCCCGGGTGCTCCGGCGTAAGGAAGGGACCGTCAAGTCTTGTCTGCACCGCGGACGCAAACGGCTGCAGCAGGCGCTGACACAGTCCGCGATAGACGGGGAGGCATATTAAATGGAAAAGCGCCTGTTTACCCGATGGCTGAGGCCAGACTCAGCATCACAGCCACTGCCGCCCCTGTCGCGGGACCTGGATCAGATATTGCGGGAGGACGGCCGGCGCTGGCGCCAGCAGACCGCGGGCCGGCCGGCACCGGAGCTGCTTCAGCACTGGCGGGCGCAGCTGCGCCAGGTCAGCCTCAACTCGCCTGACTTCAGGTCCCGCCGGACCTCAGGCAGACCCGGTTCAGGCAGCAGCCCGGGCCGTTCCTGGCGCCCGGTTCTGGCTGTATTTGCAGCCGGTCTGCTGCTGTTGACCGCGGCTTGGTGGCAGTATCAGGTCAGCCGGAATCAAGGCAGCGACCCGGCGGCTTTATCTCTCAGGATCAACCAGACCGACAGTACCGCTGACAACCTGGCTGCCCGGACCGAGGCCGGCAGTTTAGCCGGGGCGGGTACAGCTGATAATCAGGAACGCAGCCTGCTGCAAGCGCCCGGATCCGCCGGCGCGGAGATGGACGGAACCACAGAGGCAGCTGAATCCGGCTTAAGTGATCCCGCAGGACAGCTCTGGGAGTTAACCTGGTCCGCAACCGCCTCCCCGACCAGCTGGCCGGTTTTGAGGTTCCAGCAGCAGACGGATCAGAGCAGTCTGTCTGACCAGGCTGAGTTCAGTATTGATCTGGCCCAGACGCCTGATTTAAGTACCGCGGAGCTGACCGTCTGGCTGACCGGCCAGGCAGTAGCGCCGCAGGTATCAGCCAGGCAGCCTTCCTGGACAGTGCAGCCTGATACCACCGCGGTGGCGGCGCCTCTGGCGCTGTCAGACGCCCAGGGTTCCTGGGATCCCAGCCTGCTGTTTTCAAGCTCCGTCAGCACTGCTAGCAGCGGCGAGGCCGTGGTCTGGTCCGGCCTGGCCGGCTCCCTGAGTCAGCTGGAAACTGCCATAGCGCAGGCCGACCCTGACCGTTTACAGAATGTCGTCTTGCTGATCCGGCTGCAGGAGCAGTTTTTAGTCCTGCCGCTACAGTTCAGCTGAGCCGCCGGGACGGCGCTTACGACGCCTGACTACGACGCCTGACTACGACGCCTGACCGTCCTGAGCCTGGACCTGTTCCAGCGCGGCAAAAAGCCTGGCCAGACGGCGGGCGGCGGCTTTAAGCGGCGCGGCGGCTTTACGGTAAAGCAAATACGGTTTGGTACCGGCATTAAACAGGATCTGACCTTTATACTGCGGCATATTCAGCAGCAGGGACAAGGCCTGCATATTCAGCTTGCTGTCGCTGTCCAGCTCCAGGATCAATCCATCTTTCAGCACGGAAATCCTGGCAATCCGCAGTCTGGCTGCCCGGGCCCGGCTATAAGACACGCCGCACAAGGTCTGGACGGCTTCCGGAATATCGCCGTAACGATCCATCAGCTCATCCAGAACATCCTGATAGTCTGCCAGATTCTGTATAGCGGCTATCCGCCGGTACATATCCATGCGCCGTCCGTCATCCGGAATGTATTCATGCGGGATATAGGCATCCAGCGGCAACTCAATCTGAGGCTGGGGCAAGGCCGCGGCGTTTTCTTCCGCCGCGGCAGCCGCCTGCTCTGCCGCCGGTCCGGCTGGCTGACTGACCCGGCGCACCGGCCCGGCGGCACCAGAAGCCGCCGCGGGCGGCTGTGCTTGGCCCAGTTCAGCACGCAGTCTGGCAATTTCTTCTTCTAGCATACGGGTATAAAGGTCATATCCAATGGCTTCCATCTGTCCGTGCTGCTCAGCGCCCAGGAGATTGCCGGATCCCCGCACCTCCAGATCCCGCAGGGCAATTTTGAAGCCCGCGCCAAGCTCAGTAAAGTCCCGGATAGCGGTCAGGCGCTTTTCCGCGACTTCTGTCAGGACCTTATCCCGCCGATAGGTAATGTAGGCGTAAGCTTGCCTTGCGGAACGCCCCACCCTGCCCCGCAGCTGATATAGCTGGGCCAGTCCCAGGCGATCTGCCTGTTCCACAATAATGGTATTGACATTGGGCATGTCTATCCCGGACTCAATGATGGTCGTGCAGACCAGAATATCCGCCTCATGATGTACAAAATCATTGATGACATCCTCCAGTGCCCGTTCTCCCATTTTTCCGTGGCCGGTAAGGATGCGCGCGCCTGGCAGGAGTTCCTTGAGGCGGAGGGCCTTCTCCTCAATGTGATAGGTATCATTAAAGAGATAAAAGACCTGACCGTTACGGCCGATCTCCCGCAAAATGGCGTCCGCGATGACCTGTTCGTCATACGCCATGACGTAGGTCTGCACGGGACGACGGTCCTCAGGCGGTTCTTCAATGACGCTGATATCCCTGATGCCGGACAAGGACATGTGCAGGGTCCGCGGAATGGGCGTGGCCGACAGCGTCAGGGTATCTACCGTAGGGGTCAGACTGCGCAGCCGCTCTTTATGTTCCACGCCGAAGCGTTGTTCTTCATCCACCACCAGCAAGCCCAGATTTTTAAACTTGACGTCCCTGGATAAAATCCGGTGGGTACCGATCACAACGTCAATGCTGCCATTAGCCAGTCCTTTCAGTGTTTTTTTCCGCTGCGCCTCCGTGGCAAAGCGGGAAAGCAAACCCACCCGGATGGGAAAATCGCTGATGCGCCGCAGCAGGTTTTCATAGTGCTGCTGAACCAGGACGGTAGTTGGCGCCAGAAAGGCAGCCTGCATGCCGTCAGCTACGCATTTGACAATCGCTCTGAAGGCGACCTCAGTCTTGCCAAAGCCGACATCCCCGCACAGCAGGCGGTCCATGACTTTACCGGACTCCATATCAGCGCGGATCTCTTTGATACAGCGCAGCTGGTCCTCCGTTTCCTCATACGGAAAGCTCTCTTCAAACTCATGATCCAGAATACTGTCCGGCGGGAAAATATGCCCATTTAGCTGAGCCCGCTGGGCATACAGATGCACCAGGTCCACCGCCAGCTTGCGAATGGAACTGCGCGCCCGCTCTTTAAGCCGGTTCCACTCCTGGCTGCCCAGATTGGACAGTTTGGGGGTGCGGCCTTCGCTGCCCACATATTTTTGCAGCTGATCCAGCGCGTCCATCGGCAGGAAAAGCTGATCTCCGCCGCCATAGGTCACCGTTAAAAAGTCGCGCTTGACGCCGTTGACGTCCTCATGCGTGCTCAGCCCCTGATATATCCCGATGCCGTAGGCCTCATGCACCACGGCCTCTCCGGGCTCCAGATCGCTGAAAAAGTCGATCCGCACCCCCTGCGAAGCCCGGCGGCGCCGCCGGGTCCGGTCATGCCCGAATAAATCCTCACAGCCCAGCAGCAGTAAGGAAGCCGCGGCCGGATACTCAAAGCCGCGCTTCAGGGATGCAGCCTGTATAGGCGGCAGCTGGCTGGTACCCTGCTCGCTCAAATACGCCGCCAGCCGCCGCGCCCGTTCAGGATCACCGGCAAAGAGTATGGTCAGGCCGCCCTGGGCCTGCCGCAGGCGCAGCAGCTCCGGCAGCCGTTCTTCATGGCCACGGTAACTCTCCGCGTCCTGTCCGCTGATCAGGACCGTCCTGCTTCCGCTCAAGGTAGCCGCCGCCCCCTGCAGGGTAGTCAGACTGAGCACTGACCGGCTTTGTTCCAGCCGGCGAAAGCAGGCTGCGCCATCCGGCCGCAAGGCTTCTGCCTGCGGAAAACTGCGGCCATGGGGCAGCAAGCTGCCTAATTGAGCCACAAATTCCGCCTGATGGCTGTCCATACGGCTGCGGACTCGGATCGGTTCATCCACTGCAGTCAGACAGCCGTAGTCAGCAGCGTAGTCCAGGACGGTAGCCGGAGAGCTATACAACAGCGGCAGCCACTTGTCCAGGCGTGCGGCATTCAGCCCCTCATGGATGGCGTGCAGATCGCCGTCCAGCATCTCCTGCAATCGCCGGGTCACCTCCGGCTCTACCTGCCTGCGGCGCATATGCAGCAAAGCCGCCTCTCCGGCCTGGCGGACCCGGGCGGCCAGGTCATCCCGCTGTCCGCGGCTCAGCGCCGTGACCAGCAGCTCAGCCGCGGGTGTCACTAATACTTCAGACAGGACTTCCAGCGAACGCTGGGTTTCCAGCCGGTAACTGCGGATCTGATCGATCTCATCATCAAAAAAGGAAAAGCGATAGCCGGTGCTGTCCCGATTGGGCTGCAGGTTCTGCTCCAGTCCCACCGGCGCCACATCTACTATATCGCCGCGGCGGGCAAATTCACCCGGCAGTTCTGCCTGCGGGCGCCGTTCATACCCCAGCTTGATCAACCAGGCAGCTAAAGCCTCCGGGCCGCCGCCGGACCGCGCGCTGGCGCCGTCTTTAGTTGTGTCAGTTACTTGCTGCCCCGGCCGTAAGGTCAGACTGAAGCGCTTAAAGAGCTCCGGGGGCGGCAATTGCTGCAAAACCGCGGGGGCCGGTACCAGCAAAATATCGGTCTGTCCTTCGGCCAGACGGCGCAGACAGCCAAGCCGCCGGTGTTCGTTTTCACGGCTGACGGCTTCCGCGTCCCCCAGTTCATACTCCCGGCCCGGAAAACTCTGAACGCGGTCCGGGTTTGCTGCCAGGGCTTCCAGATCCTGCTGAAAGCTGCGGGCAGCCAGTTCATCCGGAACAAGCAGTAAAACAGGCCGGTTCAGAGCCTGCTGCCAGGTCAGCAGCAAGCAGGCTTTCTGACTTTGAGCCGGACCGCTGACGTTCAGCGAGCTTACCGGCCAGAGTTTTTTTACGGTCTGCCAGCCAGGATCAAGCTCACAGGCCTGCCTCAGCAGCATCTGCGCGGCCGGGCTTGCTTGAATCAGATCAGAAGCGTTTTTTAACAATTCAGGCATCCGGCTGCTGTACCTCCTTATGTTGCTGGCGGGAGGGATTTACCCGGTTCATAGCCAGCTGGATATCATGCTCCAGCCACAAAGCCACCGCTTCTGACACCCGCTCCAGGGCCTGATCCAGCAAGGCCTGCTGAGTCTGGCTGACCTGGGACAGAACATAGTCGGCAATATCCATGACCGCCGGTTGCGGTCCAATTCCGATCCGGATGCGGGGAAAGAGCTGGCTGGACAGGCTGCCTACCACTGAACGCATGCCATTATGGGTGCCGGGTCCGCCTTTTTCACGGATCCGGATCTGGCCTAACGGAATATCTACATCATCATAAAGCAGCAGGACCCGGTCCAGGGGGATTTTAAAGTAGGCCACTGCAGCAGCGAGGCTTTGTCCGCTGTTGTTCATAAAAGTCTCAGGCTTAAGCAGAATCACTTGCTGCCCGCAGGCGCTGCCGCGGCCATAAACGCCCTTGAAGCGAGCTTTGTTAACTTTAATACCCAGACTTTCTGCCAGTCTGTCCAGCGCCATGAAGCCACAGTTGTGGAAGGTAGCGGCATAGCGGGATCCGGGATTACCCAGGCCTGCAATCAAATATAGTTTACCTGAGCCGCCTGTGCCGCGCTCAGTTTGAGCTTTAAATAACATAAGGTGATGATCCTCCGGTGATCGTTTGATGAATCGGTTTCAGGAAAAGGGCGGTCAATTTTACAGCGGCTGAAGGTGATCTCCCTCCGGTCTGGCGCGGCGGCGTCTGACCCAATCCGGTACCAGTGCCTGCCGCCCGCGGCCCAGCGCCAGCGCAAATTCCGGCACCGGTTCAGTGATCACGGATCCGGCGGCAATATACGCATTGGCGCCGATATCCGCCGGGGCGATCAGGCTGCTGTTAGCTCCGATCATGGCTAAATTGCCGATGGCTGAACGGTACGACAGGCCGCTGCCATCATCATTGACGGTCGTAGCGCCGCTGCCCAGGCGGACGCCCTCCCCGACATCACAATCAGCCAGAAATACCCGGCTATCGATCACACAACCCGGACCGACGACAGCGTTGCTGATTTCAGCGGCCCCCACCCTGCAGTCGCGGTCCAGCCAGCAGGCGTCATGCAGCCAGGCAAAAGGACCGATCCGGCAGCCGGAGCCCAGCACAGAGTGCTCCAGGACCGAGCGGTTGATGTGACAATCAGCCCCGACCTCACAATCCTCCAGGGTACTGTCGGGTCCCAGAACACAATTCTCACCGGCCCGGGTCTGCCCGTAAAGGCGGCAGCCGGCCCGGATGACGGTTCCCGCACCTACGCTGACCGTCTCCTCAATATAAGTCAGTCCCGGTGTCTCAATGGTCACCCCTTGTTGCTGCAGCCGCTGCTGGATCCGCTGGCTGAGCCAGTTTGCCGCCTGATTCAGCGAAGCCGTGTTTCTGACCTGCAAAAGCTCCTGCCCCGGCCAGGTCAGACAGCGAACCTTCAGTCCGTCCTGCTCAAAAACTGCCAGGGCCAAACCCAGATCAGGGCAGCTGTCCTCTGCTTGCGCCGGCTGATGGCAGCCGGTTCCCAGCCGGCCCAGTACGGACAACAGCCGCGCGGTCCGGTAGATATACAGCCCACCGCCACGATCCTGGGTAAAATCCGGCTGAAAGGTTTCCCTGCAGCGGGGCGGTTCCTGATCATTGCCGGCGCAGACCCAGAGCGCGTCACAGTTTTTCTGCTCAAAAATCTGCAGGGCCTGCCGCAAGGTTTCCGCCTCAAGCAACGGCATATTGCCGGGGACAACCAGCGTCAGACCATCGCGGCTTTCCAGAAAACTGGAAGCCTGTAAAATGGCTGCTCCTGGTTGTCCGGCGTCCTCCTGCAGCACATAGGCGATGTCTTCGCCCAATATCTGTCTGAAAGGACCGGGCGCCTGGCCGATGATATAAAGCTGATCCCTGATTCCGGCCTCTGCCAGCGTATCTCTGACCCGGGCGATCACCGGCCGGCCGCCTAACGGCCACATATACCCGTCCGCCCGACCAAAGGCGGGAGCAGCTGCATCAGACGCCAGCACCAGCGCGCATATATTCATGATAAAAATCCTTTCACAATCGGCTCCGACCTGAGTCTGGATCTGCCGGCACAAAGCTAGACCCCAATTGTGACCCTAAAGGGGGGCAGCAATGAGGTCTTTATTCTGAGGTTATTATA
>JAAVLZ010000012.1 GCA_012034405.1 Oscillospiraceae bacterium HV4-5-C5C | reverse complement strand
CCGACCAGCGGTGGGCGCCAGGCGACTGTCCCCCGGCCGACCGACCGGAATCAGACGCAGGTGCGAGTGACAGACTTAACATAAGCCGCCGCATTAATGCCGGCAACAGCGCCATCGGCTACCGCAGTTGCGATTTGCCGAACTTGCTTGACCCGGATATCTCCGGCCGCATAGACCCCGGGCAGTGAGGTCTCCATTTTTTCATTGACCGGAATATACCCCTTCTCAAGTTTAAGCTCAGGATACAGCGTGGTATTGGGGGTGGAACCAGCGTAAACAAATACCCCTGCGCCAGGATCCTCGTACCAGTGGCTTTCTCCGCTGTGTACGTCCGTCAGCTGCAGCCGGGAAATAGCCTGTTTGCCCTCCAGCGCGGACAGGCGCGTGTGCAGGCGCAGCTCCAGATTGGACAGCTGCAGCAGCGGGGTGACGAACTGCGGAATAGCGCCCAGCTGATCTTCAAAATGAACCACCACCAGTTTATGGGCATACTGAGCCAGGTAAAGTGCCTCCTTAATCGCGCCGTCCGCACCTCCCACCACATACAAATTATGCCCGGCATAAGCCCGGCCGTCCCGGGCGGCGTTCAGATTCATGCCGTGGCCATCCAGCTCGGCTTCGCCTGGAATATCCAGACGGTTGGGGGTGCTGCCATTAGCCAGGATGACCGCCCGCGCCTGATAGGTGTTGGCCGCGGTCCGGACAGTCTTGACCGGACCCGTCAGCGCGACCTGATGGACTGCTTCCACGCAAACCTCAACCTTGGCTGCCGCCAGCTGCTCCTGCAGCCGCCGTGCAAAGCCGGCACCAGTTTCATGAGCCGCTATCGCGGCATAATGCGTTACGGTAGAGACCTGACCAATCAGACCACCTACAGCCTGCTGTTCCAGTAACCTGACGGATATGCCCCGGCTGGCGGCGTAGATCGCGGCACTGGACCCGGCCGGACCCGCTCCGATGATAATCAGATCATTTAACATGGTGAGCGCCTTCTTTCATAAAACCTAAAAACCGCAGCCGCTGCGGCTGTGGGCTGGTATATATTATAGACGCTCGGACTGATAAAATATAATGATTAATTTTTATCTGCTGATAAGCTGAACCACAAAACCACTCCGGGTCCTGCAGGGGCAAAGCAGTTACCATCAAGCGGTCAGAGTAACTGCTGGGAGTCCGGACAATAGTTTTCCTGCAATACCCGGATCACTTTTTCTATCCGGTCATCGGCAATCTGGTAATAGACCTTCAGTCCGTCTTTCCGTGACGTCAGTACGCCGTGCTTTTTCAGAACAGCCAGATGCTGAGATAAAGCTGACTGGGACAATTCAGGCAACAGCAAGCCCATCTGACTGACATTAAGCTCCTGATGGCTGAGCCCGCATAACAACTGCAGGCGGTTGGCATTGGCCAGTACTTTTAAGAGCCCGGCTAAATAATCGGCATCCTGATTCATGACACGTGTACATCCTTTAAAACTGCTTGGCGCAGATCTTTTTGTACAGCATATATACAAAGACAGCTGCTGTAAAGGGGGCAGATCCGGCGCCTGTTAAGTGTGGTCCGGCCAGATAAACGGACGCTGGTGCTCTTCGCCAGGACATAGGTGCTGCAAGATCGGATAAAATAATTGCATTTTTTTATCCGATGGACTTGACAGACCCGGGAGTAGTTCCTATATTAGTACATTAGAACAAACTAATATATAGCGCTTATATCGCTGGTCTGTCCACCGATCCCGCAAGGGATCATCTAAGCTATGACAGCTAAGTTCAGCTGATCTTAATTCTATTGAGGGGTGACACCATGTTCAACTTTTTCAGAACCATGACCGGATCTCAGACGCTGACTGCGGCAGAGGCAAAGGAGCGGATAAAAGCCAATCCCAAAGCGATCATACTGGATGTGAGGGAAGGCTCAGAATACCAGAGCGGTCATATTAAGAACGCGAAGCTGATTCCGCTATATCAGCTGGAAGCCCGGGCCGCGGCGGATTTGCCGGACCGGCAGGCTGAGATTCTGGTTTATTGTCTCAGCGGAGCCCGGGCCGCGCAGGCCGTCCGGGTACTGCATAAGCTGGGCTATGAGAAGGCGGTCAGCTTTGGCGGCCTTATGGACTGGCCGTACGGTCTGGTCCGCTGATCGGCCCAAGCGGCCGGCCTGGCATAAAAACGCTCCGCGGCAGGTTGCTGCCCCGGAGCGTTTTC
Organism: Oscillospiraceae bacterium HV4-5-C5C; assembly: GCA_012034405.1. Taxonomy (GTDB): domain Bacteria; phylum Bacillota; class Clostridia; order Saccharofermentanales; family Fastidiosipilaceae; genus JAAVLZ01. Next base: position 96,216 of record JAAVLZ010000012.1, on the reverse strand, counting down.
AGCTTTCAATGTGTTTGTTGAAGCAAAGCGGCCACCGCAGAAAGCAGGCGACCTTAATCGCAGATCTCTTTGCCGTAGTAGGCAGACTCCAGGATCTTTTTCATATCTGCTTTTTCCGCTTTGCGGGGGTTAGAGGCCGTGCAGGGATCACCGACCGCGTTCTCCGCAATCCGGTCAACCACAGCTTTAAAATGCTCTTCAGTCACGCCGTTCTCCTTAAAGGTCTGGGCAATACCCACCTGTTGATTGAGCCGGCGAATCGCGGCGACCAGGCTGTCAGTCAGCTGCTTGTTGGTCCCGCCGGGCAAACCCAGATAGCGGGCGACCTCAGCATAACGGTCCATCACTACCGCCGCGTTGAACTGGATAACCGACGGTAGCAAAATGGCGTTACAGCAGCCGTGGGTGATATGGAACTCCGCGCCGGACTTATGGGCCAGACTGTGAGATATCCCCAGCAAGGCGTTAGAAAAAGCCATTCCGGCCAGGCACTGAGCCACATGCATCTTGCCGCGGGCCTCTTTGCTGCCATGGTAAGAATCAACCAGATTATCAAAAATATCGCTGATCGCTTTCAGCGCCAGCGGGTCAGAAAAATCTGACCGCGCGGAGGCTACAAAGGCCTCCAGGGCATGCGTCAGGGCATCAATGCCGGTGTGGGCGGTCAGCGTCTGAGGCATGGTCAGAGGAATATCCATATCCAGTACCGCAATATCCGGCGTAATCTCAAAATCAGCCAGCGGGTACTTAATGTTGGTTGAATAATCGGTAATGACGGAGAATGCGGTTACTTCAGAGGCCGTGCCGCTGGTAGAAGGGATGGCCAGGAAATGAGCCTTTTGGCGCAGGGGCGGAAGGCTGAAGGGATCTTTGATATCATCAAACGTCTTTTCAGGATGCTCGTAAAAAACCCACATGGCCTTGGCTGCATCCAGCGGTGAGCCGCCGCCCAAGGCAACAATCAGATCTGGCTGAAATTCCGTCATGATCTTGGCCCCGCGGTACACGGTTTCAATTGAAGGATCCGGTTCAACGCCGTCCAAAATCATCGTTTCCATACCTGCTTGTTTCAGACAAGCTTCAGTCTTATCCAGAAAACCGGTCCGCTTCATGGAGTGCCCGCCGGTAACGATGATCGCTCGCTTATAAGCCGTCAGTTTTGCCAGGTCATTAATTGCACCAGGTCCGTAGTAAATGTCTCTCGGTAATGTAAAACGTGCCATATAAACCTCCTCAGCGCTATGAACTGATTTTATTGCTCTTTTTAGAACAAATACATTCTAGCACGAATTTATAAAAATGCAATATGTTATCACGTATAAAATATCACATATCTAGAACTGAAACGACACTTTCCCAAGGGCAAGGCCATGCGCGGCAGCAAGTTCAGGTGCCGCGGCGTGAACTGTAGCCAGACGGACTGTCTCAGGGGAACCCCGGGTGCGGATTGGCCAGACCAAGCTGCCAGCTAAAAAATAACCCCGTTCTCCGCAAGCCTCTCAGGCCAGCAAAGAACGGGGTTTCAGCGGGTCAAACAGCCAGAATTACTTGACGGAGGAATTTACCGTCTTATCAGGGAGAGCATCAGAGCCAGCCTTACCCTGCAGCAATTTGCGCACGCCGTGGAAAGCCACGTTTACGGCCAGGACCACCAGCAGCACAGCCACGATCAGCTGCAGGCCGTCTGTCAGGAAGGCAAAGCTGCCGGCAGCGATTTTGCCAAAAATATTGACCACTGCCATGACCAGCGCACTTAAGGTAACGACCAGCATGAAGCTCATCGGCACATAGAGCATCCAGCCCTTGCGTCCGGTAACTTTAAGGAAGACTGCCAGGGCTATCAGGACCAAAGCGCCCAGTAATTGGTTGGCAGAGCCAAACAAGGCCCAGATGTTGTTATAACCGCCCAGCGAAAGCAGGAAGCCAAATAGCAGGGTCAAACCGGTAGCGACATACTTGTTGGTAACAAAAGCGACTGCTTTGTTGGGAGCGGCCTGCCCCGAACCCAGCAATAACTCCTGCAGTGCCATCCGCCCGATTCTGGCTACTGAATCCAGGGTGGTCAGACCTAAGGCAGATAGGCACATCGTGATGGTGGCAGACGCCACATATTCAGACATGCCTAACTTCTGGAAGAACGTGCTGACACCGGCCGCAAAAATCTGAAACGGCGTGCCATCCGGCAAGGTTCCGCCACTGGCCGCCGCGCCGGCGACCACCAGCGCAACCACGGCCAGTAAGCTTTCGCACATCATGGCACCGTAGCTGATGGGCAGCATATCCTTTTCATTTTTGACCTGCTTGGAGGTAGTCCCGGAGGAGACCAGACTGTGGAAGCCTGAGATGGCGCCGCAGGCAATGGTGACAAAAAGGGTGGGGAACAGGGTCTTGCCGCTGACCGAAAAGCCATTGAAAGCGTTCAGGTTCATGCTGGGATTGGTGGTAAAAATACCCAGCACGGCGACCACGATCATGGTAACCAGCAGATAGACACTCAGATAATCGCGGGGCTGGATCAATACCCACATCGGTACCACCGCGGCAGCAAAAACATAGGCAAAAATGATCAGCAGCCAGGTCATCTTATTCAGATAGATAGGCAGCAGCATACCGCCGGCCATCAGGAACACAAACAGCAGCAGCCCCGTTACAAACATCTCTGCGGGCTTAGGCTTACGGTAGCGCATATAAAAACCGTAGATAATCGCGCCCAGGATGTAGAGCATTGAAATAGATCCGGCTGCCGCGTTGGGCTTGGTAGCGGCTGACTGAGTGACCGCCGCGGCCAATGACCAGCCGCCATCCGGAGCGGCACTGAACGTTGAGGCCACAATGTCGCCAAAGGCAGCTATAACCAATAAAGAGAAAATCCAGGAAAAGGAGAGAAAAAGCTTGCGGCCAGTCTGACCGATATACTTTTCAATGATTAAGCCGATGGACTTCCCCTCATTTTTGACCGAAGCATACAGTGCGCCAAAATCCTGCACTGCGCCAAAAAAGATGCCGCCGACCACGATCCACAAAAATGCCGGGACCCAGCCAAAGACCGCGGCAATAATCGGACCGGTAATCGGACCGGCTCCGGCAATCGCGTTGAACTGATGGGCAAAAACCACGGCCCGGTGAGTAGGAATATAATCTTGCCCATCTTCATGGATGACTGCGGGTGTTTTAGCCGTGGGATCAATGCCCCACTTTCTGGCCAGCCACCTGCCGTAAAAGATGTAACCACAAGCCAGAGCTACGATGGCTACTAAAAGAATTGCGATACCGTTCATTGCTAAATACTTCCTTTCTTCACAAACCTCCCCCAACTCACCGGACCAGCGACCTTGCTTTTTGTGTAACACATAATAAAAACCTCCGTCTCTTGTATCAGAGACGAAGGTTTACTCCGCGTTACCACTCTGTTTGCCGCCGGAAGGCGGCCTCTCAGTAAGCGGGCCAGTGCAGAGGCTGCTCAGACTCAGTCTGCTGACCCTTCCGCCAATAACGGTGCGGTACCGATCCGGCTTAGTACCTGGGGCGGACCCGGGGGAATCCGGGACCGGGCTTAGGCCGGACAGCTGCCTGGGAGATAAGCTTTACAGACTGTTACCGCGCTTTCAGCAGCGGGCGGCTCTCTGAAAACAGTGGCTGTAAAACCCGTGGCCCAGATCTGCGCTTTTGGGTGGGTTGCCGCGAATTTAACACCAGCCCGGACGACTGTCAACGCCTTAAAGCCTTATTAAATACAGATGTTTATTATAATTAAGATATTAGCATGAATCATGACCTGGAGCCTTATCCGGGCCCTAAGCTTCAGGTGCCTGGGGGCCACCAGGCTTCTCCTGGCTGTCTTCTTCGGTGCCGGTCGCCTTAAGCAGTGCCTGGCGGTAGTCCTGCTCCCGGATGGCCCTTTCCTCCTCAGTCACTTTAAGATTGTAATGATAAGGAACCAGGATGGAGACGACGTTTTTATAGCGGCTCAGCGCGTGTTCCATAAAATAGGTGGTCTGATTATGCAGCACCCGGTCATACCAGCGGCTGGCGACATACTTAATCAGGATGACGGTCAAGGTTTGTCCGTGGCCCAGTTTGGTCGCGCGCTCTGTTACATATTGGCGCAGCGGGGTGATGATATCCCGGTAAGGGGCGTCAATGATTTCCAGAGGGAACGGCATTTCCAGCTGCTGCCACTGCTCCTGCAGCTTTTGAGCATGCTCCGGTTCGCTGGCAATATGGACGGCAGTGATATGAGGGGTCAGACTCACGGCGTAATTGATGGCCTTAAGCGTCGCTTTGTTGATGGACTGGATGAGGATGATGACATTAACTGTCGGCAGCTTGGCTTTCTCCGCCGCCAGGGAAACCGCGTTCAGCCGCTGTACAATCCCTTTATACTCATAAAAGGGTCTGAGACTGGGCAAAGCCAGTTGTTCATGCACGCGGTTATAGTGGTTTTTTATGGCCAGCATCAGGACCAGAAGGCCGGGCAGCACAATAGCCAGCATCCAGGCACCTTCCATAAACTTGGACAGGAACACAATAACCGCGCCGACCGCGGTCACTATCCCGCCAAACGCGTTAATCAGTGACTTGTATTGCCAGCCGCGTTCCTTTTCACGATGCCACTTTTTCAGCATGCCAATCTGTGCCAGGGTAAATGAAATAAAGACACCGACTGAATACATGGGGATTAAACGGTGTGGCGAACTTTGGAAGGCGATGACCAGCAGCGAAGCGCAGATAGAAATAAACAGGATGCCGTTGGAAAAACTGAGCTTGGCGCCGCGATGCTCAAACTGCCGGGGAACATAGCTGTCCTGAGCCAGAATGTGCAACAGGGTCGGCAGGCCATTGTAGGCGGTATTGGCGGCCAGGATCAGGATTAACGCAGTAAAAGCCTGAATTAAATAATAGAGCGGCGTGTTGCCAAAAATAGCTTTGGCCATCTGCGCGGTGACCGTCATTTCATCTATCGGCATAACCTGAAGTCTGGTGGCCAAAATCGTGGTGCCGCCAAAGATCACCAGGATCACCAGCCCAAGCATGTACAAGACCTGCTTGGCGTTTTTGCGGGACGGCTCCTCAAAGCTGGGCACGGCGTTGCTAACGGCCTCCACGCCGGTCAGAGCTGAGCAACCGGAGGAAAAGGCCTTCAGCAGCACAAAGACACTCGGCGCGGCAGCCAGCGGCAGGATGGTCTGAGTGCTGGAGTATCGGATCGGCTCAAGATGACCGGTGGCCATACGGATGAACCCGGCAATAATCATCAGGACCATTAAGGCAATAAACAGATAAGTGGGGGTACCAAACAGCTTGGCTGACTCCCGCATGCCCCGCAGATTGCCCAGGGTCAGCATAAGGATGCAGAACAGCGAAATCCAGACCTGATAACCATCTAATTCCGGGAAAGCTGACAAAATAGCCATGGAGGCCGCGGAAATACTGACGGCGACTGTCATGATATAATCCACCACCAAAGCCGCGGCTGCCAGCAAAGCTGGCTTTTCACCCAGATTTTCCAGCGAGACAATATAGGCGCCGCCGCCATTGGGGTAATGCTGAATAATCTGGGCGTAGGAAAAGATCAGGATGATCAGTAAACTTAAAATTGCCACAACCACCCAGGGCACATAATGGAAGGCGCCCAGACCTAAAATGGGCACCAATACCAGCAGGATTTCTTCCACTGCGTAAGCAACAGAAGAAACCGCGTCGCTGGCCATAATTGGCAGACCCCAGCGGCGAGATAATTTTTCTGATTTCAGGTCGCTGCTCTTCAGCGGCTTTCCGATTAATAATTCTTTTAACGTCATGTGCGTTATCCCCTTATTTTACCCTTAACCATATTTTGACAGTTTACTCATTTGATGTTCACAATTGGCCTATTCTAGCATGCTCCGGCGCCTTTGCAAGATCCTTTGCAAGAATTTATGATCTGTGGGTAACAAATTATTAAAAACGGCTAATTCAGCCTGATTATATCAGAAAATGAGCTGATTCAGGCCGGATACGGCGACAACTAAACCAGACTCCGGCTGGCTACTTTGGACAGCCTGTGTTTAAATCTAGTTTAGTCAGCTGACAGCAGTGTGACTGAACAGAAGGGAGCTCAGGTAAAATGATACAAAATCTGGTTTTTGATATGGGCAATGTTCTAATAAAATACGATGTTGAGGCCTATATCGGCCGCTTTGTGACTGAACCCGGAGACCGCAGTATTTTACGCAATGAACTGTTCCGTTCTTTAGAGTGGGTGAGTATGGACCGGGGTCGGTTAATGCCGGAGCAAGCCTGGGAGCTGATCCGGCCAAGGATACCACCGGCCCTTCAGGTGCCTGCCCGGCGCTGCCTGCTGGAGTGGCATCAGGAGCTGACCCTGCAGCCGGGCATGGAGGCACTGCTGGCACAGCTGAAAAAGGCCGGCTGCAACCTGTATGTTCTGACCAACGCCTCCCGTCTGTACCATGTGTACAGGCGGGGTATGCAGCCTTTGCTGCAGTATATGAAGGGGGAATTTGTCTCCGCGGACTGGGGGCTGCTGAAACCGCAGCCGGAAATCTACCGGACGTTTACTCAGTATTTTCACCTGCTACCGTCAGAAACACTGTTTATTGATGACCTGCCCCTTAACGCGGCAGCCGCCCTGGATTGCGGCTGGTCGGCCATTGTGTTTCATGGTGAAGTCGATGCGCTGATTAAGGCGCTGCGGCAGCAGGACCTGACCCCTGAGACCCAGGCCGCTTTAGCGGAGCTGAGCTGAAGCCGGCGGCAGGAAAGTCCGGAGGTGACCAGACATGTGTGGACGGTATACACTTTTTACTGAACGGGATCTCAGCGAGCTGGAGGCGATCAGAAACTATATCGGCCGCCAATTTGGCCTGCCGGCCGCTCAGGCTTTACCTGAGGCTGATGTTTACCCGGGTATGCTGGCGCCGGTCTTGCTGGCGGCAGCTCTGCCCGGCGGCGTCAGTCAGGCGCAGACCGCCAGACTGCCGTCAAACACCGGCAGCTATATTGCCTGCCCCATGAAATGGGGCTATCAGCTGAACGGTAAACGGCAACTGCTGATAAATGCCAGGGCTGAGACCGCGGCTCAAAAACCACTTTTTGCCGCTGACTTTAGGTCCCGCCGCTGCGCGGTTCCGGCCACCGGCTTTTATGAATGGGAAAGGGAGGAGGAGCACGGCCGGACCACCGCCGGCCATCGCTTCTATTCGCCCCGGCAGGAGCTGCTGTATCTGGCCGGTCTTTACCATGGTTCACCTGCGACCGGCTGGCAATTTGTGATCCTGACCCAGACCGCGGCGGAGCCGGTCAAAAGCATTCATAAGCGGATGCCGTTGCTGCTGGCCAAGACCGAGTTACTGCCCTACCTGCGCGGCGGCAAGCCGGAACTGCTGCCGGCTGACCGGACGGTTGATTTAGCTCACCGGCAGATCAGCTGAACTGCCGGTGGTAGCCTGAACCATGGCAGCCTGGCCACCCCAGCGACTGGTTCAGGCACCTGCGGGTCAAGACAACTGCTGGCTTCAGTATCCCCTGTTAAGATCTGCTAAATTGACGACAGGCCGGCCGGTCGCCGCAAAAGCCCTGGCATTGCGGATTAAAATTTCCAGTGCCTGCTCATCATATTGGTCAAACAAACCGGCCTGATGAGGCATCAAAAAAACCTGGGGCAAATACCACAGCGGATGACCGGCCGGCAGGGGCTCCGGATCTGTCACGTCCAGAGCGGCGGCTGCCAGTCCGCCGTTTTGCAGGGCTTGGGTCAGTGCCGCGGTGTCGGTAGTCTGACCCCGGCCAACTGATATGTAACGGCTGCCAGGCCGCATGAGCCCAAACCGTTCCTGATTCATAAAGCCCCTGGTCTCAGAAGTTGCCGGCAGGATATTGACCACAAAGTCACAGGCGCGCAGTAAATCGGCTACAGTCGCCGGCGTGACCACATGGTCTATCCATTCTGTATTGGTCTGGTGGCTGCGCAGCCCCCAGGTTTCCATGCTGAAGGCTTTGAGCAGCCGGGCGGTTTCCTGCCCGATATGACCGGCGCCTAATATACCAACGCTTTTACCATGTATGGTGCTTAGCCGGGAGCGGTCATCCTGCTGCCATACACCGGCCGCCTGTTTTCGCTGGCAGGTTTGAAACTGCCGGACCATAGCTATCATGGTACCGACTATGGTTTCAGAGATGGAAGCGGCGTGAATTCCGCTCTGAGTGGTCACCAGGATCTTCTGCCTGGCCAGCATGGTCAAAGGCAGGTGATTAATGCCGGCGCTCCAGGTCTGGATCCAGCGAAGCTGCCTGGCCTCAGGCAACGTTTCTTTTATGAACGTGCCGCTGACCTGTCCTGCCAGGGCCGTTACCTCAGCCAGCAGTTCAGCCGGCATGTTTTCAGACCCAGCACGCTGAAAGCTGATCTGCCATTCAGGCAACGCCGCGCTCAGCTTTTGCATTAAAGAAGAACTTAACTCACCTAAATATAGTAATGTTTGCATATACACCTCTTGAGGGTCTGCTTATTTTGCCTGCTTTTACCTTAACATGAAACGGCGCCAGCCTGCCGTGAGGCTGGCTACAGTAGGTCCTGGCCGCGCTGAACTGAAAAAGCACCCCCGGTCACAGGAAACCGGAGGTGCATGGCAGCCTGGATCAGCCGCCCGATGACTGGATTTTGGGTTTATCAGAACAGCGCGTTGAGCACAAAGTTCAGGATAAACAGGCAGGTTGCCACAATCAAAATCGGGTGCAGACGGGTGGTTTTATCTTTACCGGCCAGCCGGCAGATCAGCACGACCAGACAGTAGGTGATGAACCCAAAAGCGATGCCTGTGGTAATACTGTACATAAAGCCCATGACCACCGCGGTAAAAAAGGCAGGGATAGCTTCAGTCAGATCTTCCCAGTTGATTTCCTTAAAGGAAGAGCACATCATGACGCCTACAATGATCAGGGCCGCCGCGGTAGCCTGCGTAGGAACCACGCTGGCCAGCGGCACCAGCGGGATGCACAGCAGGAATAAGATAGCGGTGACCACGGAGGTCAGGCCGGTCCGTCCGCCGGCACCGATACCGGTGGCACTCTCCACATAGGTTGTGGTGTTGGAGGTACCGAAGATGGCACCGATTGAGGTGGCGACCGAGTCGGAAATCAGCGCGCGATCCAGCTTGGAGGATACGCCGGGGTTATTTTCCATAGCCGCTTCATCCTGCGCGCTGAAAATGCCGCTGCGCTGGCCGGTACCGATAAAGGTACCGATGGTGTCAAAGGTATCCGTCAGACTGAAGGAGAAAATGGTCATTAATGCAACCAGGATTTTGGTACTGTCCGCAAACAGGCTGCCCAGACCTGCTTTGGTGAAGATGACGCCAAAGGTGCCGCCCAGTTCTGCGAACGCCTCACTCATATGATAGGTATCATTGGCAGTCAGCTGCGTGACGCCCATGGGAATCCCTATTACAGTGGCGGCCAGGATACCGATCAGGATGGCGCCTTTCACATTCAGGATCAAAAGAATAATGGTGATGATCACCGCGATCAGGGCCAGCAGAACACCCATGGTGTTAAAATCAACTAAAGCCGGTACAATAGAGGAATTAACCACAACCGTGGCGGAAGCAGGGTCAAATTCACCGACCACCGAGTAGGTGCCCGGATCAGCGGTAAAGGAGAGCAGCCCGGCATTTTTCATACCAATGTAGGCAATAAAAATACCGATACCGCCGCTGATGGCGTGCTGCAGGGTAGGCGGAATTGATTTAATAATCGCTTTCCGGACTTTAGTGACGGTGATCAATATGTTGATCAAACCGCAGATAAAGACCATGGAAAGCGCTTGCTGCCAGGAAAAGCCCAGCGTAAAACAGACTGTGTAGGTGAAAAAGGCGTTCAGCCCCATACCAGGTGCCTGCGCGTAAGGCACATTGGCGTAAAGCCCCATAATGAGTGTACCGACCACCGATGATATGATCGTGGCCAGGTACACGGCTCCCCATCCCATTCCTGTCTGGGACAAAATATTGGGGTTGACAATGACGATGTACGACATGGCAAAAAATGTCGTTAAGCCAGCAATAATCTCAGTGCTGACTTTGGTCCCGTTTTCTTTCAGCTTAAAAAAACTCTCCATTGCGACCTCCTGTTTCCGCGGCTTATACGCGTAAGCGGCGAAATTAATTCACCTTCATCATATCGTAATATTCTGTCGGGCACAACTAAAAAAGTCATCAGTTGTTCACAAATTATTTACCGGGATGGTGCTTTCCTCCGGGGCATAACATTGCTAGGTATAATAAAAAGCAGGCAGGTTTACAGGACAAGCGACAAGCCGGAGCATTATAAGCTAAAATAGCGGAGCGGCGGGGCGGCAGCGCCGGGAGGTATGGATGAATATAAAAGGCAGCGTATTAGCCAACCGGCGGGACGTGATCATAATTCTGGCAGTGCTGGCAGCGGCGCTGCTGCTGCTCTGGTGGCAGCAAAGCCGCCGTGATCAGGAGCCAGGCACATCTGGTCAGCTGGTTGCGGATGTCTATTATCAAAACCAGCTGATTGATACGATTCCGATGATAACAGCTGCCGAGCAGGACTTCAGCTATCAGCAGCGGCCGGCTGTCATGCTGCACCGTTATGAAGATGGCAGCGTCGCTTTTATAGAGTCAGACTGCCCTGACCAGATCTGTGTGCACGCGGGTAAACTGTCGCAGGCCGGACAATTTGCCGCCTGCCTGCCAAATGAAATGCTGGTCAACGTGCGCCGGGCGGATGAATCGGCCGCAGCCGGGGCGGATGTAGAGCAAAAAGCGGAGCAGGAGGAGGTAGATATTGTCAACTGATAAGCAAAAGGATCATAGCCGGCCGACTCCTCGGGCCGCGGACGCCACCTCAGCCGGGCCTGCCAATGAATCCCGCGGACAGCGTAAGTACATGAACAAGACCGGGGTTCACCGGATGGCCCTGGTGGCGATGCTCCTGGCTTTAGGGATCGTTCTGTCCTGGTTTGAAGATCTGCTGCCGCCCATACCGTCTCCGGTACCGGGAAAACTAAAAATCGGCTTGTCTAATATTGCGGTCATGTACACGTTATTTTTTGTCGGTGTCAAGGAAGCTTTGCTGCTGGCGCTACTTAAGGCGTTCTTTGCATATCTGACCCGCGGATTTGTGGCCGCGTGTCTGAGCCTGGGCGGCGGGCTGCTGTCCGTGCTGCTGATGTGGCTGCTGACCAAATTGCCCGGGCACAGCAGCTGGCTGCTGCTCAGCGCGGTTGGCGCGGTAGCCCACAATCTGGGACAGTACGGTGTACTATGCCTGTTCTTTCAGGGCGTCAGCCTGTGGTGGGTTTTACCTTATCTGTTGATTTTCGGCCTGGCGACAGGCGTTCTATCAGCCACCCTCCTGCGGGTTATCATGCCTGCTTTACGCCGCTTGCCGGGTTATCGTGAACTTTATAACGAAAATGATCCAAAACGCTAGAAAAAGCGCGATTGGCCGGTTATACTAGGAAAAGAGACCGCGGGTGTCTGCTTGAAACAGAAACCTTGCAAAAAATGGTTTGCGACTGCCTGCTTCCCCACTACATCAGAAAGGCAGCCGCCATCGGGAGGTAATTATATGAATCGCTTACATCAGACGCTGGCTGTTATATCCGCCACCGCACTGCTGATGACAGGCCTGGCAGCCTGCTCATCCGGCAGCAGCAGTACCACGACCGCTGCCGCCAGCACAACCGCTGCCACCACGGCTGCTCAGGAGACTACCGGGAGTGAAACGGCCGGTACAACTGCAACAGAAAGTGAAAGCAAGACCAGTTCTATTTCGGACGATACCGTAGCCGCCTTAAAGACCGGCCTGGCGGTGGATACAAGCCTTTCAAATTCCAAGGACGCTACAGATGATGCGGATGGCCAGGCCCAGGTGGATTCCTCAGTCGCCGCGGTCCTGGTGGACGCGGAGGGTAAAATTGCCGCTATCAGTATTGACGCTGCCCAGACTAAAGTAACCTTTGATAAGACCGGAAAGATCACATCAGATATCAACGCGGAGCAAAAAACCAAAAAAGAACTCGGTGCTGATTATGGTATGAATTGGGACGAACAGGTCAAGGCTCTGGAGGACTATTGCGTCGGCAAAACCATAGATGAAATCAAAGGCATCAGTCTCAATGCGGAAGGTGCCGCAGACGGAGTAGACGCCCTGTCTACAGTGACCATCAGCATCTCAGGTATCATCAATACCGTTGAGGAAGCCGTTAATAACGCTCAGGACCTGGGCGCCAGTACGGGAGACAGTCTGAAACTGGCGGTGGTTACCACGGCCGCGTCTTCGGTCAGTGTTGGTGAGGATACCGATGCGCCTGAGCAGGGAACCGCTGAAGTTGACAGTACTTACGCCGCGGTCAGCCTCAATGATAAAGCGGTCATCACCTCTGCGGTACTGGATGCCAGCCAGGCGCCGGTGCAGTTTGACGCTACCGGTAAGTTGGTAACCGATACAACCCAGGCAGTTAAATCCAAAAATGCCTTGGGTACAGACTACGGCATGAGCGCCAAGGCAACCAAGGGCGAGTGGAATGTCCAGGCCCAGGCCTTCGCGGACTATATTGTAGGCAAAACGCCGGCTGAAGCGGCTGGACTGGCGGTCGCAGAGGACGGCACCGCCGCGGACACAGATCTGCTGAGCAGCGTCACCATCCATATTGGCGACTTCCTCAGCGCCCTGAAAAAACTGGCTTGATTGGCATGAGACATCAGGCACATCGCTTTCTGGCGGCAGCTTTGGCTGCTGCCAGTTTGTTATTTACGGCCTCATTCAGCGGCTGCCGGCTCCCGGGCGGAACTGACAGCAGTCAGCAAATGCTGAATTCTTCCCTCGGATCAGCCGCTGAATCAATTGATAGTACAGACGGATCCGCTGAGCAGACAGATAATCCGGTTACCGCCTCCGGACTGTACCGGTATAAAGCTCAGTTTTTAGGCGTGTTTGATACCGTCACCACTGTGGTCGGTCTGGCCTCGGATGAAGCGACGTTTACCACTTACGTAAATCGCTTGAAAGACTTTCTGACCAACTATCATGAGCTTTATGACAGCTTTGATAATTATGACGGGGTGAATAATATCAAGACCATCAACGATCAGGCCGGCATCGCTCCGGTGACCGTGAGTCAGCCGATTCTGGATTTGATGCGGCAATGCTTGCGGGCCAACCAGTTAAGCGGCGGACAGGTCAATATGGCGCTGGGTCCGGTATTGAAAATCTGGCATGATTACCGTGAGGCGGGACTGGACGATCCGGCCTCGGCTGCACTGCCTTCGCAAGCTGAACTGAACGAAGCAGATCAGTATACAGATATTAATCAGGTCCAGATTGACTGGGAGGCGGGAACGGTTTATCTGGCGGATTCACACATGAGTCTGGATGTGGGCAGCGGCGCTAAAGGTCTGGCCTGTGAGCGGGCTGTAGAGGATCTGGTCAGCGCGGGCATGAGCAACGTTTTGTTGAGCCTGGGGGGCAATGTGATGGCTGCAGGCTACCGGGACGGCGTGAGTGAGCCCTGGAAAGTCGGCATTAAGGATCCGACGGATGTGGATGGCCAGTCCTATATTAAAGCGGTCAGTGTCAGTGGAGCCAGTGTGGTGACCAGCGGGGTATATGAGCGTTATTATACCGTGGACGGCCAGCGCTATCACCATATCATTGATCCTCAGACGCTGTTCCCGGACAACCGTTATCTGTCCGTTACGATTATTGATCCCAGCTCAGGGGAGGCCGATTCCCTGACGACTGCCTTATTTAATATGAGTATTGAAGACGGAAAGCAGATGCTCAGCAAACTGGATCATGCTGAAGCTCTGTGGGTGTTAAACTCAGGTGAGGTGGAATATACAGACGGGTTTGCGGCGTATCTGGTTTCTTGATCCCGGGCAGGAACCTGAGCCCTGTTACCCTCTTGACTGGCCGGTGTCAAAAGGTTAAGAAACGGACAGAAATGTTAATGCATAAAACAGTTTTAGCCTTTATCAGGTATTCGCGGCGCTGACTGGCTGATTAAGTTCTATAATGCGTATTAATATATATGTTTAAAGAGAAACCGCGGAGGTTACAGGAGGTAACTAAAATGTCCACACCGATTGCGTTTATTCAGAGTACCAAGCTGAAAGCTAAACCAGCTGATGAAACCAAGCTTGGCTTTGGCAGCATCTTCACTGATCACATGTTCGTTATGGATTATGTGGTTGGGAAGGGGTGGATTAACCCGCGGGTTGAACCCTTCGCGCCGCTGCTGATGGATCCGTCTACGATTGTACTGCATTACGGACAGTCGGTTTTTGAGGGGCTGAAAGCCTACCGCAGAGCGGACGGCGGGATCAATTTGTTCAGGCCTGAACTGAATTTTGAACGGATCAACAACAGCTCCCGCCGCCTGGGGATTCCGGAATTGCCGGTCAGCCAGGCAATGGACGGCTTATACCGTTTACTGGAAATAGAGGCTGATTGGGTTCCGTCTGCGCCGGGCACCAGTCTTTATATCCGCCCTTTCATCATTGCGACTGAGGCACATTTAGGGGTCAAATCCTCTGATACCTTTAAGTTTATGATTATCCTGTCGCCCTCGGGCGCGTACTACGCCCATGGGCTGGACCCGGTTTCTATTTATATTGAGGATGAGTTCGTCCGCGCGGTCCGCGGCGGGACCGGCTTTGCCAAGACAGCCGGTAACTACGCCGCCAGTATTCTGTCTCAGGAGATCGCCCATGATAAAGGCTATGATCAGGTTCTGTGGCTGGACGGTATCAGTATGACCTATATTGAAGAAGTCGGCTCCATGAATGTTTTCTTTGTCATTGACAGAAAACTGGTGACTCCGGCGTTAAATGGCAGTATTCTCCCTGGCATCACCCGCCGCTCGGTGATCGAGCTGGCTAAACACTGGGGCATGGCGGTAGAAGAACGTCGCCTTTCTATTAAGGAACTGATTGAAGCCTCTGAACAAGGCCTGGTTAATGAAGTCTTTGGCTCAGGTACTGCCGCGGTGATCTCGCCGGTGGGGAAGCTGGCGTATGAGGACCGGGTCTTTACCTATAATGATGGCGAAATCGGCCCGATCAGCCAAAAGTTATATGATACTATGACGGGAATACAATACGGTGAATTAGCCGATGAGCTGAATTGGGTGAAACCGCTCAACTGAGTGGAAGCGCCTGGCTTTAGCGCCACGCCGGCTTCATTATAGCGGATGACTGCTGCGAGGGCGCAGGTTATCCGCTTTTTATTTTCTGTGACCGTTTTTCGCTGCCAGCGCGCTGGACTAATACTGGCTGCTCATATAAAATCATAGTTGCGTTACAGCAGATATCACCAGTCAGGCTTAAGATGTTAAGCCTGATGGTTATCCGCTCAGTCTTAAGATTGGGTATCCAATGACTGACACTGCGGATTTTGACTATTTCTGAGCCCGCTGTGCCTTCCGGGGCGCGGCTGCTTCTGAAATAGGATAAATGAGTGCAGCGATACCAACAATCAGGCTGCGGAGACCTTACTCAGTAAGGATAAATTCCGGCTTTAGAGAGCGGAGGATCATGGGCTGTTCATGAGCGCAAAGATTATTTACCTCAATCACAGTGGCTTTGTGGTGGAGCTGGAGCAGGCGGTTTTTATTTTTGATCTGTTTACCGATCCAGCCAAGGTGGTTGCAGATTATGAAATGAGTGGCAGACCAGTGGTGTTTTTGGTTTCTCATAACCACTATGATCACTGGAATCAGGATATCCTGGATTTTGACAATTCGGTTATTACGACTTATATCCTGGATGAAGGATGCCGCAAGGATATTGATGCCGCCAGACTGACGGACAGCCGGCGCCGCTATCATTTTGTCCATCCGGGCAGCAAGCTGACCGGTGAGACTGTGGCCGTCCCCGGTTTCAGGGACCTGCGTTGTTTTGGCTCTACTGATGCCGGTGTGTCGTTCTTGCTGCAAACGGAAGCCGGCAGCTTTTTCCATGCCGGCGACTTAAATGACTGGGACTGGCAGGATGAGGCGTCCCAGCAAGTCCGCAGTGCTTACCAGTTGCAGCTTGACGCGATCCACCGCTATTTACTGGCCTCTGCTCAGCCGGAGGCGCTGCCGGTCAAAGTCGCTTTTGTTCCCCTGGATGCCAGGCTGGAGGAAAAGGCCAGCTGTGGCTGCGTTATGTTTGTAAAGGAAATCCCCACGGCTTATCTTATTCCCATGCACTTGAACGGGGGGGAGCACCTGCCGCAGCTGCTGGCGGATACGCTCAAAAAACTGCCGCTGCAGCCTGCTCCGCAAGTCCTCTGCATGACTGTACCCGGCGAGCCATTTCAACTGAACTGACAGCCGCGGATTAGGCGGACAAGGAGAAAACATGGATTTTGCGATAAAACATACGAATCTGAACGTCAGAGATCTGGAACGGTCAGTCGCCTTTTTGCAGGAGGCGCTAGGCCTTAAGGTGGCCCGGAGTAAAACCGCCGCAGACGGCAGCTTCAAGCTGGTTTTCATGACCGACTCAGACGGCGCATATGAAATTGAACTGACCTGGCTGCGGGATCACCAGGATAAGCCTTATGATTTGGGGGAAAATGAATCACATATTTGCCTGGCCGCTTCTGATTATGAGGCGGCCCATCAGAAGCATCAGGCTATGGGCTGCATCTGCTTTGAGAATAAGCAAATGGGACTGTATTTTATAGAGGATCCGGACGGATACTGGTATGAAATCGTCCGGGCTTGACGCCAAACTGCCGGGGTGATAATATTTATCGGCAACCGCTTGAAGCGGGCTTTTAATGTTGCCTGTTGCTCAAGGCAATAGCAGCAGCCTGAGTCTTCAGCGAGTCTTATTTGGAGGTAATGCAAAAGATGTACGCCATTATTGTAACCGGCGGCAAACAGTACAAGGTTGCTGTGGGTGATGAGATTCTGGTTGAAAAGCTGGAGGCTGAGGCAGGCGCAACCGTTGAGTTTGATCAGGTCCTGGCTGTTTCAGATGAATCCGGACTGAAGGTGGGCAGTGAGACTGCCGGCGTTAAGGTAACGGCTGAGGTCGTTAAGCAAGGTCGCGGTAAAAAGATTGTGATCTTTAAGTATAAAGCTAAAAAGGGCTATCGTCGTAAACAGGGCCATCGGCAGCCTTATACCCGCGTAGCGATTAAATCCATTGCCTGATTGGAACTGACAGTGATAAAAGTTGACGTGAGTCGGGATGATCAGCGGCAGATCCGGCGTATTGAGGCTCGTGGCCATGCTGATTATGCTCCTAATGGTGAAGATATTATCTGCGCGGCGGTGACTGCTGTCCTGACCACCTGTATTTCAGCGTTGACGGATCTGGCAGGCATTGAGCCCGTGACCAAAGTCCTTGAGGGTGATATTTTACTTGAACTGCCGGACCTTGAATCCCTGTCACGGCAGCAGCAGACTCAGGTGGACACTATCATGTCAGTGGCTGCCCTGGGGTGCAAGCAGATTGAATTCAGTTACGGTCAGCGTTATGTCAGCGTGAAGGATGAACAGACACAAGCGCAGCCGTAAAACCGTTAAATCGGTAATATATCCGGGAGGTCGGAAACATGTTCAAAGTTGATTTACAGTTACTGGCGCATAAAAAAGGTTTGGGCTCTACCAAAAATGGCCGTGATTCCCAGAGTAAGCGTTTGGGGACCAAGTGCGGAGACGGTCAGCCTGTCCTGGCCGGCAATATTATTGTCCGCCAGCGCGGCACAAAAATTCATCCGGGTGAAAATGTCGGCAAAGGTAAAGATGATACCCTCTTTGCCCTGGTAGCCGGCAAGGTGAAGTTTGAGCGGCTGGATAAAGCCCGTACCAAAGTCAGCGTTTATCCTCAGGCTTAAGCGCGCGGTACTACAGGCAGTTGCCTTTTATAGCAGGGTACGGACACGGGTTGCGGCAAGCGTGCGGC
The DNA here is from genome assembly GCA_012034405.1 of Oscillospiraceae bacterium HV4-5-C5C. Classification (GTDB taxonomy): domain Bacteria; phylum Bacillota; class Clostridia; order Saccharofermentanales; family Fastidiosipilaceae; genus JAAVLZ01. Next base: position 78,283 of record JAAVLZ010000012.1, on the reverse strand, counting down.
AGCTCCTGTCTGCACCCTTTTTCAGTTTGCTGCAGGCGCGGCCAGGGAGCACAGAGGGAAAGTCATGTTTATTGATCATGTTACAATTACCGTAAAAGCGGGCGATGGCGGCAACGGCTCCGTCAGCTTCAGAACTGAAAAATATATCCCGATGGGCGGACCGGATGGCGGCGACGGCGGCCGGGGTGGTAATGTGCTTTTACAGGTGGACCAGACCCGGAGCACGCTGCAGGATTTTCGCTTTAAGCATTATTTCCAGGCGGAATCAGGGCAAAAAGGCGCTAAAAGGAAGTGCAGCGGCCGGAACGGTCAGGATCTGATCATTTCAGTGCCGGCCGGCACGATGGTCAGGGATCATCAGAGCGGCGCGTTGCTGGCGGATCTGACGGAGGACAGACAAAGCGTTACGGTAGCCTGGGGTGGCCGCGGCGGCTTTGGCAATGTGCATTTTGCCAATCCGGTCAGACAGGCTCCTAATTTTGCCAAACCCGGTCTGGCCGGTGAAACAGCGGAACTGGATCTGGAACTGAAGCTGCTGGCTGATGTTGCCTTGCTGGGAATGCCCAATGTCGGCAAATCCACCTTTTTGGCGGCCATTACAGCTGCCAGACCCAAGATCGCCAATTATCATTTCACCACCCTGGAGCCCATGCTGGGTATCCTGACCTGGCATGAACAGCAAGCGGTCATAGCTGATATTCCGGGCTTAATTGAAGGCGCGGCGGCAGGACAGGGCCTGGGGCATGATTTCCTGAGGCATATAGAGCGGACCCGGCTGCTGTTGCATCTGGTGGATGTGTCCGGCCTTGAGGGCCGGGATCCGCTTAAGGACTTTGACCTGATCAACCAAGAGCTGGCTGCTTACAGTGCGGAACTGGTCTCCCGTCCCCAGATTGTAGCCGCCACCAAAATAGATCTGGCTTCAGCGGAGACCGTGGAGCAGTTTGTCAGTGCCATGCAACAGCGGGGAATTAAAGTTTATCCTATCTGCGCGCCTTCACATCAGGGCCTCCAGGAACTGGTGCAGGCTTTGATGAGCCAGTTGGCCCAATTGCCGCCGGTCCGTCTTCAAGAAGAGATCCAGGAGAAGAAAAAGGTCTATTGCCTGGAGGATCAGACGATTCAGGTGCGCCGGGATCAGGAAGGCTTCCACATAGAAGGCCGGTGGGTGGAGCCGCTGGTGGCCTCAGTAAACTTTAATGACGCGGAAAGCCTGCATTATTTTCAGCGTCAGCTGCGTCAGCGAGGAGTTATTGAGGCTTTGGAAAAGGCGGGGATAAAAGAAGGCGACCTGGTCATCATGAATGATTATCAATTTGAGTATATTCCCTGATGAAAGGATGAATTATGACAAGTAAAGAAAGAGCTCGCCTGAGAAGCCTGGCCGCAAAATTGAAGCCGGTTTTCCAGGTCGGGAAAGAGGGCTACAATGCCCATCTGGTGCAGCATGTCGACGAGTATCTGGAAGCGCATGAAATAATTAAGCTTTCAGTACTGGAGTCCTCCCCTGAAAGCACCGGCCAACTGGCCGAGAACCTGGCCGGAGACACCCGCTCTCAAGTCGTGGCCCAGATTGGTCGAAAACTGATTTTGTACCGCCGTTCTGAAACCCTGACAAAACAGGGGAGATCACTGGTGTTAGACTGACTGGATTTAAGGTGCCGGAGCCTGGCTGAGGCAAAACGCCGGGGTACCGCAACCGCATCCGGATTATTGTGTCTGGAGACACCATCGCAGAGGCTGAAATGATTTATAATAGTAGATACATGGAAAGTACAAGCTTTCTATAACTTGATTGGAGGATTAATTTATGCAAAAGTATGTTTGCGATCTGTGCGGCTATATTTATGACCCTGAAGTCGGTGATGAGGATAATGATATTGCAGCCGGTACCGCCTTTGCTGATTTGCCTGAGGACTGGACCTGCCCGTTATGTGGTGCCAGCAAGGATCAGTTCAGCCCGGTCGACTAAGTACCTTTTCCTGCAAGCCAATTGTCTGATGCAGGGATAAGCGGTTCACTATTATATGTTATTGTGCCAGCTGGCCCAGCCCATATACAGGGAATGCCGGTGCCGGACAATGAAGAAGCTGGGTAAAATCAGCGGTGAGACCTCAAGGCGGTCCCGCCGCTTTTTTATTGCCGGTTTCCGCTGTCAGTCGCCGGAAGGGGGAGATGGCTGCCGTTCCTGCTGTTGACCGGTGCCGGCCTCAGGGATTTCAGTCTGAGGGTTCAGCAGCTGCTGCAGCAGCCGCGGATATAAAGCTTCATGCTGCTGCTGCCAGCGTTCGCTCATTTGTCTGGCCATCCGCTCTTCCGGTACCACGGCCGTCAGCTCAAAAAGGACTTCCTGGTGATCCTGTAAAGTAAGCTGTACCTTAAACCGGCCCCGTTCATCCGGCAGATAGCTGGCCCTGCAGCTGGCTTCATCCGCCAGCTGGTGCTGGCATTGCCGGACGGTATCACTTAAATGGTGGCGCAGCGGCAGCGGTAAAGTGCCGGAGAGGGAATCTAAAATCTGCTGCCCCTGCGGCGTAATATCACAGCGCCAGATCGGCTGTCCGTTACTGTCCCGTTCTGTTTCACCTTTCCGCTGCGCCTGAGTCAGGAAGCCGTTGGTTAATAGCTGCCGGTATAACTCTGAAAAGGTAAAGTAATCCATATACATGGTGCCCAGGGCAATCTGCAGCAATTCATCCTGCGTCAGCCCGGGCAGGTTTGAGGCAATATAAAGCAAAATGACTTTTTGCGTGACCTGCTCACGGGTATCGCTCATAAATGATCCTCCTCTTTCTACACCGGTCTTCACTTGTAATGATAGCTTGTTTAAGCCGGACTGAACAGATAGGCGGCCGTTAAAGAAGACAGTCACGTAATTCTGGTTGCTCGATTAGGCTAAAAAAACGCCTGACGGCTGGTAAAAATTGATGATTTGCCAGGAATCATCATCTGCGGGCAGTTTAGCGCTTTTAACTGGTTGACATTATGAGTTAGCGGCGGTAAATTATTAGCGGTTATCAAAAGCTAACTATTTGGCTTGGCTAACCGAGCAGCCAGGGCATTGGTCCCTGCCACTGCAGAAGGAGCTTTTTATGATGCCTCTAATTCTGGCAAATGTAGGTGAAGAGAACATGATTCTAAAAGTCGGCGGTTCACCGGAAGTCAAAAAACACCTGGAAGATCTGGGGTTTGTGGCCGGTGGCAATGTGACCATCGTATCCACTATTGCCGGTAACCTGATTGTTAACATCAAGGAATCTCGTGTTGCTATCAGCCGTGAAATGGCTGGCAAAATAATGGTTTGATTTTTGACTGGCCGTTTGAGCTTTTAAGTCAGAAAAAAGGAGAGGGTGAAGATGAAGACACTGAAGCAGGCTAAAATCGGTGAGACTGCCACGGTTGTAAAACTCCACGGCCAGGGAGCGCTGAAGCGCCGCATTATGGATATGGGGATTACCAAGGGGGTAGAGATCTATGTCCGCAAGGTTGCGCCTTTAGGGGATCCTATTGAGGTGACCGTCCGTGGTTATGAGCTTTCTATCCGTAAGGATGAGGCGGAAAACATTGAGGTGGCGTGACGCTGCTGCGGGGGCTTCACAAAGCTGAACGAGAGCAACACTAAAAGGAGAGAGGTATCATGGGTAAGGTAATAAAGATCGCCTTGGCAGGCAACCCTAACAGCGGCAAGACTACCTTGTTTAACGCGCTGACCGGGTCTAACCAGTATGTTGGCAACTGGCCCGGTGTCACAGTTGAAAAAAAAGAAGGCAAACTCAGAAAATACGAAGATGTCATTATTGAGGATTTGCCCGGCATTTATTCGCTGTCTCCGTACACCCTGGAAGAGGTGGTATCCCGTAACTATCTGGTGGCTGAACGACCGGATGTGGTTTTAAATATTGTGGACGGCACTAACCTGGAGCGCAATTTATATCTGACCACTCAATTAATGGAACTGGGTATACCGGTGGTGATTGCTATCAACATGGTAGATCTGGTCCGTAAAAATGGCGATCATATCAACATTAAGGAGCTGAGCCGTGAACTGGGCTGCCCCATCATTGAGATCTCAGCCCTGAAGGGAACGGGGATCAATGAAGTAGCGCAAGCCGCTGTAGCAGCTGCCAAGTCGCCGCATCCGCTGCCGCTGCACACCTTTTCCGGTCCGGTAGAGCATGCCATTGCTCATATTGAAGAAGCTGAACTGAACGGGGTTCCGCCGGAACAGCAGCGCTGGTACGCCGTCAAAATTTTTGAGCGGGATGAAAAGGTGCTGTCTCAGCTACAGATTCCACAGGCTACGCTGGATCATATTGAGCAGGACATTAAGGCTGCCGAGGCGGAAATGGATGATGATGCTGAGAGCATTATTACCAATGAACGCTACGTTTATATTGCCACGATCATCAAGGCCTGTTATAAAAAGAAATCCGCCGGTCATTTATCACCCTCAGACCGGATCGATAAGGTGGTGACGAACCGCTGGCTCGCGCTGCCGATTTTTGCCGTGGTGATGTTCCTGGTCTACTACATCTCCGTTACGACTCTGGGTACGGTCGTGACCGACTGGACCAATGATACCTTGTTCGGCTCCTGGATTCAGCCGGGGGTCAGCACTTTCCTGACCAATATCGGTGCCGCCGAATGGGTTAACTCTTTGGTGGTTGACGGTATCATCGGCGGCTTAGCCGCCCCGATCGGCTTTGCCCCGCAGATGGCCATCGTCTTTTTGTTCCTGTCCATTCTGGAAGACTGCGGCTATATGGCCAGGGTCGCCTTTATCATGGACCGGATTTTCCGCCGCTTCGGCCTGTCCGGCAAGAGCTTCATTCCTTTCCTGATTTCTTCAGGCTGCGGTGTTCCGGCCATCATGTCATCCCGGACGATTGAAAATGAAAAAGACCGCCGCATGACCATGATCACCACCACCTTTATCCCCTGTGGCGCTAAGCTCCCGGTCATTGCGGTAATTGGCGGTTTCCTGATGGGAGGCGCCTGGTGGATGGCTCCGCTGATGTATTTCTCCGGTATTGCCATGGTTATTGTCAGCTGTGTCATCATGAAAAAATTCAAGATTTTTGCTGGCGATCCCGCTCCATTTGTTATGGAGCTGCCGCAGTACCACGTCCCGTCTATTAAAGGCGTGCTGCTGCATGTATGGGAACGGGTCTGGGCTTTCCTGAAGAAGGCTGGTACTATCCTGTTCCTCTGCTGTGTGGTCATGTGGTTCCTGGGCAGCTTCGGCATTCAGGATGGTGTCTTTGGTCTGGTAGATACTGAGGCCAGTTTCCTGGCTGTCATTGGCGGCGCCATCGCCTGGATCTTTGCGCCGGTTGGCTTTGGTACCTGGCAGGCCGTGGCCTCAACGCTTTCCGGCTTTGTCGCTAAGGAAGGCATTGTCTCTACCATGGGTGTTCTGTCCGGTCTGGGCGAAGTTGAGGAATACGCTTCTTCAATGCACGCGCAATTTGCAGCTTTCTTCCCCACCAGCCTGGCGGCGGTTTCTTTCCTGTACTTCAACCTCTTTGACTCACCCTGCCTGGCCGCGATTTCAACCCTGGCACGTGAAATGGGTAACCGGAAGTTCTTCTGGTTTGGCATCCTCTTCCAAAATGTGGCGGCCTATTGCCTGTCCTTGATGGTCTACCAGATCGGCGGCTTATTCACCGGTGAGATTGGCTTTTCCGCCGCCACGGTCATGGCCTTCATTGTTCTGGCCGGTGTGCTTTATCTCCTCTTCCGTCGCAATTTTTATCAGAAAAAGCTCGGCACAGTGGCAGGAGCGGCCTATTCTAAATGAAAACGAACCTGACCCTGGGAACTGCCGACATCATTGTCTTACTGGTTTTGGCTTTACTGTTTATAGTCGGCATCAGAATTACAATTGGATTTTTCAAAAAGAAGAAATAATTATGGCAAGGCGTGAACTTTAAAAGTCACGCCTTGTTTGATAACAGTAACTTCAAACTGTCACCAATCTGACGGCATAGTTAGGAACAGGTAACTAGAATATAGCTGTAAGGAAGTCACCGGGGCTGACGATGATGATCCGCCAAAGACAGAAAGGAAGCCGGAAGTATGTATGAGGCTTTGAGTTTGACAAGTATGGGAAAATCGGGAGCCTGGCCGCTGACAATGGCAGGCATAAATGGATCAGACATCGTGGTGCTGATCATTTTAGCTTTGCTGGTTGCCCTGGTGGTATGGCGTTTATGGAAAGGTCGCAAGACCGGGAATTTGTCGTGCGGTGGTTGTACCGGCTGCTCTGCAGGTGGCAGCGACTGCTGCGGCAGTGCTGCTGACCGCAAAGCGGCCAGGCGGATCGAACATATGAGTGACGCGGAGCTTCAAAAACTGCATCAGGCAGCTTTGGCCCAGCGGAATGCGGAACAACAGGCTAAACCTACGCAGTCGCAGCCCTGAGGCTGTAGACTCAGAGCTGCGGCGGAGAGAATAAAAATCCCCGGTTCATAATGCCGGGTGGTCGTAAAACAGTATATTTGAATAAAATTTGAAAACCTGTGCTTTCAAGGGGCGGCGTGGCTTTGGGTCACGCCGTTACCATAACCCGGCAGCGACGGGCGGTCAAGGCATAAAACGCAGTGCCTTGACCGGTCTTCACCGCCGGGTTAGTCGCTCAGAGTCGCACCTTCACGCTGTCCCCAAAGTAAATCATCCGGTGCATCCGTATGCTGCCCCAATCCCTGACGGGCATCATCCATTTATCCGTTATATTCATGGTCACCAGATACAGCTGCTTCAAAAGGGCATCGTCACTGACAAACGCGCTCTTTGTTTTTGTGACCTTGCGCAGCTGACGGTTGAAATGCTCGATGGCGTTCGTGGTATAGATCATCCGTCGTATCTGCTCCGGATACTTGAACAGGGTCGAAAGCTCATCCCAGTGATCCCGCCAGGAGCGGATGGACGCCGGGTATTTTGTACCCCAAATCCGTCCCAATGGCGATATAGACAGCCTTTAATCCTCGCTCCTCGGTGAGCTGCCTCATCTAGCTCTGTTCCCGTCTCGCCTTTGAATAAACCTCCGTTGTTTTTCTGTTAGCTGACATCCGAGGTTACCACAATTTTTTAAGCAGTCTCTGTCAGATACGCTGATGACTTTTATACAATTTCTTGATCACGTCATATTTCTGTTGTTCCTTCATTCGAAAGTTGACCTTTCTCATGCATTTTATCCTCCACCGCCTATCTTAATATATCGGTTGACCTTTTCCCTTTGCATTCAATTGGACAAATCATAAACCGCTTGAACTTAGTATTGACTTGTCTCACACAACATGATGTAATAAACCAATTTAATATACTAAATGCGTTGAAGAGAAGAGTAAGTAAACAAAGCTTTTACAGAGAACCCAGTATGCTGAGAATGGGTAAGGACAGAGTTTGCTGAAAATGGTCTTGGAGCTGCGTACCGACTAAGTATTAAACTTACAGGCTACGACGGGTGCACCCGTAACAGTGCTAAACTCTCGGCAGATCATTTCCTGCCCGCAGTTGATAAGGCTTATATTGTAAAATATAAGCGAATTTGGGGTGGTAACACGAAGTGCAGTATACTTTCGTCCCCGAAAAAGAAATTTTTCGGAGAGGAGGGTATTTTTTTATACTTCAAAACACCAGAAATTCAAATTAGAAATGAGGTAATATGATGAACATTTTAATTGGCGGCGCATGGCCGTATGCCAACGGATCACTCCATATCGGTCATATTGCGGCGCTTTTGCCGGGAGATGTTCTTGCCCGATACTGGCGGGCAAGAGGGAAAAGCGTTTATTACGTTTCAGGAAGCGACTGTTTCGGCACACCGGTCACGATTAGGGCAAAACAGGAGGGAAGGACACCGAGCGAAATTAGCGAAGCATATCACAAAGAGTTTTGTGAGGTCTTTCAACAATTAGGCTTTTCCTATGATTTGTACACTAAGACCACGGACAAACGGCACATGGAGTTCGTTCGTGCGTTCCACAAAATAATGTATCATGGGCGATATATTGAAGAACGAGAAGTCAAGTTAGCCTTTTGCCCCTCCTGCCAAAAGGTGTTAACTGACCGCTTGGTTGTAGGTGAATGCCCCGCTTACGGAATGCCTACACGCGGTGATCAGTGCGATGCCTGTGGAGAGGTGTTGGAAGCGGACACGGTTGTGAATGCCCGATGTTCAGACTGCGGCAGCGCACTCATTTATAAAAAATCCACGCAATTATTCCTGCTCATTTCTAAATTGGAAACGGAATTGCGTGCGCTTTTGAACAACCATCCTGATTGGCGAAAAAATGCAATTGCTTTCACAAAACGTTATCTGGATGAAGGATTACGAGATCGTGCTATCACGCGCGATTTGGATTGGGGAATTGATGTCCCTAAGGATGGATACGCTGACAAGAAGATTTATATATGGGCAGAAAATGTGCTGGGTTATCTTTCGACAAGCGCTGTACTATGCAAAGAACGGGGCATTGATTTTGAGGAGCTGTTTGGTGAAAATGCTCTGCATTATTATGTGCATGGCAAGGATAACATTCCATTCCACACGATTATTTTACCATCGTTGATATTAGCACACGGTAAGAACTTGCGCTTACCAGATCGCATCATTTCCAGTGAATATTTAACCTTGGAAGGCAAGAAAATCTCCACCAGCCAAAACTGGGCGATATGGGCGAAGGATATCGCGGCGCGATATAATCCAGATACAATCCGATACTTCTTCATTGCCAACGGACCGGAAAAACGCGATACTGATTTTTCATGGAGGGAGTTTGTTGAGCGCAACAACACTGAGCTGCTCGGCGGTTGGGGGAATCTGGTCAATCGCACACTTGTGTTTATCGTGAAATATTTGGACGGTATCGTGCCGAAGGGGGTGTTAGATCATGACACGCAGAGTCAAATTGAAACCGCGTTTGCAGCGGTCGGTGAAAAAATTGAGACGGGAAAATTCAAAGAAGCGCTAGACAGCGCGTTTGACCTGGTTCGCTACGGTAATCGCTGCTATGATGCGGGCGAACCGTGGAAAACAAGGGCGCAATGCCCTGACGCCTGCGCAAACACATTGTTTAACTGTGTGCAAATCATTGCATGCTTGTCAATGATTCTTACCCCCTTCTTGCCGTTCTCATCTTCCAAAATTGTAAAGTGGCTCGACCTAACAAGCAAGTGGGAATTACAACAAGTTCCTGCCGGATACCAATTGCCCCAAATCACAATTCTGTTTGAACGTATTGATAAACGTTATGCGGAGGAAGAATTGGAAAAATTGAAAATGCAATAAACTGTACTGAATGAGCAGGGGATTTGAATTCTCATCTTTAGAATCACCGCTGTTTCATAAGGGTTGCAATGCTAGATTAAGCGTTTATGCACCGCATTAATATTACAGAAATAAGGAATAAAACTGCTTCATTGCTTAAAAAAAGAAAATCACCTGTCATCTCAACATTGACAGGTGATTTTCTTGGGTTACGGTCGCTTGTTACCTTGATTCATCTTGACCTGCTTCGCTATAAATAAGCCTCGTGGGAGGCTTGTGCAGAATAGCGTAGTAACTCGCCGCCCTTAGGCGTTCCTCACTATATGGGGCAGTTAAACGGAAGGATAACCGCCCCTGGGCAATCTCAAAAGACTTGCAGCCGATCACCCCATCGTCCTCGGTCAGCTTGCGTTGGTCGGGGTGCTGCTCGGCGTAGGCGGTCAGTCTGTTCTTTAAGTCGGTATTATGGGTGCGGACATAAATAGTCGGGGGGCTTTCTCGTCAAACCAAATATTTGTGGCTTTTCCTGCTTGGTCAGTCCTGTTCTCGTAAAGGCTCCTTTCTGCAGATTGTAAGCCCCAGCCCTCGACAAATGCAGGGCTTCCGCAAGCTGCTGCACATTCAGCACATCGGGGTAATGCTCAAAAGGTTCTTTGTTCCTAGTGGCTCCATTCTCGCATGAAAAAGCCGTCTTATACCGAAGTACAAGACGGCTATGCAGCAGATTCATTTTCAATTATGGGGGATGGACCCTTTGCGAAAGCAAATGGACGTTTATACTGCTCGCTCCATTGAAACTGCAATATACTCTCCGTTATCTTTTTCGATGCCAGAATATATAAATTCGTTTTTCACCCAAAACGCTTCACTTTGGGGGTTACCTTTAGCAAAAGCTAATCGGATTTTCCGATAGCCACACTTTTTCAGAAATTCAGAGCAGTCGCTTATGATATTTGACCCGATACCTTTACCTTGTTCAGCTCTACTCATCATAAATAAGCCTATAAACGCAGTGCTTTCATCAGGATAACCCAGAATCAAATCCATAATTGCAATCAATTTATTTTTTTCAAAAAATCCAATATAGTATTTGCTTTCAAAATCAACTTGTGGTGGAACGGCTCTCATATCTTTTAAAATGCTCTCTCTTGTAACCTTTGGCGGACAGTATCGAAAAAACATGGGATTTTCCACCGACAATTGATAGATTGCTTCAACATCATCCTCAGTCAGTTTCCGTACATAGAATTTGACTGATAGCCCTCTAATGTCCATTTCGTTTTCTCCCTTAGACCTTTCTATTTGAATAATATATTTACTGTGTTTATCCAGAAAATCGCTGTACTCGCCAGATACAAAATCCCTCATAAGCTCCGGCGATCTTCCCAAGGTGCTATCCAACTGCGCAGGGTGTTTTGAAACCGACTTGGATGGCGATCTCCTTTAGGGAATATCCCTCGTACCACATCTGTAAAATCTGTTTGTCCTGTTCCCTCAGCCTGCTTTTGAATTGCTCCATGTGAAGCTCTGAAAGCACTTGGCTCTCAAACTTCCCACGGGGCTCAGCAATCTCAAACAGCCTTTCGCCGTCCAGCTTCACACCTGTTTCCAACACTTCCTCGATGGAAATATGCTGTGCAGTCCGGCTGTGCGTCCATGAGCGCATAAAGTCCCGCTTGTTTACATTCTTACCGGAGCAGTCATTAACTTGGCGGTTGTTCCAGACCACATCAATCATGGGCTGCCAGTTTTGCTCCTTGACGATCAGCTCGGTCAGATTACCTACCAGATTTCCGAAGGGCCGATAACTGAGCCACGGCAGTTCATCGTCCTTGTCCATCAGGAACAGCAGCTGCAAGCTCCACTCCATTTTCGTTCAAACTTATTGCGGAAGTGCCGGATGAATTAACAGCACAGCAGCCACCAAGGAAAGTCACCAGAGTAGTGCTTCCAATCGCCGGGACTGTCCTGATAGCTACCGTCCTGCTTTGGTACCTGAAAATACGGCCATGCCGCCCAAACGTAGCAGGCCCACACCAGTTCAAAGAAAGCGATACCCAGCTTCAAAAGCCAAGTACCGCCTATTCGTTAGTTAGCCAACCCTGTCTGACAGATGCCGTAATCGTACTTTTGTTGAATTACTGTTTTACGTACACCCACCTAAAGGAACTGGGGATTTTTTGATGGACGGCTGTATTCAGACCGTGAGAAACAGCTTACTCCACATCAATCGCGTGATTCCAGGACATCAGACCGCGCAGCTGCTTGCCGACGACTTCAACCGGGTGCTGGCTTTCCAGCCGGCGCCGCGCTTTTAAGGTAATCTGACCGGACTGGCATTCCTGCAGCCACTGCGTAGCAAAGGTACCGTCCTGAATATCTTTCAGAATACCCCGCATAGCTTCCTTGGTCTCAGCTGTAATGACCCGGCGGCCACTGCAGTAATCTCCGTATTCAGCGGTGTTGGAAATCGAGTAACGCATTAATGACAGACCGCCCTGATACACCAGGTCAACAATCAGTTTCATTTCATGCATGCATTCATAATAGGCATTTTCAGGATCATACCCGGCTTCCGTCAATACCTCAAAACCGGTTTTCATCAGCTCGGCTACGCCACCGCAGAGGACAGCTTGTTCACCGAACAAATCGGTCTCTGTCTCTTCACGGAAAGTGGTACCCAGAAGGCCGGCACGGGCTGAACCGATCCCGGCGCCATAAGCCAGGGCGATATCCATGGCGTGGCCGGTATAGTCCTGATAAACCGCGTACAGAGAGGGAACGCCGTGACCCAGCTCAAATTCACTGCGTACGGTATGGCCGGGGCCCTTCGGCGCGATCATAAAGACATCAATGTTTTCCGGAGGAATGATGCACTGATAATGAATGTTAAAGCCATGAGCAAAGGCTAAGGCCTTGCCTTCCGTGAGGTTGGGCTCAATGTCCTGCTTGTAGACTGAGGCCTGCTTTTCATCCGGCAGCAGGACCATGATGACGTCCGCAGCTTTTACCGCAGCGGCAGTGTCCAGTACTTTCAGTCCGGCGGCTTCAGCCTTGGCGCGGGATTTAGAACCCTCATAAAGACCAACCACAACGTCATAGCCACTGTCGTGCAGATTTTTAGCGTGGGCGTGGCCCTGGCTTCCGTAACCCAGGATGGCAATCACTTTACCGTCCAGCGCACCCGTGGCGCATTCAGCTTCTTTGTATACTTTTTTCATTTATTCAGATACCTCCTCAGTATGGGAATCTTCTTTAAGCGGGGCTGAAAACGAAGAACTGCCCCGTTCAATAGCGATCTGGCCGGTGCGGACTAACTCCAGAATGCCGTATTCATTCAGCAACTGCTGCAGCGCGGCAATTTTTTCTTCAGCACCGCTGACCTCAAACGTCAGGCTGTCTGCCGAAACATCCACAATATGACCACGGAAAATATTAATCAGATTTATCACTTCACCCCGCTGACTGGCGACACAGCTGACTTTGAAAAAAACAAATTCTCTGGCGCAGTACCGCTCATGGGTCAGGTTCCTGACAATCAGGACATCCGGCAGCTTGTATAGCTGCTTGACCATCTGAGCTAACTCCTCAGCACTGACATCTAATGACAGCGTGATCCGGCTGATTTCCGGATTCTGAGTTTCACCGACCGCCAAGCTGGAAATGTTAAAACCGCGACGCGCAAAAAGGTTGCTGACCCGGGACAAAACACCGGCGCGGTTTTCAACCATAACAGCAATTATGCTAAGCATGCTGACTCAACTCCTTTCAAGCTTTGCCACCCCTAAAGGCTAAGGGCTGTCCTTCACAATAGCACCGGCGTGATTGGCTGACAAGCGATCCCGCGGCAGAAATGAAAGGTGGTGCTAAAACAATCAGTTAATAACTAAATTTTCAGCTATCTTGGCGTTGAAGCCGCCAAGTTATAAAAAAAGCCTGATCAATCAAGATCAGGCCTGGCTTATATAAGTTTGGCAATACAACGGCTCTGCCAGCCGCCAGCAGTTACTTTTTGGCTTTAAGTTCAGCCAGAATTGAGGCCAGCAGTTCAGCTTCAGTCGGCTCGGCAGCTTCCTCAGCCGCAGTCTCCTCAGCCTTTTTGTGGCGCGCGTCCAGTTTGTCTCTCATGGTGTTAATGCCCTTGATGACAAAGAAAATACATAAAGCAATGATGAGGAACTTAATAATGGTTTCAATAAAAACGCCGTAGTTGATAGACGCGTCTCCCAGCATAACCTTCAGGTCACTGAACTGGATACCGGCGGTAATGAAACCGATAACCGGCATGATGATGTCGCTGACCAGAGAATTAACCACCGCGCTGAATGCCGAGCCTACCACAACACCAACTGCCATATCAATGACGTTGCCCCGCATGATAAACTCTTTAAACTCTTTAACCCATGACATATTTTTGACTCCTTACTTCATTTTATCAAGTCTATGACCGGCAACTACTATACCATAATAGCGTATTGGTTGACGGTGTCAGATATGTCGTCTTCAGTAGCACTCAGGAGAATGGTGACGGTAAGATCGTGAGCTTGAGTGAATTGATCCAGTTCCTGTAAGAAGTTATCCAGTGCTTCCGGGTCGGATTCACCGGCCACTTTATAAATGCTGTCTATATAGATATGCGTGATGTCATAATCTTTAGCGCACAGACCGCTGATGAAACTGAGCAATTCCCTGAATCCATGGGTGGGGTATTCTGAAATATCAACGAGACGTACACGATAATGAATCAGCCGGTCCAGTCTTGCCTTCCGCTCTATGCAAACAACATTGTCACTGTCTCGTTCTGCATGCGCATTCAGGTCATTGACCAGCCGGCTGGTTTTTCCGCTGCCTTTGGGTCCTATAATTACTTTGATCATAAGCCTGTCTCCTTGCAAGTGTATTACTCAAAAGAGCTTGTTTATATTGTAGCTTAGTTAAGGGTAAAGATAAACGCGGATATGTGACAGAACCCAGCAAATTTATGAAAAATATTGAAATAATTCCAAGCAATTATTCATACCCCTGCTAAAGCAAAGCCGTCTGCAAGCAGCCTGATTGTTGATTATGTAGGATAAGCTGCTTGTTGACAGCGAGCTGACGCCGGAGAATGATGTCAACGAGAAAGAGATCAAATCGAAGGTTTGAATGAGCAGGGCTTGAGTTCCCCAAAAACGGCGCCACGCTTACCCTCAGCCGGGACCGGCCAAGCATCGGGCGGGAGGTCAAACGGGGGCTGGTAGAGCAGCGACGAATGAACCTCAGCTTTAACAAGGCTGAACCGCTGTATCTCAGGGAGGAGGGTATACCGGGCCGATACGCACAGCTGCGCAGCTGGCAGCGGGCGGCAAACAAAGGGTGAGGACACATAAGAGGGGGCATATTCCGGGACGTAAGTAACCTGGATCTGCGGGAAAGCCGGAACCAAGCTAGCGATCCTGACCTGGGTTGACCGGCAGCCGCGACAAACAGTGAATGTGCTGATCCGGAATAAGCGCCAGACGGAAGGAATCTGGGCCGTCAGGCGGGCCCGGAAGCGGGTGGACGGCAACTTGACTCAAATCATCAAAAAGCTGACGGCAGACAACGGCCGTGAGTTCCTGGATGGCAGTGGGTTAAAAGCAGCGGGTTTCAACCGTATATCAGATTCTTTCCTTGGGTAAATAAACGTGTGCTCTGCAGACGCAGGGTTCGGCCGGGTAGGCTGCTTGCTTGATTGATGGTCATATGATAGAATACAACAAGTATTGGCATGTTATTGAAAGAGTGGGCTTACAGCAAGTCCGCTCTTTCCTTTTGATAGGGTTGCAAGGAGGAGCAATATGGCAGCAGGCGGTCGGCTGGCCAGGGAGGCAGACAACCTGGCACGTCCCATAATTGAACAATTGGGTTATGAACTGATCGATACGGATTTTATAACTGAGGAAGGACGCAAGATCCTGCGCTTTTATATTGACCGCCGCGGCGGAATCGGCCTGACTGACTGTGAGACTGTCAGCCGGTCGCTGGATCCCCTGCTGGATAGCGAATTTTCCTATCAAGGCGCCTATTTTCTGGAGGTTTCTTCGCCGGGCGTGGACCGGCCGCTTAAAACCGCGGCCGATTTCAGGAGGCATAAGGATGAGCTGGTTGAGGTCAGCCTGTATCAGGCTGTCGCCGGGGTTAAACGGTTTACCGGACTGCTGGTTGATGGTGGAGATGGCTGGGTCTGTGTTCAGCCTGATCAGGCTGAGGTCCGGCGTTTAGACTTGACTGACGTGGCTAAGATTAAAAGAGTTATTGTTTTTTAAGTGGATTGAACCTGAACGGAGCCTGTGGCAGGCGCCGGCGGCTGAAAGGAGAAAAAATGAATACAGAATTAATAGCGGCTATTCAGCAGCTTGAAAAGGAGCGCGGAATTGATGCGGAGGTCTTGTATCAGGCTATAGAAGAAGCTTTGATTTCCTCATACAAACGGGAGTTTGATGCCAAAACCACCGACAACATCCGGGCGGAGGTCAACCGGGAGACCGGCGACATGAAGGTCTATATGATGCGGGAAGTTGTGGAGGCGGTAGAAGATCCCAATTCGCAGATTTCTTTGGCTGAAGCTCAGGGTATCAGTGATGATTTTGAGCTTGGCGACTTGCTGGAATTTGAGCTTTCGCCTCAGGATTTTGGCCGGCTGGCGGCGCAGACGGCTAAAAACGTGATCGTCCAGAAACTGGCGACCGCGGAACGGGACCGGATCCAGGATGAGTTCAGCACCAAAATCGGAGAACTGGTCACCGGTGTGGTGCAGCGCCGTGACCGCAATGAGGTGATTGTGGATATTGATCGGGCGGAGGCAGTCCTGACCCGCCATGAGCAGGTTAAAACCGAATCCTACCACTTTAATCAGCGGATGAAGTTTTATGTATTAAAGGTTGATGATCGCCGTGGCCGTCCGGTCGTGTTTGTTTCCAGGTCGCATCCCAACATGGTGCGCAAGCTGTTTGAGCAGGAAGTACCGGAAATAAAGGATGGCGTGGTTGAGATCATCTCTGTGGCGCGTGAGGCCGGCGCCAGAACCAAAATTGCGGTGGCGTCAAGAGACGCTGATGTAGACGCGCTGGGGGCCTGCGTAGGTCAGCATGGCCTCAGGGTCCAGGCCGTTATGACAGAATTGAATAATGAGAAGATTGATATTATTGAATGGGATCCGGTTCTGGAAAACTTTATCAGTAACGCCTTGAGCCCGGCAAAAGTGGTGCGGGTGGACGCGGATGAGGAAAACCGCTCTGCCAGGGTGATCGTACCGGACGCGCAGCTATCGCTGGCCATTGGCAAGGAAGGCCAGAATGCCCGTCTTGCTGCTAAACTGACCGGCTGGAAGATTGACATTAAGTCAGAATCGCAGTACAGAGAGCTGTTTGAATCAGAGTTTATGCAGGTGTTTGAAGCCGCGGCGGAGGAAACCGCGCCGGACCGCCAGCAATCTGAAACGGACCTGGAAGACCAGCCTCAGGCTGCTGCCGCGGCGGAGGAAACCGCGCCGGCTGATCAGACAGCCACTCCGGAAACGCCGGCTGAGACCGCTCCGGCCGACCCGGATCAGGGTCAGGATCAGGCTTGAGGCCGCCGGAGCAGCTGGTCTGCTGCGGGGTTAAATATCTGTGATTATTGGCTGAAATCAGGGGGAAGGTTAAATGGCTAAGCGCGTACCACAGCGCATGTGCGTGGTTTGCCGGAAGATGCGGAATAAGCGGGATCTGCTGCGCCTGGTTCGCCGGGACGGAGAAATAAGGCTGGATGCAATCGGGAAAATGCCAGGCCGGGGGTTTTATGTCTGTAAGGACCCGGCCTGTATCGAGGCTTTGTGGAAAGGCCGCCGCCTGGAGCAGCAGCTGGAACTGAAAGCCTTAGAACCAGCCTGCAAGGACCAGCTCAAGGAGCAGGTTATGGCTGAAGCTTTGCGCTGGCAGCAGGAACAAGCCGCAGAGCTTCAGAGACAGCAGCGTCTGGCCAAAGGGGAGACAACTGTATTGCTGCCGGATGGACGGGCAGTCAGGCGGGTGATAAAAGATGGAAACCATAAATCCCTTTGAACCGGTGCAGGATCCCCAGCGGCGAAGCAAAATACTGGGCTTGCTGGGTCTGGCTTATAGAGCCGGCCAGCTGATGATGGGCAGTGACGCGGTCGACCGCGCGATCAGGAAAAAGCAGGTCAGCTTGCTGATCCTGGCGGAGGACTGCTCACCTAACACGCTTCGACATGTGATGAAAGCCGCGGCGGAGACCGGTATCAGCGGCTGC
The DNA here is from genome assembly GCA_012034405.1 of Oscillospiraceae bacterium HV4-5-C5C. Taxonomy (GTDB): domain Bacteria; phylum Bacillota; class Clostridia; order Saccharofermentanales; family Fastidiosipilaceae; genus JAAVLZ01. Next base: position 60,741 of record JAAVLZ010000012.1, on the reverse strand, counting down.
TGTTGTGGCAGTAAAGCGGACTTCGCGCGCTTTGGGCACGGCAAGCCCCGGGCCGTGTTAGCCCTGACAGACGCTTCCTTTGCTGAAGGGATACGAGGCTATCTGGCCTGAATTAAGTAAATACTGGCTTTGCCTTGAGCTACTGACATCATATAAGGTATAATATAACGACTGTGTATCGTTGCGAAGCAACGCTGCGTACTAAGTGCCAAAAACGGAGGAGCTAGCTGAAGAGATGACAAAAATGGATGAGTCCGGACTGAAGGCAGGTTTTAGTAATCAACCCGATCTGCATCAGGATGCCGCCCCCCTGCCCCAGGACAATAAACGGGCGGAGGAAGAAAACGGCAGACTGTCGGCTGACGCGCCGGAAACGCAAGATGCTGAGGATAAATCAGCTCCGGTTGATGATGAGACTGCCGTTGATCCTGCCGGCCCGGTGATTACCATGCAGGGCGTGTCAGGGAAAAAGATTACCGGAACCGTTAAGGTGGTCAAAGCTCATAAAAAAGCCAAGCCCGCTCAGCAGGCTCCGGATGAGCATGAACCGGTTGCTGAGGCGCAGCCGGCTCAGACTTCGCTTCCCGGGGTGGAATCGGCTGCTGCCTTTGTACCTGAGGCCCGGCCCGCGACTGCAACCGCTGCTGCTCCGGGTGAGGCACAGGTCCGGCCTGAGCCGGTGGCGGAAGCTGAACCGGCTGCGCCTGCGGATAAGCCGGTGCCGGATGCCAGTGAGCCTTCTCAGGTAGAACCGGCGGCTCGGGCAGTATCGGCTGAGCCTGAAACCAAATCTCAGGCGTCAGCCGCGGAACCTGCCGCAACTAAAACCGCGGATGCCGCTGCGTCGGTCTCAGCCAGCCAGAGCCCGGTCATGGCTGCGGCTCCTCAGGTTGAGAAGACCACCCCCGCCCGGGGCAGTCTGGGCAGCGCGCCGGAACCCCGCAAAGTCGGGCGGATGGACCTTTCTCAGCTTAACCGCGGCGGCCAGCCAGCCGGCAGCCGCCGCCAGGCGGACAACCGTGCGCGCGGCGGCCAGCTTGACGGCTCGGGCAGAGATCGCAGTGACCGGAGCGGCCGAACCGCCCCGCGTCCTGAAGGCGGCCGGGCTGCCGCTCCGGCTAACCGGTCAGCCAGGGCTGCTGATATGCCTGCGGCGCCTGCTGCTACGGCGGCTCCGGCTAAATCCCGTGAGCCCGGCCCGGATGCGCCTAATCGCGGCCAGGGACCGACTCGTGAGGCCAGACCGGTAAACAGCATGCGTCAGGCGCCGACTCCCGGTAAGGTGGGCAATATCTTTGATCTGCAAAAAAAGGATAACGGCGTAGCCAGTTCACTGGCGGCTACAGCTCAGGCTTTTGCCCAGCGTAAGCAGCGGCAGGCTGAGGCCAGAGACCGCGGACCGGTCAGCAACGACCGCCGTGGACCTGCCGGCGGCCCGGGCATGGAGCGCCGCGGCCCTGGTGCCAGTCCTTCATCCGCTCCCGGCAGACGGCCGGGACCCCGCGCGTATAACGCCGGCGGTGGCGGCTACATGGATAAAGATAAGGATGAGGATCAGCGCCCGCAGCACGCCAGACGCGCGCCGGCCCGCAAAAAGCCGGACGCTGCTCCGGAGCTGTTTGGCCGCAGCACGCCGGAAGGCCGCGCTAATTTTTCCCAGCGGGACGCGATTGACCGAAATAAACGGGGCAGCGGCCGTAACCATGGGCGCAAAGGCGCCGAGCCCGGCCTGGAGCGGGATGATGAGGTGATGAGACTGGCCAGGCGCGGGAGACTTCGCCAGCAAAGCCGCCGTCAAAGCCCTTCTGTGGCGGTGCTGACGCATGTCACGCTGCCGGAAGCCCTGACGGTTAAGCAGTTTTCTGAAGCCATCAAAAAGACCTCAGCTGAAGTTATCAAAGAGCTGATGAAGCTCGGCATGATGGCTACGTTGAATGAGGCCATTGACTATGATACCGCTTCGCTGGTAGCCAATGAGTTTAATATCAGTACGGACAAACTGGTTGAAGTCTCTGATGAAGAGCTGCTGTTTGATGATTCACAGGATGATCCTGCCAAGCTCAAACCCCGCCCGCCGGTGGTTGCGGTCATGGGTCACGTTGACCATGGTAAGACCAGCTTGCTGGATTATATCCGCAAAACCTCTGTGGTTAAGGGCGAAGCCGGCGGCATCACCCAGCATATCGGCGCATACATGGTCAGAGTCGGAGATCGCAAAATCACCTTCCTGGACACGCCCGGCCATGAGGCCTTTACTACCATGCGCGCCCGCGGCGCTCAAGCTACAGATATTGCGATTCTGGTGGTGGCCGCGGATGACGGCGTGATGCCGCAGACGATAGAGGCTATTCACCATGCCAAGGCGGCTAATACGGAAATTGTTGTCGCAATTAACAAGATTGATAAACCCGGGGCCAATATCGACCACGTCAAGCAGGAGCTGTCGGAACAAGGCGTCATACCTGAAGACTGGGGCGGCAGCACCATCATGGTTCCGGTATCCGCCAAAACGGGTGAAGGCGTCAAGGATCTGCTCGAAATGGTCCTGCTGACCGCGGACATCCTGGATCTGAAAGCTGATCCGGACCGTCAGGCTAAGGGTATTATTATTGAAGCAAAACTGGACAAAAACCGCGGACCGGTGGCAACCATGCTGGTCCAGCGTGGCACGCTGCACTTGTCGGATACCATCGTTACCGGCGCCATTGTGGGAAATATCCGCGCGATGACTGACGCCAGCGGCAATGAAGTCAAAAAAGCCGGTCCTTCTGTGCCGGTCGAGGTTCTGGGCCTGCCGGATGTGCCGGACGCGGGTGAACTCTTCTACGCGGTTGAGGATCAGACACTGGCCAGACATCTGGCTGAAACGCGCCGTAATAAAATCAGGGAGGATTCGCTGGGCGTTCGTCAGAAGCTCAGTCTGGATAACCTGTTTACGCGCATGTCTGAGGGTGAGATCAAAGAATTGAATCTGATCATCAAGGCTGATGTGCAGGGTTCAGTTGAAGCGGTGACCCAATCCTTACAGAAACTGCAGAACGCTGAGGTGAAAGTCAATGTCATTCACGGCGCCGTCGGTGCGATCAATGAATCAGATATTCGCCTGGCCGATGTCAGTAATGCCATTGTCATAGGCTTTAATGTTCGCCCATCTAACGCGGCCGCGGATATGGCCAAGGAAACCGGGGTGGATGTCCGCCTGTACCGGGTGATCTATAACGCCATTGATGATATTCAGGCTGCCCTTAAGGGTATGCTGGCACCGGAGTTCAAGGAAGTTGTGCTGGGCCATGTTGAGATTCGGGAAACCTTCAAGGTCTCTAATGTCGGCACTATCGGGGGCGCTTATGTAACGGACGGCAAAGTCGTCAGGAACGGAGATATCCGCCTGGTCAGAAACGGTATCGTCATCATGGAAGGAAAACTCGCTTCCCTGCGCCGCTTTAAGGATGATGTCAAGGAAGTGGCCCAGGGCTTTGAGTGCGGCATATCCATTGAAAACTTTAACGATATTAAAGTTGGCGATGTGATTGAGTGCTATGAAATGAAAGAAGTTGAACGTTAATGAGCAATAACAGACCGGCACGGGTGGGGGATGAAATCCGCCGTGAATTGGCTGATCTGCTGCAGCATGAGGTCAGGGATCCGCGTATTCCGCAATTGACCAGTATTACGGCGGTTGAGGTATCAGGGGACCTGTCCCATGCTAATGTATTTGTCAGTGTCATGGGCTCTGAAGAGGAAAAGAAAGCCTGTTTTCAGGCACTCTCAAAAGCCCAGGGCTTTTTCAGAACGGAGATTGGCAAGCGGATGCGCTTGCGGGTGGTTCCGGAGCTGCATTTTAAAGAAGATGATTCCATTGACCATGCTTTCCGCCTGAATCGCCTGATTGACCAGGCGATGGGCCGGGTCAAAGCGTCGTCAGCTTCAGACTCCGCTGATACTGCCGTCCCGGCTGGGGACACGACGGAACCTGACGGAGACCTGAACTGACCTCAAATGGGGATGGATTAGGATGGGGTTTTAGGTGATACAAGGGAATAAGGCTTATTTACCGTCATTTGCGGCTATCACAGATCAATTGCTCAGCTGCAGAAATCAGGAGCAGACAGTTTATATTTACCCGCACATTAATGCGGATGGCGACGCTTTAGGCGCGGGATTGGGCCTGGCCCAGCTGCTGAAACAGTGTTCTGTACAAGCGGTGGTCCTGACCAGTGAACCCTTGCCTTCCAAGCTGTCTTTTTTACCTGGCCGCGAATTCATCCGGGTTTATGATCCGGATGAAACCGGAGCCAGCCGGGAGGTAACCGCGCGTCAAACCATAGCCCTGGCTATTGACTGTGCGGCAGGTGACCGCCTGGGTCAGCGACAGGCTCTGTTTGAGGCCTGCCCGAGGCAGATTATTATTGACCACCACATCTCAAAGCTGCCGCCCAGCCCGACGACTTTGGTTAATACAAAAGCTGCGGCGGTGTGCGAAATCGTCGCTTTTCTGGCTGATTACCTGGAGAGCCGCCTGGGCATGAATCTGCTGGACCTGGAAATCGCAACCTGTCTGATGACCGGGCTGATGACCGATACTGGCCGCTTCTCTTTTTCGTCTACTACTGCCAGGACTTTTGAGGCGGCGGCAACCTTAATGCGGTACCCCATTGATACCAACGAGCTGTCCGGCCGTTTATTTGATATTATCACGCCGGCAAAACTACGGTATACCGGTGAGGCCGCGCAGCGGGCGGAATTCTACTATGATGGCCGCCTGATTATTGCGGACCTTCCGCATAGCCTGATGCAGCAGATCGGGGGGGAAGATACGGATCTTGAAGGCCTGGCTTCCATGCTCCGGGACGTAGATGGCGTGGAGGTGGCTGTGCTGCTTCGCGAAATGACGGACGGCGAAATCCGCGGTAACGTAAGGAGCGGGGAGCATTTTGACTCGTCTGCTTTTGCCCAGGCCTTTGGGGGCGGCGGACACTTAAGAGCGTCAGGCTTTACCCTGCGAGGTCAGCAGCTGTCGGAAGCCAGACAGACTGTCATTCAGAAAGCAGGTGAGGTGTTATCTCAGCTCGGAAACCAGGGGGCATAATTGTCTTAAATAAACCGGAGGGGATGACCTCATTTGCGGCGGTTGCATTTCTGCGCCGCCTCTTTGGAATCAAGAAAGCCGGCCACTGTGGGACACTGGACCCGCTGGCAGACGGCGTCCTGCCGGTTTTTATGGGCCGCGCCACGGCCGCCATTCCTTACACGGATGAATATGACAAAACTTACCGGGTAGAATTCAGAGTCGGCCGCTCCACCACCACCCTTGACCGCGAAGGTGAAACCGATCAGATTAAGACGCCGCCGGCTGCTTTGCTGCAGGAGTGGCTGGCGGAGGAGGCGCGGTATCTGGCCCGCGGAATTTCCGGCCTGCAGGGCTGGCAGACTCAGCAGCCGCCCCTGTATTCGGCCGTCAAAATTGACGGCCGCCCCCTTTACAGCTATGCCAGAAGCGGCAGCACGCCGCCGCGTTTACCCAAACCTCGTCAGATAGAAGTAAAACAGGCGGACTTTCTGGCCGCCTGGCTGGATCCTGAAGGAGATGCCGCGGCGCCTTTAGTGCTATCTGCTGAGTTTAAGGTCAGTAAGGGGACATATATTCGCAGCCTGGTTTATGACCTGGCACAGCGCTGGGGCTTTCCGGCTTATACAACCCGCCTGACCAGAACCCAGGCCGGCCCGTTTACGCTGGCGCAGAGTCTGACGCCGGCCCGGCTGGAAGCCGCGGCGGCCGGTCCGTCCACCGCCGGACTGGACGATTTGCTGCTGCCGGCTGAAGCTGCCCTAAAACATATCCCTGTGGTAAAATTAACAGCAGAAGACACCCGCAAGCTGCTGTATGGTCAGTTTGTTGATCTGCCTCCTGGATGTATGCTGTATCAGGAGCAACAGGCCAGTGACCCGCAATTGCTGGCACTGCCCCGCCAAGCGCGCTCGCGCTATCGTGCCGTGGGACCGGAGGGCCTGAGCGGGATTGTCTATATCCGCCGGTTACCCGATGATCGGGAGGTCCTGGCGGCAGAAAGGATGTTCGTTCATCTTGATGACTGACCAAATACTGACTGAGGGAGCAAGCACTGCGGTTTGGCCGGAGGCGGCCGTTTATACCGGTGACCTGCTGCAGGAGGATTCTGCCTGGTATGAGCGCTACCGTGAGGGCGGGCCCTATGTGGCGGCTCTGGGATTTTTTGACGGGGTGCACCGCGGACACCGCGTTTTGCTGGACCGGATGCTGTGTGTGGCGGCGCGACAGCAACTGACGCCGCTGGTTTTTTCCTTTGACGTTCTGCCGCAAAAGCTGGATTTTGATTTTAAAGAAACCCATTATCACGGTTTACTGCAGCAGCCGGCTTCAAAGGCCAGCATGTTGTTGCAGCTGGGTGCCAGCCGCCTGATCAACCAGCGTTATACCGATCCGTTCCGCCGCCTGTCACCGGAAGCGTTTCTGACTGATATCCTTCACCGGGGCCTGGGCGTCTCTTGTCTGGTCATAGGTGAAAATTTCCGCTTTGGCTATCAGCGCCGCGGCACTGCGCGGCTGGCGGCCGAATGGGGCCGGCAAAACGGCGTTCAGGTTGAAATTGTGCGGGATCTGAACAGTGAAGCTGAACCGGTTTCCACCCGGCGGATCAAAAATTACCTGCAGCAGGGTAAAGTTGAGGCGGCCTCCCGGCTGATGGGCCATGATTTCAGTATGACCGGTCCGGTCATCCGGGGACACGCGCTGGGCCGCACCGCCGGGATGCCGACCGCTAATGTGGCGGTTTCACCCCTGCAGTTTTGCCCTCCCTACGGTGTCTACGCGACCCGTACCCGGGTTGGCAGCCGCATTTATCCCAGTATTTCCAATATTGGGATCAGGCCGACGGTGAACAAAGTCGATACCGTGCCGCTGCTGGAAACTTTTATCCTGGGCTATGAAATGGATTTATATGATCAGGAGATAGAGGTCTTTTTTGTCTCCTTCCTGCGGGCGGAGGAAACCTTCCCCAGTTTCCTGACCATGACCACGCAGATTCATGAGGATATTCAGAACGCCCGGGATTATCAGGCCAGCTGCGAGCGGCTGGAGTTGATTGACGACCGGGCTGGGCTGCCTTATTATCATTTGCCTTCACGGCGCTTCAATACCTCCCTGATTAAAATTATCGCGCGTCACCGGATCACCCCTGAAAGAGCGGCGGCCTACGCTTTATTGGCCCGCCTGCTGCAGACCGGTCAGGACTATCCCACACACGCGGATCTGGTCAGGGAGACGGTGTCACTTTATGGCTCCAGGATCAGCTGCCATATCAGCGCCCAGACGGATCTGCTGACGCTGACGTTTACGGGCGAAAGTGTCAAGAGCGGTCTGGAGGGCAGCCGTCCCTTCCGTAAACTGCAGGATATTTTATTCAGGCTGCTGACCAAGCCGCTGCTGGATGACGATGGCTTATTCCAGCAGGACTTTTTTGAATTGGAAAAACGCAATCTGATCACTGAACTGGCAGCGCGCCGGCAGGATACGGGTCTGTATTCCCTGGAACGGGCCCTGAATCTGCTCTGGGAGGGTCAGGCCCCCGGCCTGGGCTCTCACGGCTCTGCGGCGGAAATCAGCCGCTTGACCCGGCAACAGGTAACCCAAGCCTGGAAGGAGCTGCTGCGGCAAGCCAGGCTTGAAGTATATACCGCGGGGGATCTGGAACAGGACACCATTGATGCGGTGGTCGCTAACCTGCGCCGCTTTCCTTCTGACAGCCACCGGCTGCTGCCGCGTCCAGGCCTGCTGCCGGGTCAGTATCCGCTGCCGCAGGCTCAGCTGCACCGGGAGTTCAGAGAGCTGGAGCAGCCTCGCGCGGTGCTGATCTACGGCGGGTTGCCCGCCTATCATGAAGCCGGCGCTGCCGCGGCGGATATCATGAATGAAATCCTGGGCGGGGTGACGCACTCCCTGCTTTTTGATCAGGTGCGGGAAAAACATGCTTTTGCCTACCACATATCCTCCTCGCTTCGGAAGTATCCCGGCTTGCTGATCATTCAGGCGGGGATTACGCCCGGGCAGCTGGCTGCGGCGCTGGAAACCATGAAAGCCTGTGTCGGAAACCTTCAGCAGGGTGCCTTTGAGGATGAACTGTTTATGTCAGCCAAGCGGCTGGTCAAAAACGAACTGATCTTCGCATCGGATGACCTGGAGCTGCTGCTGGATTTCCTGATCAATGAACAGCTATGTGGTTTGCGCCGGGATCTGGCGGAAGCCATTGCAGAAGTCAATCAGACCGGCAAGACTCGTATCCAGGAGCTGGCCCGGCAGCTGACCCTGGAAGAAACGTTTCTGCTGCAGCCGGATCCGGCGGCTGCTGCCCCGCCAGCTACAGACAAGAGGTCGCCATCATGAGTGTCTATCATGGCTTTATCCGCAATGAAAAAAAAGACTCGTTGTCTCACAATATGATGTATAGTTACCGGCATCCCAGCGGTTTTTCGCTGGCGGTGATCCTGAAGCCTGGCTTCAATAAGCGCTGTGCCTATCTGGGCGTTCCTTACGGCGCGATTGACCAGGCCTTTTATGCTGCCGGGCCGGAACCTGTGTATCCCGCATCTGAGCACCAGACTGATCTGATCCGCGTCCCGGCCGGTACGGCTCATTTTATGGAATACAACGTATTCGGTCGGCAACCGGATTCAGGCTGGGGCTTAAAACAGGAGATGTCTGCGCTGGGGGTTGAGGCCAACGCCTACACGGACTATGCGGCTACAGTCTTTTACTTTTCTTGCGTGGATAACTTTTTACTCTCTCTCAGACAGTATTTTCAGGCTATCTGCAACCCGCAGATCAGCGGGGCCAAAACCAGGGCGGTCAGGGATATTATCCTCAGTGAAATTGATATGTATGCGGATAATCCCTATAACCGCCTGTATAAAACCGCTATGTCCAATGCTTATCATCAGCACAATATGGCTGATTTATGGGGCAGTCCTGAAACGGTACAAGCCATTAAGGAAGCGGATCTGCAGGCGGTAGCGGCTTCCTTTTATCAGCCCTCAGCGATCAGCCTGGCCATAGCCGGTGATTTTACCGAACCGGAGATCCGCGATATACTGGATATGCTGGCTGAGCAGATCAACCAGACGGTGGTCACCGCCGGCGGCAGACCGGTCTCGCAGCCGGAACCTGACGCCGTAAGAGTCGCTGAAAAAACAATCTATGATGAAGTGGAAAATGAGGGCTTTGCCATTGCCCTTAAAAACCCGCGGGTCAATAGCCAGTCGCCTCTGGACGGAGCCGCGCGCTCCCTGCATGAGATGGCCGGTCAGGTCTTTTTTGACAGCCTGCTGGGAGAGGCCTCTCCGCTCTACCAGACGCTTTATTCAGAAGGGTTGATTAATGAATCCTTCTTTGTGGAGTATAATTGTGATCGGACCTTTGCCTGCCTGATGCTGGGAGGGGAGACGGCTGCGCCGGAGCGGGCGGCCGAACGGGTTTTACAGGGCCTGAGAACGGCTGTTTTGCAGCAGCAATATGATCCGCTGCTGTTTGATAGCCTGACCCGGGCGCTGGCCGGCGCGTTCCTTCGCTCGCTGGATCGGGTGGATCAATGTTGTGACCGGGCGCTGAAGGCCCGGATGCGTAATATTGATTTATTTGATTACGCGTCTATCTTCACCCGCATCAACCTTGAAGATACGATTCAGGCCATGAGTTTTGTCAGCAGCCCGGATGTGGCCGCAAGAGTTTACTTACATAAGAGGTAAAAGTATGAGTGATCCGGATTATATCGTCAGCTTTCCCGGCTTGGGGATTGATAACCTGAACATTAACCGTGAGGTATTCCGCATTGGCAGTGTGGCGGTTTATTGGTATGGTCTGCTGATTGCGCTTGCCTTTTTGATTGGGATTCTTTGGGCTCTGCACGACTGCAAAAAGTATAACCTGAAGCAGGATGATATCCTGGACATCTTTTTGCTGGCTATCCCTCTGGGCATTGTTGGCGCCAGAGCCTACTATGTCATCTTTAATTTCAGCTACTTTAAGGATGACCTGTGGCAGATTTTTAACACCCGGCGCGGCGGCCTGGCGTTCTACGGCGGGGTTATCGGCGGCATCCTGGGTGTGCTGATTATGACCCGGATCAAAAAGATCTCCTTTGCCAGATTGCTGGACTTTTTTGTTCCGTATCTGGCGCTGGGCCAGGGGATCGGCCGCTGGGGTAACTTCTTTAATCAGGAAGCCTTTGGCACCAATACCAGTTTACCCTGGGGGATGTATTCTAACGGGACCAGGGATTACCTGAGCGCGGTGAATCTGTCCGGCGTAGACCCTAACCAGCCGGTGCACCCGACTTTCCTGTATGAGTTCCTGGCGAATACGGTGATTTTTATCATTCTGATGAATGTGCGCAAGCGTTCGCGCCTTAAACTGGAGACCTTTTCCTGGTATCTGGTCCTGTACGGCCTAGTCCGTTTCTTTGTGGAGAGTATCCGGACTGATTCGCTCTATATTGACGGTACTGGTATCCGCGTATCCATGCTGCTGTCCGCTGTGATGGTTTTGGCCGGCGCGGTTTACCTGGTGGTCATCCATGTGCTGAACCGCCGTCACCAGCGGCGCCAGGAAATGGCGGTGCTGATGGGGCAGGCGGCTGACGGTGGCAAACTTAAGGCTACAGCGGAGGATGAACTGGACGAAGAAGATGAGCGGACTTTCCAGGAGCACGTAGCAGCCCGCCAGGGCACATCCCTGCAGGACACCAATACCAGACCTTACCGGCAGGAGGAACTGGAGCAGGCCTTGGAGCAGCAGCCGGCGCAGCCCCTGACAGCAGAGCCGACGGAGGAGGATCACGCGTTTACCGCCCCTGAGCCGGCAGACCCGGTCGAGACGGCTTCCGCGACGGCAAACCAGGATCCCGGCCTGGACAGGCTCAGGGAAGAAGCCCGCCTGGCGGCGGAAGCGGCTTTGAAACAGCAGGCTGCCGAGGCGGCTTCGGATGGAACAGAGGCCGGAACCGACGATCCGGCACCTGCAGACGCAAAACCGCTGGACCCGCAGGATTAACAGGATAGCTGCATGGAAAAATTAGGACTGGAGCAACAACGCCGAAAATCACTTTTTCAGGTGCTGGATTACTGGCTGCTTATTCCTGTGTTCGCGCTTTGTATTGAGGGCCTCTATGTTTTAAATACGGTACTGGAATTGCAATATCCGGGTCAATATCCCCGCAATATCCTGACTCAGGCAATTTCTATCCTGCTGGGCCTGATTGCGCTGGCAGTGCTGTCTTTAATTGAGCAAAGCTTTATTTATCCAATCGGGGTTTTTTTATATGGCCTGAGCCTGCTGATGCAAGCCCTGCTGCCGGTCTTTGGTTCAGCGGAGCTGGCGGCCAAAACCGGTTCCAATGCCTGGCTGATTTTGCCGGGCATCGGCAGCTTTCAGCCCTCTGAGTTAAGCAAGATAGGCCTGTGTATGGCCGTGGCCTATGTCCTGGAACGGATGAAACTAAAAAAGTACAGCTTTAAAAAAGGTGTTTTATACCTGCTGCTGCTCTTGCTGCCACAACTGGGCCTGATCTTGATTTATGAAGATGATCTGGGTACCGGTATGGTCGTAGTCTTCATGCTGGCGGTGATGATTTTTATCTGGGGCATAAAACTGCGCTATGTGTTGCTGATCCTTTCTGCGGGCGTCATATCGGTGCCGCTGCTGTGGAATTTTGCGCTGAAACCCTACCAGCAGACCAGGATCCTTTCTTTCTTGTACCCCAATTACGATACGGACGCGACCTACAATGTAACCCAGGCCAAAGCAGCCATTGCGGCCGGCGGCCTTAGCGGGAACCGCAGTGGCGATTATGTGCATGTGCCGGTTCAGGAATCCGACTTCATCTTTTCCGCTGTAGGCGAATATATGGGCCTGGTAGGCACCTCATTGTTAATCCTGCTGGCCGCGGTTTTTATCTTCAGGGCTTTCTATCTGGCGTCAAAGCTGCAGCGGCCAGCCTTTAAATATATGGCTGCCGGGATAGCCGCGGTGTTTACCTTTCACTACGTGGAAAACATCTGTATGAATCTTGGCCTGATGCCGGTTACCGGCATACCGCTGCCTTTTGTGAGCCAAGGTGGCACGGCCATGCTGGTTAACTTTTTGTCGCTGGGTATTTTAATGAATTTATCCGTTAATCGCAATCTTGAACTGACCATGGAACGCTAGCACGGGCTTTGACCGTAGTCGGGCCTTCTGACTGGCCGCCGCCTTGAACCAATTGGTTCGAGGCCTTTTTTTATTTGTCAATCAATTTTAACCTTTTTCTTTGCGGATCGTTTACTTGAAACCGGGGTATATAAAGGCTACAATAAAGTCCAAGTGGTGATTAGTGGCGCAATAAGCTAGTTATGTGGTGAATTGTGGTGACAGACCAGGCGGTGTGCCCGCCGTGGCAGCAGGCTGCTGAACGCTCATGACGTTCAAAATAAGGATTGGAGGTGCTCAGCAAATGGCTCGTTATACCCACTCAAGCGATGCTAAAGGGCGGATTTTTATTCCGGCCAAATTGAGAGAGCACCTGGGCTCGGCTGTTTTTGTGACCCGATCATTGGATTTGGGTTATCTGGCGGTTTACACGGAAACTCAGTTTGAATCAGTACAGCAGCAGATTTATCAGTTGCCCGGTACTGATCCGGCTGCTCGCAGGCTGCGGCGTGAAATTGTCGGTGAAGCAGTTCGCTGCCAATTGGACAGTCAGGGTCGCATCAGCATCAGTGACGAGCTTTGGCAGAGCATTGATGTAACTGCGGGCGAAGAGATCTGCCTGATTGATATGGGTGATACGCTGGAAATCTGCGGCAAAGCTTTTTACGAGCGGCAGCGTCAGGCTTCCTTGCCCATCACTGAATTGGATCTGAGCGCCTATGATGTCAAAGGAATCATTTGAGATGAATTACCATCTGCCGGTCCTGCCGGAGGAGACCCTGACTGCGCTGGCTCCCCAGAGAGGCGGTTGCTACGCGGACTGCACCCTGGGCGGCGGCGGCCATGCCCGCTTGATCCTGGAACGCCTGGGCTCGGGTGATACCCTGCTGGCGCTGGACCGCGATGAGGAAGCGCTGCAAAACAGCCGTCCTCAATTATGCGCGCTCAATCAGCAAAAGCCTGATACCAAGCGGCCGGCTCTGCTTTTTGCGCATGCGGATTTCGCCAGCTTAAAAAGCAGCCTGGCCCAGCTGAATTTTACCTTACCCGCCTGTGACGGAATCCTGGCCGACCTGGGCGTGTCAAGTCATCAATTAGATGAACCCGCCCGTGGTTTTGCCTACAGCAACCCCGGCCCGCTGGACATGCGGATGGACCAGACCTCGCCATTAACCGCCGCAGCTTTGCTGCGGCAAAGCAGTGAAGCGGAGCTGGCCCGCATTTTAAAGGAGTACGGCGAAGAACGCTACGCCCGGCGCATTGCCAGGGCGATCAAGCAGCGGGAGCAGGCTGGCAGCATCAAAGATACCGCTGAGCTGGCCGCGGTTATCATCAGCGCCATGCCGGCTCAGGCCAGGCGGGAGGATCAGCACCCGGCCCGCCGCAGCTTTCAGGCTATCCGCATTGCTGTTAATGACGAATTAGGCGAGCTTGACCGCTTTTTGGAGCAGGCGGCAGACGTTATGAAGCCTGGTGGCCGATTGGTCATCATTACATTCCACTCGCTGGAAGACCGCATGGTGAAAAACCGCTTCAGGCTCTGGGCTGATCCCTGCATCTGTCCCCCGGACCTGCCCTACTGCAACTGCGGCAGAAAACCGCTGGGCCGGCTGTCGAGCCGCAAAGGCATAACCGCCTCCGCAGAGGAAAAACAGCAAAACCCGCGATCGCGCAGCGCCAGAGTCAGGGTATTTGAACGCAACGAGCAACCTTACCAGGATTACCGTCAGCCTATCGCATAATAATCCCGGAGGGAGTAAGGAAGAAAACAATGTCAGGAAATCAAGCAACCGCCAGCAACAGATGGCATGAATATGAATCTCAGCTCCCTTCCGCCAGCTTACGGCAGACGGAAGCCTGGCTGGACGCACCTGAAATAACAGCAGACTCAATCCCGTCGTTGCAGCTTGTTTCAGAGCAGGAGCGCCAGCAAAAGCGCATGGTGATGGCTGCGGCGTTCCGCTGGCTGAGAGTCAGACAGATCAGCTTGCTTCAGGTGGCGGCGGTTTCTTTGTTCCTGTGCGGCGTGATCGGCTTCCTGCTCAATAACCAGTCCAAGCTACTGGAATTGAATTACAGCAATGCTGAACTCAGCCAGCAGATTGAAGCTGTGCGGGTGGAAAATACCCAACTGCAGACCAGCATCAGCACGGCCAAGACGGAAGAGGATTACCGCCAGGACGCCCTGGCGTTGGGCTTAAGGGCCGCCACTCAGGCTCAGACAATATATCTTGACGTTCCGTCGTCAGATCGCCTGATAGTTGCTGACAACAGTTCATCAGCATCTACTGACAACCTGAGCACCAGCAGCCAGCACCTGAGCTGGCTGGATCAGCTGTGGGCCAGTCTGACTGCCATCTTCACAGCTTGAAGCGAATGATGGAGTAACAGCAATGCAGCCGCAGACGAAGCAAAAACCAAGCAGGCGCAGCGGCCGGAGCCGCCCGCAGCTCCCCGGCAGCCGGCGCCGTTCCGGCAGCAAAAGCGGTATCATACTGGCCGCTGTTTTTATGTTTGCCTTCGCGGTGGTCCTGGCCGCGGCCTTATTTAACACCCAGGTAGTCAACCATAAGACTTATGCGCAGGCCGCCGCGGAACAGTATTATCAGAAAGTGGTAGATTATCCTGAACGGGGCGACATTTATGATGCTGAAGGCAACAAGCTGGCGGTCACTACCTATGTCTATACAATCGGAATTACGCCGTCTGCTTTTACAGCCCAGTCAGATACGGCGCCGGTTGATTGGCAGGCGCAGTTTGCGGATATCCTGGGTCTTGATGAGCAGACCGTGACGGCGGCGGCCCAGGAAACCGATCTGTCCTATGTGCAGTTGATTCGCGAAGTGGACCGGGACACCTGCAACAGCCTGAAAAGCTTCCTCAGTGATTATGATATCGGCGGGGTCACGATTGACACCGAGATGAAGCGGGAATACCCATATAACGACATTGGCGCGACGCTGATCGGCTTCACTAATAAACCGGACCAGATCATGACCGGAGTCAACGGGATTGAATCTCAGTACAATGAGGTGCTGACCGGGACACCGGGCTATACCTATGCGGAAGTTGATAACTACTCCAAAGCCGCGCTGCCCAATACCGCCAACCTGGCCGAAGCTGCCAGCGATGGTGAGGACGTTCACCTCAACGTGGATATTAGGCTGCAGGAAATCCTGCAGACGGAGCTGGACCGGGCGGTGAGCGAATTTGACGTTGAGGAAGGCGCCGTCGCGATTTTGATGGAAACTAAAACCGGCGCGGTTAAAGCCATGGCGCAAAACGGTGAATTTGACCTCAACGAGCCCTTTGCCGAACCCTCGGACTGGACCGGGACGGATAGCTGGGATCCGCAGAATGACTCGGATCAGCTGGACTATCTGACCGGTCAGGTCTGGGTTAACCGGGCAATTTCTGATACCTATGAACCCGGCTCAACGTATAAAGCGCTGACAGCGGCGATGGCCCTGGATCTCCAGACCGTGAGTGAAGACCAGACCTTCAGTGACGACCCGGTTTATGTGGACGGCTGGGACAGCTATCCGATATCTTGCTCGGTGGCAGGCGGCCACGGCTTGAGAACAATGGAAACCGGTCTCTGGACCAGCTGCAACCCGGTATTTGTACAGGTCGCGGAAACCGTTGGCATTGATCGCTTTTATCAGTATGTCCGCGCGTTCGGCCATCTGGAACTGACCGGTATTGATTTGCCGGCAGAAGTCAAGGGGATCAACCATGACAACCCGCTTTTGATAGATATGGCTACCTGGTCTTTTGGCGAACAGGCGACCGTCACGCCGCTGCAGATGTTGAATGCCTATAACGTATTTGCAAATGGCGGCGTCCTGATGCAGCCGCAGGTTGCCGCGTCAATCTCCGATGCTGATGGCAATACGGTGAGGACCTTTTCACCTCAGACGATCCGCCGGGTCATCTCAGAATCGACCGCGTCAACTGTGCTGAAGTACCTCAGAGGCGTCGTCACGGACGGCACCGGCAGTTATGTTTCTACCCCCGGCTATGCTATTGCCGGCAAAACCAGTACCTCGTCACACAAATCAGCCGACGCTGATCCGGATTCAGAAGAAGACGATCTGAATGTCATTTCCTTTGCCTCGCTGTTTCCGTATGAGGATCCGGAGTATTCGCTGCTGGTGGTCCTGTCAGTTCCGCGGGACGCGGAAACCTCCTGGCCGGCTCAGATTACCAGCCGGAGAATCACCAAACAAGTGCTGGAGACTCTGGGTGTAGCCAAAAACTATACCGATGAGGATATTCTCAACTTATTTGACGATTATACGATGCCGGACTTAACCGGGCAGACGGTGGAAACTGCCCGGGAAAATATGACCTTGCGCAATTGGGAACTGGATTTGCCGGATGACTGGTCCAATGATGACGTAATTGAATCGCAGTACCCGGCTGCCGGGACCAAGATTGGCTATGAAGGCAGTGTAACTGTGACCATCAATCAACAGAGCAGCCAGACTGCCGTCAGTGTGCCGGATTTCAGCGGTCTGGATCTGGATGAAGCTCAGCAGCTGGCTGACAGCAATCACTTGAACGTCAGATTTGAAGGCAGCAATCCGCGTGGAACGGTCACCGCTCAGAGTATCGCGCCGTCCGGCTCGGACGGCAGCGGTCAGGTAGCCTCCTACACCGTGGTAACCCTGACTTTTGGCAGCTGAACTCAAACCTGCAGCCGGCGGTTCTTGATGAAATGAGGAACAAGTGATGATGACCTTGTATGATTTATGCTCTGTTTATCCGGTCCTGAAATTTCAGGGCGATCCGCAGACCCCCATCAAAAATCTGGCCTATGATTCCCGCCGGGTGGGACCGGGAACCCTGTTTGTCGCCCTGCGCGGCCAGCACGATGACGGCCATCACTATCTGGATCAGGCCGCCAAAAGAGGTGCCGGCGCGGTTGTGATCTCTGCCTGGCCTGATGACGCAGTACTCAAATTGCTCGAACAGCAGCAGTGCGCGCTGGTACTGGTCAGCGATACGCGCGATGCGCTGGCCTATGTCTCAGCCCGTTACTACGAGTACCCTTCCAGTCATCTGCAGTTAATCGGTTGTATTGCCTGGCTGGGCCGCCACCGCCTGGCCGGACTGCTGAGCCAGCTGCTGAACCAACTGAGCTGGCCGGCGGGCTATTTGGATGGGATGCGGCAGATTACCTCTGATCAGGTCCGCTACATCGGCCGGAATCATCCCGAAGCGCCGGAAATCCAGGCCAGCCTGGCTGCCATGCTTCAGCTCCGGCAAAAAGCGGCGGTTCTGCCACTCAGATATCTGGATCTGACCTGGCGGCGTCAAGCCTACGCCAGCTTTAAGGTGCTGATTTTACTGAATGCCAGAACCTGTTTATCATCCCTGGAGACCCAGGCCTTAGGTGCAGCTGAACTGGTTCTGTATAATGAAGATGACCCTGCCTTTACTTTTTTACGCGCCCAGCGGGAGAGCGGCTCTCCCGGACGGCTGCGCTCCTTTGGCTTGTCGCCCCAGGCTGATCTGCGCGCTTCAAGTCTGCACATTGCTAAACAAGACGGCCGCCTGGGTACTAAACTGACCGTCGCCTGGGGGGACAGACAGCAGCATGAGCTGTTTATCGGCTTGCCCGGCCGATACGCGGTTTACCACGCCCTGGCGGCCCTGGCAGTCTGCCAGGAACTGAAGCTGCCGCTGGATGCGGCTGCCAGCCTGCTGGCCCGTATCTCAGTGCCCGGCCGCTTGCAGCCGGTCCCCAATACCCACGGGCTGGATATCTTTATCGATCAGGCCTGGAATGATGAGCAGCTGGAAGGCCTGTTGACGGATCTCAGGCCGTATGGCTGCCGGATCCTGACGGTGCTGGGCGGGGACGGCAGCCGCGACAGCCAGCGTCGCGTCCGCCTGGGCAAAATTGCCGCTGCATTGTCTGATCGTTGTTACCTGACTGTCAGCGATATGCGTAGCGAAAACAGCGCCGCAATTGTAGCAGATTTGCGTGAGGGCGCTAAACTTGAGTCCAGCTGGTTTTCCGTCTGCACGGACCGGAGCGCTGCTATCAGGCAGGCGATCGGCGACATGCGGCCGGGTGACCTGCTGCTGATTACCGGTAAAGGGGCGGAAACCTATGAGATGACTGCTGAGCAGGTCCGTCCATATTCTGATTTGACTGTCATCCAGGCGGCTTTAGCTGATCTGAACAACCATGAAGGGAACATAAACTCATGAAACCCTACCCGTTAGACATTATTGCCCAGGCTCTGGGAAGCCCCTGTCAGGGAGAAACACAAACCCTGGCTGCTGAGACTTTCTGCGGCGTTTCCAGCGACAGCCGCTCGCTTAAGGCCGGCAATCTGTTTGTCGCGCTGAAAGGTGACCGCTATGACGGTCATCACTACCTGGCCCAGGCCAGCCAGCAGGGAGCGGCGGCTTTTGTGATATCTGAGCTGCCCGCCTGGGAGCAGCTCCCGCCCGGCCAGCGCCGGCCCTGTTTTTTAGTCCCGGATACGGAGGTGGCTTTGGATCAGATAGCCGCCTGGTACCGCGGACAGCTGGCGGCTAAAGTGATCGGGATAACCGGTTCAGTCGGAAAGACCTCGACCCGGGACATGGTAATCGCGGCACTGGGCCGGCAGATGAAAACCTGCGGGACCAAGGCGAACCTGAACAACCATATCGGCTTGGCCTGGACCATCCTGTCAGCAGATGAGGACACCCGGGCTTTGGTGGTGGAGATGGGCATTGACGCGCCGGGAACAATGGAACGCCTGTCTGATACCGCCAGACCGGATATCGCGCTGATTACGGGCATCGGCTTTTCTCATCTTTCGCAGTTTGAGACCAGAGATAATATCATGCTGGCCAAGGGCCAGATTACTCATGGTATGGAAGCCGGCCGGGATCTGCTGCTGAATGCGGATGATCGTTACTTGCGGCGCCTGGCCCTGCAAAAGCAGGACCGGTTTTGCGTCAGCTTTGTCAGCACCGCGGCACAGCCGCCGCAGGAGTGCTGCCAAAGACTGATGCAGGCGCAAAATATCCGGGCGGACTTAAGTGGCGTGACCTTTGACGCAGTTTACTGGCAGGCGTCTCAGGCTCAGCTGTGGCAAAAAGACGTCACACTGCCGGTAGCGGGGCTGCATCACGTTCAGAATGCCCTGTTTGCGCTGCTGACGGCGCAACGGCTCGGCCTGGATCCTCAGCTGAGCGCACAAGGCCTGATGGATTTTCAGGTAACAGGCGACCGGCAGCGACTGATCCGGGTAGGCGGGCTGATGATCATCAATGACAGCTATAATGCCAGCCCGGAATCTGTGCAGGCGGCCATCAATTTGTTAAGTGAAGTCGGTGGTTCGCGGCGCCGGGTCGTAGCCATGGCCAGCATGAATGAGCTCGGGGAGTATGCCCGGGCACTGCACCGGGAAATCGGCGAACGGCTGGCGCTGGGTGATGTAGATGACCTGTACCTGTGCGGGCCGTTTGCGGAGGCGGTTGAACAGGGAGCCAGACAAGTGAAGCCCGGCGCTATGCATATTCACCGTTTTCCTGACCGGGACAGCTTGATCATTGCGCTGCTGGCGGGCCTGAATGAACAGGATATCCTGCTGGTCAAGGGTTCCCGCTCCTACCAGATGGAAAAAGTAGTGGAAGCGGTCGTCAGCGACCGGACGGAGGGCTGATCCCATGTCAAGAGATGTTTGGCAATTAGGTCTGGCGCTGCTATACGCTGTTCTTGCCTTTGGCCTGACCGCGCTCTGGGGCGCGTGGCTTTTGCCGCGCCTGCAGCGCTGGCATGTCGGCCAGAAAGAACGGCAGGATGGCCCCCGGAGTCATCTGGTAAAAAGTGGTACGCCCACCTTTGGCGGTTTTATGTTTTTGCTGCCGTTATGGCTGCTGATGACGATGATGCTCATCTTGTATCCTGCCAGCCAGACCGCAGCCTTGCTGCTGATGTCAGCGGGCCTGGCTGCCACTGGCTTTGCGGATGACTACATCAAGGTCAGGAAAAATCCGGAGGGCTTGAGCCCGCTGCAAAAATCCATCCCTACCCTGTTGATTTGCGTGCTGTTCACGGTGTATTATCTATGGTTTTTCCCGGGTGGACCGGTTTTTGTTCTGCCGTTTACCCTTAAGGTGCTGCCGGTCACAGGCTTTGGCTGGAAGCTCCTGTACGGCGTCTTTGCGGTCATTTACCTATATTTCATCGCCAATTCCGTTAACCTGACGGATGGCGTGGACGGGCTGCTGGCGTCCGTTTCCATCCCGGCTGCATTAACCATGGGCATTTTAGCTTATCTGACCGCGTTTAACGGCGCGGCAGGCAGCCTGTACAGCAGCTTCGCTTTAGCCGGCGGATTTGCGGGCTTTTTGCTTTATAACCACCACAAAGCGAAGGTTTTTATGGGCGATACCGGTTCTCTGGCCGCTGGCGGCGTGTTAGCCGGTGTGTTACTGCTGCAGGGGGTTCCCTGGATCATGCTGCTGCTGGGCTTTGTTTATGTGGCTGAATCCCTGTCTGTGATTATCCAGGTAACTTATTTCAAGCGTACCGGGGGCCGCCGCATTTTCAGAATGTCGCCGATCCACCATCACTTTGAATTGGGTGGCTGGTCAGAAAACAAAGTGGTGGCGGTCTTTACCCTGGTGACGGTGGCAGGCTGCCTGCTGAGTCTGCTGACCTACTGGGCCGCATTTTGACCCGAAGAGGAGACCCGCAGATGAGGCAAGCAGCAAAGCAAACGGCAGCCGGGCGGCGGCCAGACGGCGCGGCGACCGCCGTGCCTCACAGCCGCCAGACGGGTAGCAGAAACGCCGGCAGCAGACGTCAGAAACGCGCCGCGGCTCACCGCGGCAGTCATCTGCTGCCTTCAGAACCGGGAATTGAATTGGCGCCGCCTCAGAGCATCAGCTACGGCCTGCTGATGGTGACGGTTATACTGATTTGCTTTGGCCTGGTGATGCTGTTTTCTACCAGTATCGGAAAGTCCATGTCGGAGCAGGGCTACGGCTGGTATTATATTCTGCGCCAATCCGTTCTTTTGCTGCCAGGCCTGGCGGCGTTAGGCGCGTTTATTTTTATTGACGTACGTCGTTTCAACCGCCCCGGCATCCTGCTGCTGCTTTATTTGTTCTGTACAGTTTTACTGGCGCTGATTTTTACCCCGCTGGGAGTGGAAGTAAACGGGCAGCGCCGCTGGCTGAAAATCACCTCAAGCATTAACTGGCAGCCTTCAGAACTGATTAAACTGGCGGTGGTGTTCTGCGGCGCCGGATGGTACTCCTGGCTGCAGGGCGCGCGCCGCCGTGGCTTTTTGCGTCAGCTTAAAGGCGCCAAAAAACGCTGGGCCAATTTTGCCTTTGATTTTGTTATTCCTTTTTCAGCCGTGACTGTCTGGTGTGTCCTGATCGCTATGCAGTCGCATATGTCGGCGGTCCTGATTATTTATTTATTATTGCTGGCGGTCTTTTTGTCTGCCGGCATCAGCCGCGACTCCTGGCGGATTGCCCTGGGCCTTTTATTGGGCCTGGCCGGTCTGCTGCTCATCCTGTTTTTATTGATGCATGAACAGCAGCAGCTGAAAGCCTGGCTGATCAAAAACCCGCGGCTGGATCATCTGGTACAACGGTTTAATATTTTCTTCAATACCGGCGAAGCCAGCGAAGCCGACAGCTATCAGTCCCAGCAGGCCTTAACTGCTATCGGCTCCGGCGGCTGGACCGGCCTGGGTCTGGGTCAGAGCCGCCTGAAAAATAATTATCTTCCGGAAATGCATACGGACTACATATATGCCATTATCTGTGAAGAACTGGGTCTGATCGGCGGCGTGACTGTCGTCTTGCTTTTCCTGCTGTATTTTGGTCTGGGTGTAGGTATCGCGTTCAAAACCCACGGTGTTTTTGCCAGAATCCTGGCTTTTGGTTATGCGGTGTTTTTACCGCTTCAAGCTTTTTTAAGTATGGCGGTTAATTTGAAGGTGTTTTTTCCAACCGGGATTTCCCTGCCTTTTTTCAGCTATGGCGGTACCTCTAATATCTTTTTCCTGACTTCCTGCGGCATCCTGCTGAGTCTATCAAAGTTTGCGATTCGCAGTCCGTTTGCTACAATCAGGAAAGATGAAAAACGAGAGACCGCGGCGTCAGACCGCAGCGGCCTGTCCGTCAGGGCTGAAAACGGTGACAGCCAGCGGCGGAGCCGCGGCCCAGAGGAGAGACATGAATAAACCGGTAGATAACGCCATACCAAAAGACTGTGAATATGATAACCGCGGCAGTCGTCCGCTGATCA
Organism: Oscillospiraceae bacterium HV4-5-C5C; assembly: GCA_012034405.1. Lineage (GTDB taxonomy): Bacteria > Bacillota > Clostridia > Saccharofermentanales > Fastidiosipilaceae > JAAVLZ01. The sequence continues at coordinate 38,248 of JAAVLZ010000012.1, read as the reverse complement.
TGCTGACCGGCGGGGGGACCAGCGGTCACATTAATCCGGCGCTGGCTGTTGCCGCGGCTTTACGGGCGGCCAGGCCTGATTGCAAGCTCCTGTATGTTGGTACCAGCCATGGACTGGAGCATGAATTGGTGCCCAAGGCCGGTCTGCCCTTTATTGCCATACCGGCCAGCCCGTTTAAGCGCAGCTCTCCCAAAGCCTGGGTGAAAGCCGCCAGAGATCTGCAGCAAGGCTACAGCCAGAGCCTGCGGCTGCTCAGGCGGCTGCGGCCGCAGGCCCTCCTGGGTACCGGCGGTTATGTGTCTGATCCATTGCTGCTGGCCGCAGGCCATTTAGGAATCCCTTATGTGATTCATGAACAAAACGCCTTTCCGGGTCAGAGCAACCGCCTGCTGGCCAGGCGCGCCCAAACGGTCTGCCTCAGCTATGAAGCCGCCCGGCCGCATTTTAAGCAGACGGCCAGGATTGTGACCACCGGTAATCCGGTTAATCCGTTGTTTTTCCAACTGCGGCGGGAGCAGGCCCGTCAAAGACTGAAGCTGGATCCGGATCAGCTGATCGTTCTGGTCAGCGGGGGGAGCCTGGGTGCCCGGACCTTAAATCAGGGAACACTTGCTTATTTAAAGGAGCATCCTGAGGGACCGGCTTGTTTCTTTTTAGTAACCGGGCGCCGCCTGGCCCGGGAAACCCAGGAAACTGCCGGGGCCCTGCGGTTGGGACCGTCCCGCCTGCAGCTCTTTGAGTTTCTGTATAATATGCCGGATTATATGGCGGCGGCGGACCTTTATATCAGCCGCGCCGGAGCAGGTACCTGCGCGGAAATTGCCGCCTTGGGACTGCCCAGCCTTATGGTGCCGTACCCCTATGCGACCGGCGACCACCAGATGCATAACGCGCAGGCCTTTGCTGAAGCTGGCGCCGCGCTGGTCTGCCCTGACGCGGATTTTACACCGGCCTATCTGAACCGGCAGCTGGGCCTCCTGCTCCAGGACGCGAAGCAACGCCGGGACCTGGGGGACAAAGCCCGGCAGTTTGCCTGTCCGCAGGCGGCGCAGGATATTGCCGCCACCCTGCTGAATCTGTTGGATCAGTCTGTGCCGGGACGGCCTGGATATGAGAAATAAAATCCGGTCTGAAGCTAAACCACAGTCAGATCTGGCTGCCAGGCGCCAGGCTGCCGCAGGCTCACGCCGCTCAGCGGGGCGGTTTGCCCTGGGGCGGACCCTGCTGATTGTAGTGGCGGTTTTATCAATCATCTTTATTCTGGTTGCGGCTCCGGCTTTTTATGCCCGCCAGATTACCGTATCCGGCCAGAGCAGACTGGAGACTGCAGCGGTGACTGAGGCCAGCGGCCTGTACCAGGGCCAGCATCTGCTGAAGGGACTGGAGCTGCCCTGGGGCCTGTTCACCGGCCGCTATAAAAAAGCGGAGCAAAAAATACTGGCCAGCTCGCCTTATGTAAAAACCGCGCGGGTCCGGGTCAGCTTTCCCGGTGCTATCAGCATTACCATTACAGAAAGACAGCCGGCGGCGTACCTGAAGCTGGAGGACAGCTATGTGGTGCTGGACGAAGAGGGCATAGTGCTGGGCTTTACGGAAGCGGGGGAAACCCTGAATGAAGCCGTGCCCTACATTGCAGGTATCAGTACCAGCGCTGCCGTTTTAGGCCAATCAATCGTCAGTCAGTCCCCGGCTGCGGTAAGCCGGGCGCTGACCCTTATAAAGGCCGTGCAGACCTCCGACCGCTCCAATGCGTACGGCGTTACGCTGCTGAGCAGTATGACACAGGTCAGCAGTCCGGATACGGACAGCACATATTTTAGTCTCCGGCTGCAGGGAGACGATATCCTGACTGTTAAGCTGTCGGCGGCTTCAACCTACGCCGACGCCCTGAACTGGCTGAGTTACGCGGTATCTCAGAACAAGCTGCAGAACCTGGGTCAGGGCGTACTTGATCTGACGGCGGAGCCCTACGTGTTCACCAGGGACGATAGTGAGGATAGTACCGCGACCACGGCCCCATAAGGCTTCCGGGAGGTTAAAATGATTCCGTTGATTGGTTTACTCATTGGCTTGATCCTGGGTCTGTTCCTGAACATACAGATACCCGCGGCCTATACCTCTTATGTGGCCGTCCTGATCCTGGCGGCGTTGGATTCACTGGTGGGCGGTTTGCTGGCCAGCCTGCGCAAAAACTTTGATATCTGGCTGTTTGTGACCGGCCTTTTAGGCAACGCGGTCATTGCGGTGGCGCTTTCCGCCCTGGGGGACCAGTTGAATATTCAGTTAAACCTGGCCGCGGTCTTTGCTTTTGGTGTCAGAATCTTCAATAATTTTTCCGCTGTGCGCCGCTTGATGTTGCTGCGCGGGCGGGAAAACAGCCGGCTGCGCCGCCAGCTCAAACAAAACGCCAGGCGTACGCCCGTCAAAGACGATGTTGAGCTAAACGAAAGTGATTCAAAAAGACAAGACGACAGTACAACGGCGATGTGATCCCTGATATAAGGCTGTTTGAACATTTAACTGAAAAAACTCATATTTAACGTGACGTCATGATGACCATATATATCTGTGACCAAATTTGAAATTGTCCTGACAAATAGTTGTAAGCCTCAGGGCTTTAGTGTAGAATGCGAGCTAGTAAAAACAGCATTTGACTGAAGGGCAGTCTGCCGGTCAGGCTGTGGTTCTTACTCAAACAGGTATCAGGCAAACATAGTGGCGGCCATAACTTAAGCAGTGAGCCGGAGTTTATGTGGCGCGGAAGGGGATGGACACGTTGGCTGAAAAAAAGTATGACAGCGACAGCATGAATTTTGTAATGGATAATGACGGCTACGCTACAATCAGGGTTGTGGGCGTGGGCGGAGGCGGTTGCAACGCGGTTGACCGCATGATTTCTGAGGATGTGCGCGGGATTGAGTTTATCACCCTCAACACGGATCATCAGGCGTTGGAGCGTTCCAAAGCCAGTAAACGGATACAGTTAGGTGAAAAGATTACCCGCGGGCTTGGAGCCGGGGCAAATCCTGAAATCGGTGAAAAAGCTGCGGCGGAAAGCCGGGATGAGATTACCGCTCTGATCAGGGGCACGGATCTGCTGTTCATAACCGCCGGCATGGGCGGCGGCACCGGTACCGGCGGCGCGCCGGTGGTGGCTCAGATTGCTCAGGATTTAGGTATCCTGACCGTGGCCGTCGTGACCCGGCCCTTCCGGTTTGAAGGCGCCAAGCGGATGGAAAACGCTGAAAACGGTATCCGCGCGCTGGAGCAGTATGTTGATTCCCTGATTGTTGTTCCCAATGATAAACTGCTGGAGATCACTGATGAGGACACTTCCCTGAATGACGCCTTTTCCATGGCGGATCAGGTCCTCAAATATGGCGTTACCGGCATTGCTGATTTGATTTCGATTGATGGCGTGGTTAACCTTGACCTGGCTGACGTGCGGCGCGTCATGGTCGGAGCCGGTGTCTGTCATATGGGCATTGGCCGGGCTAAAGGACCGGACCGCATGGAGGTCTCTCTGGACGCGGCTTTGCACAGCCCCCTGCTTGATACCACAGTGGACGGCGCTCACCGGCTGATTGTCTCCTTTGCCGGCGGCAATGTTAAGTTGAGTGAGATAAATGAAGCTATGAGCATGATCAGGGACGCCGCTGCCCCGGACTCAGACATTATCTTCGGCGCGGTGAACAGTGATGCGATGGAAGATGAGCTCATGATCACCATCATCGCCTCCGGTTTTGACTCAAATTCTGAACCGCCGCAGGAACAGCTGCGCATCCCCGGCATGGGGCTGGGTCAGCGCACCACCCAAAAAGTTTCGCCGTTCGGCGGCAGCAGCGCGGGCAGCAGCCGTGCCTCGGCTAACCCTTATCCCGCCCGCCGCAGTGAGGGCTACCGCTCGCATTTTTCCTCCAATCCTGAACCGGCCGCCAGCCAGCCGGCCGCGTCCGGCCAGCCTCAGCCGCGTCCGGCTGAAGCGGCACCGGCCACCCGTTCCAATTATGAGCCCGCGCAGGATACCGCCCGGGATGTGCCGGCTTTTTTAAACAACAATGATGCCCAGCCTGCGGCAACCAGGCCGGAGCCGGTCAGCCGGCCGGAGCCTTCCGCGTACCGTGAGCCGGTGCAACGCGTGGTGCCGCAGAGAGTGCCGGAGCGCAGCGCCCAGCCGGACAGCCAGGTCCGCCGCAGCAGCCGGGATACGCAGGACACGGAAAAAAAGAAAACCGGCAGGATCCTTCCCTGGTTTTTCAGTGACAATGAGGATGACCGCTCGGATGAATAAGCCTTGCGGAGAAAACAGGTAGAGTAACGCATGAAATGTCCAGTTTGCGGACATCTTGAAGATCGGGTCATTGACTCCCGCCCGTCTGACGAAGGCGCAGCTATTCGTCGGCGCCGGGAGTGTCTGGCCTGTCATTATCGTTTTACCACTTATGAAAAAGTTGAGTATCTGCCGCTGTTTGTGGTAAAAAAAGATGGCTCCAGAGAACCGTTTAATCGCGAAAAACTGGTAACCAGTATCATGAAAGCCTGCACAAAGCGGCAGGTTTCCACCGACCAGATTGAGCATCTGGTCAGTTCAATAGAAGCTGGCTTCAGCAATCAGCTCAACCGTGAAGTACCCTCTGAAAAAATCGGTGAAATGGTTTTGCTGAAATTGCGTGATATTGATGAAGTGGCTTACGTCCGTTTTGCTTCTGTCTATCGCCGCTTTTCAGACGTCAATTCTTTCCTGACAGAGCTGCTGACCCTGCTGAACGGCAAACAGGAGCAAGGAGCTGAGGCCAATGCTGAATTAGCCAGATACCTGGCCCAGTATTTTCAGGATAAGCAACAAGCGCCGTCAGCCGGACCGGCTGAGGACCAGCCCGTTGCGGGTAGCTTACCTTTAAAGGGGGACGCCAAATGAAAAAAGTCCTGATTGTTGATGATGACCCTAATATCATCGAGCTGTTAACCTTATATTTTGAGAAAGAGGATTTTCAGGTCTTGTCCTGCACAAATGGACTGGACGCTACGCCGCTGTTTCAAAAAGAGAATCCGGATGTCGTTATTCTGGATTTAATGCTGCCAGGTAAAGACGGCTATGACATTTGCCGGGATCTGCGCAAGCTGTCCAATGTTCCTATCCTGATGGTGACCGCCCGCAGCGATACCCTGGATAAGGTGGTGGGACTTGAATTAGGTGCGGATGACTACATTCAGAAGCCCTTTGAACCGAAAGAGCTGATTGCCAGGGTCAAGGCCGTTCTGCGGCGGACGGAAGCACAGTCTGCCGGGCCGGGAGAGCAGGCTCAGCAGGAGATTGTCATATATGACGGCCTTAAAATTGATAAGGGTCAGTACACCGTGGAGATCAACGGGCAGAGCATTGAAATGCCGCCAAAGGAACTGGAACTGTTCTACTTTTTAGCCAGTCATCCGAACCGTGTCTTTACCCGGGAACAATTGCTGGGCAGTGTCTGGGGCTACGACTTTTTTGGAGAGTCCCGTACAGTGGATGTCCATGTCAAGCGGATCAGGGAAAAAATTGAAGATCACGGAGGCTCTAAAACCTGGCAGATCAAGACTGTCTGGGGTGTGGGCTACAAGTTTGAGACCGCTTAAGGCTGCTGTTGATGAGACTGAAACAATATTCTCAGACCTTCAGGGGCAAGGTGGTTTTGTCCTTTATGATCGCGACGCTCATTACCTTTTTGGTTGTGGCCGTCTTATTTTATAATGGGATTGACCGGACGCTGAGGCAAAACCAGGCCAAACAGCTTGAAACCGTCAGCCAGGCGGTGAGTGAAGTCCTGACGGAAAAGCTCAACCGTGGTCTGCAGATCAGAGACGGCGGTGAACTGGAGTCTTATCTGGAGTTTATTCAGTCAACTTACGGTGCGTATGTCTGGATTGTGCAGCCTAACGGCACCTTAGTGATGGATAATGGCATTCCCTATGAAGCACGGGAGAACATTCTATATCTGCCGCAAAAAGAACCGGCCAGCGCTGATATCCTGAGCTCGGAACTGATTCAATGGGGACAGGGCCAGCGGCCGGTGCTGCCTTCGCCTTATGTCAGCGGCGGCAGTACCACCAGCAGGATCTCATTTTCCGGCGGAAATTTCATGGGCCTGTTTAAAAATGTTCCGGGGGTGTCGTGGATCAGCGTGGTCCAGCCGGTTTTTGACAGTCAGGATTCAGATGTCCAGCTGTATATTCAGGTTCACATGCGCTACAATCTGCACACGGTCAACCGCAGCTACATGATCAGCAGTATGGTGCTGTCCATGTCGGTCAGTCTGCTGCTGGCTTTGATCATTATTATCATCTTCTCCCATGCGATCACCAAGCCCATTAATGAACTCTCGCAGGCAGCCAGCAAGGCAGCTATGGGGGATCTGTCGGTCCGGGTCAATTACCCAGCGGTTAAAACGACCTACCAGGATGAACCGGATGAATCGGTGCTGCCCTTTGATGATGTGACGGTGCTGGTTAACACCTTTAATAACATGATTGAGCGGCTTGAAATGTCTAATTCTGACCGCCGGGACTTCCTGTCTTCGATTTCTCATGACCTCAGGACGCCGCTGACTTCTATTTCCGGCTTTGTGGAGGGGATGCTGGACGGCACTATTCCGCCTGAAAAGCAGGAGCGGTACCTGAAAATCGTTTACCATGAAACCCAGCGGCTGCGGAATCTGGTCAATGACATGAGCGAAGCGGTAAAGCTTGACTACAACAACATTCCATATAATATGCGTAATTTTGACCTGAACCGTTTGATCCTGGATGTGATCGCCGGCTTGGAAAGTCTGCTGAATGAAAAGGATATTTCTGTTCAGACGGATATCCGAGAAGGCAGCAGCAAGCCTTTGATGGTGGTAGGGGATGAGGAGCAGCTGAATCGGGTGCTGTATAATCTGGTCAGTAATGCCATTAAGTTCACCCCTCAGGGCGGAGTGATTGCGGTAACGACCCGACATCCAGCCGGGGCTCGCTTTGTAGAAGTTTATGTGGAGGATAATGGACCGGGTATTGAACCGCAGGACCTGCCGCATGTCTTTGAGCGCTTTTACAAGGGGGATCGTTCCCGCACCGGTAATAGCGGCAGCGGCCTGGGCTTGTATATCGCCAGGTCTATCTTGCAGGCGCATGGACAGCGGATCAAGGCCGGCCGCAGCGCCATGGGAGGAGCCTGCTTTATCTTTACCCTGCAGCTGGCCTGACCCGGCACCCGCCACATGGGGCTGCCACTGTCCCAGGGTGGTACCGCCCGGAACCGGCGCTGCACTGCCGCCAGCGGCGGGCAGGAAGAAACGGAGATTGACCATGACCACCAAACCACAAGACCAAGATCGCTCAAAAGCCGCAGATCAGACCAACGCCGGCCGGCGGCGGAGAGCTGCCTTGCTGCTGGCAGATTTGCGCGCCTATTATCCCCAGGTTGACTGTACACTGGATTTCAGAGAGGATCCCTGGCGCTTGCTGGTCGGCGCCATCCTGGCGGCTCAGTGCACGGATGCCAGGGTCAATCAGGTAACGCCGGAGCTGTTTAAGCGCTTTCCTGAACCCGCTGACTTTGCCGCCGCGCTGCCCCAGGATATTGAACCGTATATCCGCAGCTGCGGTCTGTACCATAATAAAGCCCGCAATATACAAGCCGCCGCCGCCTGGCTGCAACAACAGCACCGGGGCCGGGTGCCGGACAGCATGGAAGCGCTGCTGGCGATTCCCGGTGTCGGCCGCAAAATAGCCTGCCTGATCCTGGGGGACAGCTACGGCCGGCCGGCGGTGGTCGTTGACACCCACTGCGCCCGGATTTCGCAGCTGATGGGCCTGACTGACAGCAGCCGCCCGCCGGTTATTGAGCGCGATCTGATGAATAGCCTGCCCCAGGAGGCCTGGATTGACTGGGGGCACTTGCTGGTTACGTTAGGCAGAGATATTTGTGTGGCCCGTCGTCCGGACTGCCCCCGCTGCCCCTGCCGCAGCCACTGCCAGACCGGCCGCAGCCATCTGGGTCTGCCGGAAGCATTGCCGGATTTCCTGGAAGAAACGCATGAGTGAAGGGGATTATCAGGCCTTATTGGTCCCGGTGAGTCGCCTTGCGGCGGTCTCTCAGCGTCGCACCCAGCTGCTGGCCCGTCTGAATGTCCATACGGTCCTGGATTTACTGCGGCTGTTTCCGCGGCAATATGAGGACTGGACCAAACTTTTAAGTATAGCGGAGCTGAAAGAGGGCGCGGAGGTCGTTTTTAAGGCCGAAGTGGCCCGCGCTCCGGCCCTGCAGCGCCGGGGTCGGCAGTCCACGGTGCGTACGGTTCTGAAAGACAGCAGCGGGATGGTGAAAGCGGTCTGGTTTAATCAGGCCTGGCAGGCTGATAAACTGCTTAAGGGCCTGACTGCATATTTCAGAGGCCGGCTGCGGCGTTATAACGGCAGCCTGGAAATCATGAATCCGGTGGTTGAAGTGATCGGCCAGGCAGAGACAGAGACAGAGGCTGAGTCAGTCCTGCGGCTGCACCCGGTTTATCCGCTGACCGCGGGCCTGACCCAGGGGGTGCTGCGCAACCTGGTCAGGCAATGCCTGGATCAATATCTGGATTATCTGCCGGACGCCCTGCCGGCGGAACTGCGGCGCCGCTATCACCTTTGCGAAGCAGGCTACGCCTACCGGCAAATCCATTTTCCGGCTGACCAGACAGCCCATGACCTGGCCCGCCGCCGCCTGGCTTTTGAAGAACTGTTTTTAACTCAGCTGGGCCTGCGCCGGTTAAAATCTCAGGAAATGGCTTCCCGAGAAGCCCCGTCTCTGGCGCTGGATCCGGAGCGGACCCGCCGCTGGCAGGAAAGTCTGCAGCAGCTGCCTTTTAAGCTGACCGGCGCGCAGACCCGCGTTCTGGCCCGGATCAGTCAGGATCTGTCCCTGACACGGCCCATGAGCCGCCTGGTTCAAGGCGATGTCGGCTCCGGCAAGACGGTGATTGCCGGTCTGGCCTTGCTGCAGGCCGTACTGGCCGGGCATCAGGGCGTATTAATGGCCCCCACTTCGGTTTTGGCGACGCAACACTATCACAGCCTGCAAAAGCTTTTTCCCCGGCTTGATTGGCAGCTGGCTTTGCTGACCGGACAGACCCCCGCCAGACAACGCCGGTCTATCCTGGCAGGGCTTGAAGACGGCAGCATTGACGTTTTGGTCGGCACGCACGCTCTGCTTGAGGATCAGGTGCGCTTTGCCGCCCTGGGCCTGGCTGTGACGGACGAGCAGCACCGCTTTGGCGTCAGGCAGCGGCTTCGCCTGGCTCTGGATCCGCAGGGCCGTCATCCCCATGTGCTGGTCATGTCAGCCACGCCCATCCCGCGGTCTTTGGGTCTGATTTTATATGGCGATCTGGATATCTCCCGCCTGGATGAAATGCCGCCGGGACGGCAGCCGGTTGCCACTTATACCGCGGGCCGGGCAGATTGGAGCCGGGTTCGTGATCTGCTGCTCCGGCGCCTGAAGCAGGGTGAGCAGGCTTATCTTGTCTGTCCACTGGTGCAGGCAAACGAGCAGCTGGGAGATTTGCTGGCGGCAGAAACGGTCTGGCAAAAGCTGTCAGCTGATCCGCTGCTGGCTCCGTTTAAACCGGTCTTGCTGCACGGTCAGATGAAAGCCCGGGAAAAACAGGCGGCTATGGACGCCTTTTCATCCGGCCAGGCCGGACTGCTGGTTGCCACTACGGTGATTGAAGTTGGGGTGGATAATCCCAACGCCACCCTGATGCTGATTCTGAATGCCGAGCGCTTTGGTCTGGCTACTTTGCATCAGCTGAGGGGACGGGTTGGCCGCGGGGACAAGGCGTCTGTCTGCATTTTGTTCAGTGATGTCCCTGAAGGTCTGTCCAGGGAGCGGCTGAGACTGCTGTGTCACACCCACGATGGATTTAAAGTCGCGGAGGCGGACCTGAAGCTGCGCGGCCCGGGGGACTTTTTTGGCACCAGGCAGCACGGGGTGCCGGATTTCCGCCTGGCTAACTTATATGAAGATCAGGAGCTGCTGCAGGAAAGCCAGGAAGCGGTTACCCGGCTGCTGAAGCAGGATCCGCTGCTGCAGCAGCCGGCTGATCGCCGCCTGACCGCGGCCTTGGACTGCTATTTTGGTTGGTCTATGGCTCAGCCCGGCCTTTGATTGAGGAGAAACACATGCCAAGAATTATTGCCGGTCGCTATGGCGGCCTGCCATTAAAAGCGCCCGGCGGCCGGCAGACCAGACCGACGGCCGATCGGGTCAAGGAAGCGATGTTCAGCGCGATCACCGCCCGCCTGAATCTTGAGGGCGCAACGGTGCTGGATCTGTTTGCCGGCAGCGGACAGTTAGGTCTGGAAGCTCTGAGCCGCGGCGCGGCCCGGGTTGTGTGGGTGGATAAAGATCAGGCTGCCCAGGCTGCTATCCGGGCTAATCTGCTGAAGACCGGCCGCCTGGATGATCCGGCTTTGCAGGTACTGGGCTGCTCGGCTGAAGCGGCTTACCGCCGGCTGACCCGGCCCGGTTCACCGCGTTTTGATCTGATTCTGGCTGATCCGCCTTACCTGCAGGCTGAAGCCTTCTGGACTGACTGGCTGGCCGGAGATTGCTGGCGGCGCTTGCTGAAGCCAGAGGGTCTGCTGGTGTTTGAACAGCCCAGCCCGGCAGAACTGCGGCGGATTACGTCTGTTGCCGCTAAAGCTCCGGCCGGCCGGCTAGCCGGACCGCCAGATCCCCAGACGGAGGCAGGCTCTGCGGTGGGACAGCTCCCTGTAACCAAGTTGAAACTTAGCAAACGTTGTCAGTATGGGGCTGCAATGGTATCATTTTACAAACCCCTGCCAGGTTTTGCTGAAGAGCCTGACCCCGAGCGCCATTCAGCTGAAACCGGTGCCGGCTGCAGTCAAATTGGGGAGGCGTGATGAACACATTCATATATCCGGGGACCTTTGATCCGCCGACTATGGGCCATCTTGACATTGCCCGGCGGGCGGCGGCGCTGTGTCGGAATTTATATGTGGTCGTGCTGCCCAACGCCAGCAAGCAGGCGTGCTTTTCTGTTGAGGAGCGGGTGAAGATGCTGCAAACCTGCTTTGAAGATTTACCCAACTGCACGGTTGATCACTATAACGGACTGCTGGTAGATTATGTCCGGCTGAAACAGGCCAGCGCGGTCGTCAGGGGGATCCGGAGTGAGTCGGATCTGCGTTATGAACAGGACATGGCCACCGCTAACCGGTTACTGTACCGTGACTTTGAGATGCTGATACTGCTTTCCAGACCTGACCTGGCCTTTACCAGCTCCAGTATTGTTCGTGAAGTGGGGTCTTTTGGCGGAGATATCAGCGCTATGGTGCCTCCGGCTATTGTGGATTTTGTGAGTAGGCGTCTGAAGAGCCGCCATCAGGAGGATAAACTGCATGAGTGATCAGACTGCGGCCAGCGCAAATGGCCAGAAACCAGCCGCTCCCAATAATGAAAATGATCTCTATGAGCTGATAGACCGGCTGGAGAATCAGGTCCTGCAGGCCAAAACCATACCTTTCTCCGGTAACTGCATGGTTGACCGGGAGGAACTGCTGGTTTTGATCGGCATGCTCAGGGACAATCTGCCGGTGGAGATCAAGCAGGCCCGCTGGCTGCTGCAGCAAAATCGCCAGGTGGTGGCGGAAGCGCGCAAGGACGCGGATAATCTGCTTCGCCAGGCTGAAAAACGGGTAGCTGCCATGATTGATGAGCATGAGATTACCCTGCAGGCCCGTCAGGTCGCGGCCCAGACCCTTGAAAAGGCTAATCAGTCTGCCCGGCAGATCCGTCAGGGCTCGCTTGATTATGCCAACAAGCGCCTGAGTGAGCTGGAGGAGCAACTGACCACCATGCTGGTCACGATTCAGAAGAATAAAAAGGAATTGAAGTAAAACTATTGGCTGCCGGCGCCGGCTGCGGCCAAAACCGGCTGCTTACAGCAGATCAGGCCGGCCGGCACCTTTGGGTGACGCGGTGTGGACTGTTACAGCCAGGCTTCTATGAAAGAGAACAGGATGAAAAACGTTTTACTTTTATTTGGTGGTGCTTCAACCGAGCACATGGTTTCCTGCCGTTCGGCTTTAAATATCAGCAGCGCTTTAAAAGCGGCGGGATACTCCGTTCATAAGCTTGGCATCACCATGGACGGCCGTTGGCTGCGTTTCCCCTATCCGGATGAAGAGCTGCTGCGGCCCGACTGGGCTGAGCTGGCCCTTGAGCATCCGGAGAATCAGACTGCCGCGCCGGCAGATATCCTTTCGCCCCGTGATTTTGTACTGGCCAGGGCGGGCTTTGTGCCGGACATCATTTATCCGGCGGTACACGGCATAAATTGCGAAGACGGGGTACTGCAAGGGCTGCTGGATATGACTGGCATTCCATATGTTGGCAGCAAAGTTGCGGGCTCGGCGGTGGCCATGGATAAGATCCTGACCAAGCAGGTCCTGCAGACCGCGGGCATCCCGGTGGTACCCTATGCTGTGGTATACCGTGAAGACATACTCAGCCAGCCGGAGCAGGCGGCGGCAAACTGCCTTAAGGAACTGGGCGGCCTGCCTTGCTTTCTGAAGCCTGCCAACGGCGGCTCTTCCGTCGGCACCCTGCCGGCGGAAACCCTGCCGGAGCTGGTTGCCGGACTTAAGGCGGTATCCGTATACGATCACCGGATCCTGGTGGAACGCCTGCTGGAAAAGCGGGAGCTTGAGGTGGCGGTTTTAGGCAATCAGCAGCCGGTCGCGGCCGCTCCGGGAGAAATTGTCATGCAGGATCAGGCCGGGTTTTATGATTACCGGACCAAGTATTTTTCTGAGGATGGCTCTTACTGTCAGATTCCGGCGGAACTGGACCCGGCCATACTGGAACAATTGCAGGCCTACGCCCTCCGAGCCTTCAGGCTGCTTGACCTCAGCGGACTGGCCAGAGTCGACTTTTTTGTCGACCGGCATGACGACCGGATCTTTTTGAATGAAATCAATAATCTGCCGGGATTTACCCCCATCAGCCTGTATCCGCAGGCTTTTGCCCAAGCGGGCCTATCCATGGCGGAGTTAGTCACAAGACTTTGTGAGCTGGCTGAAGCTGACTTTGTTCAGCGCCGGCGCCAGGTTGAAGCTGGCTAAGCGATAACAGTACAGGTGATACATATGACCGCAAATCGTAAACATCTATCCGCCAGGTCCGGCGCGCGGGAGCTGAGCCTCACGGCTGCAGCCACAGGCGGCGACATGAAACGGGATATCTCCCTGGTGATCACCGGCAAATCCTGGGAAAACGGGCAAACGCCTGAGGTAATTAAACTGGCGACACAAGGCCGCTGGTACCGTAAGGCTGAGCGGACGATCCTGGCATATCGGGAGAGCCAGCAAAGCGGCCTTGGCAAGACCCTCACGACCCTGACGCTGAATGATGACGGCTCCGTCCTGCTGCTGCGCAATGGCGAAAATCAGATGACCATGGCTTTTAAAGAAGGTCACCGTCATGTCACCCACCTCCAGACCCCCTTTGGCAGCTTACAGATGGGCCTGTTCACGAATCGGGTTCAGATCCGGCAAAAACCGGATGGCGGTAAGGTACATATCAGCTATGCGGTGGATTTTTCCGATTCACCGGCCACCAGCACTCATCTGGATGTGGAATATCGTTTCCGCAGCTGAAGGAGGAGCCGTGCCTGATTCAAGTTTGCTCCCAAAAGAATCGGCGGTAAAGTCAACCGTGGATAAAGCTCCGCAATCTGCTGAAGCGGAAGCCACCGCCATACCCGAACCGGTGCGGCCGCAGCTTGCTGATAAAGCACGTGACTTTCAGATCGCCGCGGAATACTACGCGGATGAGCATCAGCCGGCAACAGAGCCCCTACCCCTCACTGCAGAGGGACAAGGGCGCGAGCTGACCGGCTTTTGGCAGTTCTGGCGCCGCAGCTGGGCCCGCCTGAAGGCCGGGCATCTGAATACACGCTGGCCCTGGACCAGAGAGCGGTAAGCAAACAGGCGTGATGCCTCAGCGTCAGGACTGTGCCTTTTCTTTGATACGCCGGTTTATTTTTGCTGTCTGTTGCCTGTAGTAAAGGTAGAAACCAAGCCAGATAAGAAAAGCAACGGCGATTTCAGCTCCGGCGGCCCACAGGATGGCTGCCAGACCAGCCTGCACGGGAATCCAGCCCGCCAGACAGGCTGAGAGCAACAGAATACCGCAGCCGATCCCCATGTGGATGAGTACTTTTAAACCGAACGGCAATCGTTGATGGTCATAAATGCCGGAGGGCAGGGCAAATCCCAGACCGATCAGCAGGGAGGCTGCCGCCATCTTGCTGAAACCGTAATTTTCCAGGACAAACTGACCGTGGAAAAAGAAATCAAAAATTATCCCTCCGATTACAAACAAACTGAGGCTGATTAAGCAGCCAACCGCACAAGAATGAAGTAGCTTTTTCATGAATTCAATCATCCTTTCATAATCCCAGATACTGCTTCAATCTGGGCAGGTATTTTCTGGATATGTACTCCTGACTGCCGTTTTTCAGCTTCAAGAGCATCAGACCGCTAAATGATAGTTCCATCGCGTCCAGATACTGCAGGTTTATCAGGGCGGATTTTGAAATGCGCATAAAGCCTGAACTCAGAATTGCTTCAGCTTCATACAGCTTTTTGGGGCAGCAGTACTGCTTTTGTTCACAACAGACTACGGTCTGGCCGTTCTCGCTCCGGATTAGGAAAATATCCTGAGGCCGCAGGACCTGAAGGGAGTTGTTTTCCCATACTGCCAGCAGCTTTCCGCCGCTGCTGCTTAAGTCTGACGCCAGACTGGTGATCTCTTCCGTCAGCTCGGCTGCGTAAATGACTGCATAGGGCTCGGATACCTCAGGTGATATCCTTATGTCAACGTTCATATCATTACTCCTTACTTCGTGCCGGCTCTTAAATTATGCGGGCCTTGAACCACGGCGTCCAGATATATCGGCTAAGTGGTTCATATCTGCCGCTGACCTGCAGATCTATGATATGAAATGAGCGGCGAACATATATGAGGCGGCCGGCGTTTCCGGCCGGTCCTCCGCTGTGACCCGGGAAAACAGACGCGGTTGAACTGTTAAGAGGAGTCAGGGTTCTGACTATGCCGGATTTTCTGCTGGATTTTGTGCCCGATTTCAGCAATCGTACATTGACTTATGCACGCCCTTGTTGCATAATTTTGAGCGTGTCTGTGGAGGTGTGAACATGAGGATAGATATCAGGGAAGTCGGCCGGCAAAACGGCTCCAGCCTTCCGGTTCATCTTCAGGTACCCGCGGCAGAGGTACTGCAGTCTTACCGGGAGTTTTCTTTCCCGGGTCCGCTGACGGTCTCTGGTCAACTCAGGTATGAAGGTCAGGGCAAGTTGCGGTTTGACGGCCAGGCCCGGTTTAACTGGCAGGCGCCTTGCGCCCGCTGCCTGGAGACGGTCGGCCGGGCGGAGACAGTCGCCTTGAGTCTTGCGTTCAGCAATGACAGTCAGGCTGCTGCTGAAACCGGAGCTGAACCGGCAGGGGCAGAGCCAGAGGCAGCAACTGAGATTCCCTGTTACGCATATACCGGACACATAATAGATTTGACAACAGCGTTGACAGAGGCTATTATTTTAGTTCTGCCAACTAAAGTGTTGTGCCGCGCGGATTGTCGCGGGCTGTGTCCGCACTGCGGGCAGGACCTGAATCAGGGGCCTTGCACTTGCAGGACAGAGCAGACGGGAGGCAGCCAATCGCCTTTCGGAGCGTTAAATAATTTACTGTAAGACCGTGAGGGCGTTACAGAACTATGGAGGTGTAAGACAATGGCAGTACCTAAGAGCAGATGGTCCAAGGCGCGCTCACATCGTTCGCGTTCTAATTGGAAAGTGGCGGCACCCACACTGACGGAGTGTCCTAAATGCCACCAGTTGATGCAGCCGCATCGTGCCTGCAAGGCTTGTGGCTTCTATCAGGGCCGTGAAGTCGTTAAAGTCGGCGAAGCACAATAAAACCGGCTTTAGAAACTTGGAGCATTCAGGTAAAGAGCAGCGGGTGCAGCAAGTACTCGTTGCTCTTTTTACTGAGTCTGCCGGCAGAAAACTGCTGTCAGACGGTTATTAATTATACAAAGGAGGCAAGCTATGGGCCAGCCAGTTGTGGCGGTGGTGGGTCGGCCAAATGTCGGCAAGTCAACATTTTTCAACTATCTGGCCGGGCGGAGAATCGCGATTGTGGATGATCTGCCCGGTGTGACCCGGGACCGGCTGTATGCTGAAGTTAAGTGGCTGGACCGGAGCTTTACCCTTATTGATACCGGCGGCATTGAACCGGAGAGTCAGGATGACTTATTGCGCAGTATGCGCTCGCAGGCGGAGGCCGCGGTGCAGATGAGCGATGCCATTCTGTTCATGGTGGATCTTAAGAGCGGCTTGCAGCCGCAGGACGCGGATATCGCGGATATGCTGCGCCGCTCCGGCAAGCCGGTTGTGCTGGCGGTCAATAAATGTGATCAGCCGGGAGAAGCGCCGGCCGGATTATACGAGTTTTACCGCCTGGGGCTGGGGGAGCCCATGGCTGTTTCCTCCACCCACGCGCTGGGTATGGGTGAAGTTCTGGACCGGCTGGTAGCGGCTTTTACTGATGCCGACGTGCCGGCTGAACAGGAGGACCGCATTCATGTCGCGATTGTGGGCCGGCCGAATGTCGGCAAGTCCAGTTTGCTGAATGTTCTGTCCGGTGAGGACCGGGCCATTGTGTCTGATGTTGCCGGCACCACCCGGGACGCCATTGATTCACTGGTGGAAAACGATTATGGCCGTTTCCTTTTTATTGACACGGCCGGCATGCGGCGCAAAGCCCGGATTGATGACGCGATTGAGCGCTACTCGGTCCTGCGCAGCATTGCCGCGATTGAGCGGGCGGATGTTGTCTTGCTGATGGTGGACTGCGCCGAGGGCATTTCAGAGCAGGACAGCAAGATAGCCGGCCTGGCCCACAACCAGGGAAAAGCCACGATTATCGTCTTGAATAAGTGGGATCTGGTAGCTAAAAACGGCCGCAGCCGGGAGGATTATATCCGGTCGGTGCGCAATCAGCTGAGCTTTATGGAGTACGCGCCCGTTCTATTCACCTCCGTGCTGACAGGCCAGCAGATTCAGGAACTCTATCCGCTGATCGTAAAGGTCTATAATATGGCCTCTCAGCGGGTGACGACCGGTGTGCTGAACGATGTCATCGCCGATTTGCAAAGCCGGGTTCAGGCGCCTTCCTATAAGGGCCGGCGGCTGAAAATTTCCTATGCCACGCAGGTCTCCGTCAAACCGCCTACCTTTGTCTTGTTTGTCAACAGCACCCAGCTGCTGCATTTCAGCTATGAGCGCTATATTGAAAATCAGCTGCGCCGCCGTTTTGACTTTGAAGGGACTCCCATCCGCCTGCTGCTGCGGGATAAAAGAAAGGATGACCCGCCAAACCGCGCCTCACAAAAGCGCCGTCCGTCATCTAAGTAAAGCAGATTAAGGAGTATACCTATATATGTCACAAACAGATCAAACTGAAGCCGGTTCTGAAACTGAAAGGCTGACCCAACCGTCTGAAACCGCCGCGGATCAGCCGGTAACCGAGGTCAATGAGGAGCTGCATGAAACCGTCCCGATTGATCACCTGCGCAATGTCGCTATCATAGCTCACGTTGATCACGGAAAAACCACCCTGGTGGACGCGATGCTCAAACAAAGCGGGACCTTCCGCTCCAACGAGCATGTGGAAGTCCGGGTCATGGATTCCAACGCCATTGAACGGGAGCGGGGGATCACGATCCTGGCAAAGAACACCGCCATCGCCCACCATCATTTCCGCATCAATATTGTGGATACCCCCGGGCACGCGGATTTTGGCGGAGAGGTCGAGCGCGTGCTCAAAATGGTGGACGGCGTGCTGCTGGTCGTGGATGCTTATGACGGCCCCATGCCGCAGACCCGTTTTGTGCTGCGCAAGGCCCTGGAGCTGAACCTCACGCCGATTGTGGTCATCAACAAGGTCGACCGCCCGGACGCGAGGCCTAAAGAAGTGGAAGACATGGTCTTTGAGCTCTTTATGGAGCTGGGCGCAACGGATGAGCAGCTGGATTTCCCGGTTATTTATGCCTCCGCCCGCTACGGCTTTGCCTCACCGGAGCTGGAAAAGGTCCAGAATGGCGAAGCCAAAGATATCATTCCGCTGCTTGAGTGCATTGAAAACACCATTCCCTGTCCGCACGGCCAGCCCACCGCGCCGCTGCAGCTGCTGGTATCCAATATTGATTCTGACCCGTATATCGGCCGTCTGGCTATCGGCCGGGTAGAGCGCGGCGTGGTCCGTCAGGGCATGGCCTGTGTGGTCTGCGGCTATGATGATAACTCCAAACTCACATCCCGGGTGGTCAAACTCATGCGCTATGAAGGCCTGAACCGGGTGGAGGTGGCGGAGGCCTCAGTCGGTGAGATCGTCTGCGTGGCCGGCATCCCGGAGATCAACATCGGAGACACCATCTGCTCAACTGACTGCCCGGAGCCCCTGCCCTTTGTGGATATTGATGAACCGACTATTTCCATGAACTTTTCGGTCAACACCTCGCCCTTTGCCGGCCGGGATGGCAAGTATGTGACCAGCCGTCACTTGCGTGACCGCCTGTTCAAGGAGATTGAGACCAACGTCGCCATGCGCCTGGAGGAGACGGATTCTCCGGATTCCTTTGTGGTCAAGGGCCGCGGTGAACTGCATCTGTCCATCCTGATTGAGAACATGCGCCGTGAAGGCTATGAATTTCAGGTCTCCAAGCCGCACGTGATTGTTAAGGAAATTGACGGGAAAAAATGCGAACCGGTGGAGCAGGTCATGATTGACGTGCCGGAGGACTTTGTCGGCGCGGTTATTGAAAAGCTGGGCCAGCGTAAAGCGGAGATGGTCAACATGCTGCCGCCGGAAAAGGGCTACACCCGGATGGAGTTTAATGTTCCGTCCCGGGGCCTGATCGGTTATCGCTCAGAATTCCTGAGTGACACTAAGGGGAACGGCATCATGAACAGCGTGATTTCGGGCTTTGAACCCTGGAAGGGCGAAATTGAGACCCGCGGTCACGGCGTGCTGGTCGCCTGGGAGAATGGGCCGGCTATGACGTATGGCCTGTATAACGCGCAGCAGCGCGGTCAGCTGTTTATACCGGCCGGCGAAGAAGTCTATGAAGGCGAAATTGTAGGCTCAAATCCTAAAAATGAGGATATCGTGGTTAACGTCTGCAAAAAGAAGCATGTTACCAACATGCGGGCGTCAGGTGCCGATGAAGCCCTGCGCCTGGTCACACCTACGCAGATGAGCCTGGAGCAGTGCCTGGAGTTTATCGCCGATGATGAGCTGGTCGAGGTAACGCCGAAGTCGATCCGCATGCGGAAAAAGATTCTGAGTACGGAACAGCGGGCCAAAATCCGCGGCAGCCAGAGAAAGAGCGACTGAGGCTGCTGTGACCGCGGCGCCTGCCGCAGAAGTTGCTTTTTTACAGCCTGTCTGACGCCGCCGGCGCCGCGACAGGCTGTTTTAGTCCGCGCTTATTCCATGGTATAATAAGCTGTCATAAGAACAATACCGCCGCAGCTTCAGCTGCTTTGGCTCGCCGCAGCTTCAGGTTACACCACCCCGGGCAGCGTGTCCTTCGCCGGATCCGGGGATTTTTAGGTAGGTAAGTGAATGGTTTCCAAAAAACTCAGCCGGGTGACTACAATACTGATCATCATCATGCTGGTCCTGATTGTTCTGGGCAGCGGCCTTTTAGTCGGCTACAACTATATTATGGACCAGACCACTCGTTTCAAGGCTTATGACGCGGCCATTGCCGCCAAGGAAAACCCTACGCCCACGCCTGAGGCAACCGCTCAGGATGAGAGTGCGGTGTCTTCCGGTACGGGCAGTGACAGCACGGCCGCGACCACCAGCGCGTCCGCTGCTGCTACGGAGGTGCTGCCTACCGTCGAGCTGCCGGATGAAGCCACGCCCGGCGCGGTCATGATCTATATTTCTTTAGGGGATGACGCCAAGGCGATCGCCACCAAACTGAAGACCCTGGGGATCATAGACAATACCTCGCTGTTTACCCTGCTGTCAAAATTCAACGGTTTTGACAGCCTGTATCGTTCCGGCACCCATTTTGTCACCAAGGACATGAGCTATGATGAAATTATGTATACGCTGACCCAGAACCCGGTGACTGCTCAGATCCGCTTTTCTGAAGACCTGACCTATGAGGAGTTTAAGCAGGTTCTGATTGATAATAATGTCATTTTTAATGAATCCAAGATGGATGAGATGGTAGAGAATCCCTCTGCCTACTTTGACTATGACTTCCTGAGCGACCTGCCTAAACCGGTAACCTCAAGTCAGGATGATCAGTCTGCCTTGCTGAATGACCGGGAATGGCTGCTGCAAGGCTATCTGTTCCCGGACACCTATAACTTTGATCTGAATACAACGGAGGAAGAAATCCTGGAGACTGTCCTGGACAATACGGAGGCCAAACTCAGTGACGAGTATTATGCCCGCGCTGAGGAGCTGGGGATGACCATGGATCAGGTGATAACGCTGGCCTCCGTCATCCAGATGGAAAGCGGTACGTATGACGATATGGCCAAGGTATCCCGGGTGTTCCATAACCGGCTGGATAATGGCGACTACCTGCAATCCTGTGCCACGGTCAACTATTTGCGGCTCAAACTGGGTAAGGACCCGGTCTTTATTGTGACCCAGGAAGATCTGGAGATGGACAGCCTGTACAATACCTATGTCACGCCGGGTCTGCCGCCGGGACCGATCTGTTCGCCGTCTGAGGCGGCTATAAAAGCGGCGCTGTATCCGGACATAGACAATCCTGATCTGTATTACTTTGCGGCCAAGGGAGATGGCACCAATGTCTTTGCCTCTACTTATGAAGAACACCTGGCCAACATTGCCACTTATCTGGAACCCCTGCAGGAGGCGGCGGATAATGGTGAAATCGTGCCGTATGAATCTACGGAAAGCTCTGATGAAGCGGAAGTAAAGCAAGGTAACGGAGATGAGGGATCCATTGGCGGAGCGTAAGACCAGGGATCGCTCTTTACCGGAGCTGCTGGCGCCGGCCGGGGATCCTGAAAAGCTGGCGGCGGCCATACGTTATGGCGCGGACGCAGTTTACCTGGCAGGGCCGGCAATGGGTCTGCGGTCGGGCTGCGGCAATTTTACCCCCGAGCAGCTTAAGGACGCGGTTAAGCTGGCCCACGGGCAGGGCGTCAGGGTTTATGTCACCGTCAATGTGCTGGCCTGGCCGGAGGACTTCAGTCTGGCCTTTGCCCGTTACCTGCGCCAGCTGCAGGCCGCAGGCGTTGACGCGGTGATCGTATCAGATCCTGGGGTCTTTACCTGGGTCAGGCGGCTGTGCCCGGATCTGGAGATCCATATCAGCACCCAGGCCTCGGTGACGAATGGCTGGGCCTGCCGTTTCTGGGCGCAGTTAGGCGCCCGACGCATTGTTCTGGCCAGGGAGCTCAGCCTGGAAGCCATTCAGCAGATCCGGCGTCAGCTGCCGCCACAGATTGAGCTGGAGGCTTTTGTCCATGGCGCGATGTGCATGGCCTATTCAGGACGTTGCCTTTTGTCCAACGCCTATACCGGGCGGCGGTCTAATCACGGCGACTGCGCGCAGCCCTGCCGCTGGGAGTATCAGGTCCATGAGCTTAAGCGGCCGCAGCAGGCGCTGACTGTCAGCGGGGATGAGCGGGGGTCTTATCTGTTCAGCTCTAAGGATTTATGTATGCTGTCCTATTTGCCCCAATTACTGCAGGCTGGCATCAGCTCCTTAAAAATCGAAGGCCGCGGTAAAAGCGCGTATTATGTGGCCATGGTGACCCGGGTGTACCGGGCCGCTCTGGATGAGCTGGCTCTGCACCCGGATAGCTGGGCTGCCCGTCCGGAATGGCTGGCGGAACTGGAGGCTACCGTACACCGGCCCTTTGGAACCGGCTTTTATTTCACTTCACCGCAGCAGGACCCGGCGCTGGCTCCGGAAACCGTAGCGATTAAGCAAAAAACTGTCGTGGCCAAGGCCCTGGATCAGACGATGGCTGGTGTCCGGCGACCGGAGCACCTGCCGGAAAAAACCTTGCTGCTGCAGCAGAAAAACAAGTTTTCCCGCGGCGACAAACTGGAAGCGGTTTTGCCCCGCGGACCGGTTTTATCCCTGGACTGCCTGCGTCTCTGGCAGGCCGATGGTACGGAAATCAGTTCTGCCCCGCATCCGGGCATGCTGGTCTGGGCCCAGTGGGAAGGTGATACTCTGCCACTGGGCTACTGGCGGCGTCAGGGCGGTAATGGCTGACCGGCTCACCGCTTGTTTGCCTGGGGCCGGCTGTTTCTTTATTAAAAACAGCCCCGCGGCGGTTGAACTGCCGCGGGGCTGCTTTTTTGACCATCGGATTCAGCGGTAGCTTTGCTTTCTGCAGGTTTACCAGATCATGATCAAAATCTGCAACAGCAAAGCCAGGATGGTCAGCGGGATGCTGAAGAAAAATCCTTGCTGCTTCGCTTCGCTTTCCCATAATTCCCTTTTATGGGCGGTACTGTTTTCGTCATAAGCGACATAGTAGAGCCGTTGCCTGCCGGAGCCCGGCTGATCAGTCTCATAATCAGTCTGCTCAAACGGCTGGCGCAGCTGCTGCAAATGGTGCCTGAGCAGCGCAAACAGTAATAACGTGATCAGCAAACCCGCGGCGGCTAAAATCAGCAGGTATTTGGGCTCAGCGGTAGAAGCGGCTTGCAGTCCCAGCCTGGAACTGAGGTAAGGCCAACCCAAAACCAGGGTCAGGTTGATGCTTAAATGCGCCGCTATGACTGGGGTCAGCTGATCGGTCTGCCGTCTGATTACGCCAAGCAGCAGTCCCAGGGGGAGAAGCACCGGGACCAGGCCAGGCTGACCGGGGAACAGCGCGTAGATCAGGGCCTGCAGGATAATCGCAATGGCGGTATGGCCGGTTCTGGCCAGGTCTGCCTGTACCAGACCCCGGTATAGCAGTTCGGCCAGAATGGCCGGTATGACGATCAGGACGACAACCTGCAGCAGATGGCCTGTCGCAGTGTCAGCTGAGGCCAGGCTGGCCAGCGGCCCGGATAAGGACAGCTGAAGCGGCCAGCGGGATTGCAGCCAGGTGCCAAACGCTGCGGCAAAAACCGCGGCCGGGAAGCCGGTCAGCAGTGCCAGCAGGAGAGCAGATAAATCGGTCTGGCCTTCGCCGTGATAGTAGCGGTCGCGGGGGCGGTAGAGCGTTTTTGTCAGCAGCAGGGGAAGCAACCAGCCTGCAGCTGAGGTCAGCAGCAGCCAGGCGGCCGCCGCGGCCAGGCTGGCTGTGGTCGTATTTTTTCCGGCGGAAGCTGACCACCGCTCAAAGGCGGGGAAGACTGCTGTCAGCAGGGCCAGGACTGCGGTCTGAAGAAGCAGCGCAAACCCGGCCTGTCCCTTGCGCAGCGGAAACCAGGCTTTGATCCGTTGGCTTAGTCCCGGTCTGGTATCTGAGTCAGGATCAGCCCCGGCGGGGTAATCTGTTCCCAGCATGAGTGGTTCGCTCTGGTCGGCGTCTGACTCTGCCGCTTCAGGCTGGGAAAAGTCCAGGGTTGGTGATACTTCCTGCCCGGACAGCACGGCAGAATCCGGCTGTTCCAGGGGCTGGTCGGCGGTGACAAAGGATTGGGCCGCCCAGGGCGGCGGGGCTGATTCAGCAGCGGCGGTTGCCGGCTCGGACTCAGCGGCGGTCACGGGCTCAAATTCAGCAGCGGCGGTTGCCGGCTTGGACTCAGCGGCGGTCACGGGCTCAGGATCTGCCGCGGCTGATGGACCGCTGACTGTTCCACTTCCCGGCACCGTTTTGCTTCCCTCAGGAGCTCCGGTACCAGCCGGCGTGGCTGCCGGCCAAGGAATTTCCTCCGGCTCAACCTTGCCTGACTCAGCTTGGCGGGGTAAGAGCGGACTGGACTGAACCCGCTCTGGATCCGCCGGGGCAGTTTCAGGCGCAGCTGCCTCCGCGGCGGGTGGCTCCAGGCTGACCGGCTCGTCAAATAGGCTTTCAAATAAGGAGATTTCCGGCTCCCGGGGCGGCAACTGGACCGCGTTCTGGTCAGCACTTTGCTTAACCTCGGCTTCCATGGCCTGTAAGCGCAACCTGGCTTCAGGAACCGGCGCTTTCGTTCCGGCCTCAGCTTGGGCCGCGGCCTGTGGAGCGGCCGGGGCCTTCAGGCTCTGACCGCGGTGCTCCGGCGCCGGGACGCTGGCTTCAGGGGCAGCCGCGTTGGCTTCAGGAGGAAGGACAGCTGGTTCGGGGGCTTCATCCGCTTCATCACTATCATTAAAGTCCGCAAATAGAGACTCAAATTGAATGGGATCAAAATGGGGCTGGTCAGTCAGAACCGGCGCGGCCGCCGCTGAAGGCGCCGCTTCCTCCTGCGGCCGCTTGATTTCCGGCTGCTGCAGCGGATTGACCAGTCGCCCGATCACGCGACTGACGGGGGGGCGGACCGGTCCTGTCCCGGCGGCCGGGTCGGCCCCGGCGGCGGTCGGGATACCGGCGGCGGTCGGGCTACCGGCGGACCTGGCACCTGAGCCTGCCGCATGGCTGTGGCTGCGCTGGGACTGCCCGCCGGTTTTGACCTGAGGAACTACCGGCTCAGCTGACGGCCTGAATTTTTCTGGTGGCTCCTGAACCGCAGCCTGATTGGTCAGAAAACCTGGTACCGACTTATCCTTTTCCGGCGAGACTTCTTCATTAAAGAACTTCAGGTCCTCTTTCCACAATTGCTGCTGCTGCCTTTGCTGCTCAAGCCTGGAGGCTAGTTTACCGCGGTCAATCACCGGAGCCGTCCCCTCTGAAGGTTCCAGATGCTGCGGACGAAGCCTGGGCACGGGGGCAGCTACCCTGCGGCTTAGGTAGGTGGGGCTATTCAAAGCGGTTCCGGTTGACTTGGAGGCAGCCGCTGGAGTTTGAGACGCCGTTACAGAAACGTCCAGGCCGATTTCCTCCTCAAAATCCAGCTGGTTCAGCCGTTTGGACGGCAAGGCGACCGTCCGTCCAGCCGGCTGCAAAGGTAGCTGGCGCTCCCGGCCGCCAGCCACTGGCGGCGCGGCGTATTGTCTGACCTGAGGCTGCCGTACTGCGGACAGATCAATGGTGATTTTGCTGCGGCGGGGCCGTAGATCCTGAGGTTCAGAGCGCCTCTTAATGACGACCTTCTTTTCCCCGGTCTGAGGATCCGTGACCCAATAGCGTTCCTCATAGTGGTAGTAAGCTTCAGTATCTTTAACAGTGGCCGGAGCTTGACGGATGGATGGCGGTATTGCGACCGCCGGGTCCTGCTGAGATACCGCGGCCGGGCTTGCTGTTGCCGGTCGCGGCGCGGGAGCCGGTTCACGTTCCGGCTGTCCGGCGGGCTGGCTGGCCGCGGTCAATGGCAGACGTCGGATCAGCGGCCGGCCGGCAGCAGCTTCATTGGCCGGATGGCGGCCATCTGTGGGGGGTGCTGAGCGCGAGGGCTGCCCGTCAGAGGTTGGCTTGGTATCTTTTTTCATATGGTCATGGCGGCTGTCCCGGCGGTGCACCCGGGGCGGCATACCTCCTGATCTCCTTATAATGTCGGCCATGATTTACCAAACGGTAAGGCTCAAAACAGCCGTTTCCCATAGCCGTGCTAAAAATAGCGCTTTTCGTCCCTCTATTATACACGCCAGAAGCTTTTTCTGAGTACCGCTCAGACAAAAGCGCCAGCCAACGCCAGAAGCAACTCGGTATGCGGCGGAATACAAAATCAATCCCTTTAACTGTTTCATATAAGTCAGTTACCTGACCAACCCTGTGCTAGACTGGCTTTAGTTCGGACCGCCCTCAGACAAGAGAAATCCGCGGCTTAAATTGAACCGTGACCGGCCCGCAGACGGAGCAGATATGAATAAACCAACCTTACAAACCCTGGTCATCTTTGGCGGCAGCGGCGACCTGACTTTCCGTAAGCTGCTGCCGGCAGTCTATAATCTGTATGCTTCAGGCAAATTTGAGCAGAACCTGCAGGTGGTAGCCGTCGGACGCCGGGATATGGACAGTCAGGCCTACCGGGAATTGGCGGATAAATGGATACGGGAACAGAGCCGTTTCAAGACGGATGATACCCTGCTGCGGCAGGTTTCTGAACGGATCAGTTATTACCGCCTGGATCTCCAGGCTGAGGCAGCCTACCAGGGCCTGGCCAGGCTGTTGCGGCAGGAACACGCGGACAGCCGCCTGATTTTTTATTATGCGGTTTCGCCTTCGCTGTTTGAAAGCATTACCAAGGGCGTGATTTCCGCCGGCCTGCAGGATGCCAGCGTGATCCTTGAAAAGCCCTTTGGCTCTGACCTGGAAAATGCCAGACAGCTGAATGGCGTGCTGGAGGCAGCATTTGGCAGGGACAAGGTTTACCACATCGATCATTACCTGGGCAAGGAGATGGTGCGCAATATCCTTGCTGTCCGCTTTCACAATGCCATTTTTTCCGGAATCTGGAATTACCAGCATATTGATAATATTCAGATTACCGCGGCGGAGGAGGATGGCGTAGGGACCCGCGGCGGTTATTATGATCAGAGCGGGGCGTTCAGAGACATGGTGCAAAATCACCTGTTTCAGGTGCTGTCTGTACTGGCGCTGGACGAGCCGGGCGACATGGATAACGGCGGTCTGCAGAAGGCTCAGCTGCAGGTTCTAAAATCGCTGCACCCGATTGATCCCTGGGACATCAGTCACTATCTGGTCATGGGCCAGTATGACGGTTATCAATCTGAGCCCAAGGTCAGACCGGACAGCCAGACCGCGACTTACGCGGCTCTGAAGGTCCTGCTGGATACACCGCGCTGGCAAGGCGTGCCGTTTTATATCCGCACCGGTAAAAAACTGGACCGCCGGGAAACGGAGATCATCATTGAATTCAAACGCACCGGACCGGATGACCTGCCGGATTTACTGGTCATTAAAGTCCAGCCGGATGAAGGGATTT
This sequence comes from Oscillospiraceae bacterium HV4-5-C5C, assembly GCA_012034405.1. Classification (GTDB taxonomy): domain Bacteria; phylum Bacillota; class Clostridia; order Saccharofermentanales; family Fastidiosipilaceae; genus JAAVLZ01. The sequence goes on along the minus strand of JAAVLZ010000012.1, from coordinate 11,169 downwards.
ATCTGCGCTTTAACGTTAAAACGCCGGGCGAACAAGGCTCACTGCTGCCCGTACATATGGACTATTGCCAGAGCTGTAATCTGCGCAATTACCAGAACACGCCGGAAGCCTACGAGCGCCTGCTGAACGCCTGCATTCAAGGTGATCACAGTATGTTTTCTCAGTGGGATCAGATAGAAGCCAGCTGGCAATTTGCCAATCAGATACTGCAGGCCTGGACGGAGGCTGGTCAGCCCCTGGCCGGGTATGCTCCCGGCAGTTCGGGACCTGATGAGGCTAAGCGGCTGCTGACGCCAGAACAGCGTGAGTGGCTGAAGGTGGATGTCACGCTTGAATAATACCGGGAAACCGCTGCGGACAGGGCTGACTCAGGCAGTCTCTTTGGCCGTGTGCAGAATATAAGCAGGAGAATTGCTCTATGAAAATCTATGACATATCCCGTCCGCTGAATCAGGATACCGCTGTTTACAAAAACCTGGTAGAAAAGCGCTTTCAGCTGACCGCTATAGCCCGCCACAATCCGGACGGCTATCACGAGTCGGAAATGAAAAGTAATCTGCATACCGGAACTCACGCGGATGCGCCGCTGCACATGCTGGCGGAGGGGGCCCCGCTAAAGGCCGTGCCGCTGGATCATTTTATCGGGCCTTGCCGGGTGCTTGACCTGACCCACGTCAGGGGCGCGGTGCATGAGGCGGATCTGCTCCCCTTTGCCCCTCAGCCAGGTGAAATCCTGCTGCTGAAAACCAGCAATTCCTATGACCCGGGCTTTAATCCGGACTTTGTATATGTAGAAGAAGACGCGGCCCATTATTTAGTCAGCTGCGGCGTCAAAACCCTGGCTATTGACGCGATGAGTGTGGAACGCGGCAAAAAGGGCCATGAGACCCACCATATTCTGCTGGGCCAGGGCATCAGCATCATTGAAGACGTCAGACTGGCGGATGTGTCGGGCGGTAACTACTTTGCCAGCCTGCTGCCCCTCAGTATCCCTGAGGCAGAAGCCGCGCCGATGCGCGCGGTCCTGCTGGACTTTCAGACTGACAGGATGGAGATTGAATCATGAGTGAAGCGGTAAAGAGTGATATCGGTGTAATCGGCCTGGCCGTGATGGGCGAAAACCTGGCTTTAAATCTGGCCGGACACGGCTTCCGGGTCAGCGTCTACAACCGTACGACGGATAAAGTGACGGCTTTCATGTCAGGGCGCGCCAAGGGGCTGCCGTTTACCGGCTGCCTGTCTGTGCGGGACTTTGTGGACAGTCTGACCCAGCCGCGTAAAATCCTGATGATGGTCAAAGCCGGCCGGCCGGTGGATCTGCTGATGGACCAGCTGCTGCCCTTTTTGCAGCCGGGAGACATCCTGATTGACGGCGGCAATTCCCACTACCCGGATACCCAAAGACGCCTGGAACGGGCCGAAGCCAACGGCCTGCTCTATGTCGGTATGGGCGTGTCCGGCGGAGAAGAAGGCGCGCTGAACGGACCCTCGCTGATGCCGGGCGGTTCCGCGGATGCCTGGCCGGAGCTGGCTCCCCTGCTGCAGGCCATCGCCGCCAAAGCGCCGGACGGCAGTCCGTGCTGCGACTGGGTAGGCGAGGGCGGTTCCGGCCATTTTGTAAAAATGGTGCATAATGGGATCGAGTACGGCGATATGCAGCTGATTGCGGAAAGCTATGATCTGCTGCGGCATTATCTGCAGCTTACCCCGGAAGGAATTGCCCAGGTGCTGGCGGATTGGAATCAAGGCGAACTGAACTCTTATCTGATTGAAATCAGCGCCCAGATCATGCAGACCCGGGACCAGGACGGTAATCTGCTGCTGGATAAGATCCTGGATAAGGCCGGTCAAAAGGGAACCGGTAAATGGACTTCCGCTGAAGCACTGGAGCAAAGTGTCCCGCTGACCTTGATTGCTGAAGCGGTTTTTGCCCGTTTCCTGTCCGCGGAAAAAGACGAGCGCCTGAAAGCCGCGCAATTGCTGCGCGGACCGGAACGGAGTTTTCAGGGGACAAAAGCAGAACGCCAGGGCTTTATTAAGGACCTGGAACAGGCGCTCTATGCTTCCAAGCTGATTTCCTACACCCAGGGCTATGTGCTGCTGCGGGAAGCTGCGCGGCAGTTTGGCTGGAACCTGAACTACGGTGGGATCGCGCTGATGTGGCGTGGCGGCTGTATCATCCGCAGCGCCTTTTTGGATCAGATCAAAGCAGCGTATGACCGCCAGCCGGAGCTGGAAAACCTGTTGTTTGATGCCTTCTTTGGCCAAAAACTGGCCGAGTCCCAGTCAGCCTGGCGTCGGGTTCTGGCCGCAGCCGTGACAGATGGGCTGCCGCTGCCGGCTATGCAGGCGGCGCTGAGCTACTATGATGGCTACCGGCGGGCTGCTTCCCCGGCCAACCTGATTCAGGCCCAGCGGGACTTTTTTGGCGCGCATACCTATGAGCGGGTTGATCAGCCACGCGGCGTATTTTTCCACACGGACTGGGCCGGCCTGGGCGGCGATGCCGTAGCCGGGACCTATAACGCCTGAAGCAAGCGCCCTGGAGCCACGCTCAGCAGCGCTTCACCAGAGCCAGACTGACCCCGCTGGACCGCGGTGACTATCTTCAGGCCCGCGGCCTGATTGGCGGGCGGCGTCAGCGGCCGTCAGGGTCCTTTGGCTTGAGCAGCGTTTATTTGACAGGCTGGCGGCGGTATGCTTTAATGAGCAATAAGTTTGATAATCAAATTAATTGAAGATCAAAGCGTCAGACCGACCCAGGAACTGGTTGGCTGCAGGCTTCAAAGGAGCGTAGCTGCGTGATTGATTTATATAAGGACTATCTGGATGAAGTCCTGGATGCCAGGGGGATTCCCCAGCAATTTGCCATAAAACCGGTGAGCCGGTTTAACTTTGCCTATGATTGCATTGACCGCCTGGCCCGGGAGGAACCGGGACGCCGCGCCATGTACTGGTGTAATCCTGCCGGGGAGCAGCACACCTTCACCTTTGAAGACCTGAGTGAGCAAAGCGACCGCGCGGCAGCCTGGTTTCAAAGCCTGGGTATCCGGAAAGGTGACCGGGTGATGCTGATTTTAAAACGTCACTATCAATTCTGGTTTGCCATCCTGGGCCTGCATAAAATCGGGGCCATTGCGGTCCCCGCCACCAATCAGCTGAAAGCCTTTGATATCCGCTACCGCTTTGACCTGGCGGGGATCAGCGCCATCATAGCGACTATGGAGGACGGTGTGGGTGAGCAAGCTGATGCTGCAGCAGAAGGCTATGCGGCCCTGAAGGTCAGGATTGCCGTAAACGGCTGCCGCCATGGCTGGATGGACTTTGACCGGGGCCTGAGCCAGGCCCCGGTTCCTTTTAACCAACCTGCCGGTGCGGACTATCCTTGCGATGACGACACCATGCTGATTTACTTTACCAGCGGCACGACCGGTCTGGCCAAAATGGTGGCGCATAACTTCCGCTACCCGCTGGCCCACATTGTGACCGCGCGTTACTGGCAGAAGGTCAATCCCGATGGCCTCCACCTGACCGTTTCCGAGACCGGCTGGGCCAAATCCATGTGGGGCAAACTATATGGGCAATGGCTGATGGAAGCCGGTATTTACGTTTACGACTTTGACCGCTTTGATCCGGCTGATTTGCTGCAGCATATGGCCGCGGCTCACATCACGACCTTTTGCGCGCCGCCAACCATCTACCGATTCCTGATCCATGAAAAACCGGCATCCTATGACCTCAGTTCCCTGGAGCACTGCACAGTAGCAGGTGAGGCCTTGCATCCGGAGGTGTTTGCGCAATGGAAAAAGGCCACCGGACTGGATATGAAAGAGGGCTTTGGGCAGACTGAAACGACTTTGACCATCGCGACCTTCTGGTGGATGGACAGCCGACCTGGCGCCATGGGCCGGCCTTCGCCCTTGTATAGGGTGCGGCTGCTGGATCCGGACGGCCAGCCGGTCAAATCCGGAGAAGCCGGTGAGATCTGCCTGCTGGCGCCGGAAGACGGCGGCCCGGAGGAACGCGTCGGCATGTTTAAGGGGTACTATAATGACCCGCAGCTGACCGCGGAGTTCTGGCATGACGGGATCTATCACACGCATGATCTGGCGCGGCAGGATGAGGCCGGCTACGTTTGGTATATTGGCCGGACAGATGACATGATCAAGAGCTCAGGCTACAAGATCAGCCCCTTTGAAGTAGAAAGCATCCTGATGGAGCATGAGGCTGTTTTGGAGTGCGCGGTGACCGGCGCGCCGGACCCGATCCGCGGCCAGGTGATTAAAGCCTCCATTGTCCTGGCCCGGGGCTTTAGCGCCAGTGACGAGCTGGCCCGTGATATCAAGACCTTTGTCAAGCAGACCACGGCGCCGTACAAGTATCCCAGAGAAATCGAGTTTGTAACAGAACTGCCCAAGACGATCAGCGGCAAAGTCCGCCGCAATGTGATCCGGGGTGAAGCCAGGCGCTGATGGACCGGTCAGGCCTCTGACAACAGGGGCCCAGTACCCCTGACGCTAAAACAGCGGAGCAAGGCTTCAGTCTAGCCTTGCTCCGCTGTTTTGGTTAATCTTGCGCTGCCCGGGTGGTCATCCTGCCCCCGGGCCTTGATTGTCCCAGGGCTTCAGATTGGCTTTACTCCGCCATGGCCTTTTTCAGGAAACTGACCGCTTCTGCTATGTCCTTAGCCGGCTGATTGCCTACCTCCCGCTCAATGGTCAGAAACCCGTGATAACCGGCGGCGTCGAGCGCAGCCAGATACCGGGGCCAGTCCACCTGGCCCTGTCCCAAAGGCAGTTCTTCAAAATATTGATCCGCGGTAATGATGGGATTATCATCAGGCTTGCCCAGATAAATGACCTCAGGATCTGATTCCCTCAGCTTGCGGCCATCTTTGGCATGGGTATGGACAATATAGTCCTTCAGCGTAGTCACGCCTTTTACAGGATCATCTCCCGTCACCATAACCAGGTTGGCCGGATCATAATTGACGCCCACAAAGCGGGTGTCCAGGCTGTCCAGAAATGACTTGAGCGTCGCGGCGGTTTCAGGACCGGTTTCAACCGCAAAGTGAACCCCCAGCGCTTCCGCCCGGCGTCCCAGCTGCTCACAGGCCTCATGATATACCTTGAAACGGGGATGATCATGATCCTCAGGAATCACACCAATGTGAGTGGTGACAACCGGGCAGCCCAGATCCGCTGCCAGCTCCAGAATCTTAAAGCTGCGACTGATCTGTTCCGGATTCCGCTGCGGGTCAGAAAACCCACCGATATCACCGCAGAGCGCGGCGATGGTCAGATTCAACTCAGCGCAGCGGTTAATAAAGTGCTGCCGCTGGCTGGCTCCGCAATTTTCAGGTGCCATCTCACCGGAAATAGCATAAACCTGCAGTCCTTCCGCGCCGACCGCGCAGGCCTGCTCCAGGGCTTGCTCCAAGGGCAGCCGGAATGAATCCAGCATGACGCCGATGGGAAAAACTTTTGATAAACTCATGGTAAAACCTCCTGGTTAGGCCTGTGATCAGGCTCAGCCGTTTTATGGCGGCGCGACGGGGCCGCCTTTATGATCCCTATCCTAACGAGCAATAGAATCCCTTGTCAATGCCTGGCTGCAGAAACCCCGGCCGCAATGGGTCCTGCTGGCGGCCAGGCGGCTCCGGGCTCTGGAAGCCGGGCAAATTTGAGCCCAGACGGGCTCCTGTTGACCATCAGCTCAACCCGCCGCGGGTTTTGAGCCCGGGGGCTGAGCGGCAGGGCCTTGTTCCGGTCGTTTGCTATAGCTGAAACCATGCCCGGAGCTGCAATTTCAGTTGCATTCATAAGGGATAAAGGTATAATTGAACTGTACGTGTGAGCGTAATTAATTCAAGTTGGCTCCGTCGCGGGGGCCTTTATTAGGAGGACTACTATGGCAATCAAAGTAGGTATTAACGGATTCGGACGTATCGGACGTCTGGTGTTCAGAGCTTTGTGTGATCAGGGCCTGCTGGGCAAGGACATCCAGGTTGTGGCAGTGACGGATATTACCACTGACGCCGCTTATTTTGCATATCAATTAAAGTATGACACCACCCAGGGCTTCTTCCAGCATGAGGTCAGCTCCAAAAAGAGCTCTCCTGATCTGGCTGATGATGACATCATTGTCGTGGACGGCAATGAGATCAAGTGTGTTATGGCTACCCGTACCCCGGATCAGCTGCCTTGGAAAGATCTGGGCGTTGATTATGTGGTTGAGTCAACCGGCCTGTTCACCCAAAAGGAAAAAGCTGAAGGCCATCTGGCTGCCGGCGCCAAAAAGGTCATCATCTCTGCTCCTGCCAAGGGCGGCGTAAAGACCATTGTTATGGGCGTTAACCAGGATGAGTACAATCCTGCGGAGCACAACGTTATTTCTAACGCATCCTGCACCACCAACTGCCTGGCTCCTGTGGTTTACGTCATTCTTAAAGAGGGCGTGGGCATTGAGACCGGTCTGATGACCACCATCCATGCTTATACCGCTACCCAAAAGACCGTTGATGGTCCTTCCAAAAAGGACTGGAGAGGCGGCCGCGCTGCTGCGGTTAACGTCATTCCTTCCACCACCGGTGCCGCCAAGGCCGTCGGTGAGGTGCTGCCGGTAACAAAGGGCAAGCTGACGGGCATGAGCTTCCGCGTGCCGGTTCCTACCGGTTCAGTTGTTGACCTGACCTTCCGTTCTGAGCGTGAGACCTCTATTGATGAGATCGACAGCCTGATGAAAAAAGCCAGTGAGACCTACCTGAACGGTGTGCTGCAGTATTGTGATGAGGAGATCGTATCTTCTGATATCATCCACAATAACCACAGCTCCATCTATGATTCTCTGGCCACCAAGCAGAATAACCTGCCTGGTGAAAAGCGTTTCTTCAAGGTGGTGTCCTGGTATGACAATGAGTGGGGCTATTCCAACCGCGTGGTTGATCTGCTGCGTTTTGTGGCTGGCAAGGACAACGCGTAAGCTGACCTGCTTTGACTCCGACTCTCCGGAGGATCCGTCCGCAAGGGGCTGAGCCGCCGCGGGATATACCGGAGCTGACTTAAGCCGCTTCAGATGTTTAAAGCTGTTCTGTTACCGGACCTGGTGTCTGGTGTCAGGACGGCTTTTCTTTATCAGCCGGCGTTTTTCTGCCGGGGGGCTCTCCGGCTTCCTGCCGCGGCCAGGTCAGTACAACCCCGGAAAACGTAAACAAGGCGTACACCGGCGGGGTGTTCACCGTTGCTGCTACCGCGCCGCAAGCTCAGGATCCGGTACCAGGGTGTATGGCAGGAGCGCGGTGACTCCTGTATAATAATAAGCAGCAGATCAACATACCATGGCTGTCGCCGCCGGCGCCGGCCGGTATCCTGATCAGGCGGAACATTCAGGACCGTTTCCCTTTGAGGAAACAGAGGAAAGGAGCCGCTATATGGAGATCAACATTACAGGAAAAGGCTTAAAGGTCAGTGATCAGACCAAGGAGAAAGTCCTTCGTAAACTGAAAAAGTTTGACCGCTATTTTGGTGACAGCGCGCACGCATCGGTTAAACTGAGACCTGAAGGCGACCAGATTTGTGTGGAAATAACCATGAAGCTGAATAATCGTTATCTGAGAGCGGAGACCATGGCGGAGGACGTTTTGACTGCGACTGATGACGCGGTTGAAGTTCTGGAACGTCAGGTCCGTAAACATAAAACCCGTCTGGCCAAGGATATTCATGACTATGCCTACCTGCAGGAATCGCTTAAGTATGAGCCGGAAGAAACTGAGGAAGATGAGGATGAATTTGGGATCCTGCGCCGCAAACAATTTGAACTGACCCCCATGACGGAGGAGGAAGCCTGCCTGCAGATGGATATGCTGGGACATAGCTTCCATTTGTTCCTCTCGGCGGATACCGGTAAAGTCTGTGTCGTTTACAAACGCCGGGATCATAACTACGGTATTATAGAGCCGGTTTATTAATCCGGTATTGCGGGCGCCAAGCCCAAAGCCTGAACTCACAGGCCGCATTTAGCTAAGCAGGCGGCCCTCCGGGCAAACTCCGGAGGGCCGCTTTTGTTCCGCACCCGCGGCCGGCACCGGGCGCTATAAGCCAGATCAATCAGGCTAAGCAGTAAATAAAAAGGAGAGGATCAGCATGAGTCAGGAACCATCCGCAAACGCACCGGCAGCCCCATTATGGGCTGCCGCCAATACCGGAGACAGGAAGGAGCAGCGGAGTCTGTCCCCGTCCGCTTTACTGGAGGGACTGAACCCCCAGCAGAGGGAAGCGGTGATGCATGACAGCGGCCCCTTGCTGATATTAGCCGGCGCGGGTTCCGGCAAGACCCGGGTCATCACCAACCGGCTGGCTTATCTGATCCAGGTCAGACGGGTGTCTCCCTATGCTATCCTGGCCATCACGTTTACCAATAAGGCCGCCAATGAAATGAAGGAGCGGGCGGCGGGCCTGGTAGGGGATACGGCGCGCAGCATGTGGATCGGCACCTTCCATTCCATGTTTGCCCGTATCCTTCGCCAGCATGCGGATTTACTGGGTTACTCCAAACACTACGCCATTGTGGACTCTGATGATCAGACCGCGGCCATAAAGACCTGCATGAAAGAGCTGAATATTGATGAAAAAAGCTTCAGCCCCAATAGTGTCAAGGCGGCAATCTCCGCGGCCAAAAACGCCCTGCGCGGGCCGGAGATTTACGTCCGGACCGCAGGTCATGACTACCGCGCCACCACCATCGCCAAGGTCTATCAGACTTACCAGCGGCGGCTGCAGGCAAATGATGCCATGGATTTTGACGATATCCTGTTTAACACGGTTACGTTGTTTGCGGAACATAAAGACGTGCTGGCGCAGTACCAGCAGCGCTTCCGCTACATCATGGTCGACGAGTATCAGGATACCAACGGGGCCCAGTATCAGATTGTCAAATTTCTGGCTGCCTCTCACCATAATCTCTGCGTGGTGGGGGATGATGATCAGTCTATTTACTCGTTCCGCGGGGCGGATATCCAGAACATCCTGGATTTTGAAAAGGACTACCCGGACGCGCGGGTGATCAAACTGGAGCAAAATTATCGTTCCACCAAAATGGTGCTGGGCGCGGCTAACGCGGTGATTGCGCATAATCAGGACCGCAAGGCCAAGCACTTGTGGACGGCGCTGGATCAGGGCGAAGCGATCACCTTGTTTCACGCGGCCAATCATATGGAAGAAGCGCGCTACATCGCGGAGGAGATCAGCCGGCGGGTTAAAAAGAAGAACTGCAGCTTTGGCGATTTTGCGGTGCTGTATCGGGCTAATGCCCTGTCGCGCAATATTGAAAGCGGACTGAGAGAGTTTGGCATTCCTTACCGGATCTATGGCGGGCTTCGCTTTTATGACCGCAAGGAGATCAAGGATGTGCTGGCTTATCTGCGACTGGTGGCCTTGCCCAAGGATGACCTGTCTTTTGAACGGGTCATCAATACGCCGCGCAGGGGACTGGGTGAGGTGACCCTGAGCCGGCTCAGGGAGCTGGCGGCCAGCCAGGGGCTGAGCCTGCTGGATCTGTCGGCTGAAGCTGGCCATTACAGTGATCTGGGCCGGGCCGCGGCCCGGCTCCAGGCCTTTGCCGGGCTGATTTTCAAGCTGCGCCGCCGGCTGGCCGCGGCGGATATGAGTCTGGCTGAGTTTGTAGAGTACGTTGAAAATGAGAGCGGGCTGATGCAGGATATCCTGGAGCAGCAGGAAAAAGGCAAGGACCTGACGGTAGACCGGATTGAAAACCTCAAGGAGCTGCTGACGGATGCCCAGGAGTTTACCAATACCTATCTGCCTCCGGAGGCCGAACAGGCGGTAAACCAGGCCGGTGACTGGCTGCTATCTGCCGCGGCAGAGGATGAGGCCAGTCTCCAGGGCCTGGATACCCCGGACGATGCCCCCGCGGCGGCGGTCAGCGAAAAGCTCAGCTTAAGTGAGTATCTGGATGCTTTTTTGGAGCGGGCTTCGCTATATTCATCGATGGATCTGGATGAGTCAGAGCAGGATTTTGTCCGCCTGATGACCATTCACTCGGCCAAGGGCCTGGAATACAAGGTTGTGTTTTTGGTCTGCGCGGAAGAAGGCATATTCCCGGGTTACCGCAGCATCGGAGATGAAGCTCAGCTGGAGGAAGAACGGCGGCTGGCGTATGTGGCCATAACCCGGGCTAAAGAAAAATTATACATTACGACCGCGCGCAGCCGCATCCTTTACGGGCAGACCCAGTCCAACCCGGTCTCCCGTTTTGTCACGGAGATCCCGACGGAGTTTTTGCAGGAAATCGGCGGGGCCACTGACCCCTTCAGTCAGCCGCGGCCAAGCGGCCAGGCTTACCGCTCCGGCGGCTCCGGTCAGTCGTATCAGACTGATTCAGACTGGTCTGGGGCCACAAAAGACCGGAGCGGACCAGCGCAAGCTGCCGCGTCAGCGGGTGCCGGAGCTGCCGGGCCCGCGGGGCCAGGACAGGCTAAGGGCAGCGGAGCGGTGCTGGGTGACGACTACGGCCTGTCCATGTTCAAGCCCGCGACCAAGCCTGGCCGGACCAGGCAGTCTGGCGGCGCATCCCGGACGCCGGCCGGGCCCGCGGCTATGACTGAGCCTGCGGCCGCGGCCGGTATTGCCCCGGCGGACCTGCAGCCGGGTGAACGGATCCGGCACCCTAAATTTGGACCGGGCGTTTTGCTGCGGGTGGAGCCGGTAGCCGGGGACGCTATTTTACAGATCCGCTTTGACAGCGGCAGTACGAAACGCCTGATGGCCCGGCAGGCCAGGCTCACAAAAGAATAGGGAGGCAGTTAGCCATGTCATACGGATTTTTTGCCATGATCAGTCGGATGCGCCTTATCAACCGCTGGAGCCTGATGCAAAACACCTGGCCGGAAAATGTGCAGGAGCATTCGCTGCAGGTGGCGGTACTGGCCCACGCCCTGGCCTTGCTGCGGCAGCGCGACTTCCCGCAGCTCGAGCCCCAGCCAGATCCGGAACATGTGATGGCCTGCGCGCTGTTTCATGATGCGGGAGAGATCATTACCGGCGATATGCCCACCCCCATCAAGTACTACACCCCGCAGCTGCGGGAGGCCTATCAGGCGGCGGAAACCGCGGCGGTAGACCGACTGCTGGCCCTGCTGCCGGAGACGCTGCA
>JAAVLZ010000011.1 GCA_012034405.1 Oscillospiraceae bacterium HV4-5-C5C | reverse complement strand
AATATGATAACAATACAAGATATTTCATAACTGAATGTTTAGTGTGATGTTTCGTCTTCGCTGCAGACAGCCCGTTTTTATAAACGGGCTTTTTTACCGGCAGCAGAGTTATTGTAAACAAAGCAAAACCAGCCAGCCAGGAGGTTAATGCATGGCAATTTGCAGTTGGATTGATCAGCATGAAGCAATTTTAACGCGCACCAGCGACGCGATCTGGGGTATGGCGGAGCTGAAGTTTACTGAATACCGGTCCTCAGCCCAATTGCAGCAGCTGCTGCAAGATCATGGTTTTACGATCACCAATCCTATTGGCGGGATGGAAACAGCCTTTATTGCCAGCTGGGGGCAAGGCCAGCCGGTGATAGGGCTGCTGGCAGAATTTGACGCGCTCAGCGGGCTCAGTCAGCAGGCTGATTGCTGCCAGCCCCGGCCGGAAGCCGGCATGAACTGCGGCCATGGCTGCGGGCACCACCTGTTTGGCACAGCTTCCTGCGCTGCGGCAATCAGCGTGAAAAACTGGCTGGAGCAAGAAGGCCGCCGCGGTACGGTTCGCCTTTACGGCTGTCCAGGTGAAGAAGGGGGTTCCGGCAAAACCTTTATGGCCAAAGCAGGCGTCTTCAATGACCTGGACTGCGCGATCGCCTGGCATCCCATGTTTTTTAATGCGGTTCAAAATGTCAGTACCCTGGCCAATATCCAGGCTTATTTCCGCTTTCACGGTCGGGCCAGTCATGCCGCGGCCTCACCTCATCTGGGCCGCAGTGCTCTGGACGCGGTTGAGCTGATGGATATTGGCGCCAACTATCTGCGGGAGCATATGATACCTGAAGCCAGGCTCCATTACGCCATTACTAACCCCGGAGGACTGTCCCCTAATGTCGTGCAGGCGGAGGCAGAAGTCTTATACCTGATCCGGGCGCCCCACGCTGATCAGCTTCAGGAGATTTATGAGCGGGTCTGTCAGATTGCGCAGGGCGCGGCTCTGATGACCGGAACCCAAAGCGAAGTGGTGTTTGATAAAGCCTGCTCCAATATTCTGCCTAACGACACGCTGGGTCAGGTCATGTACCGCCATATGCAGCAGCTGCCGCCGCCAGCTTACACGGCTCAGGAAGAAGCCTATGCCAGGTCCTTTACAGCTACATTGACGCCGGCGGAAAAGGGCAGCGCCGGGATGCTCAGCCAGGCCTTTGGCGCCAAGCCCGAGCTGAATGCTTATCTGCGCCGCAACCGCGGCAAGGTGCTGATGGATGAGCTGCTGCCATACGTCTATCAGACCAGTCCGCTGCCCGGATCATCCGATGTGGGTGATGTGAGCTGGATTACGCCGACCATCCAGTGCAATACCACCTGTTTTGCGGCGGGGACACCGATCCATTCCTGGCAGGAGGTAGCACAGGGTAAATCTGCTGTGGCGCATAAAGGCATGATTTATGCAGCCAGAATTATGGCTCTGACCGCCGCGGATATTTTTATGCAGCCGGAGCTGGCCGTGCGGGCCCGCCAGGAGCTCCGCGATTTACTGAACGGACGGGAATATGTCTGCCCGATCCCGGACGGGGTTAAACCTCACGCATACAGCAATAATCAATAATCGGGGGATAAAAAGATGAGTGACAGCAAGGCAACGGACATTCGGGAACTGACGCTGGACCAGCGTAAAATGGAGAATTTCAAAAGCTATTTTTACCTGATTGAAGCGGTATTTTACTTCTTGCAGGGCATATATGTGGCGGGTATTCAGGTTTATATCACTTATTACACCACCAAAGTATTTATGCTGGACTACGTTACCATCGCCACTATCACCGCTACGATCAGTGTCCCGACTTATCTCAAGATGTTTACCGGACTCTTTTCTGACCGGGTACCGATAGGTCGGCTGGGCCGGCGCAAGCCATATTTGTTCCTGGGTGGTATCCTTTTTATTCCGGCGTTTATCGGGCTGGCCTCCATCAAAGAGTATTCTGAGGTCTGGCTGGCAGCTCTGGTTGTTTGTTTTGCCTGCTTTGTCATTGTAGATGGTACGGCTGACGCCCTGACAGTCGATGTTACGCCGGATGAGTATGCCAGCAAAATGCAAGGATACGCTAACGGCGGGCGCTATGCCGGCATGGCTGTGGGGGTTATCTTCAGCAGCATCTTGTCCGGCATAATCGGTTGGAATATCATCATTTTTGTTCTGGCCCTGGCTGCTATTGGCCAGGCTTTTGTAACCTTGTTGTTTAAAGAGGTACCGGGAACCACGCAGCGGAAGGACCTGATTTCTATACCGGCCGCGGTGAAATTAGGCTTTGGTAATTGGGGCGCCTGGCTGGGCTTATTGTTTGCTATGTGCTTTATGGGCGCGATGGGCCTGGCTAACATTGTCGGTCCTCTGGTTATGAATAATACCAATCAGACCATTTATGGTATTTCCACCATGGTAAATTACATCGCTATTGCGGCGACGGCATTTGTGGTCGGCCAGATCATCAATAAAGTCGGCGGTCTCTGCAACCGCAATATCTGGATTATGTTTGGCTTGATCTGGGTCTTGCTTCTGCCATGGTTGCTGGTAGACGGTCACTGGAGCAATACCGCTCTGGTTATCGTGGCCAATCTGACCATGGGCATGGCCCGGGGGATTGTGACTGTCATCACGTACGCGGTGCTGATGCGCTTGTGTTCAGATGCCATTGAGGGCTTTATGTTTGCGGTTTTTACCAGTGTCATGAATATCGGATTGCAGTCAATTGCTCCCAAAGTGATTGCCTATTTTGGACAGACCTTAAACTGGGGCATGATCCCTGCCTTGTTTACCATGCTGCCGCTGATGTTGATCGGTATCCTGACCATTCCGGGCATAAACCGCAGCGTAGCAGCCCGACTGGCCAGGGAAACACCACCTGAAGCGCTGTGACCGGCGCCGGTAAACCTGAAGCCGCTTCCCCCGGAAGCCATATAGGAATACCACAGCCCGCCAGATTGGTCGACTGACCAGCCTGGCGGGCTGTGGTTGAGGCGGCGGCCCTGATCTTGATCGATCAGCTCCGCCCCGGTGATGTCTGATGATCCGTATGGAGCGCTCAGGTCCGGGACTGCTTAGTCAAAGACCGCGCCGACTTCAGAGACCATTACTTTCATGGCGTTCAGACCCCCGGATGCCAGATACCAGCATTCCGGATCCAGATAGATGATCTTGTCGTTCTGAGCGGCGTTGGTAGCTTTGATCAGGTCATTATCCAGCGTCGCTGCCGCGTCAGTGCTGCCGCCGGCTACCTGGGTCCGGTCAATGACAAACAGGATGTCCGGATTCACTTCGGCGATATATTCGTAGCTGCTTTCTTCGCCATGCGTCGACTCCTCTACGGTTTCATCCGCGGCCTTAACCCCCAGACCTTCGTGGATTAAGCCAAACCGGCTGCCCAAACCATAAGCGCTGATTTTACCATCGCTGGTCAGGATGATCAGGGCCCGGTCAGGACTGGCTGCGGCTTTGGTGCTGACCTCGGTCATGTTGGCTTCGATTTGATCCAGCTGGGTGCGGGCCTCTGTTGTTTTGCCCAGCAGCGCCGCGATGTTGAGGTTGGTCTGTTCAAAATCGTTAAGATAATTTGCTGCGTCAATAGATACATACAGCGTCGGCGCTATTTCCTTGAGCTGGTCGTAAAAATCTGCCTGCCGGCCGCCTATAATGATCAGATCCGGTTCAAAGTCATAGATGGTCTCCAGATCCGGCTCAAATAAGCCGCCGGCATTAACGGTGTCAGTCTCATACTTGCTCAGATAGGAGGGAATGTTGCTTTGAGGCACCGCCAGTTCCAGGTCCGCGCCTAACGCATCAATGGTGTCCAGCGCCCCCATGTCAAAGACCACGACCCTTTGAGCCGGCTGGTCCAGACTGACCTCACCTTTGATATCTGTAACGGTGATCGGACCGGTGCCTGTGGCTGTGGTTCCGGCCTGGCTTGCGGCGCTTTCCGTTTCCGCCCGGCTGGCCGTCGTCCCGGCCGGGCTGCGGTCAGAGGCAGAAGTGACAGGCGTAGTGGCGCCGGCGGCAGTTGTAACTGTTGTCGTTGCAGCGGCGGTATTGCCGCTGCCGCAGGCAGACAATGTCAGGGCGGTCAGGACAGCTAAAGCTGTGCTCAGGGTTCTTCTCAAATAAGATCCTCCAATAATCAGGTAGATATTTGTCACACCGG
The DNA here is from genome assembly GCA_012034405.1 of Oscillospiraceae bacterium HV4-5-C5C. GTDB lineage: Bacteria > Bacillota > Clostridia > Saccharofermentanales > Fastidiosipilaceae > JAAVLZ01. Next base: position 108,297 of record JAAVLZ010000011.1, on the reverse strand, counting down.
TGTCCTTAGTTGTAATAGACACAGATGGGATGACCGTTGATTTCATGGACTTCGATGTCCAGATCAAAAATAGCCTTTAGTCGCCGGGGGGTTATAACCTCGGCGGTTTCCCCCTGGCAAACGACCTGACCATCTTTTAACGCAATCATGTAATCACTGTAGGCGGACACAAAGTTGATATCATGGATGACAACCATGACAGTCTTTCTCAGATCGCTGACCATGCGGCGCAGTACCTGCATGATCTGTACCGAATGCTTCATGTCAAGATTATTCAAGGGCTCGTCCAAAAAGACGTAGTCGGTATCCTGAGCCAGGAGCATGGCAATATAGGCCATCTGGCGCTGACCGCCGCTGAGTTCGTCCAGATAACGATCCTGCAGCGCTTCCAGATTGAGATACGCTAAGGCCTGGTCTATCTTTACCTCATCTTGCGGGGTCAGGCGGCCGCGGGAATAGGGATACCGGCCAAAACCGGTTAATTCTCTTACGGTCAGGCGAAGGCTGAGCGCGTTTTGTTGTTTGAGGATGGACAAGCGGGTGGCTAGCTTCTGGCTTTTCCATTGTTCCAGTTCTTGCTGATCGATCATAATCTGGCCCTCATCTTTGGCCAGCGTCCGGCTGATCAGGGAGATCAGCGTACTTTTTCCGGCACCGTTGCTGCCAATGAAGGCAATCAGGCGGCCGGTGGGCAGCTGCAGGCTGACGTCGTTGACGACGGCTGTCTGCCCGTAGTGCTTGTATAAGGATTTCGTCTGTATCAATGCTTTTTAGCTCCCTTTCCTTCTTTTATCATGAGGTAAATAAAATAGCTGCCGCCGGCAAAATTGATCAGCATGCTGGGGGTGACCGCGTAGGCCAGGACCCGCTCCACCAGCAGCAGACTGGCTAACAAAGCCAGGGCGCCCAGCAGCATAGCCGCGGGTATGCGGTAGCGGTGTTTATAGGTTTTCAGCAGGTTGCGGGCTACGTTTACGGTCAGGAGACCTAAAAAGGTCATCGGTCCGATCAAGGCGGTTGAAACGGATACCATCACCGCCGTCAGCAGTAACGTCCTCAGAGTCAGGTGGCGGTGAGATACGCCCGGGCTGACGCAATGATCCGGGCCCAGCGCCGCCACATCCAGGCGGCGCCAGTCCGGTAAACTGCAGCAGCCTGCCAGGGCTGTCAGCAGTACGCTGATCCCGAACAGCTTGACGTTGATATTGCCAAAGCTGGCGTAGAGCCTGGACTGGATCTGCATATATTCATTAGGATCAATCAAGACCTGGATAAAGGTGCTCACCGCGGTAAACAAGCTGCCGGCTATGGTCCCCGCCAGCAGCAGGATGAATAAGTCTTGCCGGTGCCCCCGGAATAAAAGGAGAAACAGCAGGCCTGACAGCAGCAGCATCGCGCCTACAGACAGTAAAAATTCGCCGTGGTCGCTCATCAGGGCGACTTTGCTGCCGTACAAATAGACCAGGAGCGTCTGCACCAGGACGTACATGGATTCAAACCCCAGGATACCGGGAGTCAGAATATGATTGTCAGTGATAGTCTGAAAGGCGGTAGCCGTGTAGCCGGTAGAAAAACTGACCAGCAGGATCGCTCCGACTTTCAACGCCCGCAGCGGTAAAAAGTAAGACAGATTGCGGGCACTTAAGCCCGGCAGCAGGTATGCTGCGGCCAGGATCAGCACTGCGGCTGAGAGCAGCAGATTCAGCCGCAGATTGGCCTGATCGACCACCGTGGATCGGGTTGATCGGCCGGCTGGCCGCCCGGCCCGGCAGCTTACCAGCGCCGGGCGTACGGGCCTGAGCTCAGGGAGTTTGCCGCTTGCCATGAACTCGTCGCCTCCTTCTTAAAATCAGGGCCAGGAATACCCCGGCGCCAATGATCCCGGCAGTCACGCTGATGGGGATTTCATGGGGGTAGATCAGCGTTCGGCTGATCAGGTCGCAACTAAGCAAGAATATTGAACCCAGCGCCGCGGTTTCAAACATGGTGTGCCGGATATGGTCACCGTGCCAGATCGATACCAGATTAGGGATGATCAGGCCGACAAACGCGATACTGCCCACGGTAACCAGTATGGCGGAAGTCATGAGAGCGGTCAGGGTCAGTCCCGCCAGGGTGGCCGCTTTATAGTTAAGTCCCAGATTAACGGCCGTAGCTTCTCCCATACCCGCTACAGTAAATCGAGCCGCGTAGAGGTAGGCCAGCAGCAGACAGGGGAGGCCCAGGTACAACAATTCATAACGCCCTTCTATGATCAAAGAAAAACTCCCCTGTAACCAGGATTGCAGATTCTGAGCCACATCAAAGCGGTAGGCGATCAAGCTGGTGACAGAACTGACCACCAGACCCAGCATCAGGCCGATCAGCGGCACCATGTAGGTGCCCTGGTAGCTCAGCTGCCGCAGCAAGGTTAAAAACAACAAGGTACCGGCCAGAGAAACGACAAAAGCCAGCAATAATTTGAGCCAGGTCTGCTGGCTGCCGGCAAGGATAATCGCCAGTAAAATCCCCAGACGGCACCAGTCCATCGTACCCGCAACGGCTGGCGAAACAAATTTGTTGCCGGTGATGGTCTGCAAAATCAGCCCGCTGATAGAAAGTCCGGCACCGGTAATGAGAATGCTGATCAGGCGCGGCAGGCGGCTGAGCCAGAAAACGCTCCGATCTGCCGGCTGTCCGCTGAGCAACCCGGCCCAACTGAAAGCTTTTACCCCCAGGCTGACTGAGATGCAGCCTAAGACGAACAGTAATAAAATGAGGATCAGTTTCTTTTTCAAAGTCAGCTGCTTTCTTTCAGGGTATGTGATCTGCCAGATGCCGTTAGCAAACGCTAACCAACGATGATGGCAGTTATAACACAGACCTTTATTGAGTTGCCATGGACAAATCGTAAAATACCCGGCGTGACTCGACTTGAGCAGCAGACAGCGCTGCTTTCAGATGTGCTGTGGCAACCGTGGCGGCATTGACAGGCGAGGGCAGAAGTCAATAGTATTTATGGGGTTAGAATAGACTAACTGCTTACAGATCAGGAGTAGCATGAAAAAACAAAACCTTACAAAAGCAGCGCTGCCCTGCCCGGTCTGGATGAAACAAGTTGGCTTTGGGGCAGAACTGCAGATGCTTAGCTTTGTGGTGCCGGCTTATCTGATCCCGCTTAAGGGTCAGGCAGTCTTAAGGGCAGGAAACCGGCGTTACCGGGCCTTGCCCGGGCGGGTGCTGCGTCTGGACTCAGGGCTCGAACTGACGCTTACTGTTGGGTCGGATAGTTTCTGGTACGTGGTAGCGCTGACTCAGAGTAAAGCTGACAGCCGTTTCCGGCAGCAAAAGGCAGATTCCCGAACCCGGCTGTTTACGGCCGCGGCTCAGCCTGCGCTGCTGGCCCGGGCCTTGCCGGAGATCAATCGATCCTGCGGTCTGAGCAGCTGCCCCTTTTGTAAGGGTGCCAACCCCCTGATTGCCACCACCATCTGGCAGGCCCTGGAAAGCGGGAAGCTGTCGCTGCTGGAGCGCCTTACCGCTCCGGATCTGGAACGCCCGCTTAAGCTGATTCACCAGCGCTATCATGAGCCCTTATCACTGGAAGAACTGGCCCGCCCCTGTCAAATGAGCAGCAGCGCGTTTTCGTATTGCTTTCATAAGGAAATGGGTATTCGCCCTTCCGCCTATCTGATTCGACATCGGTTATCTTGTGCCGCCCAGAAACTGCGGCAGGGCCATACGGTGGCTCAGTCCGCTTATAGCGCGGGTTACGAAGACCCCTTTTACTTCAGCCGGCTCTTTAAACGCTATTTTGGTGTTGCGCCGGACCGGTGGAAACGAGGCTTGCTTTAGGGGTAATCAAGCGGAAGGACAGGAAGGCCGGGCGGCTGGCGTCAAGGTTGCCAGGGTAAACAAGCCGGTAATGGAAAGCAGAATCAGGCCTAACATCAGATAGTATTGGCGGGAGGGTAGTAAATCATAAACCACACCGCCGCCGGCGCTGCCAATAACACTGGCGATGGAACAGACAGAGGCAAAGATTGCCTGGGCGCTGGCTTTGAGCCGCGGCGGGGCCAGACTGTACACATAATTGGCGGACACGCCGATATAAATGCCGTTTCCTAAACCAAAAAGTGATGAAAACAAGATCAGCTGCAGCGTGTCGTGGACCAGAAAGCTCAGACAGAGGCTGTCTAAGCCCATCAGCAGGCCAAAGAGCGGGAGCAGACGCTTGAGGGGAAAACGGGCGCGCAGAAACTTGAGAGCAAATAACGTCGGAAATTCCAGTGCAGCACGGTAACCTAAAAAGATGGCGTAGCTGTCCAGTGCAATGTCGTTATCCGCCATAAAATAGGTGATAAAGGAGGTATCCGCGTTATAACAGATGGTAAAAAAGAAAATATAGATACAGAAGAAAATGTAAGGCCGGTTTTGCAACAGCTCCTGCAACTGCAGCCCGTGGTCGGTCTCCGTTTTGTTCACAAAAACCGGTTCTTTAACCTGGGATAAGAAAAAAAGAACCGGCAGACAGCAAACTGCGGCAATCCAGAACAAGGGCGCTGTGCCGGTTTGGGGCAGCAGCCAGTTAATCAGAACACAGCCGGCAGCAAAAGACAGGGAACCCAGCCCCCGGATCATGCCGTAATTCAATTCGTGATCTGCCGAGGCTCTCACCAGCAGATTATCTGTAAAGGTACTGCTGGGAAGACGGAAAAAATTGGCCACGGCTATCAGAGCTAAAAACATCAGGAAGCTGCCGGTCTGCGAGGACGGGATCAGGGGGATAACCCCCCAGCTGACCGCGGCTGCTATCAGCAGCAAATAAAGCATTGGCTTGAGCGCCCGCATCCGGTCACTGACCGAGCCCCAGAAGGTCAGGGCAAAAAAGGCTACAATACTGCCCACCGCGTTGATCAGCCCGATCCGGGTGGCGCTGAAGCCTTTTTCCTGCAGATAAAGGACAGAAAACATGCCAAAAGCCCAGGAAAACCAGAAACTCAGATCCATTCCCGCTAAATAAATCGTATCTCTTCTGCTGTGCTCCATACTACTCCTTGCCTGTAAGCTTCTGTGCCGTCCAAACGTGACGCCCGAGCCGCGCCTGCCTGAGACTAACATTAGGATGGCTTAATGAAAAGCTCCTCAGCCGTAATATTTTACCCTGAGTACCTAAAAAATAGCTATAGACGAATACGTTCGTAATGCCTAAAATGATCTTTAGATATAGATATTAAAATATCTAAATCAACAGATAGAGATGGAGGCAACGTCTATGATCAATCGTATTATGCTGAATAACACGTCGTATCACGGAGCCGGAGCAATTGGAGAAATCCCCGGCGAAGTTAAAGCCCGTGGGTATAAAAAAGCTCTGGTCTGCACGGACCCGGACCTTATACGCTTTAATGTGGCTCAAAAAGTTACCGATCTGCTGGACAAAGCAGGACTGGCGTACACGATCTTTTCTGAGATTAAAGCAAATCCGACGATTGAAAACGTTCAGGCTGGGGTCAAAGCCTTTCATGAGGCTGGCTCGGACTACCTGATTGGGATCGGCGGTGGCTCGGCCATGGATACGGCGAAGGCAATCGGCATTATTGCCGCCAACCCGGATTTTTCCGATGTCCGTTCACTTGAGGGAGCCGCTGCGACACAAAGGGCCAGCCGTCCGATCATAGCTGTCCCGACGACGGCCGGCACCGCCGCGGAGGTTACGATCAATTATGTGATTACGGATACGGAGCGCAAACGCAAATTTGTCTGTGTGGATCCCCATGATATGCCGGTGATCGCGGTGGTGGATCCGGATATGATGTCAACCATGCCCAAAAGTCTGACCGCCGCTACCGGCATGGATGCCCTGACCCATGCCATAGAAGGCTACATCACCAAGGGCGCCTGGGAGATGACGGATATGTTCCATCTGGAAGCCATCCGGATTATTTCCGGCGCTTTACGGGCCGCGGTAGCCAATGACCCGCAGGGCCGCGCTGAGATGGCTCTGGGACAATATATAGCCGGGATGGGCTTTTCCAATGTCGGCCTGGGCGTAGCTCATTCAATGGCGCATTGTCTGGGCGCGGTGTATGATACACCGCATGGTGTGGCCTGTGCCATGATGCTGCCGATTGTCATGGCGTATAACGCTGAGTTTACCGGATCCAAATATCGTGAGATAGCCCGGGCGATGGGCGTTGCAGGTGTAGATGATATGACGCCTGCCGAGTACCGCAGTGCCGCGGTTGAAGCGGTACGGCAGCTCTCACAGGATGTCGGTATCCCCACCAAGCTGGACAAAATCAAAGAGGAGGACCTGGACTACTTGTGCGAATCAGCCTGTGCGGATGCCTGCTGTCCCGGCAATCCCCGGGATACCAATCCGGCTGAGCTCCGGGAGCTTTACCGGCAATTAATGTAACTCTTAGACAAGCAGGCTTAATCAGCTCACCCCGGTTTCAGTTCTATTGGGTCAGCGTGTAAGGCGCGGCGAGATCTGCTCAATTCTCCATTGTGAGCCAGTATCCCGCGCTTTGCTTGGCGCTACTGTGCCTTCAGAGAGAGTAGACGAGCAGGTTTTTTAGCGTCATCCGTATTTGCTCCGCTGGTTTAGTAAGGCTATGATTATGCAGACAGAGCGTTGATGATATCAAAAATCAAGCTCAGGCAGCCCTTCAGCCAGTTGGAGCCACGGTACCCTTTGTGCGGACAGCATCTTTGCTTAGCTCATAATCAGCTGATTTGACAAAGACTGCAGCAAGGAACCTCCGGTTCATCCAAATAGGCTCCAGAGGCTGATTATGAAAGGAAGCAGCAAATGGAACTGGACAGTCAGAGAATTCGCCGGATCGCGCCTGAAATGGACCCCCTGAGATTAGGCATGGGCTGGCAGACCGAGGACCTGAGTAAGCCGCAGATTCTGATTGAAAGCACGTTTGGCGACAGCCACCCCGGCAGCGCTCACCTTTTCGGGCTGGTGGAGCAGGCAGTCGATGGTGTAGCTGAAGCCGGCGGCAAAGCCGCACGCTACTTCACCACCGATATTTGTGACGGTCAGGCTCAGGGGCATGACGGGATCAATTATTCTTTACCCAGCCGGGACCTGATCTGCGCCATGATTGAGGTGCATGGTAAAGCCACCCCCTTTGATGCCGGGGTCTTTATCAGCAGCTGTGACAAGGGCGTGCCGGCCCAGCTTATGGGCATTGGACGCCTTAATATACCCAGCGTGATGGTGACCGGCGGGGTCATGGCGGCAGGACCGGATCAGCTGACGCTGGAGCAGATCGGCACCTACAGCGCGGCCTTTCAACGCGGCCAGATCAGATCTGAACAGTTTGACTGGTATAAGCAGCATGCCTGTCCCTCCTGTGGGGCCTGCTCGTTTATGGGTACGGCTTCCACCATGCAGATTATGGCAGAAGCCCTGGGCCTGATGCTGCCTGGCAGCGCACTGCTGCCGGCCCTGTGTGACGACCTGCAGACCCAGGCCAGGGCCGCCGGCCAGACGGCCGTACGCCTGGCACTAAACGGCCTCAGACCGCGGGACATTGTGACAGCGGCGTCCATTAAAAACGCGATCCGCGTCCATGCCGCCATATCGGGTTCCACCAATGCGCTGCTTCATCTGCCGGCTATCGCCCATGAATTTGGCATTGAACTTGATGCCAGGACCTTTGACGAGCTGCACCGCGGCGCCCACTATCTGCTGGACATCAGACCCTCCGGCCGCTTCCCGGCCGAGTATTTTTACTACGCCGGCGGCGTTCCGGCGGTGATGGAAGCGATTCGCAGTCAGCTTGATCTGAATGTGCTGACCGTGACCGGCCAGACCCTGGGTGAAAATCTGGACCGGCTGAAAGGCAGCGGCTATTATGAACACTGTCACTCGTTCCTGACTGCTTTGGGCTTAAAACCCGATGATATTATCCGCCCCTTTGACCAGCCTTTGGGCAGGGATGGGACCATCGCCATCCTTTACGGCAATTTGGCGCCTGAAGGCGCGGTTATCAAGCACGCCGCGGCTCCCAGATCCATGTTTCAGGCCACGCTGAAAGCCCGTCCCTTTGACAGTGAGGAGGCCTGCTGCCAGGCTATTTTATCCGGGGTCATCAAGCCCGGAGATGCCGTCTTTATTCGCTATGAAGGCCCTAAAGGCAGCGGGATGCCGGAGATGTTCTATACTGGTGAAGCCATCGCTTCAGATCCGGTCCTGGCCGGGTCGATTGCCCTGATAACGGACGGCCGCTTTTCAGGCGCGTCCCGCGGCCCCATGATAGGACATGTTTCTCCGGAAGCCGCCGCCGGCGGACCAATTGCGCTGGTCGAAGACGATGATCTGATCCGTCTGGATATACCGGCACGCCGGCTGGATATCGTTGGCGTTAAGGGGGAAGAAAAGACCGCGGCGGAAATGGCGGAAATTTTAAAACGCCGGCGCGAAGCCTGGCAGCCCAAACCCGGGCGTTATACCTCAGGGGTGCTTAAACTCTATTCCGATCAGGCCTGTTCGCCGATGAAAGGCGGTTACATGATATGAGCCTGCAGCGCTATGGGCTGGCGGACGTCCCCGGCCTGAAGGTATGGGGCCGCTGTCCGGCGGTGACAGAAAAACTGACCTTGTTCTGGACCGGTTCAGGTATTTCTGTAGCTGTGGCCGCGTCAGAACTTTGGGTGGAGCTTTATGCGGATTATGAGCGCCTGGAGCCCTGGCTTGATATCATCATTAACGGCGATCTTTCCCAGCGCCTGCTGCTCACCCGGGGACAGCAGCGGATCTGTGTTTTCCGCGGCCAGAGCCCAGATATTGTCAAGCAGGTCCGCCTGCTGCGCGACACCCAGGCCATGTCCGACGATGACCGGACCCTGCTGCAGCTGGACGCGCTGGAAACAGACGGAAGCTTTTTACCACAACCGGAGCCCGCTATAAACCTGGAATTTGTCGGTGACAGCATCACTTCAGGTGAAGGCGCCAGCGGCGCGGCGGAGGAGACGGACTGGGTTCCGGCCTGTTTCAGCGCCTACTATAATTACGCGTATGAAACGGCTGCCAGCCTGGACGCCGGCTGCCATATTCTGAGCCAGAGCGGCTGGGGCGTCTATACCGGCTGGGATGGCAACCGCCGGCATGCTTTGCCGCTGTATTATCGGCAGGTCTGCGGGGTGCTGGCCGGACCGCGGAATTTGAGCCTGGGCGCGGCAGCTGCCTGGGATTTCTCCGCCTTCAAGCCTGATTACATCATCATCAATTTAGGTACCAATGATGCCGGGGCCTTGCAAGCCAGTCCGGCAGCTGAAACGGCTGCGCTATCGGCGCGGATTGAACAGGCCGCGGTGGACTTTTTGCGGCAGCTGCGGCAACTGAATCCGGACAGTTACCTGATCTGGGCCTATGGCATGCTGGGTCAGTCTCTCCGGCCCCAGCTGACCCGGGCCTTGAATACCTATCAACGGCAAAGCTCAGACGACAGAGCAGAGCTCTTGCTGCTGCCCTCCGCCGAGCAGACAGGTTACGGTTCACGGCAGCATCCGGGCAAGTCGGCCCACCAGGCTGCGGCCGCCGTGCTGACCGCTCGCATCCGCAGTCTGGAGGACCGCCGGAGCCGGCCTGAAGGAGCGGCACGCGCCGGAGGAGCAGTCTGCCAGCCACAGGAAGGCGCGTTGTTGTTGTCCGAGTCGGGGACCGCAGAGCCTTGCCGGCCGGATTATTTATTGTTATGCCGTCAGCTGGAAAGCCTGCAGCAATCAGATAACCATGCCCTGCCGCTGCTGGCCAATACCTCTGCTTTACTGAAAGCGGCTTTGCCACTGGTGAATTGGGCCGGTTTTTATCTGCTGGAAGGGCAAAAACTGGTTTTGGGTCCGTTTCAGGGTAAGGTGGCCTGCATCCATATTGATCTGAATCAAGGCGTCTGCGGCCGGGCAGCCAGAGAAGGACAGCTGCTGAACGTAGCTGATGTACAGACTTTCCCGGGCCACATCGCCTGTGACGCAGACTCCCGCTCGGAGCTGGTGCTGCCCATCTTTAAGCAAGATAGGGTGGTGGCCGTGCTGGATTTAGATAGTCCGCGCCGCAACCGTTTTACGGAAGCGGATGAAGCGGGCCTGACCGCGCTGGTCAGACAGCTGGAAAAAGATCTCATTATCTAGTCAGGCTTGCAGGCGCTCGGCGGCAGATCCGCCGGGGCAGGCTGGAGCTGAGTCTGAGCAGCTGATTCAGCGGCCTCCTCCACCTGGTTAACGTCAGGCTGCGGCATCAGATAGGCAATGATCGGAAACTGCACGGCCATAGCCTGAGCGATGGCGGTCAAAGTCTCCTTATCCTTTACCGCGCCCAGCCTGCGGCGCAACAGTTGAACCGATACCGTGGTAATCTGTTCCAGGCAGACTGTGCTGGGACAGTGCAGACCATATTGCTGGTGCTGCCAAAGCTCTACATGCGAAGGCTGCAGCGCGTCGCGCATCCGTGAAGTTAACGGTGCGACGTTGACGGTCGGGCTGAATTTGTTATTGGTGTCGTTTGAAAGAATCAGAACCGGCCGATTACCGCTCTGGACGCATTTTCCTCCGGGCTTAAGCCCGCAAAGCCAGATTTCAGCAAATCTGATCTCGATATTTGCATGAATGTTTTTCATGTCAAATTGCCTTCTTTTAAAATATTGTAAAAATCAAGCATGAATACTTGTGTAAGATAACGCAATAATATTATATACAAAAATAGAACGTTTGTACTCAATATATCAAATAACCTTAAATGTACCTTGAAAAATGCCGGCTCTGACTAAAGCTGCCGGGATCAGAGCCGCCCGGTTGAAGCCGGGCGCGCCCAGCCTGTTCAATATCCGCGTCAATTAGCTAAGTAGCTAAATTTTACCGGATTTTTTAGGCCGATTACAGCGCGCTGCTGCGTTGATTTTAACGGGTTATTCTTTATACTTGATACCGTACCCACGCTCAGCGTTGACAGCCATGACAGCTGCCAGCGGAGTGGTGTGCAGGAGGCAATCGGTGTGAAATCCCTGAAATTTCAGGTGTCCGTCTTGGTCCTGATCAGCTTTGCGTTAGGCTGCAGTGAATTTATTGTGGTGGGCATTTTATCTGATATTGCCGTAGGCCTGGGGGTTTCCCTTGTTCAGGCCGGGCATCTGGTGACCCTGTTTGCCTTGATTTACGCTATCATGACCCCTTTTATTGCGACCTTTTTAGGCCGCTTCCGCCATTATTACGCTTTACTGGCGCTGTCGGCTATCTTTGTGCTGGGCAATCTGCTGAGCAGTATCAGCCCCAATTATACGTTTTTATTGTTTTCCAGACTGCTGACAGCGGTGGTTTCAGGACCAATGATTTCGCTGGGCTTTACCTTTGCTAATATTCTGGCTCCGCCGGCTCAAAAAGCCCGGATTGTGTCTTACGTATTTTCCGGCTTCAGCATTGCCTCGGTTTTTGGTGTGCCCTTAGGGACCTGGATCAGTGCCCGGTCCGGCTGGCGCGCTGCCTTTGCCGCCATTACCGTACTTAGTGTCCTGACTTTGCTTCTGTGTCTGCTGGCTCTGCCCCGGAACCTTCGCAGTCAGGCTACGGGCTTGAAAGGACAGCTGAAAATTTTCACAGATCATCGGATTCAGATTGGCATCCTGCTGCCGCTGTTCAGCGCGGCCGGATTTTATACGTTTTATACCTATTTGCGTCCCATCCTCAGCGACCAGCTGCAATTAAGCGTCAAAGTCGTGAGTCTGGTTTTGTTTGCTTATGGCCTGACAGCCATTTTGAGCAATCTGCTCTCAGGGAGACTGGCTGCGGTCAGCGGACTCAAGCTGATGCCTGCGGCCTTTACGCTCCAGGCTGTTTTATTTTTGCTGCTGCTGCCTGCCTGGAAGTACCGCAATCTTGCTCTGAGCTTGATTATGGTGCTGGGTGTGACGATGTACCTGCTGAATTCACCGATTCAAATGCATTTTTTCAGGGTGGCCGAGGATGATTACCCGCAATCAATGGTGCTGGCTTCATCCTTTAATTCCATCTTTTTCAATTTTGGTATTTCCCTGGGCTCGTTTGTGGGCAGTCAGATTGTGGCGGTGTCCGGTATACCCTATGTGGGGATCGGCGCGGCGGTTCTGGCCCTGGCTACGGTTCTGCTGTTGTTACTGCTGAATCAGCTTAACCGAAAAACCGGCCAGCGCTCTGACTGAGGCAAAAGGCAGACCAAGATCAAGGAGGATGGCGACATGCGTCATGAAAAATCCTGCGGAGCACTGGTGTACCGCAAAAGAGACGGTCAAACCCAATTCCTGATCCTCAGGCATCAGGCGGGCCATTGGAGTTTCCCCAAAGGCCATGTAAAAAGCGGAGAAACAGAGGCTCAGACTGCTGAGCGGGAGATCAGAGAGGAAACCGGTCTGGCGGTCAGCCTGGACCAGAATCTGCGGCTGGTCACCCAGTATCATCCTGAGCTGGGGGTGAAAAAAGAAGTAGTGTACTTTACCGCTCAGGCGGATCCGGAAGCGGAACTGACGCTGCAGACAGCAGAAATCAAGGCCAGCCGCTGGCTGCCGTATCGTGAAGCTTTACAACGCCTGAGCTATGAATCAGACCGGAAGCTGCTGGATCAGGTCTGGAGTTATTTACTGCGTAAGGTCTGAACCGGCAAGGCGGCCACAAAAACGGTATGCTTAGCACACAGCGGCAAGCCTTCTTCTGTGAGTCAGGGGAACGGCGGCTGCTTGACTAAAGTAAAGTTTGAGGACTGGCGGCATGAAACAATCAGATTCACAGATACGATATATTGAAGCAGTTTATGATTTATCCTGCGGCAGCAATGGCGCCAGAGTCAGTGATATAGCCGCCGCTCTGGCAGTCAGCCGGCCCAGCGCCAGCCTGGCGGTAAAAAAACTGATCGAAGCAGGTCTGATGGAAAAGGACCGCAAGCGCCGGGTTCTGCTGACTGCCCAGGGAGAGACCGCGGCGTTGCGACGGCTGGATAAGGTCGCGGTGATCACGCGTTTCCTGAGCCGGGTGCTGGGGGTCAGCGACGGGCAGGCCAGACAGGACGCTCAGGCGATTGCATCCGCTGTCAGTCCGGAGACCCTGTGTTCCTTATGCCACAGCACCAGACGCCACGGCTTCAGTACGGTCTGTGACGGACATTGCCAATTAAAAACCGCTTCAGCTTAAAAAACCGTCTCCGGAATCAGGCCGGAGACGGTTTTGATTGCAGCCCTTGTTTTCAAGGCCGTCAGCGTTTACATTTTCTGCCGCCACACATAGTGAGTGTGCAGCAGCGCGTGAGCCTTCGCTCCGCCGGGCTTCCCCAGAAAGTCCTCATATAGTTTGATAACTTCCGGATTTTTATGGGACTGCCGGATCTGTTTACCGCGGTCCCGTTCATAAATGCTTTGCATACGAGCCTGCACGATCTGCTCATCCCCGTGCGTATACGGCTGACCACCGCCGGCAATACAGCCGCCCGGACAAGCCATGATCTCTATTGCCGTGTAATCGGCTTCGCCTTGGCGGATGCGTCTCAGAAGCTCCCGGGCGTTGCCCAGGCCGTTGGCGCAGGCAATGCGGATTGCTTTACCATCCAGATCGACTGTGGCTTCCTTAATGCCTGACAGCCCCCGCAACGCGTAGAAATCCAGCTCTTTCAGTTCGTGCCCGGTCAGCCAGACGTAAGCGGTGCGCAAAGCTGCCTCAATGACACCGCCGCTGGCGCCAAAAATATCACCGGCACCGGAGGCTTCACCCATCAGACTGTCAAAATCCGAGTCCGCCAGACTGGCAAAATCCAGTCCCAGATCCTGGATCATATTGCCCAGCTCCCGGGTGGTGATGACAATATCCACATCAGACAAACCATCCTGGCTTAATTCCGGTCTGGCGGATTCGTATTTTTTAGCAACGCAGGGCATGACGGAGACCACCACCATATTTTGGGGATCCAGCTCCATCTTTTGGGCCAGATAGGTTTTGGCCAGAGAGCCGAAGATCTCATGCGGCGATTTGGCGGTCGAAGGGATATCCAGCATATCCCCGAATTGATGCTCCAAGAATTTGACCCAGCCGGGGCAGCATGAAGTCAGTATGGGCAGCCGGCCGCCGTTTTTGATGCGGTCAACCATCTCGGACGCTTCTTCCATGATGGTGACATCCGCGGCAAAGTTTGTATCATAAACCCGGTCAAAGCCCATCGCTTTAAGCGCGCTGACCATTTTTCCGGTCACGTCCGTACCGGCTTTCAGGCCGAACATTTCTCCCAAAGCCACCCGGACGGCAGGCGCGGTCTGGACCACCACGGTTTTATGACTGGCCAGAGCCTCCCATACCTTGCCGGTATTATCGACCTCGGTCAGAGCGGCGGTAGGGCAGACGGCCAGACACTGACCGCAAAACGTGCAGGTAGTCTCAAACATGGGCATATCAAACAGGGTGCCGACTACGGTGTTAAAGCCGCGGCCGATATCCGTGAGCGCGCCGACAGTCTGGACGTCATTGCACATGGTTTCACAGCGCTTGCAGAGGATGCACTTGTCCGGGTTGCGGATCAGAGACAGACTGGAGCTGTCTTTGTCGTGGTGGGAGCGTTGCCCCGGATAGCGGATGCTGCGGATGCCGGTCTGGGCCGCCAGGCTTTGCAGCTCACAATCCCCGTTTTTTTCACAGACCAGGCAGTCCGCGGGGTGATTGGACAGCAATAGCTCAATGTTTGTGCGCCGGGCCCGCAAAACCTTGAGCGTGTCGGTTCTCACTTCAAGGCCTTCCCAGACTTTGGTGGAGCAGGCCGCCAGCATTTTATCCCGGCCCACCTGCTCTACCATGCAGACCCGGCAGGAAGACACCTGATTCACAAAGCGCATGTTGTGCATATCCAGATGACAGAGGGTCGGGATATGAATATTCAGCTGGCTGGCAGCTTCCAGGATCGTGCTGCCCTCAGGCACACTGACCGGCTTATTATTGATTTTGAGGTTAATCATGCAGGATCCTCCTAGTGTCGTTCTATGGCATGTACGGGGCAGACCTGAATGCAGGTGCCGCACTTGACGCAGTGGCTTTGATCAATGTGATGCTGCTGCTTTTTTTCTCCGCTGATGCAGCCGGTCGGGCACTTGCGGGTGCAAAGACCGCAGCCGACACAGGCATCGGTGATCTCGTAATTCAGCAGGCTGCGGCAGACCCCGGCCGGGCAGTGCTTATGTTCAATGTGCTCCAGGTATTCGGCACGGAAATACTGCAACGTTGAAAGGACGGGATTCGGCGCCGCCTGGCCCAGGCCGCATAAGGAGGTGTCGCGGATGACTTCGCAAAGCTCCTCGAGATAGCTCAGATCCTGCAGACTGCCCTGGCCTTTGGTGATGCGGTTCAGAATCTCCAGAACCCGTTTGTTGCCGACCCGGCAGGGCGTGCATTTACCGCAGGATTCGTCAACCGTAAATTCCATAAAGAAACGGGCTATATCCACCATGCAGTCGGTATCATCCAGGATGACCATGCCGCCTGACCCCATGATGGAACCGACCCGGGCCAGACTGCCAAAGTCCACCGGGATATCAATCATGTCCGCGGGGATGCAGCCGCCGGACGGACCGCCGGTCTGGACGGCTTTCAGCTGGCCGCCTTCCCGGACGCCGCCACCGATATCATAGACGATTTCCCGCAGGGTGGTGCCCATGGGAACCTCAACCAGACCCGCGTTTTGAATCTTGCCTACCAGCGCAAACACTTTGGTGCCGGAGCTGTCTTCCGTTCCGATGTCGTGAAACCATTGCCAGCCATTCAGATAGATCCAATGGACGTTGCCCAGGGTTTCAACGTTATTGATGACCGTGGGATAGCCAAACAGACCTTTTTCAGCGGTGCGGTATTCCTTGACCCGCGGCATGCCCCGGCGGCCTTCAATCGATTCCATAAGCGCGGTGCCTTCGCCGCAGACAAAAGCGCCGGCTCCTAAACGGAGCTCGATTTTAAAACTGAAGTCACTGCCCAGGATATGTTCACCCAGCAGACCGCAGGCTTCTGCCTGAGCTATGGCGATTTTCAGGCGTTTGACGGCGGTGGGGTATTCCGCCCGCACGTAGATAAAACCATGATCGGCGCCGATCGCGTAGCCGGCCAGCGCCATGCCCTCCAGCACCGCGTGGGGATCGTTTTCCAGCAGACTGCGGTCCATATAGGCACCGGGGTCGCCTTCATCCGCGTTACAGATGACATATTTGTGCCTGGCGTCATGCTTCAGCGCTTCCGCCCATTTGCGTCCGGTGTTGAATCCCGCGCCGCCGCGGCCGCGCAGGTTGGCTGCCCGCATATCCGCTACCATCTGGCTCTGACTGGCCATCTGCTCCAGGGTACGGGCCAGGGCTTCATAGCCGTCCAGCGCGATGTAATCCGCGATCTGCAGGGGATCAGTGATCTCACAATTACGCAGGACGATACGGGTCTGGCGGCTGTAAAATGGACCGCTGAGTTTATAGTAGCGGCCGTCCGGCACCACGTCCGTCCGCCTGGCCAGCCTCTGATCCAGTACCGGCCGGTGCTGCGCCGCCCACTCCCGCAATGCGGTAAAGGGGTTTTCTGCCAGCGTCAGGGGGCGGACCTCCGCCTGGGTGATCGTTGTTTCGCTCATGAGCTTACCGCCTCCTTTCCGGCTGGTGCCGCGGCCTGGCCGCAGTCCTGAGCCAGCTTGCGATAGCGGGCAATAATACCGGGAACTTGTTTGACCGTTACTTTGGGCAGCAGGTCATCATTGATCATGACAATGGGCGCATTGGAACAGTCTCCCAGACAGCGGGTCTGAACAATAGAGAACAGACGGTCGGCGGTGGTGTCGCCAGGCTTGATGCCCAGCTCCTTGCTGAACGCGGCTAAAACTTCGGCCCCGCCTTTTACGTAGCAGGCGGTACCAAGGCAGACACTGATTGCGTAGCGTCCCTTGGGCACTTCGGTAAAGTAATTGTAAAACGTCAGTACGCCGTAAACTTTGGTCGTATGGATGTTCAGCATTTCACCGATCAGCAACTGGGCGGTTTTAGGCACATAGCCAAAAAGGTCCTGGGTGAAATGCATGACATCTATGAGCGACGATTCTTTAGGCTCTTTTGTTTTAATATACTCGATCAATTGCCGATAAAGATCAGCTTCTGGACCGTTTTGGGGTACAGGTGTTCTGGGTGTGTCGTGCATAGGCTGTCCTTTCTTTATTAAATTATAGGCTGTTGCTGCGGGCGGTCAGATCTTGCCGCTGGGATGTATTTTATCACATCAAACGATAGAAAATGCACGATTAAAAAAGTTAACACTTTCAGCTCCAGTCCGGGCCGCGCCTTGCCAAAGATTTTAAGGCATCTTAATAAACCATTGCCGTGGCCGCGCTATGATGATGATGGTCAGGCTGCCCCTTAACGCCTTACTGCTGCGCTTCCTTCTCCGGGGATGGAAGCAGCTTGCCTGCCGCTGCCGTACAGGGTTAAAATGAGGATTTGGACAGCTGCTGCTTGTAGTGGCCGCAAACATAAAGAGATGACAGGTGACTGCAGACAAATGGATCATATAGAACTGGCAGAGCATGCCTTAAGTACAATAAGCCTGGTTTTTATGTTGCTGTATGCGTACCGCCTGGTTTTTGTGTTGCTGGGCGCCAGATACACCCGGCATTTCCCCCCCTGCCGCGAGCAGCATAAATATGCTATTGTCATCGCGGCGCGCAATGAAGCGGCGGTGATTGCCAATCTTCTGGACAGCATTGCTGCGCAGGATTATCCCCAGGCGAAACTGGCGGTCTTTGTGGTAGCGGATAATTGTACGGATGATACCGCGGCGGAGGCCCGGCGGCATGGCGCGGTATGCTATGAACGCCGCGACCGGCTGCACTGTACCAAAGGGTTTGCCCTGCAGTATTTGTTTAAATGCATTAACCGGGACTATGGCTACGCCGCGTTTGACGCCTATATGATTTTTGACGCGGATAATCTGCTGGCGCCGGACTTTGTTTCACGGATGAATGAGGCCTTTGACGCGGGTGAAAAAATTGTCATTTCCTACCGGGCTACCAAAAATCTGGACCGCAGCTGGCTGGCAGCTTCTTACGCTTTGCACTGGCTGAGAACCGTCCGGACTGAAAACCGCCCCCGCAGCGTGCTGCGGCTGTCCGCCAGAGTCCAGGGCACCGGCTATCTTTTTGCCAATGAAGTGGTGGCGGAGGGCTGGAACTATACCTCTTTGACTGAGGACAGGGCCTTTTCTGCTGACGCGGTCCTGCGTGGCTACCGCATCAGCTATAATGACGCGGCCATTTTTTATGACGAGCAGCCGGAGACATTAAAAATCGCGCTGCGGCAGCGGATCCGCTGGAGCAAAGGGCATCTGCAGTCCTTTGCCCAAATGAGCGGCAAGCTGCTGGTCTGCACCTTCAGGGAGCGCAGTTTTACGGCCTATGATATGCTCACAACGCTGTTCCCTTATGATCTGGTAGGGATGAGCACCAGGCTGCTGCGCTTTTTACTGGCGCTTTGTGCTTTCCTGTATTTTCAGCAAGGCCGGGGCCTGGTAGCGGTGCTGCAGTCCTGGCTGCTGTTTTGGCTGGGAGACTGGGCCGGTGCCTTTTTGTCTGCGGTCTATGTATTTTATATAGAAAGAGAACGGCTCGGCCCCTTAAGCTGGCAGCGCAAACTCCTGTACTGTGCTACGTTCCAGTCTTTTATGATTATTGGCAGAATTTCAGTGGCCGTCGCCCTGGTCACCAAAGTAAAATGGAAACCCATTCCTCATACCAAACCACTGAGCGTACAAGAACTACTGCGGGAGCAAAGCCGCAGCGGGCGATCCTGGGCGGCGCTGGATGAACCGGCGCTCCTGCGCCTGAAGGAAAACCGAGACCGGGCGGTTCTGACCGGCCCGGTCTCGGCTGAAACCGCTCAGTCAGTACCGGCGGTCAGGCGAAGTTAGCTGTGGATCAGACTAAGGCCGGCGCCTTGACGGCCCGGCCTTGGCCGCTGCTTAATACTCCGGCGGATTGGCAAACTCAGCGGCCTCTACATGCTCCTCACTGCGATCCAGCAGTTCCGCCAGATTCTTAAACAGCAGCTCATGAGCCTCCTCCTGGCTGATCAGCCACTTCAGCAGCCGCAGATCAGCCTCCGCCGCTTCCGGACCCCGGGCTTCAGCTTGCTGCAGCAGGTCCTGGTACAGGTCTATGCTCTTTTGTTCCAGCGCCTGAGCCTGGCGGTAGATCTCACGCGTGGAGGGTACATCACGCACGTCACTGACAAAATCATTGGCCTCGGTATAAATGGCGGAAGCCTCATAGGCTTCTGCCAGACCCAGGTCCAGCTTCAGTGTGTGCTGATCAATAAACTGCCGGATGGTGGCGGCGTGCTTGTTTTCCACTTCCGCCAGTTCCCGGAAGAGCTTTTCCGTACTGAGTCCTTTATTGGCCTCTGCCTGCTGTTTATAAAAATCAGCGGCGTCATTTTCAAGCTTAATGGCTAATTCATAGGTATTCATACAAAGCCTCCTTAGGTCTGGCCGCGGCGGCCGGAGCTGTTGCCCGGGACCCGGCTGCGCGTTGTCTGCCTTTTGCTTACTTAAGTTTAGCAATCTCAGGCCTCCTTGTCCGGCGCTTGTGTTTCCTGTTTAAACCGGTTTGTACCGGCTTCTCGCTCAGGCCTGGCTTAACCGCCGCAATATCGCGCGGGCGGCTACTACGCCGGAGGCGCTGGCCTGAGACAGGCCGCGTGTGATTCCCGCGCCGTCACCGATGGCAAAAAAGCCGGTGAGCGGGGTTTCAAGCTCTTGGGTGAGTTGAATTCTGTAGCTGTAAAACTTAACTTCCACTCCATATAACAGCGTGTCTGAATTAGCTGTTCCCGGCGCCAGCTTATCCAGCTGATAGAGCATCTCCACAATATTGTCCAGATGGCGCTTAGGCAGGACCAGACTCAGATCGCCCGGGGTGGCAGCCAGCGTCGGCTTGACAAAACTGCCCTCCAGCCGGTGCTCGTTACTGCGCCGGCCTTCCACCAGATCGCCCAGCCGCTGGACCATAACGCCGCCGCCCAGCATATTGGACAGCTCCGCAATGTGCTTGCCGTAGCGGTAAGGCTCCTGGAACGGCGAAGTAAAGCGATTGGAGACCAGCAGCGCATAGTTGGTGTTCTGGCTTTGCAGTTCAGGATCCTCATAACTGTGGCCGTTGACGGTGATGATGCCATCCGTGTTTTCTGTTACCACATAGCCGCGCGGATTCATACAAAAGGTCCGGACCACATCGCCGTATGCTTTGGTTCGGTACTTGATTTTAGCTTCATACACGGCGTCGGTAATGGACTGGAAAACGATTGCCGGCAGTTCAACTCTGACGCCCAGATCAACCTGATTGTTGGTCAGCGGCAAGTTTAACCGTTTGCACTGGTTGCTGAACCATTCCGCTCCGGCCCGGCCCGGCGCCGCCACCAGGTAGCGCGTCTCCAGTTCTCCGTTGCTGCAGCCCAGGCGGTAACGGCCGTCAGCTAATGGTTCAATCTCTTCAACCTGGGTCTGACAACGCAGATCGATATGCTGATCCAGCCAGTGATACTGACGGATCAGCATGTCACGATTTTTATCCGTTCCCAGATGCTTGCAGCGCGCGTTTAACAGGTGCAGATCAAGTGCCAGGGCTTGCCGTCTGATCTGGTCTGCCTCAGGCGTTCCGGTAGAAAAGGTCGGACTGTCCGCGCCAAAGCTCTGGTTGACCTGATCGACATACTCAATTAACTGCAGAATTTCCCGGTCTGGCAAGTAATCACTCAGCCAGCCCCCGAATTCCGCCGTGAAGTTAAATTTACCGTCTGAAAACGCGCCGGCGCCGCCAAAACCGCGCATGATACTGCAGGTCGGGCAATTGATGCAACGGGGTACCTGTCCCTTGATAATCGGACAGGAGCGGTCTCCGATCGGAGAACCGTGCTCCAGCAGTACCACTTTCAAAGCAGGCTTGGCTTTTGCCAGTTCATAGCAGGTAAAGATACCCGCCGGTCCACCGCCGATCACGGCCACATCAAAGCATTCCATCTTGACTCCCCCTCTGTTGAGCATAGCAGAACTATTATAGCGCGCGGGCTTCAGCTCCGACAATGGCGCCAAGCTTTTAGTGGGTGCTTACCGCGGTCATGGTCATATTCCGGATGTTATTGACATTAAAATCGAATGATTTTTGGCGGATTTATGCTACTATGCAGAAGAAGCAACCGATAACTGAAACGATCATTTTGACTTAATTTGAAAGGCAGGCAAACAGCAGCATGAGTAAAAACGTTTTAGCCTTTGATTTTGGCGCCTCCAGCGGCCGGGCTATGCTGGGCCGCTTTGACGGTCAAAAGCTGAGCCTGGAGGAAATCCATCGCTTTGCCAATGATCCGGTTAAGCTTGGCTCCACACTGTACTGGGATTTTTTACGACAGTTTTATGAAATCCGCCAGGGCCTGATCAAAGCCAGACTGGCCGGTAACCTGGACAGCCTGGGCATTGATACCTGGGGGGTTGATTTTGGTTTACTGGGTGCGGACGGCCGCTTGCTGGATCAGCCGGTTCATTACCGTGATCAGAGGACAGACGGAGCGGTACAGGAACTGGCCGGTTTGATACCGGATGCCGAGCTTTATGAGCAGACCGGCCTGCAGTTCCTGAATTTTAATACGCTGTACCAGTTATGTTATCTCCGCCGCCGGCAGCCCGGGCTGCTGGACCAGGCGGAAACGGCGCTCCTGATACCGGACCTGTTTGCCTACTTTTTGACCGGTGAGCGCTTCAGCGAATATACCATTGCGTCCACCACCGCCTTGCTTGATCCCAGGACGCGGGATTGGAACCGGGATCTGTTCCGCCGCCTTAACCTGCCGGAACTGTTCCCGGCCATCAAACAGCCCGGGAGCTATGCCGCGCCGCTGACCCGGGACCTGTGCCGGGAACTGGATCTGCCGGCAGCCTGGCCGCTGATCCGAACCGCCAGCCATGACACAGCGTCCGCAGTGGCAGCCGTTCCGGCAGAGGGGGAGGATTTTATCTATATCAGTTCAGGGACCTGGTCTTTGATGGGAATAGAGGCCGCCAGGCCGATTATCAATGAGGATTCCCGCCGGCTGATGTTTACAAATGAGGGCGCTTGCAACGGCAGGATCCGCTTCCTTAAAAATATCATGGGACTCTGGCTGATTCAGGAGACCCGGCGGCAATGGATCAGAGAAGGGCAGCAACTGAGTTACGCGGATATGGAAGAGGCTGCTCTGGTCAAGCCGCCCTTCCGATCTCTGATTGATCCGGATGACCGGCTCTTTGCCACCCCGGGCAATCTGCCGGAGCGCATCCGGCAGCGCTGCCGTGAAACCGGCCAGCCGGTGCCGGCGGACACCGGAGCCGTGGTGCGTTGCATATATGAAAGCCTGGCTCTCAAGTACCGGATTGTCAAGGAGGGCCTTGAAACAGTCAGCCGCAAGCATTACCGGAAACTGCATGTGGTCGGCGGAGGGACTAAAGACGGCTTGCTGTCGCAGTTTACCGCCAACGCTACCGGTCTGCCGGTCTGGGCCGGGCCGGCAGAAGCTACTGCGATTGGTAATATGTTAGTGCAGCTTATAAGTACCGGCGCGCTTAAGGATCTGGCGCAGGCCCGGCAATTAGTGCGCCAGTCTTTTGACCTTAAACTCTATGAGCCGCGGGACTGCGCCGACTGGGATGACGCCTGTGCCCGCTTTAAGACGCTGTGGCCTCAGAACTGACCGTAAAAGAGCAATATCCTTTGATTTTATAAGCAAGCAGGCTAATGCCTCCGCTGCCCGGGCTCATTATAATGGAGGCAGAGTCAGGGAACAGGTGTTGCCGGTTCAGACTGGAAGCTGCAGGCTTAGCTCTGACCGAGGGAGGTTTTGCTATGAATGAAGATCTGATCATCAAGGTCTATGAGTCTGCCCGTGACCAGTACAGGGATCTGGGTGTGGATACTGACGCGGCTATCAGCCGGGCTGTGCAGATACCGGTCTCTATGCAATGCTGGCAGGGAGATGATGTGCTGGGGTTTGACGGCAGTGACAGCCTGAACGGCGGTATTGCCACCACCGGCAATTATCCCGGCCGGGCAGTTGATTTTGCTCAGCTCACCCAGGATATTGAAAAAGCCATGTCTCTCAGCCCCGGTAAGCTTAAGCTGAATCTGCATGCGAGCTACGCGCTGAAGACTGACCCTAAAAGAGACCGGGATGCTTATACGATTGAAGACTTTTTACCCTGGGTCGATTGGGCGGATCATCTTAAAATCGGTCTGGATTTTAATCCGACCTTCTTTTCACACCCCCGGATGGACGGCAACTTCACGCTGGCCAGCGCCGATGCCGATTGCCGCCGGTTCTGGGTGGAGCACGGGCGCCGCTGCAGGGAGATCGGAATCGGGTTTGCCCAAAAACTGGGCAGCCCCTGCGTAATTAACTACTGGATGCCGGATGGCTATAAGGATCAGCCCGCGGATACGGCCAGACCCAGGGAACGGATGTTGCAGTCACTGGATGAGATTTTTGCGGATAAGCTGGATGAGCGCCTGATTCCCTGCGCGATTGAAAGCAAGCTCTTTGGTATCGGGGCGGAAAGCTATACTGTAGCCAGTCATGAGTTTTCCTACGGCTACGCGCTCAGCCGCCATAAGCTTTATTGCCTGGACGCGGGTCATTTTCACCCGACTGAGGTGATCAGTGCCAAGATCAGCGCGGTCTTGCAATATCTGGATCAGATTCTGCTGCATGTCAGCCGGCCGGTCCGCTGGGACAGCGACCACGTGGTGGTTTATGATGACGAACTGCAGCGCACGATGGACGAGATCGTTTTTAACCGTTATGAAAACCGGGTGTTTATCGGCCTGGATTTCTTTGATGCCTCAATTAACCGGGTGGCCGCCTGGGTCATCGGTCTCAGGAACAGTCGTAAAGCCTTGCTCAACGCCTATCTGGCACCGCTGGACAAGCTCAGACAGGCGGAAGCCGCGGGAGATTTTACCAGCCGGCTGGCCTGGCAGGAGGAACGCAAAAATCTGCCGGCGCAGGCTGTCTGGGACTACCTTTGCCTGCAGGAAGGTGCAGGCGTAGGGATCAGCTGGCTGGAGGAGCTCAAACGCTATGAGCGGCTGGTGCAGAGCAAGCGCGCTTAGGCCCTGACAGGAGACCTAGGTCTTCCCAGCCTGCGGAAGCCCGGGGGCGGGGTTTACAGCCGCGGGCGGGGGCCGCCGGTAGTTTGCCATTGCCGGCGGTACTGGTGCGGCGTGAGACCTTCGCGGGTTTTAAACAGATTAATCAGATGGGTAGCGCTGTGGATGCCGCAGCTGAAGGCGATATCATTAAGGCTGAGACTGGTATCCCGCAGCTTTGCTTTGGCCCGCTCCAGGCGGGTGCGGATGATATACTCCTGCACGGTCTGGCCGGTGAGCGCTTTAAACTGCCGGGCAAAGTAATACTTGCTTAAACCGGCTATCCGGGCCAGCTGCTGCAAGGATAAATCCTCCGCAGCATGTGCCTGGATATAGCTGAGCGCCTGACTGAGCGCGCGGTCAGCCGTCGCGGCCGGCTTCAGCTCAAACAGCTGCTGCAGCAACAGATCGCTCAGCAAGCTGTCAATGACGGCGGAGGATTGGACTTCATAACCGCTGCAGCGGCGCTGGTTCAGAGACAGAAGACGGCGCAGCCACAGCTCAATCTGCCAGGGGTGATCGGTAGCAAAGGGTCCGGTCTGATACTGCTCCAGCAAGGCAGCAAAGCCCGCAGCCGCCGGTCCCCAAAAATGGACCCACAAAAAATCCCAGGTCTGACCTGGGGCAGTGTAATAGCGGTGGGGCCTGAAACAGTTGATCAGCAGGACAGACTCCGGCCGGACCTCAAAGTGCCGGTCCCCCAGATCCAGACACCCCTGGCCCCGGAGCGTGTAAATGAATTGCAGGGACGGCAGATTGCGCCGCTCAGTATAATAAGGATAAAATGTTTTGAAATCCCCTGCTTCCTGCACAAAAAAGGGCAGGGAACGTGAAATCGGGGTCTGACTGACAAAGAGCCTGATGGAATCGGGGCTCCAGTTTAAAGACAGCTTTTCATAAATTTCCTGCCGGCGGGTCATCAGCGCGCAAAACCTCCTTGTCGGAGTCAGGCTGTTTGGACGGATAACTGGCCAGATTATAGCATAAAACACTTGAGGTAACCGAAGGCTGCCAGCCGCGACCAAAGGAGGACAGGCAGATGATCAGAGGTTTTAAAATGCACCTATATCCCGGCTGTGAAGCAGAGTACGAACGCCGGCACCAGCAGCTCTGGCCGGAAATGAAAGCTTTGATTCATGAATACGGCGGACGGAATTATTCCATCTTTTTGGACCCGGCTACCCATACATTATTTGGTTACATTGAATTTGATGATGCTGCCCGGTATGATGAAAGTACGGAGCAAGCGATCAATCGGCGCTGGTGGGACTATATGGCGGATCTGATGGAAACCAATCCGGATAACAGTCCTGTATCTGAGCTACTGCCGCTGCTCTTTCACCTTGATTAATACGTGATATCATATGTAGAGCGCGGTAGCGAAGTAGGATATAATACCTTCGCTTAAACGGCACGACAGACAGAATGATACGGAAACTGAGGAGCGCACATGTACAATATCAGAGAACTGAAACCGGACTTGTTTTGGGTGGGCGGCGTTGACCGCCGTTTGGCCTTGTTTGAAAACATGTTTCCTTTACCTGATGGAATTACATATAATTCTTATTTAATCCGGGATGAAAAGACCGCGCTGCTGGATACAGCGGATTCATCCATATCCCGTCAGTTTTTGGAAAATGTGCAGGCTGCTCTGGCGGGCCGGCCGCTGGATTACCTGGTCATTAACCATATGGAGCCGGATCACTGCGCCAATATTGATGAGCTGTGCCTGCGCTATCCGGATCTGAAATTGGTGGGGAATAAAAAGACCTTTCAGCTGATCAGCCAGTTTTATGAGCTGGATATTGCCGGGCGCACGATTGAAGTTAAGGAGTGGGATGAGCTGAACCTGGGGCAGCACCGCCTGACGTTTGGCTTTGCGCCGATGGTCCATTGGCCGGAGGTTATGTTTACCTATGAACAGACGGAGGGCTGGCTGTTTTCCGCGGATGCTTTTGGCAGCTTTGGGGCGCTGGCGGGTAATCTGTTTGCGGATGAGACCGATTTTGACCGCCTGTATCTGGACGAGTCGCGCCGCTACTACTGCAATATTGTGGGCAAATACGGCGTTCAGGTTCAAAACGCGCTCAAAAAATTTGCCGATAAACCACTTAATATGATCCTGCCGCTGCACGGACCGATCTGGCGCCAGAATCTGGCGTACTTTTTAGATAAGTATCAGCACTGGAGCACCTATCAGCCTGAAAAGGCCGGGGTTGTGCTGGTATATGCTTCTATGTACGGCAATACGGAAAATGCGGTGGATCTGCTGGCCAATCAGCTGGCGCAGCGCGGCGTGGCTGATCTGCGGGTCTATGATCTGTCCAAAACCCAGGCTTCTTACATCATTGCGGACGCCTTTAAATACAGCCATCTGGTGGTGGCTTCGCCCACCTATAATTCGCAGCTATATTACGGGATGGAAAATCTGCTCAGGGAAATGGCGGCCTTAAACCTGCGCGGCCGTAAAGCCGCGGTTCTGGCTAACGGCAGCTGGGCGCCGCAGGCCCAGCGTTACATGACTGAACTGCTGGGCAGCATGAAAAATACTGAAATCCTGGCAGAACCGGTGATCATTCACTCCGCGGTGAAGGCGGAGCAACAGCAGCAGCTGCTGGCTTTGGCGGACAGCCTGACGGCGTCGGTGAAAGCGACGGAACTGTAATGGCCGGACCCCCGGCGCCCGGGAGGCTTTGAGGTACCGCGGGCTGAAGCCGGCTCATCTTAGTAAAAGTGCAAGTCGCCATATTTGTGACTGCAAAAACGATCTAAAAAAGATTAATTTGGTACAAAAACAATCGGTTTTTGCACGGATAATGAAAGACCAGAAGCAATTTTATGCTTTTGGTCTTTTGCTTTGTTTGATCTTGTGCTATAAATACACTCTATAAAAACACCGACGCCGGAGCCGGCTGCCGGTGTTTTATGAGGAGGATAAGGGTATGAAGAAACTGGGAACTGTATTTTTGACGGCAGCCTTCCTGCTGTCCACCCTGGGGGCCTGTTCAGCGTCGGGGCAAGCTGAGACGACCACCGCGACCGGAGCCGCCACGACTGCCGCGGCCGCCACGACCACGGCAGCGGCTGCTGAAGCAGAGACTGGCGCAGAGACCAGCGCTGCCGCGACCACGGAAGCTGCAACCACTGAGGCCGCGGATGAGGATGGCGTCAGCACCGTAGCCACGACTGCTGACACCGCAGAGGTGGTCCGCACTCCGATTGACAAGGATAAGATTATCATCGGCGTGATCCACATCACCGATCCGTCAGAGGGCTCGGGCTATACCTATACCCATGATGTTGGCATTCAGGAAATGCAGGCCACCCTGGGCTTGAGGGATGATCAGATTATCCGTAAAAACAATGTCAGCGACTCTGATCCGTCAGCTTGTGAGACCGCGATCCGTGAATGTATCGCGGAGGGAGCCAACGTGATTTTTGCCACCAGCTGGGGGTATATGGACACCGTTGAAGCGATGGCGGAAGAGTATCCGGATGTGGTCTTCTGCCACGGAACCGGTTACAAGAGCAATGATACCAACTTCTCCAACTATTTCGGCCGTATCTATCAGGCTCGTTACCTGTCCGGTATTGTTGCCGGCATGAAGACGACCACCAATAAGATCGGCTATGTTGCCGCTATGGGTCAGGACAACTCAGAGGTTACCGGTGGTATTGATGCCTTTGCGATTGGTGTGGAGTCAGTCAATCCGGATGCCAAGATCTATGTCAAGGTCACGAACAGCTGGTTTGCGCCTGAGGAAGAAAGCAACGCCGCCATTGCTCTGATCGGTGAAGGCTGTGATGTCATTGCCCAGCATTGCGATACACCGAACCCGCAGCTGGCGGCAGAAGACGCAGGCGTTTATGGCGTAGGCTATAACTCCGACATGAGTAAGGACGCGCCGGGCGCGGTCCTGACTTCGGTGGTCTGGGACTGGGGTGTCTATTATACTCAGGCCGTGCAGCAGGTCATTGACGGCACCTGGACGCCAACCGTATATTATGGCGGCATGGCAGATGGCCTGGTAGATATTTCGCCACTGAGTGATCTGGTGGCGGAGGGTACTGCAGAAAAGGTAGAGGCTGCCCGTGCGGCTATTCTGGACGGTTCTTTCAACGTCTTTGACGGTGTGCTGGAGACTAATGACGGCCAGACTATCGGTACGGAGGGCGGCACACTGGATGACACGACCATCAAGAGCGGGATCAACTGGTATTACCGCAATGTCGTAGCGGACTAAATCCGCGGCAGACAGCTTGTCGGATGCTTCCTCAGCGGGAGCGGCGCTTCCGGCCCTTCATGTGCTGTGGGGGGTCAGGGAGCGCTTTTTAGGAGGGAAAAGATGTCCAATCATGAAGACCGCCCGGCCAAGGCGGAGGCAGCAGCGTCCGGAGCGGCGACACCGGGAGAGCGCCGGGACGGTTATCGCTCAGGTCCGGCTATTGCCGGCCAGGGTCTGACCAAGCGCTTTGGCAGTGTTCTGGCCAACGATCATATTGACTTTGAGGTAGAATATGGCGAAATCCTGGCGTTGCTGGGCGAAAACGGCTCCGGTAAAACGACCTTGATGAATCTGCTTTCCGGTCTTTATTTTCCTGACTCAGGCCAGATATATGTAGACGGGCAGGCCGTCTCCGTCAGTACCCCCGCGGATGCGATCAGCCTGGGCATCGGTATGATTCACCAGCATTTCAAGCTGGTGGAAGCCATGACCGCGCTGGAAAATATCTTGCTGGGCCCCCGGACATCTAAATTCAGCCTGGCCAGACACCGCCAGGAAATTGAGCGGATGTGCAAAACCTATGGCCTGACAGTAGACCTGGGTAAACCGGTCTATGACATGTCGGTCAGCGAAAAGCAAACGGTTGAGGTCGTAAAAGTCCTTTATCACGGAGCCAGAATCCTGATCCTTGACGAGCCGACTGCCGTACTGACTCCGCAGGAAACCGAAAGTCTGTTTGCAATTTTGCGGCGGATGAAACAGCAAGGCTGTGCCATCATCATCATAACCCATAAACTAAATGAGGTTCTCGCTATCAGCGACCGGGTCATGGTGCTGCGCCGCGGCCGCAGCGAGGCCCTGCTGCAGACCAGTCAGGCTGATCTGCGCAGCCTGACGGAAACCATGGTAGGTCACGCCATTGACCTGAAAATTAACCGCCCTACGTACGCGGCCGAGCGACAGAAAACCCTCCTGGCGGTTCAGGAGCTTTCCGTCATCCGGCCGGATGGCAGTCAGGCCCTGGATCAGGTTTCCTTTGAACTGAAGACAGGGGAAATCCTGGGCGTGGCGGGGGTAGCCGGCAGTGGTCAGAAGGAGCTGAGTGAAGCCTTGGTCAGCCTGACCCCTTGTCAGAGCGGCAGCATTACTTACTGCGGCCAGGTCATTTCCGGCCTGCCTACCACAGAAATATACAAGAAAGGCGTGAGCCTGGCCTTTGTACCGGAGGACCGTCTGGGCATGGGCCTGGTGGGCGACATGGGCATGCCCGGCAATATGCTGTTGAAAAGCTACCGGGACCACCGCGGCTTCTTCATTGACTGCAAACCGGCGGAACAACTTAGCCAGCAACTCAAGGAAACACTGGATATCTCCACGCCTTCGCTGGAAACCCCGGTCAGGCTGTTATCCGGCGGAAACGTGCAAAAGGTGCTGCTGGGCCGGGAAATTGAATCCCAGCCGCAGGTGCTGATTACGTCCTACCCGGTCCGGGGTCTGGATATCAACGCTTCCTATACCGTCTACGATCTGCTGAATGAGCAGAAAATGAAAGGCTGCGGCATTTTGTATCTGGGCGAAGACCTCGATGTCCTGCTGGAGCTGGCCGACCGCATCTTGGTCCTGTGCCATGGCCGTGTGACCGGTATAGTGGACGCGCGCCAGGCCAGTAAGGAAACGGTAGGCCTGATGATGGCTGGTATGACGCTGAAGGAGGAACTGGCATGAGTGCAAAGCGGCAGGAACAGGGGAACCGGAACGACAGCGGCTTCAGCAGAGCTTTGCTGAAGCGCGAACCCTGGCTGCATATAGCTAAACGGCCGGAAATGGGTAAAAAGAGAGGCGGCCTGCTGAAGATGGCGTCTATCTTACTGGCTATAGCGGTGGGCGGCTTATTCATGCTGGCGCTGGGCTATAATCCGCTGACCTTATATATGACGATCATAAATGGCGCTTTAGGCAACGCTGAGTCCTGGCGGATGACCATCCGACTGATGATCCCGCTGGTCATTAGTTCTCTGGCGGTGTGTCTGGCCTTTAAAATGCGCTTCTGGAATATCGGCGCGGAAGGTCAGATCATCATGGGGGCGGTTTTTGCTACCTATTTTGCGCTTTATCATACAAGCTGGCCCCGGCTGCCGCTGCTGCTGGTCATGTTTGTAGCCGGGGCGGTGGGCGGAGCGCTCTGGGGCCTGCTGCCGGCCTTTTTCAAAGCCCGCTTCAATACCAATGAAACCTTGTTTACCCTGATGCTGAACTACATCGCGCTCAATGTCATTGTATATTTCAGAGACGGCCCCTGGAAAGATCCCGGGTCCTCCGGCTTCCCCAAAATCGCCCGCTTTGACAAGGTAGCGCAGTTGCCCAAGCTGGCCGGCGTGCAGATAGGCTGGCTGATCGCACTGATCCTGGTGGTACTGGTTTATGTTTACCTGAAATACAGTAAACACGGATATGAAATCAAGGTGGTCGGTGCCAGTCAGGCCACAGCCCGCTATGCCGGCATGAATGTCCGGCGCATTATCCTCAGGACCATGGCCATCAGCGGGGCTCTGGCCGGCATTGCCGGTATGGTTCAGGCCTCAGGCAGTGATATGACCCTGGCGGAAAGTGTCGCCGGCGGCGTAGGCTTTACCGCTATTATAGTAGCCTGGCTGGCTAACCTGAATCCCTTTGGTATCGCCCTGACCGCTTTCTTTTTCAGCGTCCTTGAAAAGGGCTCCTCAGTTATGAGGTCCAGTTACAATCTGTCCGCGGAGTTTGCTGCGGTGTTGCAGGGGATTATTCTGTTTTGTGTGCTGGGCGGGGAGTTTTTCCTGCGCTATCGCCTGGTTCGCCGCTCAGGGTCAAAACCGCGGGAAACTCAGGTCAGGGAGGTATAAATCATGAGTACGTTGATAAGGCTCATTTCTCATAGTGTATTGGCCGGTACCCCTTTGCTGTTTGGTACGCTGGGCGAAATTGTCAATGAAAAGGCCGGTCACCTCAACCTGGGGGTTGAGGGTATGATGGCCATGGGCGCCTGCGCCGGTTTTATGGCCGGGTACCTCAGCGGCAGTCTGCTGCTGAGTCTGCTCTTTGCCTTTTTAGCCGGTGCTTTAGGCGCCTTGATTTACGCGCTGCTGACCGTAACCCTGATGGCGGATCAAAACGTGACCGGGCTCACCCTGACGATTTTTGGTGTGGGCCTGTCTAACTTTATCGGCCAATACATGCTGGTAAATACAGCCACCAATACGCTGAAACTGCCTGAAGCGCTGAATAACCGTCTGAAGGCGCTGAGCATACCGGGTTTGAGTCAGCTGCCGGTGGCCGGCAGCCTGCTGTTTTCTTATGACCTTTTTGTATACCTTAGCATAGCCATTGCGCTGCTGCTGGGATGGTACATCAATCACAGTCACAGTGGCCGCAACCTTCGGGCGGTGGGAGAAAATCCGGCAGCTGCTGATGCGGCCGGCATCCATGTCACCCGGGTCAAGTACCTTAACCTGCTGCTGGGCGGCGGCATCTGCGGCCTGGGCGGTGCCTATGCTGCTATGGTCAGCAATGGCGGCGTCTGGCTCAGTGATACGGTGGGCGGTCGCGGCTGGATTGCAGTGGCTTTGGTCATCTTTGCGGCATGGAATCCGGTCAGAGCGATTTTGGGCGCTTACGTATTTGGTGCTTTCAGCGTGCTGAAGTACTATGTCCCCAAATCTGTCCTCAGCCTGCCCAATGCGTTTTATGACGCCCTGCCCTTTATTGTGACCGCGCTGGTCCTGGTTATTTCTTCCATCCTTCAAAAACGAAAAAACGCTCAGCCGGCCTCGGTGGGTCTCAGCTATTACCGGGAAGAGCGCTGACCGGGGAACCTCCGGTGGGTTAACCGCCAGTTTTTCGGAGCCCAAAGCTGGCTGCGGGTGAGGTGAGCCCGGCGCTACAGCGTATTGGTGGAGGCTGCCGGGGCTGCAGCGGTCAAGCCTGACCGGGAATCCGGATCAACTTCATGTTCTTGCTTTTCTTCTTCGTTAACGTTGACGGCCTCCGGGGAATGACCTAAAATCAGCATAGATAAGAGATCTTATGGATGAGAGGCATATAGCATGGACAAGTTGTTGCAACAAATTGAAAAGATCGGGGTGCTGCCGGTCATTAAACTCAATCATCCTGAACGGGATGCCGCCAAACTGGCCCAGGCATTGACCGCCGGACAGTTGCCGGCGGCAGAAATCACGTTCAGAGCCGCGGGAGCCGCAGACGCGATCCGCCTGACGCTTGAAGCTGCTCCGGATATGCTGGTTGGCGCCGGTACGGTTCTGACAGTTGAACAGGCAAAAGCCGCGATTGCTGCCGGAGCCAGGTTTATTGTCAGTCCGGGCTTTAATCCAGAGGTGGTGTCCTATGTACTCAGCCAGAAGGTGCTGATGCTCCCCGGGACCGTCACCCCGACGGAGATTGAGATGGCCCTGGGCTACGGGCTTAAGGTGCTGAAGTTTTTCCCGGCTTCGGTCTACGGCGGCGTGAAAGCTATTAAAGCTTTGTCCGCGCCATACGGCGGCGTACGCTTTATCCCCACGGGCGGGGTCAGCCTGGAAAACCTGGCTGAATACCTGGCGGTTCCTCAGATCCTGGCCTGCGGCGGCAGCTACATGGTAAAGGAATCCTTGCTTGAAGCAGGTGATTTTGCGCAGATTACGGAGCTTTGCCATCAGACTGAGGAGATTGTGCGCCGCTACCGCGCCTGATGAAACGCTTATAGAGCAGAATTGCCGTGACCTTGCTTTTCTCCGGACCCAGCGCCCGCGGTCTTCAGGTGTGACTGCGGCAGCGCTTTAATAAGAAAGGAACTGAAAATGGCTCGTATTATTACCTTTGGTGAGATCATGCTGCGCCTGCAGCCGGAAAACTACCTTCGCTTTTTCCAAAGTGACCGCATGGAAGCGACTTTTGGCGGCGGTGAGGCCAACGTGGCAGTGTCGCTGGCCAATTTTGAGGAACCGGTGGCCTTTGTCAGCAAACTGCCGGCCCATGACATCGGCCAGGCCGCGGTGAACAGCCTGCGCTACTTTGGGGTGGATACGTCTCTCATTACCCGCGGCGGGGATCGGGTCGGCATCTACTACAATGAAAAAGGCGCCAGTCAACGCCCTTCAAAAGTTATTTATGACCGCGCCCATTCCGCCATCGCGGAGGCCGTCGCGGCGGATTTTGACTGGGACCGTATTTTTACCGGGGCCGAGTGGTTTCATTTTACCGGCATTACACCGGCGCTGGGCCAGAACGTGGCGGCTATCTGCCTGCAGGCCTGCCAAAAGGCCAAGGAAAAAGGCCTGACGGTCAGTTGTGACCTGAATTACCGGAAAAACTTATGGTCTCAGACTGAGGCTGGCCAGGTCATGGCCCGCTTGCTGCCCTATGTGGATGTCCTGATTGCCAATGAGGAAGACGCGGACAAGGTGTTTGGCATCCGCGCCGGCGCCACCGATGTGGATTCAGGTGAACTCAATAAAGCCGGCTACATTGATGTGGCCCGGCAACTGGCCCAGCGCTTTGGCTGCCAGACGGTAGCCATCACGCTGCGAACCAGTCTCAGCGCCAGTGACAATAATTGGGCGGCGATGCTCTACACCGCAGAGGAAGCCTATTTTTCCCGCGAATACGCCGTCCGCATTGTGGACAGGGTGGGAGGCGGTGACTCATTTGGCGCCGGCCTGATCTATGCTTCCCTGCATCAATATGAGCCTCAGCGGCGTCTGGAGTTTGCAGTCGCTGCCTCCTGCCTCAAGCATAGTATTGCCGGTGACTACAACCGGGTTTCGGTGAAGGAAGTAGAAAATCTGGCTCAGGGCAGCGGCAGCGGACGGATCCAGCGCTGAACCGCTACCCGCTAAAGATCCGTCCGCCAGCAGCCATGCTTACCCCTGAAAGGAGTAGCCAGGATGCAAACGCTGTTAAAGTACGCCCAGACTGAGCAACGATCCGGTCAGGAGCAGCCCCTGGCGGCGGCTGACGCGCTCATCCTGGCTGAGCTTGCTTATCTGGACTTCACCGGACTGGTACCGTCAATCCAGGAGGCCGCCCCGTCCGCTGCGGCTACCTGGCCGGACCTGGGCCGGATCGGCGCGCTGCAGGCGCAAAACCAGCTGCCGGCCAGGCAGCTTTTTGCCAGTACAATAGACGCGGCGGATAACCGCCGGCTCTGGAAGCTGGTGACTCAAAATCCGCGCTTCGCCTGCCTGAAGCCCTTCGCTTATTGTTATAATCTTGCTCCTGAAGCTTGGCGCCAATTTGCGGCGCTGAGCTTTTTGTCTCCTGCGGGGGAATTGTGGTTGACCTTCAGGGGCACGGATCTGGATCTGACCGGCTGGAGGGAAGACTTTGCTTTATCGTTTATGCCGGAAATTCCCTCCCAAACCGTTGCCCGGGACTATGCCCGGCAGCTGGCCGGTCGCTGGCCTCAGGCTGATCTTTACCTGTGCGGCCATTCCAAGGGCGGTAATCTGGCCATTTTTGCCGCCGCGGCGCTGGAGCCGGTGGCTCAGGACCGGGTCAAAGCGGTTTACGCCTTTGACAGCCCGGGCTTTCTGCCTGACTTTTTCAAGACGCCGGGTTATCGGGCCGTCAGCCACAAACTTAAGCGTTATGTTCCGCAGTATTCCCTGGTCGGGCAGCTGCTGCAGCCGCCGCCTGAACCCTGTCAGGTAGTTGTAAGCTATGCGCTGGACGGCATTCAGCATAACGCCTTTAGCTGGCTTACCAGCGGCACTGACCTGGCCCGGGCAAATGAGCTCCGCCCGCTGGCCCGACGGCGGAGCCAGGCCCTGCAGCAACAGATAGCAGCTATGACCAGGGAGCAGCGCCGGGCCTTCACGGAGGGCTTATATGAGCTGGGGAAAGCCGTTGAGACAGCGCGCCTGACCGTTGCGGATGACAGCTGGACCAAGCGGCTGCGGCAGGTAGTCAGCAGTCTGCGCCAGGCAGACCCGGCCCAGCGGGCCTTCCTGCGCGCTACGCTGTTTGCCCTGCTCAGAGCCCTGCGCCCGCCGTTTCCGGACCAACCCCAGCTGCTGCCGGATCCGCCGGCCAACCTGAGACCGGCAGATCCGGATCCGCCGGCCGGTCAAGGACGGTCCAATTGCCCCTGACGCCTTTCAGCCCGGTAGTCTCGCGGCGTTTGTCCGGCCAGCCGGCGGAAGACCCGCTCAAACTGGGTCAGGCTTGAAAAGCCCAGCTGGCTGGCTACCTGGGCAATGCTGTATTGCGGATCCAGCAGGAGCTCTGAAGCCTGCCGTATCCGCACAGCGCTGCTGTAACCCTTGACGGTCATGCCGGTCACCTCCTTAAAAGCCCGGCAGAGATGAAACTTGCTGATAAACAGTCTGGCCGCGAGCTGATCAAGCGAAAGATTCAGCGCGGCTTCCTTTTCAAGAATCCTGATGGCCTCATAGACTTTCTGCTGCCGGGGACCGGTCTGAAAGACTTCTGCCGGCAAACGTTCCTGACTGCGGGTCATTAAAAACCGGAGCAGGGCCAGCGTCAGACAGACCGCCTCGCCCTGCGCATTCAGCGCATCCTGCTGAGTCAGATCGGTAAAACGGGCGGTCAGTCCATCCAGAAACAGGCGATCGCTGTCTTTTAAAGCCAGCAGCATAAAGGGCTGCTTAAATAAGACCGCAATTTCTGCCCGGGGCAGAAGCGCTTCAGCCTGCAGCGGAAAGCGGCTGCTGATGTTGAGCAGCAGCCGGTCATTGACCGCCTCCGGACCTGCCGGCTGGGTCATATGAATACTGCCCGGGCGGATACAAACCAAGGTGCCGGCCTCGGATAAAAAACTGCGGCGGTCCACAAAGTATTGCCGGCGGCCTTCTACCTGGTAATAGACCTCCAGCTCACGGTGAAAGTGCTGCTGCACCATGCTGAAGCCGCCCTGGCGGCGCAGCCGTTCAATAAATAAACCGGGCAGGCGCAGACTGCTTTGGAACAGGATGTCCGGATTTTTTGGGTCAGCCACCTGGCGGTAATCCTCCTTATAAGGGCCGGTAAAGTAAATGCTGCTGCTATCTTGGTCCGGGTTTAAGCTGGGCAATAAATGCCGAAAAATCAGCTGAATTGGCAATAAACAGGCCATAAGTAGACATTTATTGCAGTATACTCGATCCAGGTAGCAGAATAAAGTACCGGTCATAAAAGCTGTAACCGGTTAAAAAGTGAGGATAGTCATGATTTACGGAAAAGATAAGGTATCAGATATTCAGATCGCTTACATTGGCGGCGGTTCCCGGGGCTGGGCCTGGGGACTGATGGCTGACCTGGCTATGGATGAACAGATCAGCGGAACCCTGCGGCTGTATGATATTGATCAGACGGCGGCGCGGCGCAACTGCCAGCTGGGGGAGCGGCTGCAGCAACAGCCAGGCGTCCGTTCTGACTGGCAATATAAGGTCAGCGATACGCTGGCGGAAGCTTTGACGGGGGCGGATTTTGTTATTATCTCGATTTTGCCGGGAACGTTTGCTGAAATGCACTCGGATGTGCATACCCCGGAAAAATACGGGGTATGGCAATCGGTAGGTGATACGGTAGGCCC
The DNA here is from genome assembly GCA_012034405.1 of Oscillospiraceae bacterium HV4-5-C5C. GTDB lineage: Bacteria > Bacillota > Clostridia > Saccharofermentanales > Fastidiosipilaceae > JAAVLZ01. Next base: position 71,333 of record JAAVLZ010000011.1, on the reverse strand, counting down.
CGGCGGTTTTGTCCGGGCCCTTCGCACGATTCCCATGTTTGTAGAATTTGCGGAAGGTATCAAAAAGTATTGCCCGGAGGCCTGGGTCATTAATTATACCAACCCCATGTCAGTCTGTGTCCGAACCCTTTATAAAGTCTTTCCCCGCATCAAAGCGTTTGGCTGCTGCCATGAAGTGTTTGGAACGCAAAAGCTGTTGGTCAGCATGCTGGAGGATCAGGAACATCTGACTGCCAGACGGCAGGATATCAAGGTCAATGTCGTCGGCATCAATCACTTTACCTGGTTTACCGAGGCCGCCTATCAGGGGCAGGACCTGATCCCGCTGTATGCCCGCTTCGCGGATCAGTATTATGAAAGCGGCTATACCCGGGGCCTGGACAATAACTGGATGAATAACCAGTTTGCCTGCTCCCACCGGGTCAAGTTTGACTTATTCCGCCGTTACCGGGCTATCGCTGCCGCCGGCGACCGCCACCTGGCGGAATTCTGTTCCGGTCGGGTGTATCTGGATAACCCCGGACAAGTCCGTCAATGGGGCTTCAGCCTGACTTCAGTGGATTGGCGGGAGCAAGACCTGAAAGAACGGCTGGCCCGGCAGCAGCGCTTACTGGATGGCCGGGAGCAGATGGACCTTGGCGGTACGGGAGAAGAAGGTCACCTGCAGATGAAAGCGATTCTGGGACTGAGTGAAATGGTGACCAATATTAACCTGCCCAATCAGGGTCAGATTCCTAATCTGCCTTTAGGCGCGGTGGTAGAGACCAACGCCGTGCTGCGCAGCCGCGCGGTCCGGCCGGTATTTTCCGGCAATGTCCCTGAGGCGATTCTGCCGCTGGTCTCTCGCCAGGTCTGCAATCAGGAAAACACGGTTACGGCAGCGCTGACCCTGGACCGCAAACTGGCAGAAAGCACCTTTGCCAACGATCCCCTGCTGGACCGCCTGACACAGGCTGAGCGCAGATCCCTGCTGGCAGAGATGCTGCAGCATACCAAAGCCTATTTACCGGCTGCCTGGGCGCTCTGATGCCGCCAGGATAGCCTGATGAACCGCGGCTGGACAAGATAATGAGTAGCGGCTTCGTTTTGTTAACGTTAACGACTAGTATTCAGCCTCAGATCCCGATATAATATCAAACAACAAGGTGTCGTTGGTCCGGCCTTACAGCGCCCCAGATCCCCGCGGGAACCGGCGCTGCCGGCAGGCTGACCGCCGTAAGGGAGAAAGGAGGCTTGTCGTCAGCGTGTCGGAAGGAAAACGAGTGACCATCAAGGAAATTGCCGCCGTTTCAGGTACTTCTATCGGGACAGTTGACCGGGCCTTAAGTGACCGGCCGGGGATCAATGCGGAAACAAAAGCGCGGGTGCTTGAGGTAGCCCGTCAATTGGGATACCGGCCTAATCAGGCCGCCAGTGCCCTGAGCCGGCGCCGGCCTTTAAAAATAACCGTGATCTACAATACGTCTCAGGGGACGTTTTTTGAGGAACTGGACCGCGGTATTTTGCAGGCAGCCCGGGAACTGGGCGATTTTGGCGTGAAAGTTGAACGGCTGCAAAGCGACCGCATCGACGTGGGCTGGCAGATCCAGCAGCTGCAAAGTCCCGGACTGCGGGACTCTGACGCTGTACTGCTGAATGCTGCGGGCCAGGAGCTGGAAGCCGCCGTGAATGAGCTGTCAGATCAAGGTGTCACTGTCGTGACCTTTAACAGCGACCTGCCCGGCAGCCGCCGCCTCTTTTTTGTGGGCAACGATGCCCGGCAGTCCGGTGCCCTGGCGGCGGAACTGCTGGCCAAGCTTTTAAACGGTCAGGGACGGGTGATGGTCCTGGGGAATGACCTGGACAATCCGGCCAGCCTGGCCCGGTTCAGGGGCTTTGCGGAAACCTGCGCGGCAGAATACCAGGAACTGAGACAGGTGAGCTGCCGGTCCTGCGGCGGGGATGCTGAACTGGCTGAGGAAATACTGGCGGAGCAGGTCAGCCAGCAAGCGGTCAGCGGCGTTTTTGCCTCAAGCTTCAGCGCGACGTTAGGCTGCTGCCGTTATCTGCAAAAGCTGCGGGCGCTGCAGCTGGAGTCAGGAACCGCAAGCCTGCCGCAGCTGAAGATCGTGGGCTATGACCTGAGTCCTGACATTCAGGCGGCCCTGCAGCAGGATCTGTGCCAGGCTGTTTTATATCAGGATCCCTTCAATCAGAGCTACCAGGCCCTGCGGCTCCTGGCCGCCTGGCTGATAGAAAAACAGCTGCCTGACCCGGACAGTATTTTGATTGAAACACGGATTTTGCTGCGTCATAACGCCGCCCGCTATTTACCCGGCTGAGGCCTGTCTCATTGACCGGCCGGATAAGACTAACACAGTCAGACTGATTATCTACGGCAGAAGCCGGAAAGGAAGCAAGATATGAAAGCATTTATTGGGGACGATTTTTTACTGGACAGCGACCTGGCCCGTAAGCTATATGAAAAGCACGCGGCTTCGCAGCCGATTGTGGACTTTCACTGCCACATTGATCCGCAGCAGATCTATGAGGATTACCGCTTTAAGGATATTGCGGAAGCCTGGCTGGGCGGAGATCATTATAAGTGGCGGCTGATGCGCGCCTGCGGGGTACCGGAACGGATGATCACCGGCGACGCCTCCGGCTGGGAAAAGTTTCTGGCCTTCGCGACCATCATGCCTGACTGTGTCGGCAATCCGGTTCACCAGTGGGCGCATCTGGAACTGAAACGCTATTTTGACTGTGATCTGGTGCTTTCCGCGGCCACCGCCAAGGAAATCTGGGAGCAGTGTAATCAAAAGCTGCAGGCTGACCCGGATCTGTCGGTGCGCGGAATTATTCGCCGTTCTAATGTCAGTGTCATTGTGACTACGGATGATCCGGCAGATAACCTGGAATGGCACCACCTGCTGGCGCAGGACGACAGTTTCAGGACCGCGGTCCATCCGGCCTGGCGGCCGGATAAGGCCATGAATCTGGATAAGCCGGGCTACAAAGCCTATATTGACCGGCTGGCCGGCAGTGCGGATTATCCGGTACGGCACTATCAGGATCTGCTGACCGCCTTGCAGCGGCGCCTGGATGCTTTTGATAACAGCGGCTGCCGGGCGTCGGATCATGGCATCGGTTCAGTCCGGAAGGTCAGCCTGACTTCTGATCAGCTGGAGGATGTGTTCACCCGCGCGCTACAGGGAGGGACCGTGAGTCAGGAGGAGGCAGCAGGCTTCCGTTATGCCTTGCTTGGTTTCTTAGGCAAGGAGTACGCCCGCCGAGGCTGGGTGATGGAGATCCACTACGGCGCGCTCCGCAACGGCAGTACCGTCAATTTTCAAAAGCTGGGGCCGGATACCGGCTATGACAGCATCGCTCCGACCGCCGGCATCAGCGGCATAGCGGAATTGCTGGACGAGCTGCAGCTAAGCGCCAGTCTGCCTAAAACGCTGATCTTTTCGTTGAATCCCAATGACAACATGGCCATCAACACCCTGGCTGGTTCTTTCCAGGCGGAAGGCGTACGCGGCTTAGTGCAACAAGGCGCTGCCTGGTGGTTTAACGACAGTAAATCCGGTATCCTGGACCAGCTGACCGCTTACTGCAACACCAGTCCTATCGGAAACTTCCTGGGTATGCTGACGGATTCCCGCAGCTTTTTGTCCTATACCCGCCATGAATATTTCCGCCGGCTGTTCTGCTCCTTCCTTGCCGCTTATGTCGAGCGGGGCGAAGCCCCCCGGGATGAAGCGCAGCTGGGCCGTCTGGTAGAGAATGTCTGCTGCCATAACGCGGAGGACTTTTTTGGCTATTAATTCAGCCAGATTAGAAGGCTGGGAGGCTCTTGGCTTATGCAGGAACTGAATGCAGAAACCTTACAAGCCCGGGCGGAAGCGGCCTGCCCCTGGGCGGACGCGCCGGAGCGGGTGCTGCAAATTGGCGAAGGCAACTTTTTACGGGCGTTCGCGGATGATTTTATTGACCGGATGAATGAACGCGCCGGCTTTAATGGCCGGGTGCTGATGCTGCAGCCCAGAGGTGACCGCGGCGCCTTAAGGCTGCGGCGGCAGAACTGCCTGTATCATGTCTGGCTGCGCGGCCGCCTTAAGGGTCAGCCCTGTTCTGAAATCCGGCTGATCCGCTCAGTCAGCCGCTGCCTGGCCGGTACCGCGGAAGATTACCCGGCCTTTTTGGCAGCTGCGGCTGACCCTGAGCTGCGCTTTGTGATCAGCAACACAACTGAGGCCGGGATCCGCTGCGATCTGCCCTGCGAGCCGGATGACCGGCCGCCGCAGACCTTCCCGGCTAAACTGGCCCGTTTCCTTTATGAGCGCTGGAAACAGCTGAGCCCGGACGGAGCAACGGCTCCGGGCCTGATCATGCTACCCTGCGAACTGAACGATCAAAATGGTGAGCTGTTAAAGACTTGTGTATGGACCTACGCGCGGCAGTGGCAGCTGGAGCCCGCGTTTTATACGTGGCTTGAAGCAGAAAATCACTTTTATGCTACGCTGGTCGACCGCATTGTGACGGGCTATTCTGCGAGTCTGGAACAGGAGCTGGCTGAAACCCGCGGACTGACCGACCGGCTGCTGGTCTCCGCCGAACCCTTTGCCATGTGGGTCATTCAGGCTCCGCCTTCGCTGGAACAGGAACTGCCATTACAGGCCTCAGGGCTGCCGGTTATCTATACCGACGACCTGAAGCCCTACAAAACCCGCAAGGTACGGGTGCTGAACGGGACCCATACGGTTATGGCGCCCACCGCTTATCTGGCAGGCCTGGACCTTGTCCGGGACTGTCTGCACGACCCGCTGCTGGACCGCTTTATCCATCACGCCCTCTATCAGGAAATATTGCCTACGCTGGATCAGACGCTGATTCCGGACGGCGGCCGGGCCTTTGCCCGATCGGTTCTGGAGCGCTTTGATAACCCCTATATTGACCACAGTCTGCTGGCCATCTCACTGAATACGGTTTCAAAATGGCGGACCAGGGTATTGCCTGCTCTTAACGATTATCTTGAACGCCAGGGACAGCTGCCGGTTTGCCTGACGTTTAGTCTGGCGGCGCTGGCGGCCTTTTATAACTGTCAGGGCCAGCCTGGCTCAGCTCGCGGTACCGCACTAGGGCAGCGGGGTACCCAAACCTATGAAATCCAAGATAGTCCGGAGGTCCTGGACTTTTTTGCCGCCCACAGTCAGGATCCGGCCGGCAATTTGATCAGCCTGTTACTGGGCCGGCAGGACTGGTGGGGAGAGGACCTGAATCGCCTGCCGGGGCTGACCCGGCAGGTGACAGCTGATCTGGAACTGATCCGGACCGCCGGCATGCGGGCCGCCGTGGCCAGCCTGGAGGATCAGTCCCGGTCTTAGTGTACGGCGCCGGTGCGGCCCGGCAGCAGAATCTAAGGAGGAAAACCTGTCATGCATGCGGATACCCCCGGCCTGATCCATATCCGGCCGGAAGACAATGTAGCGGTGGTGAGCCGGCCATTTTCCCGCGGGACTGAGGTCTGGCTGGACGGTCAAAGCCTGACGCTGGCCGCTGACCTGCCCCAGGGGCATAAGGTGGCTCTGCGCCCGGTTGCTGCAGGACAGCCGGTCATTAAGTATGGCGCCCCGATCGGACTGGCACTGACCCAAATACAGCCGGGTCAGTGGGTGCACACCCACAACCTGCATAGCGGCCTGTCCGGTGAAAGAGCTTATGCGTATCAGCCACTGTTAAAGGAGACCCCGACGGCAGCTGCTGCCAGACCCCGGCTCAGAACGTTTCAAGGTATCCGGCGCTTAGACGGGCAGGTAGGGATTCGCAACGAAATCTGGATTTTGCCCCTGGTGGGCTGTGTCAACTCAATCGGCCAAAGGCTGGCCGGGCTGCTGGGACCCGCGGCCCGGAAGCGGGGCCTGGACGGGATCTATTGCCTGACTCACCCTTATGGCTGCAGCCAGCTGGGCGATGATCTGGTTTACACACAAAAAATCCTGGCGGCCCTGGCCCGGCACCCGAATGCCGGCGGCGTTTTATTTGTCGGCCTGGGCTGCGAAAACAACACGCTGGCTAGTTTCAGATCCGTGCTGGGCCCTTATGATGACCGGCGAGTCCGTTTCATGATCTGTCAGCAGGAACCGGATGAAATCCAGCGCGGTCAGGAGATCCTGCAAGACCTGATTGAGCTGGCGGCCGGAGACCGGCGCCAACCTGTACCGCTGAGTGAACTCACGGTAGGGCTTAAGTGCGGCGGCAGTGATGGCTTATCCGGTCTGACGGCTAACCCGGCTGCAGGCGCTTTCAGCGATCTCCTGATCCGGCAGGGCGGCAGCAGCATTTTGACTGAGGTACCGGAAATGTTTGGCGCCGAGCAACTGCTTATGCAGCGCTGTGCCAGCCGGGAGGTCTTTGACCAGACGGTTGAGATGATCAATCAGTTTAAAGCTTATTTCCTGGCACACGGACAGACCGTTTATGAAAACCCTTCGCCGGGGAATAAGGACGGGGGGATCAGCACGCTGGAGGACAAAAGTCTGGGCTGCGTGCAAAAGGGCGGCAATAGCCCTGTCTGCGGGGTGATAGCTTATGGACAGACAAGGCAGCGGCAAGGCTTGAATTTGCTCTGGAGCCCGGGGAATGATCTGGTGTCCACGACGGCTCTGACCGCGGCGGGAGCCCAGCTTATCTTGTTTACTACTGGCCGTGGCACGCCGTTTGGAGCGCCGGCCGTGACCCTGAAGATTGCCAGCAACACGCCGCTGGCTCAGCGCAAGCCTGGCTGGATTGATTTTGATGCGGGACAGATCACGGCAGGTATGACGGTAGCAAAGGCCGGGCAGCTCCTTTTGGAGCTGGTGCTGGAAACGGCTGACGGCAAGCTCAGCCGGGCTGAACTGAACGGCTGCCGGGACATCGCGATTTTTAAGGATGGGGTGACTTTGTAGCTTTGCTTTGGGTATGGTATAGCAGGAAACCGGGCTTTGGATGTAGCGGACGTTAGCGTTCACGGAGGACAGATACAGGATTTCATGCTATAGTAAATATATAAGTTAACTCTCTGGAAATCGCTGTGACGGGCAGTTAATAAAGTGAGGTGAAGCAGATGCGGTTTGCTATAAAGATTAAAAACGCAGACGGGCTGTGTCTGGCTGAGACACAGGGTCCCGGCCGGCTGGATTTAGTCTACCGCCAGACGTACCGGCCGGGCGACTGGCTGGAGCTGCAAGCGGATCAGCCGGGCTATTGTCAGGTGCAGCTGGAGGACAGTCTGCCGCCGGTTACAGGCTATCTTAAAGGACCGTTCACACTGGTAGTTCCTTTTGGTGAAAAGCTGAGCGGTTATTCGCCAAAGTGCTTCAGCGGGGACCTGCATTTACTCCAGGTCAGGGAGGCCTGGCCGGAGGAGGTCAAGGCTTACCGCAATCTGGCTTTCAATCCGTTGGACAGTCATGATAATGACGGTCTGTTTCCGCATGCCTTTGCCAATGTGGAAACCCGCGGTGAGGCGCAATTTGCCGCGAGAAATGCCATCAACGGTAATTCGGCCAGTGAAAGTCACGGGTCCTATCCCTATGAAAGCTGGGGGATCAACCGCCGTGAAGACGCGGCTTTGACGGTTGATTTTGGCCATCCGGTCCGTTTGGATCAGGCGCGCCTGACCCTTAGAGCGGATTTTCCGCATGATAACTACTGGCAGCAAGCTCAGCTGTGCTTTTCTGATGGCAGCCGTGAGCCGTTAAAACTTGAAAAAACCGGGCAGCCGCAAACCTTTGCGTTAGCGCCCCGTACGGTAACCTGGGCCCGGCTGGAGCAGCTGCTTAAAGATCCGGGCGATCCTAGTCCGTTTCCGGCGCTGACCCAGATAGAGCTTTGGGGCGTGCCGGAGCTTTAGGACCGGGGCAGTCTACCGGCTGGCTTCAGCGGCTAAAATAAATTACCAATAGTTACAAACTATAATAGAGGAGAAATCAAAATGGATATTCGTTATTCTGCTAATCCTGAAGATGTGAAGCGCTATACTACGGAAGAACTGCGCAAAGAGTTCCTGATTCAGGATCTTTACCAGGCCGATCAGGTTAAAGCCGTGTATTCACATGTAGACCGTATGGTGGTCCTGGGTATTATGCCGGTTTCAGAGACGGTTTCAATGAGCAAGGGGATCGATGTCTGGAAAAACTTTGGCACCAGCTACTTCCTTGAGCGCCGGGAAATCGGGTTCTTTAATCTTGGCGGCAGAGGTGTCTGTAAGGTCGACGGCATAGACTACAAAATGAATCCGCGTGACTGCATTTATATTACCCAGGGCACGCGTGAAGTCAGCTTTGCCAGCCTGGATCCGGAACAGCCGGCCCGTTTTTACGGCGTATCAGCGCCGGCTCACCGTGCCTATGAAACCCGCTATATTGCGATTGAAGACGCGGCTAAAAAACCGCTGGGATCTATGGAAAGCAGCAACAAGCGGGTGATTAACCAGTTTATTCACCCGGATGTTCTGCCCACCTGTCAGCTTTCCATGGGTATGACTGTTCTGGAGCCGGGCAGCGTCTGGAATACCATGCCGGTGCATACGCATGAGCGCAGAATGGAGATCTATACCTATTTTGATCTGCCCCAGGATAACGTAGTATTCCACCTGATGGGTCAGCCCCAGCAGACCCGTCACCTGGTGCTGCATAACTATGATGCGGTGATCAGCCCCAGCTGGAGCATCCACAGCGGCTGCGGAACCTCCAATTACACGTTTATCTGGGCTATGGGCGGTGAAAACCAGGCGTTTGATGATATGGACGGCGTGGGAACGCTGGATATCCGCTGAGACCGGCCGGGAATCAGGGTAGATGAACGGCTGAAGTGAGGTTTTGGAGGCATTAAAATGTCAATATTGGATAAGTTTTCATTAACTGGTAAGGTGGCGCTGGTAACCGGCGCCAGTCACGGCATTGGCTTTGCCATGGCCTGCGCCCTGCAGCAGGCCGGCGCGGTCATTGCTTTTAACAGCAGCAATGAAGCCTCTTTGCAGAAGGGGCTGGCCAGCTACCGGGAGGCCGGCGTTCCGGCTCACGGATATGTTTGTGATGTGACCGATGAGGCGGCGGTCACAGCTTTGGTCAAGCGGATTGAAGCTGAGGTCGGCGTGATTGATATCCTGGTTAACAATGCCGGCATCATCAAACGGATCCCGATGCTGGACATGACGGCGGAAGACTTCCGGCAGGTTGTGGATGTGGATCTCAACGCGCCGTTTATTGTGAGCAAAGCGGTACTGCCTGCCATGATTAAAAAAGGCCACGGTAAAATTATCAATGTCTGCTCGATGATGAGTGAACTGGGACGGGAAACCGTGAGCGCTTATGCTGCGGCCAAAGGCGGCCTGAAAATGCTCACCCGGAATATCTGCAGCGAATTTGGTGCCGCCAATATTCAATGTAACGGGATCGGTCCGGGCTATATAGCTACCGCGCAGACCGCCCCGCTGCGTGAACGCCAGGCAGATGGCAGCAGGCATCCGTTTGACCAGTTCATCGTCAGCAAAACCCCCGCGGCCCGCTGGGGCACCCCGGAAGATCTGGAAGGCTCAGTGGTTTTCCTGGCTTCCGAAGCCTCTGATTTTGTTAACGGCCAAATCTTATATGTCGACGGCGGTATACTGGCTTATATTGGCAAGCAGCCCTGAGCTTGTCTGAACCGGATCTTTGAGCCAGTCAAATCAAATCCTCTCAGCAGCGCCTCATCTGGTACGGCTGCCGGGGGGACCAGTTTGACTGGCTTTATTTTATCTATGAACAAAGAATTGTTATATTTGACTTTATTTGACAAATAAAGCTTCATCCCCTAAGCTAAAATTATTCTATTCAGAAGGAAGGTGTTCTATGGATCCACATCTCAAAGACAGTTTATCTGAAGCCCTGGGCTCAGTCCTGCCCATAACGATTATTGTGCTGGGGCTGAGTCTGATTATTGATCTGGAACTGGGCATGCTCATGCTTTTCCTGGCCGGCGCTTTCCTTCTGATTTTAGGTATGGGCCTCTTCCAGTTAGGCGCGGAAATGTCCATGCAACCGCTGGGCAATGGCATCGGTGCGCAGATGTCCCGCGCCCACCGGCCTTTACTGATTTTTGTCCTATGCATTGTCATGGGCACCATGATTACTGTCGCGGAGCCGGACTTACAGGTTCTGGCTACCCAGGCTCCGGCCTTACCCAAAAACGTGCTGGTGTGGACGGTAGCGCTGGGCGCGGGTCTTCTGTTTGCCCTGGCCATTCTGCGCATCATCAAACGGTTTTCGCTGACGGTCATGCTCTGGGTGCTGTACCTGCTGGTCTTTTTAGCTGCCTGCTTTGCTCCGCTGGATTTTCTGGGCCTGGCTTTTGACTCGGGCGGTGTCACCACCGGCCCCATAACGGTTCCGTTTATCATGGCTTTGGGCGCAGGCCTTTCAGCCGCCAGGATTGACCGTGACTCTACCTCGGACAGCTTTGGCCTGATGGCCCTGACCAGCATCGGACCGGTGCTCAGCGTGCTGATTCTGGGCCTGATATACCGCCCGGACGGCAATCAGTACGCGCCGGAGGCCGCACAGGATGTTTTCACGTCCCGTGAGCTGGCCAGAGCCTATTGGCAGGCAGCTCCGGGAACCTTAAAAGAGATACTGGTCAGTCTGCTCCCTATTGCCGTGCTTTTTTTGCTCTTTCAGATATTCTGGCGCTTTTTCAGGCGCACCGACCTGTTGAGGATCTCGGTCGGTTTGATATACACCATAGCTGGGCTGCTGCTTTTCCTGATGGGTGTAAATATTGGCTTCTATCCGGTAGGCCGGGCTATCGGCCTCAGTCTGGGCAGCGGCGGCGTGAGCTGGATTCTTATTCCCATTGGTTTGCTGATCGGTTATTATACCGTCAAGGCTGAGCCGGCGGTGCAGATATTGAATCGGCAAGTTGAGGAGATTACGGACGGCGCAATCCCGCAAAAAACTATGAACCGGGCTCTGTCACTGGCTGTAGCGGCTTCGGTCGCCCTATCTATGCTGCGCGTGCTTACCCGGCTGCCGATTGCCTGGATCCTGCTGCCAGGCTACCTGATTGCCTTGCTATTATCCGTGTTTGTACCCAAAATCGTAGTGGGTATCGCTTTTGACTCGGGCGGCGTAGCCAGCGGCTCTATGGCCACGGCCTTTTTGCTGCCGCTGGCCATCGGCGCCAGCGAAGCAGTGGGGGGCAATATCATGCAGGATGCCTTCGGAGTGATCGCTATAACGGCCATGACGCCGCTGATTACGGTTCAGGCGATTAACCTGATTTATCATCTCAAGGCCAGACGTCAGGCTGGCGCCGCGGACGCTGAATCAGACCTGACCGATGATGTTGTTGAACTGGAGGATGAAACGTATGACTGAGCCCTGCAGACCTGAGGCGCTCCGCCTGCTGGTGACGATTGTGGACAGCGATAAGGTGAAAAAAGTTAACACGGTTATGCAGCGCTACCCCTTGCCGCTGAATTACCAGTTTTACGCCTGGGGAACGGCTTCCAGTGAGATTTTGGAAATCCTGGGTCTGGGCGCGGTCAAAAAAGCCGTCTCGATCAGTGTGCTGCCGCAGGTGCTGGTTACCTCTTTGCTGGAACAGCTGCGGGATGACCTGCGCCTTGAACGGGCCGGCCGCGGCATTGCTTTTTCGCTGCCGCTGTCTGCCATAAACAATCAGTCCTTGAATTTACTGACGCAGCTGCGGCAGTCCAAGCCTGAGATTCAGGAGTTGTATGAAAAGGAAGGTAAGCCTGTGAATACAGAAAACACGCATGAGCTAGTATTGGCTATGATCAAGCGCGGCTTCAGTGAAGAGCTGATGACCGTAGCCCGCCGTGCCGGCGCGACCGGGGGTACTGTGATTCACGCCCGCCGGGTTGAGGCTGATCCGGCGGATAACTTTTGGGGGGTGGAAGCGCTGGCGGAAAAAGAAGTGGTAGCAATTATCACCACCAGGCAGCAGCGGGCAGCCCTGATGAAAGCCATCATTCAGGCCTGCGGCCCCGCGACCGAAGCCCGCGGCGTGGTCCTTTCCATGCCGGTGGACCAGGTAGCCGGACTGTAAACCCGGACAGGGGCAGCGGCGGAAATATTGACAGTCATGCCCTGTATAGTATGATTATAAAGATCCTATGTCATTTCCTGACAGGACCGCGACAGGAGGAATCAAATGAAAAAAATCTGCGATGCGCTGGGTCAGAGCCCCCTATTTGCCGGCCTTGATCATCAAGCCTTCAATCGCTTTTGTGTGCGGGTCAATATGCGCCTGGCGTGGAAGGGTGAAGTGCTGGCTAATGAAGGGGATGACTGCACCTCTTTAGGCGTCGTGGTGTCCGGTCAGCTGGCACTGCAAAAATATGCCAGCTCTGGTGATTATGTAACTCTTGATTTACTGGGCCCGGGTGATGTATACGGTGAGGACCTGATATTTGGTCATAATCGGGTTTATCCTCTGACGATTGAAGCGGTGACTAATGCCAAGGTATTGGTATTTCCGCGTGACACCCTGTTAGCGCTGCTGAAAGAGCAGCCGCAGCTGATGGAAAATTTTGTGGGCTTTTTGTCGGATAAGGTACAGAAACAAAACCGCCGGATTAACATTTTGTCCCAGCGTAACCTGCGCCAGAAAATCGCGACCTATCTGCTGGATTTAAACCGCCAGCAGTCAGCTGATGAGGATGCCGTACGCAAACCGGAACAAAAAGTGTATGTATCTACCTCATCAGTAGAACTGCCGGTTTCCAAGGAAGTAGCCGCCCGCCTGCTGGCTATGCCCCGTCCGTCCTTCTCCCGTGAGCTGGTCAGGATGGAAAAAGACGGCCTGATTAAAGTCAGCGGACGGGTGATCTGGCTGACGGACATGGATGGACTTGAAGGCGGCGACAGTGATGAGGATGATTTGGACTGATCGCCTCACGGCAGCTGGCATTTGACCCGGGTACCCTGAATGCTGCATAAATGAAGGGAATCAGATCATGACCCTGAGCATGAATGCTCAAATTATGAATCAGTTTGTCCAGTTTTTCCAGGATCTGTATCAGACGATCGGATCCAGCTGGCTTTTGTTTGGTACGCCCAAAGATATTATCCTGATGGTTGTTGATATCCTGGTGACCAGCCTGGTGGTATACTTTGTCCTGAAAATCATGGCGGATACCCGCGCCTGGCAGCTGCTGAAGGGTATATTATTTATCATTGCCTTTACCTTTATCTGTCAACTGATAGGGTTGCAGACGATTAACTATGTCCTGTCCAATTCTATTTCGGTACTGGCCATCGGTGTGGTGGTTATTTTCCAGCCTGAAATGAGACGCGCGCTGGAGACCGTAGGGCGAAATTCCCTGCGCTTCTTTAACTCCATGTCTCCGGCGGAGAGCAGCCAGGAAGCGCGCTCGCTGCACAATATGATTGAATCACTGGTGGTGGCCTGTGAGCACATGGCAGCTACTAAAACCGGCGCGCTGATTCTGCTGGAACGCACTACCAAGTTGGGCGAACTGGTACAGGGGACCGCGGTGGTGCTGGATTCAGTGATTTCTTCGACCGGCCTGGAGCAGATTTTTTATAAAGGCTCCCCTTTGCATGACGGCGCGGTGATTATCCGGAATGACCGCATCTATGCCGCCCGCTGCCATGTGCCGCTATCAGATAATTACCATATGCGCCGTGATTATGGCACCAGGCACCGCGCGGCAGTGGGCGCCAGCGAGATCGGTGATACCGTGGGTGTGGTGGTGTCAGAAGAGCGCGGCGCGATTTCAGTTACGCTGGGCGGCAGGCTTTATCCGATGTCGGACGGGGATGCCTTAAGGGCGGTGCTGCATAAACTCCTGACTCCGGAAACGGCTGTCAGCGGGGGCAAAAAAAGCATTCGCCGCGTGATCCAGAATGTGGTGCATGAAGAGACGGAGCTTGTCAGCGGGGTGCCGGTACAGGAGGCGCAGTCCGCAACGGTCGGCATCAGCCGTAAAATGAAGGTACTGCTCTTTTTCGCTTCCTTGATCATGGCTTCTGGCCTCTGGTTTTTTGTGCAGATCCAAACCAATCCGATCCAGGACATCACCATCAGTAATATCAGCGTGCAGCTGGAAAATGTGGATTCCACCCTGGAGGAACATGGCTTATCGTATAACCGGGCGGATAACACGGTTTCTATCCATTTCAGAGTCCGTAAAAAATACGCCGCCCAAATCTCCAGAGAGAACGTGTATGCCGTGGTGGACTTCACGGAGCTTGATTTTGCTGATATCAGTCAGGATCTGCAAAGTGACAGCCAGAGCTTACAAAAATTGCCGATCCATGTGGGTGTCAATGGACTGGCTGCTTTAACCTATCAGGTGGTTTCCTGGATTCCGTCTGAACAAAGTCTGGTCTTCAGCCTGACTGACAGCGGCAGTGACAGTGACGCCGCAGCAGAGACAGAAACTCAAAGCAACGATGTTACGCTGACTCAGGATGACAGCAACGATCTGCAAAACGTGCTGGATCAATACAACGCAGAGACACAGACCGCTGATTAATACCTGACGGCTTATAATACAGTTTACAGGAGGCAGCATATGGGTAGACTATTTGGTACGGACGGGGTCAGAGGCATTGCTAATGTCGAGCTGGACGGTTCGCTGGCTATGGCTCTGGGCTATGCCGGGGCTAAGGTCCTGGCCCGGTCAGTCGATCACCGCCCGCGGTTTCTGATTGGCCGGGATACCAGGATATCCGGCGATATGCTTGAAGCCGCGCTGACGTCAGGCCTCCTGGCAGCTGGCGCCGATGTCTGTAGCGGCGGCGTGCTGACTACGCCCGCCGTAGCTTATTTGGTTGCTCAGCAGGGCTTTGACGCCGGTGTCATGATCTCCGCCTCGCATAACCCGTTTGAATACAACGGCATTAAGTTCTTTAATCATCAGGGCTTTAAGCTGGCTGACGACGTGGAGGATCAGATTGAAGCGGAATTAAACCGCCGGACCGGTCCGGAACCGGGTCAACGTCTGCAGGGTGAAAAGCTGGGCCGGCGTTACGCCTATCCTGAAGGCCGCAACCTCTACCGGGATTATTTGAAAACCGCGCTGGGTACAGATCTGAGCGGCTTCAGGATCGCCCTGGACTGCGCCAACGGTTCAGCCGCCGCGGTGGCTCCGGAACTCTTCGCCGCTTTAGGCTGCAGCCTGCAGCTGCTGGGAGACCAGCCGGACGGCCTGAATATCAACCGGGACTGCGGATCCACCCATCTGGACAAGCTTTCTGCCCGCGTAAAAGCCGATCATCTGGACCTGGGCCTGGCGTTTGACGGAGACGCCGACCGGCTGCTGGCGGTGGATAGCCAGGGCGTTGAAGTAGACGGCGATATGATCATGTCCATTATCGCCCAGTGGCTGCGCCGCCGGGGCAGACTTAACCAGGACACCATAGTAGCTACGGTCATGAGCAATCTGGGCTTTCAGAAATTCTGCGACCGCCACCAGCTGCAGTTACTGCGCACTAAAGTAGGGGACCGTTATGTGCTGGAAGAAATGCTGAAGCATAACTACAGCATCGGCGGTGAACAGTCAGGGCACGTCATCATGCTGGAATACGCCACCACCGGAGACGGGATGCTGACCGCGCTGGCGCTGCTGAACGCACTTAAGGATCTGGGACAGACCTTAACCCAGGCGCATCAGGACTTTACCCTGTATCCCCAGGTGCTCAAAAAAATCCGGGTGGGCAATCAGGATAAGGACCGGATTATGGCTTCAGCTGTGCTGGCGGAGGCTGTGGCCGCCAGTGAAGCTGTTTTGGGCGACAGCGGCCGGGTCCTGGTCCGCGCTTCCGGAACAGAGCCCGTCATCCGGGTGATGCTGGAAGGGCAGGACATGGCCCAGATTGACGCTTTGGCGGATCAGCTGCTGTCAACGGTAGAAAAGCTGGCCCAGCCGTGAGCCGCCCGGGTAAGTCCGCGGCGCCTGCCCGGCCCGCTTCCTTTGCCTTTCGCCTGACCTTGTTGATCCTGGGTCTGCTGGTTGTGCTTTTAGTGCTCCTGCTGCTGATCTTTGCCGGCAAAGGCGCTTCGGCCGATGCGGCGGATCTGCTGGCTTTGCCGGAGACGGTCACCCCCAGTGCGCAGACCGCTGCTGTCACCCCCGCCGCCACCGAAGATCCTGACCGCCTGATTTTAAGTAACCTGACGCCTACACCTGCCGCCAGCGGCGAATGGCTTGATACCTGGCCTGCTGCGAGCTCGGTGGAGACCGTACATGACAGTTCAGCCCTGATCGCGGCTTTAAAGGGCCGCAGTCAGAGCAGTCAGGCTTTACAGGGCGTGACGGTGTTTGTAGATCCGGGCCACGGCGGACAGGATTCCGGGACGGTCTATCCGCAGGAAAGTCCTTATGAGGCGGTTGAAAAAGAGGTTAACCTGGCGGTCGGCTTAAAACTGAAGTCAGCGTTAGAAGCGCTGGGTGCGAGCGTGATTATGACCCGTACGGATGACAGCTGGGTATCAGTCTACTCCCGCGCAGCCCAGGTTGGACAGACCATTCTGGACCAGGTAACAGACAGCCTTAAAAACACCGGCAAGGACCTCAGTCAGTTTGAAAGCCTGAAAACAGCCATGACTGAAATTCAGACGACGAATTTGGACGAAGGCGGCGGTGGTATTCTGGGCGGCCTGGGCAGCGGCGCGGATGCCCGCCTGTTGTATGATACCGAACGACAGTTTCCGGAATATTTATTCCTTTCGCTCCACTGCAATTACTCAGACGCCGGAGCAGATATAGGCGGACTGCAGATCTACTATGTAGACAATGCTTATAATTATGAGTTCACCCGGGATAGTACCGCTGATGGTTATGACCTGCCACCGGTTTATCAGTACTTTAATGACGAAGGCCGCAAAAAACTGGTGGACTGCCTGCAGTCGGCGATTATCAGACAATTGCCGGAGCTGACGACCACCGGCGGTCCCCAGACGATCCTGCAGGAAGGCTTTGTGGTTTTGAACCGGATGGGAATTGATTCTGCGCTGGTTGAGATGGGCTTTTTCAGCAATGCGGACGACCGGGTACTGCTGTTATCGGACAGCGGGCAGACGGAGCTGGCGCAGGCCCTGGCGCAGTCAGTCTATAGTTATTATTGTGAATAGTTCTTTGCTGTGGCCGGTCCGTCAGAGTCTCCTGCGGAGGTCAGGCTGTGACCGCGGCAGACACAAGCGAACGGTTTAGTTTATAATAGCTGGGCAAACATTATTATTTAATATATAGCGGAGGGTCAAATGGCGAAGGAAAAATATGTGGAGAGCATTACATCCCGTGATGTTGATTTTGCTCAATGGTATACAGATGTGGTCCGCAAGGCGGAGATGGCTGACTATTCCAGCGTGAGGGGCTGCATGATTCTGCGGCCGCTGGGCTGCGCGATCTGGGAGAATATCCAGAAAGGCCTGGACCAGCGCTTTAAGGCCCTGGGACATGAAAATGTCTGCATGCCTATGTTTATCCCTGAAAGCCTGCTGGATAAAGAAGCGGAACACGTAGAAGGCTTTGCTCCGGAGGTTGCCTGGGTCACCATGGGCGGTACCGAGCAGCTGCAGGAACGCCTGGCGGTGCGCCCGACTTCAGAGGCCCTGTTCAGTGATCATTACGCCAAAATCGTGCAATCCTACCGCGACCTGCCTAAGCTCTACAACCAATGGGTTTCGGTGGTTCGCTGGGAAAAAACGACGCGGCCCTTCCTGAGAACGACGGAGTTCTGGTGGCAGGAAGGCCATACGGTGCATGAAACGGCGGAAGAGGCCCGGCAGGAAACCCTGCGCATGCTGGATACCTACGCGGAGTTTTGCAGGACGGAGCTGGCCATACCGGTGGTCAAGGGCCGTAAAACGGATAAAGAAAAATTTGCCGGCGCGGAGGCTACCTATACGATCGAAGCGATGATGCACGACGGCAAAAGTCTTCAGGCCGCAACCTCCCATTACTTTGGAGACGGCTTTGCCCGCGCCTTTGGCATTCAGTTCAGCAATCGTGAAAATAAACTGCAATATGTATACCAGACTTCCTGGGGAGCCAGCACCCGCTTGATTGGCGCGCTCATTATGGTGCATTCAGATGACAACGGACTGCTCCTGCCGCCGCACATCGCCCCGACCCAGGTGATGGTCGTGCCGGTGGCGCAGCATAAACCAGGTGTGCTGGAGGCTTGTCAGGAAATTGTGGACAAGCTTGCGGTGGTCTGCCGGATTAAGATGGACGCTTCAGACAAGATGCCCGGCTGGAAATTCAGTGAGCATGAAATGCATGGCATCCCGCTGCGCCTGGAGCTGGGTCCCAAAGATCTGGCCAATGGTCAAGCGATTGCGGTCCGGCGCGATACGGGTGAAAAACAGCCTGTCAGTCTGGATGATCTGGTGGGCACCATTCCGGAATTGCTGGAGCAAATCCAAAAAGATTTGTATGACCGGGCTTGGCAGCTGATGCAGGAACGCACTTATACAGCCACTGACTGGGATAGCTTCAGTTCGATCATTCAGGAAAAACCAGGCTTTGTTAAGGCCATGTGGTGCGGCGATCAGGCCTGCGAAGACAAAATCAAAGAGTCGTTTGCCGCGACCGCCCGCTGCATGCCTTTTGAGCAGGAGCATTTGGCTGATACCTGTGTTTGCTGCGGCAAACCGGCCAAATCCATGGTCATCTGGGGCAAAGCCTACTGATTCAGGAAGGCAGATACTATGCTGGAGCCTTTGATTTTGCCAGCGCAGCAGCGCGATATCCTGGCCCTCTCGCTTAATCCATGCATTGACGTGACAATAGAGCTGAGAGCTTTCCTGCGCGGTGAGACCAATCAGTATGAGCAGCTGCGTCGGGATATCGGTGGTAAAGGCTACAACGTGGCTAAAGCCATCATTGGCTTGGGCGGCCGTTGCAGCCTGTTTGGCCTTAATTACACCGGTTCAGGCTCAGGCTTGCGGCAGGCTGCCCGGGCAGCCGGTCTGGAAGCGCGGTTTATGGATGTGCCGGGCTTGCTCAGAATGAACATCAAACTGCATGAACGTTCCGGCCAGACCACCGTTATGACAGAGTTCAATCATCCAGGGACTCCGGTTGACCCGTCCACAGCGGAGCGGGTCCTGAACAGCCTGCGGCCGCTGCTCCGACGCCGCCTGGTCCTGGTCATGAGCGGCAGCCTGCCACCTGGCCTTAACCGCTTTACATATCGGGAAATTGCCGGTCAGGTCAGGGCAAAAGACGGTATTGTGGTACTTGATTCCTCCGGAGAACCGCTCATGCAGGCGCTGGCCGCCCGCTGTGACATCATGAAGCCGAACCGTAAAGAGCTCAGGGAGGTGACCGGGATGCCTTGTGACAGCCTGGAAGGCGTGACCCAGGCCGCCAAGAGTCTCTGCCGCTTGGGAGCCAGCCTGGTTTTGGCTTCACTAGGCGAAGAAGGCGCGGTTTTGACGGACGGACAGGACGCCTGGTACGCACCCAACCCGCGGGGAGTCAATGCCTTAAGTCTGCAGGGCGCGGGGGACGCCATGACTGCTGTGCTGGCTATGGCGGCGGCTGCCTGCCCGCTGGGCCTGACTGAACTGGGCCCGCTGCCAGCCTTACTGCAGCTGGCTATGGCAGCCAGCCAGGCTACCATTCAGCTGCCCGGAACGACCATGGCCGGACGGTCAGAAACGGAAGCCTGGATACAGCGAATTGAAGTGCATCGCCTGCCGCTTTAATGGCTGGCAGGACAGCGGGAGACCGCTGATCCTGGCTTGAAAGCACTTGCGGACAGCCCTGCATCGGAACCGGCGCTAAAGCCACCTCCGCCGCTGGTGCCGCTGACCGGCTTTTGCTGCTGACCGCAAAACCTTGCCGCTCACGGTTAACGATCGGAACAGACTGAAAAACCCGGCCACGGTTCATACCGTGGCCGGGTTTTATTTATCAGAATATTGGTGAACCAACAGACACCGGCGTCTGCCGGTCTGTCAGCGACTGCTTAGAATTTGAAAGACTTTTTGCCCAGATAAACGGCCTCGCAGCCCAGCTCTTCTTCAATACGAAGCAGCTGGTTGTACTTGGCAACGCGGTCCGTACGGGACGGCGCACCGGTTTTGATCTGGCCGGCATTGGTTGCCACCACGATATCCGCAATGGTGGTGTCTTCAGTCTCACCGGAACGATGAGAAACAATCGCGGTGTAACCGGCCTTTCCGGCCATTTCCATGGCTTGCAGGGTTTCAGTCAGCGAACCGATCTGGTTGACCTTAATCAGGATGGAGTTGGCGCAGCCCAGCTCAATACCCTTGGCCAGACGCTTGGTATTGGTGACAAACAGGTCATCGCCCACCAGCTGTACCTTTTTACCCAGACGGCGGGTCAGTTCCTGCCAGCCTTCCCAATCTTCTTCTGCCAGTCCGTCTTCAAGGGAAATAATCGGATACTTGTCAATCAGCTCTTCCCAGTAATCAATAACCTGATCACGAGTCATATACTTATCAGACTTCCAGAAGTAATACTCACCCTCATGCCCATTGGCTTTGGCGGCGTCAAACAGCTCCGTCATGGCAGGGTCCATAGCGATGTGGAAATCCACGCCAGGCTTAAAGCCTGCGGCCTCAATAGCCTTGACCAGATACTGCAAAGCCTGTTCATCAGAGGAAAAGTTAGGCGCGAAGCCGCCCTCATCACCGACACTGGTGGCATAGCCGTCCTTTTTCAGGACGGCTTTCAGGGAATGAAAGACCTCTGAAGCCCATTGCAGCGCCTGATGGAAGCTGGAAGCGCCGGTCGGCATGATCATGAATTCCTGCAGGTTCACGGAGTTATCCGCATGCTTACCACCGTTGATGACGTTCATCATCGGCGTGGGCAGCACGTGCGCCTGAACGCCGCCCAGATACTTGAACAAGCTGACACCCTGTACCTGTGCCGCTGCCTTCGCCGCGGCCAGGGATACCCCCAGGATAGCATTGGCGCCAAAATTCGCCTTATTGTCTGTGCCGTCAAGCTTCAGCATTAACTCATCAATGCCGTACTGGTCAAAAACATCATGACCGATTAACTTGGGTGCAATGTCATCATTCACATGACCAACAGCCTTCAGTACGCCCTGGCCGCCGTAACGGGACTTATCACCGTCACGCAGTTCTACCGCCTCAAACTGGCCGGTAGATGCGCCTGAGGGAACCGCGGCGCGGCCCAGGATGCCGCACTCAGTTACGACATCAACTTCAACCGTAGGATTGCCGCGGGAATCCATAATCTCGCGGGCATGCACGCTGGCAATTTTTGCAGATTTCATTATATTGGTACCTCCTGATAATGCTCCTAACCCGGTTTGGACCGGGACAGACAACGGCCGGCCCAAGTCCGGTAAGATCCGGGGCCTTTAAGCGTACCGTTCTTTTTTTATTATATCGTATTTTTATGGCTTTGTATCCCGCTATCACGGATGGTTCGTGAAAAGCGCGCCGCTTTTGATATAATAAGGGACACTGAAAATGTCAGGCTGCGACAGCAAGCAAGCAGGGCATGGGAAAGCAGGATTGAAAAATGGCTAAGCGTGCTGAACTGCTGTATTTTACGGTACAGGAACTGGAAAACCAGCTGGGCCAGCTGCGCCTGCCGGCTTTTATAGCGCACTGTGAAGCGGATTTTATGCGCCAGCTGACGGACCTGGCCTATGAGACAGCCTGGTCAGACAGCATCCGTGCCATTTTTATCTCCGGGCCGACAGCTTCCGGTAAAACGACTTTTACCGAGCGCTTGGCCGCCGCGCTGCACCTGTACGGGCGGCCGACTACCCTGCTTTCGCTGGATGACTACTATAAAGATCAGAGTAAACTCAATCAGATGGAAGGCCGGCCGGATATGGAAAGTTCGGATACGCTGGATTTCGGCTTGCTCCGCCAGGATCTGGCGGCCTTACTTGACGGGAAAACCGTCAGGCGGCCCCGCTTTGATTTCCTGAGCCGCCGCCGGATTTACCGGGAGGGGGAGGTCTACCAGCTTTCCCCGCGTGGCATACTGCTGATTGAAGGTTTGCATGCCTTACATCCGACTCTATTAAATAGCCTGGACCTTTCGCGGCGGCGCGCCGTCTTTATCATGCCCTGGGCCAAATTGGTAGGGGACCGCTCGCTGCTGGATGCTCGTGATATCAGGATGCTGCGGCGCATCTCCCGGGACGCGGCTCACCGCGGCACGCCAGCCCTGGCCACAATTGATTACTGGCCCATGCTGGACTGGGCTGAAACACAGGTGTTCCCGGACTATATTGAGGCTGCGGACCTCTTTGTCAACTCAGCTATGGCCTATGAGCTCTGCGTTATACCGGCCCTGGCCGCGGCGGAGATCAAGACCGACCTGCAGCTGGTCCGGGCAGGGGCTTTACCCCCGTCCCGCTTTATTACCGGCCCCCCGCCAGGTTATGCTGACCTGCCTCAGGCCCTGCTTCAGGCCCGCCACCTGCTGGCTTCAGCCGCCCGTTTGCCTGCCGTTTCCCCCGCCCGGGTCCCGGACAATTCAATTCTCAATGAGTTTATCCATTAACCGCCGCTGCAGGTATTAATATGATAAGGAATCACGTGTATGCCAATCATTATTCCCTCTGATATCCCGGCCGCCCAGACCCTGGGTCAGGAAGGCGTCTTCTACATGGATGAAGCCCGCAGCTTCCATCAGGACATCCGCCCGCTGCGGATCCTGATTGTGAATCTGATGCCGAATAAAATCAACACGGAAACCCAGCTGTTCCGTTTGCTGGGCAATACGTCGCTGCAGATAGAACCCTATCTTCTGTATACGGAATCTTATCAACCACGGCACACCGCCAGGCAGCACCTGGCCCGCTTTTATAATACTTTCAGCGAAGTGGAAGAGTACTACTTTGACGGCATGATCATTACCGGCGCGCCGGTTGAACAGATGCCGTTTGAAAAGGTGACTTATTGGGATGAGCTGTGCCGGATCATGAACTGGAGTAAAACCCATGTTTATTCAACCCTGCATATTTGCTGGGGAGCCCAGGCAGGCTTGTACTATCATTACGGTGTGCCCAAATATGAACTCAGCAAAAAAATGTTTGGCGTATTTGAGCACCGGCTGAACGGACGCTGGCCCAGCAAGCTGTTCTGGGGCTTTGATGACGCCTTTTTTGTTCCGCATTCCCGCTATACGGAAAATCGCGAAGCGGATATCCTGCGCCAGCCGGAGCTGCGTATTCTGTCTAAATCACGCCAGTCGGGGGTTTTTGCCGTAGCCGACCGCAAGGGCCGGCAGATATTTATTACCGGCCATGTAGAGTATGATCCGCTGACCCTGAAACAGGAATATGAGCGGGATCTGGCCCGCGGACTGCCCATTGACCTGCCGGTGAACTATTATCCGGAGGATGATCCGGCAAAGCCGCCGCTGGTTCGCTGGCGTTCTGTAGCCAATATTCTTTTTTCAAACTGGCTGAACTATTTTGTCTATCAGGTTACGCCTTTCCAGGTGGAGCATATCTCAGCACTGGATAGTCCATCCGGTCGCAATCCTGCTTAAGGTTACATTAAAAGAGACCGCGGCCGCCCGGTAACTCCAGTTACTGAGTATTGCGGCTGCCTCTTTATAATGAATTTACACCCAACCGTACCGTCGTAGGAGGACTGAACATGACACTGACCATTACTGAAAATAATTTTGATGAGCTGGTTCTGACCAGCAGCAAGCCGGTTCTGTTGGAGTTTTGGGCCAGCTGGTGCGGCCCGTGTTCCATGATCGGACCGTCCATAGACCAGGCGGCAAAGGATTTTGCCGCTACGGTGACGGTCGGTAAGGTCAATGTGGATACGGAGGAGGAACTGTGTGACCGCTACCACATCACGCACATTCCTACCCTGGCGGTGTTTTGTGACGGCAAGTTGATTGAGCAAAGAATTGGCGCCATGCCATATAAGGAGCTGGCAGTCTGGCTGACTTCTTTAAACCAGGAGGCATAACCGGTTTATGCGGACGCTGGGTAAAACAGAACAGCGGACTTTAGACCGGCTGGTCAGCCAGGATAGTGGCTTGCCGGCCCTTCTTTTAATGGAAGGGGCAGCCAGGGCGGTGGCCGAGTATGTAACCCGGGTGCTTAAGCCGGCCTCGGGAAGCACGATAGCTGTCTGCTGCGGCCGGGGCAATAACGGCGGGGATGGCTATGCCGCCGCCCGCCTGTTGCTGGCCTGCGGCGATTACCAGCTGCAAGTTTATGAGACCGCTGCTGCTGCTGGTAATCAGGGTGACGCGGCCATTAACCGGCAGGCCTGGCTGCAGATGGGCCGGCTGATTCAGCCCCTGGAGCAGTTTAAGCTGCAGACCGGGCTGGTAATTGATGCTGTCTTTGGCAGCGGTTTCACCTGTGACCGCCCGCTGGACCCCGTCTTAGCAGGCTGGAGTCAGAAGCTGGAGGCTGGACGGGCCGACGGGCGCTATCAGGTTTTGGCGGTTGATATTCCCAGCGGCGTGGAGGCGGGGACCGGCAAGGCAGATCCGCACGCCCTGCATGCGGACGTGACCCTGTCCTTTTTTTATGCCAAAACGGGCTGCTATGCTTATCCCGGCCGGGACCTGGCGGGCTTGACGGTGGTCAGTGAGCTGGGCCTGCCTCAGTCTTATCTGGACCGGCTGGCCAGACAGGCCGGGCTGCAGGCGCCTGAGGTGATAACCCGTGAGGACCTGGTTCCCTGGGCACCCGCCAGACCGGCTGAAAGTCATAAGGGTAGCTTTGGCAAGTGCTTACTTTGGGCTGGCAGTCCCGGCATGGGCGGCGCCGCAGTTCTGGCCCTGCAGGCCGCCTTGCGCAGCGGCGTGGGGTATACCAAAGCCCTGATCCCGGAGTCCCTGTACGCGGCGGCCCTGACCGCCTGCCCTTCCGCTTTAATTCAGCCCTTAAGCGAGCAGGATGGCGGAGCCGTGGATCCGTCGGCCTTACAAGTCAGTTTAAAAGACGGCCTGAGCTGGTGCGATTCCTGCCTGGCCGGGCCGGGTCTGGGGCAGCCCGCGGAGCCAGACACCCGCCAGGCGCGCTGGGAGGCCATGGAGAACCTAACCGCCACCGCCCCCCGGCTGGTTCTGGACGCGGATGCCTTGAATATGCTGGCTGCCCGCGGCGGTGCCGGCCGTGAACTGCTGCAGTCCAGATTCCGCTCCGGCCTGGCGCCTGCTGTCCTGACGCCGCATCCGGGTGAATATCAGCGCCTTTGTCCGGAAGGTGCGACATTAGTCAGAACCGATCGCCTGAAGGCGGCAAAGCTGCTGTCAGACCTCACCGGCGCGGTGGTGGTCCTCAAAGGGGCCGGCACCATTGTAGCCTTCCCGCAGGCTTCAGGCAGGCGGCAGACTGAGCCGGACCTGCCAGCCAACCGGCTATGGATCAACAGCAGCGGCAATCCGGCGCAGGCTAAAGCCGGCAGCGGGGATATCCTGGCGGGACTGCTGGCGGGCTTGCTGGCCCAGCCGTTACCTTTATGGCAGGCAGTTTTAGCCGCTGTTTTTTTGCATGGCAGCGCCGCTGATCTGGCAGCCGGCCGCCAGGCCGGCCGGGCAGTCCTGCCCGGAGACACGCTGGACACCCTGGGCCTGGCGTTTCGCAGCTGTAAATGGCAGTAACGCGGACTGCCGGCTGAAGTTTCCTGCTTTTGTAACAGGACTGCAACCGCCGGGCAAGCCTGCCTGTCACGGTCCGCGCCTAAAATAAAAATCAGCCTTTGAGTCGTTGTTTGTCATAGTAAGAAGGGGAACAAAAATGATTAAAGAATCCTATATTGTTAACCGAACTTGGGCAGAAGTCAATTTAGACGCTCTGGCTGACAATGTCAAAGCAATTCGCCAGCAAGTGTGGAAGGGAACAGAAATGATGGCCGTTGTCAAAGCCGATGCCTACGGGCACGGCGTCGCGGCCGTGGTCCCCCGGTTGCTGGAGGCCGGAGCCGACCGGCTGGCGGTCTCCATGCTGGATGAGGCCATTGAGCTTCGAGAAAGCGGCGTTACGGCGCCTATCCTGATTCTGAGCTATACAGATCCGCGCCGCGCCGAAGAAATTGTACGCTATAACATCACCCAGACGGTGTACAGCTGGGATCTGATTCAGGCTCTGGACCGGGCGGCCGACCGGCTGGGCCGGCTGGCTTCGGTTCACATCAAAATAGATACCGGGATGGGCCGGGTAGGCTTTACCGCCGGCTTTGACACGGTGGAGACCGTCAAGGAAGTGGCCGCCATGCCCCATATCAGTGTGGATGGCATCTTCACTCATTTTGCCACCGCGGATGAAGCCGATACCGCTTATACGCGGCAGCAGTTTAACCGCTTTATCAGTTTGTGTCAGGAACTGGAGCGCAGCGGCATCTTTATTCCCATCAAGCATTGCTGCAACTCTGCGGCTACTCTGCGCTTTCCTGAAATGCAGCTGGATATGGTCAGGCCCGGCCTGATCCTGTATGGCCAGCTGCCGGACGCCTGTCAGGACTTTGCGCCACTGTTCAAGCCGGCCATGACCCTCAAATCCAACCTCATCATGGTCAAGCAGCTGCCGGAAAACAGCAGCATCAGTTACGGGCGCATCTTTACGACCCGCCGCCCCAGCCGGATCGGAACCGTGCCGATCGGCTACGCGGATGGCTACAGCCGCAACATGAACGGCAAGGCGGAAGTCCTGGTTCACGGCTACCGGGTGCCGGTGGTCGGCTCCATCTGTATGGATGCCTGTATGGTTGATCTGACGGACATACCTGAAGAGGTGCATGTGGGGGATGAGGTGGTAATCTTTGGCAGCCAGGCCCGCGCGGACGGGACCGTCAGTTCCATTGAGGTCAGCGAACTGGCCGCCTGGCAAGGTACCATTACCTATGAGGTGCTTTGTGTTATCGGCAAACGGGTTCCGAGAGTATATAAAAGCCAGGGCAAAACGGTGGCCGTCTATTCCGGCATTATCTGAGCCGGCAGTCTGAAGCAAAGCAGCTCCCGTTCATAGCCCCGGTCAAAAGACCGGCTGACAAAACGGAAGCCCAGACTTTGGTAAAACCGCGTGCTGCGCGGGTTGGCTGCCGCGGTATGCAGATATACCAGCTGACAGGCCTGCTGCTTCAGCCAGACACAGGCCTGGTCAAATAAGGCCCGACCGATCCCGGCGGACTGGCAATCAGGCCGGACCACAAAACGGGTCAGATAAGCGGCCGGTCCGGGAACAACGCCCTTCCCGGGCTCCGTCTGCAGGCGCAGCGCGCCCAGTACCCGGCCTTCCTGACTGCCGCCTGAGCCTGAAGCTTCAGCTGCCCGGGCGGTCGCAACCGCCCGGGCCAGCAGCAGGACCTGTCCGGGCTGCCTCAGGAACGCCTGCAGATCCGCGACGGTTTCCCGCAGCGCCTCCAGCTGCTGTTCCGCCTGTAAAGCCGTCAGACCGCTGTTGCGGGCATATTGACGCATGGCACTGCGCTGAACCGCCAGAACCTCGGGTAAATCGGCTTCAGCCGCCGGGCGGATTGACAGATCCAGACTGCGGGCGGCTTTATTCAAACAGGGCATACTCAGGATTCATCAGGCTGACCATAATTGCCTTCTGGGCGTGCAGGCGGTTTTCCGCTTCATCAAACACCCGGCTTTGCGGCCCTTCAAAAATCTCTTCGCTGACTTCGTAGCCCCGGTAAGCCGGCAGACAGTGCAGAAAAATGGCGTCAGGTCTGGCCAGCTTCATGCGTTCACGGTTGACCTGATAATCCCGGAATACCCGGATCCGTTCCTGCTTTTCGCTTTCTTGTCCCATGCTGACCCAGGTATCCGTATAAATGACGTCCGCGTCGGCTATGGCTTCATCGGCCGACTCACTCCAGATAACCGCGGAGCCATTGAGCTTAGCTGCCTGGCGGGCGTCTTCGAGAACCTGGGGATCAGGCTTATAGTTAAAAGGTGTCGCGACATGAATATTGACGCCGCAGACTGCGCAGCCTTCCAGCAGTGAATTGGCCATATTATTGCCGTCACCGACATATGCCAGCTTGAGGCCTTCCAGGTGACCTTTCTCTTCGCGGATGGTCTGAAGATCGGCCATGACCTGACAGGGGTGATGCAGGTCGGTCAGTCCGTTAATGACCGGGATGCTGGCGTAGCGCGCCAGTTCCACCACATCACTGTGCGAAAAGGTCCGGATCATGATGCCATCCAGATAGCGGCTCATGACCCGGGCGGTATCGGCGATGGTCTCGCCGCGACCCAGCTGAATATCATTAGAGCTCAGGAATAAGGCTTCGCCGCCCAGCTGATACATACCGACTTCAAAGGAAACCCGGGTACGGGTAGAAGACTTGGCAAAGATCATACCCAGACTCTGGCCCTTAAGAAGCGGGTGTTCACGACCGGCCTGC
The DNA here is from genome assembly GCA_012034405.1 of Oscillospiraceae bacterium HV4-5-C5C. Classification (GTDB taxonomy): domain Bacteria; phylum Bacillota; class Clostridia; order Saccharofermentanales; family Fastidiosipilaceae; genus JAAVLZ01. Next base: position 42,974 of record JAAVLZ010000011.1, on the reverse strand, counting down.
CGGTCGGCTTTCAGTTGATCGGCCAGGTCCAGGATGGCCTCCAGCTGGCTGCGGCTGAAATCATACAAGCGAAGAAAGTCTTTCATAATGTCCTCCATTTTGTCTTTGTGATCAATTGAGCGGTGGCTGAGTCTTCCCGCGAATCGGGATCAGGCATGAAAAATCCCCGGTGCCGGTCCATCCCGGATGATCAAGCCCTGGCTTCAAGGCGGGTGAGACCGCGGCCTAAGGCGGCTAAGAACAATTCGGCTTCGGCTTCAGTGAGGATCAGCGGCGGCAGCAGACGAAGGGTAGCGGGTCCGGTGGCGTTGACTAAAACGTGCTCCTGAGTCCGCAAATCATCCCTTAAAGCTACGGCCAGAGGTTCCTGAAGATCTGCGCCCAGCATCAGTCCGGCGCTGCGGATTTCTTTGAGCAGCGGGTGCTCTTTTTGCAGCTGCCGCAGGCCAGACGTGAGCTGCTGCCCCCGCAGATTGGCCTGATGGGTCAGATCCAGACGTTCATACTCATCCAGAACGGCCAACGCGGCACTGCAGCAAAGCGGGCCCCCGCCAAACGTACTGCCGTGATCACCGGGATGAAAGGCCGCGGCCAGCTGTTCCCGGCAAAGTAAGGCGCCGATGGGCAGACCGCCGCCCAGTCCTTTAGCCAGCGTCACCATATCAGGTTTTATACCATAACCTTGAGCGGCTAAAAAGTGGCCGGTGCGGCCCATACCGCTTTGCACTTCATCAATGATCAGCAAGCTGCCGTTTTGGGTGCACAGTTCCCGGGCCGCCTGAGCGTAGGCCTGATCCACCGGATGGATACCGCTTTCGCCCTGCACCAGCTCCAGGATCACCGCGGCGGTGTCCGGCGTCAACTGCTGCTTTAAACTGGTCAGGTCGTTAAAAGCCACATAGTCAAAACCTGGCGGAAGCGGCGCGTAAGGCTGATTGTATTTAGGCTGTCCGGTGGCGGTGACGGTAGCCAGTGTCCGGCCGTGAAAGGACTGGCGGGCGGACAGGATTCGCCCGCGCGGCTTACCCTGGCGGTAAAAATAGATCCGGGCAAGCTTAAACGCCGCTTCATTGGCTTCGGCCCCGCTGTTGCAAAAAAAGGCCCGGTCCTGACCGCATAGCTTAGTCAGCCGCAAGGCCAGTTCAGCCTGCTGCTCAATATAATATAAATTGGAACTGTGGATCAGGCGCGCGGCCTGCCTGGCTATTGTGTCTGTCAGGCGCGCATTGGCATAGCCCAGCACGTTGACGGCTATGCCGCCTACCATATCCAGGTAGTCCTGTCCGTCCGTAGCGGTCAGGCGGCACCCCTGACCATGATCAAAAACCAGCGGAATCCGCTGACCGAAAACCGGCAGATAGGCCGCCTGGTCGGCTTCCATGGTGCGGGCCAGCCTTTGATCCTGAGGATTTGTGTTGTCTGTCATCTGTTTGCCTCCTGCCAAAGTTCAGATCATTTCGCCCGGGTAATAGGGGCGTTTTTGCTGGGTGAACATGGTTCCGATACCTTTATGCGTGAAGATTTCCAGCAACAGGCAGTGAGGAATCCGTCCGTCAATAATATGCGCCCGGTTGACGCCCTGACTGATGGTATCAATACAGGCCTGTACTTTAGGTATCATCCCGCCGGAAATCACGCCGTCGCGGATCATCTGACGGACTTCGCTTGCTACCAGCACATGGGCAATTTCAAGACTCCCGTCCGGCGCCGGCCGCTTGACACCTTCAACATCCGTCAGCAAAATCAGTTTCTCCGCTTTGAGCGCTATTGCCAGCTGACTGGCCACCGTGTCCGCGTTTATATTGTAACTCTGGCCGTTGTAGTCGGAACCGATCGGCGCGATCACCGGGATATAGTCTGCGGTCAGCCGCTCAATCAACCCGGTATCCACGGCCGTGATATCGCCGACAAAGCCCAGCGGACCGGTGCGGCCCTCTTCATCCGCCTGCAGCGGACGGCAGCGCAGCAAGCCCGCGTCAATGCCGCTGATGCCGATAGCCTGCGCGCCTTGCCTGGATAAGCCTGCCACAATTTCCTTGTTAGTCTTGCCAATCAGGACCATCTGGGCGACTTCCAGCGTCTGGCGGTCCGTCTTGCGCAGCCCGTTAACAAATTCAGATTGAATTTCTAGCTTTTTGAGCATGCGGCTGATATCAGGCCCGCCGCCGTGGACGACCACAGGCTTGATCCCCACAAACCGTAGCAGCGTGATATCTTCCATAACCTGTTGTTTCAGCTGGTCGTCAATCATGGCATTCCCACCGTACTTGATAACGACGGTCTTGCCGCTGAGACTTTGAATATATGGCAGCGCTTCAATCAGAATCGCTGCTTTGTCTGACGGAGTCAGCGCCGCCGGATTTAACGGACCGGCGCTTTGGACTGCCAGAGAATCTGCGCTCATAGCTATACCTCCTTGCTAAAGCACCCGGCCCGGCTTTAATAGACCGGCGGTTTCAGGATAGCCAAAGCAGATGTTCAAAGCCTGTACCGCTTGGCTGGCCGCGCCTTTACCCAGATTATCAAGGGCTGAAAATACCTTGATCAGGCCACTGTGCTGGTCCCAGACCGGCGCCAGCTCTATAAAGTTTGATCCGGTAACCTGACTGGTGGCTGGCAGCTGACCTGGCTGAAGCACGCGGATAAACGCTTCGTCTTTATAGTGCTCGCTGTAAACCTGGTACAGAACCTCGGCGCCGGCTTGTTGTAATTGCTGCCGGAACGCCGCCTGCGGCCGGGCGTATAGTGTGATAAGCATGCCCCGCTTCATCGGTGCCAGGTGCGGCGTAAAGCTCAGGGTGACGTTTTGCCCGGCGGCCAGCGAAAGCTCCTGCTCCATTTCAGGCAGGTGCCGGTGCGAGGTGACGCCGTAGGGTTTATAGTTTTCCGCCAGCTCACAGTAATTGTAATCAGCGCTGGCCTTGCGCCCGGAGCCGCTGATGCCCGAGACCGCGTCGGCTATCAGAGTGTCCGGCTCAATGAGCCCTGCGGCTAACAGCGGCCAGGCCCCCAGAATGGTGCCGGTGGGGTAACAGCCGGGATTGGCGATCAGCCGGCAGCCCGGCAGCTGCGCGCGGTGCAGTTCCGGCAGTCCGTAAACTGCTTCCTGGAGTAAGTCCGGGCACGGATGGCGCAGATGGTAAGCGGCCTCGTAGACAGCTTGGTCTTTAAATCTGAAATCGCCGCTGTGATCCAGAACGGTCAGACCAAGCTCAAGCAGTTGCGGCACCAATACAGATGACACGCCATGCGGAAGGGCGGTGACACAGCAGTCGCAGGCAGCTGCTATCTGCCGGGGTTCCGGATCAATAAAGACCAGATCAACCAGACCGCGGAAGGCAGGGAAAAAATCTGAAAAGCGTTCTCCGCAATGGGTGTGCGACGCTACACAGGTAAGGTCGAAGTCGGGGTGACCGGCCAGAAAGGTGACGAGCTCCAGCCCCACATAACCAGTGGCTCCTATAATGCCGATCCGTGTTTTGCTGCTCATTGATCTAGCCTCCTGAATAAATGTCCTTGCATTGTAGTATATGAAAAGATAATATGCAACAAAAATCATAAATATGCAATATATAGCGGCGGTAATCGCATAAATATCCGAATGCTTTCAACCGTACGGACTCCTGCGGCAGCGGATTGACCCGCTTGAACTCAGTACTTGACCAAATTATGACGAAAAGTTTTGTACAATATTGCGAGTGGTCATGATTCATTGCGGATGATATAGTAGTTGCAGGCTTACATAAGCGCTGGTCAAGCGCGTGTGCTGTACGGAGGTTAAATATGGCAAACGTTATCCTGAAAAATGTTTACAAGAGGTATGACGGCGGAGTGGTTGCCGTCAGTGATTTCAACCTCAACATTGAAGACAAGGAATTTATCATTCTTGTCGGCCCTTCCGGCTGCGGTAAATCCACTACCCTGAGAATGATCGCAGGCTTGGAAGAGATTACTGAAGGTGAAGTATACATCGGCGATAAACTGGTCAACGATGTTCAGCCTAAAGACAGAGACATCGCAATGGTGTTCCAGAACTACGCGCTGTATCCCCATATGACCGTGTTTGATAACATGGCTTTTGGTTTGAAGCTGCGCAAAACCCCTAAAGATGAGATCAAGCGCCGTGTTCATGAGGCGGCCAAGATCCTTGAAATTGAGCATTTGCTTGACCGCAAACCTAAGGCTTTGTCCGGTGGTCAGCGGCAGCGTGTTGCTTTGGGCCGTGCTATTGTCCGTGATCCCAAGGTGTTCCTGATGGATGAGCCGCTGTCCAACCTTGACGCTAAACTGCGTGTTCAGATGCGTGTTGAGATCACCAAACTGCATCAGCGCCTGAATGCCACGATTATATATGTTACGCATGACCAGACTGAGGCCATGACCATGGGCACCCGTATCGTGGTTATGAAGGACGGCTTCATTCAGCAAGTCGATACTCCGGGTCAGCTGTATCTGCATCCTAACAACACGTTTGTGGCCGGCTTCATTGGCATGCCGCCGATGAACTTTATCAACGGCAAACTGGTCAGGACGGATAAGGGACTGGCGGTCAGCTTTGGTGACATTAAGCTTTCCATCCCCGCAGAAAAGTATGACGTTGAGGAAGTTACGGCTTATGTGGACAAGGATATCATTATTGGTATCCGCCCTGAAGCTATTGATGATGACCTGAACTTCGTGGCTCAGCATCCGGATGATACCTTTATGGCTCATGTGGACGTGGTTGAGATGCTGGGCGCTGAAACCTATATTTACCTGACCGTACAGGGTCTGGCCATTACCGGCCGCGTTGATCCGACCAGCTCTATCGCCAAAGTCGGTGAGGAAGTACAGGTTGCGGTGGATCCCAACCGTATCGCCTTATTTGATAAGGAAACTGAAAAGCGGATTATCACCTGATTTTACCTGCCACAATTGTTCAGATTTCAGCAGAGGAGTTCCCATTAAAGGGGACTTCTCTTTTTTGTTACGGATATGTTACAATTACAAAAGCTTTGACCTGGTCGGTATACTTGCAAGCTTGGGGCTGTACCGTTAAGATAAGTACAAACTGTGGATAAGCCGCAAACGGGCTGAAGTTTGAGTCAGGTGTTTGCAGGAGCCATATATTACGGTTTATGAAAGGTGCAAACGATATGGATGAGATTAATCAATGCATAAAAAAAGCGGCGGAAATTCTGGATCGTACCGCCGGCGTCATCAGTACGCAGGGCGTGATTGTTGCGGCCACAGACGCTTCTTTGAACGGGCAGGAAGACCAGCAGGGCTTAAGCCTGCTGTCTTCTGAGGACAGCCTGCTGATCGGTGATCAGCGCAGCTATAAAAAACTGGTGCTGGATGGCCAGTCTGAGTACAGTGTATTTATAGACGGCACGGATCAGGTCTCACAAACCTACCTGGAGCTCCTCTCTAACTGGATTCTGACTGCTTTGGCTGAGGACAGCACGGATTCTGAACGGGAGAATCTGCTGAAAAATATCCTGCTTGAAAACGAGCTGCCGGGGGACATCCCTCTGAAAGCCCGGGAGTTTAAGATCCCTTATGCGGCTTTAAGGGTCTGCTATCTGATTCATATTGAGGAGGGTGACAGCCTGTCCTGCCTGGAGACCCTGCGCGGGATGTTCCCTCGCCGTAAACAGGATTTCCTGCTGGCCATGGATGAAGATACGGTGGTCTTGCTTAAAGAGATCAACCGCAGTGAAAAAGATAATATTGAAGCCCTGGGGGTACAGGTCCTGGATACGCTGAACGCTGAATCCATGGCTAAAGTCAGGATCGGCATCGGTATGCCGGCGGAAACCCTGAAAGACTGCGCCAAATCCTACCGGGAGGCGTCTTTGTCCCTGACGGTCGGCTCTATTTTTGAAAATGAAAGCTACCTGATGAGATATGACAAACTGGGCCTGGGCCGGCTGATTTACCAGTTGCCGCCGACGCTTTGCCATATGTTCCTGGATGAGGTTTTCCCGGACGGTTGCTATGACCAGCTGGACAGTGAAACCCTGCTGACCATTCAGAAGTTTTTCGAAAATAACCTGAACGGGTCTGAAACCAGCCGTCAGCTGTTTGTCCACCGCAATACGCTGGTATACCGTCTGGATAAAGTCCAGAAAATCACTAATCTGGATCTGCGGAACTTTGATGATGCCGTTTTGTTCAAGCTGGCTTCTATGGTCCGTATGTATCTTGAAAAGCAGGATGGCAGTTCTCTGGCTTCAAAAAACAGCAATAAATGGTGGCGCAACTGATGTTTCACTGCGCTCAGACCTGGCTGTAATCGGAGGGAAACTGATTGATTGAGTTTGACCATATCAGCATGGCTTATTCACCCAAAGCGCCATTGGCTTTGAGCGATTTGTCGTTCCGGATACAGGATGGGGAGTTTGTCTTTGTAATCGGCCAGAGCGGTTCTGGCAAATCAACTTTAGTTAAATTGCTGACCTGTGAGGAGAAACCCAGCGCGGGGGAGGTCTATATTGACGGCCTCCCGCTGACGCAACTGAAGCGCCGCCTGGTTCCGTATCTGCGCCGCAGTATCGGCATGGTTTTCCAGGACTTCCGTCTGATTCCGACTAAGACAGTCTATGAAAATGTTGCTTTCGCTATGGAAATACTGGGGGCTTCTCACCGTTCAATCAGCCGTCAGGTTTCCATGGTCCTGAGCACCGTCGGACTACGCTCCCGTGAACGGGCGCTGCCTCACGAGCTGTCGGGCGGTGAGCAGCAGCGGGTGGGTATTGCCAGGGCGATGGTCAATAATCCCAGCATTCTGCTGGCAGATGAACCAACCGGGAACCTGGACCCGCTTAATTCTGAGTCTATTATGGCTTTACTTGAGGAAATCAACCGCAACGGGACGACGGTAGTAGTCTGTACCCATGATCGGGAAATGGTTGACCGGATGCAAAAACGGGTGATAGAAATAGCGGATGGCCGTTTGCTGCGCGACGCTACCAGAGCGCTATACGGCAGCGGTGATAAGTATTTGCTGGACATTGAACCGGACCCGGACCCCGCGGCGTCCGCTCCCACCCGGCAGCCAGCCGCCGAGCCGGCGCCTGAGGATGGGCGGAAGCCTGAAAGTCCGCGGGATAAGCTTTTTACATCCTATGATTACTACTACAAGAGAAAACGCCAGTAGAGTCCGCGCCTGCCCTGGCTTACCTGTTGGTTGATCCAAACCGTGGTGCTAGCGCCCCGGTTTGGGGGGAGGCGCGCCATTGAGGTAATTTAACCAGATGAAACTCAGAAAAATTCTCACCACAGTCAGGGATAGTCTGCTGAATATTATTCGCCATCCCCTGATTACCCTGGCCTCTGTCACCACCGTGACGCTGATGCTGTTACTAATGGGGGTTTTTATTGTGGTGTCTCTCAACGCCGGTAATTTAGTTAAGGTGGTCGCCCAGCAGCCGCCGGTAGAGGTCTGGTGTGATGCAAAGCTGACTGCCCAGCAGCAGCAGGATATCTCCGCTTATCTGACCGCGGACAGCAACGTGCTTTCCTTTACAATGCTGACCCCGGAGGAAAATTATGAACAGCTGAAAGCGTCTATGGGTGAGGCTCAGGCTGCTCTGGATAATTTTGATTATGCCAAACTGCCTTACGTTTATCAGGTAAAGCTGCAGGATCCGGATCTGGCTGATCAGTTTGTGGCCCAGATCAAGGCCTTCCCCGGCGTGACTCAGGTGGATATGGCAGAGTCGGTTATGCAGAAACTGACCAGAATCATCAACCTGGTCAATGCCGGGACCTTGCTGGCTTTTGCTATCCTGCTGGTCATCTCACTCTTTATTATTGCTAACATGGTCAGGATTTCTGTCTTTTCCCGGGCGGAGGAGATTAACATCATGAAATATGTGGGCGCTACCAACGCCTATATCCGCTGGCCGTATATTCTTGAGGGTACTTTGATCGGCACGGTCGGGGCGCTGATCAGCAGCGGTCTGGTTTATGCCATCTATCAATGGCTGTACCAGCGAGTGGTGGGCGGACAGTCGAGCTCTGATCTGGGCGTTTTAGCGCCGCGCAATTTTGTCTTGCCGCTGTCAAACCTGGCCTGGATTTTCATTCTGGTTAATTTGGCACTGGGCGTTCTGATCGGGGCAGCCGGCAGCGCTATGTCCGTAAGAAAATATATAAAGGTTTAATATATGGCTTGGAAAGGCAGGACAAGAGCAGAAATGAAACGTCATCTGAAACCCTTGCTGAGCGGCTTGTTCGTCGCTGCTATCCTGATGGTGACTCCGGCGGGGCACCTGCTGCCGATTAAGGCGGAAGACGCGGCCTATGAAGAGCAGTTACTGCAGCAACAAGCGGATAATGCCGCGGCTCTGGCCAGCCTGAATGATGAAATTGCGGCTTACCAGGCTCAGAATAACAGTATCAGCGTCCGGCTTGAGGAACTGAAACAGCAGCAGATGGCTTCAGAAGCTGAATATGAAAGCTTTATGCAGGAACTTGAGGTAGCCAGAACTGCCCTGGATGATGCCTTGAGTGCTTATCAGGCGGCAGTGGAGGAGGTCAATAATAAGCAGGCTGAATATGAAGACCGCATTGTCGCGCTTTTCCCTTACCGCCAGACATCAACCCTGCAGATTTTGCTGGAGTCAGACGGCTTGTCGGGGTTCTTTACCAATATGAGATTGATGGAATACATCACTGCAGAGGATAACGAAGCGCTGGAGGCGTTGCAGGCCGCGGCGGAGACGGCAGAACTGAGCAGGCAGGCTGCGGAGGAAGCTACGGCGGAAGCGCAGGCTTATTATGACCACGCAGAAACCATGCTGGAACAGATCAACAACAATGTGGCGGTCACCCAAACAGATCTGGAAAGCGTGGAAGGCGCGCTGCTGAATCGCTCCGGCGCTTATGATGACGCCCTGGCGCAGCAAAATGAGATCCAGGCATCTCTGGATACCTATTATACGCAGGTAGAATCAGAAAAACAGGAATCCATCCGTCAGTCCAGTCTGGCGGCCTCCGCTGCCGCGGCCCAGAGTGAAAGTGAGAGCGCCGCTCTGGCGGAAAAACAGGCTCAGGAGGCCGCTGAAAGTCAGCAGCAGGCTCAGCAGGCAGCTGAAGCCGCTGCCGCAGCCGACACGGAAGCCGCCACCGAAGCCCAGGCTCAGGCTGAAGCCCCTGAAACGGCGGCTGCCGCTGCCGGCACGGAGGCCGCTGCGGCGACCGAGCCGACAGCCGCCCCCGCGGCGCCGACAACCAGCGGATCAGAATCGATGATTACCCCGATTGCCAGTGGTTATACCATTACCTCCCAATACGGCTCCAGGGTTCATCCCATTACCGGAGCGGTTGAGTCCTTCCATTACGGCACGGACTTTGCGGCCGCCTTTGGCACGCCGATCCGGGCGGTCCTGAGCGGCACGGTTATTACCGCTTCCATGCAGTACCCCAATCAAAACTATACCAGCAGTAAATCAGGTTACGGAAATTATGTCGTGATTCAGCACCCCAACGGGATGACCACAACATATGCGCATATGAAATATGTGGCGGTCAGTGCCGGTCAGAGTGTCAGTCAGGGTGACTACATTGGCGATGTGGGCAGTACCGGCGCGTCTACCGGCGCCCACTGTCATCTGGAAGTGAGTATCAACGGCTCTACCGTGAACCCGATGAACTACATAAACTGATACAGAAATTAGCCGCTCGCGGCTGATTTCTGCCTTAAGAGAACAACGCGGCCAGCTTGATTCTGTTATAGTGGTGCTATCAGTGATTCCAACCGGCCGGCCTGTTCCGGCCTTGAGTTTATGTGGGAAGACAGGGAAAAAATCATGTATCAGATTGAGCAGAACGATCATCAGTCACCTAAATCCGAACAGCCGCCATTACAGCCCTGGCCGCAGCCCGGCACTCATCTGCCGACCGGCGCGCCGGCACCCAAACGGAGCGGCAAAACCACCGGCAATAACCGCCATCAATTGCTGTTCCCGGTGCTGCTGACAGCTTTGATCACCTTTGTCGCTTCGGCCGGCCTGTTTTATGTTTTGTTAATTAATAACGCTTTGCCGGCAGGAACTGCCGGGGAGCAGAGCAGCAGCGGCCTGACCATCGGGGTGACGGACACCGATTCGGATACACAGGCTGAGGCTCAAAAACTGGCGACGGAAATTCAGCTGATTAAAGATAACTTTTACCGGGAGCTATCTGACCAGGAGATCCTGGCCGCAATCAATAAAGGCTTGCCGGATTCACTGGGCGATCCTTATACCTACTATCTCAGCGCAGAAGATTACCAGGGACTGCAGGAAAGTTTATCCGGCCATTACAGCGGCATAGGCGCTACCGTCAGCCAGGCCACGGACGGGACGCTTGAGGTTATTGAAGTTCAGGAGAACGGACCAGCGTATGAAGCCGGAGTTATGGCGGGAGATATTCCGGTTGAAGTTGATGGGGAGTCCGTTGAGGATCTGGACTCAGCCTCTGAGTTAGCGGATAAAATCAAGGGCGAAGCCGGTACAGCCGTCACCGTTAAGTTTTACCGCCCCTCAACCGGCAAGTATCTGACCATGACCATGACCCGCCAGGATATCACCACTGAGGTGGTCAGCTACCGTATGCTGGACGCGGATACCGGCTACCTAAAGATCAGCAGCTTTACGACCAATTTGTTTGAACAATTCAAAGCCGGGGTGGACTCTTTGACTCAGGACGGAGCCACGGAAATGGTTATTGACCTGCGCAATAATCTGGGAGGGGACGCTCAGGCGGTCATTGACTGCCTCGACTATCTGCTGCCGGAAGGTGAAGTAGCCAGGATCAACGGCCGCAGCGATGGCCAGGCTTATACTCAGGAATGGACTTCTGATGCCAGCATGGGTGTTTCAGAGGACATGCATTACGCTATCCTGATGAACAACAACACGGCCAGCGCATCGGAACTTTTTTCCGGCTGTCTGCGTGACTGGAACAAAGCGGTGCTGGTCGGTGAGCAAAGCTATGGTAAAGGTTCCGGGACCACAACTATCCAGCTGTCGGATGGCTCAGCGGTTAATGTCACCATCTTCCGTTATGTATTGCCGGGCGGCGAAGAGATTGAAGGCACCGGCCTGACCCCTGATTATCCGGTTTCATTGTCTGATGAAGCCAGTCAGCAGCCTCTGAGCCAGCTGCCGGAAGCGGAGGACAGCCAGCTGCAACAGGCGATTGCTGCGCTGCAGCTGCAGGACGCGGCCAACACAGATAGTCAGACGGACGGTTGAGCAGATGGCAGCCAATACCAAGGCCGGCGCAGACTGGCAGGAAGCTTATGACTGGCAAAATGAGGCTTATGATGAGCTGGCTTTGATTTATGACCGCTATCAACAGCAGGCAGGCGAGGCCGCTGAACTGACGCAGCAGATCCTGTCCGTTATAGCGCGGCAGCTCAAAACGCGCCAGCCGGTTTGCCGGCAGATGGCAGATCTGGGCTGCGGAACCGGCCGCCTGCTTCTGACCTTTCTCAACCAGGGCTTCTCCGTACTGGGACTGGATCGTTCACCGGGAATGCTGAATGAAGCCTGGCAGCTGCTGGAAAACGCAGGCTATGAGGCAGCGCTGCCAGCGGCGACGCAGCGGAATCCGGAAGGCCAGCCAGCTGACCCGGCTTCCGCGCCGCCGGTTTTTACCCTGGCGCTGCAGGATATCAGCCGGGCTGATACCGGGAGCTTTAAAGCCGGAGTGGTCTGCTGTCTGCTTGATACGGTCAACCATTTGCTGACCGGGCGGGACCTTTTGGGCCTCTTTCAAAGCGCTGCCGGACTGCTGGCTCCGGGTGGGCAATTTTTCTTCGATGTGGTAGGATTAGACCACTTCAGATCGTTACACCAACAGCAGTTGTTTGATATCACCGAACAATACGCCATTTTCTGGCAGACGGAATATGACGATCATCAAGCGCTGAATACCGCAGATATAACCGGGTTTGTACCAGCGGGCCACGCCGGCTTATGGCAGCGTTTTGATGTGACCGTTACGGAACGCTGCTGGTCCTGGACTGAGCTGCAGACGGCCTTGACCCGGGCCGGCCTGAAACTTGACAGCTGCTGGACGCTTGGCCAGAACGGGACTGAACAGCTGCCCCTGTCCAACGCTCAGGGGACGAACGGCTCAAGTCCGGTGTTTTCAAGGCGCCTGCTGTCCGCGGTGCTGAATCCGGCTGACTGACCGGCCGGATCCCACCTGAGGGACCGGCGGCATGAGGCTGGCTGGCTCAGTAGCTGACCAGGCAGCCTTATGCCTTCGCTGCAGCAGCAGGGGCTGTCAATTATATAAGGAAGATATTATTATGGCTATACCTTTTAATGCAGAAGAATTTAACAACCCGGGGGATCACCTGGTTATTGCGACCGCACTGAACGGACATGTCCGCCTGGTGGGCTGCCGCAGCACGGCTTTGACGCAGGAGGCGCTGCGCGTACATGACTTGTCCCCGCTGTCGGCCATGCTGCTGGGCCGTTTTTTAACCGGGGCCGCCCTGCTGGGTTCCGATCTTAAAAGCCAGGGCGACCGCATGAGCATGCAGCTGACCTGTGACGGCCCCTTGGGCGGCATGACGGTGGTGGCGGAGTCTGACGGAACCGTCCGCGGGGATATTGTCAATCCTCATGTGCCCAATCTGCAAAATGATCAGCACAAAGCAGACCTGAAAACGGCTGTCGGCCGCGGACAGCTGAAAGTTATCCGCGACCTGGGACTGGGCCATCCTTATACCGGTACAGTTGAACTGATGAACGGCGGGATTGGTGATGAATTAGCTAATTATCTGGCCCGTTCAGAGCAGATTGAGAGTGTGGTCGGCGTGGGGGTGACGCTGGATCATAACGGGGTGCGCCAGGCCGGCGGCATCCTGGTCCAGCTGATGCCGGGAGCCGACGATCAGGAAGCAGCCTATGTTGAAGCCCGCGCCAAGGGCTATCCGGATATAACATATTGGCTGGAGGAGGGCTTTACGCCAGCTCAGCTGCTGGATCTGTTTATGGGTGATCCGGATATCCAGTATCTGCAGAGCCGCAGCCTCTCTTATCAATGCAACTGCAGCCGTTCCCGCATGACCCGGAACCTGTTCTCCTTGGGCGCAGAGGAACTATATGATCTGGCCGGACAGCCGGAAGGCGCGGAGCTGATCTGCCACTTCTGCCACCGCCACTATCATTTTACGCCGCAGGAGCTGACTGAACTGGCAGCCGCTGCTTTGGGCCAGTGATGAAACGTCCATTGCGATTATACGACAATATATCAGGAGGTTTATGTATATGAAAAAACTGAATTCTGCCTTAACCAGAAAACGTCTGACCGCCGCGCTGCTGGCCGGGCTGCTGCTGATCCTGCCGGGCTGTCAGGCTAAAACCAAATCTGAGGAAACGACTCCGGCCAGCACCAGTGAGAGCCAGACCACCGCAGCTACGCCCACGCCTTCGCCGTCACCCACCCCGGTACCCCCCACGCCAACGCCGGCCATTGATCCGGCTTCCTTTGATGAGTCCAAATATCTGGACTATGACAACACTTCCTTAAGCTGGTGGTACAGCCCGGCTGAGGCCGACAGTGAGCAGCCGGCCACGGTCAGCGCTGATATCCAGGAGATGGTAGATCGTCACAATGTGATCTGGCAGGAGAGTGATCCCACGGAAAAGGATCTCTACCTGACGATGGACTGCGGCTATGAGTATAACCGGGACAATACGATCAAGTTGCTGGATGAAGCCAAGGAAAAAGGCATTACCATTAACTTCTTTTTGACCCACGCGTATCTGGACAGCAGTCCGGACCTGGTGAAGCGGATGCTGGCTGATGGCCATTTTGTAGCAAACCATACCTATAATCATCTCAATCCGGCTACAACGCTTTCTGAGGACGGAATTCAGGCCATGATCGCGGATGTGGAGGATCAGGCCGCTGCATTTAAAGAAGTGACGGGACAGGATATGCCGCGCTACATCAGACCGGGACAGGGTGCTTACAGCGACCGGGTGCTGCAGATTTACGACGATATGGGGTACAAAACGGTTTTCTGGAGCTTTGCTTACCGGGATTGGGAAGTAGATGATCAACCCGATCCGACTGAGGCCCTGCAGACCGTTGAGTCCAACCTGCATCCCGGCGCGGTACTTTTGCTTCACGCGGTTTCGGCTACCAACATACAAATACTCCCGGACTTAATTGATTATGCTGAGTCTGAAGGCTATGTGTTTAAATCACTGGCGGACTATCCTTTATATTTGGAGGGAGAAAGCGCGCCTGAGGCCACTACCTCTGAGACACTGGACACCGCGGCAGCAGAAACAGCCACCGCGGCAGAAACAACTGCGGCGACTGCCGCGGTGGCCGGGGATTAAGGCGAGGTCCGGCCCTCGGGCTTAGTTATTCCGGCCGGTCAGCAGTCAAGCAAAGCTGATATCCGATTATATATATGATATATTGTGCAGAATATCTAACTATTACCCCGGATGACTGCAAAATAATTGTCAGGCAAAATGCAGGCGCGGCTTGCCATTATATAGGAGCTGCGAGTATAATTTTTGTTGCGCGAGTTTGCGCAAGCGATGACATTTCAGATTGCCGCAGTGGATTGGCTGCTCCAGCCACGGCGGGTAACTGAGATTGAGAAGCCCGGCTCATTGAGGCCGGACGGGCAGTTAACCGAGCAGGAATTGAGCTTTGCCTTTAATTCTGCCCAGTACAGCTATCACCCGTGTGAATAACTGACTGGGCTTTATGATGGGGAATAAAGATACGCCCGGAGCGGTTGTAACTGCCAAGCAGCATAACAGGAGGATTACCAATGGCCATTAATCAGAAGATCAGAATCAGACTAAAGTCCTACGACCATGAGGTTCTGGACCAGAGCGCGGCGCGGATCGTTGAAACAGCCAAGCGCACCGGGGCCAGCGTGTCGGGTCCGATTCCACTGCCGACCGAGAAGGAAATTGTGACAATTCTGCGCTCGCCGCATAAACACAAGGATTCCCGTGAGCAGTTTGAATCCAGGACGCACAAGCGTCTGATTGATATTCTGGCGCCAAATCAGAAGACGGTTGAAGCACTGATGAAGCTGGACATGCCGGCCGGTGTCAACATTGAGATCAAACTGTAAGGTTTGGGATGCGGTCTTGAAATAGGCCGCGAGGTCAAGTTCGCCGCCTTAATGGCGAACCAATAACCAGGGCAAGCTGCAACGCGTGTTGACAGCTGACCCGAACAGGAGGAACGATAAATGAGTAAGTTCATGCTGGGCAGGAAAGTCGGTATGACGCAGCTGTTTGATGAAAACGGCAGTGCGATTCCCGTAACTGTCATTGAATGCGGTCCGGTCTATGTGATCCAAAAAAAGACCGCTGACAGTGACGGTTATACCGCCGTCCGCGTCGCTTTTACTGACAAACGCCCCAACACAGTGAATAAGCCGGATGCCGGTCAGTTCAAGACCGCCGGCGTTACACCCAAGGCGGTGATCCGTGAGTTCCATACGGAGAACGCGGATGACTTCAGCCTGGGACAGGAGATCAAAGTGTCAGACATGCTGGCAGTGGGCGATCACATTGATGTGGTCGGAACATCAAAAGGCAAAGGCTTTGCCGGCAACATCAAACGCCATAATCAAAAAGGCGGTAAAGAGGCTCACGGTTCTAAATATCACAGAAGAGTCGGCTCCTTGGGTACATCCGCTACCCCCAGCCGGGTTCTGCCGGGCAAAAAGCTGCCAGGTCATATGGGCAGCGCTCGTGTAACGGTTCAGAATCTGGACGTTGTCATGGTTGACGGCGAACGCAATATCCTGGCTGTCCGCGGTGCCTGCCCCGGAATCAAAGGCGCTTTCCTGGAGATTACCACCAGCGTGAAGCACGCGCAGGCTTAAGGCGTAAAGGAGAGGAGCAGTAATAATGGCTAAGATTGATGTCTACAATATGGACGGTACCGTAAACGGTCAGATCGAGCTTTCCGACGCCGTATTTGGTATCGAGCCCAATGAAGCCGTGATGCACCAGGTGGTAAAGAGCCAGCTGGCTAATCTGCGTCAGGGAACCAGCAAGACCAAGGGCCGCAGTGAAGTACGTGGAGGCGGCCGCAAACCTTACCGTCAGAAAGGCACCGGCCGGGCCCGGCAGGGCTCCATTCGGGCCGCGCAGTGGGTCGGCGGCGGTATCATTTTCGGACCGGTCCCGCGCAGCTATCGACAGGCTGTACCCAAAAAACTGAGAAGACTGGCTCTGAAATCAGCTTTGTCGCAGAAATTGCTGGAAGGCAATGTGATTGTGCTGGACAAGCTGGAGCTGGATGAAATCAAAACCAAAAAGTTTGTGGCGGTTTTGAAAAACCTGAAGATTGATGCGGCCAAAGCCCTGGTGGTGACGGATGAGAGCAACACCAATGTGGAGCGGTCCGCCCGCAATCTGATCAATGTTCAGACTGCCCGGGTAAATACGCTGAATGTCCTGAATATATTGAAATATGACAAATTTGTGGTGACCAAAGCCGCAGTTGAACAGATCGAGGAGGTGTACGCGTCATGAAGTCCGCGCACGATATCATCCTGAAGCCGCTGATTACCGAGCGCAGCTCGGCTGAAGCCGCGATGGGCCGTTATACATTTGTCGTGGCTAAGGGCGCGACAAAACCGGAGATCCGTCAGGCCTGCGAGCAGCTTTTTGGCGTGAAAGTAACCGCTGTTAACACTCAGAACCGCCTGGGCAAGAATAAGCGCCTGCGTTATCGCCAGGAAGGCCGCCGTCCCAGCTGGAAAAAAGCAATTGTAACGATTGATCAGAGTCCTGAAGCGGTGTCATACCTGACTGCCGGCGGGAAAACGGTTCAGAGCGATCGTAAGTATAAGACAGCTATTGAAGAATTTGGAATTGGCCAGTAATCGGTCACGTAAGATAAGGAGCAAAAAAGATGCCAGTCAAGAGCTTTAATCCAACATCTCCCTCTCGTCGGCATATGACGGTGGCTGATTTTTCTATGCTGACCGATAAAAAGCCGGAAAAGAGACTTACCGTCAGTAAAAGCAAGTCCGGCGGCCGTAACAGCTACGGGAGAATTACTGTCCGTCATATCGGCGGCGGCAATAAACGCAAAATCCGTCTGATTGATTGGAAACGGGACAAGGACGGCGTGCCTGCCAAAGTAGTCGCGCTGGAATATGATCCTAACCGCACCGCTCATATTGCCCTGCTGCAGTATCAGGACGGCGAGCGCCGCTACATCCTGGCGCCGGATGGCCTGAAAATCGGCCAGGTGGTGATCAGCGGAACTGACGCAGATATTATTGCCGGCAATGCGTTGCCTTTGGCTAATATCCCGGTCGGTACTGAAATCCATAACATTGAAATGAAACCCGGCAAAGGTGCCCAGCTGGTCAGAACCGCCGGCGCTATTGCTCAGCTAGTCGCTAAGGATGGGGCATATTCCCAGATCCGGTTGCCATCCGGTGAAGTTCGTATGATTCCGGTAGGCTGCCGGGCCACAGTCGGCGCGGTCAGTAACTCAGAGCATGAAAACGTTGACCTGGGCAAAGCCGGCCGTAAGCGTCATCAAGGCGTCCGCCCGTCCGTCCGTGGTGTCGTTATGAACCCCAACGACCACCCGCACGGCGGTGGTGAAGGTAAGTCTCCGGTTGGCCTGCCCGGCCCTGTAACCCCCTGGGGTGTGCCTACACTGGGTAAGAAAACCAGAAACCGTAAAAAAGCTTCCAGTAAATATATTGTGAAGCGCAGAGGGAAGTAAGGGAGGATAACATGTCCAGATCGACAAAAAAAGGTTATTTCGTCGAAGCGTCACTGATGAAGAGAATTGAAGTGATGAATGCTAACGGAGACAAACGCGTCATTAAGACTTGGTCCCGTGCCTCCACGATCTTCCCCGAGATGGTAGGTCATACCATCGCGGTGCATGACGGGAGAAAACACGTTCCGGTCTATATAACAGAAGATATGGTCGGCCACAAGTTGGGTGAATTTGCTCCCACCAGGACCTACCGCGGCCACGCTGGCTCGGATAAGACCACGCGCTGATCGAGAGGGAGGAACAAAAGTGGAAAACACAGTGCTTAAAACCAAGAAGGTCATGCCGAAGCAGTTCATGGAAGAACATCGTGACGAGCTTCGCCAAGCCTATGCGGAAACCCGCAAAAAAAATCAGCGCCTGAAGCGCCTTACTAAAAAGGAGCGGAAGGCTCTGGGCATCGGCCGGGATCAGGGTATCGCTCATGTCCGTCATGTCAGTCTGGCTCCGATCAAAGCCAACGCGGTCTGTAAACTGATCCGCGGCAAGCAGCTGGATGAGGCCATCGCTATTTTGACCTACACCCCGCGGGCCGTATCTCCAATCCTCCTGAAGCTGATCAAATCAGCGGAGGCTAATGCCGTCAATAACAACTCCCTTTCCCGTGACGCCCTGTATGTGGATCAGGCTTACGCCAATCCGGGCCCGGTCATCAAGCGGATCATGCCGCGGGCCAGAGGCTCAGCTAACCGGATTAACAAGCGGACCTGCCACCTGACCGTGGTGCTCAAGGAAAAAAAGTGAGGAGGACTGAAGATGGGTCAAAAAATTAATCCGCATGGCTTCAGAGTCGGCGTTATTAAGGATTGGGATACCAAATGGTACGCGGATAAGAAGAGCTTCAGCACTTACCTCGTTGAAGACAAGGCCATCCGTGACTTTGTAAAAAAGGAATGCTTTGCCGCCGGCTGCCCCCGGATTGAAATCGAACGCAAAGGTGATGAAAAGACCGTCCTGACTATCTGGGCCGCAAAACCCGGCATTGTAATCGGCCGGCAGGGCTCCGGGATTGACGGATTAAAGAAGAAGCTGAAAGCTACTTTTGCCAAGGACTTCCTGATCAATGTGAATGAAGTCAAAAACCAGGATGTAGACGCGCAGTTAGTGGCAGAAAGCATCGCGGCGCAGCTTGA
The DNA here is from genome assembly GCA_012034405.1 of Oscillospiraceae bacterium HV4-5-C5C. Classification (GTDB taxonomy): domain Bacteria; phylum Bacillota; class Clostridia; order Saccharofermentanales; family Fastidiosipilaceae; genus JAAVLZ01. Next base: position 24,057 of record JAAVLZ010000011.1, on the reverse strand, counting down.
AAAGAGAATTTCCTTCCGCCGCGCCATGAAGCAGGCCATGGGCCGGGCTATGAAAGCCGGAGCCAAGGGCATCAAGACTCAGGTTTCCGGTCGTCTGGGCGGCGCTGAGATTGCCCGCGCGGAGCATTACCACGAGGGCACCATCCCCCTGCAAACGCTGCGCGCCGACATTGATTATGGTTTTGCCGAAGCCAATACCACCGCCGGTCGTATCGGCGTCAAAGTCTGGGTCTTCCGTGGCGAAGTGTTTAAGTCACGTGATCACGCGGACAAGCAAGTTGAAGGAGGTAAAGCCTGATGCTGCTTCCCAAAAGAGTAAAGTACAGAAGGCAACACCGCGGTAATATGAATGGTCAAGCCACCCGCGGAAATACAGTTGTTTACGGTGATTATGGCCTTCAGGCCACCGAGCCCTGCTGGCTGAAATCAAATCAGATTGAAGCTGCCCGTGTCGCCATTAACCGTTTCCTTAAGAGAGGCGGTAAAGTCTGGATCAAGGTGTTCCCGGACAAGCCTGTCACTAAAAAACCGGCAGAGACCCGTATGGGTTCCGGTAAAGGCTCACCTGAGTATTGGGTAGCCGTCATTAAACCAGGCCGGGTGCTCTTTGAAGTCGCCGGTGTTTCAGAAGAAGATGCCAGAGAGGCTCTGCGTCTGGCCAGCCATAAGCTGCCCTGCAAAACCAAGATTGTTGTCCGTGAAAAGGAGGCTGAGCTGAATGAAGGCTAAAGATTACCGCGATAAATCCTCCGAGGAGTTGAACCAGGAAATCGTCGCCCTCAAGGAACAGTTGTTCAAACTTCGTTTCCAGAACGCGACCAAGCAGCTTGAAAATACGGCCGAACTTCGTCTGGTCAAGCGTGATCTGGCCAGAGTCAACACGATTTTGCGTGAGCGCGAGCTCAACGCCGCTAACAAGTGAGGAGGAAGGTTCGGATGGCTGTCGAGAGAAACTTACGTAAGCAGAGAGTCGGAATTGTGACGAGCGACAAAATGGATAAAACCGTCGTAGTGACCATTACCGAGCACATCAAGCATCCTTTGTATAAAAAGTACGTGAAGCGGAGCATGAAGCTCAAGGCTCACGATGAAGAAAACAGTTGTCATATCGGTGACCGCGTCCGTGTGATGGAAACCCGCCCGCTGAGTAAAGATAAGCGCTGGAGAGTGACCGAGATCATTGAGCGCGCTAAGTAACAGGGTGCACAGTTGGGAAACCGGATCAGCTGATCCGGCCCCCAGGAAGGAGTTCAAGTTATGATTCAAGTACAAACCAGACTTAAATCCGCTGATAATACCGGCGCTCGTGAACTGCAGTGCATCAAAGTGCTCGGCGGATCCTGGCGCAAGTTTGCGTCCATCGGCGATGTCATTGTCTGCAGCGTTAAAGAGGCCGCGCCCGGCGGCGTGGTCAAAAAGGGAGAAGTCGTCAAGGCTGTGGTCGTGCGTACCAAGGAAGCTGTCCGCCGCGCTGACGGATCTTACATCCGCTTTGATGAAAATGCTGCGGTCATTATCAAAGACGACAAAAATCCCCGTGGAACGCGTATCTTCGGACCAATCGCCAGAGAACTGCGTGATAAAGAGTATATGCGCATTTTGTCCCTGGCACCGGAAGTTCTGTGAGGAGGTTAACATGGCTAAAGTCCATATTAAAGTAGGTGATACGGTTTACATCCGTACAGGTAAAGATCGCGCCAAAACCGGTGAGGTCACCAAGGTTCTCACGTCTACCGGCCGGGTTGTTGTCAAGGGCGTGAATGTTGTGAAAAAACATCAGAAACCCAATAACCAGAATCAGGCCGGCGGCATTGTTGAAAAAGAAGCGCCGATCGCGGCAGCCAACTGTATGCTGGTCTGTGACAGCTGCAAAAAACCGGTCAAAATTGGCTATAAGTTTAATGAAGCCGGCGATAAAGTACGTATTTGCAAAGCCTGCGGCGCAGAGATTGAAACTGTCAGCCACGCGGCTAAAGCTTAAAGGCAGGAGGAAACCATGGCAAGATTAAAAGACCGCTATACAAATGAAATTGTGCCGGCGCTCCAGGAAACCTTTAAGTATAAGAGCCCGATGCAGATTCCCAAGCTGGAAAAAATTGTTTTGAATATCGGCGTGGGCAGCGATGCTCGTGACGGCAGCAAAACGGTGCATAACGCAGCGAATGACCTGGCGACCATAACCGGTCAGAAAGCTGTTATCACTAAAGCCAGAAAGTCCATCGCCAACTTTAAGCTTCGCGAAGGCATGGAAGTCGGCTGTAAGGTAACCCTGCGCGGCGACCAGATGTATGAATTTCTGGACCGTTTCATCAGCCTGGCTGTACCCCGGATCCGCGACTTCCGCGGCTTGAACCCTAACTCCTTTGACGGCCATGGCAACTATGCCACCGGCACCAAGGAACAGTTGATCTTCCCGGAAATCGAGTATGACAAGATCGATAAAATCCGTGGTATGGACATCATTATTGTCACCACCGCGAAAACCGACGAAGAAGCCAGAGAACTGCTGACCCAGTTAGGCATGCCGTTCAGGAAGTAAGGAGAGCGCTATGGCCAAGACATCTATGAAGATCAAGGCTTCCAGGGAGCCTAAGTATTCGACTCGCGCGCATAACCGCTGCAAAATCTGCGGCCGTCCGCACGCCTATATCCGCAAGTATGGTATCTGCCGTTTATGTTTCCGTGAGCTGGCTTATAAAGGCCAGATTCCCGGAATCAAAAAGGCCAGCTGGTAAGCCCCAGGCAGAAGGAGGAAGATCATGCAAATCACAGATTCTATTGCCGATATGCTTACCCGCATCCGCAACGCGGCCGCGGCCAAGCACCAGACCGTTGATGTACCCGCTTCCAGTGTGAAAAAAGCATTGGCTGAGATTTTGAAAAATGAGGGTTACATTTATAAGTATGATGTGATTGAAGACGCCAAACAGGGCGTTATCCGCATCACACTCAAGTATGCTGATAAAAAATGCGTTATCAGCGGCCTGAAGCGCATCTCCAGACCTGGTCTGCGAGTTTACGCGAATGCTACGGAACTGCCCCGCGTTTTAGGTGGTCTGGGTATCGCCATTGTGTCCACCAATCAGGGCATCATGACCGACCGCGATGCGCGTAAAAAGAGCCTGGGCGGCGAAGTAATGGCTTTTGTCTGGTAAACGGTTTAGCCGGAGACAAAAGCTAAGATGAGAAACGGCGCTGATACAAGTACAGCGAAGATCTCTGAAACGACGGTGAAAACCGTCTCAATCTCAAGAGCAGGAGGAACAGATATGTCCCGAATTGGCAGAAAGCCGGTTGATATTCCGCAGGGCGTCGAAGTCCATCTGGTTGGATCAACCGTGACCGTATCTAAGGGTAAAGTTACCCTGTCACAGACAATTAATCCTATCTTCACTGTAAAAGTAGAAGATCAGAAGGTTTTAGTTGAGCGTCCTAATGACGAAAAGGAAACCAAGGCGCTGCATGGCCTTTACCGTGCTTTGATTCACAACATGGTGGTAGGCGTCAGCGATGGTTTCCAGAAAAATCTGGAAGTCAACGGCGTGGGCTTCAGAGCTGCAAAGCAAGGCAGCAAACTGGTGCTTTCGCTGGGCTATTCTCACCCGGTAGAGATGGAAGAACCGGCTGGCATTACTATTGAAGTGAACGGCCAGAACAAAATTGCGGTAAAGGGCGCTGATAAGCAGCTGGTCGGTGAGACCGCCGCTAAGATCAGAGCTTTCCGTGTCCCTGATGTATACAAGGGCAAGGGCATAAAGTATGACTACGAGGTCCTGCATCTCAAGGAAGGCAAGACCGGCGGTAAGGCTAAATAAGGGAAGGTGAGATAAATGATAAAGAAAATCGATAAGAACGCCGTCCGTTTACGCAAGCATGCGCGTGTACGCTATAAAATCAGCGGCACGGCTGACCGTCCCCGTCTGTGCGTTTTTCGGAGCCTGAAACACATTTATGTCCAGGTTATTGATGATAAGGCGGGCGTTACGCTGGTGAGCAGTTCATCCTTAGACAAGACTGTTAAAGCGGAACTTGGCAACGGTGGAAACATCACTGCGGCTAAAGCGGTAGGCAAACAGGCAGCAGAACGCTGCCTGGAAAAAGGTATCAGCGAAGTCGTCTTTGACCGTGGCGGATATATCTATCACGGCAGAGTGCAGGCAGTGGCAGAGGCGGCGCGCGAAGCCGGCCTGAAATTCTGACGGAGGCAGCAGGAGATATGAAGATCAACCCGAATACTCTGGAATTAAATGAACACGTGATCCATATCGGACGCGTATCCAAGACCGTCAAGGGCGGTCGCAATATGCGCTTCACCGCATTGATCATCGTTGGCGACGGCCAGGGACATGTCGGCAAAGGCCTGGGTAAGGCAGCTGAAATTCCTGAAGCGATCCGCAAAGCCAGTGAAGACGCCAAAAAGAATCTGATTGAAGTGCCGATGGTCAACACGACGATCCCGCATGAAGTCCTGGGCGAGTTTGGCGGCGGCAAGGTTTTATTAAAACCGGCTAAGCCCGGTACCGGCGTTATCGCCGGCGGCCCGGTGCGTGCGGTCTGCGAACTGGCCGGTATCTCGGATATTCGTACGAAGAGCCTGGGCTCTAATAACAGCAACAACATGGTTAATGCGGTGTTTGAAGGACTGAAGTCACTGAAAGTCCTCAATGAAGTGGCGCGTCTGCGCGGTAAAGCACCGGAAGAAATCCTGTAAACGGAGGGACGCAGATGTCTAAGATTAGAGTTACCTTGGTTAAAAGTATCAGCAATGTGACTGCCAGACAAAAGGCTACCGCTGTCGCTCTGGGTGTAACCAAAATCGGTCACAGCGCGCTGCATGAAGATAACGAAGCCATTCGCGGCATGATCCGCAAGCTTGACCATGTCGTCAAGTGCGAAGAAGCGTAAGGGGGCCATTGAGCAAATGAAACTGAATGAATTTACCGCTGTTCCCGGCAGCAATGCCAAAGCTTACCGCAAGGGGCGCGGCGTGGGTTCCGGTAACGGTAAAACTGCCGGCCGCGGTCACAAAGGCCAGAAGGCCCGCAGTGGCGGCGGAGTCCGTCCCGGGTTTGAAGGCGGTCAGATGCCTTTGTTCCGCCGGCTGCCCAAACGCGGCTTTAACAACAAGCGGTTTGCTACCAAGTATGTGCTGGTAAAAGTTGACCGACTGAATCTGTTTGAGGATGGCGCGGTTATCGATCTGGAAGCGATTAAGAAGGCGGGTATCATTTCCTTCAATCACCAGATGGACGGACTGAAGATACTCAATGGCGGAGAGCTGAACAAAAAATTAACTGTAAAGGCTGATAAGTTTACCGCCGGCGCTAAAGAAGCAATTGAGAAAGCTGGAGGACAGGCTGAGGAGGTTTAAACCATGGGCAGCATGTTTGACACGCTCAAAAACGCCTGGCGGTTACCGGAACTTCGCAAGAAGCTCCTGTTTACCATCGCGATGATCGCGCTGTTCCGCGTGGGCGGTAATATCCCGGTGCCTGGAATCGACAAAGTTGCCTTCACCAATCTGCTCAGCAATTTTGGTCAGCTGGGCAGCCTGATGGACATTATGTCCGGCGGCGCTCTGGCTGCGGTGTCGATATTTGCCATGGGCATTACGCCTTATATCAACTCTTCCATTATTATCCAGCTCCTGACTGTAGCCATCCCGGCTTTAGAGCGGATGTCTAAAGAGGGCGAAACCGGCCGTAAGCAGATTCAGCAGATCGTACGGATTGTCACGGTCGCGCTGGCTTTGCTCACCAGCTTTGCTTTTTGGTTCAATACCCGCACTGCTAATACCAGTGCGCTGCCAGCCTGGCTGAACGCGCTGGTGGTCATCGGCTCCTTTACAGCGGGTACAGCCATCATTATGTGGATCGGCGAACTGATTAACGTGCATGGTATCGGTAACGGTATCTCAATTATTATCTTTGCCGGTATCCTGGCAAGGATTCCCAGCATGTTGAGCAACCTGGTGACCCTGAGTGAGCAATGGGCAGTAGCCAATGTCTTCCTGTCCATTTTCAAGGTCCTGCTGGTGGTGCTTCTGACGGTTGCGGCTATTATTGCCGTTTTGTATGTACAGCTGGCCGAAAGACGGATTCCGATCCAATACGCCAAACGCATGGTTGGCCGTAAAATGTATGGCGGGCAGTCAACCTACCTGCCCATAAAAGTTAACCAGTCCGGCGTTATTCCGGTCATCTTTGCTGTCAGTATCCTTCAGATCCCTAACCTGATCGTCACCTTTTTCTTCTCTAACAGTACCAATGTGGTGGCGCGCTGGTTTGCGGATTTTGGCACCAGCCCTTTCTATTACATTCTGGACGGATTACTGATTTTTGGATTTACATTCTTCTATTCTATGATTCAGTTCAATCCGATAGAGGTTTCCAACAACATTCAGAAAAATGGCGGGTATATACCGGGCGTCCGCCCAGGCCGTCCTACCTCTGAGTTCATTGCAAGGACCTCTCAGCGCCTGACCTGGTTTGACGGACTGTTTCTGGTGGTGGTTTCGCTGGCGCCAATGCTGATCGGAACCCTCACCGGTACCCAAAATACCGGTATATGGTTTGGCGGTACTGCTATTATCATTATTGTCGGTGTTTGTCTGGATCTGATCAATCAGCTTGAGGCACAGATGTCCATGCGTAACTATAAAGGGTTCCTGGACTGAGTATGATAGAGTAAGCAGATGCGCGATTCCCGCGGCCAGGCCGCGGGTCACTGCCCCTGAACCGGTAACGGTATGGGGCTTTCGTGCTGTCACAGTGTTAGAAGCGAGGGGATTGTCGTGAGACTGATCATTATGGGGCCTCCGGGTGCCGGCAAAGGAACGGTAGCGCCGGGCGTTTGTAAAGCTACCGGCTGCAAGCATATTTCTACCGGAGACATGTTCCGCAACAACATTAAGAATCAGACCGCCCTGGGCCAGGAGGCCCAGACCTACATCCAAAAAGGCCAGCTGGTGCCTGATGAGCTGACCATCCGTATGGTCCGGCAGACCCTGCTGGAGGACTGTAAGGGTGACCAGTTCCTTCTGGATGGCTTTCCGCGTAATGTCAGCCAGGCTGAAGCGCTGGATGGCTTTTTTGCCGGCCAGGAGCGGGGGCTGGACGCGGTCATTTTGTTAGTCGTTCCGGACGAGCAGATTATCAGCCGGCTATCCGGCCGTATGGTCTGCCCGGACTGCGGCGAGAGCTACAATGTCAACAGCCGCCGTCCCGCTAAGGAAGGCATCTGTGATGCCTGCGGCGGAAAACTGGTCGTCCGCGAGGATGATCGTGAAGAAACCGTGAAAAGCCGGCTGGATGTTTATCATTCCCAGTCTGAGCCTTTGGCGGATTACTATGACCGGAAGGGACTGCTGCTGAAGATTGATGGCAGTCAGAGTCCTGAGGCCGTCACGCAAAGTGTTGCCGATGCCTTGCGGGGATTATAAGGACGCAGCCATGATTGAAATCAAGACCATACAGGAAATTGAAGAAATGAAACCGGCCAGCCGGGTGGTAGCTGAGGTGCTCAAGGATATGAAAAGCTTTATCCGGCCGGGCATTTCAACGCTGGACATTGACCGGCGCTGTGAGGACATCATCCGCAGCTTCGGGGCGGAGCCGTCTTCCAAAAACTATGGCGAGCCCCCCTTTCCGGGAGCGGTCTGTGTCAGCGTTGATGATGAAGTCGTCCATGGCATTGGCCGGGCCGATCACATCATCAGAGATGGGATGATCGTCAGTGTGGATGTCGTGGCCAAGCTGAACGGCTGGCACGGCGACGCGGCGCGAACCTATGCAGTCGGCGCGGTTAAGCCTGAGGTCCTGGAATTAATTAAGGTCACTGAGCAGTGCTTTTGGGCAGGCTTTGAACAAGCCAGAGCCGGTCACCGCCTGGGTGACATCAGCGCGGCTATTCAGGCCGTCGCGGTCAAGCACGGCTATGGTATAGTGCGGGAACTGACCGGGCACGGGATCGGCCGGGAAATGCATGAGGACCCGGAAGTGTTGAATTACGGTCATGCCGGACACGGACCAAGACTGCAGGCCGGCATGGTTCTGGCCATTGAACCGATGATCAATCTGGGCACAGCCGCGGTAGAAATGCTGGATGATGAATGGACAATTGTGACCCGGGACGGGAAACCTTCCTGTCACTATGAGAATACCGTAGCGATAACGGAGGCTGGACCGATCGCGCTGACGATACCGGATACTGATGAGGGCTGTTGACCGGCTGCCGCAGCACCAGCTTGTCCCGCCAACCGGTGCTGTCGTCCAGTCCATCTGCGGACATGATCGGGGCCGTTTGTATCTGGTGACCGATACGGTCTGCCTGGCCGGGGTAGTGTATTTGCGGCTTTGTGACGGCAGGCTGCGAGGGTTAAGCAACCCCAAGAAAAAAAACAGCAAGCATGTCAGGATGATTCAGGCTGGGGCCGGACAGGCTGAAAGCTGGCTGAGCGATATGATAAACACGGCAGACCAGGCAGCGGCAGAAGCAGCGGTGCGAAAGCTGCTGAAGACACTGCCGGAAGCCATCGGACCCAGTGATAAAAAAGTAAAGGAGGCGTCGCATGTCTAAAGAAGATGTCATCGAAGTTGAAGGCGTGGTTTTTGATGCGTTACCAAACGCGCAGTTTAAAGTCAGACTTGAAAATGGCCATGAAGTATTGGCTCATATTTCCGGTAAGTTAAGGCAGCACTATATTAAAATCCTGCCTGGAGACCGGGTCACCCTGGAGCTGACTCCTTATGATTTATCCCGCGGGCGCATTACCTGGCGGGCAAAATAGACCGCGCGGAAGCTGCAGGGAATCAAAAAGGTTGTCCGGCGACTCGATTGCCAGGTCTTTTGAGCGAATAACCAGTAGGATATTAACATAATTGAACAAAGTGCTTAAAAGATCAGGACGATTGTGAAGAATATTCTATAGCTGCCATGAGAAAACGGCCTTAACTGGCCTTGAATTGTAGAATTATTTTGATAAAATATTATAGCATGCGCCAAAGACTGCGTTTTTGGCGATTTTCAGGGAGGTGAACGAGATGAAAGTCAGACCTTCGGTCAAACCGATGTGCGAGAAGTGCAAAGTCATTAAGCGTAAGGGCAGAGTCATGGTGATTTGCTCGGACCCCAAGCATAAACAGAGACAGGGTTGAGCCCTGTCTTCTGTCCTTTGGTTTTATCCACGGCCGGCGCGGCTGTAGCGGTCGGACAGGGACCGCCGCCGTCTGTGTTTGCGATAGAGCGTCAATTGCACTGTCAGCAATTGCGACTACTTGCAGCTAAGTAGCAACTTTGGAGGTAAACATTAAATGGCACGTATTTCTGGAGTCGACCTGCCAAATGAAAAGCGCGTGGAAATCGCGCTTACCTATATTTATGGGGTCGGCAGAACGCTTTCTAATGAAATTTTAAAAAAATGCCAGATCAATCCGGATACCCGCGTCAAGGACTTGTCTGATGAAGAGTTAGCCAAGATCCGTGACGTGTTGGAAAATGACTATACGGTTGAGGGTGACCTGCGGCGTGATGTGGCAATGAACATCAAGCGCCTGATTGAAATCGGCAGCTACCGCGGCCGTCGTCACCGTTCTGGTCTGCCGGTGCGCGGTCAGCGCACCAAAACCAATGCGCGCACCCGTAAGGGACCCCGCCGCACCATGGCTAATAAGAAGAAGTAAGGAGGCCGAATATGCCTAAAGTTCAAAACAAACGTCAGGCCGCCCGGCCAAGAAGAAGAGACCGCAAGAATGTCGACAAAGGACATGCCCATATTCAGTCTTCATTCAACAACACCATTGTCACGATCACCGATCCTAACGGTAACGCCATATCCTGGGCCAGCGCCGGCGGTATTGGTATGAAAGGATCCCGTAAAGGAACGCCGTTTGCCGCTCAGATGGCGGCGGAGCAAGCTGCCAAGACAGCTTTTGACCATGGCATGCGTTCTGTTGAGGTCTTTGTCAAAGGTCCGGGATCAGGCCGTGAGTCGGCTATCCGTGCGCTGCAGGCCAACGGGCTTGAAGTCACCTTCATTAAGGATGTGACCCCGATTCCTCATAACGGCTGCAGACCGCCTAAAAGAAGAAGAGTGTAATGCGGAGGTAAAAGCATGGCTAGATATACCGAATCCGCCTGCCGGTTATGCCGGAGAGAAGGCGAGAAACTTTTCCTGAAAGGCAGCCGCTGCTACAGCGGTAAATGTGCCGTTTCCAGAAGAAGTTATGCACCAGGCCAGCATGGCCAGGCGCAGATGCGCAGAAAGATGTCTGAATACGGCATTCAGATGCGCGAAAAACAAAAAACCAAACGTTTCTACGGCGTTTTGGAAAAGCAGTTCCATAAAACCTTTCAGACCGCTGAGCGGATGCAGGGTAAGACAGGTGAAAATCTGCTGTCTCTGTTAGAGCGCCGCTATGATAACGTGGTGTACCGGATGGGGCTGGCTTCTTCCAGGTCTGAAGCCCGGCAATTGGTGCTGCACGGCCATTACACTGTGAACGGCAATAAGGCTAACATTCCTTCCATGTTCCTGAATGCCGGTGATGAAGTAGCTGTGGCGGAAGGCTCCCGCGATTCAGCTAAATTTAAAGATATGGAAGCCGGACGGACTGTTCCGCACTGGCTGAACGTCAATATGGAGCAACTCAAGGGTACTGTTGTCAGCCTGCCGGGTCGTGAAGATATCGATCTTGAGGTTAAGGAGCGTCTGATCGTCGAGTTGTATTCCAAATAAGCGGACTGACTCGTAAGATGGGACTGTGTTATAGGATTTATCCTACCGACATTTTCGTAGGAGGTACCCATGATTGAAATGAATAAGCCTGTCATCAATACCGTTGAGCTTAATAATGACGGTTCGTACGGCAAATTTGTCGTTGAGCCCCTGGAACGCGGTTATGGTATGACGTTAGGCAACTCTTTGCGCCGTGTGCTTTTGTCATCCCTGCCTGGCGCCGCGGTCACGGCCATCCGTGTTGACGGTGTTTATCATGAATTCTCTACGGTTGAAGGTGTCATTGAAGACATGACCGAGATTATTCTGAACATAAAAGGCATCCGGGCCAAACTGCACGTTGACGGTCCCAAAACTGTATATTTGAGCACGGAAGAAGGCCGTGTAGGTGATGTTAACGCCGGGGATATTACCTGCGATGAAGAAATCGAGATAATGAATCCGGATCAACATATTGCTACCTTAAATGGCAGCGGCCGCCTTTTCATTGAGATGACCTTCAGCCGCGGCCGGGGATATAATAGTGCCGACCAGAATAAGTGGCCCAATCAGCCGATTGGAGTGATCCCGATTGACTCGATATTTACGCCGGTCAAAAAGGTGAATTACGCCGTAGAAGATACCCGTGTGGGACAGGTCACTGACTTTGACCGCCTGACCATGGAAGTCTGGACCGACGCCACGATCAGAGCTGAAGAAGCTTTATCTACCGCGGCCAGGATTTTGTCCAATCATCTGCAGATATTCATTGGCCTGACTGATGACAGCAAGGACAGCAGTTTTGCGGATAATGAAGAAGACGATGAACGCTCACGCATGCTGGATACGGCTATTGAAGATATGGATTTTTCAGTCCGTACCTACAATTGCTTAAAAAGAGCCGGCATCAATACGGTCGGTGATCTGGCGGCGCGGTCTGAAGAAGATATGATGAAGGTCAGAAACCTGGGCAAAAAGTCATTGGAAGAAGTTATTCAGAAGTTGGAAGATATGGGTTTGTCGCTGGCCGCAAGCAGTCAGCTTTAAGGTTAATCCAGACCCGACTTTAGTTCTTAGTTGCAGGAGGAAAATATGTCAGGACATCGCAAGCTGGGGAGAACCCCGGATATCCGGTTGTCGATGCTGCGTGGATTAACCACCGATTTACTTGTCAAAGGCAAGATTACGACAACGGAAACCAGAGCCAAAGAAGTCAGAAAGATTGCTGAGCAATTGATTACCTTAGCGGTCAAGTACCAGGATGCTTTTGAGACCAGAGATATACTGGTATCTAAAGCTAAGCTGGACTCCAAGGGGCACAAGGCGCTGAAGCGCAAAACCTCCAAAAATGGCGTTGAATATGATGTGGTGGAAAGAGAGCTGACCACCGCTCAGCAGCAGGTTGACAGCCCGGCACGTCTGGCCGCCAGACGTCAGGCCATGAAATGGTTGGTGAAATCTGAGAGCAAGGATGGCAAAACGGTCAACCCGGTTAATGTCCTGTTCAATGAAGTGGCTCCTAAGTATAATGGTCGCAGCGGCGGCTATACCAGAATCACGGCCGTGGGCCCCCGCAGAGGCGATGCAGCTTTAATGGCTGTCATTGAACTGATCTGATTTCAGTTTATTACCGGTACTTTAACAGGAGGAGCGTTATGTTTCCTCCTGTTTGTTTAATCAGGAATAAAATGGATACAATACAGGAGACAAGGGGATTACAGGGTGCCGGATACGTTTATTGATATACAGGATGTCTGCTTTGCGTATCCGGACAGTTCCGATACGCCGGCTCCTGCCAGCCAATCTGAACAGTCGTTTTATGACGCTGAATCTGCCAACGCTGTTGACCACGTCAGTCTGAAAATAGAGCGGGGCGAGCATCTGGCTGTTCTGGGCCGGAACGGATCGGGGAAGTCTACTTTGGCCCGCCTGATTAATGGCCTGGAAATACCGACTGCCGGCTCCATTTGGGTTGATGGCAAGTCGACCGTTTCTGAAGCTGATATCTGGGATATCAGGCGCAGCTGCGGTATGATTTTTCAAAATCCTGATAACCAGATAGTGGCGACAACGATTGAGGAAGATGTTGCATTTGGTCCGGAAAACCTGGGAATACCGCAGCCCCAGCTTGGCGTGGCGGTCAGTCAGGCGCTGGCGTATGTAGGCTTAAGTGACTACGCGCGATCGGCACCCAGTGAGCTGTCTGGTGGACAGAAGCAGAAGCTGGCCATAGCCGGTATTATAGCTATGCAGCCTGCTTGCCTCATCATGGACGAAGCTACCAGCATGCTTGACCCGCTGAGCCGGCAGGCTATCATAAAGCTGGTCCGGAAACTGCAGCAAGAGCGCGGACTGACCATCATTAATATCACTCATGACATGAATGAAGCGGTCCAGGCTGATCGGGTTGCCGTGATGCAGCAAGGCCGCCTGTTAATGGAAGGATCACCGGCGCAGGTATTTCATCAGGTAGAAACACTGCAGCATCTGGGCCTGGATGTTCCTGTTCATACGGCTATTTCCTTTTACTTAGGCAAACACTTCAAGCTCAGCTTTCCGTCTGGTTCACTGGCTACTCCGGAAGCGGCTGAAGAGCAGCTCAGACAGTCGTTTCGCTTTCTGGAACGGCCGAAAGATGACGGGACAGCTAAAACGGAAACCCTGGCTGATCAACCCAGGCCACAGATAAAAGTGGAAGATGTCAGCTATGTCTATCAGGCCGGTCTGCCTAATGCAAAGCGCGCGTTAGAGCATATTGATTTTACGGTAAAGCCGGGGGAGTTTTTTGGTATCATGGGCCATTCTGGCTCCGGTAAATCAACCTTGATCCAGCATCTGAACGGTTTGCTGCGGTTGCAAAGCGGCTCAGTCAATATCCTGGACTATGATCTGCGCCAGGTAAAGGATATTCGCCAGCTCCGGCGGCACATTCAGCTGCTGTTTCAATACCCGGAACATCAGCTGTTCGCTGAGACCGTCTGGGATGACATTGCCTTTGGCCCCAGACGGATGGGCTTCAGTGAAACGGAGATAGCAGAGAATGTAAAAGCTGCCGTACAGGTAGTGGGGGTTGAGGAGAGCTGGCTGCAGCGTTCGCCGTTTGAACTCTCCGGTGGAGAAAAAAGGCGCGTCGCTCTGGCCGGTATCCTGGCCATGAAACCGGAAATCCTGGTGCTGGATGAACCGGCGGCCGGGCTGGATCCGGCCGGACGGGAGGAAATCCTGAATTACATGCGGATCTTAAGCGAAGCCGGGACCACGGTTGTGCTGGTTTCCCACAACATGGATGATCTGGCCCGCCTGTGCGACCGGATTCTGGTGCTGGATCACGGCCGGCGCTTACTGCTGGGCACACCCGCAGAAATTTTCTCCCGCCAGGACTTAATTGAGCAAGGCAAACTGACGCTGCCTGCCAGTAAAGCCTTTCTGCGGCGCTTTCAGTCCGCTTGCCCGCAGCTGAACACGGACTGCTTTTCTGTCGACGCCGCGGTCAGTGAATTGGCACGCTTTGTCCAGCTTAAGCCGGCCGCCCGGGAAGAAGTCAGGCAGCAGCAAGCTCAGAAGGACCGCCGGGGAGGAACCACACTGTGACATTTACGCTGGGAAATTATTATCCTGGGGCAAGCTTGCTGCATAAACTGGACCCGCGCACCAAGATTTTGGCGTCTTTGCTGCTGATGGTCGTCCTGTTTATGATTAACCAGCCCCTGCCTTTGGTTATATTTGGCCTATTTCTGGCGTTTATGATCGCTATGTCAGGTGTACCCTTCCGTCTGGTCCTGAAAAGCGTCAGACCAGTGGTTTTTCTGGCGGTCTTTGCCTGGGCTCTGAATGTGTTCACCACGCCGGACGACCACTATTGGTTTTCATGGTCGTTTCTGCATGCCAGCCCGCAGGGCTTTTGGGTCGGGCTGAGGATGGCCGTTCGCTTGTTCTTCCTGGTCATGGCCACCCAGCTCTGCCTGACCTTAACCACCACGCCGCTGGAGATGGCCGACGGTATTGAGCGGCTGCTGAGACCGCTGGCCCGCCTGGGTTTCCCCAGCCATGAATTAGCTATGATGATGTCTATCGCGCTGCGCTTTGTCCCCACACTGGCAGACGAAACTGATAAAATCATGAAAGCTCAATCCAGCCGCGGCGCTGATTATGACACCGGCGGAGCCATAGCCCGGGCCAGAGGCCTGGTATCAGTTTTAATACCGTTGTTTGTGAGTGCGCTGAAGCGGGCGGATGAATTGGCCACGGCCATGGAAGCGCGTTGTTATCGCGGGGGCGAAGGGCGCACCCGGCTGCACGTCCTGCGTTTCAGCAACAAAGATATCGGAGCGTCGCTGGCCTTACTGCTGGTCCTGGCTCTCCTGCTGGTGCTGGAATATGGGCTGCTTTAGTGTTAAGCGGCCGGAGCAAACGGAACAAGTTCCCGCTGGCTTAGCTTTACAGCCGGTTGTGGAGGCAGGAGCGGTTAAAATGCCAATTGATCATCAAAGTGGTCCCGGGAGACAAATTGTACTTTGCATAGCTTATACGGGCACCTTTTATGCCGGCTGGCAGCGCCAGTCCAACGCCATCACGGTCCAGGGTACGCTGGAGCAGGCGCTGAGTCAGCTGCTGCAAGAACCCGTCCGAGTGACCGGCTGCAGCCGGACAGATGCGGGGGTGCATGCCAGACGACATTACAGCCATTTTTTTACCCGCTCAACTTTACCGGCTGATCGTTTGCCGTATGCCATCTCACCGTTCTTACCTAAAGATATTGTGGTGCTTAAGGCCTGGGACGCCGATGGTTCATTTCACGCGCGAATGCAGGCCCAATCAAAAATATACAGTTACCTGATCTGGAACAGCAGCAGACCGGATCCCTTTTGGCAGCAACGTTCCGCCTTCGTTCCGGGCTTGCTTGACCTGAGCCTGATGCAGCAGGCCGCGCGGGATCTGGTGGGGGTGCATGAGTTTGACAGCTTCTGCGCGGCCGGCAGCACCGCCAAAACCACCTCACGCGAGATTCTGGCCTGCAGTGTTGACTGCCCGCCGACCGCCCATGATCTGCCACCGGGTTTTGAAAACGCCGGCCTGGCGGCAGATTATGGGCGTTTACTGCGCTTTGTTGTTCATGGCAGCGGATTTTTGTATAATATGGTGCGAATCATGGCCGGCACACTGCTATATATTGGCTCGGGCAAATTGGCCCCGGACAGTATCCCGGCCATTATTGCCGCAAAAGACCGCAAGCGGGCCGGTAAAACCATGCCGCCCCAGGGGCTGACCCTGGAGTACGTGCGTTATGCCGATTCCCGTTATGCTGATCTGGCGCTATCCGGGCCACAAAAGGAGCTGAATAATGAGTTATGAAGAAACCGCTGCCGCCGGTGTGATCTGGAATGAGAGAACAAACTTCTCAATGCTGACGGATTTTTATGAGCTGACCATGTCCCGTGGTTATCTGGATAATCACATGCAGGATGAGATAGCTTATTTTGACCTGTTTTTCAGGTCCGTGCCGGAAGACGGTGGCTACGCTATTATGGCCGGCGTCGCGGAAATGATTGATTATCTGAAAAAACTGAAATTTACGGAAGCCAACCTGGATTTCCTGCGCTCTACCGGCCAGTTCAATGAGAGCTTCCTGGACTATCTGCATAACTTCCAATTTGCGTGTGATGTCTGGGCCATACCTGAGGGTACACCGTTGTTTCCCCGTGAGCCTATGGTCAAGGTCAGAGGACCAGTTATTCAGGCCCAGATGATTGAGACCATGCTGCTTCTGACGATCAATCATCAGAGCCTGATTGCGACGAAAGCCGCCCGTATCGTCCGGGCCGCCAAAGGCCGGCCCATCATGGAATTTGGCGCCAGACGAGCACAGGGGGTAGACGCGTCGGTTCTGGGGGCACGCGCCGCATATATAGCCGGAGCGGCCGGTACCAGTTGTACGATCTGCGGGGAACAGTTCAATATCCCGCTGTCAGGCACCATGGCTCATAGCTTTGTCCAGATCTTTGATGATGAATATGAAGCATTTAAAGCTTACGCCCTGTCTTACCCTGATGATACGGTTTTGCTGGTAGATACCTACAATGTCCTGCGTTCCGGCGTCCCCAACGCTATAAGAGTGGCCCATGAGGTGCTGGAACCCCGCGGCAAACGGCTCAAGGGTATCCGGATTGACAGCGGTGACCTGACCTATCTGACGATTGAAGCACGCCGGCTGCTGGATGAGGCTGGTCTTAAGGACTGCCGCATCACGGTCAGCAACGCCCTGGATGAGTATCTGATCCGGGATCTGCTGCACCAGGGCGCCGCCATTGACGCCTTTGGTGTTGGCGAACGCCTGATCACCTCACGGGCGGAACCGGTCTTTGGCGGTGTTTACAAGCTGTCCGCGGTAGAAAAGGACGGACAGGTCATCCCTAAAATCAAGATTTCAGAAAATGTGGAGAAAATGACCAATCCCGGAAGTAAAGAGGTCTGGCGCTTTTATGACCGGAGCACCGGCAAAGCGGTAGCTGACCTGATCACCTTGGCGGGAGAGACGATCCCGGAAGATCAGCCCTATGAAATATTTGACCCCGTGATGACCTGGAAACGCAAGACCCTGACCAACTTTACCGTCCGGCCATTACTTCAGCCCATCTTTATCAAAGGAAAATGCGTTTATAAGGTGAGGGACATGGAAACGATCCGGAATTACTGCACAGAGCAGCTGGATACCCTGTGGGAATCAGTCAAACGTTTTGAAAATCCCCAAACCTATTATGTAGACTTATCCCAGCAGCTTTGGGATGTCAAACAGCGCCTGCTTGAAAACAGCCAGGCACAACTTGGCGGCAGCGCCGGAAAGAATTGAGGTATAAATGAACATTCAAGCGACTATAACGATGAAAAACGGCGGGGTGATTCAGCTGAAACTGGATCCGGATCAGGCGCCCAACACGGTCAGCAACTTTGCTGCGCTGGCCAACCGCGGTTTTTATGACGGATTGATTTTTCACCGGGTGATCCAAGGCTTCATGATTCAGGGCGGTTGTCCGGAAGGCAGCGGCCGCGGCGGCCCAGGCTACCATATAAAAGGGGAGTTTAAAGCCAACGGGGTCAATAACACCATCAAACACAGCCGCGGTGTTATATCTATGGCCAGAGCTTATTCGCCGGACTCAGCCGGCTCCCAGTTTTTTATCATGCATCAGGACGCGCCCCATCTGGACGGACAGTATGCGGCCTTTGGTCAGGTGACCTCAGGCATGGAGGCGGTGGATCAGATTGCCGCGGTTGCGACTGATCGTGAGGACCGGCCCCGTGAACCTCAGACAATTGAATCAATCCGGGTTACCGGAGAGATAGATTTGCTGCCGGAGCTGGTCAGCCAGAGGGACTGAGTTCAACCGGGTCAGACGGGCACCTGGCAGGCTGGCAGGATTCAGAAGGAGAACTGTTGTATGTGTGATGCGTGTAAAAAACCTTCCTTTTATATTACGACGCCGATTTATTATCCCAGTGATAAGCTGCATATCGGCCATTCCTACACTACGGTCGCCGCGGATGTCATGGCCCGGTACAAGCGCCTGCAGGGCTACCAGGTCATGTTCCTGACCGGGACGGACGAGCACGGCCAGAAAATTCAGGACCGCGCCACCGCGGCCGGTGTCACCCCGCAGGCCTTTGTGGATCAGGTGGTCGCAGGCATCAAGGATCTCTGGAAGCTGATGAACATCAGTTACGACCGTTTTATCCGTACGACGGATAACTACCATGAAAAAGCGGTCCAGGCTATATTTCAAAAGCTATATGATAAAGGTGATATTTATCTGGGCGAATATGAGGGCTGGTACTGCAAACCCTGCGAGTCGTTCTGGACTGAATCTCAGCTGAAGGACGGTAAGTGCCCGACCTGCGGCCGGGCGGTAACGCTCACCCGGGAGGAAAGCTATTTCTTCCGCCTCAGTAAATATCAGGACCGGCTGATTGAGCTGTTTGAACAGCATCCGGAATTCATCCAGCCGTCCAGCCGGGCAAATGAGATGCTGAATAATTTCCTGCGACCCGGCCTGGAGGACATGGCGGTGTCCCGGACCTCCTTTAACTGGGGGATTCAGGTGCCGTTTAATTCCCGGCACGTTATTTATGTCTGGGTGGACGCGCTGCTGAACTATATCACCGCGCTGGGTTATCCGGATGAGCGTGGCGATTTTGCCACCTTCTGGCCGGCTGACGTTCAGCTGGTCGGCAAAGAGATCGTCCGTTTTCACACCATCATCTGGCCGGCTATCCTGATGGCGCTGGATCTGCCGCTGCCCAAGAAGGTCTATGGCCATGGCTGGCTGCTGTTTAAGGATAATAAGATGTCCAAGTCGCTGGGCAATGTGGTTGACCCGGTCGTTTTGTGCGACCGCTACGGCGTCGATGCGATTCGCTATTTCCTGCTCAGAGAAGTGCCGTTTGGCTCGGATGGTTCCTTTTCCAATGACGCGCTGGTTAACCGGATTAACGCTGACCTGGCTAATGATCTGGGCAATCTGCTGAGCCGGACGACGGCTATGATCAGCCGCTACTTTAACGGCCGGCTGCCGGAAACCGGGGAGACCGGCCCGGAGGACGCCGAGCTGATGGCGGTGGCGGCCACTGTTAAGGAGCGGGTTGAAGCCATGCTCGAACAGCTGCAGTTCAGCCTGGCTCTGACAGAGATCTGGAAGCTGGTTTCCCGGAGCAATAAATATATTGATGAGACCCTGCCCTGGGTGCTGGCTAAAGATCCGGCAAAGCAGCCCCGTCTGGCAGCTGTCCTGCATAACCTGGCAGCCTGTCTGCGCCAGATTGCGGTCTTGCTGCAGGCCTTTTTGCCGGAGACGGCCAGCCGGATTTTGGCTGACCTGAACATTCCTTCGTCAGACCTGAGCCAGACGGGTTGGGCTTCCGCGGCTGTTACCGGTCTTTATCACCCGCAGGGAACGGTACAGGCTGCGCAGCCGGTATTCCCGCGGCTGGATATGGAAAAAGAGATCGAATATATGAATGAGCTGCTGCCTCAGACTCAGAGTGATAACCAGGAGACCGGGCAGTCTGCTGCCTTGCATCCCAAGGAACGGCGGGGGCAGCCGGCTGCGGATCCGGCAGCTGATCAGAACAGCAAACCGGGGTCAGAGCTGCCGGAAGGGCTGATTGAATTTGGAGATTTTGAAAAGCTGCGGCTGCGGGCTGCTAAAATCACCGCCTGTGAAAAAGTGAAAGGCGCCGATCGCCTGTTATGTTCGACGCTGGATCTAGGGCCTGAAGGCCAGCGGCAGGTGGTGTCCGGCATCGCGGAGAGCTATGAGCCGGAAGAGCTGCCCGGCAAAACCGTGATCCTGGTTGAAAATCTTAAGCCCCGCAAGCTGCGCGGGATTGAATCACGCGGAATGCTGCTCTGCGCTGAAACCGAGGATGGGCATTATCGTCTGCTCACTGTTGACGGAGATGTCCCCGCAGGCAGCGTGGTTGGTTAAGGTTGTGACCGCATGGCTATAATTGACACCCACTGTCACCTGACGGATGCTGACTTTGCTCAGGATTATCCGGCGGTCATCGAGCGGGCTGCCGCCGCCGGAATTGATAAACTGATCCTGGTGGCCTATGACCCGGATTCAATTGAAGCGGTGGTCAGTCTAGCTGCCCGTTATCCTGCAGCTTACTGCGCGGTGGGGCTGCATCCCAGTGACGCAGATCAGTGGAGCCTGGCTTTACAGCGCCGTCTGGAGACTCTGCTGGAGCACAGCCGGGAACTGAAAATTGTGGCGGTCGGAGAAATTGGCCTGGACTACCACTATGAGCCTTATGACCCGGTCCTGCAGCAGACGGCCTTTGCCAGCCAGCTGGAGCTGGCCAGGCGTTTTGATCTGCCGGTTATTATTCATGAGCGGGACGCGCACGAGGCCGCGCTGGACCAGCTGAGGCGCCAGCAGGCCGCCGGTCAGCTGCGGACGCCTCAGCAGATTCCGGGCGTCTTCCATTGCTACAGCGGCAGCCTGGAGTTTGCCAGACGCCTCTTACCGCTGGGCTTTTATTTCGGCTTTGACGGCCCGATTACCTTTAAGAACGCGCGCCGGAACCTGGAAGCTTTAGCCGGCTTACCGCGCGATCGGGTGGTAATAGAGACTGACTCGCCGTACCTGGCGCCCGTTCCTTGGCGGGGTCACCGTAATGAGCCGGCCTATTTGCGCCTGATTGCTGACCAGGTGGCTAAAATATGGGAGCTGGATCCGGACCAAAGTGATGAGCGTCTGCGCCAGAACAGTCTCAGGCTCTTCCCGGGCCTGAATGAATGATTTTCCGGACAGGTTTTCAGGAGACCAACCGGGACTGTACCAGGCCTGAGCACAATTGCTGAAATGAAAAGTTTAATTCTACTTTAAGAGGGGGAGCAGAAAGGTGTCATTTCCCTCTGAGTAAAGTACAGTCAGGAAAAGCCTTATTTTGCAGCGCTTTCTAACGAATTTCCGAGGGTTCAAGTTAAGTTGAGGGTGCACGAAACAGGTCCTGTGCGTTAGAAAAAACAGGCTCCTGTTTAGTGCAACTGGGCAAGGGATGGCCTGCACCTATATGCAGAACGCGGCATACAGCGGAACGGATTTCAGTCCGTCTTTTTCGCCGAAGTTTTTAAGAGACAGTCTGACGGAGTAAGCGGGCTTATAGGCATTGACAAAAACGCTGAGGCTGCGGGATTTGACGTGTTCGCCCTTTTTAACTTCAATGCCAATGATTTGATTCCCTCTTTGCAGGACGAAATCAAGCTTGGCGATGCTGCCGCTCTCCCAGTAATACAGATCGCAGCCTTTGGCGGCAAGCTGCTGCGCAACATAATTTTCCGTCACTGCGCCCATAAAGGTGTTGCCTTCGCCGGAAAGAATCGTTTGCTGAGAAATACCGGATTTCATAACAAGAAGCCCAACATCGCCCATATAGAGCTTAAAAGCCGACAGATCGGCGTACACCGAAATCGGCTCGGCTGCCTGACTGATTCTCTGGCACTTCAGCACAACGCCGGCAAGGCTGAGCCACTCAATAGAGGCTCCGAATATAGCCGAGCTGCCGCCCCTCTGCACAACCTTGTACTGAAACTTCTTGTTGTCCTTGGCAAGCTGAGCCGGTATGGAGTTGTAGCAGGCCCTTATTTTGACGCTGTCGGTATTGCTGGAGTATTTCGCCATATCTGCAATATAGTTGTCCAATATCCCGTTCTGAACAAGAGGCACATCCAGAAAACTTCCGTTCTTCAGAAACGCGTTGATACAGGCGGGCATCCCGCCGATGATCAGGTATTCCCGATACAGCTCCGTTGCCTCCTGGTGCAGGGCCTCGGGCAGCGGCGTCATATGATCAAAGGCACTTTTAATTTCAGTACACAGCAAATCCTTGTCCCTTGCCCAGAGGTATTCCTCGAAGTCAAAAGGATACTGTGTGATGGTTTCAACCTTGCCTACGGGGAAGGAGTAATGCTGCCGATTTATTGCGACGCCAAGCAGGCTTCCTGCTGCGGCAATATAGAATTCCGGCGTTTCCTCGCAGAAATACTTCAGTGAGGTTAGAGCCCGTTCACAGGACTGTATTTCGTCAAAGATGACTAGGGTTTCACCGGGAATGATTTTCTCTCCCGCAGATGACTCCAGATAGCGCAGGATCTTTTCCGGAGCAATGTTGTCATTAAAGTATGACGCGACGGCCAGGTTGGTCTCAAGATTGACATAGACCACATTTTTAAAATTCTCTTCGCCAAACTGCCGGAGCGTATAGGTTTTACCCACTTGCCTGGCTCCGTTTACGATCAGCGGCATTCTGTCCGCGCCCTTGTTTTTCCATGCAAGAAGCTGCGCTTCAATTTTCCGTTTCAAATTAATCACCTCACGCCTGCATTTTAGTGTCAAATGGCAGATAAGTCAAGAAAAATATGTCGAACGCATATTTTCCTTGACTTAACTATTTGAATATTTACTTAGGAAGCTGTTTTAACCATGCGGGGTCAGGAAGTATTGAGATTAGAACTCCGAAAACCCGTTACCAGCCCAACCCAAATTCAATACGTCTCAAAACGCACCTACTCGCTTCGTTGGACAGAAGCCGGCAGGTGCGTTTTTTATTGTCTGAGATAGGAGGTGCCGATATGAGAGCATACGGAAAAGCTTGGAACTACAACATCTGTGACTGCCGTTATTGCCAATACTGGAAGGGCTTGCGGAAGAGCTGTACTTATGAGGCTGGCTGCTGCTGTGACATACCGCAGATGCCGCCTAAACCGAAGCGGTATAAAGACAACAAACCGCCGCAGGCGTCAGCTCCTGCCTCCGAGTGCGTCGGCTGCCCCTATGGGCGCGATTCCCCCTATATCGGCTGGTGTACCAAAAAGATACTCAAAGAAATGGGACGGTGGCCGGGATGACGTTAGATTATTTCTACGGTAACCAGGCGGAGCAGTTTTCCTTTTACCGCATCCCGAAGGTGCTGTTTACAGATGAGCGCTTCCGGGCTATCTCCACCGAGGCCAAAGTGCTGTACGGCATTTTGCTCGACCGCATGTGCCTGTCTCAAAAGAACGGATGGCTCGATGACGACGGCAGAGTGTACATCATCTTCACGCTCGATGAAATCATGAGCTCCATCGGCTGCGCTGTACAGAAGGCGACAAAACTTCTGAGCGAGCTGGACAACAAAAGCGGGCTGATCGAACGAAAACGGTAGCGACTTGGAAAGCCAAATGTGATCTACGTCAAGAACTTCATCTCCGGTGCGCAGTCAAAAATCCAGAACTATGAAAATCAAAGTTCTGGAACTGTGAAAACCGAAAATCAGGAACTTCCAAAATCAAAGGGTAGTAATACTGAGATAAATCATACTGACTTGAATCTGCTGTAAAATTCCTTGAGAAGAAGTTTCCTATACCGAGCGACGGAAATACTCCCGACTTTGGTGGTGGCCTTCAACACCATCTGCGTGATTTTGCCCACCATCCCACTATCGTCGGACTGATCTTTTCACTTCTTACGCAGTTTACATACAAATCTTACGGCACGGATACGAGCGGGACTTTTACGCCTTGGCCTGCGTTTGACCGCTTCTGGCAGGTCAATACGCCTGATACCGACAAGGTTGGCATCAATGAGTTTGTAGATACTGCGTTCGGAGCAGGGGAACCTATCTGCGTGATTGACGTAGATATGATGTACCGACTGCCCTCTCTCTCTAACGGGTTTCAGAAGGTCTGAAATATCGTCGAGATCGTTGCCAGACAGCAGCATGCCTTTACGCGAGTCAGATAAGCGCTCTCGGGCAAGCTTGTCAGCGTAGTCTGCTCGGTACAGGTAGCGTCGCTGTGGACA
>JAAVLZ010000010.1 GCA_012034405.1 Oscillospiraceae bacterium HV4-5-C5C | reverse complement strand
CAGATTTGCCGCTCGCCGTCACGCCCCAACAAAACTCAGGTTGACGCGGCCATTACTGGTGTGAGCATACAGATAGGGGGGCAGTTCTGCCGCGCTGGTTTCAGGTATCCCCTGATAATAATCTGTCACCTGACCCTTAACTGTACCGCGAATATTTGCGTTACTGGTTACCAGACTGATATGTTCAGCCGCCAGATTTTCAAGCTTGATACTCCCGTTGCTGCTCTGACAATCCAATTTATCTGCGGTCAGATCAGTCAGCTGAATTGAGGCATTTGAAGTAAGAAGTCTGGCCTGCTGTTTCAGCTTAGTCCTGCGGCAGCTTAAGCGACCGTTACTTGAAGTCAGATCCAGCCAACCGGCGTCCACCTGATCACAACTTATGCCGGCGTTACTGCTCTGCAAGTAAAGCCCCTGCCCAATCTGGCTTTGCTCCAGACTGATACTGCCGTTACTGCTGCGCGCGTCAATTGCTTCTGCAGTCAGTCCTGCCAGCTGCAGCATGGCATTCTGGTCCTTCAGCTCCAGCTTATGCAGCCGAATGTCCTTCACCACACTACCGCCATTGCGTGTCTGGGTCAGCAAAGAATACGCTCGCGAAGCCGGCAGACGCAGAATCAGCGGCGGTAAACCGTCTTGAAATCTGAACGGCCAAAGCCAGGCTAGGCCGCTTTGCCCCTCCTTTTTAAAGCGGCAAAAAGTCAGGACCTCATCCTGCAGATTCAAATGATACGCCGTCCACTTATCAAGCGAAAACCCAAGATGAATCCTCTCATCCTCCGATGGTCCCACCTCTATCCGCTGGTTAAAGGTATCCAGCACTAACTGCCGGCAGCAATCCGCTGCCAGAGTCTTGTCGTATAATTGACGCTGTTCCTGGCTGGATCTGAAAGTTTGCCCGCTATTTGCTTGGTCAGAGGCAGTATCGGCACCCATTAATCCAGAGAGCCCCGGCGATGTTGTCTGCCAGGCCGCCTCCGCGCGGATCTGCTGCGCGGCCGTTTCCGGTTCGCCCAGACTCGCCCGGATCTCAGCATCGGACTGCCCGTTCTCAGACCGGTCCTCCCAAAGCTCATCAAAAAAGGCCAGTACATCGCTCAGCTCCTGCTCCTTTAACTGGCCCTGCTGCTGCAAAGCAGATTTAAGCCGCTTTAAATAAGTCTCTTTATTCATCCTTACTGATCCTCCGCTTCATCGCGTAATATGAATCTGTATATCTGCCGCAGTTCATCCCAATCCTGACGAGCTTCTGCCAGGCGAGTCTGGCCGGTCGGGGTAATCCGGTAATACCTGCGCAGCCGACCTTGATGCTCCTGCCTATAAGTGCTTAAACAGGCTGCCTGTTCCAGGCGCCGTAGTATCGGATAAAGCGTGGATTCAGACAGTCTGAGCACGGGCTCCAGATCTTTCATCAGTTGATATCCATACGAATCAGATTGCTGCAGCAAAGCCAGGACACAATAATCACACAGACCTTTTTTCAGTTGGGGGTTCATGTTGTACCTCCTTATGCGCAATACTATACTTTAGATAGTATTAAAGGTCAAGCTGGACTTCTCCAGGCCTGACTCGACATCAGATGGCTCAGGAAAGTTCAGATTGACCTGTATACAACTGATAATAGCGGCCTTTTTGTTCCAGTAGCTCTTCATGCGTACCGCGCTCGATAATCCTGCCCCGCTCCAGTACCAGGATAGCCTGCGCATTACGAACAGTTGATAAGCGATGGGCGATGACAAAAACTGTCCGGCCTTGCATCAAAGCATCCATACCCTGTTCAATTTGCTTTTCAGTCCTGGTATCAACTGAGCTGGTGGCCTCATCCATAATCAGAACCGGCGGTCGTGAGACTGCCGCCCGGGCAATGCCCAGTAGTTGCCGCTGTCCCTGAGACAGATTAGCCCCATCACTTTCCAGCCAGGTCTGATAGCGATGCGGCAGACGTTCAATAAACGCATCAGCATGAGCCAGTTTTGCCGCCTCAAGCACGTCAGCCTCACTTGCATCGAGCCGGCCATAGCGAATGTTGTCGGCAATCGTTCCGGAAAAAAGATGGGTATCCTGAATAATAACTGACAGCGAGTGACGCAAGTCAGCCTTTTTTATCCTGCGAATGTCCAGGCCGTCATAAAGTATTTCTCCATGCTCGATTTCATAAAAGCGGTTGACCAGATTCATAATAGTCGTCTTACCAGCACCGGTTGAGCCAACCAGCGCGATTTTTTGGCCGGGCTTAGCGTAAAGGCTGATCTCATTCAAAATCTGCTGCCCGGGAGTATAAGCAAAGCTGACCTGATGAATGCAAACATCTCCCTTAAGCGGAACTAAACGCCGCGGTATGGTTCCAGACTCCGGTACCACCCAGGCATAATTACTCGTATAGGCCGCCGCCTCTGTCAGCCTGCCATCCGCCATCTGACGGACCGGTGTCAAGGTGATATCGCCCTGATCAGGTTCCGGTTTCTCCGCCATCATAGCAAAAACTTTTTCCGCGCCGGCCAAAGCCACCAGTAAAAAGTTAATCTGTGACGTAAACTGATTCATCGGCATGGCGCTCTGGCGAACAAAGACCAGATAAGATACCAGCGTGCCCATATCCGTGAGACCGACCAAAGTGAACAAGCCTCCCACACAAGCGGATACGGCATAATTGATATATGATAATGAAACAATCGTTGGAACAGTCTGCCCTGTATATTCAGTAGCCCGGGCCGAGGCCTGGTTCAGTTTTTGATTCACCACTCTGAAGCGGGCCAGATCCTGAGGCTCATGCCGCAGCAGTTTCTCAACCTTCTGCCCCTCCATCATTTCCTCAACCAGACCATTCATCTCTCCCAGATACGTCTGCTGATCGCTGAAGTATTGCTTGCTCAGCTTGCCGTTATGCATGATATAAAGCAACATCAGGCCTAAAAAAATGATAACAATGAGTGACAGGCGCCAATTCAGCCAGATCAGCATAACTACCGTACTGACCGAGACCAAAAAGCTTTGGATTAATAAGGTCAGGCTGTTATTTAACGCCTCAGAAATCGTGTCAATATCATTTGTGAAACGGCTCATCAGCTCACCGTGGGTATGGGTGTCAAAAAAGCCCAGCGGCAAAGTCTGGGTGTGCGCAAATAAGTCGCGCCTGAGATCACTGATTATCTGTTGTGCGGTCTTAACCATCAGGCGGTTGTAAAAAAAGCTGGCAACCGCTCCACAGAGATAAAGTGCGTCCAGCAGGATGACCTGGCGGAGCAGCAAGCTTAAATTGCCCCGCATAACCGCTCCGTTGATGATGGGTTTCAGCATATAGGTACCGATTATACCGGCAAACGCACTCACCATCACTAAAATGGTTATGAGCAGCAATGTCAGCCGGTATGGTTTAAAATAGGCGGCCAGCTTTCCGACCGTTTGCCGCAGATTCTGAGGCCGGGCTTTACTGGCAGTTTTCATGCTTCCGCCACCTTTCCAGCCTGCTGCAGTTGCCATAATTCACGGTACACCTGATTGTGTTGCAATAATTCCGCCGGGCTGCCGCAGCCATTCAATCTGCCGTCAGCTAACACAAGGACCTGGTCAGCTTCTTCCACCGAACTGATCCGTTGGGATATCAGCAAAGTCGTCGTATGCGGAAAAGCCTCCCGCAAACGCTGTCTGATCCGCGCTTCTGTAGCCGTGTCAACTGCGCTGGTGGCATCATCAAAGATAAAGATCAACGGTTTTTG
Source organism: Oscillospiraceae bacterium HV4-5-C5C (assembly GCA_012034405.1). Classification (GTDB taxonomy): domain Bacteria; phylum Bacillota; class Clostridia; order Saccharofermentanales; family Fastidiosipilaceae; genus JAAVLZ01. Next base: position 113,613 of record JAAVLZ010000010.1, on the reverse strand, counting down.
CAGGATGCAGCGGGCCAGACACAGGCGCTGCTTCTGTCCGCCGGATAAGTTGACCCCACCCTGACCCAAAACTGTATCCAGTCCGGCCTCCAGGCGGTCAATGAATTCATCTACGCAGGCAATATAGCAGGCTTGTCTGAGCCAGGCTTCATCAGCACTGGGGTTACCCCAGAGCAGATTTTCCCGTACGGTCCCGCTGAACAATATATTGTTCTGTAATACCAAGCCGATCTGCTCCCTGAGGTGAGCCTGCGTATATTGCTGGACGGGTCTGCCATCCAGCCTGATTTTTCCGGCAGTCGCTTCATATAAACGGGGAATCAGCTGAACCAATGTGCTCTTGGCCGTGCCTGTCTGGCCGATGATGCCAACCATCTGACCGGCACGGATCTCAAAACTGATGTCCTCCAGAATATAACGCGGGGCTGCCGGCTCGTATTTGAAACTGACCTGCTCAAAGCTGATGCTGCCCCGCGTAATCCTGGCTTCCGGCACAGCCTCGGCGTCCGTAATGGTGGGGGTCTCTTGAAGAACAGCTTCAATTCTTCTCCAGGAGGTCAGTGATCGCGTAAAAAGCAAGAAGACATTGGAAAACATCATCAATGAATTTAATACCTGCAGGACGTAGCTTAAAAAGCTGGTCAGTTCGCCGACCTTCAGACTACCGATGGTCACCATGCGTCCGCCAAACCACAATATCGCCAGAATGGTGCCATACATCACCAGCTGAAAAGCCGGCATATTAAGGGTGGCCAACGTAAAGGCTTGCCTGGCTGTACTGCGCAGTTCCTGATTGCCGGCGTCAAATTTTTCTGTTTCATAGTCTTCTCTGACATATGCCTTAACAACCCGGATGCCGGTCAGGTTTTCCTGGATCAGACGATTCAGCCGGTCCCAGGCCCGCTGCAGGTCCACGTAAAGCGGGCGGACCTGCCTGATGATGAAATAAAGCAAGAGGCCCAGCGCCGGTGCGGCTACATAAAATACCATAGCCAGCCTGGGATTAATCAGAAAGGAAACAATCACTGCCATCAGCAGCATCACCGGTGAGCGGAAGCCAGGTCGCATCCCGTTGGTCAGCGCGTTTTGAATAGTAGTCACATCTCCGGTCAGGCGAGTCACCAGAGAAGCGCTGTTGAAGTGATCCGTATTAACAAAAGAAAACTTCTGAATCTGCTGATACTCTGTCTCGCGAATCTGTGCCGCGATCCCACTGCCGCATAAAGCTGTATATTTGGCGCACAAATGACCCAGGAACAGAGCCAGCAGCGCAAAACCTACCATCTCCAGGCCTTTGAGTAAAATGTAGCGCCGGTCACCCTGCGCCACCCCCACATCAATCATGCTGGCCATAATCATGGGAATAATCAATTCAAAGACGGTTTCTGCCTCTATAAATAGTACCGCCAGGAAAAAGTCTTTACGATGCCCCCTGGTACAAGTCCAAAATTGCTTCATCTACCCTGCGCGGCCAGGCCGCGGCTGCTCCCCTCATGCTCCGGATCTGACAGTTGCGTATGCAACTATCTAATTTGTTTTAATATAGAGCACTGCCGCAAAATGTCAAGGTATAAATTGAAGCAAAACCGCGGCCAGCGGTGGCAAGGGCATTTTAATCAGACCTCCAGCTGGCTTACGGTCTGCGTCAGGGCGGGTCTTTGTTGCTGGTCCGGGCAGGGGTTGACGCCTGGCCTGGTCGGTAGCTGGACCAGACTCAGTTAAGGAAATGGCTGTGGTAAGCAGACGGCCTTCACTCTCCGCGCCAAGGTAGTCCGACCCGCCATAGCGGCTTTCATCACTGTTCAGGATGATCCGGTAGCGTCCGTTCTGCGGAACCTTGAAGGCATACTCCGGAAAGCTTTTTGGGGTCAGATTAAAGATACAAATTAACAGATTTTCTGCCTGCCGGCCTTTACGAGCATAGATATAAACGGAATTATCAGCATCATCGGCCTGCAGCCACTCAAAACCTGCCCAGGATTCATCAATCTCCCAAAGAGCGGTCTGGGCTTTATAAAGATGGTTGATCCGGCGTACATAATTCTGGGTCTGCTGATGTCTGGGGTAGCTTAACATAAACCACTCGAGTTCCTCATAATAACGCCATTCAATAAACTCACCCAGCTCATAGCCCATAAAGTTCAGCTTTGCGCCCGGATGCGTGATCTGGTAAGTCAGCATAGCCCGGTAACAGGCAAATTTACGCCATAGATCACCGGGCATCCGGTTAAGCAGCGATAGCTTACCGTGAACCACTTCATCGTGAGAAAAGGGCAAAATATAGTGTTCCCTGAAAGCATAGGTCATAGAGAAGGTCAGCTGGTGATGATGATCCCGGCGGTATATATAATCCAGGCTCATATAGTCCAGCGTGTCATGCATCCAACCCATATTCCATTTATGCGAAAATCCCAGTCCGCCCTGCTCCGGGCTGACCGTAACATCCGGGAAATCACTGGACTCCTCCGCTATCATCAGGATGTTAGGAAAGGCCCGGCGCAGCACGCTGTTTAATGTTTTCAGGAAATCCAGCGCTTCCAGATTCTCCAGGCCGCCCAGGCGGTTACGCAAGGAACCATCTCTGCCGTAATTTAAGTAAATCATACTGCTGACAGCGTCAACCCTTAGCCCGTCCAGATGGAATTCCGCGATCCACAACCATGCGCTGGAAATCAGAAAGGAGCGCACTTCCATTTTATTGTAATCAAATACCAAAGTGCCCCAATCCTTATGCTCCGCCAAATCTGGATCCGCGTATTCATACTGCGGACTGCCGTCAAAACAGGCCAGAGCAAACTGATCTTTTGGGAAATGGGCCGGGACCCAGTCTAAAATAACGGCCAGCCCGTGCTGATGCAGGCAATCAATCATAGCTTTAAAATCTGCCGGCGTGCCGTAGCGGCTGGTCGGACTGAAATAGCCTGTTACCTGATAGCCCCAGGAGTCATCCAGCGGATACTCCGTTAACGGCATTAACTCAACGGCGGTATAACCCATATCAACGCAGTACTCAGCCAGTTGAGGGGCTATAGCCTGATAGTTATAGCAACTGCCATCCGGGTAGCGCCGCCATGAACCCAGGTGGACCTCATATATATTGAGCGGTTCAATAGCCTGCTGGTTACGCCGGTCCAGCCAGGCCTGATCTTGCCAGGTGTAGTCCTCAGGATTGTATAAAATAGAAGCCGTGCCGGGACGGGTTTCCTGGTGCCGGGCCATGGGATCCATTTTCAGCACCATACTGCCATCGGCTCCCTTCACAGCGTATTTATACCGCTGCCAGACTTTAGCACCGGGGACAGAGCCCTGCCAGACCCCGGTACTGCCCTGAGGCCGCAGCGCGTACTGCTGGCCGCTCCAATCATCAAAATCGCCGGTCACATAAACTGCCTGTGCGTGCGGAGCCCACACAGCAAAGTCCGCGCCATGCTCTGTCAGCCTGGAGCCCAGGCAGCGGTAGCTTTGGTAGTTCAAGCCATTATTAAACAAATATAAGTCATTCACCAGCGATCTCCTTAGGCTAAGATTTGACTGAAACTTACCAATCAGTCAGTCCAAAACTGCCCTATGATTGCTAATTATAACAAAACAGATAATGACAGCCTGTATAATTCATTTCTGTTTCCCTGTTTTTTTCCTCTTGTTCCAGAATTTCCCGGAGGATTCTGAAACCTTTCGGTCAAAACAGCCCACCCGCAACGGAAGGAACGGCGTCCGGGTTCCCTCGGATTTTCAGAGGCCATGCTTGTTGCCTATAGCAGGAAAGGTAAATATCCTTTGTTTTAGAATAAACTCTATGAGAAAAATCTCTACACGACCGACGCGCTGGATGTGAACGTCGATCTGCCGGTTGATGAACGGTATATCTGCGCGCCGCAAGCAGCTCGGTGAATGTTCTCGTTCCTGCGCCGGCATCGGCAATAATTAAATTTGGCAGTGTAGCGGTATATGTGAGCATTTGTCGTCTATAGCCGCATCGGGATATCCCGGACGAGCTTTAGCATAGACTTCAGCCTTGCCTGTCAATTTTTCCTGTGTTTTGTGGAATTTTCTTCTCCATATACGCGAGCGTAATCGCTCCACCACTCTGTTCCCGCCGTTCGCCGGTGTCGGTATATCCTGCTTTCTCGTAGCAACGGCGATTTGCAACCTCTGCGACGGGAAAATCCAGCCTCCAGCGGGAGGCGTTCGGGAATTCCGCCTCACAGAGAAGAATGGCACGACTGGCAATGCCTTTAGATTGCATCTCTGGCAATATGTATACTCTCGCTAGATAGCACTCGCCGGATCGTCCGTTCCGCTCCCAAGCGGCAATGCCGCCGACCAAGACACCGTCGGCAAGAATCTTGAACACCTTAGCATTTGGTCGGTCAAGCCAGCGCAAAATTTCATCCGCGCCACGCAGATAAGGGCTACCCTCGTCGAGATAGCGATCATATAACCGTTTAAATGCTTGTCGTTGAATATCTGCTAAGGTTTCGGCATCGTCCGCAGTCAATGGAATAAGTTCTACATTGATCATATCGCTCTGCCCTCCAGCACCTTTCTCATAACCACTCGGCCTTCCTGTCCTGCAGCTTCAGTAAATCCAGCTTTTTCATAAAACCTTACGGGACTGTTGTAATCATAATAAACACGGTTTTTTTGCAGCCTGGCGTATCCTCCGATCACCGCAAATCCTTTTTCTTTAGCACTGGAAACGGCACACTCTATAAGAGCAGGTGTGACGCCCATACCACTGTACTCAGGTGTAATGGCAAAGCATATCACCAGCATCCTTTTCCCGCACTGACCTTTATGCGCGCATTCGGGAGTAATATGAACTTATTCACAAGTTAACTGTCCATATCCCCGGCGCTACACCATCCAATTGGCTTGCCACCATCATACGCCAGATTGCTTGCTGATCCGACAGATCATTAAGCCTGGTTTGAGGCGTTTATGATCCTTGTCAAAAGCCGTGGTATTTTCTCCGACCCTCTTAAATCTGTAAAACTTATGATTATCTCTTTATCAAGGAGACGAAACCGCCAGCGTTCTTCTTTCAGGCAGTTGGAAAAGCAGACACCGCCAGCGTTCTTCTTTCAGGCAGTTGGAAAAGCAGACACGGAAAAGCCCGGAAACCATTGGGTTTCCGGGCTTTTCCGGCAAGCTATCATTTTTGCTTGCACAATCTGGTTGCGGAGGCGGGATTCGAACCACGCGACCTTCGGGTTATGAGCCCGACAAGCTACCAGCTGCTCCACTCCGCGATGTGTATGGTGCTCATGGCCGGACTTGAACCGGCACGGAGGTTTAATTCCGACGGATTTTAAGTCCGCTGCGTCTGCCAATTCCGCCACACGAGCTCTTTTGCTTAACGCTTCATAATACTAACAGCCCATTTGAAATCTGTCAACAGGATGTTGATGCTATTTGCGTAGTTTTTACTTCGTTAACAATTACATGGCGTTACAAACAGGCTACCGCAGTCAGGTAATGGTAACGGAGCTTACCTTATATCTGATCAGTCTGCAAGGTTTCAGCTTTCAGCGGCTGTGCTAACAGATCCCGCACCACTTCAGACGCAATCATCAGCCCCGCCACTGAAGGTACATAAGCCAGCGAACCCGGGACTCTCGGCCCTTCTGCGTCCGCTAAAGGCTGACAGGGTGGTTCGGCAGAATAGACCACTTTCAGGCTTGCCACTCCCCGCTGTCTCAGCTCCCGCCGCATGACCCGGGCCAGCGGGCAGTATGAGGTCTGATAAATGTCAGCGATCCGAAATTTAGTCGGATCCAGTTTATTGCCGGCACCCATACTGCTGATGAGCCTCAGTCGTCTCTGGGAAGCCTCAACCGCTAAATCAATTTTGGCGCTGACCGTATCAATGGCGTCCACAACATAATCCAGATCAGCGGTTAAAAATTGTGCGGCCATGCCAGGCAGGTAGAAGGTAGCGGCAACCTTTACCTCAGCGGCCGGATTGATATCAAGAATCCGCTGCCGCATAACCTCAGCCTTCAGCTGACCGATGGTACTGTGAAGCGCCGGCAGCTGCCGGTTCAGGTTGGAGAGGCAAACCTGATCCGGGTCCACCAGGATTAAATGACCGACGCCGGTCCTGGCAAGGGCTTCCACCACATATGACCCGACCCCGCCTACCCCAAATATCAGTACCTTAGCCCCAGCCAGCCGGTTGATACTGTCTGACCCCAGCAGACGAGCAGATCGGGAAAATTGTGTCTCATTGGTAATCATTCCGGCAGCCTCCTTGGGTAATGAACGCGGCCGTGACTTGATAATAAGCTTTAACCGCGCGTTTCAGTCTGCCAATTATATACTAAAAGGCCCAGCTGCGGCAGTATTTGTTCAGCTCCGGACAGGTTACGGCTATAGACAATCAGGATATAGGGGTGCGGAGTATAGACCAAGGTCACATCATGCTGATTGCCATCGAACAAACCGTATTTATGGGCCACCGATACGGACAGCTCCGCCGTCAGATAGCGGTTCCAGTCACTGTTTTTCATGTCGGTCAGTAAAACATCGTAATAAGGGTTGTCATCCGGATTTTCATAAAGCCGTTCCAGCAAGCGGCAGGCCTCTTCCACATTCATTTCGCTGTCTTCGCTGTAATGCATGTCGAAGGCCTGATCCATCCGGTAGCTTAAGGACTCGCTGGTTTGCCGCCAATATCTGAAAATCATATTTGTGGCGATGTTATCACTGTACAAAATAGCGCTGTGCAGCAAAGTCTGCAGCGTGGCGGTCTGGCCATCCGCGGCGCCGGACATTAATCCGCCGGTCGCTTCATAATCCTCTGCCTGATCATAAGTCAAGGTCATATTTAAGTCCAGTTCACCTTTAAAAGCCTGGTCATAGCAATACATACTCATGGGAACCTTAATGGTGCTGGCCGCTTTATAGCTCTCTGTGGCATTCAGCATATAACTCTGTTCGGAATCCAGGTCCACATACGCTAAGGACAACTCCCCCTGGCTCACATTCTCCGCGATAAAGCTGTTGATCTGGTCGGCCAGCTCCGTTACATCCGGCTGATCTGTCGCCAGCGTCAGCTCATCCGTCCCGGTCTGGTCTGTTGAGCCTTCTGACGCCAGAGTAGCCTGACCCGTTGTCGTTGTCCGGCTGTGTTCTGCAGCCTTACTGGTAGTAGCGGCAGCAGTCGGCTCAGGGCTGGCAGCAGGTTCCTGGGTTGTCTGGCTCAGACTGGCAGCCGGCTCCCAGGTTTCAGAACCGGAGCTGCAGTCACTGGTCTGGCTTGACGGTGTGGCCGTTTCACTGGTGTCAGTCGTCAAACTAACCGCGGTCCTTTCATCCGTCGGCTTGAGCGTAACTCGCGAGCAAGCGCTCATTCCCGGCAGAATAACCGCTAAGCATAAACATAGCAGCAGGCAGCTGGCTTTTGTGGCCGTCCCAGGCTTCTGTATAAAAGTTGGATCGACATACATAAAGCTAAACCTTCTTTCACCGCAGTTTATCTTTCAGCGGCTTCATTATATAGCTGGTCAGAGCTGAAACCAAGTTAATGACGACAGCAGCGATGAGCGCACCCCGATGTGCTAAAATAGCAGATAATATTGCGTTGGAGGAACTTGCTGAATGAAAGTCATATTAACCGGAGACCGGCCGACCGGCCGGCTGCATGTCGGCCACTATGTCGGCTCCCTGCGCCGCCGGGTAGAGCTGCAAAATTCCGGGGCGTTCGATCAGATTTTTATCATGATTGCGGACACTCAGGCTTTAACGGATCACTTTGAGCAGCCGGAGCAGGTAAGGCATAATGTGCTGGAGGTCGCGCTGGATTATCTGGCGGTAGGGCTGGATCCGGCCCGCTCAACTTTGTTTATCCAGTCTGAAGTACCGGCTCTGCCTGAGCTAGGCCTATACTACATGAATTTAGTATCCGTCGCCCGTTTGGAACGGAATCCCACGGTAAAGACAGAGATTAAGCAAAAAGATTTTGGCAGTAGTCTCCCGGTCGGTTTTTTCACCTATCCCATCAGTCAGGCAGCTGATATCACGGCTTTTCATGCGAGTACGGTTCCGGCCGGTGAGGATCAGGCTCCTATGGTCGAGCAAACACGTGAAATCGTGCACCGCTTTAATTCAATTTATGGTGAAACATTGACCGAGCCGGATATTCTGTTACCTGAGACCAAAGCCGCCATGCGGCTGCCCGGTTTAGATGGCGGGGCTAAAATGAGTAAGTCATTAGGGAACTGCATCTATCTGGCAGATGACGCGGATACCATTCGGCAAAAGGTCATGAGTATGTTTACCGATCCCGGTCACTTGAGGGTAGCCGATCCGGGTAAAGTTGAAGGCAATCCGGTCTTCACCTATCTGGATGCCTTCTCTACCCCGGAGCACTTCGCCGCTTTCTGGCCTGATTATCCTGATTTAGCTGCTTTAAAGGCACATTACCAGCGCGGCGGTCTGGGTGATATGAAGGTCAAACGTTTCCTTAATGAGGTATTGCAGAGTATCCTGCGGCCCATTCGCGAACGTCGTGAGGAATTAGCTAAAGATCCGGCGTACGTCTGGGAGGTTTTGCGGCAAGGTTCCGCAGTAGCCCGCGAAGAAGCGGATCATACTTTGCAGCAAGTTCGGCAGGCTATGAAACTGGATTATTTTACGGACTAGCTTCAGCCGTCCAGGCAAACCGGCTCAGAAACAAGTAATAAAAAAAGCGGTGATTTTAGATCAGTCACCGCTTTTTATTGATCTATGCTGGTTCCATCAGACTTTTGCTGAAAAAGCATAAACTGTCGTCTGGGCATAATGCTGCTGAGGCCGCAAAACCGGATCCGGGAACCAGGTAATCGCAGCCGCGTTGGGGAAATTTTGTGTTTCCAGACAAATAGCCGTATGCAGCCCGCTCCGGGTCTGGGCGGCGGAGCGATAAGGCAGGCTGGAAAGATGATTGGCTGAATAGATCTGTAAACCGGGCTTAGTGGTCAGGCAGGTCAGCTCACGCCCTGAAGCCGGGTCATATATCCGCGCCGCCTCCTCCAGCTGCCCGCGTTCGGTCTTGCGCAGTACAAAATTATGATCATAGCCTTTCCCAAAGCATAGCTGCTCATTGTCAGCTTCAATATCCTGGCCGATCAGTTTACCCCGATTGAAGTCAAAACAGCCGCCCTTTACTGGAAGGATGGCTCCGCCAGGAATCAAAGCGGCGTCTACTTCCGTGGTAAAGTCAGCGTGAATGGTCAGGCGTTGTCCCAGGACGTTGGGACAGTTATCTCCACCAATATTGAAGTAGCTGTGGTTCGTCAAATTTACGACGGTAGCCTGGTCCGTATCTGCTTCCTCAAGGATAGTCAGGTGATGATCCTCACTGAGCGTGTAAGTCGTTTTAACCTCAAGATTGCCCGGAAAACCACCTTCACCATCCGGACTGAAGAGGCTGAAAACCACTTTTTCATCATCCGCCTGGCAGTCCCACAGGTGCAGATTATAACCCGCAAAGCCGCCGTGCAATGTGTTTGGTCCTTCATTAGCCTCCAGCTGAAAGTGCTTACCGTCAATCGTAACGGTGGCTGCCGCCAGCCGGTTGGCGTAACGGCCACAGGTCGCGCCATGATTTTTACCATCGGCCAGATAATCCGCCAGCTCCGGGTAGCCCTGAACGCAATTATCCAGCTTACCCTGGCGATCCGGCATCACGCAACTGACCAGCCGTGCGCCTAAGTTGCTGAGGTCAACATAACTGCCATCCTTTAAGGTCAGGCGATACAGCAGTACCTGACTGCCGTCTTCCAGCGTTCCCCATACTTGTTTACTTAACTTTGCCATAATTTTGTCCCTTCTCACCCATCATATTTGTCCCGATCCATTCAGGTCCGCCCGCTGCCGGCAATCCGGCTTCAGGGCTCATTCATTTATCATAACGGTCGCCGCTGAGCCTGTCATTATCAAGTTGCCGCAGGTGTAGCCCCTGACTTGAGATAGCGGTCAAACCAGGCACTGATCTCCTGAAGCCGGCGAATGCGGTGCTGCGGCTTGCCGCCCCGGCTAAGGCCGTGACTTTCGCCCTTAAATATGACCAGCCGGGCCGGCACCCCCAGGTATTTTAACGCGTTATACATTTGAATGCCCTCCGGTAACGGGCAGCGGTAGTCATGATCCGAATGCAGAAAGAGTGTCGGAGTTGTAACAGCCGGGGCATAGGCTAAGGGAGACTGACGCCAAAGCTCGGCCGCATCAGTCCAGGGATCCTGTCCACACTGATCCGGTATAAAATAGAAACCAATATCTGAGACCCCGAACATAGAGATCATATTGCTGATGGAGCGCTGCGAACAGGCGGCGGCAAAGCGGCTGGTATGGCCGATAATCCAATTGGTCATGAAGCCGCCATAGGATCCGCCCATAACCCCCAGCCGGCGGGCGTCCAGCGCCGGATAGCGGGACAGTACCTGGTCAGTTAACGCCATCAGCTGCTGGTATTCGACCTGCCCGTAACCGCCGCGGATATCCGCCCAATTACGGCCGCAGCCATCGCTGCCCCTGGGATTGGTGAAAAACAAGATATAACCTTGGGCGGTGAGAAACTCCATCTCATGAAATAAGATATCACCATAAATGGTCTTAGGACCGCCGTGAATCATCAGAATACCCGGATATGTGACCGTTGGGTCGTAATCGGGCGGCAGCAGGACCCAGGCATTCAGGGTGTCCGTCTGCCACTTAAAGGTAAAGCGCTCCAATTTGGCACGGGACAGCTGCGGCGGTATCGCCAGAGCCTCAGGCAAAGGCTGAATGGTCTTTCCAGCATCCAATTGGTACAGGGCGGCAGGTTCCCGACCGCTGAAAGCAATATAGATGCAGCCGCCATCCTTCAGGCTGACAAAATCTTCAACAGTCTGATCAGGAGCGGTCAGCACCTGCAGCTTTCCGGAATGATCCAATGATAAGAGGCAGGCATGATCCGGTCTGGTAACCACAAAGCGGCAGTAGTCAGCTCCTGTCTCTAAAAACCGGGTTTGGCCGCGGCGTAAGTCACTGCCGACTGAATTTCCGAGCTGCAGCTCATTATCTCCAGCCAGCTTCCGCGCCGGGGTAACCGCGTCAAGCGGCAGATAATAGATATCCGGGTCCTGATTCAGGCCATACTGTTTACGGTCAGCTGCCACAAATATCACCGCGTCCTGCCAGAATTCTGCGGCATATATGGTAGCGTCATCAAAGGACGGATCTGTCTCCAGCAAATTTTTAAGACTCAGGTCCTGTAAATCTAAAAGCCGCAGTTGAGTATGCAAGGTCAGTTTGCTTTCATAACGGGCCGTAACAACCAGCGCCTGAGTTTTAGCGCGGTTCAGCGCCAGATATTGGCAGTCGGTTTTCTCATCCGTCAGCGGCGTTAACCGTGCTTGCTTTTGGTCATAGAGATATAAGCGGGTGCGGTGCCCGCGGATAAAATCACCGCCATCAGCCCAGAAGGGTATCTCATCCAGGACCTCATAGTCAGCTTCTTTTTTTAATGTTTCACTGATGGTTCCGCGAAATTGAGGATCCGCCAGATTGGTCTCCGCCCCATAGCGGGGGTCATAATCGGCCAGTAAAAGGAGTTGTGCCTCCCCCAGAACTGCGTACGCTGACACGCTAAGCGGCAGTTTAGCCCAGAGGCTGGCTTCTCCCCCTCTGATACTGATGCTATATATTTCAGTCCATGGCAGCCGGTCCTGCTCATTTGCCTTATCCTGGCGATCAGAGCAGAACAGGATATGCTCCTGATCAAGAAAAACCGGCTGCTGTTCTCCGGTTCTGCCGTTGGTCAGTTGAAAAAAGCGGCCGGACTGACGGTCATATAAATGCAAATGCTGGTTATAGCAGTTTTTTTCCACATCAGCCTGACTGACGACATAGCATAAATAATTTTCATCTGGCGACAACGTCAATTGACTGGGCAGCTGATAAGCAGCAAAGCTGTCTATTTTCGTCTTTTCCATGACCTAACCTGACTTTCTATAATTGAACAATTGTGGCTTTGATTCTAGCATAAGCAAAAAGCGAAAGCACCCGGTGACTGAGGCTTTCGCTTAAAGTTCGGTGACAGAGCGGCCAAGGCAGCTGAAAGCCTAATCCTCACGGTGCGTCTCGGGAAAAAGCTTACGCAGCAGCAGAACTAAAAAGTAGAACAGCGTAAGCACCAGGAATACGCTGCCAAAGCCCACGCCCATGACAATCAAGGCATCCAAAATGACGTGATTGGTTAAAAGGGCATTCTGTTCATTCAGCGGATTTAAGACCGAAGTGGATAAACTGATTAGTGGTAGCAATTGACTAAATAAGTACATCGTAAATCCTCCTTAAGACAACAGCGCCAGTACAACGGCTCCAGCTATGATGGAGCCGATCTGACCGGATACATTGGCGCCGATAGCCGGCATCAGAATGAAGTTGGTCGGATCTTCTTTTTGAGCGACCTTCTGGGCTATGCGGGCCGACATGGGAAAGGCGGAGATGCCGCAGGCGCCGATAATGGGATTGATCTTCTTTTTCAGGAAGAGGTTGACGATTTTGGCAAAAATGACACCGCCCGCAGTATCAAACACAAACGCAATCAGGCCGATTCCCAGAATCAGTAAAGTTTTTAAGGTCAGGAAAGATTGGGCCATCATGGTGGAGCCAATGGTAATACCCAATAATAAGGTAACCAGATTTGACAGTTCATGCTGAGCAGTCTGAGATAAGGATTCCAGCACCCCGCATTCGCGAACCAGGTTGCCAAACATCAGCCCGCCAATCAGAGGAACTGACATGGGTGCTATAATACCGGAAACAATTGTAACCATTATGGGGAAGATAATTTTAACAGTTTTGGAAATCTGTACATTAAAGTCCTGATCCATATGAATCATGCGTTCCTTGCGGGAAGTCAGCAAACGGATTACCGGCGGCTGGATAATAGGCACCAGCGCCATATAGGAATATGCAGCGACGGTAATGGCTCCCATGTAGGTTGGCGCAAATAGGTTGCCGACATAAATTGAGGTGGGGCCGTCTGCCGCGCCAATGATGCCGATAGCGGCAGCCTCACGGATGTTGAATTGACCGCTGGCCGCGGCCAGCATCAGCGCCGCAAAGATGCCAAACTGGGCAGCCGCGCCAAAAAACAGCATGACCGGCTGCTTAAGCAGCGGGCCAAAATCAATCATGGCGCCTACTCCGATAAAGATGAGAATCGGAAACAGCTCATTTACGATACCGGCATTGTAAAGTACATTCAAAAATCCGCCTTCAGTTACCGCCGCGGAAAACGGAATGTTGGCCATGATTGCGCCAAAACCCATTGGCAGCAGGAGCATGGGTTCATACTCTTTGACAATGGCCAGTACAATTAAGGTAATTCCTATGAGCATCATCAAGATATTTTGCCAGTTCAGGCCCAATATGCCTTGCCCCAGCTGTTGCAATATCCCCATAAAGTCTGTCCTCCATCACAATTCTGAACAAAATATTAAGTTGATTATAGCATAGCTGCTTTGGGGGGCAAGCATCAGTCCGGCGGATTATCTCAGCGCTCGATAGCCGTGCCTCGCAACGAAGGGTACCGGGTATCATCCCTCGCTAATCAGTTTCCTGCTCCGCCAATATCTTCCGACTGATTTCATCCACTGCATAAAGCGGCTGGTTTACCAGCCAATCTGCCTTTTTGCAATCCGCCATAGATGTGCGGACAGAGCTAGCCGGCCCGAATGATTCCTTATAAACCCGCCAGCTTTTGGCTTTGAGGTTGGCTCCGGTCTCAGCCTCTTCCGGGATCATCGTTCCGCCGCTGCCGATGACAACATTTACCTTGATGTAAGTCTGCTTAGAAGCGGAGCCGCGAATCGAATTTGCTTTTATTTACATATGTAAGATTTTTACGGGCATCTTTTTTATTTTTCTATGAACAATTGATTTAATCCATGATACACCAAAAGAAAAGACATACCTTCCCCTTGGCGGAAAAAGTATGTCTTTGTGGACGTATGTTGCAAAAAAGATTTCCGAAATTCATAATACTACTTTTTGATAGCAAAGCTTTCAAAAGCCTTTATTGCTTTATCTCTCATATTAAAATCAAATATGTCCCTGTTCATAAGCTTGATTGGATAAAACATACTTTCCATAATAGATAGCTTGTAATCGAGTAGAAAGTCCTCATATGAATAATCCACTACCGTTTCACAAAGACATTGATAATAATATTCGAGCATGGAAATCGAATTCTCTTTTTCTGGTTCGATATGGAGGGCAAGAAGCATAGCGAGATCCTCTGTACACAGTCCCACTCGGACAGCTTGTAAATCAATAAGTTTGACTGTCTGATCTCCAGATTTGCCCATAAACAAATTTCCCGGATGAAAGTCTCCGTGGATTATTGTAATAGCCTTCCCGATGCGATATCTGGAATCGATTAATTCAACATAATTGCTACGTAGCTTATTGATGGCATCCTGGAAATAGGTGAGTTTATGTGCCTGGAGCTTGTTTTCAAAACCTCCCCATGCTTTCGGGATTTTTCCGTCTTCCTCCTTCTGCTTGTAAGCTAAAAAGTCTTGTTCCATACCGTTAATATGTGCTAATAAATTTTCCTTTGACTTTAGCCTGAAATCTAAACCTACTTCACGAAAAGCACCTGGATGTTCCCAGAAGGTAGCATGTAGTTTCGCAATTGAGCGCAATATTGCATGGTAATTAGATCGAAGTAAATTTCCATTTTCATTTTGTTCATCGTATTCATATCCTTGAATATAATCTTTACTTAAATCTTCCATGAGCATAAACCTTTCATCGGGATCGATATGATATATAAGTGGCAGATTCGTCAAATATTTGCTCAATAAATTATACCTGTGCAGTTCCGGGTCATCTTCTGCATAAACGCGTTCAATTAACTGATAGTCTCGTTGTGACGATGTAACGGTGATACTTGAATCGGTATATCTGGGCGTTTTGTGTGATTTCCCTCTGACAACAGATATAATACCTAGATTCGGATGGTATTTTGCAATCGCTTCTATAGCAACTTTATCTCCCCGGTTTTGTATTGAAGCGCTAACCATATTATCGCCCTTAATATTGATGGGGAAATATTTTGCTATTTGTTCTGCCTGACGCTCAAACATGGCTGGTTTCTCAGCCTCGATATTTTCATCAAGTGTATAGGCAGGCTTAATAATTTCGTCAATTGTACAACTGAATACTTGTGCTAAAACAGGCAACAACAATGTTTCTGGCAATGAATGTCCATTTTCCCATTTGCTGATTGCCTGAGGAGAAACGTGCAGCATGTTTGCAAGTTTTTCCTGCGAATATCCTGTCGCCTTTCTCAAAGATGATATTTTGACTCCCACTTTTTTGGTATCAAGCAAAGTAATCCCGCTGGATAAGCAAATATTAAGCAAATCTGGCTGAGGGCTATGGACAGAACAAGGAAACAAAAAGCCCGCGAACTGCCTGTCCGTGGGCTTTAATCATGGTCGAGGTGACAGGATTCGAACCTGCGACATCTTGCTCCCAAAGCAAGTGCGCTACCAGCTGCGCCACACCTCGGAAAATCAACGCGAGGAGTATTATAACATGCTCTTTTGTCCCCGGCAATCCTGACTATGCTTATTCTAAGGTTAGCTGTGCTATAATTTCTGCAATTAAGACCCAGGACCTCACCGGCTCAGGTCAGGCGTCCGATGGAATCTGGTATTAAAGGCAGGTAACCCTATGACAGCTTCAGCAAAGTCCACAGCCTCAACGATCTTTTGTACCACCAGTGAGTCTGTTGAACCGCGCCGTACCGCTATCATTGTTCCGCTGATGGGGCGCAACCTCGAGCAACTGACTCAGGAGCTGGGTGAATTACAAGCCGCCGGTAAATCAGGAGCAGCAGATTGTCTGGAGTGGCGGCTGGATCACTTTGATCGCGCGTTCTTACCTGAGGCCTGTCAGCAAGCCAGGCTCCTGATCAGCCAATTAAGTCCTTTGCCGCTGATCATTACCTATCGCACTGATGGTAACCCTGGGCTGCGGCAGCGCCTGGCTACGGCAGCGGCATACTCAGCCTTTATTCTGGATCACGTGCTGCCCCTGAAGCCCTCCTGGGTGGATATAGAATACAGCTGGGGACCTGATACGGCTGCCGTGTTGCTGTCTGCCTGTCATCAAAAGGGCAGTTCAGTCATCTTGTCCTATCATGATTTTGACCGGACACCGGCGGCAGCAGAGCTGGATAAACAATTTCAGCAGATGACCGAGCTTCCGGCAGACATCACCAAGATAGTCACCACAGCCGCTTCGGAGTCTGACTATCGGCGTTTACTAATGGCAGGCCAGCAAGCGGTCAGACTGCATCCTTCCAGAGCCTGCATTTTTATGGCTATGGGAGAAGCAGCCAGAGTATCACGTTTTTTAGCGGCCTCCTGCGGCTCGGCAGCGGTTTTTGCCAGCCTGGTCACGGAGAGCGCTGCTGGCCAGCCGCAGGTCGGACTGATGCGGTCTTATCTTGACTTCAGGGAGCCAGCTGCTGCGGACCCGGAAGCCTGTGTTACACCTGTACCTTCGCGGATTTACCTTACCGGCTTTATGGGCAGCGGTAAAAGTACCTTAGGCGCACTCTTGGCGGAATTACTGGGCTATCAGTTCACGGATACCGATGACCTGGTCTGTCAGCTGGCCGGTCAGACCATCCCGCAAATTTTCAGTCAGGCCGGTGAAACTGCTTTTAGGATGCTGGAACAGCAGGCCCTGCAAGAGACTGGCCGGCAGGCTGAACAGGTCATCGCCACGGGCGGCGGCATTGTCCTGAACCCGGCTAACCGCCGCTTCATGCGGCAGCACGGTTGTGTCATTCATATTGATATCACAGCGGCAGAAGTCTACCGCCGGATCCGCGGCGACCAAAACCGCCCCATTCTGGCGCAGCTACAGACTCCCGCAGAGATTGAGCAATTGCTTCAGGCCCGACAAACGGCCTACCTGAGTGATTGCGATTTTACCGTACAGGCAGACGACCGTAGTGTCAGTCACCGGGCCTGGGAAGTCCTGATTTATCTTTTTACGCCTCGCTGATTAACGTTCAGTTAAATATATCTTGTTACCGGCCTCAGGTCCGGGTATGATGACACCCGCTCCTGAATTATATTCAATGGACAGAGGTATTATTATGATCAGCCGTAATTTGAAACAACTGGCCAGCGACCTGCAATGGGATGAAGCAGAAGACAGTATTTATGGCAGCGCGCAGCATCTTCCCTGCACGATTGTGGAACAACCCAAATCTATAGCCGTGGTCTTCTATCTGCCCCATCTTCAGGAGATCACCAAAGAAACGCTGGATAGTTATTTTACCAAGCATGCCAGCCGATACAAAATTACGAATCTCGAGTTTTCAGATGATTTTTATTTTATCCGGATTAAGCACAGTCTGATCCCCTTAGCCAAAGACAAAATCATGGATTTGCTGCTGATAGCCAGTAATCTGATCCAGGAGAATCAGCCGGACTCAGTAGCTTATTGTGCGGCCTGCGGACAACCGACAGAACCTGGCGAATTCGGTTTATATCAGGGATTTTACTGCGCGCTTCATGAGCACTGCCCTTCGCTCCCTGACGCTGCAGATAGTCCTCAGGCAGCCGATATCCAAATCAGTCTGGACGGTGAAGACATCGTCCCGACTGATAATTTAGAAACGGAAAACCTTCGCCAGTAAGCTTATAATTAAGCATTATTGGGAAAGGTGTGTACAATACGTGAAACTCACTGACAAAGACAGACAGGAACGCATTGCATTTCTTGAGCAGTTAATTCGCATTCCCAGCGTTAAGGGCGATGCCTGCGACCAGGCCCCCTTCGGAGCGGCTACCCTGGAAGCGCTGGAAGCCTTTTTGGCCAAAGCAAAGGCTGATGGGTTTAGAACGAAAGTCATTGACGGTAAGGTCGGTTATCTGGAATTTGGTCCGGACACAGCCACCACGCCGCTGCTGGCGGCCGTCTGCCATCTGGATGTCGTTCCGGCCGGGGACTGGCAGCAGGCCTTTGAGCCGCAGCTCGTAGATGGCCACATGGTTGGCCGGGGCAGTATAGATGATAAAGGACCGGCGGTAGCAGCTTATTTTGGCCTGAAACGCTTGCTTCAGCAAGGCTATGAACCTAAATGCAAACTTCGCCTGATCCTGGGACTGGATGAGGAGTCCGGCTCGGACTGCATGAAGCGCTATGCTGAGACGGAGCAGCTGCCAGCTGCGGCTTTCACGCCAGACGCTGAATTTCCGGTCATTCATGCAGAAAAAGGCCTGCTGCAGTTTTCGCTCGGCCTATCCTGGTCTGAAACTGCCGCGCCGGACGCCAGACTGACTCTACTTGAAGCCCGGGCGGGTACACGTCCCAATGTGGTTCCAGGCGTCTGCCAGCTGACCTGGCGGTTGCCTGACGGCAGTCTGGAACCAGAAACAGTAATGGGCGTAATGGGTCACGCCAGTCTTCCGCAGGATGCAGAAAACGCTATTTCAAAGGCCATGGAGCAGGCTTATCTGCGCCTGGCTGCAGCCGGCCTGTCACAGCCCTGGCTTGATTTTTATCATGAACGGATCGGGACTCGCTATGACGGCAGTCTGATGGGCCTGGCGGGCGCGGATGCCGTATCTGGTCCGCTGACCTTTAATGCCGGAGTTTTACAACTGGACGCGCAGCAAGCCAGGCTGACTTGCGATATCCGCTATCCGGTCACCTGGGACGTGGCTGAACTGCGCCAAAAAATCCGCTCGGCCTGTGAACCCTACGGGGTTGAATATATAGAGGATCACCACTCCGCTCCCTTGTATCTGTCCAAGGATCAACCGCTGGTTGCGATTCTGACCCGCATCTACAATGAACAGACTGGCGAGCAGGCCGAGCCAATTGCGATTGGCGGCGGTACATATGCCAGATCCTTACCCAACACCGTAGCATTCGGGCCGGTTTTCCCCGGACAACCAGGCGTATGTCATCAAACCGGTGAATATGCTGATCTTGCCTCCCTGGAGCGCAGTGAGGCGATTTACACGGAAGCTTTCCGCCAATTAGATCAGGCGTTTGCTCATTAAATTACCGGTCTTGGGTTACCGGGATCAGGCTGGGGTCGTGTCTGGGCCCTGTGGCCTCGGTCTGAAACAACAGAGCTGCGAGCTCAAGCAATAGTAATGGCTTGAGTGATCTACCTGAGTAACACCAAAAAATAAGCCATAAAAAAGGACAGTCCATCAAATAAGAGGGACTGTCCTTTTTGGTTGCTTATCGACCTGAAGTCATTCAGGCTTCTTCATTGGTTTCAGGTTCAGTCGTAGCGGCGCTGTCATCCGCAGCGGCTTCCGTACCTTCATTGCTCTGCACCACCGTGCCGATGGTCGTGTTCTGATCCTTGTCCTGATAGGATGTAGGCAGGTCATCTCCCCGGCTGTCCTGGTGGCTGTCTTTTTCACTGGTCAGAGCCTGACCATCAACCGTCTCATCAATCGGAGCCACGTCCTTGATGCTGATGCTGATCCGGCGATTCTCATTGTTGACATCCAGAACTCTTGCGTCAACCTCCATGCCTTCCTTTAGAACTTCTTCCGGCCGGTTCAGGCGATGAGAAGAAATCTGAGATACATGGCAGAGCGCATCAACGCCTGGAGCAATCTCTACAAAAGCGCCGAAGTTAAACATCCTCACCACTTTACCGTGGACAATGCTGCCCTGCGGGAAACGCTCTTCAATATTATGATAAGGGTCATCCTCAATCCGCTTATAGCCCAAAGAAATGCGCTTTTTTTCCGGATCAAAGTCCTTGACATAGACCTGAATCACATCTCCGACCTTGACTACTTCAGAAGGATGTTTGATGCGATTCCAGGACAGCTCAGAAATATGCACCAAACCGTCAACCCCGCCGATGTCAACAAAAGCACCAAAGTCAGTCAGACTGCGAACCACGCCATCATAGATGTCGCCGACGGCGATGTTGTTCCACAGTTCCTCAGCCTTGGTCTTACGATCACGGTTGAGCAAAGCCCGCCGGGAGCCAGAAACTCTCAGCCGGCGCTTTTCCGGATCAAACTGAGTAATCAGAATGTCAAAAGTCTGGTCACGATAGGGTTCCAGATCTTGAACTGTGCCTAGCTCCAGCTGAGTCCGGTGAATGTAGATATCAATCCCGCCGTAAGTAGCGATAACCCCGTCTTTAACCACATTTACAACTTTAACCGTAATGGGTGTCTTTTCGCGGAAAGCCGTCTCGACTTCATTTTTATACTTAGCGAAATCCACCCTGGCTTTGGACAAGAGAATTTCCTTGCCTAACTCCGTGTTCCTGATGCTACGTACATAGACATCAATCTCTGTTCGATCTTCAATTGCTTTATCCAGGTCAAAATCGGGATTATTCTCAAACTCGTGGCGAGGAATTTTCCCCTCAGATTTGTCACGGACATCGACATAGACAAAGTCATCGTCGTAGCGCACAATCACGCCTTTAACAGTGGCGCCTCTGTGGAGCTGAGGGATCTGATCAATAAAATCCGAAAAACTCACGTCACCCTGCTCTAAATCCTTGTTTACTGCCTCGTTTTCACTCATTATGTGAATAACCTCCCTGATAATACTCTCAGGAGAAGATGCACCTGCTGTTACCCCGACTCGCTTACCAGCCAACTTGCCCTGCTCAAGCAATTGCCTGACTTCACCGGGTGTTTCCACCTGATATCGATCCCCTGATGCCACCTCACTCGCGTCAAATAGCTTTCTGGTATTGGAGCTGGTTCTGCTGCCAATGATTAAAATGACCTCAGAATCAGCTGCCAGTTCCGCCACCTCACGCTGACGAGTTTCAGTTGCATCACATATTGTATCAAAGATTTGGAGCAATGCAATTTTATTCTGTAATACTTTGCGTATTTCATTAAAAGTCTTAACAGAAAATGTGGTCTGACTCGCTAATATATAAGAGTCATCTGCAAATTCATATGCTTGAGCTTCATCCGGCGTCTGGAAGATGATGGCGGTTCCGGCACATTCGCCGTTGATTCCCTGAATTTCCGGGTGAGACGGATTGCCGGTCAGAATGACTTTCCGACCGCCGTCCCAGGCTTTTCTCACGATATGATGAATCTTCGTCACGTATCCGCAGGTCGCGTCTGAAAGGCTGC
The DNA here is from genome assembly GCA_012034405.1 of Oscillospiraceae bacterium HV4-5-C5C. Classification (GTDB taxonomy): domain Bacteria; phylum Bacillota; class Clostridia; order Saccharofermentanales; family Fastidiosipilaceae; genus JAAVLZ01. The sequence goes on along the minus strand of JAAVLZ010000010.1, from coordinate 92,464 downwards.
AGTTTTTAGCCAGCAAGGCCTGCCGGACCTCAGGTGAAATACCGTGAGCCCTGATTAAGACGGTAGCGGCGGGCGGGATATCCTCCGGGCGCTCGGCTACCACAAAGCCCTGCCGGGTCAGGCTATCGATTACCTGATGATTATGAATTAACTCGCCCAGCATATACAGCGGTTGCCGGGCAGCCGTCCGAGCGGCCAGGTTATAAGCAGACTTCACAGCCCGGTCCACACCCAGACAGAAACCGGCATGACGGGCCACCGTTACCTGTCGGGGATATTTCCAGGCCTCTATTTCAGCAGTCATGGATTCCGACCTTTCCTGGCTTGGTTCCGTTCCCGTTCCGCTTCATAATCAGCCGTGGTCAGCGGATATTCGTTCACCCCTGCCAGCGCATAAACCCGGCGCATCATCTCAATACTGGCGGTTTCTTCATTTTGGAAGCGGGCATCTTCCCGCGTCAGATCTTTCAACGTAAAGGATGGTCCGATCGTCAGTTTGACCTGATGTCTGAAGCGGAAATCGGCTGAGATACCCATGGGAATGATACTGGCGCCAGTCTTACGGGCAAAATGATATACCCCTGTCTTGGGGGGGTAAAGCCGCCGGTCAATATCTGTCCTCAGTCTGGTTCCTTCCGGAAAAATGCAGAGGATCCTGCCCTGACGCAATAAGCCCAGGATATCTCTGGCAGCTTGCAGACTGACATGCTCACGGTTCAGAGGAATGGCCCCCCACCAGGCCAAAAAGCGGCGTGGGAAACCGGGTTTAAACAGTTCCAGTTTGGCAACAAAGTATATCCAGGGTTTGACAAAGACGTGAATCAGGGGAATATCAAAGTAGCTGCTGTGATTGGCAATAATAATAGCCGGACCGGTCGATGGCAGCTGGTCCAGGCCTTCAATCCTGACTTTAAACGCTGATTTCATAAACACAGCTACGATACGTCTGACCCAGAACCTGCCGCCCTGATCCATGTTCTGAGGTAAATCCAGGCGGCTGGATACCGGATAATCTTCAGTTATTTCGGCTATGGTTTTATTTGCTTTCATGCTGTTCTAAATTCTCTCTGTTTTCTGCTTCTGATGGTAATTATACCCTATATCCTGCAACAGACCCCGCTGCTGCAGGAACAGCAGGATGCGGTCGATGACCTCCTGCTGGGTCAAGTGACTGTTATCCAGCAATACCGCGTCAGGCGCCTGAACCAGCGGCGCGATTTTCCGTTCACTGTCCTGGCGGTCCCGGTAAAGCAGTTCGTTCAGGATCTGTTCGTAGTCCTCCGTGATTCCCTGCTCCTGCAGTTGCGCCTGCCGCCGTCTGGCCCGCTCCTCAGCTGAGGCTGTCAAAAATATTTTCAGGTCGGCCTGGGGTAAGACAAAAGAACCGATATCTCTTCCGTCCATCACCACATTTTGCCGACCGGCCAGTTCTCTTTGCAAACCCAGCAGTTTATTCCTGCAGGCAGGGAGTTTAGATATGTCAGAAGCCAGGCGGGATATCTCCGGTAACCTGAGTTCTGCACTGACTGGCTGACCGTCCAGGTAAAGCACTTGCTCGCCCTGTTCATGGCAAATCTCTATGCTGGTTTGATCCAGTAAGGTCTGCACTGCAGAGGAATCCTCCAAATCAAGCCGGCTTCTGTAAGCTTTCAGCGCGCAGGCCCGGTACATGGCTCCGGTATCAATATAAATAAAGCCCAGATGTTGCGCCAGGCAGTGGGCTACAGTACTTTTGCCCGCTCCGGATGGGCCATCAATGGCAATTTGCATAGGGTTCCTTTCTATCCACAGCTTGAGCCATCAAGGCTGGCCGTTTATAAATAAAGACTCCGGCTTACAGCGTGACCAAACTATAGCCGGAGTCTCAGTAAGCTGAAGCCTGATCAATCGCCAACCGGCAGATCACTGTCTCTGCGGGTCAGCGGCGGAATCTGCGGCTTAATATCGTTATTTTTAACGTAAACGCCGTATTCATCCCACACCTTCTCCAGAAAGGTCAGGCGTTCAGTCAGCAGCATCTGTTTATTGGAGGCAACTGAAACCAGCAAGGCGGTGAGCATACTGAAAGTGACAGTCAGTGAATCCACAAATGAAACCATATCACTGTGCGACAGTAAAGCGCAGTCAGCTTCCTGAGCCAGACTGCTTTCAGCCCGGTCCGTGACAGCCAGTGTCGCCGCACCAGCGTCATGGGCATAAGCCATGGCGCGCAAGGTCCGTTGCGAATATCTGGGGAAACTGATGCCAATAAACAGATCACCTTCTTCAATATTCAGGATCTGCTCAAAAATCTCTGAACCGCTGAAAGTCTGGATCAGGCGGACATCCGTAAGCATCAGATTCAGATAAAACGACAGGAACGATGCCAGCGGCGCGCAGGAACGTATTCCTAAGATATATACCCGTTTAGCCTCAAGCAGCATCTCAGTAGCCTTTCTGAAGCTGTGCAGATCACGCTGTTCATAAGCCCGGTGCAGATTTTCACTGTCGCCCAGCAATATTTTGCCTAATATATCATCACTGTCCGTCAGCCGGGCAGTCGCACGCATTCTCTGCGCCGCAGTCAGACTGCCCTTCAGTTCCTCCCTGAGTTCTTTTTGGAAATGCGGATAGCCCTCAAATCCCAGCTCCGTAGCAAAGCGTACTACCGTAGATTCACTGACCCCGACTATATGTCCAATACGGGCAGCGGTCTGGTCTGTGGCTTCATCATAATGATCCAGAATATACCTGGCTACCGCTTTCTGGCCCTTGCTTAATCCCTGAAACTGACTCTGAATTAAATTCAGAATTGATCCGTCTTGCTTGCTATTGTCCACCCTTTTGTCTCCTTCAGACAGGCTGTATAACCTCATCAATACTTCCTACAGTATTATCCAGCTTATGCTTTTGTTCAAGCCGCCAGCGGAAATATTTCTCTGCTACCTGTGGAAACATAGCATAAGTCAATACATCTTCGTCACTTTCCACATATTCTGCGGCTTCCTGCCGGACATGACCCAGTTCCGGCTCCAGTAAATCTGCCGGCCGGGCCGTAATGGGCTGTTCATCACCCAGTATAGACTTGATGAAGTCCGGATCAATCGGGGCCGGTGTTTTACCGTATTTGCCTCTCAGGATATCCTTGGATTCATTTGGTACCATTTTATAACGTTCACCGGTTACCACATTCATAACGGCCTGAGTGCCGACAATCTGGCTGGACGGGGTAACCAGCGGCGGATAGCCAAAATCTTTACGTACCCGGGGAACTTCTTCCAGCACCGCCTCCAGCTGATCCTCTTTACCCGCCTGCTTGAGCTGTGACACCAGATTGGACAGCATGCCGCCTGGTACCTGATAGCGCAGCGCGTTAATGTTGACGCCCAGAACCTTAGGGCTGATCTGGCCTGACTTAATCCAGTCTTCACGGACCCTTTGAAAAATCTCCGTAGCCGGAATCATCTTATCCAGCTCCAGGCCGGTGTCATACTCCGTCCCTTCAAGCGCCTTAACCATAGCTTCTGTGCAGGGCTGTGACGTACCCATAGCCAAAGGGCTTAGAGCGGTATCAATGATATCACAGCCGGCTTCGATAGCCTTGAGGTAAGCCATTGACCCCTGGCCGGTCGTGTAATGGGTATGCAATTCAATCGGCACCTTGACAGTTTCCTTAATGGCCTTAACCAGTTCATACGCATCTTTGGGCAGGAGCAGGCCCGCCATATCCTTGATGCAGATGGAAGCCGCGCCCATTTCCTCCAGCTGTTTGCAGTCCCGGGTAAACTTTTCCAGCGAATGATACGGGCTGGTGGTATAGGATATACAGCCCTGTGCGTGGGCCCCGGCTTTGATGGTGGCATTCATAGCCCGCTCAATATTTCTGTAATCATTCAGCGCGTCAAAGATCCTGATAATGTTGATGCCATTGGCTACAGAGGCTTTGACAAACTCATCAACCACGTCATCTGCGTAATGCTTGTAGCCCAGCAGATTTTGTCCGCGCAACAGCATCTGCAGTTTGGTATGGGGACAGGCTTTTCTTATTTTGCGCAAGCGCTCCCAGGGATCCTCATGCAGGAATCTGACACAGGCATCAAAAGTCGCGCCCCCCCAGCACTCCAAAGCGTTATATCCTACCTGATCCAGGTAGGGCAGCGCGGGTTCCATCATTTTGAAAGTCATGCGGGTAGCAGCCAGTGACTGGTGCGCATCCCTCAGAATGGTTTCAGTAATTTTTACATTAGCCATTTTTTCCTCCTGAAACTTGGCATCTCCTGGTCATGCTGCCGCCCGATCATAGCAGACTGACCAGATTATCCCCGGCATTAACCGTGCTGCCTTTGGCTACGGCAACGCCAGTGACGCGGCCGTCCCGGGGTGATTGAATCTCGTTTTCCATTTTCATGGCTTCAAGGATACATAAAATATCCCCGCGTTTGACTGTATCCCCCGGATTGACCCTGACATCCAAAATGGTTCCTGGCATAGGAGCCTTTACCACTTCACCTTCTCCAAGTTTACCTGCGCCGGCCTCAGCAGGTTTTTCAGGCGTCTCAGGCTTGGTCTCCGGAGCAGCGGCAGGGGTCTCCTGCGGCGCTGCCGCCGCCGGCTGGCTGACCGGGACCCGTACCGGACCGGCGGCTGGCGCCGGGCTGACGACCGGTGCTCCATTCATTTCATCAACCTGAACATCATAACTATGTCCGTTAACTGTAATCCGATATTGTTTCATAATTGTATCCTCCCCGGATGATCTCTTAAGTATCAATAAAAGCTTATATGCGGTCCAGTGGATAAGGCGGGCTTTCTGATCCTGTTTTAGAGGTAAAGCCATTGAGGCTATAACGCGCCGCCGATCAGCTGTAAAGCACTGTATAGTCTGGGTCTCGTAGCCGACGGCCTGATCAGTTCATCAATCAACCCCAGATTGGCAGCCTCCGCCGGCCCCATGTCCTTGCTTGCATAGGTTGCTTCCAATTCCTGCCGCAGGGCCTGGGGATCAGCAGCGGCTTTTAAAGCTTTTCTTTTAAAAAGAGCCACCGCCGAGTCAGGGCGCAGCAAGCCGATTTCCGCAGTGGGCCATGCGTAGACCATATCCGCTCCGGTCGCCTTGCTGTTAAAAGTCAAGAAGGCGCTGCCCAGAGCGGCTCCGGTAATAACATTCAATCTGGGGACGGAAAGATCACCAAAGGCAGCTAATAAAGCCGCTGCCGCCCGGGAAATACCTTTAGCTTCGGCCTCCGGTCCGCCGGCAAAGCTTTCTACATCCGTAAAGCTGATAAGGGGATAATTAAAACGCTCCGCCAGCTGCAGCAGTTTACCGCACTTGTCAAGTTCCGCCAGGCCCATAACCCGCTGACGATTGGCCATATAAACAAGCGGTATGCCAGCCAAGGTTGTCAGTCCGCCTGACAAACCCTGCCCGTAATGGGCGAAGAGCTCGATCATACCGTCCTGATCAAATATTGCTGCCGTGATCTGGTCCGCGCTGGTCCCCGCATCCAGCCCGGCTGCCAGTTCATCCAGAACAGGGTCGCAGCGGTTGGGATCCCCGTCCTTAACCGTTATAGCATCAGCAAAGCCACTGAAATCATCCGGAAGATAAGTAAATAACCGGCGGGTTAGCTCAAACAGACCGTCCTCATTATCCGCCACTAAAGCTGCCAGACCACTCCGGTCGGCTTGAACCGCCGCGCCGCCAATATCCGCAGGAGTCATTTGCGGATCGTACTCAGCCGCGGTCACGCCCGGTCCATGCAGAAAAACGCCCCCCTGATCGGCCGCCATTAAAACCAGATCACTGTTGGCGGCAATAAAGCTCTGTACCCCGGGACAGGGACCCAAGACCAAGGAGATAAACATAATCTCCTCACGAGCTTCCTTGATTGTCCAGATCAAATCAGCCGTATCACTCAGTAATGACAGACCTTCTTCCGCTCTGATCCCAGCCGAGTCAAGCAAGGCTAAAAACGGAGCGCCAGAGCTTTTTGCTCTCAGGATATGACGGGCGAATTTAGCTGTATTTAAGCGGCTCAGGCTGCCCTTATATACATCCGGGTCCTGGGCCGCTACAAAAACCAGCCGGCCGTCAATCGTACCATAACCGCACAGCAATCCGTCACCGCAAAGCGGAGCGCGGGTCAGGTTCTCACCGGACGGACAGACCTGACTGTCAAGCTCCACAAAGCTGTCAGCATCAAGCAGCGCCCGGACCCGCCCGGCAGCTTTGCCGTTTTGTGTCTGAGCGCTGTCACGATCAGCTGCAGCAGCCAGAAAGTCCCGCATCTTTTTTTCAGCGTTCATCAGTGTTCTACCTCGTTCCCCATGTTAGGCTTAACATTTAATGTCTGATTTTTTCAAATAATATTACGATTTTTAACGTCATATTATAGGTTCATCATACAAATCTATTACATTATAAATTACCATTTAGGGTGCCGCAAGAAGCAGATGGTACAAGTTATCCGGAGCGATTTTAAATTGCCGGCCGGCACCAGCGATGAGCCGGCGGCACCAGCATCAGTCCTTTTCAGGAGGCAATTGTCTTAGCTTGGGATCCTCGGCCCCGGTGCTTTCCGCCTGTTTCAGATTCTGTTCAAATTCCTGCAGGCTGCTGTACATCAATAACTCCATAGGGGGCAATTCATCCAGTGAATTCAGGCCACATTCAAGTAAAAAGCGATCAGTCACTGAAAAGAGCGTCGGATGTCCGGGTGCTTCCAGCTGTCCTGACGCAAAAATATAACCCAGCTCTTCCAGGCGCGAAATCACCGCGTCACTATTAACCCCGCGGACTGCTTCAACCTGAGCGCGGGTAACCGGTTGATTGTACGCGACGCAAGCTAATACCTCATAAGCCGCCTGACTCAGCCGCACCGCTGTCCTGGCGGTAAAGAGCCGGCTGACACAATCTTTATATAAAGGCTTGCTGATCAGGCAATAGCGATCCCTGACCCGTCGCAGCAAGATCCCCCGGCTTTCGTCCGCTTCCAGGCGGCCGGCCATCTGCAGCAGCAGCTCTCTGCAATCTGCTTCGCTCACTTCGCACGCACGCGCCAGATCACTCAGAGGCAGAGGATCTCCGGAGGCAAATAAGAGCGCTTCCAGCTGTCCCTGTAACCGTTTGGGATCGGCTGACAGCGGCAGCTCCGGCGCCTGGGCCTGCAAAGCGGCTGGTTCGTTTCTGCTGACCCCGGTAATGGCCAAGTCTTGATCGTTATGATGCTGCTCTTCTACAGACATGTTAACAGGACCTCCATTTTTCCATACAAATGTGCCTGATCCCGGCTGGTCAACTAAAATCTTCCTGCAGATTCTGTATCAGAATATCCTGTTGATCGGGGTCTGCTTGCTCTGCTGCTTTGATCTCAATCGGGGCAAAGGGATCTGCCTGGTCGGCCTGAATCTGATGCTCTTTCAAAAGCTCTAATACCGCCAGAAAGCCGGTTACTGTTTCAGGTTTTCCAGCCGAGGAAGGAAATAAATCTGAGAACAGACAATAGCTCTGCTGTTTGAGCCGTCCCCAGATATAAAGCAAGACGTCCCTGAAGCTATGGCGCTCGCGCTTCAATATATAGGTCAGTTTACTGCGCAAGTCATTAAAGCGGGCCTCATTGCGCTGTCTGACGCGGTCTGCCGCTAATAAAAAGCGGGGATAATTCAGGAGTTTCTCACCAGACTGTTCCTGAGGCAATACCGCAGCCCGGCTCAATTTTTCCGGTTCACGGCAAATTGCTGTTCCCCAGGTTTCCTGACGGGTCTTCAAGGCCTCCGCCAGCAGACGCGTCCTCCGGTAGGCCAGCAGGCGCAGCACCAGTTCCTGCCGGGGATCTTCCTGATCCTCACCCGGAAGAGGTTCTGCCGGCAAGAGCAAGCGGCTCTTCAGCTGTAATAAGGTTGCTGCCATCAGTAAAAACTCACTGGCAATATCCAGGTCTAGTTGCCGGGCCTGGTCCAGGTATGTCATGTACTGGTCAGTAATGGATTTTACCGGGATATCATAGATATCAATCTTGTCCCGTTCAATCAGATGTAAAAGCAAATCCAGCGGGCCGCTGAAAGCCTTAAGCGTCAGCAGAGGCAAAGGCTTGGCCTCCGGCCGGTCTTCATGGTTACGGTCCGCCTCAGGATAGTTCATAAGAGTGATAAGACGGCCTTAGCCAAAGCGTCAATCGGTGTTCTGATGATCCATTCAAGCGGCGTTGCTATTAATGACAACAGCTGACTCAGATAGCTGCTGCCAAAAATGATCAGCACAATAAAAGCCATACCGATATAACGCTCATACTGCATGATTTTGTAATATATTTTATCTGGCATCAATAAGCCAAAAAACTTATAGCCGTCCAGGGGCGGGACAGGCAGAAGGTTGAAAATAGCCAGATAAATGTTGCGGGTATACAGCGTGGCGAAGAACAGCCGCACGATAGACAAGATTGAGCTGACCAGGCTGCCGCTGGCAGGTTGGGCGGCAACCGTTATTACATAAAAAATGGCATAAACCAGATAAGCCGCGATGGACATCAGCAAATTGGCAGTGATACCGGCTATGCTAACTAAAGCTATGCCCTTGCGGACAGTATACTTCCGGTTAAAACGATTGGGATTAAACGGTACCGGCTTAGCCCAGGCTACCGGCGCGCCGATCAAGATCAGCAGCCCTCCCACCGGGTCCAGATGGGCCAGAGGATTCAGCGTAACCCGGCCGGCCTCCTTACCCGTGCTGTCCCCCAGGGCATTTGCTACCCAGGCGTGTGCGCATTCATGCGCCGACAGAGCCAGCAGTAAAGCCAGCATACCAATCAGATAGGTGATCAGATCTGAGGTGGAAAACTGGGAGAAATTAAAGAGTGCTGCTATCATGCCTGCTTTACCCGCTCCACTTTTAACCGGCAGGGCAGGCCGTTAATAGACCAGTCCTTCCCGTCTGTCTCTGAGTCTATCGCTTCTACGCTGACAGCCAGCACATCCCGGCTGATGTCAGCCTGGAATTTCTGAATAACTGTCTGAAGTTCAGCTCCAGCCAGATAGCCAAGTTTTATGCGGTCCGTGACCTCAAAGCCGCTGTCCTTACGCATCGTCTGGATTTTACTGACCAGCTCTCTTACCAGTCCTTCCTCTATCAGCCCAGGGGTGAGCTGTAAGTTCAGGGCAATCGTGATATCACGGTCTTTCTGCGTGCTGTAGCCACTGACCTCTTCAGCCTCGATTAACAAATCTCCCGCTTCCAGCCGGACAGTAGTCTCAGCCAGCGGCACCTCAATAAAGTGCTGCTGCTGCAGGTCCCGGTAGGCTTTCTGTCCATCCAGCTGCTTAAGCGCCAGACTGAGTTCCGGGATCAGCTTGCCCAGCCGCTTGCCCAGCGTCTTGAGCTGAGGCTTAAAGCTGTAATTTTGCAGCTCGTCCAGATTTTTGATATAGCTCAGGTTTTTAATGTTGAGCTCATCCTTAATCAGTTCATTAAAGTCCGCCGGCAGTTCACGCGGGCTCTGGACCAGGATTTGCGCCAGCGGCTGGCGATTTTTCAGATTACTCTGATTTCTGGCGGCACGTCCCAGGGTCACAATTCTTAATACCTCATCCATCTGGGACTCAAGTTCTGGCTGAATCCAGGCCTGGCACGCCTCAGGGTAACGACTCAGATGAACACTGGGCTCTGCGTCTGATTCAGAGTTTATAACCAGGTTACGGTAGATGGTCTCACTGATAAACGGCAAAAACGGCGCAGTTAACAGAGCCAGATTTTTAAGGCAGGTATAGAGAATCATATACGCATTGATCTTATCCTGACTCATCTCATGCCCCCAATAACGTTCCCGGCCACGTCTGACATACCAGTTGGACAGTTCATCCGCGAAGGTAGCCAGGCCGCGGGCAGCCCCGGTGATATCATAACGATCCAGGGCCTGATCCGTCTGACGGATCAGGGTATTCAGGCGGGATAAAATCCAGCGGTCCATCACCGACAGCGCGTCATAGGTCAGCTGGTAATCGGCCGGGTTAAAGCCGTCAATATTGGCGTACATCACATAGAAGGCATAAGTATTCCAGAACGTAGCCATAAACTTACGCTGGGTTTCAGCAACCGCCTCAGCAGAAAAGCGGCTGGGCAGCCAGGGCTGGGAATTAGTATAAAAATACCAGCGCACCGCGTCAGCCCCGTACTTATCCATGACTGACCAGGGATCTACCACATTGCCTTTATGTTTGCTCATCTTAAGGCCGTTTTTATCCTGAACCAGCCCCATGACAATGACATTTTTATACGGAGACCGGTTAAACAGCGCGGTGGAGATCGCGATCAGCGAATAAAACCAGCCGCGGGTCTGGTCCTGCGCCTCCGATATGAAATCAGCCGGATAATGCTGTTTAAATAACTCGCGGTTTTCAAACGGATAATGAAACTGCGCAAAGGGCATGGCTCCGGAATCAAACCAGCAGTCAATCACTTCCGGCACCCGGGTCATCTGTTTACCGCATTCAGGGCAGTTAAGGTGGACCTGATCTATGTATGGCTTATGCAGTTCTATGTCAGCCGGACAGTCATCCGACAATTGTTTGAGTTCTTCAATAGAACCGATCACGTGTTCATGACCGTCAGGACAAGTCCAGACCGGCAGCGGGGTGCCCCAGTAACGTTCGCGAGACAGTCCCCAGTCCACCACATTATCCAGGAAATTGCCAAAGCGCCCATCTCTGATGCTCTCGGGAATCCAGTTAACCCCCGCGTTATTTTGCATGAGCTGATCATGCAGCGCTGTCATGCGGATAAACCAGCTGTGGCGGGCATAATAGATCAGCGGGGTATCGCAGCGCCAGCAAAACGGATAACTATGCTCTATTTTCAGCGTGCGGAACAATTTACCATCGGCTTCTAGTTTTTTCAGAATAGGCAGATCCGCGTCCTTGCAGAACAGTCCGGCAAAATCGCTGACCTCAGGCGGCATTTTGCCGTCCTCCTGTACCAGCTGGACAAACGGCAGGTCATAGTGCCGGCCAATTCTGGCGTCATCTTCGCCAAAAGCCGGAGCGATGTGGACAATACCTGTTCCTTCATCCAGGCTGACGTAATCATCCATGGTGACATAGTAAGCTTTTTTATGACTTTGCCGGATCCGCTCCAGGGCATATGTGAATAAAGGCTCATATGCTTTCCCTTCCAGATCATGGCCTTTGAATTCTGCCAGGACCCTGGTCTGCTCTTCTCCCAGCAGGGCCGCATACAAGGATTTGGCCAGATAATAGCGGACCGTACGCCCATTTTCCTCTGTTTCAACCAATACATAATCCGCATCCGGATTGACACAGAGAGCAACGTTTGACGGCAGTGTCCATGGCGTGGTGGTCCAGGCAATAAACGAGGTATCAGCCTCACCCGTCACGGCAAAGCGCACAAAAGCAGAGGTATCCTTTACATCTTTATATCCCTGGGCCACTTCATGACTGGATAACGACGTACCGCAGCGGGGACAGTATGGCACCACTTTATAGCCTTCATAAAGCAGACCCTTCTCCCAGATCTGCTTCAGAGCCCACCATTCTGATTCAATATAAGTATTGTCGTAGGTGACATAAGGGTGGTCCATATCCCCCCAAAAGCCGACCCGATCTGACATCTGTTCCCACTCATCTTTATAGGTCCAGACGCTTTGCTTGCACTTCTGGATAAATGGTTCAATGCCGTACGCCTCAATCTGGGGCTTACCGTTGATGCCAAGAGCCTTCTCTACCTCCAGTTCAACCGGCAGGCCGTGGGTATCCCAGCCGGCCTTAAAGAGAACCTGATACCCTTTCATCCTGCGGTAGCGCGGAATGATATCTTTGATTGCCCGGGTCAGTATATGGCCGATATGCGGTTTACCATTAGCCGTAGGCGGCCCGTCATATACAGTATAGACAGGTCCGTCAGGATTACTGACTCTGGCCTGTTCTTCAATTTTCTGACTCTTCCAGAATTCAGTAACGGTTTTTTCACGCGCAGCAAAATGCATATCATTGGGTACTTTTTGGTACATATCTGACCTCCGGTAATAGCGATAAAAAAGGCCTTCCTCACAGGAGAGGAATGCCAGGCTTGCAGCCAGTTGAGACTGCAGGTATGCGCCGATTATAGGAGCAAGCCTGCTGGCTTGTCAAACCGACCCGGGCAGCCCTCTGACCGCGTTGATGTTTATTATAGCATAGTAACTAGAATTGGCGAAAACCTGTGTATCATTACAGGTTTATATGCCGCGGATGCAGGAAGCGGTTGCTGTTCAGGGCAGTGAAAGGCCTGAGCAGTTCCGTTGTAAACGCAAAAAAGCTGTCAGATAAACTGACAGCTTTGGTCGGAGTGAGAAGACTCGAACTTCCGGCCTCTTGGTCCCGAACCAAGCGCTCTACCACCTGAGCCACACCCCGATTGCGAGTTCTAATACTACTCAGATAAAGCGCTTGTGTCAATAGCCAGCGATAATTTTTGTCGTTATGTAAAGTAAATCGCAGATTTCTTTACAATTCCCTGGATAGCATCCAGCGGGCGGTCAGCTGTTTCAGTTAGCCGGACCCTTGCGGTGAGCTGATCATGACTTTCTGACATAATGGCAGAAGCAGAAGCTGAGTTTGCTGTCGGTGTCAAGGTAAGGCGCGGAACAGCTGATTTGCTGCCAGTCCTCATCCTGATCCAGGTCTGGTAAAAACGCGTCTGCCTCTGGGAAGCTATATTCAATCCGGGTGATTTCCGCCCGGGAACAATAAGGCAGGAACTGCCGGTAAACACTGGCCCCGCCAATGATAAAGCAGGGCTTGTCATACTGAGCGGCCAGTCGCAGGGCAGCATCGACTGAACCGGCGGTTTGCGCGCCGTCTATATGCCCAAGGCTTTGTGAGAGGATGATGTTGACCCGTTTTGCCAGCGGACGGCCGCCCGGGAAAGTGTCCAGGGTCTTGCGTCCCAGGATCACCACGCTATTTAAGGTCAGGCAGCGGAAATGGCGCAAATCAGTCCTGATTGGCAGCAGCAGTTTACCGTCACGGCCCAGCGCCCAGTTTTGGTCCACGGCGGCTATCAACGTCAGCGGCGGTGCTAATTCGCCATTTGCGGTGGACAAGCTCATATGGCTACCTCAAAGCGAGGAACCGCGGGTCCATGTTCATAGTTGGTTAACTTGAAGCTGTCCAGCGTAAAGTCATAAAAGTTCTTGATATCCGGATCCAAAGTCAGAGTTGGAGCCGGATAGTCGGGGCGATCAATCAGATCCTCTACAATAGGAATATGTCGGTCATAAATATGGGCGTCAGCAATGACGTGCAAAAACTCCCCGGGTAACAGATCAGATACCTGGGCAAACATCATTACCAGCAGCGCGTACTGAGCGACGTTGAAATTATTGGCGGCCAGCATGTCCTGAGAACGTTGGTTCAGAATAGCGTTCAGGCGGTTACCGCTCACATTAAAAGTCATACTGTAGGCACAGGGATAGAGATTCATCTCATGTAAATCCGCAAAATTATAAAGATTGGTCATAATTCTGCGGCTGCCCGGATTATGTTTCAGGTCAAACAAGACCCGATCGACCTGATCAAACCAACCTTCCTTATATTGATTCTTTACCCCCAACTGGTAACCATAAGCTTTGCCGATCGAGCCATTTTCATCCGCCCAGCTATCCCAGATATGACTGTTGAGATCATGAATATTATTTGATTTTTTCTGCCAGATCCACAAAATCTCATCTGCCAGGGTATTGAAATTCATCTTCCGGATGGTCAGCAGGGGAAACTCCCGGCTTAAATCGTAGCGGTTGACTATACCAAAGCACTTAAGGGTATGCGCCGGCGTCCCATCAGCCCAGTGAGGCCTGACCGGCAAATGTTCATCTGAAACCCCCTGACTAAGTATTTGCTTGCAGTTGGCCTGAAAAATTTTATCAGTCTGACTCATAATCTCATCCTTCTTTACCTGCTTGATATTTGATCCTTTTTTAGGATAGCGCTGAATACTGCGCGGCGCTGTTTCTTTTAACGCTTGATACCCTGAGCTACCGAGCGCAGATCAGGTCCTTAATTTGCTCAAACTTTTTTTCTTTAATGCCGGTTACCCGCATGATATCCTCAGGCGATGTAAACGGTCCGTAGGCCTCCCGATTTTTGACAATTGCGCGGGCATAGCTTTCACCTATTCCTGGTAAAGCAGTCAGTTCCTCCCACCCGGCGCTGTTGATATCAATCAGCTGCTGTTCAGAAGCGTCTGTCTCCGGCTTCCCGGCCGCTGCCGGTTCGGCCGCGGTTCCGGAAGACTGAACCAGCAGACTGCCAGGTGGTTCACTATCCGTCACTTCATCCGCAAATGGGACCCGGACCAGGCTGTGATCCTGCAACAGCATAGCTAAATTGACATAATCCGCCGCCGCATTTTCAGACAGACCGCCAGCTTTGGTTACTAAATCATTCAGTATGCTGTCCTGGGCCAGGGTATATACTCCCGGATTCTGAACCGCGCCGCTGATGTGTACCGTGATCTGGCTGTCCGGCTCAGATGGTTCCTGACCGGCCAGCGGGACCGTCTGGGTCTGACCGTACTCAGGCTGGCCGGCAACACTCCCAGCTGAATGGGTCTGACTGCTGCCGGTATCTGAATCACCGTAGCTCCCCGTTTCAGTTTCCGGCGCAGTCTCCACCGTCATTTCACCGGATTCAACCTTTTCATAGACAAAAGCTGGCTGCGCGCCTGCCACGTATTTATCATACCCTGAAAAAGCCAGCGCGGCCAAACTAAAAAGCAAGACCACGGCCGCAGCTTTGATAACCTGACGCGCAAATGGCTGCTTATTTGCTGACATAGCCTTATCCCTCCTGACTGCGTTTACATCGCTCTTTCAGTATTAAGGATAACAGGCAGTTATCTTATGCTTAAGCAAAAGGCCGACAAATCAAGGCAAAAGCTGACAGTCATACGCTGGCGGCAACACAAAGCGGCGCGCCTGACTCAGGGCCGGTCCCAAAGTTTATCCAGACTGTAATACTCCCTGTCTTTATCTAAAAACAGGTGTACCACAAAATCGTGATAATCCAGCAATACCCAGTGGCCGCTGTCTCGCCCCTCAACATGCGCCGGACGCAGGCCTGCCGCTTCCTGCTCCAGCCGGCCCTCAACCTCATCGGCCAGTGTTTTGATCTGCGGTAAGGAACTTGCGCTGGCGACAATAAAATAATCTGCCAGCGAGCTTTTATGCCTCAGGTCATAAGTTTTAATGTCCTTGCCCTTCTTGTCTTCCAATGCCTGCTTTGCCAGGCTAACCTGCTCTTCAATGCTCAAAATTATGTCCATCCTTCTCTTTGACATGTCTTGCTGCTTTTCGTACTGAAAATCGCTCAGCGATTCAATCATCTGGCTGAACGAATATATCCCTCAGCGCTGCCTGGCTCAGCGGGTTCATGACCTGACCGCTGGTTTGAAGATGCTGCGCAGCTGCTTTGAGACAGGCCGCTACTGCCTGATCCAGATCCGTCTCAGCGATTTGTCTGAGGGGGGCCAGATCGCTGTAGGTTCTTCCCGGTTCAAGTTTATCCGCCAGATATATTATTTTATCCAAAGGCGAAGCTTCCGCCCTTAAAACAGTATGATAACAGATTGCCTGTTCAATGGCCTGATCATGAACATCAAACAAGCGGCCAATCAGCTGGGCAGCTACTGGTCCGTGCCAGGTGGCTTCACTTTGCCGCATGGCGGCCGGGATCGTCACAGACCACTCCCGCATGAGCTGAAGTGTCTGTTCCTTGGCAAAATCATGCAACAAGGCCGCTACAGCAGTCTGATCCGGATCCACGCCAAACCGGCTGGCCAGCTGCAGCGCATAAAACATGGTATCCAATGAATGAATGATCCGGGGAACATGGATATAATTGTATAGTCTGGCCTCATACTCAGGCAGCTTTACCCTGACACTCTGGCTCACCGTCTCAAGTATTTCTTCCTTTTGGTAAAGCTGGTGTTTTTGGATAAAAGCAGCCACCTCCGGATTTAAACTGGCCCAGGCACTGTCATCATGCCGGGCAATTCTTTCCCGTATATCATGGGAAGCATCCTCCGCCAGCGCCTGGTTAAGGAAGACATAACGCAGTCCCAGCGTCTGCTGCAGTCTCTGCGCTTCCAGTTCAGCCTGGTTCTGATCAGTCCCCCGGCGGGGTGCGACTGCCAGCGTAACCAATTTCAGCAGATCCGCCACATCATACCAGCGCGCCAGATCTTTAAGAATATCCGAACCGCAAAGCAAAAATATCTGATCCTCAGCAGCAAGTCCTGCCTTTATCTGGGCAATGGTCTCATATGTAAAAGACGGTTTCAGGCGGCGGAGCTCTATCTGCGATATTTGAGTATCAGCCTGTCCGGCAAAAGCCAGTTCACACATGCGGTAGCGATAAGTCATGCAACTGATGCCGGTATCGGCCTTGTGGTAGGGATTCCCTGCCGGCATGACCATTACCTGATCCAGCTGCAGCTGGCTTCGCGCCAGCTTAATTAAAGCGGCATGACTCAGGTGCACCGGATCAAAGGTTCCTCCAAAATAGCCCAGGCGCATCAGCGCGCCTCCTTAAGCAGCGGATTATCGCTTCCGCCGATATCCCGGCGATAGTAGGCCTGATCAAAATGGATGGCGTCCACTGCTTTGTAGGCCTGACGGATGGCGTCAGCCAAGTCAGGCGCTGTAGCCACCACATCCAGCACTCTGCCCCCCGCCGTTATCAGCCGGCCCTGGTAATCCAGCGCAGTCCCCGCCTGATATACCGTTACACCCGAGAGCCGCTCCGCAGCTTCAAGCCCGCTGATTTCCCTGCCTTTCTGATAGGAACCCGGATATCCGCCAGACGCCATTACTACACAACAGCTGGCAGCAGCCTTCCAGCTGAGCTCGATCTCATCCAGCGTTCCGGCTGTACAAGCTTCCAGGATATCCAGCAAATCGGTCTGCAGCAGCGGCAAAACGGTCTGGCATTCAGGATCGCCGAAACGAGCGTTGTATTCTATAACTTTAGGTCCCTGCTGAGTCAGCATCAGACCCACATATAATACTCCACAAAACGGCGTACGGCGGTCCTGCATCAGTTTTAAAGTCGGCTCGATAATCTGCTGCCGGATAAGCTGCCACTCAGGCTCGCTCAGTCTGGCGCCCGGCACCACCACGCCCATACCGCCGGTATTGGGGCCCCGATCGCCATCCTGGGCTCGTTTATGATCGCGCGAAGGCGGCATAAGGGCATAGTGAACGCCGTCCGTGAAAAGCAGAACTGTCAGTTCCGGCCCGTTCAGGCATTCTTCAAACAATAAGGTATTACCAGCCTGTCCGAACGCGTGCAGATCCATAAGGCTGGTGACCGCCTCCAGGGCTTCAGCCCGGGTCTGGCAGATAAAAACGCCCTTGCCTAAAGCCAGGCCATCGGCTTTGACGACTACCGGGAGGTCGCAGGTCTGCGCATAATCCCGGGCAGCCGCCAGATTATCACAGATCACAGATCTGGCTGTCGGGATGCCGGCTTCACGCATCACCGTCTTGGCAAATGACTTGCTGCTTTCCAGACGGGCTGCTGCCTGTCTGGGGCCAAAAGCCATAATACCGGCCTCCAGCAGCCGGTCAGTCAGACCCAGCGCCAAAGGATCATCCGGAGCGACTACCACCAGATCAGCCTGCAGATCCCGGGCCAGTCTGACCTGCCCTGCCAGATCGGTCACCGCGACCGGCGCGGTTTTAGCAAAGCCCAGAACACCAGCGTTACCGGGAGCGACTATAACCTGGCCTACCCGCGGGCTTTGCGCCAGTTGTCTGGCCAGAGCGGCTTCTCTTCCGCCGCCGCCGACCACTATAACCGTATTATTCAATGCTTTCATTCCGCTAAGCTTACCTCCTGTGCAATCTCAGTCTGCCTGCGGCAGATTCTTATTCTCAGTCGTATTAATGTCTGAAGTGTCTGGTACCGGTCATCAGCATGCAGATATCCAATTCGTCACAAGCTTTGATGGAATCCTGATCTTTCAGCGAACCGCCCGGCTGCACCACGGTTTGGATGCCGTAACGGGCCGCCAGTCTGACACAATCATCAAACGGAAAGAAGGCATCAGAAGCCAGCACCGCTCCACGGGCTTTATCTCCCGCCTGTTTTAACGCTATTTCCGCCGCGGTAATACGGTTTACCTGTCCCGGACCGATACCCAGGGTCTGCTCGTTTTTAACCACGCAGATGCCATTGGATTTGACATGCTTGACCACCGTCATCCCAAAGGCTGCATCCTTCCAGGCCTCCGGATCCGGCTGCGCCTGGGTGACGCAGCACAGGGCGGATTCATCCCAAAGCGTGTTATCTGCCGTCTGAATCAGCAGACCGTCATAAACGCTTTTATAGATCAGCTGGCCGTCAATGGCTCCACTTTTCAGAACAGGCAACTGTAGCAGGCGGATATTTTTCTTTTTTTCCAGAATAGTCAGAGCTTCTGCACTGAACGATGGCGCAATGACGATTTCCAGGAATATATGGGACATTTTTTCGGCCATAGCTGCGGTGATTTCGCGATTAGCAGCTACAATGCCGCCAAAAATGGACACCGGATCAGCTTCGTAGGCCTTATCCCAGGCTTCATCCAGGTTATCCCGTACCGCAATGCCGCAAGGATTGGCGTGTTTCACCGCCACGACCGCCGGCCGTTCAAATTCTCTGAGCATGGCCAGCGCGGCATCCGCGTCAGAGATGTTATTGTAACTGAGTTCTTTACCGTGCAGCTGCACGGCGCCCGGTAAAGAGCCCTGATGGAGCAGAGGAACTTTGTAAAAAGCAGCGGACTGATGACTGTTTTCACCATAACGGAGATCCTGCTGCTTTTCAAACGTCAGGGTCAGTTGTTCCGGAAAGAGCTCAGCCCTGGCTGTTCCAGCAGCTTTCGCCGTTTGACCGTGCAGATAATCAGCAATCAGGCTGTCATAGGCCGCAGTATGAGCAAAAACCTTGGCGGCTAATTCCCGTCTGAATTCAAGCGTGGTTTCCCCGCGAGTCTGCAGCTGAGCCAAAACCTGGGCATAATCAGCCGGATCACAGACGACGGTCACAGCTGAGTGATTTTTAGCTGCCGCCCGCAGCAGAGTGGGTCCGCCGATATCAATATTCTCTATACACTCATCAAAACCGGCGGCAGGACGGCTGACTGTCTGCTTGAATGGATAAAGATTCACCACCACCAGATCGATCGGTTCAATGTTCAGCTTGTGTAAGGTCTCCATATGCTCCGGAAGATCACGGCGGGCCAGAATTCCGGCATGAACAGCCGGGTGCAGGGTCTTGACTCTTCCGTCCAGACATTCCGGAAACCCGGTTACCTCAGCTACGTCGGTCACCGGCAGGCCATAGCCTCTTAAGGCCGCTGCTGTACCGCCGGTAGACAGTAACTGCCAGCCAGCCTGAATCAGGCCATGGGAGAATTCTTCCAGACCTTGTTTATCTGACACACTGATCAATGCTCGTTTCATTTCCTCTGATCCTTTCTGTTGCGAACCGGAGGCGTCAGCTACGGCAGCCTGTCCATCCGGCTGATAACCTATAAACCGGGCTGCACCCGTTGTTCAATGATATTGGCCTGCCCGTCTTTCCAGACGACGCGGTTTTCCGCAATCGCCCGGACACAAGCAGGCAAGATGAGCCATTCTGCCTCCCGCATGACTCTTGCCTGCAGGAGCTCAGGCGTATCCTCCGGCTGAACGGTTACTGGTTTTTGCAGTAAAATCGGGCCGTGATCATAGTCTGCATCGACAAAGTGCACGGTCGCTCCGGTTATTTTACAGCCATAATCCAGGACACCCCGATGAGGGCGCAGGCCATAAAAGCCAGGTCCGCCAAAACTAGGCAACAGCGAAGGATGGATATTGATAATCCGGCGCTCATAATGATGAATAAAATCCGGTCCCAGCCGGGTCAAAAAGCCAGCCAGTACAAGCAGGTCCGGCTGATAAACCGCCAGCTTCTGCAGCAATGCGGCATCATAATCTGACTGCGAAATATAATCCCGGCGGCAGACTACTGCTGTCGGCAAGCCAGCGGCTCTGGCTTTGTCCAGAGCCAGGGCTGATGGCCTGGATGCTATCACCGCGCATAGTCTGGCCGGTCCCAGCTGCTGCTCCTGCTGGCTTCTGATCAGCGCAGCCAGATTGGTGCCGCCGCCAGATACCAGGACGGCGACCTTAAAGGTATCAGGCATTAACCGACCTCCTTGCTCTGAGTCAGGAAGGCGGCGGCCATTTCTTCGGTCTCAGGGTAACCCTGGGCTGCCAGATCGACCTTTTTCAGTTCGGACATGGCCCGGGCAGGAGCACCGGCCGGGAAGCTGCCGTCAAAGCAGCTGCTGCAGCTGCCCATCGTCAGCCCTTTCAGACTGCGTTTTAAACCTGCCAGGCTCAGAAAGGCTAAGCTGTCAGCCTCAATCAGCTGGCGCAGGGCTTCCCGGCTCATATGACTGGCAGAAAGCTCTTCTTGTGCCGGCGTGTCAATCCCATAGTAACAAGGATAAGCGACCGGCGGAGAAGCTACCCGCATGTGAACTTCCAGCGCCCCAGCTTGTTTTAGCATGTTAATGACGTGTCGGGTCGTCGTCCCTCTCACGACAGAATCATCCACCATAACCAGGCGTTTGCCTTTAACAGAAGGCGCCAGGGCGCTGAATTTCATGGAAACAGCCAGTTCCCGCTGCATCTGCGTGGGCTGTATAAAAGTACGGCCGACATAGCGGTTTTTCAGAATACCCTGCGCGTAAGGCAAACCGCTGGCTTCCGCAAAACCCATGGCGGCAGTCAGACCGGAATCAGGCGCTCCGATCACCAGGTCTGCCTCAGCCGGCGCCTGTACGGCCAGCTCTCTGCCCGCCTCATAGCGCGAGGCAAAGACATTACATCCGTCGATAGTACTGTCAGGCCGCGCAAAATAGACAAACTCAAACAGGCATAATCTGCCGGCTGACCGGCAGCTTTTTGCCTCCAGACTCTGCAGCCGTTCCGATGCCAGACCTTGTTTTGAAATCGTCACCACTTCTCCCGGGTCAATATCCCTGATAAAAGTACCGCCAACCGCCTGGATAGCACAGGATTCTGAAGCCAGAATATACGAATTATCCACCCGGCCCAGACACAGCGGCCGGATTCCCAGCGGGTCACGGACGCCGATCACTTTGCCAGCGGTCATAATAGTCAGGGAGTATGATCCCTTAAGCTCAGCCATCATCATAAACACCGCATCTTCAATGCGATCTGTCAGGATCCGGTTACGGGCCAGTAATGACAGCATAACTTCTGAATCCGAGGTAGTCTGGAAGACCGCACCGTTATCTTCCAGCCGGCTGCGCAGTTCTTCAGCATTGGTGATGGTACCGTTATGAGCCAGCGCAATCTGCCCCGTTCTTGATTTAATCAATAAGGGCATGGCCAGTCCAGCGCCCAGGCCCCCCTGCGTCGGGTAACGGACATGTCCGATAGCCGCGAAGCCCGGCATCAGGTTCAGAGTCATTTCATCAAAGACTTCTACTACCAGTCCTTCTTCCTTATGCAGAAAGAGCTTACCCTGATTGTTGACGCAAATACCGGCACTTTCCTGTCCCCGGTGCTGAAGCGCGAACAATCCGTAGTACGTCATTCTGGCAGCATCATCACGCTGCTGCGACACATCAAATATGCCGTAGACCCCACACTCATCATGTAGCTTATCTGACATCCGGCCCTCCGCTCAGGCTAAACCGTCGGCAGCCAGTTGCTGGGCTAAGCCGCGGTCTTTTTTATCTACCTTATCCTTTAATTCCAGCTTATAAGCTTCCAGACAAGCCGCCAGATGCTTGTCCTCCAGGGCCAGTATCTGCGCCGCCAGAATCGCCGAGTTAACCGCGCCGTTAATGGCCACTGTAGCAACCGGTATGCCACTGGGCATCTGTACCTCTGCCAGCAGCGCATCAACGCCCGCCAGCGGTCCTGAAGCCAGCGGCACGCCTATAACCGGCAAGGTGGTTCCGGCGGCCAGTACACCAGGCAAGTGCGCGGCCAGCCCCGCGGCGGCAATAAGCACCCCAAAGCCTCTGGATTTAGCCTCCGCCGCTAACTGCGCCGCTTTTTGCGGCGTGCGATGCGCCGAACAAATATGCGCTTCAAAAGGTATACCCCAGGTTTGCAGTTGTTTGAGGCCGTTTTTCATAATTGCGTAATCCGAATCGCTGCCCATAATGACCAGTACTGATTTCATTTTATTCCCCCCTGTTGTCATAAGCTCAAATTATGCCTGATCCGTCCCTGCCAGCTCATTCTTGACATTCATGGTCAGGTAGGCGTTAATAAAGCCGTCCAGATGTCCGTCCATGACCGCGTCGACATCGCTTTCCTCATATCCGCTTCGGTGGTCCTTAACCATGGTATACGGACAAAACACATACGAGCGGATCTGACTCCCCCATGCATTAGACATCTGATCTCCCTTAAGGTCGTCAATTTTATCCAGGTGTTTTGACTTGGCCAGCGCAAACAGCCTTGATTTAAGCATGGCCATAGCAGTGTCCCGGTTCTGGAACTGAGACCGTTCAGCCTGGCAGCTGACCACGATGCCTGTCGGTATATGCGTCAGACGAACGGCTGAAGAGGTCTTGTTGACATGCTGACCGCCGGCGCCAGAAGAACGGAATACATCCATTTTGATATCTTCCGGCCGGATTTCAATTTTAATCGTGTCATCCAGTTCCGGCAGGATTTCGCAGCTGGCAAAGGATGTATGCCGTCGGCCGGAAGAGTCAAAAGGAGAAATCCGCACCAGGCGGTGTACCCCCATTTCTGACTTGAGATAGCCGTATGCATTTTCGCCGGAGATTAAAAGGCTGCAGCTTTTTACGCCGGCGGTTTCTCCGGGCAGTTCATCCAGCACTTTCACTTCCATCTCATGATCATCTGCCCAGCGCAGGTACATCCGCTCCAGCATCTCTGCCCAATCCATAGCTTCCGTTCCGCCCTCCCCGGCATGCAGGGTTAAGATCGCGTTATGATCGTCGTACTCGCCGGTAAAGAGCGTCTCCAGGCGCAGATGATCAATTTCTTGTCTCAGTTTGGCGGTTCCCTGACTGACTTCTTCAACCTCCCCCAGGTCTTCAGCCTCATTGGCCAGATCAATCAGCAGCAATAACTCCTCCCGCTGATGCTCCAGTGCGCGGAAGCGCGATACCTTGCGGCGCATATGGGTGATTTGAGTCTGTACCTTTTGGGCATTTTCTGTATCATTCCAAAAATCAGGTTCCTGAGCGCGTGCTTCCAGTTCAGAGGCTTCATCCTCCGTCCGTTCAATATAAAGAGCGGCCTTTAAATCCTGCAGCTCAGCTTCCATCCGTGTCAGATCCTGTTTGTAGGCATCATATTCCAGCATGCGCTTTTTTTACCTGTTCCTTATTAATTAATGTTCTGTGCCGGGCCACAAAATCAGCCATCCGTTGCATGGCAGTTTCTATGTTTTCCAGCGAAGCCGCGTAGCTGATCCTGATGTAGCCTTCAGCACAGTTACCAAACGCGGTCCCTGGCACTACGGCGACCTTCTGATCAAACAGCAGTTGTTCGCAAAAGGCTTCAGAAGAAAGGCCGGTGCTGCTGATATCCGGAAACGCGTAAAAGGCTCCGCCCGGAATAAAGCAAGGCAGGCCCATGTCGTGCAGCCGGCGCAGCAAAACACGGCGTCTGCCGTCATATTCCTCTCGCATATCCCGCACCAGCTCTTCACTGTGCCGCAAGGCTTCAAGCGCGGCATACTGAGCCAGGGTCGGAGCACTCATAATAACATACTGATGGATTTTATTCATAGCCGCAATCACATCAGCTGGTGCCATAGCGTAGCCCAATCTCCAGCCGGTCATGGCGAAAGCCTTTGAAAACCCGCCAATCACCACACAGCGGGATTTAAGCTCTGGAATGACGGCCGGAGACGTAAAGGTATTAGGCGCATAAGTCAGTTCAGCATAAAGCTCATCACTGATCACCGTTATATCCGGATGGGCCTGCAGCACCGGCAGCAACGCTTCCAGATCCTGTCGGTCCATAACCGCGCCGGTAGGATTATTGGGATAAGCCATAATTAACAGCCTGGTTTTTGCGGTGATGGCGGCTTCCAGCTGCTGTGGCTGCAGCTTAAAGTCATATTTCGCCGATAAGGGAATAGAGCGCGGGCAGGCACCAGCTAGCTTAACACAGGCGTTGTATGCTACATAAGCAGGTTCCGGTACCAAAACCTCCTCTCCCGGATTAACCAGAGCCCTGATGGCATCATCAATTGCTTCGCTCCCGCCCACCGTAATCATGATCTCTTTCAGCGGGTCATAGTGCAGGCTAAAGCGGCGGCCGGCATAATCTGAAACAGCCTGGCGCAGCTCTTTCATACCTTGATTGGCCGTATAGTGGGTCCGACCGCTCTCTAGTGAGTACATTCCGGCTTCCCGCACCGTCCAGGGCGTAACAAAATCCGGCTCGCCAATTGATAAAGAGATGACTTCACCTTTCATTTCATTAGCCAGATCAAAAAAGCGCCGGATGCCGGAGGGCGGAATCGACTGAACCCGATCTGATAGTCTCGGAGACGTAGGTTTGTCAGAACTCATAAGACCATGACCTCACGTTCATCGTCAGACGGAGATTTAAGGATATGGCCTTCCATTTTGTACTTCTTTAAGATGAAATGGGTGCGGGTAGACAGTACCTCATCAATGACAGCGATCTTTTCTGAAACAAAATGGGAGACATCCCTGAGGCTGTGTCCCTCAACAGTTACCAGTAAATCATAATCTCCGCTCATCAGATAACAGGAATTAACTTCCGGGAAATTGTAAATTCGCTGAGCGATGCGGTCAAAACCACGGTCACGCTGCGGAGTGACCCTGACTTCAATCAGTCCGGTCACAGCCTCACGGTCGCGTTTCATCCAGTCAATCAAGGCCCCGTAGCCCAGGATTATCTGCTGTTTTTCAAGCTGGGCGATCACTTCCTTAATAGCCGTAGTCTCTGTCCCCATCATGAGTGCCAGTTCATCCGGGCTGATTTTGGCATTGTCTTTAAGGACCCTCAGTACCCGGTCCTCCAGACGGCTGTTTTCAGCCGCAGCTGGGTCTGTTGCCCTAAAAGCGTCCGCTGCTTTATTGTCCTGATCTCGGTTTTCTTTTGCCATAAGTTTATCCTCCATAATTCTTTCACCTTAGTAAAGGGGCTCAGCCGGCATCCGCTGCCGCTTGCAGGCAGCGGATAGTTCAGGTATCCGGTGAATGCGGCGGGGTACCGGTGATCTCTTCAAAGAGCTCTTTCTGCCGGTCTCTGGTATATAGATAAAAGCGGCTGATCTGCGGATGCTGAGAAAAGAAGTAATAAATCAAGCCTGTCAGTCTGCCGCGCATCAGCACATACAAGGTTTCTAAAAATGCATATACAGTGACGTATACCAGTGAAGCCGAATCTGTAAAGGACAGCAGCAGGCTTTCAGCCATAGAAGCCAGTATGAAGAGCAGGAGAAACAGGCCAAAAAAGAAGCCCTTGCGTTTACGGCTCAGGTCTGCCGACGTCTGCATAGCCTGACGCAGGGAAACGCGCCGGTCAGCCAGGATCAGCGGCGCCATAAAAAGCATCAGCGTCAGAATGATCAGTGGTATCCAGAGCAGAAATGCGCTGAGCAAAGCCGGCACCACCAGCATCAGCCCCAGAGCAATGACCTGCGGCAATACAACCGCCAAGGCCTTTATGCCTTTGAAAGCCGGCAGTCCCTGCCGCTCAGCAGTATAAGCGGAAGCATAAAAAAAGCTCAATATAAGATTGAGGCAAAACTGCAGGAATCTCCAGCCCAGGTATATTAAGTTGCCGGTACTGACCGGGGCAGGAAAGCTGGTAGACACCACTGTCGTTGCCGGTACCAGTTCCCGGAGCAGATAGCTTTGCAAAGCAGAAAAATCACTGTCACCGGGACTGAAAATCAGGAATAGCAGATTGAACCCCAGGGTCAGTAAAAAAAGCAGTTGTACGGTCCGCTCTGACTTCATTTTATAAAATTTAAGAGACTCCAGAACAAAAATAAAGCTCACCTGCGGCACCCGATCCTTAATTGAAATTGCGGCTGATCATCAATGTGACCTATTATAGCATGTTTGAAAATGCTCTAAAACTGCCGCAGACATCTGGCTGTCCGAATATTCTTTTTACAGGCAGGTCAAAAAAAAGCCAGCACAACGAAAACGTTTTTCAGCCAGTTAAAGATGAGCTATTCAGGTAATGAATTTATTTTTACCATTTACCTAAAGAAAACGCTTGATATATTTTCCATTTATGATAATATGTAAACAACGGATTTGTCCTAGACTCAACTACCTACTATCCTGGTCTTTTCCTTGTACAGTACCGGTAACCACGTCTTCTAAGGCCGTCCGAATAACAACAGGAGGTACAACCAATGCCTGACAGGACTATTGTCTGCAAGGATTGTGGTGCCGAGTTTGTCTTTACTGAAGGTGAACAGGCTTTCTACAAGGAAAAGGGGTTTGAAAATGATCCCGTTCGTTGCCCGGATTGTCGTCGCGCCCGCAAGAATGCTCGCCGCTCACAGCAGAATGGTTATCAGAATTATTGATAACTGCTAAAGGTTAAGACCTGAGAAGCGCCGGATGCTTAAGCATCCGGCGCTTCTTGTCGTTTATCTCCGGCAGAGAACGGTCAACTGCTGCAGAGAGGGTTTTCAGGCCGGTCCGGTACGCCTGAAGCGGCCGCTCTTTCTGGTTCAATCAACAATTCTCAAGGCACAGACCTGCTTTTTTGCCATCCGGTCGCCTAAATAAGCTGCCAGTTCCGCCTCACTCAAAAAGGCGCTTTCACCTGCCACCACATAGCTCTGCCCATTTGAACCGGTGATGCTGCCGGCCCTGAGCGATTTCAGGCTGGTCTCTGAGCGCAGGAATTCTGCTGTTTCCTGATCCCGTGGATTCAGTATGGCTTTAACCTGCTGCTGCTTCAGATCAGCAAAACGGACCTGCCGGTCCGCCACCTGCCAGCGTTCAGCGGCAGCCGCGCTGAACGGGGTGGTGCAGCAAGCCAGGATATCACCCACGATCGCGCTGGCTGTCGGCAGGGAACCGGCACCGGGTCCATAAAACGCAACCTCGTTAACATAATCACCATGCAGTAACACCAGATTATACACGCCGTGCACCGATGCCAGCAAATGCGCCTGAGGGATCAGGCGTGGCGCGACTGACACCGCCAGCGAGCCGTCCGGCTGCACCCTGAAGGAAGCCACCAGCTTTATGACGCAGCCGACCGCCTCCGCCAGGCTGGCATCCTCCCTGGTCAGACCGCTGATGCCCTCGGTCAGGATGCGGTCCGGATCTATATACTCACCCGTAATAAGATTGGTCAGGATCGCGATCTTCCGGCAGGCGTCAATCCCATCCACGTCAGCGGTCGGATTTCTTTCCGCAAAACCCAGAGCCTGAGCCTGACGTAAGGCCGTCTCAAAATCCAGGCCAGCGTGTTCCATTTCAGAAAGAATATAGTTAGTGGTACCGTTAATAATCCCGTCCAGCCGGTCAATTTTATTGGCGGCCAGGCATTCACGGATCGGCTTAATCAGGGGGATGCCACCGCCAACTGCAGCTTCGTAATAATAATGAACGCCGTTGTCATAAGCCAGTTGCAGCAGTTCCACCCCATGCGTCGCAACCAGCTCTTTATTGGAGGTAACGACATGTTTGCCCTGACTCAGGGCCTGGCGGGTAAAAGTCAGAGCCGCACCGCAGCCACCGATCGTTTCACAAACCAGATCTATGGACGGATCAGCAAAAATATCCTCCGCGTTTTTACTGGCTAAGGTGGCATACGGTTCTTCAGTAATATCCTGAATATCAAGGATCCGCTTCAGGCTTACCGGCTGACCGGTCTGTCGCTCAAGCCGGACGGCTTCATTGACCAGAATACGGCAAACTCCTTTGCCGACTACGCCAAAACCTACAACTGCTATATTCATCAACCCCACCACTTTCTATAATTCTTAAGTTCAACTTTGATTCAGCCCAGACTGCCACCCGCTAAAATTCTGTGCTGCAGCACGCCGTTAATCCGGCCGAGCCGGCTCATCAGTTCCTCCAAGGGACAGTTCATAGAACGGGTTTCCATAGATATCGTCACATCAGCCAGACTGTTAATCGGAATTCCCTGATTGATCGTCAGTACATTGGCGCTGGCTTCAGCCAGGCATTGACTGATACCGGCTAAAATACCCGGGAAATTCTCAATGACGAAGACCATGGTAATCACATGTCCTTCAGCGGTTTCATAAAACGGCCTGATAGCATCACGGTATTTGTAGTAGGCGCTGCGGGAAAGACCGGCCTGCCTGACGGCAGCATTGACCGATTGAGCTTCACCCGAATTGAGCATGCGCTTGACTTGCATGACTTTCAGAAAGACATCAGGAAGCACCGCAGCCTTAACCAGATAATACTCATCTTCCCTTTTTAATCGCATAGCCATTCTCCTCTGGTCTGAGCCAAATCTGTCCGTATTGGGTGCACATTTGTTCACTCGGATACTATATCACGAAGCAATCAAAGACGTAAAGGCTTCAGAGCCTTGTCCTGAGGCAGGAAACCACCCCTTCAAGAGCGCGGGCGCGGTGGGAGATCTGGTTTTTCACCGCCGGATCCAGTTCTGCCATGGTCAGTTTATACTGCGGCAGGTAAAAAACAGGATCATAGCCAAAGCCGTTGACGCCCTGGGCCCGGGGCGTGATGACGCCGTCCACCTGCCCCCGGCTCACAAATTCCTGTCCGTCAGGCGCAATTAAGACCATTACGCAAACAAAAGCCGCTTGCCTGTCACTCAAGCCGGAAGCAGCTAATTCCTGCTCCAGTTTTCTGAACTTTTCCTGGTAAGGCACGTCTCCGGCATAACGCGCCGAATAGATGCCCGGCTGCCCCTGCAGCGCCCGGATACATAGGCCAGAATCATCAGCCAGCACCCAGGCAGCCCGACAGCGCTCTTTGATATAGCGGGCTTTTATTTCCGCATTCTCCTGAAAGGTCCGGCCGGTTTCCTCCGGTTCATCCTGACAGCCGGCTGCTGCCGCAGAGCAAATCTTCACGGGGGGCAGCGAGGCTGCTTTAAGCACGGTTTCAATTTCAATGACTTTATGCGGATTATGGGTGGCCACTATCAAGGTCTGCATATCTTGCCTCTTTCTTAATGATTTCTCCAGCCTGAAAAGATGATCTGCTCCAGGCTTTATCCCCGGCAGTTCCGCCGTTCTCCAGGGCAGCATTGGTTTTCAAAGGAAAAATGCTTCAGGGTTCTGCTTTCAGCCGCGCCAGCCTGGCGGAAATAGATTTTTAGCGTAAGCGCCCCGGCCCGGCTGCAGCCAGGTCAGGGGGTACCCTGCGGCAAATACCGGTATATAGGCTGTCTGTACCCCCTGCCGCAGCTTGAAGCGCTCTGCTTCGCTCAGCGGCACACTCCCGCCCCCCAGTACCGTAACAATCCTGGGATCGTCAGCCGGCCAATCAAGTGCCTGGGCAAAATAAGTCCGCGGCAGAGCCATTAAAAGACTGTGCGAGGGTTTAAAGCTATAAACCGCCGTCTGGTTGCGGTGCTTAGCTCTGTCCTGGGATCTGCTTTTCTCCCCTAACAGCCGGATATCTCCCAGGTAGAGTCCGGTTTTAAGCAGGTGCAGAGCATCGGGTAAGGGCAGGACCGGCGGCCACAAATGCAGATGGGTTCCGGTCAGACGACCGTTCTTGCTTAGCTGCGACTGCAAGAGCCGTTGCGCCTGCGGTTTTAATAAGGGGCCTGCCACCGCCAGCACAGCCTGGCAAAGCGACAGACTCAGGGGCGGTTTTGTCAAAGCAGCGCCAGCTGACGTTTGCAGGGCTGAATAAGCCTGGCGCGGAGCTTTTTCCAGCAGGGCCGCAAAGTGACCGTCTCCACCGCTGGCCCCCGGCCAGATCCTTACACAATGAGAGGTATCTGCTTCCAGGTCCGGCAGCCTGGCTCCCGGACTGAGGCAGCAAGTCTCCGGCAGTCGTTTTTCTGCCGGCAGGAGTCTGAGCTCCGGATGGCGCAGCAGCAGGGCCGCAATCTGCCGTTCGTTTTCATCCGGATTAAAGGTGCAGGTAGAATACAGCAATTCACCGCCTGGTTTCAGCAGACGGACCGCACAGTCGAGAATACTGCGCTGCAGGGGCTTTACAGAGGCGCTGCCATAAGCCTCCCAGGCCGCTGCCGCCTTGTGGTCCCGCCTGAACATACCCTCTCCGGAACAGGGCGCATCTACCAGAACTTTATCAAAGCGTTCCGGCCATAGTCCGGCCAGTTGCTCAGGCGAGGCATTACTGACGATACAGTTCCTTACTCCCTGCTGTTCCAGGTTGCGCAGCAGCACCCGGGCGCGGCGGTCATTGATTTCATTGGCAACCAGGCAGCCGCGATGGCGCAAATCAGCGGCCAGGCGCAGGCTTTTTCCGCCGGGCGCGGCACATAGATCCAGTATGAGCTGGCCTGGCTGTACTTGCAGCAGCGAGGCCGGCAGCATGGCGGAAGGTTCCTGAATATAAAACAGGCCCAGCTTATGCGCCAAAGTCAGCGAGGGCCGGGTTCCTGGTTGATAAAAGCAACCATCGCTGCACCAGGGTACCGGCCGCAATTTGAATCCGTCCGGATCCAGCCCTTCCTGCCGCCAGCAGTCCTCCAGCTTTATACGAGCACGCGCAGCCAGGGCCCCTGTTTTGAGGCGATTGACTCTCAGACCACTTTGAGGTGCCGCGTCAAAGCTAGATAAAAAGGCCTGCAGGTCAGCCGGCGAATAGTTTGCCTGACGAAAGAAGGTCTCCATGGATGTAATAAAAGCCGGGGATAATTGCATGAGCTAAACTCCCTTTCTACAGCTGAAAATGGTACGCCAGCCTGAAGGATGCTCGTCTGATTGTACTCAGGTCAAACGGATCCGGCAGCTTAGCCGTCTTTATGGCTTCATCCCAGGTCTCCCGATTCAGAGCATGAACAAAGCGCAGATACGCGGCAAAGCTGGCCCGCTGATTAACCCGGCACTGGTCCCAGAGGGTCAGGCTGCTGACAGCGGCTAACAGCGGGGGCAGGTAAGCCAGGGGAGCTGCAAAGACGCTGCAATAACCATGCCAGCTATTTACTTCACTTTGCAGCCAGCCGCTGTCATTTACTTTTTCCGGATAAAATCTGGACAGGAGACCAAGCCAGAGATCCTGTCGGGCTAAAACCGTCTGATTGGCATCACTGAAACAGGCCAGCTCAAAGGTGGTCAGCAAGGTGGCCTGCAGTAATGCCTGTATCGTTTCACTGAGCCAGCCATCAAACAACTGCCGCGCGGTTTTATCATCCGCCGCATTTTGTGACCAGCCATATAACAGCACCGCGGCCCCAAAGCCCCGCAAGAAGCAGGATTCGGGATAGGAGGCGGAAAAGCCCAGGCTGCAGCCGGTCTGGCCCCGGTCAGAGGCGCGCAGATAGCCGTAAGCCAGGCAGAGATCTAAGATTTTGGTAGTACCATTATCTGGCTGACTGAAATCAAGAACCACGCGCGGCAATTTGGTACCGGCAGCTTCTCCTACCCAGACCGGTCCGGCTATCCCGGGCTCAGATGTATTTAAGGTCAGATAACCTTCCTGCAGACACGTTTGCCAGAGCTTGCCGTCACTCCACGGCGGACCAAAGCATTGGTCTGCCCAGGCAATAAAGGCTTCCGGTCGATTGAGAAAATCAGGTCCGTCTGAGTTCTTAGCGCCTGGCACCGCCATCAGCGTATTCTGCCGCTGCCTCAGAGCCGCGGCCAGCGGTATCAGCCAGCGCTCCAGCTCCTGTAAAAAACCTGACAGCTGCTCAGTCGTGACCCGTGGCAGTTCCATTTCAGCCAGACATAGACGCAGGCCGTCATTGAAGCCCAGTTTTTGTGCGTAAAGTTGCCGGCAGACCAGCAGCTCCGTGTACTCATGATCATACAGCAGCGGCATTTCCCCCGGCCGGACCGGCTCCCGCAAATAAGCAAACAAGTGCCTGACCCGCAAACGCCTCAGTCCGCTGCCGGGTTGTGCCAGTGCGCTGAAGCAGTCCGCCCGGCCGCGATCCGGTTTATCCAGACTATTCCAATAAGCCAGGATCGCGGTCTGGAGGGCAGCACGTTCTGCAGCAGCCGCCGGATCGGACAGGCTGACGGCATTCTGCAAGCGCAACAGCGGACGCGAGCCAATCTGCAGGGCCAGCTGATATAGTTCCCGCGAGGTCAAAATCCGGGTCAAGCGTCCCACCCGTTTAATTTCTGCCTGATCCGCCAGACCCAGCAGCTCATGATAAGCCGTCTTTGACTGAGGTGGCAGATCAGGTGCTGCAGTGACACCGATGGGACAGTCGCCCGCAGTAAGCAGGTCCTCCGCCAGCTGACTGACAGCATACGTCAGCTGATCCCAGTCATGACTGAAGCGCAGCAGGCTGGCAGTTTCCGCCTGGGTAGCCGGGGCCTGGGTGAAGGCCCGCTCAAAACGATTCAGCAGGTCCTCCGCCTTTTTGCCGGCAGTCTGCCTTGAGAACGGCTTCCCTCCCGCCAGCCCCGGTTGATCCGGCCCTGTGTTTTCACGATACCGCGGAATAGCGTCCCAGCGCGGGGTATATGCACTGTCTGGGTGTTGATTGACAGCAGTCATTCAGCTTACATCCTGTCAACGGTCTGGATCCCCAGCAGATTGAGGCCGGTCTCCAGCACCCTGCAGCAAGCCTTAACCAATTCCAGACGGTCCTGCCGGTTGTTAAGGTCAGGCGTGTTCAGGACAGGGGTTGAGCCATAGTACTTATTGAAGGTTCTGGCTAACTGAGCGATATGTCTGGCCACCATAAAAGGTTCATTAGCCTGGCAGGCCTGTTGTACCGCGGCAGCAAACGTATTGAGCAGCCGGCCCAATTGCAGTTCACTGTCACTGCCCAGGCTGCTCAGGCCAGCCTGTAAATCCGGCTCCAGGCTAGTAAAGCCTGCCTTGCGCAGAATAGATCTGGCCCGGGCATAGGTATATAACAGATACGGTGCGGTATCACCCTCAAAATTCAGCATCTCATCCCAGGAAAAAACAATATCACGCTCGCGGCCGCTGCGCAGATAAGTATACTGGACTGCACCCAGGCCGATCCGCTCCGCGGCTAGATCCATCTCAGCCACAGACATGTCTCCGCCCCGCTGTTGATTATTTTCCTCAATGATTTTTCTGGATTTAGCGACAGCCTCATTCAAAAGATCTTCCAGTTCAATGATATGGCCCTCACGGGTAGAAAACCTGGCCCCGGCAAATCTCACCGTACCAAAGCCAATATGCTCACAGTCATCGGCGCAGTCATAACCGGCCTTTTTAAGCACTGCGAAGACCTGCTGAAAATGCAGTGACTGCGGCAACCCCACCACATAAAGATTCTTCTGGAAATCATACTGTTCTTTACGGTATAGAATAGCAGCAATATCCCTGGAAGCATAAATAGTCGTTCCATCGGATTTCAGTATCATACAAGGCGGCAGTTTATATTCATCCAGGCGGACAATCTGAGCGCCTTCGCTTTCTTCCAGCAGGTGCTTTCGCTGCAGCATTTCAACAACAGCTGGTATAAATGGCGAATAAAAGCTCTCTCCGTTCATATTGTCAAACTGTATATTCAGTCGCTGATACAGGCGGTTAAACTCTCTCAGGCTTAAATCCCTGAATTGTTTCCACAGCGCCGTCTCTGGCTCCAGTCCTTCCTCAAGCCGCTTAAACCGCAATCTGGCTTCCGCCTCCAGCTCCGGATCCTCCTTGGCGGCCTGATGGAAGGCGACATAAAGCCGGTTCAGTTCCTTGATCGGATCCGACTCCAGCTCGGCCTGATTGCACCAGCGTTCATAAGCCACAATGAGCTTGCCAAACTGGGTGCCGTAATCGCCAAGATGGTTAAAGCGCAGGACCCGATAACCCTGATGAGTATAAATTCTGGCCAGCGCTTCGCCTAAAATCGTTGTAAAAGCGTGACCAATATGGAACGGCTTGGCAATATTAGGCGAAGAGAATTCAACAATAACCGGCCGTTGGTCACTGACACTGTTTTGGCCTGGCACTTGTTGTGTATCCAGCGCCTCTTTGACTGCCGTAGCCATATAGTAAGCCGGATCAAGAAAGATATTCAAGTAAGGCCCCTGCGTTTTGATGGCGCGGATAAAAGGCGGTAACTCGCTCAGCTTTTCCTGCAGGTTTACAGCGATCTGCTGCGGCGCTTTATGCCAGTGTCTGGCCAGCGCGAAGCAGGGTAAGGCGTAGTCCCCCAGCTCCGCTTGCGGCGGGATTTCCATTAACTGCGCTAATTCCCTGGCATCCCAATCTGCCGCCGGCGCTATATATGCTGCAATTTTGGCTCTGAAATCGGTCATCTGTCTACACACCTATCTGTTGGATTTTCAGTTTTTGCTAAACTCAGGCTGCCCGGGGAAACCAAGACTGTCGGGCAGGGGCTGATCTGATAGCTATTTTAGCATACTGCGGCCTCTGCTGGTTTGTGGCCGGGGTGTGAATTGTGTATAATGATTGCTATCTTAATTTACGGCAGTCAGGCAGGTATTGCGCCCATGAAATGTCCCTATTGCGGAACGGAAAATGAAAACCGGAACGTTTGTAAAAAGTGCGGTAAATTCATCCAGGGTAAAAAGCTCAGGCCTAAGGATCTGGACCCCAAAATGCGCCGGGAAGTCAGACGCCGGCATTTTTGGCAAGGGACCAAATCCTGTATTTTGTCTACCCTGCTGATGGTGGGCGGGCTGGTGGCGCTGACACTCCTGATGCTGCTGATCTTTTGGGGGCTGTCTCACTTTATTGATTTTGATGCTCTGGTCGGCAGCTCTTACGCGACCGACGCTTCCGGTCAGGTGGTCACAGACCAGGATGGCTCAGCCGTTCTCCAGACGGCTGATACGGAGCTTGAGACCACCATAAGCGCCAGTGAATCCGCAACCAATCCTTAAGCGGAAGCGCTTAACCGCCGGCAGCTAACCTTTAAGCTTTGAATAGCAGCTTCTGGTCTCCGCTCAGCAGACAGGCAGAATAAGGTTCAAGCGTCAGGTCTAAGTCAGCCTGGCGGATCTGCAGTTCTTTGTCTCCCGCGTTGAGCAATACCCGGATTTCCGACCCGGCGTTCTGGCAGAGCTGACCGCAGCAATCCAGCCCGTCAGCGTTAATATAACGGCGGAAGGCATAAAAACTGCCGCTGGCAGACAGGCACTCAAATTTTCCCCGTGCCAGCAGCGGATAGCGCCGGCGCAGCTGTAGCAATTCTTTTAAGCGCAAGTTCAGCGGGGATCCAACCAGCTGCCAGTCAAAACAGCGCCGGTTGAGCGGATCCCGATAGCCTTCCATCCCGATTTCATCACCATAGTAAACGCTGGGGACACCAGGGCAGGTTAGCTGTAAAAAGCACGCCAGATAGAGCTTTTTTTCGCCCAATGCCCGCTGAGCCGGATCCAGTTTTTGCCGGATCTGCTCGTCCCGGTTTTCCGGAGGTGGCAGCGGCCCTGCTACTTCAGTTATAAAGCGGCTGACATCATGGCTTGAAATTAAATTCATATTACAAGCCAGCGCCTGAGGCGGGTAGTTTTCTCTTAACGTTTCCAGACTGTTATTCAATTCATCAGCGGCTATTGTCCCCTTAAAAAAGGCCACCAGCGCCTGGCGGAACGGATAACCCATCACCCCGTCATGGGTATTGCCCAGCAAGAAATCCCGGTAGTGTCCGTAGCTGACTTTATTACTTGCGTCTTCCCAGACCTCCCCTATGATAACCGCGTCCGGCTTAACCTGCTTGACCCGCTGTCTCAGCTCACAGATAAAATCATCCGGCAGTTCATCAGACACATCCAGCCGGAATCCTGAGGCGCCACGCCGCAGCCAAGTCGCCAGCACCCCCTTTTCTCCCAATATAAACTCCCGGAAAGTCAGATCATGTTCCCGCACCGCTGGCAATTCCGGGAAATCCCACCAGGAATCGTAGCTGATCTGGCCCTGATTCAGATGAATGTTATACCAGCCAAAGTACGGCGAAATAGTTTTGTCCCATACGGCCTGATACGCCCCGATTCCGGGGAAACGGCCGTACTTGTTGAAATAAATGCTATCCGCGCCGGTATGACTGAAGACTCCGTCCAGAATGATCCGGATCCCAGCCTGGGCTGCCGCCTGGCACAAGGCCTCAAAATCTTCATTGCTTCCCAGCATAGGATCAACATTCAGATAGTCTGCCGTATCATATCGATGATTAGATTTGGCCATAAAAATGGGATTCAGGTACAGCGCAGTAATCCCCAGATCCCGCAAATAGGGCAAACCCTCCTGTATTCCTTTGAGGCTGCCGCCGTAAAAATCAGTGGCCTGATATCCCTGACCCGGCAGCCCCTTAATATCGACTTCATCAGACCAATTGTCATGGTAAATCCGTTCAGGCTCCGGCCGGGTCTGATGGAAGCGCGCCAGATCAAAGTCAGCCCCGCGCCGGAAGCGGTCCGGGAAGATCTGGTACAGCGTTGCGTCCCGGAACCATTGAGGTGTTTCAAAGTTTTCCCGGTAAACTGTCACCTGAAAGGGCAGCGGCTGTCTGGTTTCCAGCGCATGATAAAGCGGTGGTCCTGAGGTAATCAGTCCGCTCCCATCATGACTGGGGTGCGCGCATAAGTAAAGGCAGCCCTTATTTTTCAGGCGGATTTCGAACCAATAAAATAGCAGGCAAGGGAGACCCGGTAAATGAACAGAGCTTGTGAAACGGCGTTTCTCCAGTAAACGGAGATTCTCCTGATCTGCTGTCTCAGACGCAGAAGCTCCAGCCCCAGCTGGGTCATCCACTGGCTGAGTTTGTTCATTCATCATGATTTTTCCGTCATAAAACTGGTCTAAACCGTAGGCATAATCCAGCAGGACAAAATCAATTTCGTCAGCTTCACTTTCAGTCTCCAACGCCAGCATGATCATACTGCCGGCTGGTCTGGCGCCAAACGGGCAGCGAAACGTCTTGCTTCTGGATTGATGAACGATTTGCATGCAGGTCCCTGTTAATCTTTGCCAGACTTGTTTGACTTCGTCTGGGAGCGGCCGGTCCTGGCTTTACGCCCGGACGGCGAGGCTTCAGTGGTTATCGGCTGTTTAGCGGCGGTTTTTCTGCCCGCAGCCTTGGTTTTGTGCCCGGCTTTACCGGACCGACTGGTGGCTAGTTTAGCAGGTCCCTGACTCGCACCTGCGGTTTGGTCCGCGTGGTTTGGAGCCGGACTGGGCTCAGGTGTTTCCGGTTCGCCGGACGCTGATGGGTCCGGACTGGCGTCTGTCACCTGTATGCCGGTCAGTCCCTGGTAAAGCTTCAGGTACTGCTCTGCGGATTGCTTCCAGCTGAAATCGCTGTTTAAAGCGCATTTTACCAAAGCGGTCCAGGCCTCATCGTGCCGCCGGTAAACATCCACAGCATACTTGCTGGTGAATAGCAATTCATGCGCGTTGATGTTGGCAAAGGAAAAACCATTACCGGTGCCGGTGTATTGATTATAGGGATCTACCGTATCCTTAAGGCCGCCGGTTTCACGCACGATCGGCAGGGAACCATAGCGCATGGCAATCATTTGAGACAGGCCGCAGGGCTCAAAAACCGATGGCATCAGGAAAAAATCTGAACCGGCATAAATCCGGCGGGCCAGTTTTTCATCAAAGCGAATCTGTACGGCCATGTGCTCGGGTCTTCTGGCTGCGACGGCCCTCAGGGCGTCCTCATACCGTGACTCGCCATTGCCTAACACGACCAGCTGAATGTCATCATCCAGGAGTTCATCCAGGATAAAGAGCAGCAGATCCAGGCCCTTTTGCTCGGTCAGACGGCTGATCAGCGCGAACAACGGTTTATCCGCCGCCTGCGGCAGGCCAAGTTCCTGCTGCAGACTGGCTTTGCAGCAGGCCTTACCCGCTATGACATTGCTGCTGTCATAGTGGATCGGTATAGCCGGATCGGTCGCCGGATCGTATGTCCTGGTATCCAGTCCGTTGAGGATACCGCTGAGCTTGTATGAAAAGCCCCGCAAAACAGCATCAAGCCCTTCGCCATAAAAATCATTCATGATTTCACTGGCATAGGAGGGCGATACGGTATTGACATGTTGACTGTAGACAATACCAGCCTTCATAAAATTGGCCGCACCATCTTTCAGGACGCCAAATTCATTCAGATAGTCTGCGGATAAATCACATAAATCCGCAATTCTGTCACTGCCAAAAACGCCCTGAAACTTAAGGTTATGGATTGTGTAAAGCGTTTTGGTCTGGCGGTGATAGCCATTAGATTGATAGTGAGCCTGCAACAGGCAAGGAATCAGACCGGTTTCCCAGTCATTGCAGTGAATGATATCCGGTTCAAAGGTCATCGGCTGCCCGCAGGCTTCCAGAACCGCCCGCTGAAAGAAGCAGAAACGTTCTACGTCAAAGGAATAATCTTGGTAAATCTGGTCGGATCCAAAATAATAATCATTGTCAATAAAGTAATAGGTAATGCCGTTTTGCTGCAGGGTCAGTAAGCCGCTGTACATGCTGCGCCAGCCTAGCTTAACCTGAGACCAGCGGATAAACTTGAGTTTGTCCTTATATTGAGTTTTTACCGGCCGGTACAGCGGCATGATGACGCGGATATCAACACCGCGCGCAGACAGCGCCTGCGGCAATGAACCGGCCACATCGGCCAGCCCCCCGACCTTCACAAACGGCACGACTTCAGATGAAACAAATAAAACCTTTAATGGTGTCATACAATAGCCCCCTTACCAATGACAACTGGGTAAGCGGCCTGGCCAATCAGCTTGATTCCGGGCCGGATCACACATTTTTTGTCTATAATAACATTTTCCAGCTCACAACCGTCTGCAATCTGCGTATCCTGAAAGATAATACAGTTAGTCAATTTTGCTTTGTTACCGACGGAAACATTGCGGAAAAGCATGGAGTGCTTAACACTGCCCTGGATATAGCAGCCATCGGAAATCATGCTGTCTCTGACCTCACAATCTTCACTGTAGATTGCCGGCGCTTCATCCTTGACCTTAGTAAACACAGGCTGCTTTTGCCAGAATACATCCGTCCGGGTAGGCTCTGACAGTGCCCTTAAAGTAGCGTCAAAGTAGGCTTGGGTTGAATTGATCCGCAGCGCGCAGCCTTTATATTCATAGCCGTAAATCGCGTAGCGGTCAAATTCCTTCACATAAAATTCCGGGTTCACCTCAGTGGTTCCGCGGGACATTGCCTCCCCCAGGATCTCCACAAACAGTTCCCGCCGCATCAGCATAACACCCAGGCTGTTACGGTTTGAAACCGGATTAAGCGGATTTTCATATACGCCCTTAACCCGGCCGGAACGGGTCATATCCAGGATCGTGACCGGCGCTTCTGCCTTGTACCCGTCACGATTATACATCACGCTGATATCCGCGTTTTTATCCCGGTGATAAGCCATGAGCTCATCATATGTTGTGTTCAGGATGCAACTGGCTGAGCTGACAATAATATACTCCTGCTTGATCTCTCTGAAGAAGCTAATGATGCCGGACAGATCATCCCCCCGCCCGGTATAGGATTCTGAGCTAATATAAGGCGGCAGAATATACAGGCCCTGCGATTTGCGGTCCAAATCCCAGGCACTGCCAGTACCCAGATGATCCATCAGGGACTTATATTTATTGAATGTTGATACCGCTATTGTAAGGATGCCGCTGTTCACCATATTGGATAAGGCAAAATCTATAATGCGGTAGCGTCCGCCAAAGGGAACCGCAGACAGGGCTCTGGGCCTGGTCAGGTCACCCATGTGAATCCGTTTGTCATCAGCTAAAATCAGCCCGCAGGTATTTCTAATCATTGTAACTGCCTCCTATACCGCCGGTATGTTTTCACAACGTTCAATTATCTGGTCGGATTCCGCCACCGTCTGAGCCATGCTCACCATACAGTTACCCGGAACCGAAATATCCGGCTTAAGGATCAGCCCGCCGTTAATCAAGGTAATGCTTTCACTGCAGATTTTTTTGTTATAGTAGGGATGCTCTTTGTTCTCCTCCCCGCCGATCTGATCATTTTCGCCAATAATCGTCTCCATCCCGACAATCACTTTTTTGAGGCAGGCGCCACGTCTGACCACAACCCCCGGCATCAGCACGCTATCTTCTACCACGGCGCCGGCTTCCACCACCACACTGTGGGATAGGATGGAATGGTGTACTGATCCGTAAATAACACAACCGTCCGTCAGGGCACTGCCTCGGACTTTAGCTCCGGGAGCGATGTAATGAGCGGGTTTAACCGGATTGCGGCTGTAAATCCGCCAGCTGTCATCCTGAAGATCTATGTCCCGCGGGCGGTCAATAATATCCATATTAGACTCCCACAACGACTCGATCGTGCCCACATCTTTCCAATAGCCCTGGAAGGGATAGCTGAAAACCTGCCGGCCTTCAGCCAGCAATTTAGGAATGACATTTTTGCCAAAATCATGTGAAGAAGCCGCGTCCGCTTCATCTTCCGCCAGTTCCTTTTTAAGTAAAGGCCAGTTGAACATATATATGCCCATAGAGGCCTGAGTACTCTCCGGCTTAGCCGGTTTTTCCTCAAATTTGACAATACGGCCGTTTTCATCCGAGGTCATGATCCCAAAGCGGCGCGCTTCCTCCTTAGTTACCTCATATACGGCTATGGTCGCGTCTGCACCCTTGGCAATATGATATTCCAGCAGTTTGGCGTAATTCATTTTATAGATGTGATCGCCGGATAAAATCAGGACATAGTCCGGATCAAAATTATCAATGAAAGGGATGTTCTGGTAAATGGCATTGGCCGTGTTTTTATACCAGTCACTGCCCTTGCTGTGCTGATAGGGCGGCAAAATAAACGCGCCGCCATTGTTTCTGTCCAGATCCCAGGGATGGCCGTTACCCACATAGGTATTCAGGGCCAGCGGTTGGTACTGAGTCAGGACGCCCACTGTATCAATTCCGGAGTTAACACAGTTACTAAGGGGAAAATCAATAATGCGGTAGCGGCTGCCATAAGGGACAGCTGGTTTTGCCATCGTATCAGTCAGCGCGCCCAGCCGGGAGCCCTGACCGCCTGCCAGGATCATAGCTATCAGTTCTTTTTTCAAATTGATCCCTCCTCACCAGATTGCGCACTGTACAATGTATCAACCTGAAGGTGTTTTGGTTGTTTATATATATAGTTTACCATAATTCATATTGGATAGACAGTTAGCGGCCTGGCAACATGACAAATTCAATGATTATGTTAGAATGATAATCAACATATATCCGGCTTTACGTACTTGTTGCTTTGGAGGTAAACATGAATCCTGCGGTTATTTTTTCAGTCATGAATTACTCAGCCATAATGGCGGGCTCACTGCTGGCGGCGGCCATAGCTCTGATCATCCTCTCCGTCAGTCTCAGCCGCCTGTCTGTCTTTCTGCGGCAAGAAGGTCGTACTGGCAACGGCACTTTCAAACCCGTTACCAACCCATCTGAAACTGCCGTCATGCAGTCTGGAGCTCAGGCTGCCGCCGTCAATGAAACGGCCCCCGGGTGGTCTGAGGAATGGGTGGCGGTCGCCGCCGCCGCTATCGCCTGTTATGAATCAGAGCAGGCGGCTCAAACAGATTTGACGCCCGCCCCGGCGCCGGCCCTGCCGCAGTCAGACTGGCAGGCACCGACTACTGCCGGGTTCAGGATCAAACCCCGGCGCCGGGTTTCCTTGTGACGTGCGCCTGACCTGAACCGGCGGATCCCCAGCGGTTTATGGCAATTCAACGTCCTGAAAAACGTAAAGGCAGCATACATTCTTAACGGTATGCTGCCTTTTTATCTGATAACGAATTAACTAAGTATAGATGTTCAGCCAGCGGTGAACCGGCCACTCACTTGCTGACAACTAAGAGATACCAATCATTCTTTTCCTTAATCTGGTGAAAGGTAAAGCCGGACTGGCTCAGGGCAGTTTTTACCTCATTCACCCGGTCAGCGATAATACCGGATAAAACCAGCAAGCCCAGTTCATTCATGCGCTCAGCATATAAGGGAACTGAAGGTAAAATCACATCTGCCAGGATATTGGACACAATAAAATCGTAGCGTTGCCGGATACCAGATAATTCGCCCTGAAAGCAATGTACCCGATCCGCCACGCCATTTAGCTGGCAGTTTTCCCGGCAGACTTCCACCGCATGGGGGTCTATATCGCAGGCATCGACCCGTCGGGCACCTAATTTGGCAGCCGCAACCGACAAAATACCTGAGCCGGTCCCTAAATCCAGCACATACGCTTCCTCCGGCATAAATTCATCCACAGCTGCCAGACAAAGCTGTGTGGTCTCATGGGTACCGGTTCCAAATGCCGAGCCTGGATCTAAGCGGATCAGCTTTTGGTCCTTGGCCGGAGCAGCCGTTTCCCAGCTTGGAGAGACCAGCAGCCGCGGCGAAGGTGAAAAAGGATGGTAATAAGCCCGCCACTGATTGGCCCAGTCTTCCTCTTTGACATAGGAGAAGCTGAGGCTGGCCGGAGCAATATCGAGATACTGCCCGATATCGGTCAGACGGGTCCTCAGATAGGCTTCAAAAGCCCCCTCCGGCAAATGCCGGTTTTCACGGCTCTCATACAGCCGATAAGCTTCTGTCGGTGATAAAGTCTCCCCGCCTTCCATCCTGGTGCCAAAACGGACCCCCTGCCCGTCCTCCGGGAAATAAGCCCGGATGCGGACATAATCCGGTAAACTTTCCAGGAAGGCCGGTTCAGCAAAGGTCAGGCTATCCGGTTGAGATAGCAGCGCCTTAATTTCACCTGGGTTTTCAGTAGCCACACCCAGTGCCCCATCCTGCAGCAGCGCTTCTTCAACTGCATCAGCGGCGGTCTCACTTGTTTTAAACTCTATTTCCAGCCAGCGCATGTTCCTGTATTCCTATCTGCTTAACTGCATCTTTATTTTATTTAAATGCATCTCTGATTTTGGCAAAAAAGCTCTTGCGGCTCTGATAGTTTTTATCCGTAGTACCGGCCTCAAAACTTCTCAGCAGTTCTTTTTGCTCAGCACTCAGGTTGCGGGGTATTTCAATCTGTATGGTAACAATCTGATCCCCTCGTTGATTTTCACGGCGGATAATCGGGATGCCCTTACCCCGCAAAGTAATGGTATCACCTGGCTGGGTGCCTTCCTTAAGATGATAGCTGACCGTACCATCAATTGTTGGAACATCTATATCTGCCCCCAGAGCTGCCTGTACAAAAGTCACCGGGATATCACAATAGGTATTATTGCCGCGGCGGGTAAAAAACGCGTGTCCGCGGACACTGATATGCAGATATAAATTGCCGTAAGGTCCACCGTTGGCTCCGGGCTCACCCTCCCCGCTTAAGGTCAGAGTATCATCCTGGTCAATGCCCGCCGGTATCTTTACCCGCAGATTTTTTACCGTATGGCGGTGACCGCGGCCTCCACAGGCATGGCAGGGTTGCTCAATCTTTTTCCCCCGGCCCTGACAATCCGGGCAAACCCGGCTGGTCATCATGGTGCCCAGCATAGTCTGCTGCCGATATTGAACCTGACCGGTCCCGTGACAAGTCGGACAGGTGCTGACCTTGGAGCCTGGCTGGGCGCCGCTGCCATTACAAACATCACAGCGATCTTCTTTTTCAATCCGGACTTGTTTTTCCGCGCCAAAAGCAGCTTCCATAAAATCAATGGTCAGGCTGTACTGCAGATCACTGCCGCGCTGCGGCTGAGTGGGAGAGCCTCCACGACCGCCAAAGCCGCCAAAACCGCCAAAGCCGCCAAAGAACTGATTTAAAATGTCGTCGACATTAAACCCGGAGGTATCAAAGCCTTGTCCATCTACACCGGCATGGCCAAATTGATCATACTGTCGCCGTTTATCTTCGTCAGACAGAATCGCATAGGCTTCATTTACTTCCTTGAATTTAGCTTCGGCCACCTTGTCTCCCGGATTCAGATCCGGATGATACTGCTTGGCCAGTTTACGGTAAGCTTTTTTCAGCTCCTCCGGCGATGCGCTGCGGTCTACACCCAACACTTCATAATAATCACGTTTATCTGCCACGGGCTCCTCCTACCATGTTGGCTATTAACATCAGAAATCTGCCGCAGCCCTTCTTGCAGGCTGCGGCAGATTTTATTTTACATCAGCAGTCAAAAACTCAGGTCTTTCTAATAGTAACACTTTCAGTCTCTGGCTCAACTGCTAAGCCAGTTTACTGCTTGCTGTCATCGGTGTAATCGGCATTATAGGTGCCCTTACCGTCATCTGTTCCGCCAGCCGGGCCCGAGGCATTGCCCTCTCCACCTTGTTGGGGAGCCTGCTGCTCATAGACCTTGGCACTGAGAGCATAAATTGCCTGCTGCAGGCTTTCAGTATCACTCTTGATCTTTTCCAGATCAGTCTTTCCCAGGCTCTCCTTCAGCGCGCTGACCTTGGCCTCAACATCCTGCTTCAACTGACTGTCCGCTTTGTCTCCAAAATCCTTTATGGTTTTCTCCGCCTGGTAGATAGCAGCATCCGCGTTATTGCGGGTATCGACTTCTTCCTTTTTAGC
Source organism: Oscillospiraceae bacterium HV4-5-C5C (assembly GCA_012034405.1). Classification (GTDB taxonomy): domain Bacteria; phylum Bacillota; class Clostridia; order Saccharofermentanales; family Fastidiosipilaceae; genus JAAVLZ01. The sequence continues at coordinate 47,817 of JAAVLZ010000010.1, read as the reverse complement.
TTTATCGGCGGCGGCAAACTGCTCGGCTTCTTTAACCGCCTTGTCAATTTCCGCTTCATTTAAATTGGTAGACGCTGTTATGGTTATATCCTGTTCCTTACCTGTTCCCTTATCCTTTGCAGACACATGAACAATCCCGTTGGCGTCAATGTCGAACGTCACTTCAATCTGAGGTACGCCACGGGGTGCCGGCGCGATACCATCCAGAATGAAATTGCCCAGTGTTTTATTATCCTTGGCAAATTCGCGCTCACCTTGCAGCACGTGTACTTCCACCTGGGTCTGGCCGTCTGCCGCAGTGGAGAAGATTTGACTCTTTTTGGTAGGAATGGTGGTATTCCGGTCAATAATCCGGGTAAATACACCACCCATCGTTTCAATCCCGAGTGACAAAGGAGTGACATCCAAAAGCAACAGTCCCTTAACATCACCGGTTAAAACAGCCGACTGGATAGCCGCGCCAATAGCCACGCACTCATCAGGGTTAATTCCTTTGAACGGTTCCTTGTTAAAGAATTGCTGCACCGCTTGCTGAACGGAAGGCATACGAGTTGAACCGCCCACCATCAGGATTTTACTGATATCGCCCTTGTCCAGGCCGGAATCTTTCAGGACCGAGCGCAGCGGCTGCATGGTGGCGTCAACCAGATCCCTGGTCAATTCATCAAATTTAGCGCGGGTCAGCGTCATGTCGAGATGTTTGGTGCCGTTTGCATCCGCGGTAATATACGGCAGATTAATGTTGGTCGTAGATGCCTGGCTCAACTCAATTTTAGCTTTTTCAGCTGCATCCCGCAGCCGCTGCATGGCCATTTTATCCTGACGCAGATCCAGCCCTTCCGTCCGTTTAAACTCCTGAACCATCCAGTCTACGACCCGCTCATCAAAGTCATCACCGCCCAGGTGATTGTTTCCGCTGGTGGCCAGCACCTCAAACACACCGTCACCGATTTCCAGCAAAGAGACGTCAAAGGTACCGCCGCCCAGGTCAAAAACCAGGATTTTCTGATCTTCCTCTTTATCCAGGCCATAAGCCAACGCAGCTGCGGTCGGCTCATTTATAATACGCAGCACATCAAGACCGGCAATCTTACCAGCATCCTTGGTGGCCTGACGCTGAGCGTCACTGAAATAGGCCGGTACCGTGATAACAGCCTGGGAAACAGTTTCACCCAGATAAGCCTCCGCATCTGATTTCAGTTTCTGTAAAATCATGGCGCTGATTTCCTGAGGTGAATACTTTTTACCATCAATATCCACTTTATAATCAGAGCCCATTTTACGCTTGATTGATGAAATGGTACGATCCGGATTGGTAATCGCCTGCCGTTTGGCAATCTGACCCACCAGACGCTCACCGTCTTTTGTAAACGCGACCACTGAAGACGTCGTACGGTTACCTTCAGAGTTTGGTATGACGACCGGTTCGCCGCCCTCCATAACTGCCACACAGGAATTTGTTGTACCCAAATCAATCCCAACTACTTTAGCCATATTATTTATCCTCCTCATGGATACCGGCTCTCCGCCGGATTTTAACGTTTATCCATCAACCGCCGCAGCGGTAGCTGTCATTATTAATTAGCGACTTTAACCATCGCGTGCCGGATAACTGTATCTTCTCTTTTATAACCCTTCTCAAGGACTTCAATGACCGTATTGGAACCATATTGATCATCCTCAACATGTAAGACCGCTTGATGCAGCGCCGGGTCAAACGGCTGATTGATCGCGTCAATCTCTTTGACCGAGAACTTCTGCAGCACCGCGTCTACCTGCTTCAGCACCATGACCACGCCGTCGGCAATTTGTTTGGCTTCGTCATTCTCCACCTTCTGGCAGGCCTGCTCCGCCCGCTCCAAATTATCCACCACCGGCAGCCAGGCTGCCACAACATCTGTCACAGATTGGCCGTATAAAGCTTCTTTTTCACTCCGGCTACGGCGTCTGAAGTTATCAAATTCAGCCATCAGGCGCATATAATTGTCAGTCAGATCAGCCAGATCCTTCTGGCTCTTATTAAGCGCATCAGTTATACGCTTCAGCTCAGCTTCATCCGTGTTCTCCGCCGACGCGGCTTCAGCCTCAGTTCCTTCAGCCACTCCTGGCTCCTGATCCGGCTTTGCCGTCTGATCTGCAGCCACCGGCGTTTCTGAAGGGGCTGCAGGCCCGCCGCCGGCGGCCTGATTCCTGACCTGGTCCTGATCCTTGTTTTCCTTTTTACTGCGCATGATATCCTCCACTTATTGTTCTCTATTATGTGAATCCCGGTTCAGCCTGGCTGAACGGGCAATCAAATCATCCATTGTTTGTCGGACAAAGCTGATATGGGAAATAACGCGGCTATAGTTCATCCTCATCGGGCCCAGCACCCCAATAAATCCCATCAATTTGCCCGGGAGCGTATAGGTAGTCGTGACAAAACTGCAGTCTTCCAGGCCTTCACTCTGTAGTTCCTGGCCAATTCGGATCATGTAGCGGCAAGGCTTGCAGTCAGTCCCGCCGGCTTCTGTCTGCCCGAACCGCCGCCTTGTCTGGTTCTCCGGCGGATCACCCGCAGGGGATTGTGGCAGCTGCCTTGCGGCCTGCTCCGTTTCCCATTGCTGGTCCAGAAGGCCAAACAGCAGACCCTCCTGGGACAGCTTATCTACCACATTACGAGCCCGGCTGATATCCTGAAATTCCGGGTGAGCAAACAGATTTGGCATCCCGTTCAGATAGCTGTCCAGATTGTCGCTTTGTTTGATGGCCGTATAAGCTTCATACATAATCTGATTCAGCAGCGGCTCTGGCAAAGACGTCCCCTGCAGGGCGGACTGAACCGCCACAAAAGTGATATCCTTCAGCTTCATGCCCGCCAGATTTGCTTCAATGGCCTGACTGATTTTCAGTAAATCCTCCGCGCTCAGCAGATCGGGTATCCTGACAATACGGTCTTTGACCTGACCGGCAGAGAGCACCACTACAATCAGCGCCCGTCCCGGCTCAATCATGAGCAACTTCACCTGCAGCAATTGGCTGCCTTGAGCCTGCGGCGGCAGCGCCACGGACAGGTAACCGGTGGTTTCAGACAAGACTCCGGAAGCGCGGCGCAGAAGGGTGGATATTTCATTGACCTGCTCCGTCAGGGCCATCCTGATACCCTTTGCCTCCGCCGGGGGAAGCCACTCAACCTGCATCAAGTTTTCCACGTATTCACGATAGCCTTTATCAGAAGGCACCCGACCGGATGAGGTGTGAGGCTGCTCCAGATAGCCTTGCTGTTCCAGCTCTGACATGGTATTCCTGACAGTAGCTGAACTGACCGGAAGATGGTATTTGCTGACCAGATACTTGGAACCGACTGGTTCTGCCGTCTCAATATAATCATCTACAATAACTTTCAAAATATCCTTTTTACGATGATCCAGCGCCATTCATACCACTCCTTCCGTTACCAACTCAGATTTTAGCACTCAGGTCTCCTGAGTGCTAAAAGTACTTTAGCACCCCGATAAACGAAAGTCAATTAAAATCAAAAAGAATCTGTGCTGGCTTAGTTAATAATATATGAACAGAAATATATGCGGCCTGCCGCCGCTTGGCGCTACCATCTATGCACTGACCGACAGCTAAACAAAAGCTGCGAATACCTCATTTCCCCAATCCAGACCGCGCCGGCTGAGCCGGTACAGTTGTCCGTCCGACTGTTCATAGATCAGCAAGCCCTCAGCACATAAGCGACGTAAAGCCAGAAGTGGTTCCGCGCCGGGAGCCTGGCCAAAGCGCCATTGATAATCTGTCAGTCTGACCCCGGCCAGTTTTCTCAATCCCAGCCAGAAAAATTCCCGCTGAGCTTCGGCCAGATCAACGGTTTCGCTGACATCCGCCGCGGCAAAAGCCATCCTGGACAGATCAGTCCCAGTCAGACTGACCTGATCATACAGGGCAAGATATTTGTCCAGGTCACGGCAATTACACCGGCGAACCCCGCCAATATAACTGGCTGCGGATAAGCCCGCGGCCGCGTAGGGCCGTCCGTCCCAGTACACCTCATTATGCCGGCTGGCGTAGCCTGGCAGGGCGGCATTGCTGACTTCATAATGCTCAAATTGCCAGTTGTACAAGCGATCAAGCACACACTGATACATTTGACGCTCAATCTCAGATTCCGGCAGATCCGCCAGCTGCCCGTTCTGCATTGCCCTGCCAAAAGGAGTACCCTCTTCAATGATTAAGGAATAAAAGGACAGATGCTTGATGGGAAAGCCGGACAGATAGTCCAGTGTTTCTGTTACGTCAGTCAGGGTCTGACCCGGCAGGCCGATCATGAGATCAGCCGACAGGTTCGTGATGCCGGCGGCAGTCAGCGCATTAGCTGTTGCGGTAAAGTCAGCCACGGTATGACTGCGTCCCAGGCCTTTGAGCAAACGGTCCTGCGCGGCTTGAAGGCCTATGCTCACGCGGTTGAAGCCAGCCATTTTCAAAGCGGCAGCGTTCAGTTTATGGGCGCTCAGAGGGTTACATTCCAAGGTAATCTCTGCCCCGGGATCGACCGCAAAGGCAGCATATACCGTCTGCAGCAGCTCGCTCAGCCGGTCACAGCCCAGAACGGACGGCGTGCCGCCGCCAAAATAGACTGTTTCCAGCGGCTTAACTAATTGCTGCTGTTCAAGCCATAAAGCACTGGCTTTGATCTCAGTCTGGAGCGAGCGGACATAGGCGTCATAAACCTGCTGCCGGCCCGGGCTGGAACAAAAATCACAGTAAAAGCATTTACTGTCGCAAAAAGGAATGTGCAGATATAAGGCGGCAGTGGCCTCATTCGCCGCCGGATTTGGCAGAGCAGTATCTGTGGTGGTCATGAATCTTCAGCCTCATTTCCTGCCGCTTCAATTTGATCCAGGCAGGAGGTCAGATATTGGTAAAAGCGCCTGAAGCTGGGAGATTTAACCCGCTGCGGATCTAAAGCCGGAGCGATCCTGGCTGCCCATTCGCTCTTTTGCTGCCCTACAGCCGGGTATCCGAGCTTAATCAATTGTTCAGCTCTGCTGCCCAGAATAGCCCGGGCCAATACTTCCCAGGTTCCGCAGACGCTATCTTGTTCATATTGGTCCAGAATGGTCGTATCAATATCCGGATACGCCTCCAGGAGCGCGCGGCGGTCGGCCAGCAGCCAGGCTTCCAGCTCTTCAACCGCTATGCCAATGACCAGCGGGAGTTCCGGCGCGACAACGCGGTTCAACGTTTTCAGCGTATTAAATAGCTCCTGGCTATCGTGATTATCCGCGTCCAGTACCACCAGGACCAGGGCCAAATCACTGTGGTCTAAATCCCTGCGGTAGGCCTTCAGCTCCGCGGGTAATAATTGCAGTAGTCCGGCAGCCAGCTTGCCCGGCCTGGCCTGCCAGTCTTTAGGCAAATGGCCGACCCCGCGATGGCGCCGGATGCTGTAAGTCCAGCCCGCTTGCCGCCTCGCTAAAGCCGGCTGGAGCAGGCCGCTGACAATCTGACCACCGGACCGGTCCTCTACCAGCACCTCAATATGCCGTCCGGGCCTTAACTGTGCTGCCGGCATTCATCAACACCTCCGGTCCCCTTCACGCCGCCGTTCTCCAGACTGTCCTGCTGGTCTGGCAAAGCATCCAGAAAGCCGGCATAAAGTAAGGCACCCAGACCGACACCCTCTGCGGTCATAGCGGCAACATGCGGCAAAGCCAAGCAGTTTATGGCTTTGGCAGCCGGCCTGACCGTCACGGTCGGGCCTTGAACGGACGGTTGTTCTGCGGATAACTTATCCTGCGGCCAGTCAATAATCTGACGTCGGAAGGACCAGACCTCCTTTGGTGACAGACTATCTAAGAGGAAGCTGTTATGTGAAGTCATGATCACCTGAGAATCGGGGTGGTTCAGGTTGTAGGTTCTGAGAGCCGCCGCCCAGTTTTCAACCATATTATGATACAGGCCGATATCAGGATTCTCCAGCAGCAGCAGTGGTCTGGGTGCAGGGTCCTGCAGCAGCAGCAGCAGGGCGAACAGTTTTTCTTCGCTTCCTGAAATCCGCTCATCAAAGAGATCCCTGCTTAACGACGAACTGTCAGGCATACATTTCAAAATCTGATCCATCCGCTTAAGATAGTCCTGTGAATCCCGTTTTTTCAAATACGCCAGGACATTAAACAGGTTGCTGGCATCCTCATTCAAATGGTGATGACCGCCGCCGGTCTGTAATTGCTGCCTCAGGACCTGCTGGTGGCCGGAACGGCTATTATACGGAGCCTGATCAATTTCAATCCGGCTGCAATACCAATGGGTAATTTCCTGATATAAGCAGCGCAGCGCGGCCAGCTGGCTGACCTGACCTAAAGCGCTCAGGACCGGTCGCTTCAAGTCGTTCAGCGTCAGTTCCTCATATACCGGTGTAGACTTTGACATGTAATCCAAGGCTTGCAGTATCTGGCAAGCGTTTAGCCGGCAGCTGAACAGGAGCTGTTCCTGCCAATTACCCGCCGCGCTCGTATCCGGCCCAGAATCAGTCTCAGTTGCCGGATACAGCGCCCGGCAGGATTCCGACAAAACAAAAGGGCGCTGCTCCGCGTCAGCATCCAGGGCAAGATTATAAGCCAGCAGCTGCGGGCAATCAGCGGTTTTGATCAGAAGTTCAAAACAAATCGGGGCGGTCAGATCATATTGTCTCAGGCTGCCAAAACCGCCCTTTTGATCCAGATCTTCCGCGGCCTTGGCCACCCCGTTTTTTAACATGCGGCTGATAAAAGTCAGCGCGTTTAATACAGTTGACTTGCCGCTGCCGTTGGGTCCGATCAACAACGTCAGCGGGGTTAAAGGTGCCGGCGGCGCCGCGGCCGCCGGCGCGCGCAACAGGTCTTGGGCCAGCAAGCCCATACTGAAGTTATTGAGAATGGCGTAATTCTTGATATGCAGACCCAAAAGCATAGCCGCTCCTCCTCCATTTGCACCCGCAGCAGCTGACTGAAGGGATGTCTGACCTGGCAGTTGACCGGCCGCCAGCCTTATCCGGCGGCCTCCGCTGAGGGCAGCTGATCTTCAGTCGTGCTGTCTGCATTCTGCGCGACGGTTCCGACGGTGGTAGCAGACGCGGTGTCAGAGGTCACAGATTCAACCGTATTGACAGCGGTATAGTCATCCACCGGTGTGTCAGCACAGGTTTGCATGATATATGCCGCCGCGTTTATCCGGAAGCGCAGCTGATCCGCGTCATACAGCTGCATCAGTTTCCAGGTAGCATCATAATCCGTGCCTTTGATCTGCCCGCCGCTATCTTCCAGTTCATTCTGATCTGAATCCGTAACCTCATCTGCGGAGGTCACATCATATTGACCGGCTTCCATAAACACAATCGGGATACCGGCATTGTCAAAAGACTGATAATCGCCGTTCTCCAAGGTAAACTCCCGGTAAGTATAAGACGCTCCGCCATCTTCCAGCGTGACCGGGTAACTGCCCTGATTCGTCATCAGACTGACGCCGATTTCAGAGTCAAGGTAGCCTTCAAGCGAAGCGTTAACGGCGTCATAGAGTTTACGGCGCATGGCATACTTCTGGCCAGCATTCAGTGAGTTGTGGCCTGCATGTGCGTAAAGCTTGTCCCCCCCATATATGGACCGGAGGATAAAAGCGCCATCCAGCACAGACAGGGTATCTTCGCTCAGACTTGATAAATATACTGCCGCGCCGCGAGACTGGTCATTGCAGGCGCCCATGAAAACGATCTGTAAATCGTAAGCTACCGGCTGCTCACGGAGATTATTCAGTAAAGTCAACAATGCCGCGACTCCGGAGGCATTATCAGAGATGCCGTTGTAATCGGGGTATTCTTCCGCTTGATCCGCGGAAATCGGCGTATCATAACGCGCGGCCATTATCATGGTCCGGTGATATACCATCAGGTCCTCATAGCTGTCCGGTACGGCCGATGGTTCGCTGCCGTCCGCTAGCTGTGGGGTCGGACTGGGAGTGGGGGTTGGGGATAAACTTCCTTCGCTTTCCGTGCCGGACAGCTTTTCTTCTATCCGATCCATTAATGATAGCAGCCAGTTCTGTTCTTCTATCGCTTTTCCCCTGGCTTCAACGTCCTCCGTCCGGTAAAAGCCCGTACCAGGGACCGTAACAATCAGATTTTGCGAAGTACCGCTGTAACCGCTGTCCTCCGGCGCGGAAAAGCTCTGCACCTGCGGCTGATAGCCCATTTCAACCAGAAGATTATAAAGATAAGCGGCTGTATTTTGCTCTTCCTGACTGTAAGGCGAGCGATACGGATAGGCATTGGCGAGCTTCTGGGCCTGTACCGAGCCGTAATATGAAAACAAAGCCTGATTTTCAGTATCTGTGCTGTCGGAACAGGCAGCCAAAGGCAAGAGCAAACAGACTGTCAAAAAACAGGAGAGGAACGAAAACAGTCTGTGCTTAGATCTAAGCTGCATGTTTTACCAACCCCGCGCCTGCCGGAATTTCTGACAGGCCTTCCGCAGATCTTTGGCCACGGCTTCCGGGGCAGTCGTGTTACAATGTGCCCAGGCGCCGGTTTCACTGGAGGCGTTGTATTTGATCTTATTGGCCGAACGCATCGGCGGAAAGAACTCAATGTGGAAGTGCAGATCCTCCCAGCTCTCACTGTTTACCGGAGCATTATGCATGCACATCATGTAAGGGAACTTCATATCAAAGAGGGCGTCCAGCGTCCCCGAAGCGGTTAACACCGCGTCAGCCAGATCCTGACGTTCTTTATCTGTCATATCCAGCAAGGTGCCAAAATGGCGTTTGGCGGCAATCTGAATACCATAGGGATATTCACTGTAAAAAGGCAGATAGATCAAAAAGCTCTCATTTTCATAAACAATGCGCAGTCCGGCTTCAGTCTCCTGATCCAGCCAGTCACACAGCAAACAATGACCGCTTTCCTCCCGATGTTCAATCTGAGCTTTCAGTTCCAGTTCCAGTTTTTTGGGAATGAACGGATAAGCATAAATCTGCCCGTGCGGATGGGGCATGGTAACCCCCACGGCTTCCCCGCGGTTTTCAAATATAAAGATATACTTGAAGTTTTCATTTTCTTTTAGCTTTTCAAAGCGCTCACACCATAAATCAACTAGTTTATGGACATGCTCCAGGCTCAGCTCCGGCAAGGTCCGATTATGCTCCGGTGAGTACAGAATAACTTCACACTTGCCATAACTGGGCCGGGTTTTAAATAAACCGCCGTCCACCGGGTCTGGCTGGGGCGGATCGGTCGATAGAGCCGGAAAATCATTATCATATTCATAGACATCATAATGCTCCGGTACTTTACCGCTGCCCGGGCAAAAGGGACACCAATCTTTAGGCATCTGCGGCCGGTCTTGCCGGTGAGACGCGATCATGACCCAATCTTGTATAAACGGATTCCAACGTAGTTCAGCCATGGGTTCCTCCCGAAATAGAAAGCTGAGCCAATAGCAATGATGATTGATTTCAGTTCAGCAGTTGATCAGTCCAATGATAGCAGAAAACGCGTACTATTGCACAACAATCCCGGATACATGTGCCCATGAAAGCAGTCCGGAAACAGACTTTTCTGCTATCATAATCGTAAGCATATGGAAATAGAGCATTAATGGAAGCAAAAAGCGGCTTGGTCAGAAAGGAGCGCATTTTGAGGCCATACAGAAAGTCAGGCGGTTTCAGGCTGGGCTTAAAATGTCTTGTGGTGATCAGCGTTCTTCTGTTGACACTGTCATCTGCTTTCCTGGCTCCAGCCAGCGTCGTAACCGCGCAAGACGTCCTGTCGTCAGAGGCTGCTGTCTTGCCGCCCCAGCCTGAATCTGTGGCTGATTACAGTTTTTTAGACCTGCAGCCCGTCTCTCAGTCAGTCCTGATCAAAGAAGCTGACCACGGCACCACCCTGTATGCTGAACAAGCTTCGCAGCCTGATTACGCGCCGCTGGCTCACCGCATCCTGACAGCCGTGATCGCGCTGGAATATCTGGACAGCAAAACCATGCTGACCATCAGTAAAACCGCGGCCCAATATATTCAGGATCGTACCGTATTCACCACCGGAGGTCGCTACGATCTTTATTATGTCCTGCATGCATTGATTCTGGAGGATTCTCAGGCAGCGGCCGTTGCTTTGGCAGAAGAGATCAGCGGTTCAGAAGCTGATTTTGTAAAGCTGCTGAACAATCATGCCCGCAGCCTGGGGATGAGCGGGACTCAGTTCACCAATGTTACCGGCGTCTATGATGAAGCCCAGTACACGACAGCTGAAGATCTTTATCTGCTTTATAAGTACGCGATGTCAGTAAGCAGTTTTAAAGCTATATATAATCAGAGGGACCGCACTTACTATTACAGTCTGAATATTAACCATTATTTTGTAAACCACTTTTCCTATGCCTGGAATTACGCTGATCAGGTTCAGGGCGGGATGATTTCCAAACAGGGGCAGGATTACAGCGCGGTCTATACGGTCCGTGATTCTGTCCAGGACTATACTTATACCGTATTTTTATCTGGTAGTCATAGCGCTTCATCCTTAGGCCAAAACAGTGTTCTGATAACTGATATTATTGCTATCAACCGTCAGCTCCGCAGTCATTATGAAAAATCCATCCTGGCATATAAAGGAGAAACCTTTGACCGGGAGTATCAGTTGGCCGGTAAAACCGTAGCACTGGCGTTTCAGGAAACCGTATCCTATGTCCATCCGCTAGGTGATGACTTCAGGCAGCAGACAACCCTGGTGATGAATGACAGCCCGCCAGGTTTCCCCATTCTTACAGACGAAACCCTGGGTTATGTCTGGTTCAGTCTGGATGATGGTTCAACTATCCAGGTACCGGTTGCTTCCTCAACTGAAATTCATTCACGCAATCAGTTGCTGGATCGCCTGCTGGTCATTATTGACAGTAATAAAACGCTGACCGGCCTGATCCTGGTCGTGTTCCTCGCGTTACTGGGGCTGCTGATCCTAAAGCTCAGACAGCGCCGGCTGCAACGGCAATCACAGCGGCACAGTTAAATCCGCTGACTTTGTTGTTACAGTCTCAAAAACCTCTCCGGCGCTGCTTTAAGCGCTGCAGCCAGGGCCAGGCCTGTTCCAGCGCGAAATCATAGACCAGACTGAATATCACTTCCGCAGGGAGAATAATATAAGGCCAGCCAGGCAGCGCAGCCCAGTGAGCCAACGGAGCTGTTCCGGCTAATTTCAGCAATAAATAAAACCACAGCCACAGCAGCCCCTGCAGCAGGAGTAAACCCGGCAGCCGGAAGCGCCAGCCGGAACCTGCGGGCCTGGCTGATCTATCTGCCGGCTGCGATCTGGCAGTTTTTAAGCGGTACCGAGAACCGCCCAGGACACATTTTAACAGCGGATACGGCCCGCCAATAATCATAAAGGGCAGCGCAGCCGGCAGGCCCGGTATGATCAGGCTGAAAACAGCCGCGCCCAGATATACCAGACCGCCTGCGGCTTTACCCCAGTTCAGGCACACAAACCAGATAATCAAGGATAATAAAAAGTTGATGAATACGTCAGCTGTAGGAAGGTAGCGATTCACAATCTGCAAAAGCAGTATGGCTGCCAGGGCGATTCCGCCACCTGCTACTACTTGTACCTGCCTGGGTCCAGGTGACGGTTCAGCAGCAGGCACACAAATCTCCTCCCATGCATTCGCAGCAGGTATCCGCAATGCAAAGACCGGTCAGGGCATCACAGCAGCCGTCCCCGTTATTGTAGGGGCTGTAATAACCTCTCCCCCAGCCGGAGGGCTGGGAACCACCGCCATTCGTCTGATAAGGGCCGTAACTGCCGCGGCCGAAGGGATTGTCATAAGCGGTCTGTTGCCCGGACCGATCATAGTTCTGACGTTTCTGGTCATCGCTCAGGATATCATAGGCCTCATTAATCTCCTGCATCTTTTCCTGAGCCAGATTTTTCATATTGGGATCAGTATACTGATCCGGATGGTATTTTTTAACCAGCTGATGATAGGCCTTTTTTATGGTTTCCGCATCACTGCCCCGGCTGACACCAAGAACCTGATAAGGATCTTTGTTCATACTGTCTTTTGCTCCTGTCTGTCTGGCTCCCGGCCGAACTTTAATAATTATAACACGTGCTAAAATGCTTTCAGTTTAGTTTAGTCAGTTTAAATTAAGCTTAAAGCTTATTGAGCTTCCGACCCGCGGCGACTTGTCTGGCCACCGCTGGCAGGCCCTGGGTCAGGATATTGCCGATCAGAGGCTGCAATCGCTGGTACGGCAGCAGCTCCAGAGCCCTGGCGCAGTCTTCCTGCTGGGTAAATAACAGATAGTCTGCCTTAACCCGGCTTAACATCCAGGTACTTGCCTGGCTTATATCCAGACCGGCTGTATCCGGATAGTTTTCCTTTGCCTGCTTCCAGGCGTCAGCTGTTACCGGCAAGATTGAAGCTCTGGTCAAAGCGTTATAGCGTCCGGCCTTCTGGTCTTCTTGCCAGTCTGCCAAAGCATCCACATAGTAAATCCAGCGGCCCAGCGCAGTCATACCGGTCAGGACAGCCTCCCTCTGGCCGGCTGAAAAGCCAGCCTGCGACCCGGTCTCCTGCAGACCGATAAGCATTAAATCCGCCAGCAGAACGCCAAAAGCGGTCGCCGCCGGATCAGCCGCTGCAAAAGCGCGGCAATGAGCGGACATGCTGTCCGCCAGTTCGTTCTCAGCGGCAGCAGCTTGATCCATTAAGACTGGTTCCGCTGCAGCCTGCCTGGCAGCTGCCGGCAGCTGCTGCCGCTCGGCCGCGTTCAGCTCGGACAGGTGGCGCTGTATACGCTCCCAAGCCAGCGGATAGCGTTTTTTAGCCGCTGCCGCCGCGCGCTGCCAGATCAGCTTGATTGCCTGATTGAGCAGGCGGCTTTCACCATCCTGAATATTATCCTGGAGTTTAGCTTCAGCCAGCAAAACTGAAACCGCCGCGCTATAGTCCAAGCCTGGATCTGATTGTACCGACGGGCGCTTTTTACGGGGATGGACCAGGCAGCTGACTTGCGCCCACTCAGGTTGTGCCGGCTGCAAAGCGTGCAGGAATATCGCCATAAAGGTCAGGTCATAGCTCAGGCTCAAGCGAGGTAATTGTCCGTAGTTAAGACGGATGGCCTGACATAAGCCGCAATAGTAGCCGCGGTACAAATTGTACTCGCGGATCTTCAATTCTTCTTTTAGGGGGCGGACATTTCCGTACATTAAAAACCTCAGTCATATCAACTGTTAAAGCCGCTCCGGCACTGCCTGAGCAGTTGTAAGGGCGCTGGTAAAACGTTATTATAACATGATGAAAACAAAGACGAGGAGTTAAGTATGATGGATTCGGTAGTCCGCACCCGCTTTGCGCCCAGTCCGACCGGTTTTATGCACATCGGTAACCTGCGCACCGCATTGTATGAATATCTGGTGGCCCGTTCTATGAACGGCCGCTTTATTCTGCGTATTGAGGATACGGATCAGGAACGCCTGGTTCCCGGCGCGGTTGAGCTGATTTATCAGACGCTGGAAGCCTGCGGTATCAGCCATGATGAAGGTCCTGATATAGGTGGTCCTTACGGTCCTTATATCCAAAGCGAACGCAAAGCCGTGTACAAAGGCATAGCGCTGCAGCTGGTCAGTGAGGGGAAAGCCTATCGCTGTTTCTGCACGGAGGAGCGACTGGCCAGAATAAAGGCTGAAGGAGAAAAGTCTCACCGATTTGGGGGCTATGACCGGCATTGCCGCAATCTTTCGCAGGCTGAAATAGATAGCAGACTGTCCCAGGGGTTACCCTACGTCATTCGCCAGAAAATGCCCCTGACAGGCCATACTTCATTTGATGATGTGGTTTTTGGCCACATTGAGGTACCTAATGAAGAGCTTGAAGATCAGATTTTGCTGAAATCAGATGGATACCCGACCTATAACTTTGCCAATGTCGTAGATGACCACGCTATGGCGATCACCCATGTGGTCCGCGGTTCAGAATATCTATCTTCTACCCCTAAATACAATTTGCTGTATCAGGCTCTGGGTTATCCTATCCCTGCATATATTCATCTGCCCTTGATTTTGGGAGAAGACGGGCAAAAGCTCTCCAAACGCCATGGCGCCACCAGTTTCGCGGACCTGGTTAACGAAGGGTATCTGCCTGAGGCGATCATTAACTACATTGCCTTGCTGGGCTGGGCGCCGAAAGATAATCAGGAGCTGTTTTCTCTGGAGGAGCTGACCCGGGTATTTGCCGTTTCCGGGATCAGCAAATCCCCGGCGGTTTTTGATTACAATAAGCTGAAATGGTTTAATCAGGAATATATCCGGCGGCTGGCTCCGGCTGAGCTGACCCGACATTGCCATCCTTATTTTGTCAGCTCGCTGAACGGCTTGCCTGCAGATGAGACCTATCTTGCCGCATTACTGCAACCCCGGCTGGAAACCTTTACGGAGATTCCTGATAAGATAAAATTCCTGGGGCATTATGAGCAGGATTTTGACTTAAGCTTATTTGAACATAAAAAGATGAAGAGCAGCCAGGCATCAGCTCTGCAAATGCTGGAAATCGTCATACCGGAGTTAGCGGCCCTTGAGCCTTGGAATGATACCTGTTTGCACCAATACCTGATGGATCGGGCAGCCAGCCTGGGCGTCAAAAACGGGCAGCTAATGTGGCCGGTCAGAATAGCAGCCTCCGGTCAGGCGGTGACCCCCGGCGGGGCTGTTGAAGTACTCTATCTGCTGGGGAAAGCTGAAGCTGTCCGTCGGATGACGCAGGCCCGCGATCGTCTGAGGCTGGCACTTCAACCTCAAAGTTGATTCCGGATTAACATATATGGAGGAACTACAGTTATGACTGATAACAATATGAATCCAAGCGCAACTTATGGTAGCAGCCCGGACCCGGACTGTGTCTGTGACAGTCTGGGTGAGGATCGTCCGCGCCACTTTATCCAACAGGCAATTGAGGATGATCTGAAGCCAGGCCACCGGGCTTACGGTCAGACGATTCACACCCGTTTTCCACCGGAACCGAACGGCTATCTGCATATTGGTCATGCCAAAGCCATCTGCATCAATTTCACCATGGCGGACATTAACCACGGTCTTTGCAATTTACGGATGGATGATACCAATCCTGCCAAAGAAGACACTGAATATGTGGATGCCATTAAAGAAGATATTCACTGGCTGGGTTTTGATTGGGCTGACCGTTTTTATTATGCTTCAGACTATTTTCCGGTCATGTATGAATGTGCGGAGGATCTGATCCGTCAAGGCCTGGCGTATGTCTGTGATTTATCCGCTGAGGAAATCAGGCAAACACGCGGGACGCTGACTGAGCCTGGCCTTCCCAGCCCCTACCGGGACCGGAGCCCTGAGGAAAATCTGGATCTGTTTCACCGCATGCGGGAGGGCGCTTTTCCGGATGGCAGTCATACCCTGAGAGCCAAGATTGATATGGCTTCCGGTAACATCAATCTTAGGGATCCGGTGCTGTACCGCATTTCCCATCTGCCGCACCACCGTACCGGTACTGCCTGGTGTCTCTATCCCATGTATGATTTTGCCCACCCCATTGAGGACGCCATTGAAGGTATAACCCATTCTCTTTGCAGCATTGAATTTGAGGACCACCGGCCGTTGTATGATTGGGTGGTGGAGCACTGTCCCCTGCCATCCAAGCCCCGGCAAATTGAGTTTGCCAGGCTGGGCATGAATTATACCATGATGAGCAAGCGCAAATTGCGGGCTTTGGTTGAACAAGGCATTGTCAGCGGTTGGGATGATCCCCGCATGCCAACGCTGCGCGGTCTGCGCCGCCGTGGCTATACCCCGCTGTCCATTCGGAATTTCTGTGCGCGTATCGGCGTTTCCAAAGTGCCCAATGTGGTGGATTACGCCTTTCTGGAGCACTGTTTGCGGGAGGATCTGAACCAGTCTGCCCGCCGCGTCATGGCGGTGCTGGATCCGGTCCGGCTGACCATAACCAATTATCCTGAAGATGAGCATGAGACTTTTTCTGTTGAAAACAATCCTGAACGTCCTGAAGACGGCCGCCGTACAGTCACCTTCAGCAAGCATCTCTGGATTGAACGGACTGACTTTATGGAAGAACCCTTCCGCAAATATTTCAGGCTGTATCCGGGTAATGAAGTCAGACTCAAGGAAGCCTACATCATAAAATGCACCGGCTGCCACAAGGACGCGGACGGAAACGTGATTGAAGTGCTGGCCACCTATGATCCGGCCAGTCGCGGCGGTAATGCGGCTGATGGGCACCGGGTAAAAGGGACCATCCATTGGGTTGACCAGACCAATTGCCTGCAGGCTGAGGTCCGTCTGTATGATAAATTGTTTCTGAGCAAGGATCCGGACGCGGACGGCCGGCCTTATGAAGACATTATCAACCCTGATTCGCTTAAGGTCTGCCATGAAGCTAAAATTGAAGCGGGGCTGGTTCAAGCCAAAGTTGGTGAAGCTTATCAGTTCATGCGCAACGGCTACTTCACTCTGGATAACCGCGACAGCCGGCCTGAGCATTTAATCTTTAACCGTTCAGTTTCACTGAAAGACAGTTTTAAACTGCCTGCTGCTAACTGATAGTTGTCGCAGACTGCAGCACAGTTGACCCTCAGCTGAAAAAAGGAGTTGCTTTCAGCAAAGCAGCTCCTTTTTTTCCCGTTATTGACCGATTTACAGGCAGTTAACCGAAGCCTGACGCCTCAGGATTTGCCGTGGCGGTTTCAGGTCAAGCCTCACGACCGGCAAATTGACTTTCATACAGTTTGTAGTAAAGGCCTTTTTCCTGCAGCAACGAGTCATGGGTCCCCTGCTCCACAATACTCCCCTGATTCATGACGATAATCAAGGAAGCGTTGCGAATCGTTGAGAGGCGATGAGCAATGATAAAAGAAGTCCGTCCCTCCATCAGGCGTAAAAAGGCTTGCTGAACCAGGATTTCCGTCCTGGTATCAATATTAGAAGTAGCCTCATCTAAAATGAGCAATCTGGGATTCAGCAGCATGACCCGGGCTATGGTCAGCAATTGTTTTTCGCCCTGAGATAAGTTGCTGCCTGAATCACTCAGTACCGTATCATAGCCCTGGGGCAAGCGACGGATGAATTCATCCGCGCAAGCTGCCCTGGCCGCGCTGATAATCTCCGCGTCACTGGCACCAGGACGCCCATAAGCCAGGTTATCCCGCACTGAACCTGCAAACAGCCAGCTGTCCTGCAGGACCATCCCTATACTCCTGCGCAGGCTAGAGCGCGTGACCGAAGTAATGTTTTGCTGATCAATAAAGATCTGCCCGCCGGTCGGATCATAAAAGCGCATCAACAGGTTTACCAGGGTAGTTTTTCCCGCGCCGGTCGGTCCCACTATTGCCACACTGGCATCAGGACGGATATCCAGATTCAAACCGGTAATCAGCGGTCGGTCCGGGCGGTATGAAAAGCGGACCTCCGCAAAGCTAACGGCGCCTGCGCTTACCTTAAGTTCCGGTAGTGAGGCATCATCAGATTCCTCCGGCTGATCCATCAGAGCAAAGACCCGCCGGGCTCCGGCCAGGCTGTTTTGCAGCTGGGTAGTGACCGCGGACAGTTCATTGACCGGTTTGGCAAACTGCAGGGTGTAGTTCAGCAGCTGTGAAACTTGTCCGATTGTGATCCTCCCGGCCAGCGCGTTCAGTGTTGCCGCCAGGCCTACCGCAACATATGCGATGTTATTAACAAAACGGGTTCCCGGATTGGTGAGTGAACTGAAGAACTGAGCTTTTTGGCCTACCACATAAAGCTCCTCATTCAGCTGGTGGAAATCCTGACGGCTGATTTCTTCCTGGTTAAAAGCCCGGAGCAAGTCAGCCTGCTCCACCCGCTCATCAACATAACTATTCAGCCGACCGGCCAGATTTGCTTGTTCCATAAACATATGATGTGAATTAGAAGAAATGAACCGCGTCACCAGAAAATTGAAGGGCATGATAGCCAGCATCAGAATCGTTATCCAGGGCGAAGCGGCAAACATCATGACTAAAGAGCCGACCAGCAATATCAGGCTCGAAAACAACTGGTTGAGCAGTAAGTTCAGGCCATCGTTCACTGCGTCCAGATCAGTAGTTAGTCTGGACAGCAAATCGCCCTTGCCCTTCTGATCCAGAAAACTGAGCGGCAGTCTGGTCAGGCGGTCAAAACTGGCTTTACGCAGGCTTGTCGCGACCTGGTTGGACAGGCGGACTGAAGAAGCCGTCATCAGCCACTGAAACAGCGCCGAAGCCAGATAGGTCAGGGCCAGGGGCAAAATCAAGCCAGCCAGCGGTTTCCAGCGTACTGCCCCCTTACCCAGCAGGGTATCAATGGCCTTACCGAGTAACCAGGGCGCCAGCAAAGCGCTGAGGCTGGAGATAATTCCGGTTACCGCCACGGCCATAAGCCAGCCTGGCTGCTGGAGAATATATGGCAGCAAGCGCCGCCATATGGGCCGTTGATCAGTCGAATTCAACTGATTCTGATCCTGCGTGTCATGAATTTTCAGGCTTTTAGTTAGTCTCATTGTGCTGCAGCCTCCTGCGATCTGGCAATGTCCTGATACAGCGGGCAGTGCTGCAACAAAGTCTGATGCGTGCCCAGACCGGCCATATGGCCGTTATCCAGGACCAGAATCTGCTCGGCTTCCCGCACCTGATAGACCCGCTGAGAAATGATCACAACGCAGGCCTGCCGCGTCCGGCGGCGCACCGCCTGACGCAGGGCCAGGTCGGTCGCATAGTCCAGAGCGCTGGAACTGTCGTCAAATACATAGATGGATGCTCGCTTCAGCAAAGCCCGGGCAATCGTCAGGCGCTGACGCTGCCCGCCGGAAAAATTCTGCCCGCCGCGGTCTACCGCCGCATCCAGGCCGCCCGGCAAAAGGCGGACAAAATCTGCCGCCTGTGCATCCTGAAGCGCGGACCACAAATCCTGGTCATCCGGCGGCGCATCCTGCGGCAGTCCCCAGAGCAGATTACTGC
This sequence comes from Oscillospiraceae bacterium HV4-5-C5C, assembly GCA_012034405.1. GTDB lineage: Bacteria > Bacillota > Clostridia > Saccharofermentanales > Fastidiosipilaceae > JAAVLZ01. The sequence continues at coordinate 28,815 of JAAVLZ010000010.1, read as the reverse complement.
GCAGGCTGCCAGAAAACAGCACCGCCTTTTGCGGCACCCAGGCGATTTGACGGTGCCAGTCCGAAACCGCAGCTTGTTTAATTGACTGACCATTAATCGTTATATCTCCCCGGCTTATGGCATATTCCCGCAGCAGGGCCGCGATCAGGGTACTTTTGCCGGAGCCGGTAGCTCCGATCACGCCTAACTGTTCACCTGGTTTTAGTCGGAAGCTGATCTGTTCCAATGACGGTTCCCGGTTGGCCGGGTAGGTCAGACTGACCTGATTAAAGACCAGCCCGACTGATTCCGGCTTGATATGGGCAGGGTCTGCTGGCTTTGGCGCTGGCCATAAATCCGCTTTTAAACCCAGTACCTCCGTAACCCGGCCACTGGAAGCGTAAGCCCGGGGGAATAAAATCACCAGATTGGCGACTACCATCATGGCTAAGACGATCTGCCCCAGGTAGTTAGCCAGGGCCAGGACATCGCCCTGACGTAATTGCCCTGTATCTACCAATGCACCGCTCTTCCAGATAACAAAAACAATACCGCCGTTAAACAGCAAGGATGTGAGCGGATTCATCAGAGAAGATATCTGCCCGGCTCTGGTCAGTAACTGATTCAGCTTATTATTATTTTCCCCAAAATAGGCTTGTTCATGCGGTTCTTTGGCTAAAGAACGGATGACGCGCGCCCCGCTGATATTATCTCTGATCAGGGTCATGACTTTATCTGTCTGTTTCTGCGCCAGTTTAAAGACTGTAACGGTAGCCCGCATGATGACATATAACAGCACGGCGGCTACCGGGACCGTCAGGAGCAGAATCACGGCCAGGCGCGGCTCAATTATAAAGGACATAATCATCCCGCCTATAGCTAAAAAGGGAGCCCGCGACAGAAGTCTGATGGTCATGGCTACTGCCAGCTGAATTTGATTGATATCACCGGTTATGCGGTTGAGTAAAGAGGCTGAACCAATCGGCTGTAATTTTGCTTTTGGAATCATCAGGATCTGTTCATAGACTGCCGTACGCAGGCGGGTGCCCACGCCCTGACTGGCCACAGAAGCCATGTATTGGCAGCTTAAAGAAAAGATTAAGCCGATGATCACCAGACCCAGCAGCAGCAAACCATGTGACCACAGGTATTGCCGGTCGTGCCGGGCCACCCCGATATCAATCATACGGGCCATTACCATAGGGATCAGCAGTTCAATGACAGCTTCTACCAGCTTGAACAACGGACCCAGGCAAAGCTGCAGCCGGTAGGGTTTAAGGTAAGGCAACAGGTTACGCAATGGTTTTTGAACTGGAGAATGATCTTTCACTAACGGACTCCTGACTGTAATTTGCCTGATACAGAGGCTGCTTATATTCGCAGTATAACGCTCATTTTATCACATAATCCGTTTCTACTTATCTGACGGCTTTATGTATCAATGGTACAACAATAATCTTGTCAATGAAGTAAAATATGATAAGAACTAAGATATTGGAAGAAAGGATGCATCAAACATGAAAATCAGCAGAGAAATGACTGAATTGCTGTCTAAGCAGGTTAATGAAGAACTGAAATCAGCTTATCTGTATCAGGGTATGGCCATCTGGGCAAATGATGCCAAGTATGTCGGTCTGTCCGGCTGGATGAGCCATCAGGCTCAGGAGGAAATGGAGCACGCACAGAAATTGAACGCTTACATCCTAGAGCGCGGCGGCGCGACGGTTTTAGCAGCTGTACCCGCTCCTGACAAAGCAACCTGGCCCAGTCCGCTTGAGTGTATGAAAGACACGTATGACCATGAAAACAAAGTCACCGAGGCTTTTTATAAGCTGGCTGAAGAGGCTCAGGCCGCTCGTGATTACACCACGCTGGAATTCCTGCAGTGGTTTATCAAGGAGCAGACTGAAGAAGAAGCGCAATGTGCCTACTGGGTAGATCGCTATGAATTAGCCGGAGACAATAAGTCAGCGCAGCTGTTTGTTGATGGTGAAATCGGCCGGCGCCAGGCCTAAGCGTTTCGACCAGCCTGAGACGCTTGTTCCCGGGAACTGAACAGGCTGAAAAATCCCCTGCAGTCCATGGACTGCAGGGGATTTTTACGGTTCGCCAGGCGGTGCAAAAGAGCGCTTCCGGGGCCGCTATCTGCTGGCGGTCCTATTTACCGCTGCTATTGCTGCCGTTGCTGCTGCTGCTGCTGTTATCCATCAGTGCCAGGGTTATTTCTACCGTCATCTCCTGTCCCTGGCGGACCACCGTCAGTTGCAAAGTATCCCCGGCTGCCTTGTTGGCCTTATAGGAATTCAGTGCCTCAATCGTGTTAATACCCTGACCGTCCACATCTGTGATGATGTCATAAGTTGTAAGGCCAGCCTCGGAAGCCGGACTGTTATCCATCACTGCGGTTACCAAAATGCCCTGCGGAAAGCCATAGCTGTTGTCTTCAGAGATATCCGTGCCGGTTATACCCAGCATCGGCCGCTGGACAGTGCCCGTTTCCAGCATCTGCTGCACAATCGGTTCAAAGACTTCAGACGGGATGGCAAACGCGATTCCCTCAACCCCAACCTCTGAGGTCTTGGCCACATTGATACCAATCAGCTGACCGTATTGGTTGATCAAGGCGCCGCCGGAGTTACCAGAATTGATAGCGGCATCTGTCTGAATGACGTCAGACATAGTCGTATTGCTGACCGTAATGCTGCGGTTCAAAGCAGAAATGACGCCGGAGGTAACAGTACCCTGCAGTTCTCCCAGGGGGTTGCCAATTGCGACGACCGGATCACCCACCCGCAGCTGGGTGCTGTCACCAAAGGTCAGATAATCCAGGTTATCCGCATCAATTTTGATAATAGCCAGATCTGTTACGCTGTCCGTGCTGACAATCGTAGCATCATATTGGGTTCCGTCTGACATCGTGACGACCGTCGCGGTACTGGAGTCAATGACGTGGTTGTTGGTTAGTATATAACCATCCGAGGACACCACCACACCGGATCCAGCCCCTTCTACAGTTTGCGTACCAAAGTAGGTCTCCTGCGAAGATGATGTATTAATAGCAACTACGGAGCTTGAAGCGGAGGCGGCAATGTCCGCGACAGACATGGCAGTTCCCGTTGAACTCGTGGTGCTGTTGTCCGAGGAGGAGGCAGAACTGCTTATCGCCGTCTTAAGCTGAGTATTCAGACTGCTGACCTGGCTGTTTAAAGCCTCTATCTCAGGACTAAGCTTCTGATCCGCGATAAAGCCGCCTAAAAAGGCACCGACCAGGCAAGCGGCTACTCCCGTAGCCACCCAGCCCAGCCAGCGGGGCTTGCTGGGCCCACTGCCGCCCTTTTCTCCCAAGGCAATTTGTTTTTTAGCTTCGCGGGTTGCTTTACGGCGCGCTTTTGCTTCTTGTTTTTCTTGTTTCAGTCTGGCTTTTTGTTCAACCTTATTATAAACCGGAGCGCCTGTAGGCAAGCTTGTATTCTGATCAGGGTAATCATTTGGCTGAGTCTGGTACGTTGAGTTTGATACCGGCGCAGCTGGTTGATTTACCGGCTCTGCACTGGTAAAGGTCGTCGGGGCGGCCGTGCCAGCCGCATTAAAATCTTCAGATGCAGTTCCGGCAGATGTTCCTGCCAGATCGCTGTTTTGGCTGTCCGCCTGAGAGCCGGCCGCCTTTTCAGTTATTGTTTCCGCTGGATTCTCAGCTGGATTCACGGTTGGCTTCTCAGCCTCCGGATTTGTTTTTAAGTCATTGTTATCATCCATGTTTATTCACCTCATCAGCAGTGGATTGCTTCATCCAAACCTTATAACTATGTTATACCGGACTTTCCTTAAATTAGTTTTAAATGGTCAGCCCGAGCCCCGGGTATGATTCCGGCGGCAAAAGAAGCCGTCAGGTTATCAATGCCAGGCGTATGAAGCAGCGCTGAAGCCTAGGGCAATTTACCAATATGCGCTTCACCAAAGCGGATCGTCTGCCGGGTACTGGCGCCGGACTCACGCTTGCACGCTAAGACCAAAGAGCCATCTGAAGCTATATCAACCGCCAGGCCACGGGCCACCTGCTCCCCGGAAATCTGGACCTCAACTGGCTGCTGCAGCAGCAGGCAATGCTGTTTATAGGCATTCCGGAACGGTTCAAAATCTGCACCACCGGCTAAATACCGGCTTGTCATGGTTGTGATTTTCTGGGCACAGGCGGCAGCCAGGATATTAGGATCGGCCGGCTGTCCAGTAACAGAAAGCAAACTGCAGGCCCGATCGGCCAGATCAGGCGGAAAAGAAAGTTGATTGACATTGATGCCAAAGCCAATTACCAGATGATGAACCTTACCTTGGCTGAAGCCAGTTTCACACAGGATTCCACCCAGCTTTTGCTTGCCAATCATCAGATCATTGGGCCACTTCAGGCCCAGGCCTGATAAGCCCGGGACGCTGGTCTGCAGGATCTCACAGCAGGCCAGTCCCGCGATCAGAGTTAAAGCAGAAAGATCAGCGGCGCTTTGATCCGGCAGATACATCAGGCTGCAGCAAATACTCCGGCCAGCCGCTGAGGTCCAGCTGCGGCCCTGGCGCCCGCGGCCGGCAGTCTGAGCGCTAGCAGCAGCGGCGTACCACTGCCTGCTGACTGCTGTGGAAGACTGTGCCTGACGTTTCAGTGCATTGTTGGTTGAGTCAACCTGATCAAACCACTGCAAGGGACAAGCCGGCAAGCAGCCGGCCCAGGCCCGGGATAAATCATATCGGTTAAAGTCCGGCGCGGTTATTAAATCCAGCATAATGATAGCCTCAGCGCCGTTCCATAAAGCGCAAGCTCTGACGTCTGATCAGCGTTCTGGGATAGGAAAAGCGGCGCAAACCTTCCGCACCCTGATAAGCACCCAGGCCGCTGGCTCCGATGCCGCTTTTGGGAATCTCATTGATCACCTGACCTACCGGTATGCCATTGAGCCATAAGGCGCCGCAAACCGCAAATTGCTCCAGTAGAGCCCGGTCTTCCTCTGCCTGCGTAAAGGCATAAATAAGCAATGGATGAGGATAACTGTTTACCGTCTCAATGGTCTGGGGCAATTTGCTGTAGGATAAGACCGGTAAAATCGGGCCAAAGATTTCCTGCTGCATGACCGGTGACTGAAAGCCCACCCGGTCAAGAATGGTCAGTTCAATTTTACGTTCTTTGTCATCGGCCCGGCCCCCCCAGACGACCCGGCCGCTGGAAAGTAAACGGCACAGGCGTTCGTACTGATCAGGTTGACTGAGTCTCTGATTAAGCGGATTATGCAGTGGATCCAGGTCATTAAGCGACCGCATATAGTTGACCAATTCATCCAGGAACCGGTCTTTTACCGCCGCATCCACTAAGCAGTAATCCACTGCTTCACAATCCTGTCCGCTGTTAAAGCGTTTACTGTTAATAATTTCCAGTGCCGCTTGCTTCAGATCGGCCGCAGCGGTAACTATACAGGGGACTTTGCCACCCAAAGCCAAGGTCAGCGGCGTCAGGCGGCGAGCGGCCTGCTTCATGATGCCGACTGCAGTCTGGGCTCGGCCGGTAAAGACGATATGATCTACCGGCAGCCGTACCAGGCGTTCGCTCAGCTCATCGCCGCCCAGCTGACATTGCACTAACGTCGGGGTAAAAGCTTCCCTGCAGATCCGGGCAATCAGCTGGCTGACATGAGGCTGATGAGCAGGTGGTTTCAGGATCGCGCAATTCCCGGCAGCCAGTACATCAATCAGGGGCAGAAAACTATACCTTAACGGAGCGCTCCAATTGCCCAGAATAAGGATGACACCATAGGGTTCACGCACCGTGACACTGCGGTACCAGAAACCGTCCGCCAGATGACGAACCGGTTCCGGTCGCAGCCAGCGGGATAAATGGCGCTGAAACAGTTTTATTTCACGGTACAAAGGCAGCAGCTCTGACTGAAGGGTGTTTTCTGCCGGTTTACCCAGGTCGGCGGACACTGCCGCCAGTAATTGCTGTTCATGGTGCTGCAAGGCCGTGGACAAATTGCCTAAAGCGGCCAGCCGCTGCGGCAAATCTTTACTCTGACCGGTATTGAAGTAATTACGCAGCGTCATGAATCCGGCTTCTAAATCTACCACGCCTATCCCTTCCCTTTGCGTTGATGGGGCTGATCGGACTGTCGCGGTCAGCAACTTAACTGATAATTCCGCTGACCGGGTCTACGGTAATAATCTGGCCGTTCTTGACCAGATTCGTCACATTGGTACAGCCGTAAACGACCGGTATTTCCAGTGCTTTTCCAACTGTAACAGCATGGCAGTTTGACTCAGGATTTTCAACCACAATCGCGGATGAATGCCGCATTAAATCGATCAGGCTATTATCCGTATCCTTAGCCACCAGAATACAATCCATAGATTGAGCATTGCCCGTTACTGTGGTCAATTTATTCAGTACCAAAGCTTCTGAGGACACCGTTTTTTTGTCAGTCGTTGGTATACCGACGCCGTGACTGATAATCTGGCCGATATTGGAAACCTTCAGTGTGTTGGTCGTGCCAGCCATCCCGACGGGAGTACCACCGGTAATGACCACCAGATCGCCATTGGAAACCAGGCCGGAATCCTTGGCCTGCCGCAAAGCCATCTCAAACAACTCGTCAGTCGTGTGCATCTGTTCCGCCAGAAAGGGCACGACGCCCCAGGACAGATTGAGCTGACGTTGAGCATGCCGGGACACAGTCGGCGCAATGATCGGACAATTTGGACGGTACCCTGATATAACCCGAGCTGTGCGCCCGGAGTGGGTGACAGCTACAATGGCTTTGGCTTTTAAATCCATGGCGGTAGTGCAAACCGCATGGCTGATCGCATTGGTAACACCCGGAGCCAGGTCAACCGCTTTAATTGTGAAGTCCTTCCAATAATCATGGTTGGCTTCTGTATAAAAGGCAATTTTCGCCATCATCCGCAAAGCTTCCACCGGATAACTGCCGCTGGCTGTTTCGCCGCTCAACATAATCGCCGAGGTTCCGTCCAGAATCGCATTGGCTACATCGCTCACTTCCGCCCGGGTGGGCCGCGGGTTTCTTATCATTGAATCAAGCATCTGCGTGGCTGTGATGCTGGGTTTACCCAGATGATAGCAACGATCAATGATCATTTTTTGAATGGTCGGGACTTCATAGGCAGGCAGTTCCACGCCCATATCTCCGCGGGCTACCATCACACCGTCTGCGGCATCTATAATCTGTTCAAAATTGCGGACACCCTGGCGATTCTCAATCTTGGCAATCAGGTGAATATGATTGCCGCCCATTTTATCCAGTAACCGGCGGATATCTATGATATCCTGGGCTTTACGGACAAATGAAACCGCAATAAATTCAAACTGATTATCAATGGCAAAACGGATATCCATCATATCCTGATCCGTCATGGCAGGTAGATTTGTATCAATATCCGGCAGGTTAATGCTCTTATGATCCGCTATCTCCCCCGAGTTGATAACTTTACAGCGGATATCCTCCCCTTCAATAGCCAGCACTTTGAGCCCGACCAGACCATCATCAATCAGAATAGAGGCACCCGGATAGAGTTCCTTGTGCAGGTCTTTATAGGTAACAGAAAATTCCTGCTCCGTGCCCAGCACATCACCATGCCGGATAACTACCTCCGCATTTTCATGCAGCATGACCCGATGGTTTTTAAACTCCAAGGTGCGGATTTCCGGTCCTTTGGTATCCAGTAATAAAGCGACCGGCAGATTCTCCTCTTCTCTCAGCTTTTTAATCAGATCAGCCCGCTGCTTTTGTTCCGCATGATCTCCATGGGAGAAATTGAGTCTGGCTACATTCATACCCTCACGCATCAGCTGACGCAGGATGTCCGGATCATCACTGGACGGGCCAATGGTGCAGATAATTTTTGTTTTTCTGATTGCGTTGTTCATTGATTACCTCATTTCAGATCTGATGCTATTTAAAGCCCAAGCATTGCTCCATAGCACTGCAGCTGGCGGACAACAAGCCCTTACAGGCAGCCTGGATGGATTAATCATAACTTATACCAGGATGGTTACGCGTGGCGCTGATGCTGGCGGACGCTGAAATCATGCCGCAGCCAGGCGCTGATCCGGCTGATCACCCAATCCCATAAGCGTTGCAGAGCACTATATAATTTAACATATATTATCGGAGCAAATATAACCGCCGCAATGACGGCCGCAAACAACAATATGGATACCACAAACACCCAGGCGGCACTGAAAACCAGACCAAAGACCTGGTTAACTTCCGTGTTGCGTTCAACAAACGCCCCGACGGTATTATTCAGCCAATTAACCAGGTAACTGAAAGTCAGCTGAGAATTAAACGCCATATGCGGTACAATCCAGGACCAGGACGTCAGCAGAAGGCAAAGATACTTGATGATCTGAAACACAATGACACTTAAGCGCAGAAAAAAAGGCAAGCGATAATAAAACATACTGACCAACGGAGACAGGACCGTCAGTAAAATCAGGAATTGGAGCCAAAAACGCGGTACAGTCAGCCATAAACTGACGCCGGCGGTATTGTATCGCCAGACAGCTGCTGCCAGTACCAGCCAAAAAAGGAGGCTGATTAATATAGCCCGGCCGTGATGGCTGCGGGTTTCATAATCCGTATCGCTCCAAAAAGGGCCCAGTAAAGATCCTTCTAAATAGTCCATCGATTGATATCCTCAAATTCAAACTGCGCTCGCCTCCGGCGAGAATAAACGCTAAAATCAGTTTATCATAATTTTAAGCATTCACTCAAGTTAAACGATTCCTGAAAGGCAGAAACAAGCGGATGAGATTAGATAAGCTACTGAGCAATAATGGATTAGGCAGCCGCAGCCAGGTCAGACAGCTGATAAAAGCCGGGCAGGTTTCCTTAAACGGACACGTGCTTTCAGACCCGGCCACGCTCATCGATCCTATTGACTATCCGCAGATTATGGTGCGGCAGCAGACGCTGAACCTAGAGCTAGACGCGCATCTTTTACTTAACAAACCTCAGGGGTATCTGACGGCCACCGACGACCGCCGCTACCCATACGTTACCCAAATATTACCCTCCTCTCTCCAGCACTTGAATCCCATTCCAGCAGGTCGCCTGGATCGGGACGCGCACGGCCTGCTGCTGCTGACGACCGACGGCCAATTAGCCCACCGGCTGATGTCTCCCCGCTGGCATTATCCCAAAACATATCTTGTTACTTACGAAGGAGAGTCGTTGACAGCTCAGGAAATACAGCTACTGGCCCGCGGCCTTCAGCTCAAGGATCTGGACTGCCTGCCGGCTGTTTTAGAGCCGCTGGCCAATCATAAGGCCAGGATCACACTGACAGAAGGTAAGTATCACCAGGTCAAGCGGATGTTCGCCTTCATCGGCCGGCCTGTCATTGATTTATGCCGGATCAGTATCGGACCGTTTTCCTTAGCCGGAATTGAACAGCCAGGCAGTTACCGCCATCTGAAGGAGGCTGAACTGTCCCGGCTGTATCAGGATTTAAATCTGAGGCGGGTCAATCCCTAGGTCCCGGCGATTTTCAATCTCCGGCAGTAACGGCCGCGCTTTCTGTCTGGCTGCTTTCATCTGAGTAATCGGTCGCTTCAGTCGGCTCAGTCTCCAACTTAGTCCCCACATGCTGCAGCAGCATTGGTTCTTGCTCTACCAGACTCTTGATAAATTGTTCCGCCTTCTCAGGAGTCTTATTCAGGACGCTGATGGCCAGATACTGCTCACCGCCTAATATACCGAAGGCATTCAGCAGCTGCTGACTACTCACATTGATAGCGGCCAGATATGACTGGCCGGTTTCATCCTGCAAATATACCGGCACAAAATCCTGTAATTGCTCACTATCAAAAGTTGCCTGCAGAGTCTGATAAAAGTCGGTCATATCCGTCCACAAATCCTGTTCCGCAAACAGGTTCAAATTGGCCTGGTCAACTAAAAACACATCCGTATCAATGGATCCGGACATATATAGCATGCGCTTCATAATACTCGCCTGTTCCAGCTGCGCGTCAGCTGAACTGGAGATCAGCAGCACCTCAGAACTGGGATTTTCAACCCCCAGTTGAGTTTTTGCATAGTCACTCAGATCCAGGTAATCCGCTGTTTCATCACTGGTCAGACTGGATTGTGTGTCATAAAACGCCCCCAGCGCCGCCAGATGAAAATCAGAATCCTTATTTGTCACAGCCGAGTAAACAATACCGATAATCAGGGCAGCCACCAGTATAACAGCCAGAGCCGGCTTCCAACCATAATAAAAAATGTTGCGCCACTGATAAACGGATTTGCCTGCTACCTTTTTGTTCAGGCGGGGATCTTCCGGTACAAAGGGTTGATTGAAGCCAGTCAGCACATTATAAGCCTGGTTGATTTCCGCCATATGGCGCTGATTATCCGGATCAGACAAATCTTTGTAACGCCTGCAAAGCATCGCATAGCGATTTTCAATCACTTCCCGGTTCGGTTTTCCAGTCAGCTCCAGGATTTTTATGGCCTGAGCACGGGTCAGCACCTGACCGGCCGCAGCCCGATCCGGTGTTTCCGGGTTCTGTTCGGATTTGTCCATATTCCGCAACTTAGGTTTCTCCTGTTCCTGGTCCGAGCCGCAGCTCAGTTCGCCGCAGGATCTATCGGCTTCATGGTGGGAAACAGCAATACATCCCGGATAGATGCGGCATCAGTCAGCATCATCGTAAGGCGATCAATCCCCATTCCCATACCACCGGTAGGCGGCATCCCGTATTCCAGCGCCACACAAAAATCTTCATCCAGCCGGTTCGCTTCATCATCGCCGGCATCCCGTTTTGCTGCCTGGGCGGCGAAGCGCGCTCTCTGGTCAACCGGATCGTTCAGCTCTGAATATGCATTGGCCAGTTCGCCACCATTAATAAAGAGTTCAAAGCGTTCCGTTAAATCCGGCCGGCCAGGTTTCTTTTTGGTCAGCGGTGAAATCTCAATCGGATAGTCATAAATAAAGGTCGGTTGGATCAGCTTGTCCTCTACATAGGTTTCAAAGAAGAGGTTAAAAACGTCACCTTTATGCCAGCCCGGCTGCACCTCCAGCTGTCTCTCCTCAGCCAGAGCAAAGGCGGCCTGGTCATCCGCTATCAGATCAAAATCTACGTCCGCGTACTGTAATACCGCAGCCCGCATGCTTAAACGCCTGAAGGGTTGGGTCAGATCCAGTGCCTGACCGTTCCAGCTGATTTCCAGCGTACCATTCACCGCTTCACAGCAGGACTTAATTAAGTATTCTGTCAGATCCATCATGCCTTGATAGTCTGTGTACGCCTGGTATAGCTCCAGGATGGTAAACTCCGGATTGTGTTTAACGTCGATCCCCTCATTCCTGAACGTTCGGCCGATTTCATAAACGCGCTCCAAGCCGCCTACAATTAAGCGTTTCAGGTAGAGTTCAGGTGCAATACGCAGGTAAAGATCAATATCTAAAGCGTTATGATGGGTAATGAACGGCCTGGCCGCAGCCCCTCCCGGAATCACATTCAGGATAGGGGTTTCCACCTCCATAAACGCCTTTTCATTCAGAATCCGCCGGATCGTAGTAATAATCAAGCTCCGCGCTTCAAATTGTTTCTTAACCTCCGGATTCATGATCAGATCCAGGTAGCGCTGACGGTACCTTGTATCCGTATCCTTCAGGCCGTGGAACTTTTCCGGCAGCGGACGCACACATTTGGCAAGCAATTCAAAGCTGTGGCTGCGCAGGCTGATTTCGCCCCGTTGTGTTTTAATCACCTCACCGGTAACCCCTACCCAGTCACCTAAATCCAAGGTTTGCCACAATTTGTAACGGTCTTCACCCAGCAGATCAATTTTGCTGAAAATCTGTATACTGCCGCTGCGGTCCTGCAGATCACAAAAGCTTACTTTGCCCATCCCCCGGCGGCTCATCAGCCGACCGGCTACCGTGACGGTTTGGCCTTCAAGCTCAGTAAACTGTTGCTTTATGTCCGCCGCGTGGTGAGTCACTTCAAAGCGAACCACTTCAAAGGGATCCTGATTTTCCTGCTGTAGTCTAGTTAACTTTGCCAGTCTCACGGCCATCTGGTCGCTGACGGAAAGAGTGGTATTGCTGTCGGTCTCTGCTGAGTGCTTTTCCTCTGCCATGATTTATCCTTTTCTTTTATCCCGGTCACATAACTGGATATGATCTCCATACTGCCGGTCAAGCCATACAGGCCCGGGTCTGCCGGGTCCAGTTATTGATTAATTTTCGTGGGGAATCTCAATTTTCAAAATCTTGTATTTCAGGACACCCGAGGGGGTCTTAACCTGCGCAACCTGGTTCTTTTTTTTGCCTAAGATAGCCGTGCCAACCGGAGATTCAGAAGAAATTTTATTTAATAGGATATCTTCCTCCTTGGGACTGACCAGTTTATATACTTCAGTCTCATTCGTCTCGGTATCCAGCAGCGTTACCTGACAGCCCAGGGTCACGTTTGTTTTAGATATTTCATCCCCGTCAATCACCCGGGCATTCTTTAAGATATCCTCAATCTCGGCAATTCTGGCCTCATTCTCGCCTTGAGCCTGCTTGGCATCATCATACTCAGAGTTTTCAGACAAGTCACCAAAAGACAGGGCAACTTTGATCCGGTCTGAAATCTCTCCGCGACGCACCACCTTGCGGTTGTCCAGCTCATCTTTTAAGTGATTAAGGCCCTCAACCGTTAATTCATATACTTTTTCGGCCATGTTTTCTCCTCCTCTGGCGTCCGATACTGCATTAAAGGAACAGGTACTACCTGCCCAGGTCTGTCGAAAACAGACAGCAGGTCAATAACTGCTCCTTTATATACTGGGGTGGGTCAGACTGACTCTGAACCAAGCCGTATTAAAAGATAATTATACACAACAACGCTCAAAATACCAGTCTTTATAAGCAACGACTCAGCCTCAGCGCAGAGCCGGGCCGCTTATGGGCGTCGCTCGCTCTCCTTTGTGATGACGTCATGCGCTCCGCCCTCTACTATACTGGTTGGTGAAACTCTGACCAGGCGGGCTTTTTCCTGGAACATAGGAATGCTGGTCGCGCCGCAGGCACACATAGTAGCCTTGATTTTAGCTAAGGTGGTGTCAAGATTCACCTTCAACGGACCGGCGTACGGCACATAAGAGTCTACCCCTTCTTCAAATGCCATATGTCCGGCTTTTTCTCCCATCTCATAGCGCTGCCAGTTACGGGCACGGTTGGATCCTTCACCCCAATACTCTTTTACGTAGGAACCGTTGACCAGCATCATACGGGTCGGGCTCTCATCAAAGCGGGCAAAATACCGGCCCAGCATCATAAAGTCAGCGCCCATCGCCAGGGCCAGGGACATATGATAGTCATAAACAATTCCGCCATCAGAGCAGATCGGAACATAAATACCGGTTTCCTCAAAATAGCGGTCTCTGGCGTGAGCGACGTTCATGACCGCGGTGGCTTGTCCACAGCCTATCCCCTTTTGCTCTCGGGTAATACAGATGGACCCGCCTCCTATACCTACCTTAACAAAATCAGCGCCGGCGTCAGCCAGATAACGGAAGCCCTCAGCGTCCACTACGTTACCCGCGCCGACCGGTAGCTCAGGATAGTGCTGTTTGACCCATTGTAAGGTTTCTTTTTGCCAGACGCTGAAGCCATCTGAGGAGTCAATACAAACCGCATCCGCTCCCGCCTCTACCAGAGCCGGCACGCGCTGCTGATAATCCCTGGTATTAATACCGGCAGCCGCAATCAGGCGCTTGCTGTGGTCAAGGAGCTCCAGCGGGTTATCCTTGTGCTGCTCATAGTCCTTACGGAAAACCAGGCCGACCAGATGGCCCTTATCATCCACAATCGGCAGCTGATTGATTTTGTGTTCCCAGATAATATCATTTGCCTCACTGAGGGTGATGCCTTCACGCGCGGTTATCAGCTGGGACAGCGGGGTCATGAATTCACTGACCTTGGTTTCCGGGCTGATACGGCTCACCCTGTAATCACGCGAGGTCACCAGACCGACCAGTTTACCGTGGCTGCTACCATCATCTGTTACCGACACCGTTGAGTGACCGGTGGCGCGTTTGATATCCAACACATCACTGAGCCGGTCATGCTGAGTGAGGTTGGTGTCTGAAACGACAATACCAGCTTTATACTTTTTGACCTGAGCGACCATATCCGCCTGACTCTCAATCGACTGCGAAACATAAATAAAGGAAAGGCCGCCGCTGCGGCTGAGCGCTATGGCCAGTTTACTGCCGGAAACAGCCTGCATAACTGCGGAAGTCAATGGAACATTAATTTTCAGGCGACTTTCCTCATGACCCTTACGGAATCGTACCAACGGTGCTGACAAATCAACCTTATGCGGCTGACAGTCTTCTGTCGTCAGATTAGGAATTAATAGATATTCGTTAAACGTTCTAGATTCCTCATCAAAAATTTTTGCCACTTGGATATAAACCTCCTGTAATGTGCCTGAAAGCAACTGGTCAGCCGCCCGTCCGCAGTTACGGTACTGCCTGCGAGCCAGCACTTCATCAGCGCTAAGCGAATACTAGTTCAGTGATTGTTGCTAAGTATTCTACCACAAGACCCGCCGGACATAAAAAGGTTCCGGTCAGCACAAAACGGCGCTTTCCGGAACCTTTTTAAGAGATAAAAAACCTGTTTCAGCAGTCGCTCAGCCTTCAGCACTCCACAGTCCATGGAGATTGCAATATTCATAAGCTGTCACGGGGCCGTCCTCAACAATAAAGTCAGCCGCGGGCGCCTCACCAGGAGCCAAATGCACGGTCTGTACCTTATTGCCCTGAACCACGACAATCCATTGAATATAATGCTCCGGCAGCATCGGATGAGCTACGCTGCCGACCTTGACATGCAGATGGTCACCATCACGCTCCAGAACCGGAACATGCTTTTCCTGCGCGGCGTCTGTTGTACCGGGCTTTAATTCCGTCATCTCCTGACCGCAGCAGCTAAGCGGATTACCGGAATCCGTCAGCTTAACCACGACATTGCCACAAAGCATGCATTTAAAAAATTTCACATCAGCCATATAAAAACCTCCTAGATTCACGCGACTGCCAAACCTAAGCACTTCCGGCGCCTATATCCGGTCACGGCCGCGCGGCTGATTTTAGTATAACAGACTGTTTTGGTGAAAACGGAACAACCGTAACAAACGCTAGCTCTTTAAACTAAAAAGCCATTATCATTTAATTATAAGAACAATGGATCTGCAAACAGTTTCACTTGAGTGAGGTTAGTCATGAATCAACAAAGTAATCGCTATGATGTCATTATTATTGGCGCAGGGCCTGCCGGTATGACCGCAGCAGTCTATGCCAGCCGGGCTGAATTGAAGGTCCTGCTCCTGGATTATCAGATGCCCGGGGGCAAACTGATCCTGACCAATGAAGTTGAAAACTACCCCGGTGATACCATGATAACCGGGCAGGCATTAGCTCAAAGAATGTTCGAGCATTCTGTAGCCTTTGGCGCAGAGCACAGGACCGATCAGATTACCGGTATCCGGCAGCATGACGGGCTGCATGAAGTAATTGGAACCGAGGGGACTTATGTGGCCCCGGCCGTCATTGTCGCCAGCGGCACGGTGGAGCGCAAGCTGAACATCCCCGGTGAGGCCGAGTATTACGGCATGGGCGTTTCATACTGTGCCGTTTGTGACGGCGCCTTTTTCAAGGGCAAGGAAACAGTGGTAATCGGCGGCGGTAATACCGCCTTTGAAGATGCGCTGTACCTGACCAAGTTTGCCTCTCATGTAGATCTGATCATGCGCCGGGATGTATCCCGGGCAGAGAAATACTTGCAAAAGCGTGTAGCGGAATCAGCTAAGATCACCATCCGGCACTTTTATAACCCTCTGGAAATCTGCGGTGACGGCAGTCATGTCACTTCTGTACGATTGAAGCAGAACCAGACCGGTGAAGAACTGCTGCTTGATACCGCGGCAGTCTTCCCTATGGTCGGGCTTGATGCCAACACCGCTTTTTTAAAGGGCCTGCCTGTCCTGGACAAAGCAGGTTTCATCCTAGCTGAAGATGATATGTCCACCGCCATTCCTGGCTTGTTTGCGGCCGGAGACGTCTGTCAGAAGGGCCTGCGTCAAATTGTTACCGCTACCAGTGACGGAGCAGTGGCAGCCCAGTCAGTCACTCATTATCTTGATAATTTGGACAGCGTCCATTAGGAACCAACTGAGACAGCCCTTAAACTTAAAATGCCTGGCTAGTTATACTGCCAGGCATTTTTTAAACTAGTCCGCCAGGGTTATCTCAATCAGCCTTCAGTCTGACTGCTGGTGACAGACTCAGCCGGCTCGCTGTTTTCTTCAATCGTGGTGCCAGCAGCCGCGCTGTTTGCTTCAACCTCAGTATCACCATCCCCATGAATAATGATGCTGCCGTTCGTCCCGGTCAGCCGGAGTACCGTTGATTTTTGCTGGTTATCCGGATCTATCTTATAGACCTGACTGCGAGCTTGCTTGAATTGCGCTAAAACGTCGGCCGCAGTTTCTTCCGTGACTTCTCCATCATAAATCAGCAGCAAGGATTGATTGCGCTGGCCGGAAAACGCATAGTAAGCCGGATCAGCCACCTCAAAACCGGCGATCTGGTTGATCTCTGCCGCCAGCTCCGCCCGTTTTGCCTGTTTGCTCAAAGTCAGCGGCAGAATAACCGCCACACTGATCAGAATAACACCGACAATAATGGCGGCCATATATAGCTGATGCCGGCGGCTGAGTTTAGGCTCCACCAGTTCCTTTTTCATTAAGGCAACGCGCTGGGCTGGCGTCAGTTGGTCAACCGGCTTTTTTTTATGCTGAACGATCGTTTTTTTAGCTGATGCAGCCGCAGACGGAACATGGACATTTCCGTAGGCAGAAAAGGCCAGCCGCCTCTCTTCATCCGTTAACTCCGGCTGCGGTTCATTTTTGAACTCATGATCACCCGGATCCTGATCCAGCTGTTCAGCCTGGGCAGGTACATATCTAGCTTGGCAGAAAATACAAATACCCTCCGCGGCCTGATCATCAACCATCAAAATAGAACCGCAGTTGGGGCAGCGTCCTTGCTTTATTGCCATTAATCTACTCGCTCCTCTAAATCTTTCTCATCTTCAGACGCCGGAATGATAACCGGTTATTTATTATATCTCACTAAGACTGCAGCATCAGAAGCCTTGCGTAACAGCGACATTATAAGCGATAATATGCAGGTGTGCAATGAATCAACCGCCTGGTTCATTCTGGCTCAGGCAGTTTTAATACTACAGCCTATGGAGGATAAACGCATGAGTGAGCAGTCAGCAACCCCGGCATTTCTTAACTACCTGAAGGATCTTTATGGTGATGCTTCCGTAACAGAACAATTGCAGCGTTATCAATTGTTGAAAGATCAGTTTACCGCCTGCTTTCCTGCCGATCCGGAACCAATTTTTTTCAGCACCCCGGGCCGGACTGAAATAATGGGCAATCACACAGATCATCAGCACGGTCACGTCCTCTGCGCTTCCGTCAATATGGATATTATTGCAGCCGTGGTACCGGTAGAGCAGCCTGAAATTATCCTGAAATCTTACGGGTATGATAAGGCCGATCACATCGACCTGAATATACTGGATCCTCAGGCAGAAGAAAAAGAGCACTCTGCCTCTCTGATCCGTGGCGTTGCCCGGGGCTTCAAAGACCGCGGCGCCCGGATTGGTGGTTATCATGCCTACACCATGAGCAATGTTCCCGCCGGTAGCGGCCTGTCTTCTTCCGCGGCTTTTGAGGTCCTCAACGCGGCAATCCTGAATGCTCTGTATAATAACAATCGCTTTGACGCGGTAGAGCTGGCACGCATCTCCCAATTTGCTGAAAATCTCTTTTTTGGCAAACCTTCCGGGCTGATGGATCAATGTGGCTGCGCGGTAGGCGGCTTTATTGCCATCGATTTTGCTGATCCTGAAAAAGCTCAGGTTACCCGGGTGCCGGTAGATTTTGCCGACACCGGTTACAGCATGATCATCACTAAAACCGGCGGTAGTCACGCCGATCTCACGGATGAATATGCCGCGATTCCCGCTGAGATGAAAGCAGTCGCTCAGGCTTTGGGGAAAGAGGTGTTACAGCAGGTAGATCCTCAGGATTTCTACCGCGACTTACCGGCCCTGCGCGAGTCTTTAGGGGACCGCGCGGTACTGCGCGCGATGCATTTTTTTGATGAAGATCAGCGGGTCCAGGCTGCCGGGCGAGCCCTGGAAGCGCATAATATTCAGGACTTTCTGAACCTTCTGCGCACGTCAGGCTTGAGCAGCTGGCGGCTGCTGCAAAATGTAACCAGCAACCGCAGTGATCATGACCAGCCGGTCACCATGGCGCTGGCGTATTCAGAGCATTTGCTGGGCAGCCGGGGTTACTTCCGGGTACATGGCGGCGGTTTTGCCGGTACCATTCAGGCTTTTGTCCCGCTGGCACTGAAAGGGGAATACTTAAGTGGCATGCGCCGGGTCTTTGGAGCGTCAGATGTCATGGAAGTAGGCATTCGTCCCTATGGCACCCGTACTTACTCGCCGGAAACCGGGAACAGCTCTGCCGGTTGATAAGGAACGGACCGCGTATGTCTGCAAGTCCAGGCCAGAGTTATTTTTCGCCGGAGGAAAAGCTGCAGTGGATGCAGCTTGCCCTGCAGCAGGCAAGGCTGGCCGCCGGATTGGGGGAGGTACCGATAGGCGCCGTCCTGGTCAGCTCTGACAAGCAGGTGCTGGGGCTGGCGTATAACCGCCGTGAACTGGATCAGGATGTCACCGCCCACGCGGAGATGCTTGTCCTGCGTGCGGCCAACCGCAAGCGCCAGTCCTGGCGGCTGAGTGATTGCAGTCTTTTTGTCACGCTGGAGCCCTGTTTTATGTGTGCCGCAGCTATACAGCAGGCGCGCATCCATGAAGTGATATTTGCGGCCTATGATCCCAAAAGTGGTGCCGTCTGTTCCCATGGTCATTTTTTTGATGACCACCGGCTGAATCACCAGGTCTGCTGGACCGGAGGCGTGCTGCAGGCTGAAGCGGGAGAAATGCTGCAAACGTTTTTCCGCACGCTCCGCCGGCGGAATAAAGTGCGGGAGCAGCAAGCGGGTGGGGGGCGCGGCCGGCGCCGGCAACTGGCTGAGGCAGGAGCGTATCACCCAACCGAGCCGGCTGCGGCAAGGGATGAGCAGAACGCTTCAGACCAGCCGGTAGGCCTCTCCCCGGCTGATTGACCAGATCAGTTTTTCCTTGACCATTTTTCCACTGCCGCCTTCTATAGCCCGGCTGTAAAGCTCCAGCTGCCGGCCATAGCGCTGGCTTAAGTAAGCTTCTGCCAGCGCCCGGTCAGCCGGCAACCGATCAGTCTTATAATCAACCAGTACCGCGTTTTCGCCTTCGGCAAACCATAAGTCAATAATGCCCTGTACTAATACCGTTTCCTGCTCATGATAGACCCGTTCAGGGAAAAGTTCACTGGCACAAACAGCCAAAGTGAAAGGCATTTCCCGGTAAACCGCGTGATTGGCGGCCTGAGCCGCGGCCAGCCGTGCGGCCAGTGCAGAACGCAAATAAGCTGCCAGCGCCGTTTCCTGGCCTTTCAACCATCGGCGCGAAACAGCATCAATTAACTGCAGTTGGGTAAGGTGATCCAGGTAGCCTTGAATTGCCTGAATCACCCGGGCCGTTTCAGCAGGCCCGTCACTTGAACGGGCTGAACGGATCAAAGCAGCCGGAATGTAACGCCAAACCTTATGCAGCAGGATTCCTTGCATTCTGGGATCTTCTTCAAGGCGCTGTAAGCTGGCTTCAGGCGTATTAGCCCTGACAAGCTGAGAGCTGACCGGGGGTTCAGGCCAGGGTTCAACCTCAAAGGTCAGCCCCGCTGGGGGCGGGTATAGCTCCCCTTCCTGTCCCTTCAGCTGAGGATCAGCCATGCTCAGGTTAGCAGCCGCCAGATCCGCCTGACGCTTTAATTCGCTGACACTATACTTGACCGCAGTCCTGGTTGCATCCTGATGTGGATATTGGTAGCTGTAACTGGCAGCAATCAATCTGACTTGATCCGCAGCTGGCAGCGGCGGGATAACCTGCTCGGCTTGGGCTGACCTGGTCTTTGCCTGTTCAGGCTGAGCGGCAACCTGACCTAACTCAGCTGATCCGGTGTCCGGCGTTTCAGGCTGACTCTGAAGCGTATTGCCGGGAGTCAGGTCAGGCAATGTCAGCAGACCGGGACTCCACTCCCCCTGCTGCTGGCTTTGAATGGAGACAAAGCGCCAGTTCCCATACGCCAAACTGTGCCGGTCTGCCAGATCGGCTAACTGGCCGCTTAAGTCCGGATCCGCGCTGAGCAGGGGTAAAAACAGCATATCAGCATAACTCGTCAGATTCAGGCGCATCCAATCCGGAATGTCCTCTGCTTTAAGTGCCGGACCGGGCAAATTCAGCAGCCCTTTCATGATCCGTTCCGGCAGCAGAGCGGCCTGCTCCGTCTGGGTCAGCAAAAACAGGCCTTTTTGCGCGCGGGTCATGGCGACATACAGCAAACGCATCTCTTCTGCATATGCTTCTGCTTCATGCTTTTGCCGGATAACCAGCTGAGGCAGCGAGGGAAAAGACAATAATGTTTCCGGATACTGGATAGATGGACCTATGCCCAGGTCTTCATCCAGCAGATAAAAAGAACCTGTACGTAAATTCAGACTGCGTTCCAGTCCCAGCAAAAAGACATAGGGGAATTCCAGGCCTTTACTACGGTGAAAGGTCATGACCCTGATCTGACCTGGCACCGGGCTGCTTTCTTCAAAAAGCTGAGGGGTGCGGGCCTTAAGGCGCTGTTGCTGAACGTAACGGGCAAAGTAAGTCAGTCCGCGGGGCTGCCGTTGCTGGTACTGCCAGGCCCATTCCTGAAACAAACTCAGATTTTGCAGCCGGGCGCCGGCCCGCGGCAGGCCGGCCGCGTACTCCGGTAGCGAACAATCTTTATATATGCGGTCAATCAGATCACTGACACTCAGATAGCTGGCCTGTTGCCGCAGCAAATCCAGCCAGGACAGCGTCCGCGTCAGACGCTGACGCAGCCAGTCGTCACTGCCGGTCTGCTCATAATAGCGGACCGCAGCATGAAAGCTGTCCGGCTGCCTGTCCTGCGGCGGCTGCTTCAGCCAGTGGAGTCTGATTTTCAGCAGCTGCGTCGGGCTGTAGCCGCCATATACCGGCAGCTGAGTCAGTACAGACAGCAAGGGAATATCCTGGGCCTGATTATCCAGTAAATACAGCAGAGACTCCAGGACCCGCAGTTCCAGCGTTTCCATAAACCCTCTATCTGAGGGCAACTGAGCCGGTAAGCCCATTTGTGCCAGCACCCTGGAGGTTGTTTCAACCAGGTCATTATTACGGCACAAAACCGCAATGTCCGAGGGCTCAACCCCCTGCCTGATCAGGGCGCGGATGGGACCTTCCAGGCAGGAAGCGGCCTGCTCCCGGCGTTGAGCAGCTCCATCAGCGTCTCCCAGGTCCGGCTTAATCAGCAGGCAGCAGACCGCAAGCGACTGATCTTCGGTTTTCAGCGTACATAACTCATGGCCGTCGCTATAATCAAAACCACAGCTGGTCCTGGTCATAAGGGTTGAGAACAATTGATTCACGACGGCCAGAATCGGTTTTTCACTGCGGAAATTATGCTGCAGCCTTAACAGACTGCCTGCCTGTGGCTGCGACCTGAGCCAGGCGGCTCGCGCTAAAAATATATCTGGCTTGGCATGTCTGAACCAGTATATACTCTGTTTAATATCACCCACCGCAAACAAGTTACCCTGATCCAACAGCGTCAGGATGGCATTCTGGATACTGGAGGTATCCTGAAACTCATCAATATATATTTCCTGATACTGTTCCAGACAGCTTTGCCTGACTGCGGGCTGGCGCAGCAGCCACAAGGCCAGATGCTCAAAATCGGCAAAATCAATTACCTTGGCTCTTGTTTTCAGGCGGTTGTACGCTTCGTCCAGCTGCCTCAGTAAAAGGCCCAGACCTTTTAAGGCTGGAAGGCCCAATTTTAAATCAGCTTCGATCCGCTGACAGTCCAGATGAAAGAGCGGCAGCGCATCCTCCAGCTTCCCATTACTTAAAGCATTGCCCGGGAACTGGCCGTTTAGCTGCCGCAGCAAACGGCCCAGGATCCCATTAACCGCCGACGATAAATATAATTTTCCTGGATTTTTACCTCTGGCGTCCAGCCTGGGTAAACTGAGGCTCAGACCGGCCTGATGGATCTGATCCCAGCCCGGTAAAGGCTCAGCCTGCAGCAATTGTCTTAAGCGAAGCATATCCGTCAGGCACTGCTGTATTTCCGTCAGCAACAGCTGATTATCTATCTCCGCTTGCAGGTCCTTTTTGTTTTTGGGGGTCTTCAGCCTGGTTTCCGGATTATCCAGCACAGCCTGAATTTCAACGGCCTGACTCTCCAACTCATCCAGGCTTAAGCGAAGCTGGCCTTTCAGCCAGCTTGAGGCCGGACTGTGATCAAAGTCAGCACAAGCCTGCTCATATGATAGAATGGCGTGTTGCAGCCAGTCCCGGTAGTCAGGCAGCGTCCGCAGGAATTCATAGGTCTGGCCAAGGATGTCACGCAAAGACCGGTCATCATTCCCCCGCTGGTATTGCTCAATAAAGGCATAGAGCTGATCCCGCTCCTCCAACTCAGGCTGGGCAGCTGCCTGGGGGCCAGCTTGTTCTGCCGCTTCCAGGCGCCGGTAAGCTTGATCAAGGACTTCTGCGGCGGCCTCTTCCAGCAAGTCCGCGCTTTCCTGCGCGTCGGCGGTACGGGTTTTGGCATCAAAACGCGGCAGCCAGTCTCCCTGTTGCGGCAACAGATAGGCCTGCTGTTTAACCAGGCCCAGACAGAAGGCGTGAATGGTGGAGACCGCCGCATAAGGAAGCAGTAATTGCTGCTGCTGTAAATGCTCCCGGCCCGGCCCGGTCGGCGCCGCGTCGATAGCCTCCTGGAGTCGCTGTTCGATTTTTCGTTTCATACTGCTGCTGGCGGCGTCAGTAAACGTCAGTACCAGCATATGGTCAGCAGTCAGCTCACCCAGCTCCATCCGCCGGATCAGGCGCTGGACCATAACGGAAGTTTTGCCAGATCCGGCCGCGGCCTGTACCAGTATATCTTCGCGGGGCGCGTCAATCACGCGCTGTTGATCCGCCGTAAACTTCATACACTGTCATCCTTTCCAGTGGCCTCAGCATTGTTTCCGTCTTCGGCCCGGAGTGCCGCTATAAGCCTGTCCTTACTTTTCGTGATCCTTTGTCCGGCAGCATCACATTCTGGCAGGAGCCGCTCCGGCCGCCTGGCAAAGGTCAGGCCGCTTTCCATACCACAACTTGAACGATAGGCACAATACACACAGGGGGAATCCGTTTTCCCCGCTGTATCCGGTCTGACTTCATATGAGCCGGCCAGTAATTGCTTGCCCAGTTGCCGCAGATTTTTACGGTTATGGGCCATTAGTCGCGCCAAATCCTCCGCCGGCAATGAAATAGCCGAAGCTTTAAAGGTTTTTTGCAGATTCTCCCTGAAGATTTCCTTAGGATCAGCGCTAGGTTCAAACGGATGTGTGATATGGATTGGTCTGATCGGCAAGTAGGCAGCATCATAAGGCTGTAAACGTAAAGCCGACTGCTCTCCTGACGGCATAAGCAAGCTGGACCGGGATCCCGGGCGATGCCAGTCAGCAAAGGCATCCAGATAGGTCAGCAGCTGTAAATCAGTGCCGCCATACATGTTCTCATAATTCACGCTGACCCCCCCGGTTTTATAATCCCAGATCTGAAAACGCCCCTGGCTCAAATCAGCGTCCACCCGGTCAATGCTACCGCCCAGGCTCAGCTTCTGCTGCTCATTTAACCAAAGCTCGTAGGGCGGCGCGGCAGCTTTTTTCCCCATACCAAACCGCCATTCAGAATAGAGGGGGACAAATGAGGAGGTTTGAGCCAGTTGCCAGGTCAGCGGGAAAATCATGCGGGCGGTTTTTTTCAGCAGCTGCCCGTGCGCCAGTCGGTAACCCGGTGCGTCAAAGCGCCGCAGTTGCTGCTGTCTGTCCAAAGCCAGGCGATACAGCTCGTCCGGATCAGCATATGGTGAGGCCAGAAAGCGCTGCCAGACAGACTCCGGGGTACTGACCTTATCCCTGGCGGCTTGCCTTAGCAGATCTTCCAGATATGAATAGCTGATTTCCAGCATCTCATGCAAAGCATTGCCCCGGTCCGGCGCAGCCGGTTCAAACTGTTCCCGTTCCTTAGCCTGTAAGATATAACGCGCGAAGTACGCAAACGGGCAAGCAGCATACTGCTCCAGCTGGGATACAGACAAAAGCGGTCCGCCGCGCCAGTATTCCGTCATCAGGTCTGTCGGCAGCTTGATATCTCCTCCGGGAAACACCCCGGCAGGTTGGAGCTGCCGTTCAGTTGCATCTGGAGTTGACTTGTCAAAGACTTGCTTCCGGTTTATGGACAAGGCCTCACTTAAGCTGTCCCAATAAGCCTTCATTTCAGGTAAAGCCTGAGCCCCGTTTTCCTGACCGGCCGGCCAGACAGGAGCAGGCAACCCGCTTTTTGCGGGAAACTCACAGCTATCCCGCAGCAGCAAGCGGTAGCGCAAGACTGATTCAGACATCAGGCGAAGGTCATCCGGTGACTCCGCGGCAGCCGGTAGCTGCCTTAACAGTTGTTCAGGACTCAGGTGATACAGTTGTTGTAATAAAGCACACATATCTGCCGTATCGCCAGTCCAGGAAAGATAAACGCACTGGCGGGCCGCCAGCAGCAGCTGTAATTCCAGCACTTTATTTTCCTGCGGACGGGTCTGCTCAAGGCTGGGCAACGGTTGATTGAGGACTGCTGCAAGCAATTTGGTCTCTTCGCCTTTTAATAAAGCGCTTGATGTCGTTTGAGCCGGAAAAGACTGGCGGTCTGCGCCGACAATAAACAGATACGCAAAGGACTGGCCCATAAAGCGGCGTCCCTGACCGATCACCACCTGATCCAGCTCAGTTGGTATCACTGCTGCCAGCTCTGAGGTCAGTGCGGTCAAGATCAGCTCGGTAAAAGCCGTCAGATTTAGTTGCTGCTGAGGCAGGAGCAGGTCAAGCTGAGTTAAGATCCGGCCTAAACTTTGCCAGGCTTGAGCCTGAGTCACCGCCAGATCCGATTCACCTTGCTGGCGTAGCTTCAATACCAGATCACGGCACCAGCTTTCCGCGTTCAATCCGGCCATAAGCTGGCGGATCAAAGCCGTCTTAGCCTGCACGGTCGCGGCCTGCTGCAGCGCTGAAATTGCGGGCTTGAGCGGATCCAGGGCCTGCTGACGTAAAAGCCTGAGTTCCGGACTGTCGTCATAGGCCGGATCATAAAAGATCAGTTCATGGTCCAGGCCACGCGCCAGCATAAAATTCTCAAATTCATCTGCTTGTCCACTGTTTACCTGCGTCAGCACGCCACTGCGCATTAAAGCCATTACCGCGTCTGATTTCCAATTATACTGGGCCAGATCAATCAGGGCTAAAAGCAGGCGGATGATGGCAGAATGCTCCGGATGCCGTGGCTGGTCCAGGAAGGCCGGTATTTGATAAGCGGCCAGTTCAGCCTGCAGGTAAGGTAAATAGGCCTGAGGCGTCGTCAGGTATATGCCGATATCTTTGAAGCGGCAGCGCTCCTGCATAACCAGAGCTTTAATCTGAGCCAGTACCGCGCGGAGCTCTTCGCGTCGCTTACTGGCTTGCAGCCCCGCAAACGAAGCCATTTTGACTCCGGATTTCAGGGTGAGGCCACTCCTGGGGGCCTGCTCTACGTAGAGCGTTTGCCGGATGTTAAAATCCTGAGCCAGATGGCGCCCGGTCAGGGCGCCAAAATAGAAAGCTGGTTCTGTCAAGCTCAGCGTCATGGCGTCATGAGGAATCCGGTTGGTCAAAAGGGTCACATTCAACTGATCGCTGATCTTTTCCAGCCAGGTCAGAATCCGGTACTCCTGCGGTGTAAAATCACGCAGCTCACCAAAACCACAAACCCAAACGGTTAATTGTTTTAAAAGTGACAACTGCTGAGACAAGATCGGATCCAGATGACCAGTAGCATATTGTTCCAGCAAACGGCCCAGCTCATTCAGGGACTGACCCGGTTCAGCATAGCCCAGTTGCCGCAGCCTTTCCTGATAGCGCCGCTGTAATAAGGCCAGATCACGACATTTATCTCTCAGACTTTGGGGCAATTGGTCTGCAGCCGTCTGAGCCGCTTCCAGTTCATTGGCGCCAATATCATAACGCTGTAAAAAGCCCAGCAGATTTTGTAATTCCTGAAAATAAGCCGGCCGCTGAGACAGGCGGCCTAAAACAGGGAAATCCGCTTCATGTCCGTTCAAAATAGCGCTTTGCAGCAGCAGCTGCTCCGTCACGGAAGGCGCAAGTTTACCGGACGCTTTGACCGCATCTGCCAGCCTGAACGCCAGACGGTTGAAACTCAGCACATCAGTCATGAACAAGCCGGTCTGGGGCTGGCGGGCCAGAAATTGCTGTTCAAAGCTCAATTTACGGTCTTCCGGGACTAAAACCAGGGCCCGGTGTTCCGGCCAGTCATTGGTTTGCCGGATGACCTCCTCAACTACCGTCTGGGCTAAGGCTGAAGTATCCGGACCGTATATGATGCGCAACTCATCCACTCCTTCTATTTATCAGCTATCCACCAGGTATTGCGGTTTCAGGTGGTGTTGATTATGCGATCAGCTTATATGAACAAACTGCCCATCTATATCATGCATATAGACCCCCTGAGCGGACAGCCAGGCAGCCAGTTTTTTCTCTTCTTCTTTTCGTTTGATTTTCAGCGTGGTGGTTCTGATGAAGTCGTCTTCCGTAAATATAAAGTAACGCACGGCTTTATAGCCTGGCATGCCGGCATTGATCTTACTGATGGCAGCCTTTAGGTAGGCGGCGACAGCCGCGTTATCTTTTGGGTCTGCCAGGGGAAGCTCTGAACGGTTAAGCTGAAATTTGACACAGATGTCAATCGCGTCCCGCTTATTCCGCTGTCCCCATGCATAGCTCTCCTTTACTCCGGCAATGTTGTTCAGTTTGGCTTCTATTTCTTCAGGAAAGGCTTTTTTGCCGTTGGTCAGCACAATCATAGATTTGCAGCGCCCGGTTATATGAATACAGCCGCGGCTGTCAATAAAGCCCATGTCTCCGGTATGCAGCCAGCCATCAGCATCAACTGCGTCATGTGTAGCCGGCTCATTTTCATAATAACCCAGCATAACCGATTCACTGCGGGTCAGTATCTCTCCTACCGTGGAACCGTCACTACTCTCCGCGTCTATCATCACCTCAACACCCGGCAGCGGCGGCCCGATAGTCCCCGGTACATTCAGTTTTTCTGTACCCACCGCCACGACCGGGCTTGACTCAGTCAGCCCGTATCCCTGTAAAAACAGGATGCCAAAATCAATGAAGGCCTGATGGATGTGCTTATCCATAGCTGCGGCACCGATCACGACCAGCCGCAGGCTGCCCCCCAGACCATCCAATACGCTCTTAAACAGCGTCCGGTTAGTCTGCAGGCCAACCGCTGCCAGGCCGCGGGCTACCGGTCGCATCACCTTGACCAGATTAGTCATGCCTGACTTATCGATGGAATCATTGACCCGCTTGTAGACATTTTCAAATAACAGCGGCACCCCAATCATCACATTGATTTTCCACTCCACCAGATTATTGGGAAAGTATCGCAACCCATCATTAAAGCAGATGCAGACGCCATAATAATACATGACCAGCATACCCGCGGTGGTTTCAAAAGTATGGTGCAGCGGGAGGACTGACAGGGCCCGTTCACCGGGAAATAATCGAAGCGAACCGCTGATATTATATACATTGGCACAGAGATTATTCAGACTGAGCATGACTCCCTTGGCCTGGTCTGTCGTCCCGCTGGTAAAAATAATCGTTGCCATAATATCCGGATCAGGAACCAGATCGGTATAAGCCTTGCAGCCCAGCGCAATCGCTTCTTCCCCTTCAGTCAGCAGATCCGTGTAACGGATGTAGGGCTGATCCTCCGGTATCTTAACCGCGCTGCGGTAGGGCGAAACCGGATCCAGTACGATGATCGTTTTCAAAGAAGGTACTGCGTTCAGCGCCTTCTCCGCCAGATCCAGATGTTTAGGCGTCAAAATGAGGACTTCACTGTGACTGCGCTCAAGCAGAATCAGCAACTCTCCCTGAGGTGTCATGCGGTCTATCGGGACAATCACTCCGACCCCATTGATCACGGCATTATACGAAACGGCCCATTCATAGCAATTCTCACCCAACAGCGCTATATGCGGCCGGCCGGGAAAATGCTGTTGTAAAGCTGTACCCAGCGCTTCCACATCAGCCAGCAGCTCACTGTAGGAACGGATCAGCACCTTAGAGTTTGGTTTGCGGCGAAACATATAAGCCGGAGCGTTAGGATAACGTTTGGCACTGCGCCGGATCAAGTCCAGGGTAGAATGATACCGGTCTTCACCCTGGAAAATTCTTTTACCTGAATAAGTCTGCATTTCTTTACCTCTGTCGTCGCTTTTATGTTTTCTTGATAATCAAATAGGCCAGTGTTATCATTTGATTATCAAATATTTTGATTGTCAAATATATTTCAAGTGACAAGCAAGCTTAAAGAACAAGTGTGTTTTATTTTACTCGTGTCCTGATTAATTGACAAGCTCACCAAGATTCATTATGTTTACAGATACCGGTAAGCATG
>JAAVLZ010000001.1 GCA_012034405.1 Oscillospiraceae bacterium HV4-5-C5C | reverse complement strand
TATAATTTCTTCGCCTATACATATGTTTAGGGGGAGAAATCATGACAACAGGACCTGTTGAAAATGATTATCAACAAACGGACAGGCGGGCGGAGTCTTGATGATGAAAAAGTGCTGGAAGCAAACCACAGGGTTGCTGGCTGTTTGTCTGGCGGTCCTGCTGCCATTCCTGATCTTGCCGTCGGGAGAGATCCAGGCTGCCCAATACCGTGACCGGGTGGGGCAGTATCTGACGGTCCTGGATGCCTCAGGTGAAAGCGCCAATATCCGCCGCTGGCCTTCTACGCTCTCCGCGCCGGACGCTGAGGTTACGACTGGCCGCAGTTATAAAATCCTGGATATTTATGAAAATGGCGAACAGATCCCGGGCGTGGGTTCAACCTGGTACAAAGTGGAGTATGCCGGCGCTTATGAAAACCGCGGTTTCATTATTGTAGACGACAGCCGCCAGCAGGTCAGTACCCAACCCGTAAATGAGGCTGATTCTGAGCCCGCGGAGACCAGTACTTCAGATCAGGGTACCCAGACACCGGATTGGTCCGACCTGCCGACAGAGCTGAAGAACCGGGCCAGCCAATTATGGACGGCGCTGCAGACCGCCAGCCAGGCCAGTACCGCGGCGGATGAACAACTGCAATCCTATGAGACGACGCCGGTTTTATCCGGGGATTACTGGGAAAAACGCAACTGGCTGGATCAGCTGCAGGCCGGCGGCAACCCCATCCCCACGGCGACGGTGCGTTATTACAACCTTTATAATATCGGCTCTACGCCTAACCAGAATCAGATTGACGGTGCCAGGATCAATGGGATTTACTACGCAATGAAAACCAACGCCAAATACCTGCTTCCCTGGACCTCGCTGGATCTGGCCGCTCGCGGCGGAGCCATGATTATCAAGGACCAGTACATTAACAAAGGCCAGGATACCGTCTTTTTTCAGAAATTTAATGTGGCGGGCTACCGCAGCAGCGCTGCCTGGGCGCAGTATATGCAGGGGATTCAGGCACCGACTTCTGAAGCGCGGCGGGCTTATCAGGCTTATGCCAACAGTCAGACGCTGAGCGGGAGTATCAGCTTTAAAATACCGGTATTTGAGGGCCTGCCCGGCGCGGATACCGCCGCGGCCGGTACGGATTACAGTAAAGTGGATCAGAGTTTTCGAAAAGTCCTGGAGCAGTTCCCGGCCAGCTATCATAAGAGCCTGATCGCGCTGCATCTGAAGTATCCAAACTGGCAGTTTACCGCGGTCGCGACTTATAACAACTGGCAGGATACGGTGGCCTTTCAGATGCAGCCGCAGCGTAATCTCATTGAAGACACTACCGCCAACCAAAACTATGTGGCCAATCATGTCAAAATAGACGGTAATTTTGTCCAGGTGAATCAGCCTGCGGTGGAATATTATATGGACCCGCGCAACTTTTTAACTGAAACAGACGTATTTATGTTTGAAGACCTGGGAACCTTTTCCAGCGCCCAGACCCTGGCCGGCGTACAGCAGATTTTCAGCGGCAACCAGGATCTGCTGGCTTTGGCTCAGATCGTTTATCAGGCTGCTAAGGAGGTAAATACGTCGTCTTATATGCTGGCGTCAAGGATGCGGATTGAAATATCTGAATGGCGGGACGGCACGGCGGGCATTGTGAACTCTGCCCGGGGGACGCTGGATGTCAATTATCCGCCGCTGACCTCAGGAGCGGACAGTCTGTCCTTTATGAGCCGGACGCAGCAGATCAGCGCGCTGCAGACTTACCTCAGCCAATATAACAGCCAGGTAACGGCATATCAGCAGTATCAGGCTGATCTCAAAACCTCGCAGAACCTGGCTGCCGTGCTGGCCCAGGCTCAGACTGCCTGGAAGGCGGTGGAAACGGAGATTGCGGCCTGGCGCGCTGCTCATCAGGTCAGCGCTACCCCCACGCCCAGGCCGACTGCCACGCCAACGCCTTCGCCCAGGCCGACTGCCACGCCGACGCCTTCGCCCACAGCGACTGCCACCCCGACGCCTGCAGCCACCTCCGGCTCCGGAGTCCAGGGCGACTTAAATCAAAATGGCCGGGTCGATATTGGCGATTACAGTAAATTGCGCAATTATCTGAAAGGTAAGCAGCAGCTGACGGCGGAGGAGATTGCAGCGGCGGACTTTAATCAGAACGGCCGGGCAGATATTGGCGATTACAGCCGGATGCGCAATATTTTGAAAGGAAATTGAAATTGAGCAATAAGCGGACCCAAACAGCCCCGGGCAAGGTCAGGCTGAGCCTCTGCTTAGTATTGGCCGCAAGCTGCCTGCTGTCAGGCTGGTGGCTGCAGGCGCCGCGGGCGCTTTGGGCCGCGCAGGCTGGCGCGGCGGTCAGCCTGCTGTCGCGCGGGCTGGTGAATGAGGGCGAAGCTTTTGATGTGACGGTCAGTCTGCAGGCGGATATTGAAATCCAGGATGGCGAGATTACGCTGAGCTTTGATCCGGCTCAATTTGACTATGATACCAGTACGGTGCTGGCGTCAGGCTCGGTGACGGTAAACCAGCCGGAAGCGGGAACCTTAAGGATTGAAACCGCCAATCTGCCCAGCGGCCAGTACGATTTGTGCCGCCTGGCTTTTACCGCGGCGGGGTCAGACGGCGGACGGATTACCGTCAGCGACACCTTATTCAAAAATGACGGCCAGGAGATGAGTTCAGGGGCCAGGGACTATACTTATGTCGCGGTAAACCAGGGCCAGACCCTGATGACTGAAACCGCCGCCGCGGACACGGAGCCTGTGCCGCAGCGCGAGACTGAAACCCTGCCTGAAACCGTTCCGCAGTCCGCTTCAGTCGTGACGGAGACGGTCAGCGAGCCCTCCGGCCAGGTCAGTCCGGCAGCCAGCGAAACCAGTCAGGCGGGGACTACAGCGCCCGGGACCGCCAGTCAGGAAAGCGGGAGCATAACGGACCAGGCTGATCCTGCTGCTGCCTCAAGTCTGGAAACAACCCTGCCTGACAGCAATCATTCTCAAGCAGAGACAGAGACTGAAAGCAGCCAGAATCATGCTATAATAAAAAGCAGTCTTGCTCAGGCAAGCGTTTTACTGGTTGTTCTGCTGCTGTTACTGGCAGCGTTAATTACAGTTGGGATTGTCTTGATCCGGTATCTGTTGCGCCGGAATAAATAGTTTATGCCGCCGCGGTGCGGTCAGGAATCACAAGGAGGCTAATGTGATGCGTAAGTCCAGACAAGCCAGTCTGCGGTGGTTGATAATGTCTGTAGTTTTAGTCCTGCTGCTGGCCTTTTCATGGGTAAACCCGGTATCGGCCGCCAGCGCTGATCCCAGTATTACGCTGGGCCGGAACGCGTCCGGCAACCTGACCATCAGCGTGACGAATCCGTCCGGGAACCCGTCGATTACTTACATCCATTTTTCGGTCTTCGTTAACGGAGAAACTAAGGGCACGGTTTTGTTTGATCAGGATATCAGTCAGCCGATTGCGGCGGGGGCCGCCTATCCCTTTACCAGTACAGATGGCTTGACGGATATTCCGTTGACCGCCGGTGATGTGGTGGAGCTGAAGTATAATTCAGGAACCCAAACCGGGATGGAATATACGTTTGATGACTCGGATGATCTGTATGAGGTAGATTTTGGCAGCTATACCGTACCGGATTCTGAGGAACCGACTGAAGAAACGTTACCGGAGGTTACCCCGGAACCCACGGAGACGCCGGAACCTACAGCAACGCCGGAACCGACTGAGACTGCGGAGCCCACGGAGACCCCGGAACCAACCGCAACGCCGGAGCCCACGGAGACGCCGGAGCCCACGGAGACGCCGGAGCCGACAGAGACACCAGAGCCCACGGAAACAGCGGAACCTACGGCGACACCGGAACCGACTGAGGCGGCTTCACCCACACCTGCCCAGAGCCAGTCAGAAAGCAGCACAACGACTGATACGGCAGCCGCCACCCCGACCCCTGAAGCTGAAGATACCACGACTTCCGTCACGCTCCCGACCTATACGGATGCAGACGGCGCGGCAGGGGAGCAGGGTACCCAGACTTTTGTGGGCAGCCTGAACCTGACTGATGCATCCGGCGCAGCCGCGCTATATTCGGTTGAAACCCCGGAAGAAAGTGAGATCCCGGCTGGCTTTACCGCTATTCAAAGAGAAATCACCGGCGGCCTGATTACAACTTATTTTAATCAGGAGAGCGGACAGAGTCTGCTTTACCTGAGTCAGCAGCAGACCAGCCCGGCCTTCTATCTCTATGACAGCCTGAATCAACGCGTCTATCCTTATTTCCCTTCTGTCCAGCTGACGGTGGACAATACCGTTTACACCATTATTCCGATTGACGGAGATGTCGGCGTGCCGGACGGGTACCAGCTGACAGAGATTACGCTTGGCAGCGGCAGCACCACCGCGCTTCAGCCTGCCGGCAGCAGTGATAACTCCCTGCTGCTGCAGGTGCTGAAAAGTGACGGCAACCGCCAGATGATGACCTACCAAAATAAGGACGGTGTGATCAGCCTGACGGTCTGGGAAGGCGTTACGCCGACTCCCACTGATAGCGCTCAGACATCGACTGCCGCCGCGGCGGGCGTGACCACGTCAGAAGAAACCAGCGCCGCTGCGTTGATCAGCAGCCAGACCGGGGTGAGTTCCTGGTTGCTGCGCCTGCCGTTTAAACAGATCTTGATCGTGGTAGCAGCCTTACTGGCCGCGCTGGTGATCCTGCTGATCGTGCTGCGCCTTAAAGACCGCAAAAAGAGCCGGGCTGGCTACGAGGGCTGGCAGGAGGATCAGGGCTTTGGCGCCGGCCGATCACCGTTTGACCAGCCGGAATCTACGCGGCACCCGGCTGGCGTAGACGGCTTTGATGACGAAGAAGAACAGCTATATACCATAGGGGATATGGGCGCGCCAAACCTGCCGCCGCTGCCGGAAAACCCGGCCCGGCCAGCAACACCCGCGGAGCAGCAGACAGCCGCGGGGCAGCAGGCAGAGACCGCGCCGGCTCCGTCTGCCCCGGAACCGCAAGTGCCGCCGGCCGATCAGCCTGGGTCAGCCGCTCCTGCCCTGACACCTCAGGAAGCAGAAGCTGCGGCCAGGGCAAACGCCGCTGCCGCGTTGGAAGACATGGGCCAGTGGATGGATACCCCTGATGACCACGCCGCTTTTAAACCCGACGCCGACGCCGGCCATGCTGCTGCATCAGGCCCGGAACCGCCGCGGACCTGAGCATGGTTGAACCTCAGCCGCCACTTATGCAGTACCCTGAAAACCCTGGTTCCCACCAGGGTTTTTTACAGAAGGAGACCACACCTGTATGCCCCAGAATGATAAAACATCAGCCGGACCCGCTTTAGCGGACAATCGCTTGAAACGGCAGCTTAACACATCAGCCTTTAAGATTCAGCTGAAATCCTGGCTGGTGGGAACGGCCGCCTTTTTCCTGATTTTTGCAGGGCTGCCGCTCTTATCCAGGCTCAAATCCATACCAACGCTGGACCTGCAGCGCTCAGGCGCCCTATATGGCCTGACGGCAGTCGCCAGCCTCTTTTTTGTCCTGCCCCTGCTGTATACGGAGTTCAGACTTCGCTACCATGAAGCTTTGCTGGGTGGCGAAGCTTTGGGCAAAAAAGCCAGACTCTGGGTCATTACCGTCCGGACGCTGGCAGCTTTGGGCGCGCCATTTGTCATGAGCTACTATTTTTATGTCCGGGGCGGCATGAATATCGTCCTGCTGGCGGTGCTGACCGCCCTTGGTCTGCTGGCCGGAGAAATCCTGATCAGCCTCTTGCCGCTGCCGATCCTTAACTATTTGCTGCTGGGGCTGGCCACGACTCTGATCAGTATTATCAGCTTTAACCTGGCCAATCTTCTGCTTTATGGCAGTATCGAAAGCGGCGGCGGCGACTACGGCTGGATCCTGCCTAAAACCATATCCTGGATCCTGGCTGTGATCTTTGCATTCCTGACCAACCGGGCTTTTGTGTTCACCAGGCATGGTAACATCATCCCGGAGTTTTTCCGCTTTGTGCTTTCCCGTCTGTCCACCGGCCTGGTGATTGAATATCTGGGTATCTTTTTACTGGAGAACATCCTGGGAGTATCCCGGGATGTAGCCAACCTGCTGGCCAGTATCCTGGTTACCTTTGCCAATTACTTTTTAAGCAAGATTTTTGTATTTCACGCCAAGGAGTCCCGGTAATATGAGCATGACCTATGAGGCCGTTATGGAAGACATTAACCGCAGCTGGCGGTTTGGCAGCAAACTGGGTCTGTCACGCATGCAGGCGCTGATGGACCGGCTGGGTAAGCCGCAGGATGGCCTTTCTTACATCCATGTAGCCGGGACAAACGGAAAAGGCTCCACGGTTACCTACCTGGCTACCATATTGGCCCTGAGCGGCCGCAGGGTCGGTACCTATACTTCGCCATATATGGAACGCTTTACGGACCGGATCCGTATCCTGGACGGACCGGCCGCGGTCTTGCGGCGGCTGAAGGATCCGGCGGAGGGTGAGATCAGCCAGGCTTCAGTAGCCCGGCTATATGACCGGGTCACTCAGGCGGTAAATGACATGCTTGACGCAGGCCTGGAACACGCCACCCAGTTTGAAATGATTACGGCCATGGCTTTTCTTTACTTCCGGGAACAGAAGTGCGATACGGTGGTACTGGAGGTCGGTCTGGGCGGCCGGCTGGATGCCACCAATATCATACCCTGTCCGGACATAGCGGTCATTACGGCGCTGGGCTTTGATCACATGAAGCAGCTGGGCAATACGATGTGGGAGATTGCCGCCGAGAAGGCGGCTATCATCAAGGAAGGCTGCCGCCGGGCGTTTTTATATGACCCGGTTCAGGCTTCGGCAACCGCCGGGGACAGCTTTGCGGTACGCCAGGTAGTCTGTGACCGCTGCGAACAGGAGAAGGTAGCGCTGACGGTGGTATCAGCCACGGATCTGCAGCTGCAGGAACGCCAATGGGGCCAGCAGATATTCCGCATTTATGGCTATCCTGAAACCTTTGTCACCCACCTGAACGGCAATTATCAGCTGCTGAATGCGGCTCTGGCCGTGAAGGCCGCGGTAGCCTACGCGCCGGAACTGGCCACTTCCCGTGCGATCTATGACGGTATCCAGATGGCCAGATGGCCCGGCCGGATGGACATATTGTCGCGTGAGCCTCTGTTTGTGGCTGATGGGGCGCACAATCCGCAAGCGGCCGCGGCTTTACGCCAGACACTGACGGAGCTCAGCCGCACGGTTCCGGTGGTCTTTATCCTGGCTGTCATGAAAGACAAGGCTTATCCGCAGATGCTGAGCCTGCTGCTGACGGATACACCATATCAGGTCGCAGCGGTCATCTGCACGGCCCCGGAACAAAACCCCCGCGCCTTGCTCCCGCAGCTATTGGCGCAGGCGGCGGCCGGGGCGCTGGCCGCTGCTGGCGGCCCGGGCACAGCCGCCACCCCTGATGGAAGCGCCATCGCCGCCGCGGACGGGACGGTCGCCGCGGCCCCCTTGGTCATTGCAGATCTGACTGAGGCCATCCAGACGGGCCTGGATTTAGCCGGACGCTGCGGCGGGCTGCTGCTGGCGGCAGGTTCGCTTTACCTTGTCAGTGACATCAAACTCCGATATGATAAAATGATTGCGGCCAAAAACGCTTGAGCAGACGGCCGGCCGGGGCTGCGGGAAGTGCAGCTGTCTTGCCGCCTGCGGGGCTGCGGCTGCTACAGGAGGCTAACTGAAACCATGAACTGGCAGGATGAAGCAATGCGCTATGAGCCGCTGAAGGCTCAGGATTTATATGATTTTGCCACCGCGGAACAAAAACAGGAGGCGGTTGAGGCCTATAACCGGGCGGTGAATAAGCTGCGCAGCGGTAACGGTGATGTGGCGGGGATTGCCCTGCGGCAGCTGGCGGCGCAGTATCCTGATTTTGCTGAGGCTGGTTTACTGTCTGTCTGCTGCCAGATGCTCTGGGGAGACCGGCGCGGGGCGCTGCAGATATTACAGCGTTTCAGTCAGGCAGGCTATCTGACTGAGGATGAAAGCTTTAAAACGGAACGCTATCTGGCGGCGGTAAGCAGTGAACCGGCCCGGGAGACAGAAGATCCGGGCGCAGTCGTGGTCATGGACGGAGAGAATCTCAGACGGGATACCGTCAAACCGCCCAGACTGTTACGGCGCGCCAGCGCGGACAGTGGGGTTGAGGTGGCCAGCGCCAGTGAACAGGAGGCCTTTTTAAGAGAGCATAATCTCAATCTTAAAAAGCACCATTATGTCGCCAGCCGTTCTTCCAATTTACTGATCAAGTGGTTGGTGACCCTGCTGATTATCTTGCTGCTCATTGCTTTGCTTCTGGTGGTCTTTTTATTACTGCCCCAGGGCGGCAAGACCGGCGCCGCGGCAACTGCAAGCCCAGGGCTGCTTAATTGGTCAGGCCTGCGGCTTTGGCGGCCGGTGAACTTGTTCCAGGCATAAGCCAGCAACGCTTCAGCTTAAAAGTAATCGCTGATGTACAGGTGAGGGAGGACACAGAGGCATGGACTATATCAGTACCAGAGGTGACAGCCAACACTACAGCGCCGCCCAGGCAATTTGCATGGGCCTGGCTCCGGACGGTGGTCTGTTTGTTCCGGAAACCATTCCTGAGCTGGACCGGGATACGCAGCTGAGTCTGGTAGGTAAACCCTATCCGGAGCAGGCTGCGGCCGTCATGTCTTACTTCCTGACGGATTTTTCCCGGCAGGAACTGGATGATATCTGCCAGCAGGCTTACTCAGAGGACCGCTTTGCCAATCCCTTGATCGCGCCGGTGGAACAGCTCAATGAATACAACGGGCGTGAATTCATGCTGGAGCTCTGGCACGGACCCACGGCAGCGTTCAAGGATATGGCCTTACAGCTGCTGCCCCACCTGATGCGGCTGTCCGCGGATAAAACGGGTCTGGATAAAGAAATCTGTATCCTCACCGCTACCAGCGGCGACACCGGCAAAGCCGCGCTGGAGGGCTTTAAGGATGTCCCGGGCACCCGGGTGATGACCATCTATCCTAAAGGCGGGGTAGCCCGCGCCCAGGAGCTGCAGATGCTCACCACCGGCGGCGCCAACACCGCGGTGGTAGCCCTGGAAGGCTCTTTTGACGACGCTCAGCGCAGCGTCAAGCAGCTGTTTCAGGATGCGGCCTTTAATCAGGAGCTGAATGCTGCCGGCAAAATACTGACCTCAGCCAACTCCATTAATTGGGGCCGCCTCCTGCCGCAGATCGCCTACTATTGGTCGGCTTACTTTCAGCTGCTGGAGCGGGAGAAAATTGCCGAAGGAGAAAAACTGAACTTTGTGGTACCCACCGGCAATTTTGGCAATATCCTGGCCGCCTGGTACGCTATGCAGATGGGGCTGCCGGTCTACCGGCTGGTCTGCGCTTCCAACCAGAACAATGTGCTGTCCGACTTCCTTCGCAGCGGCAGCTACAACCGCAACCGTCATTTTTACAAGACGGTCACGCCGTCCATGGATATTCTGGTGTCGAGTAATCTGGAACGGTTGCTCTTTGAGCTGACCGGGCACCAGGGCGACCTGATAGCGGGGCTGATGAAACAGCTGAATGAGTCAGGCCAATATGAGGTGGATCAGAGCTTGCGGCGGCGCCTGCAGGAGATTTTTGTCGGCGGATTCACGAATGACCGCGGGACCCGGCGCAGTATCCTGGAGGTCTATGACACCACCGACCACGTGATTGATCCGCACACAGCGGTGGGCTTCAATGTGTACAGCCGCTACCAGAAACGCTCCCGCGACCAGCATGTGACCGTATTTGTTTCCACTGCCTCCCCGTTCAAATTTGCGGGCACAGTGTGCCAGGCTTTGTTTAATAACCGGGCGGAAGCTCAGGATGACCTGAAACTGCTGCCCTTGCTGGCTCAGGAAAGCGGCCTGGTCATTCCTGAAGGCCTGGCCGGCCTGGAGACCGCGGAGATCCGTCATCATGAGCTCTGCTCCCAGGCTGCCCTGCCGGAAACCGTCAGCCGCCTGCTCCTGCATCCGGAAACAGAGGCCTGAGGTCAGGTTAAAAAATACTGCCTGAATCTTCATATTCGTTCACATTCACTTTTTACTGCCCACACATTTGCCTGCCATAATATAGCCAGAGCAGGACGAACAGAGCTTGTCAGTAACGTTTTTCGTTAAATCTTTTTCATTTACCTTCCTCCAAGAAAAATCCCGAGAGTAGTGGCTCGGGATTTTTCTTTGTCTGAACATAGCCGGGCGACCTGGCCGCGCTTCAGCTTTCAAAACGCCCGGCCGCCTGGCCTGCCAGCAGCAATTGCTTGCAAGGCGCTGAACAGATGATTTATAATATATAGAGTTATCTGGGCTCAGATGATGCTAAATGAACATGCGATAAATGAACTTGTGACAGCTGTAGCCAGGCAGGAGTAACATCATGAAACTTTATAACTATCAACCGCATAAGAGTTCCATCATTGAGGGCTTTCCGGCGCGTTGGATGGCGGTCATTGCCTTTTTGGGCGGCATTGTGCTGGAACTGATCCCTGATGTGGGTAATTTTCTGGGCTGGATTTTGCCGCTGATCATTCTGCTGCTGGAAACAAACAGTCATCTGGTCCGCATCAGCGCGGCTCAGTCGTTCACCATTAATCTGGGCCAGCTGATCATCAATATCGTTCTGGCCGTCATCAATGTGGCTACCTTCCAGCTGGTCTCACCGGTGGTGTCAGCGATCGGCTGGCTGGTCAAGCTGGTGGTCTGGGCGATTGAGCTGGTCGCGGCCTACAAGTGCATATCCTGGCAAAGCTGGCAGATTCCCTTTATCTATCCGGCAGCTGATTTGCTGGAGCATAAAGTGGGCGGGATCCGCAAGGTCCGCTAACCGGCGGCAGACAGGTTGGGACAAAGGCAGCACAGCTTAGCGGCTGCTACCTGCTTTACATAGGATTCAGATGGCGGAGGGCCGGGACAGGCCCTTCGCTTTTTTGACCGCTGAAGCTGCGGCAGCTCAGGTCGGGACGAGGGCGGTACCGATCAGGCGCCCCTCAGCCAGGCGCAGGTTCTCAAATGATGAGACGCCCATGATACCTCGGCGCACAAGGTCGCTTGACGGGTCTGCTATAATCAAGACCAACCACAGCCAGGCCGTGGGGGACAGCGGAGGTCAGACATAAAAAACATGAAACCTGAGATCAAACAAGCGGAAACCGCGGCCGTTTTTAACGCGGAGATAACCTATCAACAACTGGCAGAAGAAGCGCTGCGGCGTCCTTATGGTCAATGGCAGTATCTGGCCGGCCTCAGTCACCCGGAATGGCTGCTGCTGCAGGGTCAGGACGGACAGCCATACTTTGGCTGCGATCAGGACTGGTACCGGGATTTCTGGCAGCGCCTGTCCGGCTGCGGCCCCAGTGTATCCAGTAACCTGACTTATTACCTGGCCCGGACCGGTCGGGAGCGGCAGGAGGCAGAGACCGCGGCGCTGTGCCCGCTGCTGCAGAGCTTTACTGACGCAAAGCTGCGGCAGCCGCTGCCGGAAACCGCGTTTCTGCGGCATATGGAGCGGCTGTGGACCTATGTAACCCCCAGCAAGCACGGTACCTACCGGGTCAATATGCTGGTTCAGGGGGTGCTGAGGCTGGCAACGGACCGCGGTTTGTCCCCGGAACAGCTGCAGGCGCACGCACTGGAGGTACCGGAGACCCTGGCGCTCAGGCCGTCTCTGGAGCAAATCCGGGACTTTTTAATAACCGCGCTGCGTCAGGACAGCCCGGTCGCCTTTTTGAACTTACATAACGGCAACCTGGATAACCTGGATTCCTGGCACTGGACGCTCATTACCTCGGTCTGGCAGGGACCGGAGCCGGAAGCACTGACGGTCATCCTGTCTGACAGCGGGGTCCTGCGGCGAGTGGATCTGGGACTGTGGCGGACGGCCAGCCTGCTGGGCGGCGGCCTGGCTTATTTTGTGCCCCGGACCCGGACACAGACGGACGCCCAGCCCGGGCAGACTCAGCCGGCCGGTCCGGATCGATAGGCGGGGCCTGGATCAACAAGCAGGACACCGCCGGCAGCTCAGCCGGGGGCAAAGCCTGAGGACGGCCGGACCAGCGCCCCCGGCAATTCTGTGTCGGGGAGGGCTGCAAAGGGACAGCCTGGCCGCTACGCTTTCACTTATAAAAAATCCTGACAGGAGACCAGCAGATCGATTTTTTTCCACTGGGTCGCTTCATCAATGCTGTTCCCTTCTTCTACAGAAGCAAAACCGCACTGCGGTGACAGCGCTATATTATCTCCCACTACCGCGCGCGCTTCCTCAAACCGGCGCCGCAGTTCCGCATGGGACTCCAGCCGCGGATTTTTGGTGGAGATCAGGCCCGCCACAAAGGTCTTGCCGCTGCCTCGCAGCCGGGCCCAGGGCTCAAAGGACCCGGAGCGCTCGTCATCATATTCCACAAAGTAGCCGTCATAGGGAATCTGACTGATAATCGGCGCCACTGAATCATAGAGCCCGGCAAACAGGGGGTGACCCTTAAAATTACCCTTACAGAAGTGGGTCGCGATAGTCAGGTCCGCCGGGTGCCCGGCCAGCGCCAGCGTAGAAACCTGCTGGAACCATTCCAGCACCTCTTCCTTCTGGTAGCCCAGCGCCGCTACTTTTTTGAGGAAATTCTTATCAATCATGTAGGTCCAGGACGTGTCGTCAATCTGCAGGTAGCGGCAGCCGTGGTCATAAAGATCCTGAATGGCCGCCTGGTAGGCCAGACCGATATCCTCAATCAAAGCCCGGATGTCGCTGCCATAGTACGGTACCTCCCGCTGGCCCAGCTGCAGATAGTTATCAACCAGGATCATGTTGGGTCCGGAGATGCACTTTTTGGCTGTGATGCCGGGATACTGCCGGGCCTGCGCTGCCAAAAACTCAAAGGCTTCCACCTCCGGATGCGGCCGGCCGGGATCATAGGAGATCTTGCCGCTGACATAGCCCAGCTCAATGTGATGGACCACCCCGTCTTTCTCCCGATCCAGATGCTGAGTAGTAAAGCCGTCAAACTCTTTAAGCCAGTCCAGATGCCACCAGCGGCGCCGGAATTCACCATCTGTCACGATTTTCAGGCCGTGCTGTACCTCTGTTGCGACCAGCTGGCGGATCTGCTCATCCTCAATTGCCCTGAGCTGCGGCAGCGTCAGCTCACCGCTGAAATACTGCGAACGGGCCTCCCTGATGGCCTGGGGCCGCAAAAATGATCCGACAATGTCATATTTGATGTTAAGCATACTAAAGCCTCCTGCTGCTGCCTGCTTTTGGCTGCAATTGATATTGGGGATCAGTATACCGCAAGCCGGAAGCCAAACGATAATCGCGCTTAACTAGATCATGCTATAAGCCGGGCCTATAACAGCTTTTGACCCGGGCCTCATCACTCATGTCGCCCTGAAACGCACTGTCTCAGTCCCCCTGTCTGGTTTATCTGCGTCAGTCCCGCGCCAGACCCGGCAAACGATGCCGCAGCCAGGGCTGCAGCTTTTGGCCGGTGTAGGCCGCCAGCAAGCACTTGAGCAGGTCACCGGGCAGAAAAATCAGACAACCCGATTTCAGGGCCTGGAGGAAGGTCAGGGACACGCCGTTTACCTGGCGAAGAATCAGGTACATGTACGGCACGCCCAGCAGATAAATCACCAGTGTCCCCGCCAGGCTCAGCGTCAGCAGGCGAAGGTAGGTCCGCCTGCGGGCAGAGACCTGACCGGCCGGGGCTGCCCCGGCCGGCCAGAGCCGGTTCAGTCCGCCCATGACGAGCGGCGCCAGTACAAAGCCGATCACAAAGCCAAAACTGGGGGTGAGGACCGCGGCCAGCCCCCCGCCGCTGGTGAAAACCGGCAGGCCGATCAACCCCAGCGCCATATAAAGCAACTGACTGAGCGCCCCGCCCCAGGGCCCCAGGATCAGGCC
This sequence comes from Oscillospiraceae bacterium HV4-5-C5C, assembly GCA_012034405.1. GTDB lineage: Bacteria > Bacillota > Clostridia > Saccharofermentanales > Fastidiosipilaceae > JAAVLZ01. The sequence goes on along the minus strand of JAAVLZ010000001.1, from coordinate 282,665 downwards.
CGCCAGCAGCGTGAAGAGGGTTTGCAGCGTGAGGGGAGCCGGCCCCAACGGGATCTTGATATAGGCTCCGATAGCCGTGAGGGCCGCAAACAGTGCGGCCAGGATCAGCCGGCGGATCTTCTGGTGGGTCATCGGGCGGTTCATCTGAGCGTTCATGGTCAAAGACTCCTTAACTGAGCTGCTTGAGCCTGGGATCATCATGAAGACATGATTGATTGTAAACTATAGACTGTAAACAATGGTTTACATATGCTGGCATCATAGGGGATGGACCGGAGGTTGTCAAGCCACGAGCGAACCACGGTGAAGTGCCAACCGGGCGTCAGGCTGGCGGCGGTTTGGTCACGGTCAAGCCGCGGTAAACGACTGCCACCCCCAGCCAGGCCAGGTTCTTGCCCCCAAGAGCTGCCTGAGGCGGTGAGAGCGGTGTTATAATCAGCACAAAGAAAGGAGTCAGGCATGATCAGGGATGATGTCTTACATCTGCTGCAGCAAAGCCAGCCCGGTTTTATTTCCGGCCAGGCCATCAGCCAGCGCCTGGGCGTCACCCGCGCCGCCGTCTGGAAGGTCATCCACCAGCTTGAGGCAGAAGGCTGTCAGATTGAATCCTACCCCCGCCGTGGCTACCGCCTGCTGCAGGATGCCGACCGCCTCACCGCGGAGCTGCTGGCGCCGGGGCTTAAGACCCGCGTGATCGGGCAGCAGCTGATCTATCACCCAAGCCTTGACTCCACCAGCCGGCTGGCCCGGGACTTAGCCGCTGACGGCGCGCCGGACGGTACCGTGGTGCTGACCGACCGGCAAACCGCGCCCCAGGGCCGGCGGGGCGGCGACTGGCAGGCTCCGGCCGGGCAGGATATCCTGCTGTCCGTCCTGCTGCGTCCGCCCCGGACGGTCCTGCCCGGGCAGCTGCCCCAGTTAACCCTGCTGGCCTGCGCCGCCGCGGGCCAGGCGCTGCTGCCCCTGCTGCCCCGCCTCACCGTAGGCTGGCCGGGAGAGCTTTACGCCGGCGGTAAAAAGTTCTGCGGCATCCTGACCCAGACCCAGAGCGAGCTGGACCAGGTGGACTACGTGATCCTTGGTATCGGTATCCACCTGCTGGAGCAGGAGACCGCAGCCGGACTGACCTCCGTGGCCCGGGCCGCGGCGCCCGGGACCCTGATCCAGCGCCTGCCCATCGCTCAGGCGTTGCTCCAGAATCTGGACCATGGTTATAATGTCTGGAGAGCCAGCGGCCAGCTGACTGCCGCCACAGCCTTTTGCCGGCAGCATATGACGATCTGGGGTCAGACACTGCGGTTGCAACAGGGGCTGCGCCAGTGGACGGGCCAGGCCCGGACCCTGGATGAACAGGGCCGCCTGCTGATTCAGCATGAGGACGGTCAGATGGAAGCACTGCAGCCGTCCGGTCTGTCCTGGCAGCCGCTATCACCACCAGCCGCCGCGGTCAACCAGCCCGCAGACTGCTGAGCCAGGCTCATGGCAGTGTCAGCAGAGCGCCAGGAGAGGAGCGGCTGCTCCCGCAAGCTGCAGGCGTCAGCCCGCGGCTTGAAATTTCAGGCAGAACCCGGTCAGGGTTAGCAGGAGAAGAAACAATGAAAATCTTATTTTATGCTTTACGGCCCTTTGATGAACTGGCTTACTGCCAGCGCTTCAGCCAGCAATACGGCATTGACTTTGACTGGGTCGGCCAGTATCCGAGCGCGGATAATTTTGATCGCGCCCGCGGCTGTGAAGCCGTATCCACCATCCCCTGTGACATGAGCGCGCCGGTGCTGGACGCCCTGTACAGCCGGGGGGTCCGTTATCTGCCCTGCCGGTCCATCGGCTACGACCATATTGATTTGGAGCACGCCCGCCAGCTGGGCCTGCGGGTATCTAATGTTTCCTATCCGCCTACCGGCGTCGCCCACTATGCGGTGATGCTGATGCTGATGTGTCTTCGCAAAATTGAGCCGATTATGAGCCGGGCCAGGGTACAGGATTTTTCCCTTAAAGGCAAGATCGGCCGGGATATTTCCCAATGCACCGTTGGTGTGATTGGCACCGGGCAGATCGGCCGGACCGTGATCAAGAGCCTCAGCGGCTTTGGGTGCCGGATTTTGTGTTATGATCTCTACCCCAATGCGGACGTTAAAGCGCTGGCGCAGTATGTCAGCCTGGAGGACCTGCTGGCCCAAAGTGATGTGATCACATTGCATACCAATGCCACTGAGGAGAATTATCACCTGCTGGACGCCTCCGCATTGCAGCGCTGCAAGGACGGGGTGGTGATCATCAACACGGCCCGCGGCAAGCTGCTGGATACAGATGCCCTGATTGCGGGTTTGAAGAGCGGCAAGATCGGCGCGGCAGGCCTGGATGTGCTGGAGCATGAAAACGGCCTTTATTACTATAACCTCACTGGCGAAGTCATTGAAAATGACCGCATGGCACTGCTACGCAGCTACCCCAATGTCATATTGAGCCCGCACACTGCTTTTTATACGGAAACCGCAGTGGAGCATATGGTAGAAGGCGTGTTCCGGAGCGTGCGCAGCTTTGCGGACGGGACTGTCTGCGATCACGAGATCAAGCTGGACTAAGCCTGGGGGCGAAGACCCCGGGCGCGACACCTCCTGATATCTCCAAAATCAACGACACTTAACAGTTTGCACCCGCACAGGTCCCGAAAACAAATCGCTATGTGTCCCTGTTCTGGTCAAAGTAAGCAGTAGCTCCTCCTCTTCGATTTTGTAAATCAGTAGCCAGTCCGGCGTGATGTGGCATTCCCGGTGGCCGATAGAATTACCGGTCAAAGCGTGGTCGCTATATTTTTGTGGAAGGGGCTGCTCGTCACACAAAATCGACAGCACCGCTTCCATAAGTTCAATGTCGCAACCACGCTTTTTCACGACTTTTTAGTCCTTTTTGAACCGTGAGGAATAACTAATCGTCAGCATTCAAGTCCTCCATCAGAGCCTGAATGCTGCCAGACGGCCCGCGCAAATTGCGCCGCTTGTTCACGTCCTCAATCGCCGCCAGTGTCTCCGCGTTGGGCGTGTCCAGCGTGACCGGGAACGGTATGCCGTGCTGCCGGACAACGGTTTTGGCAAAGATGTTAAATGCCGTGGTCATATTCATGCCCAGCTCACCGCACATCTTGACAAAATCCTGCCCCACGGTCTGTTCATCCTCACGGGCAGCCCCAAAATCGGCAAGTCGTGGCTGTCGCTGGATTGGTGCCGCGCCGTCGCACCGGCGGCTGCTTGTGGGAGTTCCCCGCCGGGCAGGGCGATGTGCTGTACCTCGCGCTTGGGGACAACCACCAACGGCTGACAATGAACGGTGGATCGGCATGGAGGAGACTGGTCAATACGGGTTGGCGCTCTTTGCTCATCGGGGAGCAACGCGAGCTCAAATATGATCTCCTGCGAAGGCAGGTGACGCAATTGGCGCCGTTCAAGCATATCAGCTTTAAAATGCGGACTATGGAGCTGCCGATCCTGTTTTGGGGCGAACCAGCGCTACGGGAAAAATCAGAAAATGAAAGAGGTAAAAAGCCATCACTACATCATTTCCTTTGATCCTTGTTAGGGGAAGGACAACGGGCTGACCGTGGATTCCGGCGCAGGCATTGGGCGAGCGAAGTCTGAAAGTCACGTTGTGTAACCTGGCCGGGTCCCATTTGTACCAGCAAGTTTGGAACGCGATCGTCTGATGGGGGGAGCGTTGACAGGGCTCTGCTTACTGCACTACAATGGAGCGCGGGCATTTTGGCTTTACGTCCTCGTAGCTCAGCAGGATAGAGCGACGCTCTCCTAAAGCGTAGGCCGCGCGTTCGAATCGCGCCGGGGACACCATAAAGGCCGCAACCGCAACAGGTTGCGGCCTTTTCCTTAGAAAATTTCCTTCCCTTTTTCCGGCTTTTTCTCCGTGACAGCGATCTGTATAAAAATTAAATTTCTGCATAAACTGCTAAGAAAAAACGAACTTTTTTGCTAATGAAAACCGCCTTGCTAGGAATTTTGCTAATCACCTGTTTTCAGGGGCGGACGGTCTTCTGTTCGAGTACCAATTTCGCCAAAGTGGCTGCCAGATCAGGATTTTGCCGGAGTTGGTCGATCAAAACGGCGATATCCAGCGTTGCCGGCGAGGGAGTTTCTTCCGGGACCGGAATATTTTTATGAAGTGCCGGAGCGTGAAGATTTGGGTCGGCGTAGAAGGAAGCTTCAAACTTTTGCGTGTTGACCTTTCTGTCTTCATCAAGGATATGAGCATAAACATTTGTGATCATGTCCAGCTCCGCGTGGCCAGTATCACCCTGAGTGGCCTTCAGATCGCCGTGGTTGAGTTTTAGCTTGTAAGTCGTGCTGGAATGCCTCAACGAATGAAAGACCACATTCGGCAGCCCTGCATCCTCCTTGAGGTGTTGAAAAGCTTCTTCAATGATTCTGGTCTCGCACGGACGCCCATCCTGAAGGCAGACTACAAGGTCATTGTCCTCATATTCTTCTCCGAGGAACGCTTTCAAGTCGGACTGCGTTTTTCTCCAGTCTCTCAAAATATAGGCGAGCGTCCTTGGAAGCCAGATTTTTCTGATACTGGAATCTGTTTTCGGCTTTTTCAAGACCACTCTCGTGATCGCCTTTTTGTTGATTGGCTCGAAAATTTTTATGACATCCGCGCCGTTCAGCGCTTCAAGTGCCTTGAGAGAACACCGTGCCGGTTCCTTGTCGATGTAAATGCTGGCGTTATCTTTGGCAATGTCGTCATCCGTGATATGGATGTTATCCCAGGTCAGGCCGAGAATCTCGCCAAGACGGCAGGAGCAGGCAAACGAAAGATTGATTGCCACATAGAGCCGGCTGTCTTTGCAGGCATCCAGAGCGTCACGGATTGTTTCCGCCGTCCAGATATCCCTTTTTGTGTATTTGGTGCGTGGCACCAGCACATTCTCAAAAGGATTTCTTGTTGTCATCTCCCATCGAACAGCCTGCTTGAATGCCGTCCGGAGGAGCTTGACGATTTTTTCAATGGTCTTCGGAGGAATGGTGGCAGTTCTGGCTTTTCGCGTCGCGGTAGATACGGGCGGCATTTTCTGAAGCTGAGCGATGTAATTATCTGCGATTCTCGGTGTGATTCCGCGGACTTCCATCTGGCCGATCACCGGGTTGATGTAGTTGTCGATCAGAGCTGTATTGCTGTCATAGACCGAAAACCCCCAGCGGTCTTTGCCATATATGGAAACGAAATCGTGCAGGAGATCGCTGACAGTATGCCGCTTCGGTGGTTCCACCTTGCCATTGCTATAGTTGCCGAGTTCAATTTCAGCCCGGCGTTTTCTGGCTTCTGCCAGACTTCCGCAGGCTTCCCATTTTTGCTTGGAAGTGCCTGTGTCCGAATCTGTGTAGCTGTAAACAACAGAATATTTCTTATTGCGCTTTACGATACTTGCCATGGTATGTACCTCCTTAAAATGATTAAATCGACTGACGATCCAACCATTCATCGAAGGATTTTCTTGAAATCCGAATAGATGAACCGATTCTCACTACATGAAACTGATTTGCTTTGATCAGGTTATAGGCCGATGATCTGCCGATTCCAAGAATCTTTGCGATGTCCTCAACTCTGTATGTGCGCGGGGTTGAGGGAATAATTGTATCTGAACAGCTGGTGACACCCATATTCATTCGTGTCCTCCTTCCATGTGGGCACCGGCGCTCAAATACTTTTCCAATGGTGTCTTGCAAGACCATTGTAATAAGCTGAGCTGCCGGCTGCAATGATGTAAAATAACCTGCTGGGAATGTTACGGCGCTTCCACTTCTTCGGGAATGTCGATATCCAGGCTGACACGGATTGCTTCGTCAATCCCATCCATCTGATCGCGGGACAGTTTGCCGTTATATCGGTCAGCGCGGCGCTTGTCGATGGTCGTGATCTGTTCCAGAAGAACAATCGACTGGCCTCTCAGGCCCCTGACGCCTTCCAGTATGTAATGAGTTGGCTGGCTTGCTTACTTGTAAATATTGCTTGTCAGCGGCGCTACGATCAGCGTGGGGCAGTAAATATTTCCGATGTTGTTCTGGAGAACGAGCACTGGACGATTGCCTCCCTGTTCGGAACCGAAAAACGGATTCAGGTTCGCGCAGTAAAGTTCGCCGCGATGAAATTCCCAATCTTTTTTCAACATAAAAGCCTCCGCTCTTTCTTTTAGGTAAAGAGGCGTGCCGGACGGCTGCGGTTGGGCGAACCGTCCGGCTGACCTCACATTTTTTATGAATCCACCCACATTTGTCCTCGACGCCCCTGGGATACGGGAAATCATCAGGCGGCAGGATGCTCCTGCCTCATGGGAATCTAACCCCCTCCGAGGATTGCTCCGAGTCGCCCCCATTGCGTGCAGCTGTGGCTGGACGAAAGTATCTTTGACCCTGCCGCGTTTCATGGCCATATCGGGAGCAGCCCGATACTTACAGCCGGCGTTTATCGCTCCCCTCGTGTGAGGATGACGGCGCACCGCTGATGTGGCTGGGATTGGTTTGCCCGCAGCAGGAAAGTACCTGATGATCTGGTATTCAATTTTCAAGGTGCCGGGGATATATTTTTCCCCTCACCCTGTAGGCAGCGAGAGAGGTCAATCCGTAGCCACCTCCTCAAACTTTTTCAAATATTTTTCTATACGAGTGAGTTTTTTGCTGATTGTCGGCCATTTCACTGACTGTATTTTCGCTATTTCGGTAACACTGTAGCCGTCAACAACAAAGAGTGTAAGGAGTTCAATGTCAGACGGAGAAAGTTGCTTCATAAATATTGAGAGGTTTTCGTTCTCGATTTCATCGGTCCATCCGTATCTTCTGTCCGGGTCGGTCTCCAGCGCAGGGCAGGAGAAACTTTCCTGAAACTTTTGTAGATATGGACAACCGACGTTGTCATTATTGAAACTGCTGAGGCTCTGATTGTGCAGGCTGTAGATACGATCCGATTTGAAGCTTTCCCAGTCAAACTCTTTCATCGCTTCTATTGATTCCCCAGCCATTCCCGCAGCAGCATATTCCGCGGCAAACCTCGTCCAGCGCTCATCAAATTTCTTCTTTTCAAGTTCGTAATTAAATTCCATTTTTGTGACCTCCAGTTTTTTGAAAGTTGACGGGTTTCAAAAAGCTGGAAGTCTAAGGGTATTTGCCGATGTAAGGCAGCCAATAAAACATAAAGCCTTCTCCGTTCTGCCCGGAGGCAGATGGAAAAGGCTAAAAAAAGAGCCGTATGAAATCGCTGACGTGCCGTATGAAATCTGTGTATAGTTGTAGAACTATACACAGATTTCATACGGCACTTGGGATGTCAGCGATTTTCATCGGCTCCGGGGCTCATAATGATGTATTCAGTTTTATAATAATGCTTTTGAGGACTTAACAGGCTCTCGTATTCAAGGCCAAACGATAACTAACGATTCTGAACGCGATATTGTAATCAGATACCTAGCCGCACCGCTTGCATTTGGTCTGGACATAACCCTTGGCGTCGGAGTAAATAATAAGACTCTGGTGATTGCAGTATGGGCAATACAGGCTTCGGCTCTCCAGACCGACCACTTCCTTTTTGACCCGTTTTATCCGGTCAAGTACATCTGGAGGAACTCCATTGCTAAAATCGGGTTTCAATCAAAACGCCTCCCCCGGATCAGGAAACACATCCAGCGGGTCGCAGTATTCCGATTCGGGACGCTGGCAGATATATCCCAGCTGTGTCAGGCGAATAACCAGTGCGGTCCTCGATACCGCAAGAACATTTATCAGGTTGTCCAGCACGCCACGATCCATATAGTTAAATCTGCGTCCATAGCGGACCAAAGGCTTGTTCCCGTTAAAACGGTACATCCAGAAATGTACGGTGCGCACCGGCATAAGCAGCGCGGCTCCCAGCGTATTTGCCTGCCACTCGCACCAGTCTTCAGCTCCATGCAGCTCTCGGAGCGAATAACTCTGCTTGTTTGGCAGATGTTTGAGATAATTCATCTGCGCGGTACCGCTGCGGTCGGCACGAAACACGACCTGATGCGCAGCTTCGTGAGCGACAGTAAAGCGGCGTCTTCCATTTTGACCGGTAAGAAGGTCTTTTTCCAAAATGACCGAATCCTTTCTGACCGCAACAATTTCATTTTGACCATAGCGGTTGAATTCGACATTTACATCCGCGTAGGTGGTCAACCCAAGAATGCTGCCGTCCTCAGACAGCCTCATGTACGAAACGTTCAAGCCCAGGTATCTTTCAGTCAAAAAATCAATATTGGTAGGCGTGTGTGCTTTCTCGTAATCGTCTTTGAAGCAGTCAAGAAGGATTGTGTCTACTAACTTCTCCAAATCCTGTCTTGCCCAATATTCCATTGCCTGTCCTCCTTCACATCAGGCCAAGCTCCACAGCATTGGCCCAAACCGGAAGCTACTGGTACGCTTCCACAAACCATTTACCTTCATCACAGTAAATATGTGTTTCTTTTCCATGAACCATAATGGTATACCGGATGCCGGTGCCGCCAATCTTGGACGCAGCGGCCTGCCGCACATCCTTAACTCTGTCAATTTCGTAGGTATGCCCGTCAGTCCAGGTAATGTCCACAGGGCGAATCCGGCCATCACTATCAACTTTGAGCGTTACCGGAACAAATACTTTTCTTGCCATACTTTTACACTCCTTCTTCTAAGGCGAATATCAGGCGAACATCAGGCCCGGCATGGTAACGGTTTGCGCGCCGATCTCATGAACTTTGATATCGCCCATGAGGCAGGCGTTATATACAGCCCGTTTACCGTAGCGTCTGCGGATATCTTCTATGGCAGCGTCCATTTTATCCTGCTTTTCCCGCCTGACAGGGTCGTCGAAAATTGTCAGCTGCTGCGGACATTTCTCCGGAACGAGGCTGATTTCCCGGACACAAAGGGCGCGAACCTTGTTCTGCCAGCGGTAGTTGGCCTTGAAAAGGGCAAAACACTGTTCCGCAATCTCTTTCGGGCTGCGCGTCGCCATTTCCAATGTGGTCTGAAACTGCTTGTAGAACAGGCTGTTGTCCCTGAGCATGATCTGCACACCTTTTGCGAGAAAGCCATTTACGCGGAGGCGATGGCCGACATCCTGAGAGAGTTCCAGTATTACACGCCAGACTTCTTCCTCATCCAGAAGATCAGATACGCAGGTCACGCCGTGGCCGACTGATTTAATCGGAGTTTCCCAGCCATCCGTCATGACTCGGGATGTGTCTGTCCCGGCTGCATAATTCCAAAGGGCGACGCCATTTATACCGAGCCAGTTCCGCAGATATACCGGTGATGTGGCCGCAATATCGCCGATTGTGTGAATACCGTAATTGGCAAGTTTTCTGGTCGTGGCAGGGCCGCAGTAAAGAAGATCAGACGCTGGCAGCGGCCAGACCAGATCCCGGAAGTTTTCCTGTGTGATGACTGTCATGGCATCGGGCTTTTTCATATCTGAACCCAATTTAGCGAATATTTTGTTGAACGAAACACCGATGCTGACCGTAAGACCAAGCTCACTTTTAGTTGTTGCCCGGATTTCCTCTGCCGTAGCGACCGGGTCAAGGTGGCAGCCGGTGAGGTCAAGCCAGCATTCATCCATGCCATACGGTTCCATTCGGTCTGTGTACCGGAGATAGATTTCATGGGCAAGCCTGGAATACTTGAGATACTGGTCGTACTGGGGCGGTACGACGATCAGATCACGGCAGCATTCCCGCGCCTGCCAGATAGCCATTCCGGTTTTCACACCGGCTTTCTTCGCCAGTTGGGATTTCGCAAGTACGATACCATGCCGTGTCTCCTGACTGCCACAAACAGCGATTGCTTTCCCACGCAGGGCCGGGTCCAACATCGCTTCGACCGAAGCATAAAAGCAGTTCATATCCGAATGAAGGATTGATCTTTCCATACAGGCCCTCCGTTCCGGTCAACGCTCATGCACACAATGAAATATTATTTGGCAAAGCTGCTGACATACAATATTTCAGGTGATAATATTAGCTCACGAACAATATTTCGTGCTTGCGATTGCAATTATAGAACGAACAGTTGTTCGCGTCAATTAGCTTTTAAGAAAAAGTGTTCGTGCTAATTAATATTCCGAAATGAGGTGTAGATTATGGGCTTCAAGGAGCGCTTGAAGGAAAAAAGATCAGAGGCAAAACTGACACAAACTGAGTTGGCAAAAAAGGTCGGGGTATCTGACAGAACCATTCAGAATTACGAGTTGGGTACCCGCCGGCCACAGAATATGGAAGTTGCCCAAAAACTGGCGGAAGCTCTGAACACCTCGGTCGATTCGCTGCTTGGCACCAGTGGAATTCTTGTCGTTCAGGCCCAGGAGAAGGGCGGAGCAAAAGCCGCGCGGGACATCGACGTTATGGTCAGCGTCGTTACCGCGGCATTTGCAGGCGGCCGGCTCGATGATGAAGCTCTTGACGGCGCGATGCAGGCGTTGACGAAGGCATACTGGATTGCAAAAGAGAAAAATAAAAAATACACGCCGAAGAAGTACCTCAAAGACACACCTGCCGACAAATAATGCTAAGTACCAAATATGGTACACCTCATATGTTAGAACTTTACATGAGAGGGGGTAAAGCGATGAGTATGGATCGTCTCACACAGGTCGGCGAAGGACTTGCCAAGCGCTTCGATACAAGAGACCCGCTGGAAATTGCGGAAGACATCGGAATAGAAGTTTTATACTGCGATAACTTCGGCCCACTTAAGGGCATGTATCGCGTAATCAAGCGGAATCGTTTTATCTTCCTGAACAAGGACCTGAATCAGCGTATGACTCGTATTGTCTGCGCCCATGAAATCGGCCATGATCAACTGCACCGGTATCTGGCAAAGGGAGATGGGCTCCAGGAATTCATGCTTTATGATATGACAACGAAGCCGGAATACGAGGCGAATATCGTTGCGTCGGAAATCCTCTTGGACAGCAACGAGGTGCTTGACTACATCTTCGATTATCATTACTCAGCGGAAGAAATTGCCCGTTGCATGGGCACGGATATCAACTTGGTGGCTTTGAAGATTGCTCACCTGAATGAACTTGGCTATGGTTTCCGGAATGTGGATCATCGGAGTGATTTTCTCAGATAAAGAAATACTATGCGCTTAAAAATCCATGTGAATGAAAAAGAGACATAAAATGTTGAGGCCGAACGGTAATGAACCGCTCGGCCTCAACTTATTTTTAGTTATTGCGGAGATTGGCATCCCTGCGCAGTGTATTCAGAGTGGATTCAATTAAGTCCTTGACAAGCCTGATTTCCAACTTGCTGCAGCCGTCAAGCAGCTGCTGAATGTCTTGTTCAAACTGCACTTTCGCGTGGACCAGATTGTCACATAGCAGATCATCAACTGTGACAGACAGCGCATTTGCAAATCTCACCATCGTTGTCAAGCTGACCTTAGCTGTGCCGGTTTCAATGTTGCTCATGTGCGAAGGAGATAATTCGATAAGATCAGAAAGATGCTCCTGCGTCATATCAGCGTTGATACGGGCAATCTTAATGCGCTTACCGATAGATTTAATGCCCAGCTCCATACTATCCATCCTCCACAATAAAGTCATATCTCTCGATATTTTTTATTGTAACTACGGAGAGAGGACATTATAATAATCTATAAACGTATAATACGTTTTTACAAAAGTCAAAGAAAATTATAATGTCGAGGCGAGAGAAAAAATGACGGAAGCCGAGATGCGAGGCCATCGCTGCTGCTTCACAGGGCACCGGCCCGAAAAGTTGCTGCGCGACAAGGAACAAATTACTGAAGATCTGACCACAGCGATTGACAATGCAATCTCGGATGGGTATCGAACCTTTATTTCCGGTATGGCGATGGGCGTTGATATTTGGGCGGCTCAAATCGTCTTGAAGAAAAAGTCTGTTTTCCCTGATCTTCACCTCATTTGCGCGATTCCGTTTCCTGGATTCGGTTTTCGCTGGCCGTCTCAATGGTCTGATTCGTACAGAGGAATCATTACTCAGGCCGATCTGGTAAAAAACCTTTCTCCGGCTTTTTCCTATGCAAGCTTCCAGCGGCGTAATAAATGGATGGTAGATCATTCCGGCAGAGTTATCGCGGTCTATAATGGCAGCTCCGGCGGGACAAGGAACACTGTAGAATACGCACAACAGAACAATGTGTCGTGTATTTTGATAAGTGTTTAATATGGAAATGACCCGGTTCTTTTCTTCTATCAAAATTAGTGTGTTGAATTTCTCATAAAATCACTTGTGCGGCTTGACTTCCTTTCGAGCTCGAAATATAATGTTGATAACTGAATTATTAGCAAACTTGCCGAAAGGCAGGGGCGCAAAGCTAAAGGGCCTGTTCCTTTTGGGGATGGCAGCCAGTTGCCGTTGTTTGACTTGCCTTGCAGCTGATGCAAGGCATTTTTGTAATTTGTCACTTTCCGGAGGTTTGCTATGGAATTTATATCGGCAGAACAGACAGCGAAAAAATGGGGTGTATCTGCACAAAGAGTTCGAGAATATTGCAGAGAGGGACGTATTGATGGAGCAAAAAGGTTTGGCCTTGTCTACATGATACCTATTGATGCAGAAAAGCCAAGGGATGCAAGAATAAAAAGTGGTAAATATATTAAAAGTACAAAGTAAAGTACCGATTATTGTACCAACAAAAATATATATTATTGTAGGGTAATACTTTTTATCATTTTGAAGCAAACCGCTTGTTTCTTAAGATAACGTAACACTACGAGGAGGAAGTATAATGAAACCTATTGCGGAAATGTTGAAACCGCGCGAGTCCGTCTTTTCTGATACTGCAAGAGAGGATGTACTTAACCTTTCAGATTTTGCTGAGCATCGCATTGACAGCGAAAAGTTTTTCTCCGAGAACTTTAAGACGCAGGGAATGTCCATGCTCTTTGATACTGCTTTTAAGCGTTTCAAGGGGGAATCTGATACTGGCGTGATTAAACTGACGCAGGCAATGGGCGGTGGCAAAACGCATAGCATGCTGGCATTGGCATTGTTGGCTGAAGATGAAAAGCTCCGGGATCGCGTGCTTGGTACTAAATATGCCGGCATTGGTAAAATTCAAGTTGTAACATTTTCAGGGCGTGAAAATGCCGACTTCGGTCTTTGGGGTAATATTGCAGATCAGCTTGGCAAAAAGGATTTATTCTCAGGTTATTACTCCCCGCTGAAAGCACCTGGCGAAAGTGCCTGGATCAACCTGCTGAAGGACGGAAAGATTCTGATTCTTCTGGACGAACTGCCGCCCTATCTTGAAAACGCACGCTCTATTACTGTTGGCAACTCAGATCTGAGCAAGGTAACAATAGCCGCGCTTGCTAATTTGTTCAGCGCGCTTGGCAAAGAACAGCTTGCAAATGTATGCCTCGTCTTTTCTGATCTGAAAGCTACATATGAATCAGGCAGCGAACTTCTTCAATCAAGCTTTAAGGATCTTGAGGCAGAAGCCAGTCGCATAGCGATTGAGATTGCTCCTGTTGCCCTGAATAGCGATGAGGTCTATTCGATCCTTCAAAAGCGTCTGTTTGAGGATAAAAAACTTTCCGAAGATTATGTCATAGAAAAGAACGACGTTGCCATTGCCTTCAAGGAGGCAGTTGCCACGTCTAAAAAGCTTGGATTCACGTCCTATTCAGGGGAAACGGTATATAGCGGCATTGTTGAATCCTATCCTTTCCACCCGTCGATCAAAGATCTATATGCACGCTTCAAGGAAAATCAAAACTTCCAGCAAACGCGAGGGCTTATCAAACTGATGCGCCAGATTGTGCGTCAGTTTTGGGAAAGCGGCCAGGCAAAGAAATCCTATCTGATAAATGTATATGATGTTGACCTGAACACCCCTAATTTGATGTCAATGTTCAGGCAGATAAAGCCGGATCTCGAAGAAGCAATCAGCCATGATATTGCCCAGGGCGGACAGGCCATCGCAGAGATTGTCGACCGCGAAAAGCAAGACGGAAATGATTATGCGCAACGTCTTGCGAAGCTATTTCTTGTTTCCTCCCTTTCCACAGCCAACCACGCGGTTCTCGGATTGACAGATACGGAGGCGCTTGGCTTTGTCAGCGCGCCCGGTGTTGACATCAACGCTATGAAGAGCTGCCTGGAAGAGCTTAGAACACAGTGCTGGTATATGAAGACCGACAACCGGGGCAGACTATATTTCCAAAACACCAAGAACATGGTTGCGGAAATGAATACCCTTGTTGATTCTTATACCAATGAAAGCGCTAAAAAAGAGCTGAAACGAATCCTTACCGAAAATTTTGCGGCAAAATTGAAGGTATGCTATGAGCAGCTCTATGTTTTGCCAGCAGTTGATGAAATCGAACTCGACAATAAAAAGATATCTCTTGTTATCTTTGAGCCCTATCCCGGAAACAAGCTGCATCCTGACCTTCAGAAATTCTATGATGCTGTCTCACAGAAAAACCGCGTCATGTTCCTTTCTGGCGATCGAAGCGTCATGGAAAAGCTTTATGTCAACAGCAAAAAACTGAAAGCAATCCAAACGATTGTTGATGGTATGAACTCGGAAGGTGTCCCCGCTACCGATCAACAGCGGAAAGAAGCCGAAGTCCAGCTTGACAAGGCAATACAAGCGCTGTTTTCCACAATCCGTGAAACTTTCGTGACGCTGTATTATCCGACAAAGAACGGCATTGTTTCGGCAGACTTCAAACTGGAGTTCAAGGAAAACAAGTTTGACGGCGAACAGCAGATTATTTCTCTTCTTCAGAGCGAAATGAAATATGAACCGTTCTCCAAGGAAGATGCTTTCATGGAGACGCTGCGCAAAAAATGCGAAGCCCGCCTTTTTACAACGAAAGAAATGCCGTACAGCCAAATCTGCGACCGCGCCGCGACTGAAATTTCATGGCAGTGGTATCATCCGGATCAGCTTGACAGTCTGAAAGCGGATTGCTTGAAAAAGGATAAATGGCGGGAAATTAACGGCTATCTTGTAAAAGGGCCGTTTGAAAAGGACCCGACGAGTGTATCCGTAAATCAGACAAACTATGATGATAAAACGCAGGAGTTTACACTCCATATCAAGGGCGTCGGCGGCAGGGTCTATTACGATATTGGTGCAGACCCGACTGCTGCTTCAGCAGAGATCACAGACTCTGTTTTTGTGACCAAAGAACCATCCTTACGTTTTATCTGCATTGATCCGTCCGGTGAAAGAAAAACTGGACATGTATATGAATTTACCGGTATTGCGCCGATTAAATACGGCCAGCGTGCTACCTCAAATGGTCAAGTTCTTACTTTACAGACCAATGATAATTATGAAGTCCGTTATACAACAGACGGCAGTGAACCCAAGGAAAATGGCGGAATTTATAATGGAGAATTTGTAGTTCCCAAGGGCTGCAAATTTGTTCGTACGGTGACACTCTTTAAGGGACAGGTGATTGAAAGCAAGGATATCCCGGTAGATACTACGCATGCCAATCCATCAGCGAAGAAAATTGATCCTTCCAAAACGCTGATCTATCGCATGAAAGCCAAAAAGCAACTGGGTGATACGGAATCGAGTTACCGCGAACTGGAACAACTCAGTAAAATTGACGGGCTCTTCATCAAAGGCGGTAGTGCGTACATTTACCAAAAGGACAAAGAAGATAATTATGTCGAGTATAATGCGAATATCCACTATACGCCGACCGATTTGATGGCACTAATTGACTTAATTCGCTCGACCAGCTTCAAGGATCGGGATGTAGTTGTTACGTTTGAATATAAGGAGTTGCTCTTTAATGCCGGGGAGAAATTTAACACCTGGGTGGATATGTGCAAGCTTGACCTGGATAAGCTGCGCGCAGAAGGAGAAATCATACAATGAATAAGGATTATATCGGCTTTGGATATAATCCGGCTGAGTCTGATAACCATTTTTACGTCGTAATCAACGAGGATAAGCAAAGCGAAGTATGCGTCTATGAACGCTTTGGCTGGGATGAGAACGGCGAGCAGAAAATCAGAAGCCGGGATATCCTGAAGCTCCGTATTTCCCGCTATAAATGGTCAAAATTGGCCAGCGAAGTGGCAAATGAGTTCAATGCCCGCCTGAAGGAATCGAAGAAGCCAATCGGTAAATTCTCTATTGGCGGTACGCCAGTGGAAAAGCTGATGGGCAAGGAACTTATGGTGTTGTTGTGGGGCATTGAAAACAACGACCCGGCCGGCATCCCCACCGCCATCCGCAACTGGCTTGGTCTTCAGCCGGAGGAGCGCTGGTGGCTCTACACGATGACGAATGCGAGCACCGGCGGTATCAATGACAAAAAAGGCTGGCGAACAGCTTTACGTTATGCCTTGTGCGAGAACCCGGTGGATGAGAGCAACCAGATAACACTGGAAGAACTGAGCGGAGGAGAAATCAAGTGAACGAACACCTTTCATTTATCGAAAAGCAATTTCCTGTTAGCAAAGTCAGCAAGGAGAGCTATAAGGAACGTAAAGCAGTTCAAAGCCAAACGCTTACTGGATTGGGAAAGTGGTGGGGGCGCAAGCCTCTTGTGCTGGTGCGCGCCGCCGTGCTGGGTTGCCTGATGCCCTCCAGCGACAACCCGGAAAAGGACATGGAAATCTTCCTGAAAATTATGAGCATGGACCGGGAAGGGTTGATTTTTCGCAAGGAAAAAAGCCTCTCCGCAAGGGAACTGTGGGAACATGTTCAAAAGAGTAAAAAGCTGAACAATTCCTATGGCGAATGGTTTGAAACAAGCGGAGATAAGATTACTCTCAGCAAAGATGCACCCAAAAAGGAAATTGAGGCAGCCGTTTTCAAGTCAATGGGTTATGACGAAAAGCTCACGCTCTGCAAGCGACCAGAGCAGTTGGAGAATATCAGCGAGCAATCGTGGAATGAGATTAACCAGCACCTCGGTACCGCGGCGCACAGCCTCCCGGAGCTTGTCAATCAGCTTTCAATGAAGCGATACGGCCACAACATCGCGGTTGGTGACTGCTTTTGCGGCGGAGGTTCTATTCCCTTTGAGGCGGCACGCATGGGTTGCGATGTTTACGCAAGTGATTTGAATCCTATTGCAGGCTTATTGACTTGGGCAGACCTGCATATTTGCGGGGCAAGTGAAAATGAATTAACGGCAATAACCGATTTCCAGAAAAAGGCATACGACGCTGTTGACAAAGAGATCTGCAGTCTCGGAATAGAACATAACGAAAAAGGCGACAGAGCACTGTCCTATCTTTATTGTGTAGAAGCACGCTGTCCGGAGTGCGGCATGATTGTTCCAATGCTTCCCTCTTTTGTAGTGGGTATTCGCGCCGGTAAAGTGATTGCCGAATTGCATGAAAATGGCCAACGGTATGACATCAGCATCAAAGCTGATGTTACTGACGCAGAGCTACGGAAAGCACAAAGTGGTGGTACAGTTCAGGACAACGCGCTTGTATGCCCTCATTGCGGAAAGAGCACCCCGATATCGGTTCTACGTCGGGATAAAACAGACGAAAACGGCAATACAATTTATGGTCTGAGGCAATGGGCTCAAAATGAATTCGAACCACGGCCAGAAGATATCTACCAGGAACGGCTTTATGTAATTCGTTATGAAAGAAAAGACGGGACAAGATATTATCGAGCGCCGAATGAACGTGATCTGCAAAATGAAAAGACCATACATGACATTGTAGCGGAGCATTTTTCTGAATGGCAGGAAATGGGCCTAATTCCCTCAGCTCCCATCGAACCTGGCGATAAAACTATTGAGGTTATGAGAAATCGCGGATGGAAATATTGGCATCAATTGTATACCAATAGGCAACTTTTTTTGCTGAGTAGATTTGCCGAGATTGCAAAGCAAAGTGTAGAAAATAGATATATTGTTGCAGGCATACTTGGAATAAACCGTATGGTAGACTATGGAAGCAAATTGTGTAGATGGGATCCAAATACTGATATTGCTAAACAAACGTATTACAACCAAGCATTAAATACATTGTTCAATTGGGGCGCCCGTGGATTGAAAATGCAGGAAACTGTCTGGCGTAATGAATACAATGGAACCCCCATCCAAAAAGAAACCGAAGTAAAGGTTATAGATGCAAGAGAAGTATATTCGATTTGTGATCTTTGGATAACGGATCCCCCTTATGCTGATGCAATTAATTATCACGAACTTTCTGAGTTTTTCCTTGCTTGGGACAAATCATTGCTTCAAAAAGCTTTCCCTGATTGGTACACAGACAGTAAACGAATCCTCGCTGTCCGTGGTGATGAGCATTTCAGCCAGACTATGATCGAAATCTACTCCAACCTGACCAAGCACATGCCGGACAATGGTATGCAGGTGGTCATGTTTACCCACAGCGATCCGGCTGTATGGGCACAGCTTGCCATCATAATGTGGAAATCCGGCCTGAAGGTTACCGCGGCCTGGAATATTGCCACGGAAACGGATGCCTCCGGCCTGAAAGACGGCAACTACGTCAAAGGAACGGTCCTGCTGGTGCTCCGCAAACAGACCAGCAGCGATATGACTTTTCTGGATGAGATCAATGCGGATATCCGGAATGAAGTCAAGCGCCAGATTGAAAGCATGCAGAAGCTGGATGACAAGGAGGAGCCGAACTTCTCTGACCCGGACTACGTGCTGGCAGCCTATGCCGCCTCGCTAAAGGTGCTGACTTCCTATGCAACGATTGAAGACCTCGATCTGGACTTTGAGCTGAATCAGGCAATTTCCAATCCCACTGGCAGTAAAATCGTTGGGATTATTGAAAATGCGAAGAAAATCGCTTACGACTGTGTTATCCCACTGGATTTTGACAGTTTTCTCTGGCGTGAGCTTTCCAATGCCGAGAAGTTCTATATTAAGGGGCTTGAAAGCGAAAAGCATGGCAGCTATCAGATCAGTACCTATCAGGAATTCGCCCGCGGCTTTTCCATCGGGGGCTATTCACAGATGATGGCGAGCGAAAAAGCCAATACAGCGCGGTTGAAAACGCCGTTCGAAATGGCCGGCCGCACGATCAGCGATGTGCCGGATTTTGAAAAATCCCTGATGCGCACGATTTTTGCCGCGATCTATGCGGGCATCAAAGAGGACATGAATCCGAACAAGGCGCTGGGTTACCTGAAGGGAGAATTGCCGAACTACTGGGACAAGCGCGAAATGATTATGCAGATCCTGTCGTTCCTTGTAAACAACCGTGATATCAGCAACATGCAGGAACACTGGGCCGATTCTTCCAATATGGCGGAACTGCTTCTGGCTCTGGTTACGCACGACAGCATCTGAGCGAGGTGAAGATAAATGGTTAACCGCTACTCCTCACGCCTCAGCCGGCTGGATGAATCATTCCTGAATAAAAAGCTGATCGGCGCAAAAAGTTACGACCGCATCGCCGGCTATTTTTGTTCTTCCATTCTGGAGGTCGCCGGCGAGAGTATTGAAGCTATGTCCGGCACAGCGCGGGTAATCTGCAACAGTGGCCTTTCTGCCGAAGATGTGGAGACCGCTGCTTACGCGCAGCGCATGAAGCAGGAATGGTGCATCTTTGAACCGGAGAACAAGTATACTTCCCCGCAAAGCTGCGAACGGTTAACGCGGCTGTATCGCCTTTTGAAAAGCGACAAGCTCCAGGTTCGCGTGATCCCGGATGAAGCATACGGCCTGATGCATGGCAAGGCAGGGATCATCACATACGAAAACGGTACCAGGACGAGCTTTCTCGGCAGCATCAACGAGACAAAGAGCGCGTTTCAGCTGAACTATGAAATGGTTTGGGAGGATGATTCGCCAGAGGCCGTAGACTGGGTGCAAAAGGAATTTGACTTTTTCTGGAACAACAAGTATGCCGTCAATCTCTGTGATTTTATTGTTGAGGACATTGACCGCTTGTCAAAGAGAACCGTTGTTCCGCTGGTCAAATGGCGGGAGCAGCCAGAGCCGGAAATTCCCGCTGCGGCTGTGGAGGAACCGGTTTTCAGAAAAGAATTTGGCTTGTGGGAACACCAGAAATATTTTGTAGAACTGGCCTTTCGGGAACACCAAAAGCCAGGCGGTGCCCGTTACCTTCTTGCCGATCAGGTCGGTTTGGGAAAAACCATCCAACTTGCAATGGCAGCAAAACTAATGGCACTTTCCGGCGACAAACCGATCCTGATTATTGTCCCCAAAACGCTGCTTTTCCAGTGGCAGGATGAAATGAACTCCATGCTCGATATGCCGAGCGCCGTGTGGACAGGGCATGGCTGGCAAGACGAGACCGGCTATTTCTATCAGGCTGAAAACACGCGCTCTATTCTGAAATGTCCCCGCAGAGTCGGCATCGTTTCTCAAGGACTTGTTTCCCGCCGCACGGAAGCATTTGAGCTTCTTCTCCAAAAAGAATATGAGTGCGTCATTCTGGACGAAGCGCACAGGGCAAGACGCAGGAACCCGACGAAAGACCCGGACACGCACAAGGCCGATCCAAATTATTTGCTTCAGTTTTTGAACGAAGTAACCTACCGGACAAAAAGTATGCTGCTTGCCACAGCCACACCAGTGCAGGTGAATACGATTGAAGCGTATGATCTCATCAACGCGCTCAGCCTGCCTGCGCAAAAAGTGATGGGAGACATTTATAGTGAATGGCATAAAAAGCCGCAGCTGATGCTGGATATGGTTTGCAGCAAAGAGCCTGTTCCCGAGAGCGAAATAACGATGTGGGATATCATGCGCAACCCCTTTCCGGAAAGAACGGCCGGTGCTCACAAGATCAACAGTCTTCGTGATACTTTGGATATTCCGGATGACCAATTCGTTCTGTCTCCGGAAATCTATACGAGCGGCAGAATGTCCATTCGGAATAAGATCAAAACGCTCTATATCACGGATAAATTTGTTCTGAACTCTAATCCGTACATACGGCATATTGTTCGCAGAACGAGAGACTTCCTTGAAAACACTATCAACCCATCCACCGGTGAACCGTATTTGAAAAAGATCAACGTGCTCTTGCTTGGCGAGCATGATGACGACTCCCTTCCGCTTGAAGGATATCAAAAACAAGCGTATCAAAAAGCGCAGGAATTTTGCTCACTTCTGTCCAAGCGCGTCAAGGCCGGAGGCTTCATGTCAACCTTAATGCTGAAGCGTATCGGCAGTACAATTCTCGCCGGCGAAAACACCGCTAAAAAAATGCTTGCCTGGACGGAGGAAGGCCGTCAGATTCTCGAGGATGAATTTGATGTTACATTTGAGGACGACGAGGATTACGACGAAGATGTTTCCGAAGTAAAGGAACTTACCCCGGAAGAAACGGAGTGCCTGCGGGAACTTGTAGCTATCCTTGCGATGAATCATGATAGTGATCCAAAATACGGGAAGACTCTTGAAATTCTGCAAAACGGAGCTGACGAAGAGGATCGGCCGTGGAAAGACCAAGGCTGTATTGTTTTCTCCCAGTATTATGACAGCGCGCACTTTATCGCCGAAAAGTTATCGCTCGACATCCCTGACACATTGATCGGCCTTTATGCTGGCGGCGACAAATCCGGATGCTTTATCAACGCAATGTTTGAGAAAAAGCAGAAGGAGGAAATCAAGGCCATGGTCAAGGAGCGAAAAATAAAAATACTCGTCGGGACAGATGCTGCAAGCGAAGGGTTGAACCTTCAGACGCTTTCAACGCTCATCAATCTTGACCTTCCCTGGAACCCAACTCGACTTGAACAGCGGAAAGGCCGTATCCAAAGGATAGGGCAAATCAGCGATTGCGTTCGTATTTTCAACATGAGATACAAAGATTCCGTGGAAGATAAAGTACATAAGGTCTTGTCAAATCGGTTGAACGATATTTATAACATGTTCGGCCAGATTCCTGACACCTTGGAAGATGTATGGATTGACATCGCGCTTGATAATGAGCAGCAGGCACAGGAACGTATCGATGCAATACCGAAACAGAATCCATTCTCCATAAAATATGAGACAATCCCTCCGCATACGGAAAACTGGGAAGCTTGTACAACGGTGCTTGATAAGCAGGACAAGATGCGTCAACTCATGCGGGGCTGGTAATTGGAGTTAACAGTCTGGCAAGCAGGGCAAAGCGGGCCCCACTTTGCTTTTTGCTTGTTGAGGGCGATGCCCCCAATCCCCTCTGATCGCATGATTCCATCATACGGCTGCGCATCCTTCGGACGCTATTTTGTGCAGGACTAGTTATATTGAAAACACAATGTATTTTATGAGAAATAAACTATATCGCATGGGCTTTATCCAGATGTATTCAACGCGCAGAACGAAATACTGTTAGTAGATTTGGATGCATTATCGTTGGAGACGAGAAAACATGAGTACTGTAATAAAGAAAATTAAACTACACAATTTTAAGAGATTCAGTGATTATGTAATCGAGCCAAACAAGGAAATCAATATTCTTGTTGGTGATAATGAAGTCGGAAAAAGTAGTATTTTAGAGGCTATTGACATCGTTTCCAGCGGAAATATTCGACGTGTTGAATCATTGGGACTAGATAAATTGATCAATATTGATGCGGTCAAGAAATTTAATTCTGAGTCACGGACTTTTGATAATTTGCCTATATTATCGGTGGAGCTTTTCCTCTTGGGCGATTTTGACTATACGATGAATGGTAAAAATAATTCTGATGGAATAGTGTGCGATGGAATCAGATTAATCTGTGCTCCAAATCCGGATTATCGAAACGAGATTGCCATAGTTCTCTCCGGAGATAGTGACTATTTCCCGTATGATTATTATTCAATTCGCTTTTCCACGTTTGCAGATGAGGGATATACAGGATATAAAAAGAAAGTACGAAGCGTAATAGTCGATAGTTCAAGTATGAATTCAGAATATGCTACAAATGATTTTGTGCGTAGAATGTATTTCCAGTATACCGAGGCAGACGTCAAGGAGCGAGCCAATCACAAATGCGACTACCGTCAGATGCGTAATGCTTTTCAGGTGGAAAGTTTAAAGGCGTTGAATAATAGGATTCCGGCAGATAAGCACTATAATTTTGGCCTAAAAACCGGA
Source organism: Oscillospiraceae bacterium HV4-5-C5C (assembly GCA_012034405.1). Classification (GTDB taxonomy): domain Bacteria; phylum Bacillota; class Clostridia; order Saccharofermentanales; family Fastidiosipilaceae; genus JAAVLZ01. Next base: position 259,591 of record JAAVLZ010000001.1, on the reverse strand, counting down.
TCGGCCATGGAATTGGAATCCGACTTGATGATTTATGAGGATGATATCGGCATTGATAGTAAAGGCACCGGTAAGCAAATATTTATTAAAACTGATTTCGCGCTAGAGCATTCTGGAGATAATGTTGACGTTATTTTGATTGAAGAACCAGAGAATCACCTTAGTCCGGTAAATCTCAGAAAAATGATTCAACGAGTTGCCGAGACCAGAAAATGTCAACTCTTTATTACAACTCATAACAGTTTGATAAGCACTAGATTGGAACTGAAGAACCTTTTAATTATGCACTCGCGCTGCGCGAACCAACCTATTATGCTAAAAGATTTGAGTGATGAGACGGCAAAATATTTTATGAAGGCACCACCTGCAAGTATTGTTGAATTTGCACTTTCAACTAAAGTAATATTGGTTGAGGGACCATCCGAATATATGATGATGGATAAATTCTATGGAACTATTGCAGGTTGCAAGCCAGAAAAAGATAACGTACAGATTATCGACGTTCGTGGTTTAAGTTTTAAGCGTTATCTCGAAATAGCAAAGCACACTGGATGTAAGGTCGCTGTCCTAACAGATAATGATCAGAATGCTCAAAGAAATTGTACTGAAAAGTATGCTGAATATAACGGCGATCCTAACATAAAAGTTTTCTTTGAGTCAGACATTAGTAAGCGTACTTTTGAAATAGTGTTATATAACGACAATACAGCATTATGCGATAGCCTCTTTAACTCTCCGGCTCAAGACTATATGCTAAACAACAAAACGGAAGCAGCATATATTCTGCTATCTCAGGAACAACCAATAGTCGTTCCTGAATACATGAAAAGGGCGATTCAATGGATAAGAGAGTAATTTTTGCTGTTGCTGGCTCTGGAAAAACTACATATATCGTTGATAGCCTCTCTAAAAGAAAGAGGTCGTTAATAGTCACTTACACCATTGCGAATTATAACAATCTTTCAAAAAAGATTGCAGAAAAGTTTAATGGCACCTGGCCAGAGTGCATTACCCTAATGACGTATTTTGCTTTTCTATACCGATTTTGCTATAAGCCATATTTGTCAGATCAGCTAAAAGCAAAAGGCGTTTTTTACGAGATGAATACATATAAATACGTTAGCCAAAGTCAGCGTTCATATTACATTTCACCTGGAAACTATATTTACAGTAATAGGCTATCCCTTCTGATTGAAAAATCCGGGGTGATCGAGGAAGTTAAACATCGGATTGAAAAATATTTTGACGAGTTTGTCATCGACGAAGTTCAGGATATCGCTGGCCGTGATTTTTCTTACCTTGAGCAACTTATGGATGCAAACCTTAATATGCTTTTTGTAGGCGATTTCTACCAACATACTTTTGATACTAGTCGTGATGGCAATACAAATAAGAATTTGTTTAACGATAGAAATACTTACGAAGCCTATTTTACAAGCAAAGGATTTATCTGCGACAAAACGACACTTATAAAAAGTTGGCGTTGCAGTAAAAACATCTGCTCCTTTGTCTCTGGAATGCTGGGTATTGACATTTGCTCGAATCGACCTGATAGCGATAACACAACTATACGCTTCGTTACAGATCCTAGCGAAATACAGCAACTCATTGCAGACAGCAGTATTATAAAACTTCACTATAAAGACAGCGCAAGATTTGGAACGGATCACAGAAATTGGGGAGATACAAAAGGTGAAGATTGCCACATGGATGTGTGTGTCCTTCTTAATAAAACTACGGCATTAATGTATTCAAAAGGAGAACTTAGAAAGCTGGCACCATCCACTAGGAATAAACTCTATGTTGCAATAACCCGAGCAAAAGGCAATGTTTATCTTATCAATGAATAAAAATAAATACTGATGATGTTACACGCTGGTCGTGTCAACAGATGATTGCAACTTCGGGTTCCGTTCTAAGTGTATCTAGGCGGCCGTTAGCGTTGGTATGTCTTCGATGGACTTCTGGCTGAGGTAGGCCTTAGAAGCCGACCAGTCTTCAGCATATTCCATCAGGTAAATGGTGATCAAGCGTACGTAGGATTCAGGGTTTGGAAAGATGCCGATCACGTTGGTCCGGCGCCTGATCTCTTTGTTCAGGCGCTCAATCAGGTTGTTCGAGCTGATTTTTCGAGCGTCGAGGCTGGGGAAGGCCAGATAGGACAGGCTGTCTTCTAAGCCTGCTTCCAGGATGGAGATGGCCTTTGGAAGGCGGTGCTCATAGGCTTCTATCAGCTCCTGAGCCCGCTTTAGGGCCAGTTCCCGGTTCGGTGCCTGCCAGATCAGCTTGAGCTGGGCGGCAAAGCGATCTTTCTCTCGATGCGGTACGTGCAATAAGATATTTCGCATGAAGTGAACCTTGCAGCGCTGCCAGGATGCACCCGGAAAGGCGCACTCGATCGCGGAAACCAGGCCTGCATGGGCATCTGAGATGATGAGCGACACGCCGCTCAAGCCGCGCTCCTGAAGTCCGGAGAAGAGCCGTGCGTAACTGTCCCTGGATTCTTCAAGCATCGGCTCAATGGCCAGCACATCACGCTGGCCGCTTTCACTGACCCCGCAGACCAGGAGGATGGCCATGCTAACAACCCGGCCGTCTACCCGCACCTTCTCATAAAGCGCGTCGACCCATAGCACCGGATAGCGCGTTTCCTGCAACGGCCGCGTGCGAAACGCTTCAGCCTGCTCGTTCAAGCCCTTGGTCATTTCACTGACCTGGCTGCGTGAGAGGTTCTCAATCCCCAGGCTTTGAGCCAGCTTTTCGATTTTTCGGGTTGAAACTCCTTGCACATAAGCTTCCTGCACAACCTGCACCAAAGCGGCTTCACTGCGCTTGCGCTCGGTGATGAAGAAGGGGATATAGCCACCCTGACGGACTTTCGGTACCATCAGGTACATCGTACCCATGCGCGTATCCAGGCGCCGGGGCCGATAGCCGCAGCGGTAGCTGTTGCCATCCTGCTTCTGCTCGTGCTTGGCCGCTCCGATTCGCTCGCTGACCTCTGCTTCCATCAGCTGGTCACAGAGCCATTCAAGCATCTGCAGCATGGGATCGGCTGCCCTCATACATTGTAGTAGCACGTCCATCAAATTCGTGGTATCTTTTTGGTGAGCCATCCGGTGTCTCTCCTTTGTGTGTTTTTTGCCTAATACATTGTAGCGAAGCCCGGATGGCTTTCCTATATCCTTTTTTCAAGTTGCGAACTTCAGTCTACTCTATCCATAATAAGGAGCGAGAAAGTAAGACGATGATATGACGCGATTTGATGTTCTAGATATTCTTGTGGAAAACGGAAACGGGTATCTATGCACCTCCCAAGTAGTTGCTGCCGGCGTTTCAAAACCGACACTGGCGGAATATGTCAGCCGGAGAAAGATGGAGCGGGTTGCGCAGGGCGTATACCTTGCTGAAGATGCCTGGCCGGATGAATTGCATCTCCTCTGTTTATCAAACAGCCGCATCGTGTTTTCACATAAAACGGCTCTGATGCTGCATGGCCTGATGGAGCGGGAACCTAAAACTATGAGCGTAACGGTGAAGGCCGGATACAATGCGTCACATCTTCGCAGAAAAGAAATCCGGGTCTATCAGGTAAAGCCAGAAGTCTATGATTTGGGCATTGTGGAAGTTCAGACGAGCTATGGCAATACCGTGCGTGCCTACGATATGGATCGGACGATCTGCGATATCCTTCGCAGCAAGGATACGATGGATGTACAGGTTTTCCGGTATGCGATGAAGGAATATATGGACAGTACTCAAAAAAATCTGCATCATCTTATGGAATATGCAAAAAGATTCAGGGTTGAGTCTGCTATGAGGACCTATGCGGAGCTTATGTAAGGACCATCCTTATCCCGGTATCCGGTTTATACTGGAGGCTTCTCTGGATAAGATGCGTCAGACGATCAGAATTAATATTTCCACTGACGACATCATCACGCCGGGTGCTGCGGAGTATTCCTACAACCTAATGTTTGAGGAACGGGCAATCTCCATCTGGACATATAATCTGGAAACACTCCTGGCTGAAAAGCTGGAGACAATCATGGTGCGTGGAACAGCGAATACACGGATGCGTGATTTTTATGATATCCATGCCTGCGTTGCTTGCAGCAGACTGAAAGAACCCTGCACGGCTGAGCCCGCAGAGGACGATTTCCTGTGCTTTCTCTTTGTTGGCGTTTACTTTGTCTTACAGGGTTTGTTTCTTATATGGCTTGAGCATTTGTTCAATGACTGGATTCATAGATTGGCTCCTTATCGTATAAAAGTATGCAGTATGCGGTGATTTTGTGTGTGGTAATAGCCGGTCAGTTCTGTAAGCTCCCGCATATTTAGTTCCCAGAACGCTTCACGATCAATGCGAAGTCCGCTGAACAATAGTTGCTCAAGACCGGCACGATTCTTCACAGGAGAGCTGGTGTACAGCTGATCGCAGAGCGCCTTTTCCGGGGTTGCGATCTGAAAGCCATAGCCGTTTCCCGCTTGTAATTCAACTCCATGCGGGTGCGCCTGGCTTGGCGCGTCCCGATAGTTAATGTGCCATACGATGTAGCATAATACTTTTGATTTTCCTTCTCAAAGACCACTGAGGCGAACAGATAAATTGCTTCCGGAATAAGGAAATGATAACCCAGAGCAGACTCAAAGGTCAGATACGACGGTCCGTATGTGCTGCCGGCAAGGTAGTAGCCAGGTACATTCCGATCTGTCTCATATAATTCTCTCACAACAGAGATCAATTCTCCGCTTACGATAAAACGATGTATCTTTGAAGTTGGACTTGAGTAATCCTTAAATTCATCTATCAGCATCGCAGATGTTTACTCATATTTTCACCACCTACAGCAATAACACTGCTTTTACGGGAGAATATAAGGCCTTATTATTTCCGCAGACTATTTTGAATGTGTGCGAGGAGTCCTCGAGATTTTTAGATCTATTTCGCTTACGCAGGGGAAATGTCTCCTGGTATCATGATTGAAAGCCAATGGAATCGATTTAGATCCTCTTAATCATTTACCAAGAGTCAACCTATACCTGGTAAATTAATAAAGTGCTGGAATGGATATAGATCAAGGCGTAAAATTATGAAGAGTAAAAGATGTTACCCGCTAGCAGCGGAACACATCAGATCCAAGTCTAATACCTGCAAAGCCAGCAATTATGCATTAAGCTAATGAAAAGGTAAACTGGTAAACATGAAAGTTGGATTAAGAAAGCCAAACTATAAAAGTAGCCTAAAAGCACGGACTTCCGGGAGGATTAAGAGAGACGTTAACCGGGCGGTCAAACCACTGTATGGCAAGAAGGGCTTAGGTTATATAAAAGATCCTGAAAGAACCATTAAGAATAGAATTTACCAGGAGACAACCGTTCGCACGCCCTGGGGAATCTCCCATTCTGGCTCAGGGACAAAACATACAATGAGCGGGCGGGCAACCAGTCAGCTATCAGGAACCACCGATGTTCCTCCTGATCACTACAGAAGAACGGAACATAGCCAGATTTCTCACAGTCGTGTCAAACTGAAGCTGGGTATTAGCTTTTGCATATTGGCTCTGATTTGTCTGGTTGGATCACCTGGCGGAAGCATCGTTTTTGCAACTCTTGGTATCATTCTGATCATTGTTTCAATTAGGTCAATGAAGCCATCCCAGCTACTCACCCAGCAACCTGCTAGGCAAGAACAAAAGGTGAGGCAACAGTCAGATAGCGTTTTGGCAGGTATTCCCTCATATCCAATTTCTTTAGGGGCAGCAGGAAGCTTGCATCGTCAGAACCTGGAAGATATGCCAGCGATCCAACCCAGATATAAACTACTTAAAGGTGACAAAAAAGCTTTCATTGTCATTGATGTGGAGACCACTGGCTTAAAGCCTCAGTTTGGACGGATCTGCCAGTTATCAGCTATCAAGTTTGCCTGCACAGATGACGGGCAGTTCCAGCCCATTGAGCAATTCAATACATATATTAACCCACACTTTAATATTCCTGAACAGGCATCCAACGTTAATGGATTAACCAATGCTATGTTGGCAAGTGCTCCGACTATATCACAGGTCTATCAGTCATTTATGGATTTTGTCGGGCAATATGCCTTGATAGGCTATAATATCTCATTTGATCTGAAGTTCCTCTGGTGTTCTGGATTTGATCTTGTGAAAGGTCGGAGACATTACGATGTTTTAGGGCTGGTTAAACGTTCTGAACTGGACACGTCTGACAACAAACTGCAGACTGTCGCTGAGGCTTTGGGTATTTATTGCCGTAATCACGATTCACTGAATGATTGCTATGCGACTGGAATGGTCATGCAAAAACTTCTGGCAATGCTGTCCTAATGCTGGCTGAATCTGTAATAGCTAAATATGGATAGCTATTTAAGCCGCCCCCAATTATGACCATAGGGAATTATGTCAAGTCCAGGCAGGCCAAGCAAAGCAATCAGACCAATGGACGAACTATAGACCAAAGAACATCTGGGGCATTTATCCAAGGAAACAATCTGAAGGCAGCAGATGATGCGAAACAAGTACTTAAGGAATGTTGAAAGAAACGATTCAGGCGATGCTGGAAGCACAACAGGAGACAGACCTCAGCTACAGTAAGAGCGAGAAAGCCGGTATATCGGAGAAGAACCGCAGAAACGGGCATAGCACGAAGACCGTGCGCAGCGAGTACGGAGAAGTAGATCTGACGGTTTCCGTACGCACGGCAGAACACTGTCCCCTCGCGCTACCCTTGGTCCGGTGTCAGGACCAGATGACAAAGCAAAAGGGGTGACCTGCGGGGTCAAGCATCGTGATCCATAAAGAATCACTTCCTGGTGAAGTCGCTTCACCATATTGTTTATTGGCCTTTACTGCCCCGCAGGCAAGCGCGTGCTGTACGGCAAGCGCTAACTGTTCCTGATTCTGTACCGCAAAATCTAAATGAACCATTTGCTGTTGCCGGTCCGGTTCATCCGGCCATACCGGCGGGCTATAGTCCGGATTTTGCTGAAAGGCGATTTTTGCGCCGCCGGAGATCGATTGAATATCGGTCCACTCGTTTGCTTCCACATGATTTTTCTTCCAGCCAAGCAGCCGGATATAAAAATCAGCTAAAGCGGCCGCATCCTTGCACTCCAGAACAACGGCGTCAAGTGAAATCGGCAATAAGCCGTTTGTATTGACTGTTTCCATAACGATAACCTCACTTTCTATGCCTGTTTGCGCGTGCAGCCTGACCGAACCTGCGCTCAGGCATATTGAAAGCATTGATTCAGACTCTGGCAGACTCAGGTGGAAGGCCGCCACAACATAAAGCCAAGCAAAAAACTAGGGCTTCTTTCTGAATTCAATAACCCCGGAGCAAAAAGAAAACTCATGAAAGACCAGCTCGCAAACAGGAGACAATTGTTCCTCCAGTTCAGAAACTACAAAGTAGACTTCATCATTGTCCCAGCTATCTCTACTGGCGGCTTTACATAAGCGGAGCTCCTCTCGGCTGCGGAAACATACATCTCCGATCAGCAGGACGCCCTTTGCTTCCAGTAAGTTTAGCAATGAGGAAATAAAGCTGACCTTGGCCGCATCCGTAAGGTGGTGAAGAGCGTATGTGCTGACGATAAAGTCAAAAGACTGCTCGCTCAGTACCGGCGGAATGCCGAGTGAAAAATCCCACTGCAGCAGAGTGGCTGTCGGCATTTTTATTGACGCGATTCTGATCATCTCGGCCGAAAAATCAATTCCGGTTATCTGGTTACCTGCGTCATAAAGCCTGGACGTCAATAAAGCGGTGCCAAAGCCGATATCCAGGACCTTGGCAGGTGAATGCTCCATGATGGTTCCATATATGGCGTTCATCAGCCTGGTATATCCGGCAAAAGGGTATTGGTTACGTTCATCCGCTTCTTTTACCGAAACGTCATAACGATCGGACCAAAGATCAAATCCATCCTTATTTAGCATGAAACAATCTCCTGCATCTTAATCTTTCTTCAGTGACCTGCCTTCAGCTGGCAGGTTGGCTCGGTCCGGGTCAACATAAACGCAAAGCAAAACCACAGGCAGATCAACCAGGCCAGACCAGGTTGAAATCCGCTACAAAACCTGCTACGGTAAGGATACCATGTTCCTATACAATATGGAGCAAGATCTGTAGCAGTCCGGATGATGTTTCAGGCCAATCATGTCCCGATATATGCAGGATAACCCATGAACCGGAAAGGACAATTTGTCTCAACCCGTTATGGCTTCGTGTGGATATCGCCTATCATGGATCTGCTTATGGCTGCCTTGCGCTGGGGGTGTAAGCTTGTTGATCCAGTGAAACCATTAAACAACTGAGACAGCCCACTGGAGCCCTGTACAGGAGCCCTATGGCTAAACATAGCAAACCATTCAGACGGAATTGATCAAGGTGTACTTATGAAGAGAGGATCGGCCTGGCTTATATTGCTGATTGTTGCCCTGGCTTTACTGGGCTGTGGCCAGCAAAGAACAGCCGCGGTAAAGCTTGACTTTGGTACTTCATCCATTTATACAACAGCGGATATGACTGCGGCTGTAGAGGTGATTTTGGAGGAATTCAATACCTGGGATGGCTGTGAATTGTATCGTATTTCTTATTCATCTGATGAGGCCTGCAACGCCAGCAATATCGCCTGGATGAATGAGCTGGGAGAGGCGAAGGCTGTGGGCGAAACGTTTACTCAGTGTATTATGTTTAAGAGCCATTTTCATTCGCCCCAAACCGCCAGCGGCGGCTGGAACCCGGATGAAGATTACACGGATTGGCAATGGTGGCTCGCGCGCTCAGATAAGGGGCAGTGGCAATTGCTGACCTGGGGCTATTAACCGGCAACGCAAGGTGATCTGTGGCAGCGCCGGGCACCGCGGCGGCCGACAGATCGTGGCGCTGAATCTGCCACCAGCCTCAGCCTGCAAACAGGCAGGCCGAACCGCTTTATTAATGCAGTGCGGCGCCGGATTTATTTGAGCTGTGAGAAATGAGGTCTATTGAAGCAGGGAGGTGCTGGCTTATGCCGTTTGAAATCGTACAAAATGATCTTGTCAGCCTGTCTGTGGACGCAGTTGTCAGCCCGGCCAATCCTGCTCCGGTCATCGGCCCCGGCGTTGACTACGCGATCCACCAAAAAGCCGGACCTGCTTTGTTGACAGCTCGACAGCAAATCGGCCAGGTGGACCGGGGCGACGCCGTCATCACACCAGGTTTTGCATTGGCGGCCAGCTATGTCATCCATACAGTTGGCCCGGATTGGGTAGATGGCAAGCATCAGGAGGAACAGCTTTTGTCCTCGTGCTACCAAAAGTCCCTGGCGTTAGCTAAAGCGCAGCGGTGCAGGTCCGTTGCCGTTCCCTTGCTGGCTGCAGGCAATTATGGCTTTCCGAAGCCGCTGGCCCTGCAAATAGCCATTCACGAAATCAGCCGTTTCCTTTTAGAAAACGAGCTGCAGGTATATCTGGTAGTCTTTGACAAGCAAGCCTATGCCCTGTCAGAGAAACTGTTTAAGTCTGTCAGCAGTTACATTGATGACCATTATATTCGTCGCAAAATCCTTGACGAATATGGTGCCCCGCAGGCAGAGGGACCTCAATCTGAAGCCAGGCGGAGAAGGCAAGCGCTTAATCAGAACCAGCCCGGCCATGATACGGACTGGCCAAACGGCCATGATACAGACTGGCCAACCAGGAACCCAGGCGAAGCGCTTGAAGTGCTTGCCAGCACAGCTCTACCCGGGCCGGCTGACGACTGGGGACAGCTGTTAAAGAACCTGGATGCGGGCTTTGCTGAAACGCTCCTGCAGCTTATTGACCGCACCGGCAAAAAAGACCCTGAAATCTATAAAAAAGCTAATGTGGATAGAAAACTCTTCTCCAAAATCCGGCACAATATGAATTACCAGCCCACCAAAACGACGGCGCTGGCCTTTGCCTTTGCCCTTGAATTAGATGTCGCCGAGACCAGAGATTTTATCGGTCGGGCCGGTTACGCACTTTCCCACAGCAGCATCTTTGATGTGATTGTAGAATATTTCCTGGTGAACCGGAATTACAATGTTTTTGAATTAAATGAAGTGTTATTCGCCTTTGACCAGCCGCTGATCGGCGCGTAAAAATGTCGCCTGACAGGCGACCCGGCAGGCTCCTGTTTTTTGCATAATGATCGCATAATAAAGCAACAGGGGTGATTAAAATGCTTGAACTGGTATTTATCTTAGATCGCAGCGGTTCCATGGCAGGCCTGGAAACGGACACGATCGGAGGCTTCAACGCTATGCTGCAACAGCAACGCCAGGCAACAGGGACGGCTGTCGTCTCCACTGTGCTGTTTGACCATAAATCGGAGGTTATCCATGACCGGGTCGCCATCGCAGCGGTGCCGGAGCTGACCCACCAGACCTACTTTGTCCGCGGCAGTACTGCGCTTCTGGATGCTGTGGGCGGGGCGATCCATCATATCGGCAAGGTCCACAAGTACGCCCGTCAGACAGCTGTACCTGAAAAAACCCTCTTTATCATCACAACTGATGGGATGGAGAACGCCAGCCATCGCTACAGCTATAGCCAGGTCCGCCATATGATTGACCGCCAAAAAGCGCGATATGGCTGGGAGTTCCTCTTCCTTGGCGCCAACATTGACGCGGCGGCGGAAGCGGAACGATTCGGTATTGATGAATCCAGGGCAGTCAGCTATCTCAGTGACGCGGCTGGAACCGCTCTGAATTATGAAGTTATCAGTGAGACGATCACCCGGGTCCGAGCGGGCGGGGCGCCGCTGCCGGCTGAATGGAAACAAAAGATCGAAGCGGATTACCGCCAGCGCGGTGCCAATCGATGACCGGAGCAAACGCCGGCGATATTATCGGCAAGCCCATATGTATTTGGCCGGGGGAAGCAGCGCAAGGCGTTCCCCCTTGGTTTCCCGACATCTGCCTGTACCTAGGATACGGTTATGACCGCGGCGATGGGCAGGGCTGAATGCAGTGACAGATCATGATATCTACATAAAAATCAGGGATATTTGCATAAAAACAGCCTTTTTTGCCCGTATGATAAGGGCAGTTAAAACGAGCTGCCAGGCCGCGCTGCCGGACACCGGAGCAGAAGCTTGACGCTGCCGCACAGGCTGAGGCCGGCGCAGGGGCGGAGGACACCTGAAAAGAAGACACCTGAAAAGAAGCGGACGCCGGCGCACAGGCTGAGAGTCCTGCCGGCAGGCAACACAGCCAGCCACATGACCGGCAGTAGGAAAGGAAAAGATATGCTAAGCTTCAAAGACCTGAACCAACAGAACCTGCGGCCAGCCCAGCGGGAGTGGGCCGCGGAAACCGCAGAAAAAATCCGCTGCAAAGTCGCGGAAACCAGCCGCCACGCCGCCGGGAAAGTTCCCTATTCCACTGTCAATGGCGTTTTTGACGACCTGAGCGCCAACATCGACAGCTGGTGCAGCGGCTTCTGGAGCGCCCTGATGTGGCTGATGTATACCGAAACCCAGGATGAATCCTACGCCGAGCTGGCCCGCGGCGTCGAACGCAAGCAGGACCGCTGCTTCCGTGATTTTATCGGCATGAGCCACGATGCCGGCTTCCGCTGGCTGCCGACTGCCGTCGCCGATTTCCGACTGACTGGCAATCCGGACTCCCGCCAGCGCGGTCTGCACGCGGCGACCATCCTGGCCGGCCGCTATATCCCGGCCTGCCAGATCATCCGCGCCTGGGACGGCCAGCCGGAACCAGGCCAGCCGGATAACCGCGGCTGGGGTATCATCGACTGCATGATGAACCTGCCCATTCTTTATTGGGCAACAGAAGAGACAAAGGACTCCCGCTTCCGCCAGATCGCGATGCGCCACGCTGATCGGGTGATGACTACCTTTGTGCGTGCCGACGGTTCCTGCGAACATATTGTAGCGTTTGATCCTGATACCGGTGAAAAAGTCCGCACCTACGGCGGGCAGGGCTACGCAGACGGCTCCTCCTGGACCCGCGGCCAGGCCTGGGGACTGTACGGCTTTACGCTGAGCTATATTCACACCGGCAAGATCGCCTATCTGGATACAGCAAAACAAATTGCGCACTATTTCATGGCCAACATCCCGGAGTCCGGCCTGATACCGGTGGACTTTCGCCAACCGCCGGAGCCGGCTTGGGAGGACTCCACCGCCGCGGCGATTGCGGCCTGCGGCTTACTGGAACTGGCCAGGCGGGTAGATGAAGGCGAACGGCAGCTCTATCTGAATGGTGCGCTGTGCCTGCTGAAGGCTCTGAGCGAAAAACGCTGTGTGTTTGATCTGAGTAATGAAGCGATCGTCCAGAAGTGTTCGGCCAGATACCATGAAGAAAGGCATGAGTACAACATTATTTATGGGGACAGCTATTTTGCCGAAGCAATTTTTAAACTCAACGGTAATGATTTCCTGCTCTGGTAACCTGGCACTGCAGCAGTGCGGGTTGCCGGCTGGCGCTGCAGCTGGGCGGATTGCCGGCTGGCGCTGTAGCAGTGCGGGTTGCCGGATGGCGCTGCAGCTGGGCGGATTGCCGGCTGGCGCTGCAGCTGGGCGGATTGCCGGCTGGCACTGTATTAGTGAGGGTTAGCGTTTATGCTGCAGCTGTCCGGATTGCCGCTTTGCGCCACCGCAATCCGGTTTAGCGCTTGACGCTGCGGGAGCACCGATGCTTGTTTGCTGCAGCCATAGTATCGTTTGCTACCTGGCTCTGCCAAGTGCTGGCGCACAGCAGATATAAGCGGTTATGAAAAGCTTACTGCAGATAAAATCCCCTATGATAACAGTACGGCTGGTAGAGGTGCTTGGGGTAAAATCAGCTATGATGTAGGTGACTCTGAGCCAACAGACGGACCGGTTGCGGCTAAAGTCTGAACTTCAGCCAAAACAGGGTGATACAGGAGGTCATTAAGGATGATAACGTTTGATCGTTTTGAGCAGGGACGGCGCCATATCCTGACCATGAGCTATGATGATGGTGTAGCGGCAGATCGCAGACTTGTCGAGGTATTGAATCGCTATGGTATCAGAGGCACCTTCCACTTGAATTCCGGTACGTTAGATACGCCGGAGCATATCCGGTCGGAGGAAGTGGCGGCGCTTTACCAGGGCCATGAGGTAGCTGTCCATACGGTCCATCATCCTCATTTAGAAGCCTTGCCGGGCACCGCGGTCCTATCTGAAATCCTCCAGGACCGTCAGAATCTGGAAAACCTGTGTGCTTATCCCGTCAGAGGAATGTCTTACCCCTTTGGCAGCTACCGTGAGGAAACCTTGCAGGCCTTGCGCCTCTGCGGTATCGAATATAGCCGTACCACCCAAGCAACGCATGCCTTTGCGCTGCCAGAAAACTTTCTGGAGTGGCACCCCACCTGTCATCATAATGACCACTTGCTGGAACTGGCCGAACGCTTTCAAAAAGATTTAAAGCGTCCGTGGTGTTCTGATTGCTTTTATGTCTGGGGACATGCCTATGAATTTGATAATGAGGATAACTGGGGCCTGATGGAAGCCTTTTGTGCTCAGCTGAGCGGGTTGCCGGATGTCTGGTATGCTACCAGTATCGAGATTGTGGATTATATCCGGGCACAACGCAGCTTGAAGATTTCTGTCGATGAGTCCATCGTGAGCAATCCTTCGGCCCGCACCCTCTGGTTTGCTAAAGATGGTGAAACTGTGGCCATCCGGGCCGGTGAGACTTTGAAGCTGTAGATGCTTGTGGACATTGGTTGAGGATATTGGCTGATGATATAGCTTGAGGACATTGGTTGAGGATATTGGCTGATGATATAGCTTGAGGACATTGGTTGATGATATAGCTTGCAGGTGTGGATTTTGCAATGTGTGTTATTGTATACGCTAAGCCCCATAACGTTAACAATGATGAACATAATAATTGGCCTATTTTGATAACATATAATAAGCTGATAATAAGCTGAGCAAACCAACTGAGCAAGTTGTATTATTATTCCATAGTCCTGATACCAAATACTTCATTCGCTGCTTTTAGATCTTAATCCGCAAAATAAATCTGCCGGAGGACTGCTGTATGAATTATGTAGCGCTGGATCTGGAAAATCCCAACACCAGAGGGAACTCTATCTGCTCTTTAGGTTTGGTTTTTGTCAGGAACGGCCAGATCGTGGACCGTTCTTATTCCTTGATAAACCCGGAAGATCGCTTTGACCGCAATAACAGCCGCATTACCGGACTCAGTGAGTCAATGGTCCGTTCAGCACCTACCTTGCCGGAGTACTGGGTTCAACTGCAAGATCTGGTGAAGGACCAGCCAATTGTCGGTCATAATGTTCGCTATGACCTGAATGTCCTCTCTAAATCGCTAGAACGCTACAGCTTGCCCGTTCCTCAGTTCCACTACATCTGCACGCTTGAACTGAGCCGGAAACTGCTGACAGCAGATAGCTATAGCCTGAATGCATTGACCAATCAGATCGGGTACCGCTATGCAGCCCACCACGCCCTGGCCGATGCGGAAGCCAGCCATGTCCTGCTGCAATACCTCATCGGAACTTACCGTCTGGTAAATTTGCATGCGCAACCCTTTACTCGTGCGGCTGTAAGTGAAGATAAGCTGGATCAGAAACTGCTTTCTCATATAAATGACTTGTTCGGCATTATCCAGGGCATTGCTTCGGATGGGGTCGTGGATCAGGTCGAAGTCGGCTATTTGAGACAATGGTTGGACGACAATGCCAAATATAAAGTATATGGGCTCTTCGCCCGCTTGCTGAATGAACTGGAAGTTATCCTGGCAGATGGTATAGTGACTGAGTATGAGCGCCAGGAATTACTGACGCTAACCAATCACAGTTGCTCATCCCGGTTATACAGCGAAGCCACGCTGGGAATCCAGATCCTGGAAGGTCTGTTAAAGGGTATTGTCTGCAATCAGCTCATTAATGAGGCGGAAATATTGAACTTACAGCAATGGTTGCTTGATCATGATTATCTGAGCGGCGTTTATCCTTATGACAAAATCATCCGCGTAGTCAGGCAGACACTGGATGACGGCAGGCTGACTCCGGAAGAAACTACGCTGCTTATGCATGAATTTGATGAGGTATTGCACCCAGTCAAGCCATCTCCTGGCGTAAACTTGAGGGGACACACTTTTTGCCTTACCGGAGATTTCAGCTGTGGCTCCAGGTCTGAAGTGGAGGCTCTGCTTATTCAGCAGGGCGGTATCAAAAAAAGTGGGGTTAGCTCCAAACTGGATTATCTGTTTGTCGGTGGCTTGGGTAGCGAAGCCTGGGCTTATGGCAATCTTGGCGGCAAGATTGCCCGCGCTCAAGAACTGCAGGAAAAAGGCTGTCCGGTGCAGATTATCAGCGAAGCAGATTTGTCGCAGCAACTGTTGTTGCCGGGTCAGTCTCACCGGTAAAGCTGGAGGCATACGGTCCGACACTACTGGATTATGATTGAGGCTTCGCCTGATCGTTCTCCGCACAGTTTGTCTTATCTTGCATTATGTTTCATCGTTCATGATTTTTTTATGTGTATAAAACTGCACGATAAGCCGTATAGCGTTAACGATAATGAACATAATACTCAGAAGTTCTTCAATTCGCCGATGTTTCATCGCTTAAGCGCGGTAAACAACTCGTCTCTTAAGGTCGGCAAACAACTCGTCCGGATGGGTGTTCCCCTAAATGTAGGCGTCTCATGGTACGCTATCGTGTTATGTTTTTAGCTACAAGTATCGTTCGGAAGACACGAAAGGACGCTTTTTATGTGCATAATAGTACACATAAATTGACGTAATGTTAAGGATAATAAACACAAATTTTTCAGGCTTTTCAACACATTATTATCATCGCATTATCTGCGTTGCCCTCGCCGCAGCATCACAGGCGTTGTCATTGTAGAAGCACAATGTGCATCAAGCCTTCTGGTAAGCTTCAAACTGCTGATTGAAAAAAGCGATTTTCGCGTTGACCTTTTGCAGATAGCGGTTCAGCTCCGCGATATGTGCTTCAACCTCTTGCTTATGCGCCCGCAGGATGTCACAACGATCCTTAAGTGTGTCAGGTCCCTGCAAGCTCAGATCAACAAAATCACGGATCTGCCGGATGGACATGCCGGTATTTTTCAGACAGCAGATCAGCCCCAGCCATTCCAGATCCTGCTCAGTATAGCGGCGGATCCCGCTTTGACTTCTTTTAACGTGGGGAAGCAGACCTTCCTTTTCATAATATCGCAGGGTGTTGGGACTTAGTTGACATTTCTCTGCTGCGGCTTTTATGCTATATTCCATAAACTACCTCCCTATAGTCAAGAGCAACAACTGCAGAAGCAAACTGCTGGATCAATAAGGCTTGACTTAGCGTTAACACGAATGTTTATGATGATCATATAGACAGCCCCCCAGGCTTGTCAACTGGACAGCCCCCAGGCTTGTCATCTTATCCCAGGAGGTTTGAGCAATGAAATCAGCAACGGACTGTTACCAACTCGCTAACGGGGTAAAAATCCCCTGTATTGGCTTTGGCACCTGGCAGACGCCCGATGGCGAAGTCTGTGTATCGGCCGTCAGAGAAGCCCTGGCAGCAGGCTACCGCCACATTGACACGGCGCAAGGCTATGGCAACGAAGCCAGCGTCGGCCGGGCAGTCCGCGAAAGCGGCATCCCCCGCGACGAACTTTTCATCACCAGTAAATTGACCAACAGCGAGCACGGCTATACCAAAACCCTGGCAGCCTTTGAAGCCAGCCTGCAGCGGCTGGACATGGATTATCTGGACCTGTTCCTGATCCACTGGCCTAATCCGATCGCCTTCCGTGACCGCTGGGAGGAAGCCAATGCCGGCACCTGGAGAGCGTTTGAAGAGCTGTACCGCGCCGGCCGCGTACGGGCTATCGGTATCAGCAACTTTCGCCCGCGCCACCTTGACGCACTGCTGAAAACCGCTGAAATCGCGCCCCAGATCAACCAGATCCGGCTATGCCCGGGCGATACACAGGAGACTGTGGTACAAGATTGCCGGAGCCGCCATATCCTGCTGGAGGCCTACAGCCCGCTTGGCGTCGGCAAAGCCCTGCAGGCACCTGAACTAGTCGCTCTGGCTCAAAAATACGGCAAAAGCCCCGCGCAGATCTGCCTTAGATGGAGCCTGCAGAATGGCTTCCTGCCCCTGCCCAAGTCTGTTACGCCGGCCCGCATCCGGGAGAACCTGCAGGTCTTTGACTTTGAGCTGGCTGAGGCTGATATGCAGACGATTGCCGCACTGAAGGGCATTGCAGGTTACGCCGCAGATCCGGATACGATTACCTGGTAGTACTGTACAGTATTATGTGAGATAAGAGAAAGGACGTTTGACTATGCTGAATTTTGATTTTTATTCACCAGCCCGGCTGATCTTTGGCCGGGGAGAAGAGACCCGCATTGGCGAATTACTCAAGCCTCACGCTGATAAAGTCCTGTTGCATTACGGCAGCGGCAGTATCAGGCGCAGCGGGCTGTATGACAAGGTAACGACTTCTTTGCAAAAAGCCGGAGTGGCTTATGTGGAGCTGGGCGGGGTGCATCCCAATCCCCGCCTTTCGCTGGTGCAGGAGGGGATCGCGCTCTGCCGCAAGGAGCAGGTTGGTCTGATTCTGGCTGTGGGCGGCGGCAGTGTGATTGACTCTGCAAAAGCGATTGCCATGGGTGTTTATTACGAGGGTGATATCTGGGAGGTCTATGAACAGGACCTGCCCATCAGCCGGGCTCTGCCGGTGGCCACCATTCTGACCATTCCTGCGGCGGGCAGCGAGTCCAGTGGCGACAGCGTCATTACCAATGAAGCAAAGCAATTGAAATATGGTTACGGCAGTTCGCATCTGCGGCCGCTGCTCAGTATTATGGATCCTGAATTATTCTTCACGTTGCCTGCCAGTCAGCTGGCCAATGGTGTGGCGGATATGATGAGCCATGTCTTTGAGCGCTATTTTACGCCAACACGGCATACGGACCTGACGGATGGTCTGTGTGAGGCGACATTGCGGACGATTATGAAGAATGCTTTGCTGGTCAAGGCGGATATGCATAATTATGATGCCTGGGCGGAGCTGGGTTTTGCCGGAACCGTGGCACACAACGGTCTGGTCGGTATGGGCAGGCTTCAGGATTGGGCTTGTCACGGCATGGAGCATGAACTGTCTGCACTGTATGATGTAGCCCACGGTGCCGGATTGGCGGTGCTGACGCCAGCCTGGATGCGCTATGTCAGTCCGCAGCATCAGGATATGTTTGTCCAGTTCGCGGTGAATGTCATGGGGGTACAGGCTAGTTTCCGGGATCCGGCTGCGCTGGTCAGCGAAGGTATCGGGCGTTTGTATGCTTTTTTCCGTCAGCTGTGCTTACCGGCGACTTTGACGGAGCTGGGGATTGGCCCGGAGCGGCTGGAAGAGATGGCCCGGAAGGCTACGGGCGCGGCTTTTGGAGCGGAAGAGCCGCTGGGTGGTCTGCAAAAGCTTTACTGGCAGGATGTGTTGAAGATTTATCAGTCTGTGCAGTGAATTGAGCCTGCGCAAGGAGGTAGGGGCACAGCTGAGGTGTGCTGACTTGAGGTGTGCTGGATTGAGGTGTGCTGACTTGAGGTGTGCTGGATTGAGGTGTGCTGGATTGAGGTGTGCTGGATTGAGGTGTGCTGACTTGAGATGTGCTGGCATTATGTTAGCAAAAGGTGAAAAAAATAATGTTTACCATTATACACAGTAAGCCTGATAGCGTATATGATGATAAACATAAAAAATAGACGTTGGGCGGTGATTGGATGAAGCAATCTTCCTATAATATCTTACCCGAGACAACGGAGATTTTGCGGACCATGGGTGAGCAGATCAAACTGGCCAGGCTTCGCCGGGATTTATCGACTGAGCTGGTCGCGGAGCGGGCTGGCATCAGCCGATCGTCCCTTTGGAAGGTGGAGGCAGGTAATCCGTCGGTAGCCTTGGGTATTTATGCCGCGGTCTTGCACGCGCTCAATAATATGGACCAGGATCTGCTTCTGGTCGCTAAAGATGACAAACTGGGAAGAAAGCTGCAGGACTTTAACTTGATCACCAGAAAGCGAGCGTCGCGGCGGTAGCGCGTAGCGGCAGTAGGGCATCGCGGCGGTAGCGCGTAGCGGTGGTAGGGCATCGCGGCGGTACGGGCATCGCGGCGATAAATCATTGCGGCGGCTGAGCGACGCGAAGTCTTGGAAATTGCCGGAGGGGTAAGACAGATCGCTTATCTGTCTTACTTCTCCGCGTTTTCCCATAAAGCCGGATTGTCACTGATAACTGAGTAAAGGTTTCGCTGCATTTTTGCTTCAAAGTAGGCTTTTAGCCGGATTAAGGCAGCTCGCTTCTCCGCCGGAAAATGGCCGTAGCGGCGCTCAACATCGTCCAGCCGCTGGTTTATGCTGACGACGCCTTCGGCCATGGCCACACTGTCACAGAGCTGGATGAGGCGGTCATAGTCGTCGTACTGCAGGGCAGCCAGATGCTGCCCCAGCTTAGTGACTTCAGCCGGGGGCACATCATAACGGCCAATGTAGCTTTGGATATCCTGCTGCGGGAATGAATGGGTGAGGCAGATCCGGGCGGCTTCATCGTAGCCCAGTTGCTGCATGTAATGGTAGCCATCTGAGATGTGGCCAAATTGGCTGGGCCCAAAACGGCGGCCGATGTCATGCAGCAGAGCCAGTACGTAGGCCTTGTCTGGATCCAGGTTGTCGGAACCGGTACAGGCAGAGGCGATCTTTTCCGCGCATTGAGCCGCCACCCGGCAGTGATCAGCCCATTTACCAGGGTTGAGTTTTTCTGATTCGTTGAGTAAAGCTTCTGCCTGCTTGCGGCTGGGATGCATATGGACCTCCTGAGATTGGGACAGCTGGCTGTGTTTCAGCAGTCTCTTACCGGTGGTTCTCGGCTACCGCTTGCGGGTAACCCTTGCCGGCAGCTTTGACCAAGCGTTATCTACCGTCTTCTTTCATGTCGCTCATTGCCGGTCACGGCGGATTTTCGCACAGAATGTTTTTCTTTATTATACGCCTGCTTCGCTTTGCCAGGACGGTGCAGCCTTTTAGCTGTCCTTAATCAGGCTTTAACATCGGCTTTTTATAATCGCCTTGTCAGCTTCCTGATCTGACGCCATTGGCGGCTGATCCGGTCACCAGGCGTGAAATGGCTGAATCGGGTAAAGAGAGGCTATAGCGTGCGCAATATCAAACGACATTTGTCTACGGCTATCTTCAATTGTTTGCTTTTGATCTGGACCTTGTTTCCTGTCTACTGGCTGCTTTCTCTAGCTGTTCGCAGTCAGGGGGAACTGATTGGTCATTTGCGTCTGTGGCCGGAGCGTTTTTCACTGGAGCATTTCACAGCTTTACTGGCGGATGGTCAGTTTAGCAGGACAATTGTAAACAGCATGAAGGTAACCTTGCTGTCAACTGGCTTCTCCCTGGCCTTGGGTTTAGGCTGTGCCTATATATTGGCAAGGTTGCAGTTTCGTTTTGCTCTGCGCGGACCGCTGTTGGTCTGGAGCTTTCTGGTGAGGGTGCTGCCGCCCATTGCCTTTGCGATGCCGCTTTATATGTTGATGAACCGGGCGGGACTGTTGTCTTCGCTGGTGCCGCTGACGCTGACGCATATTCTGATGAATCTACCGTTTATTATCTGGTTTATGATCGCGTTCTTTCAGCGCTTTCCGCTTGAACTGGAGGAGAGTGCGCGGATGGATGGTGCTTCTGAATGGCGCTGCTTCCGGAGTGTGGTGTTGCCGGTGACCGCTCCGGGTATTGCTGCGGTCGGCATCCTTTCTTTTATGACGTCCTGGAATGAGTATCTTTACGCCGTGATCTTTGTACAGAGTCCGGCTAATTTCACGATCCCACTGGCTCTGGCGACGTTTAACAGTGAGCAGGAGCTGGCTAAATGGGGGCAGCTCGCAGCAGGCGGGGTGATTTCTGCGCTCCCGGTCGTTTTGTTTGTGTGCTTTGCCCAGCGCTTCCTGATTCAAGGCTTATCTGGTGGCGCGGTTAAAGAATAGATATCTTATTACTTTAGACATTGGAGGAAAAGAGCATGAAGAGAGCTTATAAAACAACGCTTATAGCTAGCCTGCTACCCTTGGTACTGGCTGGCTGTACGGGTGGAACGGGTGTAAGCAGCGGGACGGCTCAGGTCGCGGAGAGCAGCACCGTTGCACAAGCAGAGGCCGGGACCACGGAGCTGACGTCGACCGGAGCTGCAGCTGCTTCGACTGTGGCGGCAACGACAGAGACCCTGCAGATGGCTGCAACAGAGCAGGCGGCGACAACACTGACGATTATTGCGCGGGGCGGTTCCCATGTGGATGTCATCAATGCGGTGAAGGATAAATTTGAGCAAGAGAACAACGTCACGATAGAAGTGCTGGGCTTGGAGTCGGATGAACTGAAACAGAAAATTTCGCTGGATGCGGCCAATGCAAACGGCTCCTATGACCTGGCTATGGCCGACGACCCCTGGATGCCGGAGTTTGCCGAAGCCGGCATTTTCCGTGACCTGACGGAGATGGGCTATGAGGCTGACAGTGATTTTGTCCAGCAGAGCCTGGATATCGGCCGGAACCCCTATGGATCCGGGGACATCTATGCCCTGCCTTTTTCTGGTAACGTTCAGTTCTTTTTCTATAACAAGGAGTTACTGAGCAGCCTGCAGGCTGAAGTGCCGACCGATTGGGCGGCCGTCCTGGACCTCGCTAAAGCTGCTAAAGCGGCCGGGACGGTCGGCTATGTGATCCGCGGTCAGCAGGGGAACCCCGTTGTCAGTGATTATCTGCCTATCCTCTGGTCTTTTGGCGGTGCTGTGTTTGATGATAACTGGAATGTGACGGTGGACTCTGAAGCGGGTAAAGCTTCGTTGAATTTCTACCTGGAGCTGCTGGCCAACGGCGCCAATTATGAAAAGAATGACATTGTGTCGGCGGTGTCTGATGGCAGCGCGGCTATGTCGCTGGGCTGGCCTTCGTGGTATATTTCTGACCAGGGCGCGACGGCTGCCTATGCGGTCATCCCGGGAAAGGCTGACGCTGACTCGACCGAATATGCTTCAGGTATGATCGGCAACTGGATGATGGGGGTGACGGCGAACAGTCAGCAGCCGGAGCTGGCTTTGAAGTTCCTGGAATATGTGACCAGCGCGGAAGCTCAGAAGGCCGGGGCTGAGGTGGGCGGCGTACCGACCCGCAGCAGTGTGCTGTCTGATCCGGAGCTGCTGGCAAGGTATCCTTATTTCCAGACCTTGCTGGATGGCACCCGTAACTCCATGGTGCGGCCGCGCACGACTCATTGGTCTGAGATTGAGACGGCTTATGGCACGGAATTGTCTAATGCTGTAGCTGGTACCAAATCGGTTGATGCAGCTTTGGCAGATGCCAAAACTGCAATTGAGAAAATTATGCAATGATTATTGTCTGACGTTGGTCTGCTGCTGAGAGACAGGCTGCCGTGGTGACCGGGTGGTTGCCGGGGCAGCCTGCTTTGCGGCTTTCAGATACAGAAGGGCTCCAGGAGAGGTTCAGATGAAACAAGAGAAAAGAGCGACTGCCTTTGCTTACAGTATGGGGCTGCCGGCACTGGTGGTTCTGGTGGGTCTGTCGGTTTTCCCGCTGCTGTATATCCTGATTTATAGCTTTACGGACTACACCTTGCTGGCCCGGGAGGCGCCGGCCTGGGTCGGTTGGGCCAATTACACCGAGATTCTGCAGGATCCTTATTTTCAGCAGGCTTTGCTGAACACTATCAAATTCGCGTTTCTGGCGGTGCTGCTGGAAACCGGCCTGGGCTTGCTGATGGCGCTGCAGGTCATCCGGATGCCTTCCGGCCAGCGGCTGCTGCGGACGTTGCTGCTGCTGCCGGTATTGCTGCCGGGTGTGACCGTGGCGTTAACCTGGCAGACTATGTTCAGCAATAATGACGGTATTCTGAATCAGCTGCTGGCTTGGTTTGGCTTGCCGGCAGTTAACTGGCTGCAGGATCCGGGTACGGCATTTTATGCCATCTTGGCCATCGATGCCTGGCAGTACGCGCCCTTCGCCTTTTTGCTGATTTACGCAGCGCTACAGACAGTGCCGGCCAGTCAGTATGAGGCAGCTCAACTGGATGGGGCGGGGAGCTGGGCCAGATTCCGCTACATCACGCTGCCCAATATTCAGTCCGCGATCTTACTGACCGCCTTACTGCGTATGATTGACAGCTTTCGCCTCTTTGATAAGGTGAATATCCTGACTCGGGGTGGTCCGGCCAACACAACGGCTACGATTACGCAGTATATATATCAGAACGGGGTCCGCAGCCTGAAAATCGGCTATGGCGGCGCGGCTTCGGTACTGATGACCCTGCTGGTGCTGCTGTTGTCGCTGACTTATATCCGCAGGATGTTTCCGGCCTCAGGCCGCGGGGCTGGGCACAGGCGCCGCGTAAAGCAAGGCCGCGCTTGGCGTCTGCTTGAACGAGACAGGCAGGTGAGGCGAGAGACCAAGCCGTAATGTCCGCTGCCGCCTGAAATGCTAAGATAGGGACAAAGCAGCAGCCCTTCAAGGCCTTGGCCCTGGCCTTTGAGGCTGCGATGACCGTGGGGGATTTTACGTAAATGGGGACGGAGACAACAGGATGACAGCGGTGGGCCGTGGCGGTTCGCCTCAGGATCAGCGGGATTTCAGCGGCCCGGAGCTGGAGCGCCTCAGGCAGGCTGCCGGCCATATTCGGTACTTATTGAATCAAGGGTACCCGCTGGACTCAGCGGTGACTTTTGTAGCAAATCATTTTCAGCTCTCACTGCGGCAGCGCTCTGCCTTGAAACGCGTGCTGACGACTGATCAGCTGGCGGAGCAGCGCCGTCAGCGTTGCCTTGACCTGACCCGGCTGCGGGGAGCGACTGCGCAGATAGACGGCTTCAACACCATCATCACACTGGAAACGCTGCTCTGCGGGTCGCCGGTCTTTGCCGGGCTGGATGGCGCGATCCGGGATCTGGCCGGCCTGCGCGGAACCTACCGGCTGATCCCGGAGACCCACCGGGCAGTCAGCCTGATTCTGGATATTCTGGAGCAAAATGCAGCCAGTGGGGCCGTATTTTTTCTGGATGAACCGGTTTCAAACAGCGGCCGCTTGCTCAATCTGATTGCGGCAGTGCACGAGCAGCGCCATAGCCCGGTCAAGCTTGATTTTCAGGTCATAAAAGCGGTGGATGCCAGGCTTGGTGAACTGTCTCATGTGATAACATCAGATGCTATGATACTGGACTCCTGTATCAGCTGGCATAACCTGCTGGCCCAAGTGCTGCGGCAGTCAGGTCGCAGCGCGGTGGAGCTGACC
This sequence comes from Oscillospiraceae bacterium HV4-5-C5C, assembly GCA_012034405.1. GTDB lineage: Bacteria > Bacillota > Clostridia > Saccharofermentanales > Fastidiosipilaceae > JAAVLZ01. The sequence continues at coordinate 235,229 of JAAVLZ010000001.1, read as the reverse complement.
CGTGACCGCCGCTGAGCCCGCCGCGCGGGAGTGGAACTGCTCAGGCTCGCCAACTATAGCATGATAATCCTTCCGGGTTGAACGGTGCCCCGGACCGCTGTCTGCTTTACCGGCCGTCCTCCAGTGCCCCGAACCGGCGCTCCAGGCTTAGTTCCCTTTGCTGCCTGCATGGCAGCGCGGCGGCCACGGCAGACAGCGATTCGTGCGCCGGCAGTATGCCAGGTATGCATTGCCGTAAGCATTCCGCAGCCATCTTTCCTCCGTCCGGCGCAGCAGCAGCGTCAGGAAAAGCCAGAAGCAAAGCGGCAGAATCAGCAGCCAGAGATTCACCTCAAGCAGCAGAACGCCGCTGCAGATTAACAGAAAGCTGCTATAAATCGGGTTGCGGACCCAGGCATAAACCCCATTGGTCACCAGCTGATGGTTCTGGATCCGGGTTCCGATTCTGGACTGAAAGATCGCCAGCAGCCATAAAATATCCCCTGCGGATATGAATAGCGCGGCTAGAATCATAAATGGCAGCCGCAGAGCAGGGAAATAGCCTGAGGCCAGCCAGCTCTGCCGGGTCAACCAGCCGCTCAGGACGGTCACGGCGATCAGCACGCTGACATAGATTGGTCCGGGACCAAATAGGGGCAGATGCTTGCCTGCTGTTTTCATGGACTGGTCCATCCTTTAGCTTGGCTTTGGGTCGTCAGGTGGATGAGGGATCACGCGTTAGTAATGACTAACGGATCAGCTTTATCATAAGACAAATTCATGCATACTGCCAGAGGGATTATCTTATATGGCGCTGCCGGACGGTTTGGCTGATAACGCTGATGCCGCTTACCGGATGCGTGACCCTGCCAGGACCGTACCTCAGGTCAGGGCTAACCGGCCTTGGCGGTCAGACTGGGGCCAGGATGGTATCTGGCTGATGGCTGATCTGGGTGCGGCCTACCGCCGGTCAGGCGGAATTTATAGCTGCTGGGGACTGCCCCGTGTTAAGATAAAGCAACGGACACCGGCAACGGCCCGTCGTCAGTGAGGGCGCCGGCAGTTTAGCCTCAGAGCTTATCAACCTTGCGAAGGAGTACGCCAACATATGATCGTGCGAAAAATCACTACGCCTGCCGAATATGCCAGGACTCAGGAAGTCTTTGCCATCGCTTTTGAATTTAAGCTGGATCCGGCAGACCTGAATCCGGAACACCTGCAGCAGGCCATTGAGACGCCGCGGGGCAGGATGGACCGCTACTGGCAGGATCGCTGGGCTGCTTTTAATGATGACGGTGAGATGCTGGGTTATATTGGCGGCTATCCCGCGCCGGTCCGCTTTGATGGCCGGGAAACCACCTGTACCTGTATCGGCGGTGTCTCCTGTCTGCCGCAGTACCGCAGACAAGGCGTGGTTGCAAGCTGTCTTCGCCAGCATCTGAACGACAGCTACCAGGCCGGACACGTCTTTTCATATCTGTACCCTTTCAGCACCGCCTTCTACCGCCAGTTTGGCTATGAACTGGCGGCTCAAAGTGTGGATTGGAGCTTTGAACTGGCCACCTTACCGGCCTGGCCGGAGGTTCAGGGTACCGCGGTCCTGAATCAGGGTCAGACGGAACTGGCCGCGATCCGGCAGGTCTACAACCAATACATGGCTGAGTATAATATGTCCCGGCTGCGCCAGGCGGATGACTGGACACCGCTGCTGCCTGAACAACCGGCGGTAGAAGGCCGTTACTTTTACGTATGGAAGAATCAAGCCGGCCAGCCCAAAGCGGCTTTTGCCTTTCGCAAAGATTACGACCGCAGAACGGACCGCACCTGGATGCGCTGTCAGGAGTTTTATTTTGCTGATCAGGAAGGTCTGCTGGGCCTGCTGAAACACATTCGCTCGTATCGCAGCCACTTTGATATGGTGCAGATTCCGCTGCCAGTTGACGTCGCTCTGGAGCGGGTGCTGCCGGAAGTCAGCGGCCGCTGCCGCCGTGAGCTGAAGTTTAAGGGAATGGGCCGGGTGATCAACGCGCGCCGGGCGCTGGAGCTGGCGCGGTATCGCGGGGAGGGCGAGATCACGCTGGACCTGAACGATCCGATCATAGCGGCCAACAACCGGAGCTTCAGAGTCAGTTTTCAAAATGGCCGTTGCTGCTCAGTTGAAACATATGACCACGCGGGGGACCCGGCCGCGGACCTGATCCTGGACATCGCGACTTTTTCCCGCTGGCTGCTGGGTGGCTGCGGGGCGGAAGAAATTCAGGAACCGCGTCTGCGGCAGGTCTTTTATCCTAAAAAGCTCTATCTGTGTGATTTTTTTTGACAAGGAGGTATCTGGATGCACCACCATGCACGCCGCCCGTCTGCTCAGGCTGCTCCGCAGACATATGACTCTGAGCAGTGGAAACCTGTCCTGCATTGCAGTATCTGCACAGGCGAACAGGTAGCCGGTTTTCAAAATCTTAAAACCGGTCAGTTTCAGGATGTCCGGGTCATTCGTACGCCCGCTGAGCTGACACGCTTTTGCCAGGCATATGGTATTAATGGGGAGCTGGAGAAGGTCTATTGACCGGCTGCTCAGACGGAGCGGATGCCTGGTTGTGCCATGCCCCTTTTGTCAGCCGCTCACTCTGTACCGTCGCAGCCCCCCGGTCAAAGCCAGCTGCGCCGCGACGCCGGTCCGGACAAAGCCGCCGGATCAAGCCGGTGCAACTGCCGGTTGACAGATTTCCAAGCCGGCTTGGTGGTTGTAAACTGTCTGTTTTGTTAATCTGACCTTGCCTTAAGCGAGGCTACGTAAGCTATAGCTGAACCTGATCTGAGACTACAGTACAAAACAAGCGAGGTAAGCAAAATGATACTGGCAGATAAAATCATCAAACTGAGGAAGCAAAACGGCTGGTCTCAGGAAGACCTGGCCATGCAGCTGAGCGTTTCGCGCCAATCCGTTTCCAAATGGGAAAGCGCCGCCGCGGTGCCGGACCTGAATAAAATCATCCGCCTGGGAGAAGTTTTTGGCGTCAGCACCGACTATTTATTGAAGGACGAGCTGGAAGAGGACCCGGACAGTCCGGCAGGCAGACTGGACCCTCCATATACTGTGGGCGATGCAGGTGAACCGCTCCATCCGGTCTCCCTTGAAGAAGCCCACGCCTATCTGGACCTGACTCACAAAAGCGCTCCGCGCCTGGGCCTGGCTGTGGCGGCCTGTGTGTTTTCACCGGTGCCACTGCTGCTGTTGCTGGGCCGCAGTGAGTTGGCCAGCGCTGCTCTTAGCGAAAACCGGGCGGCGGGCATCGGGGTGACGATTCTGTTGCTGATTGTTGCTGTGGCGGTCGCGGCTCTGATATTGCTGAGCTCCCGGCTGGATAAGTACAGTTATTTAGAAAAAGAAGCGCTGGCGCCACAGTATGGCGTAACCGGCCTGGCAGAAAGCCGCCGGGACAGCTTTGAGACAGCTCATAAGCTGGCGATCGCTCTGGGCGTGGCCCTGTGTATTGTCAGCGCGGTGCCCCTGATGCTGGCGGCGGCTTTTGACGCTCAGGACAGCACCTATATCTATCTGACCGCATTGCTGCTGTGCCTGGTGGCAGGGGCGGTGGGTTTGTTTGTCTGGTCGGGCATCCGTTACAGCGCTTACCAGAAATTACTGGAGGAAGGTGATTACACCCTGCAGAGAAAACGAGAGAACCAAAAAAATGAAAGACTTGGCAGCATCTACTGGCCGCTGGTGACCGCTATTTATCTGGGCGTGAGTTTTCTCACCCGCCGCTGGGATATCAGCTGGATTATCTGGCCCTGCGCCGGCGTGCTGTTTGCTGCGGTGTCCGGCGTGGCTGCCTTATTACGGCGGGGCTGAGCCCACAGCGCACGATACCGGCAGCGTTTGCGGTGTCCAGCGCCTGCTGAGCCGATAACAAGCTGTATCTGTCAAAGCGGCAGCGTTCGTTTCTTGTCAAGCCATCAATCCATCAGCTGGCCAGCCATAGCCGGCGACACGGAATGATGGCTTGGTATTTGCCTCTATTGTATATACTGTATATACGTGTTAATATACAGCTGACCGCTAGGAGGTGGAGAGGTGAAGCTGATAATTTCTAACCGTTCAGATCGGCCGATCTATGAGCAGATCAAGCAGCAGATCAAGGAAGCAATCTTTGCCGGCGAACTGGAAGCCGGTGATCTGCTGCCGTCAATCCGCCAGCTGGCGCGGGACCTGCAGGTCAGTGTCATCACGACGACCCGGGCTTACAACGATCTGGAACAGGAAGGCTTTGTCAACAATGTCCAGGGCAAGGGCTGCTATGTGCTGCCACGGAATCAGGAACTGCTGCGCGAGCACGCGCGACAGCAAGTGGAGCAGGGATTGGCCGTCGCAGTTGAAGCGGCCAAGGCAGGGCATATTGCCAAAACAGATTTATTGGAGCTACTGGATATTTTATGCCGGGAGGAACATTATGAATAACTTATCAGCAGGGCCTCCGGCCCTGGAAGTAGAGGCACTCGGCAAGCATTACCGCCAGTTTGATCTGCGGGATATTTCCTTCAGCTTGCCGCAGGGTTACATCATGGGCTTTATCGGTCCCAATGGCGCGGGAAAAACAACGACCATCAAGACCATACTCGGTCTGCTCCGGCCGGATCACGGGCAGGCGCGGCTGTTTGGCCAGCCTGCTGTGACAGCAGGTTCCTCCACGGTCCAGGTTCCCTCCACCAGCAACCGCGAAATCGGTGTGGTGATGGATAAATGCCTGTACAGTGAGGACTGGACGGTACAACAGACCGCCCGGATTTTAGCCCCGTTTTATGCGGACTGGGATGCCGCCGCGTTTGACCGCTATGCAGAGCGCTTCGCTCTGGAGCCGGCTAAAAAAATCAAGGAGCTGTCCCGGGGCATGCAGGTTAAGCTCCAGCTGGCTGCGGCCTTGTCTCATCACGCAAAGCTGCTGATCCTGGATGAGCCGACCAGTGGTCTGGACCCGGTCGCGCGGGATGAAATCTGCGATCTGCTCTGTGATTTTGTGAGTGACCCGCATAAAAGTGTCCTGTTTTCTACGCACATCACGGCAGACCTGGAAAAAATCGCCGATTACCTGACCTTTATTCTGAATGGACGGCTGGTTTACAGCGGCACCAAAGACGAGCTGCTGGAAAGCTATGTCAGGGTTGCTGGCGGACCGGGCGAACTGACGCCGCAGCAGCGGGCCCTGGTGATCGGCTACCGGGAACACCGCAGCGGATTTGAGGGCATGTGCCTTTGCCAGCATCTGAAACAGTTGCCGCGCCAGCTGCTGACTGAACCGGTCACATTGGATGAAATCATTGTATATATGAATGAAGAGGATGGAGCGAATGCGTAGGTTAATCAATTTTATCCGGTTAGATTTTGCGACTATCCGGCCTTATCTGACGCTAAAGGTCGGTTTGCTTTATTTTGCGGTCTGCCTGTTTGTCACGCTGATGACCCACAACGCCGACACCGGGATCAGTATTGCGCTGGTGCTGGCGATGATGATGATGAGCTACCCCTTCGCCACTGCTGAAAAGAGCAATCTGGACGCGCTTTATGCTACGCTGGCGCTGCCGCGCCGGACCGTGGTAGCGGGGCGGTATCTCTTTGTGCTCCTGCTGGATCTGACCGCGGCCGTTCTGGGCCTGCTGGGGGTCGGCCTGATCGGCCTCTTTGACCAGCATACCCGGCAATCCTTGCTGGTGCCGGAACAAGGTCTGGTTATGATCCTGCTATTCCTGATTTTTGCGCTGCTCCAGTCACTGCAGCTGCCGGTTTTCTTTAAGCTGGGCTACAGTAAGGCCAGACTGGCCAGCCTGCTGCCTTTTGTGATTGTTATGCTGCTGATCAGCCTGTTGGGCGGTAGAGCTGCTACAGCGCTGCCACGCCTGAATCCGCTGTTGCAGGGACTGCTTGCCCGTCCGGCCTTGACCGCTCTGGCAGCGCTGCTGTTGACCGCTCTGCTGTGGCTGTTGTCGGCAGGCTTTGCTCTGACCTTTTATAAAAAGCGGGAGTTTTAGTCAGGCGAGCTTCCTTTTCAAGCGGGATTTTTCTGAATGCCCAAAGGTTGCAAACAGGTTGTGGCGATCAGGCAATTAAAGCGCCGCAAACAGACCGCGCTTGCGCCGCTTTTGCGATATCATAGGATCAGCCTGATTGCGGAAATGCGGGAGACCGGGGCAACCAGAAAGGCGCGGAACGGATCTAGGCTGAGTGATTGCCAAAGCGGGGGAGGCAGGTCAGTATGTCATTGGAATTGATCCAGGGTGATCTTACTAAAATGAAAGTAGACGCCATTGTGAATGCGGCTAATTCCAGTTTGTCTGGCGGTGGCGGGGTGGATGGCGCGATTCACCGGGCGGCGGGGCCTGAACTCCTGGCTGCCTGCCGTAAACTGGGCGGCTGTCCGGTGGGGCAGGCAAGGCTGACGGCTGGGTTTCAGTTGCCAAGCCGCTATGTCATCCACACGGTTGGCCCCCGCTGGCAGGGCGGTACAGCGGGCGAAGCTGCTTTACTGCGAGCCTGTTATCAAAATTCACTGCAGCTTGCGTACTCGCAGAACTGCAGTTCCGTGGCCTTTCCGCTGATTTCGTCCGGCGCTTACGGCTATCCTGTCCAGGACGCGATAGCGATGGCCATAGACGCTATCCGCACCTTTTGGCGCGAGTCTGAAATGCAGGTCTACCTGGTCCTGTTTGACCAGGAAACGTATGCGCTGGCAGTATGCTACCTGAAGACCACAGGAGCAGGTGAGCTCAGATGATAATTTACTTTTCAGCTACAGGAAACAGTCAGCATGTAGCCCAAAGTCTGGCAAAGCAACTGCAGGATCAGGCGATCACAATTGAATACCTGTCGCCGGACTTACAACTGCCAATTGCGGCCAGCCTGGGCCTGGTGTTTCCTACCTGCTTTTGGGAATTGCCGGCTTATGTTCGCCGCTGGCTGCAGCAACTGACCGTCAGCCAGCCTCCGGTCTATCTGTATCTGGTAGCTACGTATGGCGTCATGCCGGGCAGCATGGGGGGCGACACCCAAAACCTGCTGAAGACCCGCGGCTTGAAACTGGACGCGGCTTTTGGGGTGCGCCTGCCGGACACCTGGACTCCGGTATTTGACCGCAGTAATCAGGCGGCTGATCAGCGCCTCATCGCTGCGGCTGAGCAACAGATTTCTGTTGTCGCAGATGCGATCCGGGCCAGGCGGCCGGGCAGCCATTTGCAGCGGAGGGTACCGGGGCTGCTTCGCCAGGTGACAGACCCTCTTTATAATCAGGCCCGGCGGACCCACCATTTTACTGTGACCTCAAGCTGTATCAGCTGTGGACGGTGCGCCGCGGACTGCCCGGAACAAGCTATCCGGATCGAGCAGGGCAGACCGGTCTGGGTCAAAGGCGAGTGTACCCTGTGCCTGCGCTGCCTGCACCGCTGCCCGCGCTTTGCCATTCAATACGGACGGGGACGTACCGGACAGCACGGGCAATATACCTATCCTTCACCCTGAAATCACTAAATCAAACCTATAAAAATCATACATTGCTTATGCTGACTTATAAAAAAGACCATAAAATCATATAATTCAGCCACTTAAATCCAAACCGCCGGCCGGTTATACTCTAACTGCGTCGGAGGATTAATGCTATGAACAATAGTGGCTTAGCCAGAAACAGGGGCCTCAGCGAAGGCAAAAAGCTTGCGCTGCTGACCCTGCCCTTCATCATCCTTACCTTTCTCTTCTGCTACTTCCCGCTATATGGCTGGGTCTATGCGCTGTATGACTACCGAGCGCCCCTGAAGCTTTCGCAATGCGAATTTGTGGGCTTCAAGTGGTTCCGGACGCTCTTTGCCAACCCGACACAGGTGCGGCAGCTGCTGGTGGTGTTAAAAAACACATTTGCTATGAGCTTCCTGAATATCGCCGCCTCCATTCTGCCGCTGCTCTTTGCCATATTTCTGAATGAGATCAAGGCCCGGCGTTACCGGAACCTGGTCCAGACCGTCACCACAGTCCCCAACTTCATCAGCTGGACCCTGGTTTACGCCATTGCCTTTGCCCTCTTTTCAACCAACGGCATGGTCAATGATCTGCTGAAACGAACCGGCGCTATCAGTACCCCGATCAAATTCCTGGACAGCAGTGAGCATGTCTGGCTCAAAATGCTGACCTGGAATATCTGGAAGACCCTGGGCTGGAACGCCATCATGTATCTGGCCGCGATCTCAGGGATTGATCAGGAGCTATATGACGCGGCGCGGGTGGACGGCGCCGGGCGCTTTAAGCTGATCCGCTACATTACCATACCGGCTTTGCTGCCAACCTTCTTTGTTTTGCTGATGCTGTCCGTGGCCAGCTTCCTTTCCAATGGTATGGACCAGTACTACGTGTTCCAGAACGCGTTTAATAAGCAGTCCATTCAGGTGCTGGACCTATATGTCTACAATATCGGGATGACCGGCAAGAGCATGTCGCTGGCGACTGCGGTCGGGATCATGAAGAGTCTGGTCAGTCTGGTACTGCTCTTGGTCGTGAACACGGTCTCCAGGCAGGTCCGCGGCGAAAGTATCTTATGAGCGCGGCAGGAGGACAGGATGATGAAACATAAACCGCAGGACCAGCTACGACCACTCAAGCGCAGTGCCGGTGACCGGATCTTTAATGGGCTTAACTACCTGATCTATGGTATCCTGGCATTCCTTTGCGCCTATCCTTTTTATTACCTGATCATCAACTCCATCAGCTCCAATGAACTGAGCAACAACGGGCTGATCAACTTTCTCCCGCGGCAGATCCATTTTCAGAATTATGTGGATGTGTTCAAGCTGCGCGGCCTGGGGACATCTATGCTGGTTTCGGTCGCCCGGACGGTGATCGGCACCCTTTGCACCGTTTTTGCCTCGGCTTTCCTGGGCTTTGTCTTTACCCAGCGGCAGATGTGGCACCGGAAATTAATATATCGCTTCTTTATCATTACGATGTACTTCAATGCCGGGCTGATTCCGATGTTCATGACCATGAAAAATCTGCACCTGACCAACAGCTTTTGGGTTTACATCATTCCGGTCATCGTCCAGCCGTTTTATATCATCATGGTGAAGACCTTTATTGAATCGACCCCGGCCTCCCTGCAGGAGGCTGCCCGGGTGGACGGCGCCGGCATTTTGACGATCTTTTTCCGCATCGTCCTGCCCCTCACCACACCGATCCTGGCGACCGTGGCGATCTGGGCTGCGGTGGCTCAGTGGAATTCCTTTCAGGACACACTGATATACATTACGGATCAGGATCTGTATTCGCTGCAGTACCTGCTCTATACCTATATCAACCAGGCCAGCTCACTGGCCGCGGTGGTGAAGTCCAGCGGAAATATTGCCAATGTGCAGAATCTCATGACGCGGCAGACCCCGACGTCTATCCGCATGACGGTGTCCGTCATCGTGGTGCTGCCCATCCTGTTTATCTACCCGCTGTTTCAGCGCTTTTTTGTCAAAGGTATCATGATTGGCGCGGTCAAAGGTTGAGGCCCCAGAATGGTCACTGAAGCAGGTGGCGATTCAGAAAATAGACCTTAAGGAGGAACTATGAAGAGGAAAAGATTGTTGAGTGAGGCGACAGCCCTGACGCTGTCGCTGGCTTTACTGGCCGGCTGCAGTTCAGCCGCGGGCAGTTCCGCTACGACTACGGCTGCCGGCAATGACAGTGAAACCACAGCCGCGACCACCGCTGCCGCCGCTGAAAGTTCGACCGGTGCTGCGAGCGCTGCGGATACGACCACAGCCGCTGAGAGCGAGGGCAGCAGCAAGTACCCGGACTTTATTACGGTGGATGTCTTTGATTCGCAGGCCAACTTTCAAGGCATCCAGTCCGGCTGGTTTGCTAAGCTGGTCAAGGACAAGTTCAACATGGAGCTGAACATCATCGCGCCAAACGTGGCCGGCGGCGGCGAGACGCTGTTTGAGACCCGCTCAGCAAACGGGAACCTGGGCGATCTGATCCTGACGAACGCAGACAAAGACCGCCTGAAAGACATGGTGAGCGCGGGTCTGGTCATGGATATCAGCAGTTACATGACTGCTGAGACGAACCTGAACCAGTATACCGACGCCATCACCACCCTGAATGAATTAGCTGAGCAGGACGGTGTCTGGTCCATCCCCAGCCAGGTCTCTCTGCTTTCGCCGACTGACCCCTGCGAAGCGACGGACCCGACTAACGCGATCAGTCTGCGCTGGGATTTGTATCAGCAAATCGGCGCGCCGGAGATCTCTACGCTGGAAGACCTGCTGCCGGTGCTGCAGCAGATGCAGGATGCAGCCGGAACCAGTGATTCCGGCCAGCAGGTTTATGCAATGTCGCTGTTCAAGGATTGGGACGGTGATCTGATGCAGAACGCGACCGCGCTGACCTCCCTGTACGGCTATGATAACGGCAACGGCGGTTATGCTTTGCTGAATGTCAAGACGGGCGAAATCCAGAGCGCGATTGACAGCGATTCCGCGTATATCCGCGCGCTGAAGTTCTTCTTTGAAGCCAACCAGATGGGTCTGGTGGATCCGGAATCCACGACTCAGAATTTTGATAATCTGTCCGCCAAGTTTACGGATGGCGCGGTGCTCTACAGCTTCTGGCCCTGGTGCGGCAGCGGCTACTACAATAACTCAGACCACACCGCTCAAGGGAAGGGCTTTGAGTCTGTCTCGCTGACCGACGGTGCGCTGGTTTCCTGGGGGAACACGCAGAGCGGCAGCTCCAGCTTCACTATTTCTGTCGGAAGCCAGGCGCAGGATCCCCAGCGCATGGTTGACTTCATTGATTGGTTGTATTCGCCGGAAGGCATTGTCTGCTCCGGTTCTCAGACTGCCGGCGCGCCGGGTCCGGAGGGTCTGACCTGGACCATGGAAGACGGCGAACCCCAATTGACTGATTTTGGTGTCCAGGTCCTGATTGACAAGGATACCACAGCTGAAGTCCCGGAAGCGTGGGGCGGCGGCACCTATGCGGACGGTATCTCAGCCCTCAACTACCAGCCGGTGGGTATCAAGGATGTCAACCAGGAAAACAATATGACTTATAACTACACGCTGTGGGATGACTACTTTGACCGGACCCAGACACCGCTTTCAGAAGACTACAAGGCGAAGACCGGCTATAACACCGGCCTGGAGTACCTGGAAAGCCTGGGTGAGCTGGCGGTGGTGCCGGGCAGCAGCTGGGCCAAGCCTGACTACAGCACCGATATTTCTACCATCAAGGAACAATGCAAGCAGACTATTGTTGACTACTCCTGGCGCATGGCCTTTGCTTCTGATGAAGCCGAGTTTAACAGCTTGCTGCAGGAAATGCAGGATACCGCTAAGGGCCTGGGCTATGATGATGTGTTTGCTGTCGACAAGAGCGACAATGAAGCCCGCTGGCAGGTCTTTGAGCAGATTCGCAGTGAAGCTGATTAAACTTTGGCTGCTTTAAGCCTGACTCAGCAAGTCTGACCGCGGTCTGTCAAGACCGCGGCCGGCCGCAGACAGTGCCTGCCTGGCGTCCCCGCCAGACCGGCGCTGTTTTCCTGTCCGGCAAAAAGGCTTATGATTCAGAAGACCCTTCTGAAAAGCCAGGAAAGGAAGTTCGCCGCCGCTATGATGTTAAAGGCACGCCTCCGGAGCCGTCATGATCCCAAACGGCACCGCTCTGATCGGCCCTATGCCCCAAAAACCAACCGCTTGCCGATCAAAAAACAGATCCTGCTGACCTTTCTGGTCGCTGTCCTGGGACCCGTCCTCATCATCGGCAGCGTGTCCAGCTATATTCTGGTACGCAATATGTACGACCGCTACAGCGAGCTGATCGCGGCAGAAGGCACCCGTATCCGCTCGGTCATGTTTGACCTGACATCTTCACTATACAGCGACAGTAACCGAGTAGTCTCAGAGCAGGCTTACCGGGACCTGCTGGGGCGGCATGAAGCGCCTGCCAGCGACAGCGGTCTGCGACAACTGAATACCCTGCTCACTCAGATCAAAACTGAATCCGGCTCGATTTCTGAAATCGGGATCTACACGGATAATCCGGCCGTGCTGAGCTACGACCAGATCCACTATACCACTGACTTTTCGGGCTTTGAGTGGTACCAGAAAACCGACGCCGCCTCCTGGGACAGCTGGATCACCACTGAGACCGCGATTAACAAAAATCAGTCCCTGCCAGAGCTGACCCTGGTGCGGCGCATCAACATCAGCCGGCCGGACTGCCGGGCTTATCTGGTCCTGCATGTCAGCTACAACTACATTAATAACAGGACCGCCACGACCGATTACCATGTCATGATTTCGGCCGGCAGCCAGGAAGCCTTTTTTTCTACGGTTTATGGCGAAATCGGACAGGCCATCCCTTATCCGCTGAGCGGCAGTGACTACTACAGCTATGCCGGTTTGACCCGCTTTGAGGGAAAGCGCAGCCTGGTAAATGTTTCCTCTTTCAAATGCTATGCCACCGACAGCCTTCTCTATATCCTGGCGGTGGAGAACCAGGCTCCGGGGGACATCCGGCGCATCCTGCTGCTTTACTGCCTGGTGCTACTGATATCCATCGCCTTTCCTTCGCTGGCAATCCTGCGCTACTCCCGTTTTTTGTCGCGCCGGGTCCTGACCATCAAGGACGCCATGCACCAGACCAGTCTGGGCAATTTTGAGATCATCAACAGCTTCAGTGGCGAAGACGAACTGGCCAGCATCTACCAGGATCTCATGAAGACCGCCGAGCATATCCGCCAGAGCGAGCAGCGGCGCTACACTGAGACCATCCAGCAACAGCAGATGGAGTACCGATTGCTGGTAAACCAGATCAACCCGCATTTTTTGTATAATACCCTGGAAATGATCCGCATGCAGGCCGTGAGCGCCAACGATCAGCCGGTGGCCCAGTCTATCCTGTTGCTGGCCCGTTCCATGCAGTACGTGCTGCTGAGCAACAATGCCCGTACCACCACGCTGGCCCGGGAGCTTGAGATGAGCAGCACTTATCTGCAGATTCAAAAGCTGCGTTTTGGCGACCGGGTAAACTGGGATGTCTATCTGGATCCTGGTCTTGACCCGCAGCAATATCAGATGATCCCTCTGCTGCTGCAGCCGCTGATTGAAAATGCCATTACTCACGGACTGGAACAACGCAAGGCTGACGGGCATATCAGTCTGATCATTGAGGCGCGGCAGGAGCAGCTGGTGCTGTCCGTTTCAGATAACGGTGCAGGCATGAAGCCAGAGCAGCTGCAAAGTGTCCGAGCCGGTCTGGAGACCAGCCTGACCGCGACAAGCCGGCATATCGGCCTCAGCAATATTCATCACCGGATCCAGCTGCACTATGGGCCGGCCTATGGCCTGCGACTGCAGAGCACAGCAGGAAGCGGAACGATCGTTTCAATGGTGCTGCCGCTGCATCCGGAGCCGGCACCGGCAGGACAGCTGCCGGCAGATCCCCTCAACACAGCGGGGATACACGGGAATACAACAGCGCCGCCCCCGACCCCGGAATCCGGGGCCGGCCACCTCCCCGGGGTTCCGGGCCCCGGCCCGGACGGCCAAGCAGATGGAAAAGAGGCCAGCCAATGACCCCCTGTATTGACTTGCTTTTGGTAGACGACGAGCAGATCGCCCGTGAGGGCCTGCGCAGAATTATTGACTGGGAGGCCCTGGGCTACCGCATCTGTGCTGAGGCCGGTAACGGCGAGGAAGCGCTGGAAAAAATCCGACTCTACCAGCCCGGCCTGGTGCTGCTGGATATCCGCCTGCCGGGCATAAATGGCACAGAAGTGATCCGCAAGGCCCGTGAAATGGGTTTTACCGGTGAAGTCATTTTCCTCACGGCTTACTCAGACTTTGCCTATACACAGCAGGCCATCCGCTACGGCGCATCAGGTTACCTGATCAAGCCGATTGATACCATAGAACTGCAAAGCCTGGTCCTGGCTGCCAGAACCAGGATAGAAGCCTCTGACAGCAACCGGCTGCGCCTGAATCAGTATCGCAGCAAGACCCGGGAGAAGGTGCTGTTTGATCTGCTGACCGGAGCAGGCTTTGATCCGGCGGTCAATTATTATGAGCTTGGCCTCAGCGCGCCGGGTTATCAGGTCGTGATTTATGAGAGCTATTCGCCGTTCTTTCACCAGAACGATTTTGCTGGCTTGCTGATGTCCGGTACAGAAGACGGTGGTGATGGGCAACTGCGGGGGATCGAACAGCTGCAGCTTGACCAGCAGCAGGTCCTGCTGCTGATGTCGCCGGCCGCGATCAGCCGCTTTCAGGCCTGGATCGGGCACCTGCAGGAAAGCTTTGAAAAGAACTCCTATATGGACTCTATCTTTTTTGTCTACGGCGAAGTCGTGCCGCAATTGCAGGATATCGGACGCTCTTATCACCAGTGCCAGGATCTGATCCGCCGCCGTTTTTTTTGCAGTGAGAATCAGCACATGCTTTCCTATCAGGACCTGCCTGCCCGCAATCAGCCACGTCAGCCGGCAGACGAGGCGCTTTGCGCCAGACTCAGCCAGCTGACCTATGAGTACCTGCAGCTGCGCCAGCCTGAGCGTATCTGCGGCGCGCTGAATACGCTGGGTAAACTTCTTTATGAAAATGACCTGGCCGGTCTGCCCGGCAAGCACATCCTGATTGATTACTTTCTGCAGATAAAGCAGAAGGTAATCAGTGCCCACGGTGAAGGTATGGCTGAGCTTTTTGACAGCAACAGCGCGATTATCAACCTGATTGAGAGCCGGAACTTTCTTTACGAAATCGTGGCTTACTTCAAGCAGCAGTTCACGCAGATCATGGAGCGGATCGGGGTGAGCTCTTCTGATAATGTCATTCATAATCTGCTGCAGTACGTCCAGGCCAATTACAGCAGCAAGCTGACGCTGGAGCAGCTGGCTGGTCAGTTTGGCTATAACAGCTCCTATCTGGGCCGTCTCTTTGCGGAAAAACAGGGCTGCTCGTTCAGCCACTACCTGGAAACCTTCCGGATTGAGCAGGCACGGCAGTTACTGACGCAAAGCAGCCTGAAAATTTATGAGATCGCGGAGAAGACCGGTTTTAAATACACCGATGTCTTTACGGCTAAGTTCAAAAAATACATCGGCTGCACGCCGCAGCAATACCGCCGCCGGCTTGAATCGTTATCCACGCGCGGCAATGAGAACCAGCCTGCGGATTTAGCTCCCTGATCAGCTGTAAAGCTTATCAGGCTGGTGACTGCAGTGGACAGGATCCTTTAGCCGGACTGGCGGGCTGCCTCGCCTGCTGGGCGACGTTGCCCGGAGCCTCTGTCCGTGCTGACTATGGGCGAAGTCAATCGTTCCATATGCCGTCTGACCACTGACAGGCCTGGCTGAACTGTCCAGCTACCCTGAACAAAGCAGGCAGGGTACCTCCTGCGGGCGTCCGACCGCCAGCCCGCTTACCGCGCCCGCAGCCTGGCTGGGGGAGAGAGGGCAGCAAAACGTGAACAAACCATAAAGCCTTCAGAGCGGCGGTCCACCAATGCGGGCAAAGGCTATAATCATTAATTAAGGTTGTGACTGCGGGCTGCGGCTGAAACCGGCGGGCCCCAAGCGCCGGGTTTGATCTGGTCTGAATCCGCCGCGTTGAATCAGTCAAGCTGTAATCAGCTCACGGATACTAATGGCGAAATGAGGATAAAGCTATGAAAAAGCTGCGTGGTACGGTCGTTCCATTAATTACGCCCCTGACTCAGGATGACCAGGTGGATGTGGCCAGCCTGGAGCGGCTGGTGGAGCACTGCATTGCGGGTGGTCTGCAGGGTCTGTATCCCTGCGGCACGACCGGCGAAATGATGTATCTCACGGTAGCGGAACGGAAATTGACGGCGGAAACTGTCGTGCGCCGGACCCGGGGCAGGGTGCCGGTGTTTATCCAGACCGGTGCCTGGAATCTGGCGGATACCCTGGCGTTATCCCGCCACGCGGCAGAGATCGGCGCGGATGGCATCGGCGTGGTGACGCCGGTTTTCTACAAGCTTAGTGACCGGGGCCTGCTGGACTTTTATCAGACCGTAGCCGGCGCGGTTCCGGCGGATTTCCCAGTCTATCTTTACAGCATCCCGCAGAACGCCGTCAATGATATTACCGCGGCGCTGGCCGGCCGGATCGCGGCGACGTGCCCAAATGTTGTGGGTATCAAGTACAGCTACCCGGATATGACCCGGCTGCAGCAGCTGATGCTGATCCGCCAGGGACAATTCAGTGTACTGGCCGGACCGGACCAGCTTTTTGAGGTAGTCTTCGCGGCTGGCGGCGACGGCGTGGTGAGCGGCAACGCGCAGTGTATTCCGGAGCACTATGCCGGCCTGTGGCAGGCCTTGCAACAGCAGGATTACGCCCGGGCAACGCAGCTGCAGCGCCGGACAAACCGGCTCAATGACCTGATGTGCGCCGTTAATAACATCGCGGCATATAAAGTGATTCTGCAGGCTGAAGGTGTGATTGCGACCACCAAAATGCGCCGCCCGATGGAGAATCTGCGGCCGGAGCAGGAACAGGAGCTGCTGCAGCAGCTTCAGGCGGAGCACTACCGGCAGGTAACGCTGTAAGACCGGTTTCATCCGGACGACTGCCCTTGAGCAGACCTGCCTTTCAGGCGACTAAGGCGTTGGCCAGCCCCGCTGCCAGCATCATCCCGGGTCACCACACTTTGAGAGTTATATCACCCTGCAGCATAAATTCAGCCCGACCAGGCTTTGCTCAAGGCTATAATATACAATATCAAAGCCTTAGGCTTACCAGAGGAGGCAGTACATGAATCAGGAAAATCACCAGGCCATTCTGAAGTTTCGGGATGACCGTAACTGGAAACAGTTTCATAACGCCAAAGATCTGGCTATCTCACTCTCGCTGGAAGCTTCCGAGCTGCTGGAACTGTTCCAGTGGTCCGGAGCCGATCTGGAATGCCGCGCTAAACTACCGCAGATGAAAGAGGAGCTGGCGGATGTTCTGATCTATGCCTGCTTGCTGGCCGATCACCTGGATCTGGATCCGGATCAGATTGTCGCGGCCAAGCTCCGGCAAAACGCCCGCAAATACCCGGTTGACAAAGCCCGGAACAGCGCTAAAAAGTACGACGAGCTTTGAGCGGCAACTGACCCGCTTGTGACGCGTACACCTGGGGGATGTCCCGCCTGTCCGGCCTGCCGGAAAGCCGCCCGGACCTGGCCCTGTAAGGAGGGGAGGAGCAAACATGAACGCGGATATTGATATCAGTGAGGTGAGGCTTAAGACGCCAAGGCTCTGGCTTCGCCCCTGGCAAGCATCTGATCTGGCTGACCTTTATGCCTATGCTTCTGTTGAGGGTGTGGGACAGCTGGCAGGCTGGCTGCCGCATCAGGATATTGAGACCTCCCGCGCCATTCTGGAAATCTTTATCACGGAAAAAAAGACCTTCGCAGTGGAGCGGCAGGGCCGGGTGATCGGTTCCCTGGGGATAGAGTTATATCGCGAAGACCAGGCTCCGGAGTTCCAGCCTCTCGCTTGCCGGGAGATCGGCTATGTTCTGGCTAAGCCTTATTGGGGCCGGGGATTGATGCCGGAAGCGGTACAGGCCGCCCTGCGCTGGCTTTTTAAGGAGCAGCAGCTTGCGGCGGTGTTTTGCGGCTACTTTACCCGCAACCATCAGTCTGCCCGGGTGCAGGAAAAGTGCGGCTTCAAACCGTATAAGCAGGTCTTACACCAGACGCAATATGGGACGACTGAGGTAACCCAATTGAATGTTCTGCGCCGTGCCGACTGGTTGGCCGCGCAGGCTTGCACGGTGGCGGCTGGACCAGACTGCCGTGATTGAATCGTTGCAGCAAAGCATAAGGGAGGCTTAAGCGATGCTAGCGCCAGGCATTTACGAACAACTGATTAACCAGCAGCTGAGCCGGGAACTCCAGGACATCCCTGCTTCCTGTCAGGCCCGGTCCAGGATTGATCCCGCGGAGGCAGCCCAGGTCTTGAGTCAATATATAGCCCAGGTCCTGCGCCAGGGCCTGGAAAATGTAGTGGATAACGGCGGCAGTCTGGAGGAGCAGATCAACCTGCTTAACCAGATCGTTTCGGCTATCCGGCATAGCACCAGGGAAGCGGCCTTTGCAGAGCAAACCGTTGATCTGCCGGCGGAATTGCTGCTGGCCGTGCTTCGCCAGCAGGATCCGCGGTTGCTGGGCGGTCATTCTGCGGCTCAATTGCCCCGGCCGGAGACTTCGCTGGCCAGAAGCAGTCTCTTCACCGGAGCCGTACGTGAGCCTCAGCTCTACGCTGAACTGGCCCGGGAAATTCAGACTGCAGATCAGGTGGTGATGCTGGTTTCTTTTATCCGCTGGAGCGGGCTGCGTCTGCTCTGGCCGGCGCTGCAAAGCTTCTGCCAGACAGAGGGTCACAGCCTTCGCGTCATCACCACCTCTTACCTTGGCGCCACTGAGCTAAAAGCCATAGAAGCGCTGAGCCAACTGCCAAACACGGAGATCCGGATCTCCTACGACACCAAGCAGACCCGGTTGCACGCTAAAACCTATCTCTTTGAGCGCGGGACGGGCTTTACAACGGCTTATATCGGCTCCTCTAACCTGTCAGCCGCGGCTTTGTCCAGCGGTCTGGAATGGAATGTGAAAGTAACTGCCCAGGACCTGCCGGACACCATTGAAAAGATCCGGGCCACATTTGACAGCTACTGGCACGCCGCGGAATTTGAAGCTTACAGGAGCCAGGATCACGAGCGCCTGCAGCAGGCGCTCCGGGCGGAGCGCCAGGGCGGGATGAATCCGGAGGAACCCTATTATTTTGATCTCCGCCTCTATCCCTTTCAGCAGGAGATCCTGGATCGTCTGCAGGCCGAACGCAAAGTGCGCGGCTGCTATCGCAATCTGGTTGTGGCGGCGACCGGCACAGGTAAGACCGTCATTTCCGCCTTTGATTACCAGCGCTATGTCAGAGAGCACCCCGGCCAGGCCAATCGCTTGCTCTTTGTGGCTCACCGAGAAGAAATCCTTAAACAAAGCCTGGCAACGTTCCGGGCGGTCTTGCGCGATCCTAATTTTGGTGAACTCTACGTCGGCAGCGTCCGACCGGGCAGTGCCGCGCAGCTATTCATCTCCATCCAGATGCTGCAGGCTCAGACCCTGTGGGATCAGCTGCCGGCTGACTACTATGATTTCATTATCGTGGACGAATTCCACCACGCCGCAGCACCCAGCTACCGGCAGCTGTTGAATTACTTCAGCCCTCACATCTTGTTAGGACTTACGGCCACCCCGGAGCGCCTGGACGGTCAGGATATACTGACTACCTTTAGCGGACGCATTGCCGCAGAGATCCGTCTGCCAGAGGCCATTGACCGCGGCTTGCTCAGCCCTTTTCAATATTTTGGGGTGACGGATCCGGTGGACTTGTCTCAGCTTCGCTGGGTGCGCGGCGGCTACGACCGTGAGCAACTGAACCAGCTCTACTCGCTGGACCGGGCGGTGGCCAGCCGGCGCGCGGAGCACGTCTGGCGCACAGTCCTGCGCTACTGCTCGTCCCCGGCTGAGCTTTGCGCCCTGGGCTTTTGCGTTTCTGTCGCGCATGCCCAGTTCATGGCTGACTATTTCAATGAGCGGGGATTGCGTGCTCTGGCCCTGACCGCGCAATCTCCTGGCGAAGACCGTCAGCAAGCCCGGCAGCGTCTGCGCCGGAAGGAGCTTAACTTTATCTTTGTGGTTGATCTCTATAATGAGGGGGTGGATATCCCTGAAGTCAATACCGTGCTCTTTTTGCGGCCGACCGAGTCCCTGACCGTTTTTTTGCAGCAGCTGGGGCGCGGCTTGCGTCTGGCCGAAGGTAAAGACTGCTTGACGGTACTGGACTTTATCGGTCAAGCTAACTGGCACTATGACTTTGAGTCCAAGTTTGCGGCCCTGCTGGCTCCGGGCAGCCACGGTGTCGCTGCGGAACTGAAGCAAGGCTTTCCATCCTTGCCCCGCGGCTGTTATATCCAGCTGGAGAAAGTGGCCAGCGACTATGTACTGAATAACATCCGCCACGCTCTGAATACCAAGGCAGGCATGGTCAGCCGGCTGGCAAGCTTCAGTCAGGACAGCGGCCAGCCGCTGTCTTTAGCTGCGTTCCTGACCTATTATCATCTGGACCCCCGGCAGCTATACGGCCGGGGCAGCCTGGCTCGCCTCAGTGTGGCTGCAGGTCTGCGGCCGGATTTTCAAGAACCTGCGGAACCAGCCGTTACCAAAGCCTTGCCCCGGCTGGCCCTGTTGGATTCCCGGCGCTGGATCCGCTTTTTGCAAAAGCTGTTACCTCAGCTTGAAGCCAGCGGCGGACAAGTTAAAACGGCAGGACTTCTGCCCGGCGAACAGCGGCTGCTGAAGATGTTCTACTTTACCTTGTGGCCCGAAGCCGCCAGCGGTGGGGAAGGTACCGGAGACGGGGAAGCAAAGCGCTGGGAGCAGCTGGCTCATAGTCCTGTGATGCTGCAAGAAATCCAGGACCTGCTGGCTTATACCTTCAACCGGATTGATTTCATGGATGAACCGGTGGATCTGGGCTTTGACTGTCCGCTGGACCTGCACTGCAGTTACAGTCGCGATCAACTGCTGGCAGCCCTGGACCACCCCCGGCCGGCAACTGTCCGCGAAGGCGTCAAATGGCTGCCCCATCACCAGACGGATGTGCTGCTGGTCACATTGAATAAGTCGGACAAAGATTATTCGCCCAGCACCATGTACCGGGATTATTCGATCAATGAACAGCTCTTTCACTGGCAAAGTCAAAGCACCACCGCGGAGACGTCGCCGACCGGTCAGCGCTATATCCATCATCGGGAGCAAGGCAGTCAGGTGCTGCTTTTTGTCCGGGCCAGCAAACAGGATCCTTTGCTGTCTGGGCTGGCTATGCCCTACACCTATCTGGGTAAGGCAGACTATGTGGAGCACCGCGGCAGCCGGCCCATGAATATAATCTGGCGCCTGCAGCAAGCTATTCCGGCAAAATTCCTGCGGGTGACCAACCAATTGCTGGCGGTCTGACAGTAACGCGCTCAGCGGGCAACAATAGCTTGGGCAAGACCGTCAGAAGGCCCCTGACTGCCACAGCAGCAGCCAGTCATCCGGCTTTTTCCGGACACAGCGGTAACCCAGCCGTTCATAAAGGTGCCGGGCGGGATTAGCCGGTTGTACGGAAAGGGACACTTGCTGGTAACCCTGCCACTGCAACCGCTGGTGCAGCTGCTGGAGCAAACAAGTCCCCAGGCCCTGCCCGCGGTATGCCGGGAGCACGGAAATGGAGAGCTCCGGTATCCCGGGCCCGGCATAGCCATAGCCGCGATTACTGGGCTGCTCCAGTATGCGGGTCCAGGCGGCCCCGACCGGTCGGCCCTGCAGCCTTGCCAGCAGGCCCAGGTCGCCTGGCTGGCCGCCAAAGCCCTTGACATAGCGGCTGATTTGCGGTTGCTCCAGGATTGACAGTGCCGGTGCCGGCGCGCCTGGCGGCACAAAAATAGCCAAATATAAAAAATACCAGAGTAACTCTGCTTCTGATGCCGCCAGCGGTGTCAGGCTGAAGGCACCGCCGGGGGGCTTAACAAACCGAGCTGTCATGAGGGGACCTCCTGCTTTTCTTTATCCTGCTTTAACAGTTTAGCACAGCGATTCTGCTTGACAGACTGGCACTTCAAACTATAATAGGCGTACATGCAAATAATATGCAACTGCATCAGCGCACTGGCAGGTAACTGCCAGTGTCAGTTCACTGAGTGGACCGCTGCCGGAGCTAGACCGGCCTCAAGCCAGGCCAGCAGACTGATCCCGGCGCACGGGTCAGACTGAACAGAAAGGCTGTTACAGAATCGAATGAAGACAAAGCTTTACATCATAGCTGGCTTTTTAGGCGCCGGCAAAACCACCCTGATCTAAAAGCTGCTCCGGGAAGCCTTTTCAGCCCGCCAGGTGGTGCTGCTTGAAAATGACTTTGGGGAGACCAGCGTGGATGCCGCGCTGCTGAAAAGCGACGGCATTAAGGTGAAAGAATTGTCCGCCGGCTGCATCTGCTGCAGCTTGTCCGGTGACTTTATCCAGGCCCTGCTGACGGTTCTGCGCGACTATCAGCCGCAGGATATCCTGATTGAACCGTCCGGCGTAGCCAGACTATCTGATCTGATCCAAAGCTGCCGGGATCCCCGTATTCAGGCGCTGGCCGATTTAGCTGCCACTGTGACGGTAGCAGATGTCAGCCGTTGTCAGATGTATCTGGATAACTTTGGAGATTTTTACGAAGATCAGATCGCGCATGCGGACGCTATCGTATTCAGCCGGGTGGAAGCGCAACCGGAGGCGGTTGAAGCCGCGGCCGCCTGGGTCCGTCAGCTGAATCCTGAGGCCGGGCTTTGGAGTACTGCCTGGTCTGAGCTGTCCGCGGCGGAACTGCTCCGCCCGGATAAAAACGCGGCTGCCACTGAAAGCCTGTCCCAGGTAGAGACGGAATCAGCGCCGCACGCTCATGAGCACCACCACAAGGCCGGGGAGCAGTTTGAGACCCTGACCCTGACCATTCCATTTGCCTGTCAGGCAGCCTGGCTACAGCAGCAGTTCAGCCTGCTGGCGGATGGTTCCTGTGGTACGGTGCTCCGCGCCAAGGGCCTGGTACCTGAGACAGGCGGGGGCTATCTGCTGGTCCAGTATGTACCGGGAGACGTCCGGGTCACGCCGTCGGCTGCCGCAGGCCGGAGCCTGACGTTTATCGGCCGGCAGCTGGATCGCCAGGTCCTGGCCAGATTATTCAGGGTGGTCTGAGCGATGGCGGCAATACCGGTATATGTGGTTACTGGCTTTTTGGATGCGGGCAAGACGACCTTTATCAACCAGCTGTTTAACCATCCGGCCTGGAAAGGCCGGGACCTGCTGCTGCTTCAGTTTGAGCGGGGCCAGGCCGCCATTACTGCCAAATCCGGCCGAGTGTCGCTGCTGCAGTTCAGCAAGCGTGAGCTGGAGCAGCCGTCCGGAGAGATAGCGCTCCGGATCGGCCGGCAGCTGGCTCTTTATCAGCAGCAGCATGGTGGCACGG
The DNA here is from genome assembly GCA_012034405.1 of Oscillospiraceae bacterium HV4-5-C5C. Lineage (GTDB taxonomy): Bacteria > Bacillota > Clostridia > Saccharofermentanales > Fastidiosipilaceae > JAAVLZ01. The sequence continues at coordinate 212,166 of JAAVLZ010000001.1, read as the reverse complement.
ACTATGAGGAAATCTGGATTGAGTGGAACGGCGTCGTGCCCTTTGAACACCTGGAGGCACTGCTGCTGGAACCACCGCTCCGGCGTCTGTGCTGCCTCCGCAAAGTCTTCCAGATCGCGGATGCCGACCGGCTGGAACTGCTGTTGAATGGAACCGGCGGTCTGCTGGCCGCGCAGCTGGCTGTCAGTGATATAGTATTTCTGCGAAATGTGAAAGACAAAAAACAGCGCCGTCAGCTGAGTCAGCAGATTCGGGTCCTGAATCCTGGAGTAGCTGTGCAGGACTTCTGGGAGGGCTTGCTGCAAAGCCGCCGCAAGCTGGAAAAGCGGCCTTCCGCCCTGAAGACCCTGCTTGGCCTGGCCTTTTTGCTGCTGCTTGCTTATGGCTTAATCCAACCGCTGCTACTGCTTTTTGGCGCGGACACAGCGGTAAATACGATGGTGAATATCTTCCTGGGTATTATTTTGCAGGCTTTCCCCTTTCTGCTGATCGGGGTCCTGCTGTCATCGGCAATTCAGGTGCTGCTACCGGCTGACTTTTTTGTACGGCACTTTCCGCGGACCCTGTCCGGCGGTATGGTCGCGGCGCTGGTGGCTGGCTTTTTTCTGCCGGTTTGTGACTGCGCGTCCATCCCGGTCTTCCGGAGCCTGATTAAAAAGGGGATACCGCTGCCCGCAGCGCTCACCTTTCTGACCGCGACGCCGGTCATCAATCCGGTGGTGATACTGTCTACATATTATGCTTTCAATTATGACTGGAGTGTGGTGCTGGAGCGGGTTTGCCTGGGCGTGATTGTGTCGGTGCTGGTCGGCCTGACGTTTGCTTTGCTGCCGCAGCGGACGGAGATCCTGCAAGGGTACGGTCAGGACCCGCTGCTGTGCAGCTGTGGTGTCTACGATACTCAGCAACTGCCCGTCGAGGGCTGGAGGGGGAAGCTGGACCTTTTTTGGCGTCATGCTCAGGCTGAATTTTTCAGCGTAGGCAAATTCCTGCTGATCGGAACCCTGGCAGCCGCAGCGCTGCAAACCTGGGGCAGCAGCAGTGGTTTCTTCAGTCAGTTAGCCGGCACAGGGACCCTGGCCCTGACCATGCTGCTGCTGATGCTGGCCGCCTTTGCTTTTTCGCTTTGTTCTTCCTCTGACGCGGTGATTGCGCGCAGCCTGACCAATCTCTTCCCGCATGGCGCGGTGCTGGCTTTTTTGGTATTTGGCCCGATGATGGATCTGAAAAATCTGCTGCTGCTGCAGGCGTCCTTTCGCCGGCGCTTTATTGTCCGACTATTGCTGACCGTAGCTGGAGTCTGCTTTTTAGTAGTCTTTGGTGTATTCAGTCTGGCGGGGGTGTGAGATGCGACTTAAAGTGATCAACCGGCAGGCCGTCTGGGACCTGCTTTGCTGTGGGGGCTTCGCCATTTTGCTGCTTTATCTGTTGCTGAGCGGGGCGTATCTGTCTTATGTATCGCCAAGGATGAAACCTTACATATATTTTATGGCGGCGGTCCTCCTGCTCTGGTCCGGGCGCAGTCTGTAGCAGCTGACGCGTCCCCGGCACCGGAGCCGTTCTGCGCAGGGTCTGGTTCTGCTGCTGCCGGCTTTGCTCTTTTTACTGCCTCATAGTCAGGTCAGTCCGACCGGGCTGGGCTCGTCGTATAACAATCTGACCTTTGGCAGCGCGCAGGCGCTTAGCGGAGCGGGGTCTGTAACGGCGGAAAGCGTGGCTGCTGCTGAAAATGGGGCAGTGGAGAGCGGTATGGCTTCAGGGTCAGATTCCACTGCGGCCGCCGCCGCCAGCCCGGCTGCGACGGTCAGCCCGACGCCCGCCGGAACGGCTTCAGCGGATATCCAGACCCTCACGGATTTAGCCGGACTGGATGCCGCAGCGCGGACGATCACGGTCGCTAATGAGGATTTTGGTTCCTGGATGATGGAGCTTTTTGCCAATCCGGATAAGTATGCCGGTTTTACCGTTACCGTGACGGGTTATGTGTATAAGGACAGCACTGCCCTGGCTGCTGACCAGTTTGTCCCGGCCCGGCTTATGATGTATTGCTGTGTGGCGGATCTTTCGCCTGCGGGCCTGATCTGTCATTACGATGACACGGCCAAGCTGGAAGCGGATAGCTGGGTGACGGTGACGGGCACATTATTCATCGGGACCAGGGATTATGACAGCGGGCAAAAGGTGGTACCGATGCTGGAGGTGAGTACAGTCCAGGCTGCGGAGGCTGTCGAAGGCTACGTCTATCCATACTGAAGGAAAATCGGAGTGGATCAGGTGACCTTGGTCAGGTGGGGAGCCGCGGGATCAGCAGAATAGGAGAACTGACCCGGCTTTAGCTATGCTTTATGAATACTGAAGTCAGGAGTCAGCTATGTCAGTTGAGCAGGGTAGGGACTAGCTACGTCCATTTCAGATGGATCAGTGGATTCAGGCGTTTGAGGCTTCCAGCGCTACGGTAGAGCTGGCCGCGGAGGCGCTGGGCTGTGAACCAGCCCGCATTGCCACATCATTGCCCTTTTGGTGGAAGGACAGGCTGTGCTGATTGTGAGGGCGGGCGATGCCCGGATGGATAACGCCAGGTATAAGGCATTTTTTCAAACAGAGGCCAGGATGCTGCCACCGCAGGAGGTACTGAGATTGGTCAGATATCCGGTGAGCGGTGTCTGCCCATTTGCGCTTAACCCTGGCGTAAAGGTGTATCTGGACCAGACCCTGCGGCGCTTTCAGACCGTGTTTCAGGCCTGAGGCAGCACCAACAGCGCGATGTAAGGGATGCTTCCGAAATGGGAACGCTGTTCAGGCTTTCAGCGGTGAGCAGATATGTGTAAACAGCCGTAAATTTAAGTCGGTCAGATGGAGACGACATTCTGCGGCTGACCGGCTATAAACGCTGCCAGGTTATCGGCGGCCAGATTCAGGAGCCGCTGCCGGCTATCTTGAGAGGCCCAGGCAATGTGCGGTGTGAGGATGCAGTTAGGCGCGGTCAGTAGTGGATTGCTCTTTGTGATGGGTTCTTCGGCTACGACATCCAGACCGGCGCCGGCTATTACGCCTTGCTGCAGCGCCGCCGCCAGATCTGCTTCATTAATCAGCGGACCGCGGGAGGTGTTGATCAGCAGGGCCTGCCGTTTCATCTGGCTCAAGGCTTGCCGGTCTATCAGATGCTGGGTGGAAGCGGTGAGGGGACAATGGAGGCTGATGACATCACTTTGATGCAGCAATTCATCCCAGGAGCAAAGCTCAGCTGTTTGGGTAATTATGGGCACATGATGGTAGGCTATGACCTTCATACCAAAGGCTGCCGCCAGTTTGGCTGTCTGCTGACCGATTCTGCCCAGTCCCACGATACCCATGGTTTTACCCTCAAGTTCAGTCAGCGGCGCATCCCAAAAACAAAAGTCGGGAGCGTCTGACCACCGGCCGGCTTTGACCGCGCGGTCGTGCAGGCCGCAGTGATTAGTCAGTTCAAGAAGCAGGGCGAAGGCGTGCTGGGCAACCGCCCGGGTTCCGTATCCCGGGATATTGGTGACAGTAATACCTGCCAGAGCAGCTGCTTCAAGATCCACAACATTGTATCCGGTAGCCAGTATGCCGATATATTTCAGTTCGGGACGGAGGGATGGCAGCGTGGCGCGATCCAGCGGCGTCTTGTTAATTAGAAGTACATCCGCACCCTGCGCCCGCTGCAGGATTGTGGCACGCTCGGCCGCGCTGTAACCGCTGCGTTCATAAACCGTCACCGCGCCCATGGCTTCAAACCGGGACCAGCTGAGATCACCGGGGTTTAAGGTATGTCCATCCAGCACCACGATTTTCATGGTAAATCACACCCTTTCACATTCAGGTCCGGCCGGCTCGCAGCTTTTTGTGACGCTGCTCGGACGGGCTGTTTCTAATTATTTATAACAGAAAAAGTATATTTATGCAGAAGAGAACGGATTTGATTTCCTGGATACTTATCACTTCCCTGAAACTCAGCTTGAATCTGCCGCAGCTGTGTTTCATGCTGATTCGCGCTTCGCTCTATCCACTGACTTGAGCGTATGCAGGGCAAAATCACGGGCTTTAAGCGAGTCTGAAAATCACGCTGAGTTGAGAAGCCCAGCACACTGCTGATCTGCGTGATGCTCAGGTCTGGATCACTTAGCCGCGGCCTGGCTGAAACGGCACCCGGAAATGAACAGCAACCAGCCTGAAGCATAAGCCAGCGCTGCTCTGCTTTGTTATAATCTACGTTAGTGTGGTCTCGGGCTGCTATGGAGGGGACCCTGCAATTCTGACAGATTGTGAGTTCCGCGGAGCATGGGTAGCTGGATTCTGGCGACATTAGCCGCCTTTTTTATAAAGGGCTTATGTGGCTTTGCCAATACGCTGGTTTTCAATACTATTCTGACTTTAAGCAAGAACAATGTCCACATTTCGCCCGTGGAACTTTTACTGGGTTATCCGGGCAATCTGATCCTGGCGTGGGCCAGCCGGAGCAAAATCCAGCCTTGCTTTTGTCTGTCTTTGTCGGCTATGGTGCTGGCTGGCAGCATCCCCGGCGTCTTTTTGCTTAAGTATGTGGATGTCAGCCTGATCAAGGCGATATTTGGCGCGGTGGTTGTGGCGATCGGCCTGCAGCTGCTGCTGCAGAATCTTCGCCATAGCAAGACCAGGCCAACGCGGCTGCTGACGCTCCTGACCGGCCTGCTTTCCGGTGTGCTCTGCGGCCTTTTTGGTATTGGCGCTTTGATGGGGGCCTATCTGAGCCGGATCACCGACGACGCGGAATCCTTTAAAGCTAACATCAGCGTGGTATTTGGGGTGGAAAATACATTCCGCCTGATCCTGTACGCGGTTACCGGTATTCTGACGCTGGCAACAGTGCGGCAGGTATTGCTGTTGCTGCCCTTCATGCTCCTGGCGCTGGGCTCAGGCATGCTGGTCAGCCGTTTTATGAATGCCGCGGCAGCCAGGCGACTGGTGATCGTGCTGCTGATCTTTTCAGGCCTGGCTTTGATTGGGGCGGCGATTTTTTAGCTGTCCCGGGCGGGAGACTGAACCGGCAGTAGCGCCGGGCCGCAGGCTATTGGGCTGTCGTGCCGGCTTGCTAGGGGGCGTCGGTACGCTTGGGCGTCAGTACGTAGCGATGTGGCTGAGACCTGCTGATCGGCTTTTGGTGAAGCTGACGCTAAGCTGTCTTACGGCCCAGCGCGGTTAAAGCCGCGGCCAGCCCCCGGGTGATGTCCGCCAGGGCCATGGAAGGTGTTCCGGGCCGATCAAGCGCTTGAACCGGCAGGCAGGGCACGTGGATGAAGCCGCTGCGGATAGTCGGGTAACGCCGGGCGCAAATATAGCGAACCCCATACAGTACGTGATTGCAGACAAAGGTTCCCGCGCTATTGGATATTTCTGCCGGCAGCCCGGCTGCTTTTATGGCGGCCTGCATGTCCCGCAGCGGCAGGGTGCTGAAGTAGGCCGGCGGACCATCGGCAAAGATCGGCTGGTCCGCCGGTTGATTCCCGGCGTTATCCGGGATCCTGAAGTCATCCAGATTGATCCCGATGCGTTCCAGACTGATCGCGCTGCGACCGCCAGCCTGACCGACTGACACAATGAAGTCCGGCTGCTGCAGCTGCAGCCTGGCTTCAATTGTCTGCAGAGCTGTATAGCGGACGGTGGGGAGCAGCAGCCGCTGCAGCCGGATCCCGCCGGCCAGCTGCTCCGGCAGGCTTTGAACTGCCTGCTGGGCTGCGTTGACCAGGTCCTCGCCAAAGGGTTCAAAGGCTGTGACTAAAATCTGCATAGGCGACAGGCTCCTTTTCCGGTACAGTTAAATCCCAGGCTATAGCGGACCCGGAGTCTTCTTTGCCGACTGCTTCTGCTGCCAGCCAGTATCAGCAGGGCGGGGCACTGGTAAACCGCTCCAACAAAGAGAGAATTTACGTTGGCTATTCGCATTGCTTTGCCGGTCCGCTTTTTTTAAGTGCTGCAGCTGTCGCACCTATTGATCTCCCTGATAAAGGGATTATAACAAACGTCACGAGAGGAGAGCATACTGTCTGAAGCGTCTTTATTGCTTTGCTCACTTGAGCTTGTGGCAGCGTCCAGCACCGTCCTGATGTTGGCTGATCTTGTGAACTCAATCCTGTTTTGCTTTTTGAAAGTGAGCACCCCGACAGGCGTACAACGGTACGATTTTTATCCCGATCAGCATGTCTGCCTGATTCATAAGGGCTGAATAAGTTCAGGAAAGAAAAACGTATAAGTGGCCTGTATATACCGGCGGACCGATCAATCCATCAACAGACAACAAATATCAAACATGTATGTGTCAGCCCGCAATTCCTGCGAATACAATAGACAGCGAAACTGTGGCACTATATAAACCACTGATCCATGGTATCTTTGCTGGGCGGAGGATTGGAAGCCCGGACGGATTTGGCAGACCAACAGGAGGTTAACATGATCAAAAAAGAAGCGGATAAAATCTGGCTGCGCCGGGACAAAGAACTGCTCTGCGTACAAGCCTGGGGTGAGAACGGCATCCGGGTTCGCGCCACTCAGCGCAGTGCCTTTAAGGAAGATCAGACTGCGCAGGCACTATTGCCTGATCCGGTGGTGACCCAGGTTGAGATTTATGAAAAAGACAGCTGCACTTGTCTGCAAAATGGCCAGTTGATTTGTGAGATCACTCAGGAAGGCCACCTGCGCTTCCTGAACCAGCGCAGCCGGCTCTTGCTGGAAGAGTATGAGCGTAATCGCAAAATGGAAGAGCCAGGCCGCAAACACTTTAACAGCGCGCTGGAGATTGATCCGCGCACCTTTACCCCCTATGAAGGCATGGATCAGTATAAACTGACAGTTCGTTTTGAGCCGCAGCCAGAAGAGAAAATATATGGTATGGGCCAATATCAGGAACCCTATCTGGATCTCAAAGGCTGTACCCTGGAGCTGGCGCAACGCAATTCTCAGGCCAGTGTCCCCTTTGCGCTGTCCAGCCTGGGCTATGGCTTTTTGTGGAATAACCCCGCGATTGGTCAGGTGACCTTTGCCAAGAATGTGACAGAATGGACCGCCCAATCTACCAAGGAAATGGACTACTGGGTGACTGCTGGAGCGACACCGGCAGATATCCTGCGGCAGTATACCGCGGTTACCGGCCGGGTCCCGGAAATGCCGGATTATGGTCTGGGCTTCTGGCAGTGCAAGCTCCGTTACCAGACGCAGGAGGAACTGCTTGCTGTCGCCAGGGAATACCATCGCCGCCACTTGCCCCTGGATGTGATCGTGATTGACTTTTTCCACTGGCCGCATGAGGGGGACTGGACCTTTGATCCGGTTTATTGGCCGGACCCGGCAGCTATGGTACATGAACTGGATCGTATGGGGATCAGATTAATGGTGTCGGTCTGGCCGACGGTGGAGCAGGACAGTGTAAACTACCCAGAGATGCTTGACCAAGGTTTCCTGACCCGTTCAGACAGCGGCAAACGGCTGGGTCAGCTGGGCCAGGCAGCTATTTTTGACGCGACGAATCCCGCTGCCCGCCATTTTGTCTGGGGGCAGATCAAGGCGAATTACTTCGATAAAGGAATCCATATCTTCTGGCTGGATGAAGCCGAACCGGAGTTGACCGGCTATGAATTCCAGCATTACCGCTATCTTATGGGACCGGATATGGAAGTGGGGAATATCTTTCCCCGTGAATATGCCCGGATGGCTTATGAAGGCATGACCGAGGCCGGTCAGCAGCCGGTACTGAATCTGTTGCGCTGTGCCTGGGCCGGTTCCCAGCGCTACGGTGCCCTGGTCTGGTCCGGCGACATTGACTCGTCCTTCCGCTCCCTGCGTAATCAGCTGCGGGCCGGCCTGAACATGGGCCTAGCCGGCATACCCTGGTGGACGACTGATATAGGCGGATTCCACGGCGGAAATATTGCTGATCCCAATTTTAAAGAATTACTGATCCGCTGGTTTGAGTTTGGCGCTTTCTGCCCGGTCATGCGTCTGCATGGTTACCGGGAACCCTTTCAGCAACCGCTGGGAAGCAGCGGCGGAGGCAAATGCCCCAGCGGTGCGGCTAATGAGGTCTGGAGCTACGGAGAAGAGGCGTATGAAATCTTCTGTCGCTTTTTGAAAATCCGCCGGCAACTGCGGCCGTATCTGGCCGGCGTGATGCACACTGCGCATGAAAGCGGAGCGCCGGTTATCCGACCGCTCTTCTATGACTTCCCGGATGATCCTGAAACCTGGGAGATTGATGATATGTTCATGCTGGGACCGGATATATTGGTTGCACCGATCCTGGCAGAAGGCGTCCGCAGTCGGAGGGTATATCTGCCCGCCGGGACCTGGCGCCATGCTTTCAGCGGGGAAGCGTTCCGCGGCCAGCAGACGCTGGAAGTTGCCGCTCCGCTGGACCAATTACCGGTCTGGTTCCGTTCAGGAGCAGAATTACCGCGGTTTGAGTGAGTTCAGCCAGAGGATAAACTGTTAACTGCTTAGTGACTGAGCCTGTCCGGTTGACCCGGACCGGCTACACTAGGCGCTTCAATTTTCAGAGGCATAGCTTTTTTTAAAATCACCCGGCGTGCAGTTGAGGCGCTTTTGAAATACCTGGTAAAGACGTCTTTCGTGATTATAGCCAACCAGATAACTGATTTCGCTGATGGACAAATCCGGCTCATAAAGTAAAAATTCTGCTGCCTTCCGGATTCGGACATTATCAAGTAAAAAGGTGAAATTTTTCCCTGTACTTTTACTGATAACGGAAGACAAGTAATTAGGATTCAACATTAGTTCCTGACTGATGCTCTGCAGGGAGACCTCTTTCATGTAGTTATTAGCCAGATAAGCAAGAAGCTTTTTCAGGGAGCCGGGGTAGGCCGGGTCACTCAGAGATATGCTGAAAAAGGGCAGCTCCGGTAAAGTCCGCTGCTGCTTTTTATGGTAAACTTCCGGCAGACTGCTGTAAGCGCGGCGAACGGCCGCCAGCAGGGCATCTTTGTCTACAGGCTTACAGATAGGAGCAAGCTGAACCTTTGCTAGATCCGGGCAGTTCAACGGCTCAGCTAAACTTCTGGTGCTTATGGTGACCAGGATGGTTCGTCAACCATAATAAGCCTGCTACAAGCTTTTTCAAGAAACGGCTGGGGTGAAAGAGCAGCATGCTGCGCAAGGTATTGTCCTGAGCTGAAAGCATGAGCATTTTAAAACGGGCGTTATGCCAATCTGGCTTTCCGCTGGTTTTCATCGCGATCACCAGCTGGGTGATTCCGCAGATCAATCCGCCCAGGGGAGAACTGTGTTTAAGGTCCCGCAAGGCACTATTCAGGTCATACTCCCCCCGCCGGGGCGGCTGCCACTCCGGGTAATCCCCGTAAAGCGAAACAAAATCGACCTTTTCAGGCTGCCCCTGCAGCTGATAATACCAGTCACTACAATTGTCTTTCAGCGGTTTCTGCCCCTTCAGGTCGATCGAAGTCTCCAGCCGGATATCCCGGCTGCTGGCTCCGATCTCAATCTGGTAACTGCCTGCTTCAATAACCCAGGACTGAACACCAGGCTGATACAGCTCAAAACTGCGGGGCTCCAAGGTCAGGGTCACCGGCTGCTGCTGCCCCGGCTCAAGATAAACTTTGCTGAAAGCTTTTAATTCGTGCGCGGGCCGGAAACTGCCGCCGGTCCGGGGCGCTACATAAAGCTGAACGACTTCTGCACCGGCCCGCTTACCGCTGTTGGTCAGGGTGAACGTGACCGCAAAGCTGCAGGCCTGCTTCAGCGGCTGCAGCGTAAGGTTACTATAAGTGAACCGGGTGTAGGACAAGCCGTAGCCAAAAGGGAACTGTACGGGCCGCCGGACACTGTCATAATAACGGTATCCCACATAAAGGCTTTCCCGATAAGGAACCTGGGTACCCGGGCCACTCCAGCAATTACGGCAAATTACGTCGTCATAGCTTATGGGATAGCTTTCCGCCAATTTGCCACAGGGGTTACGGCTGCCAAACAGGAGATCGGCTGCCGCCAGCCCGCCAGCCTGGCCAGCTAATTGCAGCTGCAGCAGGGCTCGCACCTGAGGCAGCCAGGGCATTTCCACCGGGCTGCCACAGATCAGCACGACGGTGATGCGGGGATTATGCAGGTAAACGGTTGCCAGCAGGTCCAGCTGGACCTGGGGTAAGGCCAAAGACGAGCGGTCATAGCCTTCGCTTTCTGCCACATCAGGCAGCCCCAGGCACAGCAGGATCTGACCGTCCCAGCTGGCTGCCTGTTGAACTGCTTGCCGCAGCAGTTCAGGAGCCTTGCGGCCGTCCAGCCGGTAGCCCTGCGCGTAATGGATTTGAGAGCTATAGTGGCCCAGACCGTCCAGCAAACTGTCCACCCGGGTGGGAGTGACCAGGGAGGAGCCGTGACCTTGATAGCGGGGCTGCGCGGCCAGCTGCCCCAGCACCAGCAGCGGCTGGTTGGGCTGATAGGGCAAGGTCTCTGCCTGGTTTTTCAGCAAGACAGCCCCGGCTGCGGCGACCTGCCGGGCCAGCTGGTGATGTGCCTGAGCTTCCAGTGGATCTGGCCCTGAGCTGCTTGGGGCAGCTGAGGCTGGCGGCTGCTCCGGCCGGAGCTGTCCGGGCGGGGCGGTGGCACGGGTTCGGGGTAGTTCTGTACCGCCCCGCGGACTGTAGTTTTGCGCTAACGTCAGCAGCCGGCGGACGCTGGCGTCAATTAGAGCAGGATTCAGGCTGCCTTGCTTTACGGCCTGCGCTACCTCCTGATCAAAAAAACCCTTACTGCCGGGCATTTCCAGATCCAGACCAGCCTTAAACGCGGCTATCCGGTCATGCGTGGCCGCCCAATCTGTGAGGATGACGCCATCAAAGCCCCATTCACCGCGCAGAATATCTCCGAGCAAGTGCTGGTCTTCGCTGCAATAGCTGCCGTTCAGGCGGTTATAAGCACACATGACAGCCGCGGGTCTGGCGGTCTTGACCGCTATTTCAAAAGCGGGAAGGTAATACTCACGTAAAGCTCGCTGATCGACCAGGCTGTTGCTGGTCATGCGGCGGTTTTCCTGGTTATTGGCGGCAAAATGCTTGAGGGCGGCGCCTACTCCCTGAGACTGGACGCCCCGGATCCAGGCGGCTGCCAGCTGGCCGGCTAAAAGGGGATCTTCGCTGAAATACTCAAAGTTACGGCCGTTTAACGGATTACGCTTCATGTTGACGCCCGGACCCAGCAGGATGCTGACCCCGCGGGCGCGGGCCTCCTGTCCCAGGGCTGCTCCCATCTGCTCAATCAGCTGGCAGTCCCAGGTGGAGGCCAGGAGACTGGCGGTAGGAAAGCAGGTGGCTCTCAGACTGGACTGCAGTCCCAGGTGATCAGTTTTATCCGCCTGGACGCGTAACCCATGGGGGCCGTCACTCAGCAGCAGCTGTGGAATACCTAACCTGGGCAGAGCCTTGGTTTTCCAAAAAGACGCACCGGAACAGAACGCGATTTTTTCTGCCAGACTCAGCTGATTTAGCAGCTCGTCGATTGTCATCCGCAGCCATCCCCTTTCAGCTTTGGTAAAATCGGACCAACCCGCAAGACTCTAAAGATTGAGACCTGACTGCGGTATTTCAGCCATTCTAACTATGCCATAAGCTGGCTGTTTTGGGCAGGGGCAGCCGCCGGAAATTGTGAGGCCTTTCGCCCCGGAGTCAGTCCCGGCGGGTGGTTCAGCTTGCTTTATGCAGGGCTTTGCCGGCTGGTTCAGCTTGCTTTATGCAGGACTTTGCGGCTGGTTCAGCTATACCCGGCCCTCTCTTCAGCATTTGAAACGGACAGAAATCGCAGAACTTCATACCTTTTTCGGAAAACAACAGGACCGTTCTGACGCTTAGCGCCGCTGACCCCTTTACCTTTTGGCTCGACTCGATTTTCATAAAAATAAAAATCGGCCAGAAAAATATTTTGATTGAAAAAATATCCGGCAGGACAGAGGCGCTAAGATGAAACGTGTAAAGACGGAAGATGCAGTGGGACAGGTGTTGTGCCATGATTTAACCCGGATCGTGCGCGGGGTCAGCAAGGGACCGGCCTTTCAGAAAGGTCATGTCGTGACCGCGCAGGATATTCCGCTCTTGCTCAGCATGGGTAAGGATTATCTGTATATCTGGGAAAACGATGCCAGCATGCTGCATGAAAATGACGCGGCTGACGTTTTACGCAGTCTCTGTCAGGGCGAGCATATGTCTGCTTCCGAGCCCAGCTAGGGTAAAATTGAGCTAAGGGCGGACTGTGACGGTTTATTACTGGTGAATATAGAACGCCTGCGGGCGGTGAACCAACTGGGAGATATGATGATCGCCACCAGACTCTCCGGTTTTCCGGTTAAAAAAGGAGCTGTTTTATGCGGCACCAGGGTCATCCCGCTAGTTATTAAAAAAGAGCGTCTGGACCAGGCCCGGATAGCGGCCGGCCCTGAACCGATCCTTAGCTTATTGCCGTTTCAACCTCTAAAATACGGTCTGATAACAACCGGGAACGAGGTGTTTTACGGGCGGATCCAGGACAGCTTTACACCGGTTATTCAAGAGAAACTGGGAGAATATGGTTGTACGCTGCTGGCTCATGAGACGCTGGGAGATGAGCCGGCCGGGATCACCGCGGCGATTCTCAAACTGCTGGATCAGGGCTGCGACATGATATTTTGTACCGGCGGCATGAGTGTGGATCCTGATGACCGAACGCCGCTGGCCATCAAAAATACCGGAGCCACGGTAGTCAGTTACGGCGCGCCGGTGCTGCCCGGTGCCATGTTCATGCTGGCCTATACCGCTGACGGCCGGCCGGTCTGCGGCCTGCCCGGCTGCGTCATGTACGCGAGACGCACAATCTTTGATTTAATCCTGCCCTATTTGCTGGTCAGGCGACCGGTCACAGCCGGTCAGCTGGCTGGTCTGGGACACGGGGGCTTATGCCTGAATTGTCCGGACTGTCATTTCCCGGACTGCAGTTTTGGTAAGGGCTATTGATCGGTCGCGGGGCAGGAGGCTGGTGGCGACACCACCTGCCGGCAGCAGTCTGAATGAACAGGAAGGGGAGTGCCAGGATGGGTTTGACACACATAGATGATCAGGGAAACGCTCATATGGTTGAGGTCGGAGCCAAGGCTGTTACTCACCGGGAGGCGACGGCATCAGGCACGATCCGGCTCAATGAAGCCGCCTTCACGGCTGTCCGTGATCACAAGGCTAAAAAAGGAGATGTTCTGGGCGTCGCTCAGGTCGCGGGACTGATGGCGGTCAAACAAACCGCCAGCCTGATTCCGCTCTGTCATACAATTCTGATTACCGGCAGCGAGCTGACCTTTCAGCTTTGCCCGGAAACCCGGGAGATCAGCTGTAGTTGTCAAGTTTGCTGTGATGGTAAAACCGGCGTGGAAATGGAAGCGCTGACAGGAGTATCGGTCGCGCTCCTTACTATTTATGATATGTGTAAAGCACTTGATCGCGGCATGGTGATTGGCAACATCGGCCTGGTGGAAAAGCATGGCGGCAAGAGCGGGGATTTTTATGCTGACCCGCTGGCCCGGCCTCAGGATACAGCCGCCCCGGGGTTAAGCCCATGCTAGATGCTTTTGGCCGTGAGATCAATTACCTTCGAGTGTCGGTAACCGATCGCTGTAACCTGCGCTGCTGCTACTGCATGCCCCGCGGCCACAGCAGCTGGCTGCCGGCCAGCACCCTGTTGACGGATGAACAGATTTTGCGGATCTGCCGCTTAGCGACTGGCCTTGGCATCAGCCGCTTTAAAATCACCGGCGGGGAGCCCCTGCTGCGTCCGGGCCTGCCGGCGCTTATCAGGCGCCTTAAACAGCTGCCAGGGGTAGAACAGGTCACGCTCACCACCAACGGCCTGCTGCTGAAGCCACAGCTTGAGCCGCTGATGGCAGCCGGCCTGGACGCAGTCAACCTCAGCCTGGATACCTTGCAGCCGGCGCGCTTCAGCCGGATTACCGGCGCTGATGGCGGCTTGCTGCCCGCCCTGCTTGGTTTACTCCAGGAATTAACGCAGCATGCGCCGCTGAAGGTGAAAGTGAATACCGTTATATTAGGCGAAAATCAGACCGAACTACCTCAGCTGGCTGATTTAGCCCGTCAGTTACCGACTGATGTCCGCTTTATTGAACGCATGCCGCTGGGCTGCCAGCGGATTGGCGACCCGGGACAGACCCTGCCGCCCACCCCAAGACAGTTATTAGCGCAGCTCCAGCAAAAGTGGCCGGATCTGCATGCGGTGGCTGAAGTCCGCGGTAACGGACCGGCCAGCTATTATGCCAGCAAATCACTGAAGGGGAGAATAGGGGTGATCGCGGCGGTCAGTAATAACTTCTGCGCAGCCTGCAACCGCCTTCGCCTGACTTGTACGGGACAGCTGAAGTCCTGTCTTTGCTACGATTACGGGGCGGATCTGCGACCGCTGCTGCAGCCGGGGGTGACAGATCTGCAACTGGAGGCTGCATTAAGAGCCGCTATCTGGTATAAGCCGGCGGCTCATTGCTTTGCGGATCCCACCGGCCTGGTCAGGCAGAAATTTCAGACGGAGATCCGTTGCATGAATGAGATTGGGGGGTAAATCATGGGAAAGGTAGTGGCTGTTTGCACCAGTGATCTTAAAGGAACAGTCAAGCAACCCCGGTCAAACGGTTTTTTTAAAGTTGATTGGGGGCTGGAGGGGGATGCCCACGCGGGCCGCTGGCACCGACAGGTCAGCCTGCTGAGCGCGGACAAAATTGAGGCCTTTAATGCCCGGGGAGCCAATGTTCAACCGGGCGCCTTTGGGGAAAATCTGGTGGTGGCAGGAATCGATTTTCGCAGCCTGCCGGTGGGTACCCGCCTGGTTTGTGGAGAGGTGCTGCTGGAGATTACCCAGATTGGCAAGGACTGTCATAGCCACTGCGCTATTTATCAGCAAACCGGGGACTGCATTATGCCGCGCGAAGGCGTCTTTGCCAAGGTCCTGCAAGGCGGTGTCATAACCGTGGGTGATGAAATGACCGTGATCGGCCGGCCGGCAGATTATCCTTGGCAGGCAGCGGTCATCACGCTGAGCGACCGCTCAGCCCGTGGTGAACGGGAGGATCTCAGCGGTCCCCTGCTGGTCAGACATTTGGCGGGCTTGGGTTTTGAGGTTGCCGAACAGCTGCTGCTGCCGGATGACGCCAAAGTGCTCCGCCATGCGTTGACCAGACTGGCCGATCAACGCCAGCTTGACCTGATCCTGACCACCGGCGGCACCGGCTTTGCACCCAGAGATATCACGCCTGAAGCTACGCTGGCCGTAGCCGACCGCCAGGCCCCGGGGATAGCTGAGGCTATCCGACAGGCTTCGCTGGCCATTACACCTAAGGCTATGCTTTCCCGGGGTGCCTCGGTGATCCGCGGCCGCACCCTGATTATCAATCTTCCCGGCAGTCCGGCCGCCTGTGAGGAGGGCCTGGCTGTCTTTGCCGATATCCTGCCGCACGCGCTGGGGTTATTGCGCGGGCAGATCCGGGATTGTGCCCGGTTGAATGAATTGTCCTGACATGCCTGGTGTCTGGTCAATAAAAAAGGAAGAGGGAGTGAACAAAATGAAGAAGTGTATCAACCTGCAAGTCAAACAATGCTTGTCACTTGTGACAGCAGCAGTCCTGAGCGTGAGCCTGGGTGCCTGCGCCAGTTCCAGCACCGCCAGTACCACAGCGGCGGCAACCACAGTCGCTACGACTAAAGCCACTGCGTCCGAGACCACGGCGCCGGAGACCACGGCGACAGAAGCCGCTACCTCTGACACCACCAGAGCCGAAACGGAAACTGCTGCGACTGAGGGGGAAAAGACTGAACTGGTCGTCTTTGCCGCCGCTTCCATGACAGAAACCCTGACCGAGCTTAAGGAACTATATGAAGCAGAGCACAGCAATGTCACCATTACCTATAATTTTGATTCCTCAGGGACCTTGAAAACCCAGATACAGGAAGGTGCGGATTGTGATCTCTTTATATCTGCCAGTCAAAAGCAGATGAACCAGCTGGACATTACCGCGGACAGCTCGGTGAATACTGAAGGCCTGGATTTTGTAGATGAGAGCACCCGGATTAACCTGCTGGAAAATCAGGTGACGCTGGTGGTGCCGGCAGATAATCCCAAGGGGATTGACAGCTTTGATACCCTGGCAGAAAAGCTCAGCGCCGGTGATGTGCTGCTGGCGATGGGCAACAGTGATGTGCCGGTCGGTCAGTACACCCAGAAAATTCTGGCTTTTTATAATCTGGATGAAGAGACTTTAGCTGGCGAAGGCCTCATCACCTATGGCAGCAATGTCAAAGAAGTGACAACTCAGGTCGCAGAGGGCAGTGTTGACTGCGGCGTGATTTATTGCACCGACGCCTACAGCGCCGGCCTGACGATTGTTGACTACGCTACCAAAGATATGTGCGGACAGGTCATCTATCCGGCCGCGGTCCTGAAAAACAGCGCGCACGCCCAGGCCGCGCAGGCGTTCCTGACCTATCTGACGACGGATGAAGCTATGACTGTCTTTGAGAAGGTCGGCTTTATCAAAGCTTCCTGAACCGTCCGAACCGCCTGACCAGACTGAAGTCGCCGGGATGAAGCCGCTGCCGTGCCGCCCCGGCGGCTGATCACCTGATCACAAATACTGAAGGAGTCAGCTATGGACTGGTATCCGCTCTGGAATTCTCTTCGTATTGCTGCTATCAGCAGTGTGCTGGTGTTTTTCCTGGGTATTTTGCTGGCATATTACGCCGCGCGTCTGTCCCGGGTATTAAAAGGCATTCTGGATGTTATCCTCACGCTGCCGCTGGTCTTGCCGCCAACGGTATGCGGCTACTTTTTGCTGCTGCTGTTTGGGGCCAGGCGACCGCTGGGCCAGTGGCTGGCGCGGTGGGGGATCCGGTTTGTTATGACCTGGTACGGTGGGGTGCTGGCCGCTCTGGTGGTGGCCTTCCCGCTGATGTACCGTACGGCGCGCGGTGCTTTTGAAAGCTTTGATGACAATCTGGCCTACTCGGGCCAGACGCTGGGGCTTTCTAACACCTATATATTTTGGAGAATCCGTCTGCCAGCCTGCCGGCAGGGCATCCTGGCCGGGACGGTGCTGGCCTTTGCCCGGGCGTTGGGCGAGTACGGCGCTACCAGTATGCTGATTGGGTATACGCCGGGCAAGACAGCTACCATTTCTACGACTGTCTATCAGCTGTGGCGGACGAATGATGATGCCGGCGCCCTTCGCTGGGTCCTGGTCAACCTGGTCATCAGTACTGTCGTTCTGCTGACGGTGAACCTGCTGGAAGACCGGCAGAAACGGACGGTGCGCCGATGAGTCTGACCGTAAAAATCCGCAAAAGACTGGCTGCGTTTGATCTTGAGTTAAACTTCAGCACCGCGCAGGGCACCCTGGGTTTATTAGGCGCTTCCGGCTGCGGCAAGAGCTACACCCTTAAGTGTATTGCCGGTATAGAGACGCCGGATGAAGGCCGCATTGTCCTGGATGGCCGCGTCTTGCTGGACACCGACAACCATATCAATTTAGCGCCGCAGCAGCGTCATGTAGGATATCTGTTTCAAAATTACGCGCTGTTTCCTAACATGACCGTACGGCAGAATATTTTGTGCGGCCTGCGCCGTGAGCCTGACCGGGCCAGACGCCAGGCCAGACTTCAGGAAGCTTTACAGCTGCTGCAGCTGCAGGC
Organism: Oscillospiraceae bacterium HV4-5-C5C; assembly: GCA_012034405.1. Taxonomy (GTDB): domain Bacteria; phylum Bacillota; class Clostridia; order Saccharofermentanales; family Fastidiosipilaceae; genus JAAVLZ01. Next base: position 194,443 of record JAAVLZ010000001.1, on the reverse strand, counting down.
CGTGGCAGATTCCCGACCCGCCAGGCTTTCCGGCGGCGAAGCGCAACGCGCGGCGCTGGCCAGAATCCTGGTCAGTCAGCCTCAGCTGCTGCTGCTGGATGAACCCTTCGCCGCGCTGGACACGCACCTGCGCGACCGCCTCCAGATAGAGCTGGAGGGGTTGCTGGAGCAGCTCAAGCAACCGGCTATCCTGGTGACCCACAGCCGGGACGAAGCCTATCACCTCTGCAAGCAGATTGCCGTGATTGACCAGGGACGGCTGCTGACCCTGAAGGACACAGACGGACTATTTGCCGATCCGGGCTCTTCACGGGCAGCAGTCCTCACAGGCTGTAAAAATATTACCCCGGCGCGGGTCATAGGCCCGAGACGGATTGAATTGCCTGTGTGGGGCATCCGGCTTGAAACTGAACAGCCGGTGGAGCCCGGTCTGACCGCGGTGGGGATCCGGGCGCACGCTTTTGATCCGGCGGCCCGGACGAATTTTTATCCGGTTTGCTTTGAACGGCCGGTTGAGGAACCCTTTGAATGGACCCTGCCCTTCAGATGGCAGAACCAGGCCGGATCAAGCCAGCCGGTCTGGTGGCGCGTGCCCAAACGTGATTTAACTCAGCCCTTCCCGCCAGGCCTGGGGGTTAATCCGGAGAACATCCTGCTGCTATATGACGGATAGCTGACCCGCGCGCGGTAATTTGGCCGGTTTTCTGCCTGCTATCTGGCATACCTGATTTGGCTGAGGCAGGCCTCACCGATCAGGCAGTCCCAGGTCAGCCTGCCGCTTCCTGGCTCCAAAGTTTGTCTGAATCAGCTGACAAAGCCTGCCTCGCTGTATATACTGATATAAAAATACATTCAGCGAAGCCGGCCAGCTGTGATAACTGCTGTTTATCCAGCACCGGGATCGCCGCGCCGGGATGTTTCCCGTCGGGAGGAGACTGAAGCTTGGACACGCGTGATACCACAACTATGTCAGTACAGATTAGTGAAGATTTCCGCCCCTTAGTAAACCAGCTGGAACAGGTGATTATGGGCAAGCAGGCGGTGATCGTGGACCTGCTGACCGCGCTTCTGGCCGGCGGTCATGTTTTGCTGGAGGACGTGCCCGGTACTGGTAAAACCAGTCTGGCCAAGGCTATGGCGCAATCACTGGAACTGAGTTTTCAGCGGATTCAGTTTACGCCGGACTTGCTCCCTTCAGAGATCTCCGGTATTAATGTCTTTAATCAAAAGTCCGGTGAATTTGTTTTCAGGCAGGGTTCAGTCTTCAGTCAGATCGTGCTGGCTGATGAAATAAACCGCGCTACCCCACGGACCCAATCCAGCTTGCTGGAGGCCATGGAGGAGCACCAGGTCTCCGTTGACGGACGCACCTATCCTTTGCCGGACCCGTTTATGGTTATAGCTACCCAGAATCCGGTGGAAACCTTAGGAACCTTTCCGCTGCCGGAGGCTCAGCTGGACCGCTTTTTGATGCGCCTGTCCATGGGCTACCCTGACCGGGACGCTGAAGCGCGGATGCTGGAAAGCTATGGTGATGGTCAGCCTCAGCAAAACCTGCACCCTTGTCTGAGCGCGCGGCAAGTTTTAGCCTGGCAGGCCAAAGCGGCAGCCATACCGGTCGGTCAGGCCGTACGTGATTACATACTGGACCTGGTCCGGCAGACCAGAGAGGATGAGGACCGCTTGCTGCTGGGCTTAAGTCCGCGCGCGGCGCTTGCTTTGCAGCGGGCGGCCAAAGCCCGGGCCTGCCTTTGCGGCCAGGCCTTTGTTACGCCGGACCATGTCCAGGCGGTGGCGGTTCAGGTGCTGTCACACCGCTTATTGCTCAGACAGCATCAGCTGAATGCCGGTCCGGCCAGTCAGCGGCAGCGGGTAGAAGAGTTACTGGCCTCTACTCAAGTGCCGACTGAAGCCTACAAACAGCAGACGGCTGCCGCGGCCGCCGCGCTGGCCAGTCCGGGACGCTTATGATTTACCTGGCGGTTTTGCTGCTGATTGCGGTATTTATTGGGGTACAGGACCGGATTTTCCGCCAGGCAGGTCTCCGTAGTGTCCATTATCGCTGTTATCCAGGTAAAGAGGAGCTTTTTGAGGGGGAGACACTGGACTTGATTGAAGAGGTCAGCAACCAGCGGCGCCTGCCCTTACCTTGGTTGAAATCAGAGCTGGTGGTGTCGCCCAGCTTGTCTTTTGCGCAGTCGACCTCTGTCACAACTGACCGGCTGAAACTGGTCAAGGGTGTTTTTGTTCTGCACGGCTGGCAGAGTGTTCGCCGCAGCTGGCATGTTACCTGTGACCACTTTGGCCGGCCGGGTGTTTATAAAGCCCTTTTGCTATCTTCCGATTTGCTGGGCTTTGTTACCTTGTCGGATGCGGTCATGATTGACCGTTTTATTACGGTTTTGCCCCGGCCGTTGCTGCAGGCCGATTTCCCTTTTCAATATCAGTCATTATATGGTGACATGGCGGTGCGGCGGCGCTATGTTCCGGATCCATTCTGGCCAAACGGCATCAAGGCCTATGAAGGTCGAGAGTCTCTGAGGGATATTCACTGGTATGCTACGGCTTTAAGCGGGCAGATGATGGTCAGCCAGTACGCGGATAGCTCACAGCAAAGCGTAACCATTGTTTTGAATCTGGAGCAGCATACCCTGCTGGACTGGTTCAGCCATAATGATACTGATTTTTCCCTGGCGGTGAGACTGGCAGCTACCTTTTTAGATCAAAACCTGGCGGCCGGCGGCCTGCCGGTACAACTGGCGGTTAACGGCCGGCTGCAGAAATCAGCCCCGATCTACCGGCCTAAACGCGGCGCTTCCCCCAACCCCGGTTCAGGCCGCGCCGGCCTGCTGACCCCGGTTTGGTCCGGGAAAGACAACCGTTCAAAGCAGGCGGAAGCCGACTATATTTTAAGCCGCAGCGGTCAGGGACAGGAGCACGTGCGGGATTTGCTCAGAATTCTGGCTTGCCTGGACACTGAAGCCAGCTTGCCGCTGCCGCAATTTATGGAAGCGCTGGCGCCGCAACTGGTCGCGACGGATGTCATCTTACTTTCGCCGTATCTGGATGAGCAAGCTGCCGCGGTTTGCCGCCGCTGGCATAGCCAGGGTCAGCACATAAGATTAGCTCTGCTGGCTTTACCACAGCCGGAAGCGCAGGATAAACTGCAGACCTGGATTGATCAGGGCGTCATAGAACTGCTGCCGCTTTATCAGCTGAGCCGGCAAATGGCGGAGGATAAAGCCGCCGCGGCAAAAGCCACGGCGGCCGAAGGGGGAACGGCCAGATGAGACGAGCTGACCGCCCCGCGCAACCGTCTGACCAGCAGAACAGGACAACAGAATCCAGATCGTTAAGTCCGCTGCTGCTGGCCATAAAGATCATCAACTTATTGGCCGTATCCGGCCTGTATTTCCCTGTCCATTTCCTCTATTTGTTTATGGTCAGCGGTATGACGACCATACAAATCACCTGGCCGGAGCTTCTGGGCAACTTTGGCCTCACCTTAGGCTTAGCGCTGACAGGCCTGGGCCTGAACCGGGGCCTGGCCCGGCTCTGGCGGGCTAAAGCAGGGCAGCGTCAGTTGCTGCGCAATATATTGCAGGGGGTCTGGGCGTTATTCTCAGTCTTACTGGTAGGTGCAGGTACCAGCGCTGCGGGACAGCCCTGGTACCTGCGGATCTTTGCATGTGTGGCGGCGTTCTTGCTGACGTTCCTGTTCTATCGCATGGCTTTCTGGCCTTATAACGCCCTTTATCGGAGCGCGTCCTTAATAACGCTGATCGTGACCTCGGCACTGGTCATGTTACTGAACTCTGGCAATAGCTTCCCCCTGGCCATCGAACCCTGCTTGATGCTGGATCTCTTTTTATCGTTAATCGCCTTTTTCCTGACTCAAAACCAGACGCATCTGGAAGATTTGCTGCAATCAGCGGCTAATCAGGAAACGGTATCAGAGGCTTTGCGGCGCAGCAATTTTTTTAAGACCCTGCTGCTCATGCTTGTTTTGCCATGTCTATACCTGCTGCGCCGGCCGATAGCGGCGCTATTAAATTGGATCTGGCAGACCATCAGATGGCTGATTCAGGTAATAGCGGCTTTTTTGAGCCGCTTGCTGCCGGATTCGCAGTCAATGGAAACCGAACCGGCAGAAACGCAGGGACTGCAGGCACCCCAGACCAGTGACTCGCTATTGTCCAGACTACTAGAGTATGCTTTTTATGTATTAATTCTCCTGGCGCTGCTCTATTTGCTCTGGCGCTACCGGCGGCAGATCCAGACCGCCCTGAAACGAGCGGCGGCCTTTATCAAAAAGCAACTGCAGAAGCTGCTGCAGCTGCGGGATCGGGGTATCAACAGCGGCGATCATAATCTGGCTTTTACGGATGCCTACAGCTCTATCAGTAAATCCAGCCGGCCTCAAAGCGGCCGGAAATCCCATGGACGGTGGCAGCGCCTGTGGCTGCGCGACTACCGGCGATATCGCCGAACCGCTTTGCTCCCGCCTGATGCCGGACACTTTCGCCGGGGTGTCTGCCTGTTATTACAATGGCTTGACCAGGCTGAACAGCCGCTGCCGCCGGATACTACCGTCCGTCGCTGCCTTAAGCAGCCGCTGCCTGCGACCGACCCCGATCCGGCTTTACTGGCCGCCGTGTATGAGACCTGCCGCTACGGCGCGTGGGCAGAGCTGGGACCCGACCAGCCGGCCGTGCCTGATTCCGGCCAGGCTGACCTGACTCAGGCTTCCCGGCAATTGGATCAGGTCTTAAAACAGCTGGCTGATCGTTTAAAATGATGCGCCACAGTAACTTGTGTTACAGTGAACAGAAAGTGCCCTGATTTATAAAAAGCCTGATTGACGCTGCGACAAGGCATTGTTATCATAGTCAGGCATTGATTTTTAGTACAAAAGAAAGGAGGAGTGTGACTTATGTATCGTGATGATTACGCTGATGCGGATAGATACCGCACCATCAACTTTATGCATATGGTTATAAGATCTGCTCCTGCCTTCCTTTCTGACCATTCCTGCCGTCAGCTTCAGACTGCCTGACAGAGAATCCGGTTTCAGAGATGAAGGGGGAGACCCCCTTCACAGATTAAGGGCACAGCTGTGGAGGCTGTGCTTTTTTTGTGCCTGATAATTGAAACGGAGTAGGATCTATGCTGCGCAAACTGAAGGCGAACCTGAGCTGGTTCTTTCATATCTACCGGCGGGAATACATGATCGGGATCACATTTACCATCCTGAATTACCTGCTGGTCTTAATACCCCCCTGGGCGGTGGGTTACATAGCTGACCGGCTGAACGCCGGTAATCTGACGTTAACTCAGCTGTTCCAGCTGCTGTCCGGTTTACTGGTCCTAATTGTGCTGCTGTATCTGGATAATCTGATCTGGCAGCTGCTGATCTTCAAAGCGTCTGACGTGATCGGACGGGAGACCCGCAGCCGGTTGATTGCCAAGTTCCTGCTGCAAAGCCCGCCTTTTTTTGCTAAAAACAGCACGGGCTCGCTGATGGGAAAAGCGACCAATGATGTCCAGTCACTCAGTGATGTGGCCGGCTACGGGGTGATGACGCTTCTGGATTCAACCGTGCATCCTATTTCAATTGTGGTGGTGATGGCCGTCTCGGTTGACTGGCGGCTGACCCTGCTGTCAATCTTGCCGCTGCCGCTGCTGATTGTGGGAGCCAGGCGGGTCGGTGCCATTTTGAATCGCCGTTATGATGAAGCTCAGCAGGCTTTTGACCACATGAATGATGATGTTCTGGAGAACATCTCCGGTGTCAGAGTCATCCGCGCTTTTGGCATGGAGCAGCGCTCAGAACAGAGCTTTGATCAGACAGCTGACCACTTGTTCCGCAAAAATATGGCAGTGGTGCGCATCAACGCCTTGTTTGCCCCGCTGTCGCGTATCATACCCAGCTTATGCTATGTCATTGCTTTGCTGTATGGCGCGGCCCTGATCGGACGCGGCAGCCTGACCGTAGGACAGATGGTTACCTTTATTTTCTATCTGGGCATGCTTAGCTGGCCGATGTTTGCGCTGGGAGATTTTATTAACGTGTCTGAACAGGGACTGGCCTCAGCTGAAAGGGTTAATGAGGTGGAAGCTTACCCGGAAGATGTCGTGGACAGCCCGTCCGCCAGACCGTATCCTGGCGGGGGCAGCCTGACTTTTGCTCATCTGACCTTCAGCTATCCCGGTCAGAAGCAGCCCGCGCTCAGTGACCTCAGCTTTACCATAAACCCAGGACAGAGCCTGGGACTGGTAGGCCCGGTCGGGTCCGGCAAAACCACCCTGCTTAAGCAGCTGCTGCGCTTTTATCCCCTGGAGCAGGGACAACTGCTGCTAGGCGGCGTATCCGCTGAACAATATCAGATCCAGTCTATCCGGGCACATATTGGCTATGTCCCCCAGCAACCGGTTTTATTCTCGCGCACGATCGAGGAAAACATCCGTCTGGGTGAGGCAGAGGATGGTTCGCAGCACTTATCTATAGAGGAAGCCTGCCGGGTGGCTGATTTCAGCAAGGATCTGGCGCAATTGCCTGAAGGCCTGAAAACGCTGGCCGGAGAGCGGGGCATTGCCTTATCGGGCGGTCAGAAACAGCGCATCGCGATTGCGCGGGCGCTGCTGAAGGATCCGGAAATCCTGATTCTGGATGACAGCCTTTCCGCCGTGGACGCTACGACGGAAAGCCATATCCTGACAGCGATCCGGGAGACCCGGCAAGGGAAAACCACTTTGATCAGCGCTCATCGCATATCTGCGGTTATGCACGCGGATCTGATTTTGGTGCTGGAGAATGGCCGGATTCAGGCAGCAGGCAGCCACAATCAGCTAATGGCTCAGGATGGCTGGTACCGCCGGCAGTTCAACCGCCAGCAGCTGCAATTAAAAGACGCCCAGGCTGACCGGCAGGAGACTGCCATTATACAAGAGGTATTTATTGATGACTAATCAAACAGCGGAGGCAGGCACCTCCAAAAAAGAGCGCCGCGCGGCGGAACAATCCAACCGGCGCTTCCGCAACCGGCGGTTGTGGCATTATATCAAACAGCGGCGCGCGCCCCTGTTACTGGGCTTTGTGTTGACCGTCGGCGCTATCGGAGCAGATTTACTGGGCCCCTGGATTATCGGACGCATCCTGGACGGTGAGCTGGTAGAGGGGATAGGTATGCGGCTGGCCAGTGTTTTTATCGGCATGCTGCTGGCATATTTTGCCTGCAATATTGCAGGTTCTGCCCTGCGCTACGGCAGTACCTGGTTTTTTCAAAAGTCCTCCAACCTGATCAGCTGGGATATGCAACGGGATGTATTTAACCATGTTCAGCAGCTGCCGGTAGCCTATTTTGACAACTTACCGGCAGGGACAGTGGTTTCACGGATCACCAATGATACCAAGGCCGTTAAGGTACTGTTTGATGTGGTTTTGTCGCAGCTGGCCACAGCTGTGATTTACGGCGCGGCCATTTTTATTTCGCTGTACTGGATCGAACCCGTGTTTATTATCCTGGCAGCCTTGCCCCTGCCCTTGCTGCTCTGGCTGATCCGCGATTTTAAAAACAAATCCGCTGCCTACAACCGTGACTATCGCAGAGGCCTGAGCCGCCTGAACGCGAATCTGAATGAAACCATCCAGAATATGGAAGTGGTTCAGACCCTCAATCAGGAGGCTCGCTTCAGCCAGGAGTTTAAAACAGTCAACGATGAAGTCTATAAACAAGGCTACAACATGACCAAGCTCTTCAGCTACAGTGCCTACAATGCGACCAGTGCCTTACAATATGTTGTTCTGGGGCTGGCCATGCTCTATTTTGGTTACGGCCAGATCAGCGGCCGCTACCTGGTACCGATCGGTTCGGTTTATGTTTTTATCGACTATATGATTAAGTTTTACGGCCAGATGCAAAATGCCATGTCCCGTATCGGCGACCTGGAACGAGCCAACGGCGCTGCGGATCATATTTTTGAGTTGCTTAAAGAACCCCTCAAACCGTCACGGAAAACCAGTCCCGCGGTCCTCCGGGGTGCGCTTAGCTTTGAAACAGTGACCTTTGCCTACAAGACAGAAAAAGTTCTGCAGGCGGTGGATTTTGAAGTGGAACCGGGGCAGACCGTTGCCTTTGTGGGCCAGACGGGCTCCGGCAAAAGCACCATCATGAACCTGCTCTTTCACTTTTATGAGCCGCAGGCCGGCCGGATCTGCTTTGACGGCCGTCCCCTGAATGAACTGGATATGGACAGCCTGCGCAGCCAAATGGCCCTGGTATTGCAGGAACCTTTCCTGTTTACCGGTACCATTTACAGCAATATCAGTCTGAACGATCCGGCGATTACCCGGGAGGCTGCGGAAGCAGCCCTGCGCGAAGTCGGCGGAGGCCATTTGCTGGACCGGCTCAAGGACGGGATTATGAGCGAAGTCAGAGAAAAAGGCAACGGCTATTCTGCCGGCGAACGTCAGCTGATTTCCTTTGCCAGAGCGCTGGTACGCCGCCCGCGTATCCTGGTGCTGGATGAGGCGACTGCCAATATTGACTCTGAGACAGAGCATGAAATTCAGTCCGGTATCAAAACGTTGTCCAGGGGACGCACGACCCTGATTATCGCGCACCGGCTGTCCACGATTAAGGACGCGCAGCAAATTCTGGTCTTGAATCAGGGACAGATTGTAGAACGCGGCACGCATGATGAATTAATTGCCCAAGGCGGGCTGTACTATCATATGTACCGGCATCAGTCAGAAGAAAGCGCCTGACGGCCGGCTTGAATCTGACGGCCAGGTCCGGAACTGGCCCGGAAAGGACTATCTTCCGGCCCGGGTCAGCCAGCTTCCGTACGAGCGCCAGGCCAGGGCTGCCGTCGGATCAGAGCGCAGACCGGGGCTAATCCCCGGCCGGGTCAGTCGCCGATTAAGGTGATGAGGTAACGGCGGTTGCGCGGCCCGTCAAATTCACAGAAATAAATAGCCTGCCAGACACCCAGCAGCAATTTACCGTCGCGGAAGGGGAGAGAAACAGAGGGGCCGATGACGGACGCCTTCAGGTGGGCCGCGGCGTTACCCTCTGCATGCGTAAAGGCCGGCTGGTCCGGAAAAGCAGTTTCCAGGCCCAGCATGAGATCATGCCGTACGTCCGGATCACTGTTTTCATTCATCGTGACCGCGGCGGTGGTGTGGGGGCAAAAAACCTGACAGATCCCGTCATGCAGTCCGCTTGCCTTTACTGCCGCGTCTACGGCGGCAGTAAGATTGGTAAACCCTTTGGGGTTGGTCCTGAGAGCCTGAGACACCGTAATGACCATATGCTGACCTCCCTCTGAGCGCGCTATGGCGCTGTTTTGCTTTCAGTATACCTGATTTTGGGAGTACAATAGACTCCATAACGAAGGCCGGGGGGAGCAGTACAGTGCATAAATCAGATCAGCAGTCGCAGTCGGACGACCGGCTCAGGTCAGCCGCCCAACTGCCCGCAGCAAGTCCCGCCAGTCAAAAACAACAACTGCGCAGCTCGCTTCGGGCAATCCTCAGAGCTTTGCCGCCTGACCTCAAAGCCAGTCAGGAACAAAGCATATACCAGCGGTTACTCACCCTGCCTGAGTATCAGCAGGCGCAGACCGTGGCGGCGTATTACGGCATTGACTGGGAGCTGAACACCCGCCCCTTGCTGCAGCAGATTCTGAAAGACGGCAAAGCGCTGGCGCTGCCGCGCTGTAAGGGCAAAGAGATGGACTTTTATCTGGTGACTGATCTGAACCAGCTTAAGCCCGGCTGCAAGGGTATACCAGAACCTGCCGCGGGGGGGGCTGAGCTGGCTCCGGACCTGCTGGACCTGCTGATTCTGCCCGGAATAGCGGCTGATCTGCAGGGAGGTCGGCTGGGTCAAGGCGGCGGCTACTATGATCGCTATCTGGCCAGGCAACCTCTGCCCTTGTGTGTCACCTTGCAGTTGTGCCGGGATAGCTGCCTGCTGCCGCAATTGCCGCGGGAAGCGCGGGATTACCCAGTGCAGCTGATCCTGACTGAAACCAGATTGCTGAGGCCAGCCGCTCCGTAAAAAAAGCCACCGCCGCCGCAATTGCAGCAGTGACGGCAGCTTTAGCCGGGATTAAGCCGATTTTTTTAAGGCCAGCACCGGGCAGACGTCTGGCAGGCCTCAGTTAAACTGCGGCAGCCAGTTTTTATGAGCTTCCAGCAGATCGTCGACCATGTGGAAAATATCATCCAGGCTGAGCTCGCTGGCGGTGTGCGGATCCAGCATGGCGGCCTGATAAATGTGTTCTTTTTTGCGGGTATGAGCTGCCTCAATGGTCAGCAGCTGCACGTTGATGTTCAGACGGTTCATCGCGGCCAGTTGCTCCGGCAGGCGGCCGACATGGCAGGGATTGACCCCGGTATTGTCAATCAGACAGGGTACTTCCACGCAAGCTTCAGCCGGCAGGTTATCTATCAGACCGGTATTCAGGACATTGCCGCCAATTTTATAGGGGCGGTTGGTTAAGACGGCTTCCATGATATGAGAGGCATACTCTGATGAGCGCTGGTGCTCCAGCGTATCTTTAGAGCTCAGCGCAGTCCGTTCATCCTCCCAGCCCTTGATCTGGTTGATACAACGGCGAGGGTATTCATCCAGCGGAATATTGAAACGGTCGATCAGCTCCGGATAATTCCGCTTGATATAGAACATGTTATATTCAGAATTATGTTCGCTGGACTCCGTGCAGTAATATCCCAGCTTGTCAATGTAATCCAGCCGCACCATATCATTATGCTTTTCTCCGGCGTTCTTTTCCTTAGCCCGGCGGCGGATTTCCGGATACAGATCCTGCCCGTTTTTGTCCTCCAGCTTCAGCAGCCAGCCCATGTGGTTAATCCCCGCGATCAACTCGCGGCGACCCTCCAGCTGATCTTCCATCCCCAATTCTTTCAGCAGGGTCTCGGAGCAAACCTGCACACTGTGACAAAGACCGACGGTGCGGATGGTGGAATAGCGCTGAATGTAACCGCTGAGCATAGCCATCGGGTTGCTGTAGTTTAAGAACAGGGCGTGGGGGCAGACCGCCTCCATGTCCTCGGCAAACCCTTCCATTACCGGGATGGTACGCAAAGCTCGCATGATGCCGCCTATACCTAATGTGTCTCCGATTGTCTGCCGCAGACCATACTTTTTAGGGATTTCAAAATCTGTGATGGTACAGGGATCATAGCCGCCGACCTGGATGGCGTTGACCACAAAATCAGCCCCGCGCAAGGCGTCCCGGCGTTGCTCAACCCCAAGATAGGTTTTCAGCCGGGCCCGCCCGCCCTGACCCCGGTTAACGGCCTCCAGAATGACCAGACTTTCCTCCAGCCGCTTGGGATCAATGTCATAAAGCGCCATTTCCGCATCCTGCAGGATAGGACTGCACATGCAGTCCCCTAAGACATTGCGGGCGAAAACAGTGCTGCCGGCGCCCATAAAAGTGATTTTTGTCATGATCTGCCTCCTCGTTTTAACCGCCAGACGGCCAACAGAAACCCTGCCCAAAGTAGAGCTGGCGGCCGGTCTGAAGCTTGGTTTAGTATAGCCTTATCGTATCACCAGCAATCAGTCTAAGGGCTTGCCTCTTGTGTCCGCCAACCGCTATAATGTGTCCTGTTCATCCGTGGGTAAGAGGGGGTGCCAAATGCTGCATGAGATATTTGCTGATGCTGATAGCGGACGGCAGGCCATCAGCATGACCATCTATCAGACCGGGCGGGAGCAATGCCGGCCGCGGCATTGCTATGGTCCGGCTGTGCGCCTGCATTTTCTGATTCATTTTGTGCTCAGCGGCGCCGGTACCTTTTGTCAGGACGGCCTGAACTATTTCTTACAGGCAGGGGATGCCTTTTTGATCTGCCCGCATAAGGTTACGGTCTATGAAGCCGACGCCAGAGACCCCTGGGATTATGCCTGGATTGAATTTGATGGCCTAAAAGCCAGAGATTACCTAAAACAAGCCGGCTTAAGTGCGCAAAATCCGCTCTGGCATGACCGCCAGGCCTTGCAGCCGGGACACGCGGCGAGCACCTTACTGGCGCTGCAAAAACAGGCCCACAGCCGGGAAACCCGGCAGTTGGGCCTGTTATATCTGTTGCTGGATCAATTGGCTCAACATGCTGACCTGGCTGAACCGGTCAAAGCCCTGACCGCGCAGGAGCAGTATGTTGATCAGGCAATCCGGCTGATCCAGAACAACTACCACAGTCAGATTACGGTGGAGGAGCTGGCCTGTCAGTTAAATCTGAATCGCAGCTATTTCAGCAAGCTCTTTCGCCGGGTGACCGGACGTTCCCCGCAGGCCTATCTGCTGCAGGTCAGGATGCAGGTAGCAAGCCAGCTGCTTCTGGATCCGGCCTTGCCGGTTCAGACGGTAGCGACCTCAGTCGGTTATCATAATCCGCTCAGCTTCAGCCGGGCCTTTTTGAAGTACTGCGGCCTGACACCAAGTGGCGCGCGGCAGCAGGCCGCGGCTGGGCTCAAAGCTGATAACGGGCCGATACCGGACGGAGATTGACTTCACGGATGGCCTCAGGATCCACCTTAAAGTTGCGCTGCATATCCATCAGGCCGTTGACCTCCTGCTGCACATCGGTGACCTGGGTGTAGCAGTAACCGCAGACATAAGGCAAGTCCTTGATGGCGGTGGTGATGCTGTCAAAACGGGCCAGGAACCCCGCTTCATCGGTGACCTTGTCCCCATACCCCCAGCCTTCACCTTGCTGCTGCAGCGCGATGCCGCCAAATTCACTGATGATAATAGGCTGGCCATGATAGCTGTAGCCATCCGCCAGAGCTGGCAGCGACTGATTAAAGTAAAGCTGATTCCGGATGATTTCTTCCTTGTTGCCGCCGTAACGGGCCAGGAAGCGCTGTCCATCGGCTTCATAGTCGTGCAGCGTGATGATATCGGATATGGTATGAATCCAGCCGTCATTGACAATAACCGGCCGCATAGGATCAAAGGCCTTGGTAAGGTGATACACGGCTTCGGTAAAATGCTGCTGCGGACGGCTGCTGCGGATCTCCGGGATACCCCAGGACTCATTAAACGGTGTCCAGGTGATGATGCAGGGATGATTGTAGTTTTGCCGGACAATGGCCATCCATTCGCTGACGGTATTCTCTACCGCCTCATCATTGAACTGATAAGCCGCGGGGAACTCGCTCCAGACCAGCAATCCCTTGACGTCACACCAATACAAAAAGCGCTCGTCCTCAACCTTTTGATGCTTGCGGACCCCGTTATAGCCCAGCTGCTGTATGCGCTCTATATCCGTGAGCAAAGCGGCTTCATCAGGCGGAGTCAGGCCGGAGGTTTCCCAGTAGCCCTGGTCCAGGATCAGTCTCTGGTACAGCGGACTGCCGTTGAGCAGCACCTGACCGTCAGCAATGCTGATTTCCCGCATACCAAAATAGCTGGCTGCCTGGTCGATTACACCGGCCTGATTGCGAAGGGTAAAGGTGATGTCATAAAGCGCCGGATTTTGGGGCGTCCAGGTCTGGATCCCCCACACGGATGCGGAAGTTGAGCTTAATGGCAGGTCAAAGCTCAGCTGCGGTCCGGAAACTGCCAGGCTGTGACGGCAAACGAACGTCTCACTAAAAAAGACAGTGGTATCAAGATAGAGATCACCTGACATTTCATCACCTAGCTCAGGCAGACCGGTTAGGTTCAGGTCGGCATGAATCAGGCCGAGGCCCAGATCCGGGGTCAGCTTACAAGTGGCAATGGACTGGCGCGCTGTGGGCTCAAGCCAGACGGTTTTCCATAAACCGGTGGTCTGCACATACCAGCAAGCAAAATTATCCTTTATCCAGCGCTGCTTCCCGCGCGGCTGATTGCGGGACAAACTGTCGCTGACCTTAACAGTCAGCCGATTGTCTCCGGCTTGCACCAGATGAGCGATTTCAAAGCTGAAACGGCTGTAACCGCCACAGTGACTGCCAGCCAGCTGACCGTTGATCCAGACCTGCGTATAATAATCGCTGCCCTCAAAGTGCAGCCAGAGCAGGCCGTCAGACTCAGCCTCCGCTTCAGACAGGGTGAATTGGCGCTGATACCAGACGCAGCGGTGGACCGTCGGATCCGCGATCCCACTGGCCTCTGTTTCATAGGTGAAGGGCACACGGATGGACTGGCTGCCGGGCAGTGTGCCGTCATACCAGCCCTGTGCTTCTCCCAGGTCAGCATCATCAAACGCGAAGCGCCAGGCGCCGTTCAGGTTCTGCCAGTCAGGACGGACCAGCTGGGGACGGGGATAATCCTGTTCATGAATCATCTTTTTTGTACCTCTCCTTCGCATCGTTCCAAATATATTGAAACGAATACATCTTTTATGTATTATAAGAAAAGACGAAAGACCCTGTCAATGCATTTGCTTATCAGGGAGACCTTTATATCAGGGCCAGCCTGAATCGACCGGTCTCAGAAGGTACAAGGAGGAAAAGCCACATGCTCCGATTATCCATTAACGACCCCGACGCGCTGGCCCGGATCTGCCATGCCTTATCAACCCGGCTGAGACTGGATATTCTCACGGTCATTCAGACGGATGGCCCGCTCAGCTGCCAGCAGCTGGCGCAGCAGCTTGACTGTCCCTTATCCACCATTTCGACCAATATAAAAGTCCTGGAGGACGCGGGACTGGTGCTGGCGGATTTCCGCCCGGCCCGTAATGGCTCGCAGAAACTGTGCTCGCTGGTTTATCAGGATGTGGCCCTTAATTTATCCGCGGTGGCGCCGGTCTCTGAACGCCGTCAGAGCTATCAGACTCCGGTATTGATCGGCAATTACCAGCTGTTTGAAGCCAGACCGTCCTGCGGCTTTGTGAGTCAGGGGGAGCAGGGGCTGCGGATTGAGCCGGAGCGCTTTGACAATCCCTATTGCTTCCTGGATCCGGAGCGGATTCAGGCTGGCCTGCTCTGGTTCCGGCAAGGTTATGTGGAATATCATATTCCGCTGCCAGATCGCAAAGGCCAAAAACTGCAGCGCCTGCAATTCAGTATGGAACTGTGCTCTGAAGCTCCGGGCTTTAACAGCAAATGGCAGTCAGACATTACCCTTTGGATCAACGATCATGAAGTGGGAACGTTTGTATCTCCGGCCGACTGCGGCGACCGCCGGGGCTTGCTTACCCCGGCGGAGTGGGGACTGGGTAATACCCAATACGGGTTCCTTTGCCAATGGGAAATTAACCATCAGTCCAGCCTGCTGAATGGAGAAATCTGCTCTGAGCTGGTCCTGAAGGATCTGGAACTGCAGGGTGGCGGCCTGCTGCGGCTGCGCCTGGGGGTTAAACACGACGCGCAGCACGTGGGCGGGCTGAATCTGTTCGGACATGAGTTTGGTGACTATGCACAGGATATATTGATGACAGAAATCTATGGTCCCGTACTTGAGCCTAAAACGCGGCCCCAGACCTGAATCCGTCCGCAAATGCCACCGCATCTATCCTGCGGCAGGTCTATAATCAAGCCTGAAAGATCAGCGGGCCGGTTCAGCCCTGATGACTAACCGGTCACAAGCTAAAGGAGATAGATATGATCAAATCTGAATCAGCAGCAGTCAGCCAGAACAGCGCCAGGACTAAACTGGAGCAGCTCAGGTCCTTTATGCAAAAGCAGGGGGTCAGCGCATATGTCATCCTGTCCAGCGACCCTCACATGAGTGAATACCTGCCGGATCGCTGGCAGACCCGCTCATATATGAGCGGCTTCAGCGGCTCAGCCGGCAATCTGGTGGTGCTGCCGCAGGAGAGCGCACTTTGGACCGACGGCCGCTATTTTATCCAGGCCGAGCGCCAGCTGCAAGGCAGCGGGATTAAGCTGATGCGCCTGGGTGAACCCGGTACACCCAGTCTGCAACGCTATCTGGCGGAGCAATTGCCGCCAGCCGCTTTGATCGGACTGGAAGGCGAAGTCGTGTCTCAGGGCATGGTGCGATCCATTGAAGCCGCGGGGCAAGCCCGGGGGCTCAAGGTCAAGGATCTACCGTTCCCGGCCAGCCTTTGGCCGGACCGGCCGGACCGTCCGGCTACGCCGGCCTGGCCGCTGCCGGCGGTGGCGGCTGGCGTTCGCGCCAGGGATAAAATCCGGCAGTTGCGGGAGCGTTTGGCTGAGCAGGGCAGTAACAGCATGCTGGTCACCCGCCTGGATGATGTAGCCTGGCTGACCAATCTCAGAGCTGCTGATATTGCCTATAATCCCTTTTTATTAGCCTATTGCTGGGTAAGCCCCGACAGCTGCACGCTGTATACTGATCCCAACCGGGTAAATGAGGCTGGCCGCCAACAACTGCAACAGGATGGCATCAGCCTCAAAGACTATACCGCCGTTATGCCAGACCTGTCCGCCTGCCGTCAGCAGCAAAAGCTCTTGCTGGATCCGGCTGCTACCAATTACGCTTGCTTTCAGCTGGCCGGCCATAATCCTGCTTTGACTATAGTGGAAGCAGAAGATCCGATTCAGCTTTTAAAAGCGGTTAAAAGCCCGGAAGAGATCGCCAACATCCACCGGGCTCATGTCCTGGACGGTGTGGCGATGGTGCGCTTTCAGATCGCGTTGGAAAAAAAGCTGAATCAGGGAGAAGCCCTGACTGAAGCTGACGTGGCGGATCTGGTGGACCACTGCAGAAAATCCGTGCCGGGCAATATCGGTCTCAGCTTTAACACCATTGCGGCCTATGGTACCAATGCTGCGATGATGCACTACGCGCCACACAGGGGGACTGCCGCTGTCCTGCGCCCGGGCGCAATGCTGCTGGTAGACAGCGGCGGTCAGTATGACTGTGGTACGACGGATATCACCCGCACCTATGCCATTGGCGAACCGACAGCAGCGCAAATTGACTATTATACCCTGACCCTTGAAGCGCATATTAATATGGCCATGACCGTTTTTCCCGCCGGCTGCAGCGGAGCTAATCTGGATATTATGAGCCGCCAGGTTTTCTGGCAGCGCGGCCTGGATTATCGCTGCGGAACCGGGCACGGCGTAGGCTATATCGGCGGTGTACATGAAGGGCCGCACAGCCTGAGAACCAGCAATTATGTCCCGTTCCGTCCCGGTATGGTGGTTACGGATGAGCCCGGTTATTATGAAGAAGGGAACCTGGGTGTAAGGATTGAAAACGAGCTGTTGTGTGTAGAAAAGGAGGTAACCGAGTACGGACGTTACCTGGCCTTTGAGGCGCTGACCTACTGCCCGTATGATACCAGCCTGATTGACACCAGCCGTCTGAATCACCAGCAACTGGACTGGTTCAACCAATATCACGCCAACGTATGGGACATCCTCAGCCCGCACTTGGGAGAAGTGGAACAAGCCTGGCTCAGAGCAAAGTGCCAGCCGCTGACAGCTTAAGTTGTTCTGTCTGATCCAGCAACAGCTGTCTGCTCAGGCATAGAGACTGTAACGATAACGCTTCGTGAACGGCGGTTTTCATGCCGCCCACGGAGCGTTCCTGACAACACCGGCAAAATCTGAACGGACTGGTTCCTAGATCAGATCTTCAATGATATCAGCAGTCTCCGCGTCGCAGGCCCTAAGCAGGTCACTGGGCTTAAGTCTAAGCTGCAGGCCCCGTCTTCCAGCGCTGACATAGATTTCTGACTGACTCAGACAGCTTTGATCTAAAATGGTCGGGAAGGCTTTTTTCATGCCAAGTGGCGAGCAGCCACCCTTGATGTAGCCGGTCACGTCCGTCAGATCTTTCAGTGGCAGCATATGCAGATCCTTATCACCAAAGTGCCGGGCGGCTTTTTTCAGGTCCAGGTTTGCAGCCACCGGAATGACGCAAACCCGATGCTCTCCGTGAGGAGAGACCGTGACCAGCGTTTTGAATACTTGGGCTGGAGCTACTCCCAGCGTAGCGGCGACCTCTTCGCCATTATGAAATTCACCACTGCTATCATATTCATTTAATTCATACGGAATTTTTAACCGGTCCAGTAGCCTGGAGGCATTGGTTTTGGCCGGTTTTTTTTTGTCCTTGCTCATGCGGGTCGCTCCCCTTTTTTATTCTGCTTGTATTTTAGGTCAGCGACTGCGTCAGACTCAAGTCCCAGGGCGGAATCAGGCAGTCTGTCACAAATGATTTGCAAAGTTTTTGCATTTGAATTAGCTCATTTGCACTGGCTAGATCAGATCGATTTATATATAATATACATTTGAAGCCGGAGGTCAGGCAAGCGGACTCAATTGACTGCAAGCTAAACAGACAGATCGTTTCCTTTGGCTATGATAAGGAGAAAGAGGTCTTTTTATGAACATTAGTGTAAAATCTCGCAGTAAGGTCGGAACAGCTGCTGCCAAGCAGGCGCGTCGTGAGGGCATGGTTCCTGCCACTGTTTACGGCAAAGACTTTAAACCGGTATCCATTTTGATGGAGGCTAAGACTGTTGACAGCCTGCTGCGTACCAAGGGCCGCAACGCTGTCTTTAATGTTGAGCTGGACGGACGGACCCAACAGGTTATGTTTGCGGAGGTGAGCCGCGACTTCATGAAGGGTCAGCTGCTTAATGTGGAGCTGCGAGCTTTAACCAAGGGGCAGAAGGTCCGTGTCCAGGTGCCGGTCGTCCTCTTGAATGAAGACAAGGTACAGGTTGGTGTCGTCAGCCTGGTTATGGCTGATGTGGAGGTTGAGGCTGAGGCGGATAAGGTGCCGCAGGAGCTGACCGTAGATGTAAGCGGGATGGAGATTGGTGATGTACACCGCGTGGCTGATCTCAAATTGCCGGAAGGCTGCCGGGTTTTGTCTCATGAGGAGGAACCGGTGGTGGTAGTCAGCGCACCTGCTGAGGAAGAGCCTGCGGCAGAAGTGACTGAAACGACTGATGCAGCTGCTCCAGCTGAGGCCAAGCCGGAAGCTTAAGCGATTTATTGACTGGCCGGGCTGGGCCGGCGGATCCCCGGAGCTGATTTTAATCGGCTCCGGGGATTTTTTTGTCAGGCTTTGATAAGATGATCGTATTAGGGATCTTAGAGGAGAGGGTAATGAGTTCTGGCAGTGGCAACGGAAGGCTATATTTACTGAAAAAAGGCCGCAATGGTTTACTGCACAGTATCTTCAGCCGCCTGGGGCTGGTGTTGCTGCTGCTGTTGCTGCAGATCGCGCTGCTGATTACAGGCTTCAACTGGTTTGCCGGTTACCTGCCGCATGTCTTTGGTGGTCAGATTCTGCTGCTGCTGATTATGCTGCTGTATCTGGTCAATTGTCACATGGATGTCAACGCCAAAATTACCTGGCTGGTGGTCATAGCCCTGGCGCCGGTTGGCGGTACCTTGCTACTGCTCTTCACCAGAGCTGACCCGGGGCACCGGGCTCTGCATCGCCGGCTGGATTATATACACCGGGTGAGCCGGCACGATCTGCCGCAGGATCCGGCGGTCAGCGCCAAGCTGGAGCAAAGCAGTCCGGAGGTTTATGGCTTATCCCGCTATTTATGGCAGACCGGTGACTACCCGGTTTACTTGCACAGTCAGACACGCTATTTTGCCAGCGGACAGGAAAATTTTGCCGCCTTGATTACCGCACTGGAGTCTGCCCGGCAGTTTGTTTTTATGGAATACTTTATTATCAATGAAGGTCAGATGTGGGGGCAGATTCTGGACATCCTGGCTCGGAAAGCCAAGGACGGCGTGGAGGTACGGGTCTTATATGACGGTACCAATGAGTTTTACCGCCTGCCGGCTGATTATCCCCGCAGATTAGCGGCGCTGCACATCCAGTGTCAGGTTTTTGCTCCGCTGCAGCCGCTGGTGTCCACACATTATAACTACCGGGATCACCGTAAAATTGTCGTGGTTGATGGTGAGGTAGCCTTTACCGGTGGCTTCAACCTGGCAGATGAATATATCAACAGAGTTGTGCGCTACGGTTATTGGAAAGATACCGGTATTATGGTACGTGGTGAAGCAGTACAGAGCTTTACGCTGATGTTCCTGCAGATGTGGCATCTGCCGGATCGCCCTGGCAGAGGCGCTGCGGAGGGGAGTCTGCAGCACTATATCTGTCCGCATCCGGCCAGCTTCCCAGACAGCGGCTTCATCATACCTTATGGGGATTGTCCGCTGGACGATTATGAAGCCGGTAAGCGAGTCTATCTGCATTTGCTGAATCAAGCGAGATCCTACGTTCATATCATGACACCCTATCTGATTCTGGACGAGGAAATGGAGAATGCTTTAAAATATGCGGCAGCCCGCGGGGTAGAGGTGAGCCTTATATTACCGGGCATCCCGGATAAAATCATCCCTTTTGCACTGGCTAAGACCCATTATAAGCGTCTGTTGGCTGCCGGGGTCAGGATCTATGAGTACACGCCCGGCTTTATCCATGCTAAGGTTATGGTTAGCGATAGCTGCAAGGCTGTGGTGGGTACGATTAATTTTGATTATCGCAGTTTATATCACCATTTTGAATGTGCAGCGCTTTTGTTTAATGACCCGGCGGTAGAACAGGCGGAAGCTGACTTTATAGCCAGCAGAGGAGACAGTCGGGAAGTAACCCTGGCTAACCGGCTTGATAAATCCCGCGGTTTGCTGGTCTTGGGTTATCTGATGAAGGTGATTGCCCCACTTCTCTAAAACAGCTTTATAAATGAAAGAACGGAAGATTGTTCAGGAACATCCTGAAAAAAGTGTTGTTACAGGTTGTTCCTGAATCCAGGCCTCAGCAGCCTGTCTGTTAATAATGGGCATATTTATTTTCTTCACTCTCCGTGCCCTGGAGCTTCACTAAGGGCATGGTTTCCTTTTTTGTTGCCGGTTGGGCCGGCAGCGGCCGCGGTGGTCCGGTGTTGAAGCGCTATAAACGGACGGCTTTTCATCGCTCTCCAAGAGAAACCCGGATTCCTGCTTAATGTTTTCCCGCTGCTCTTTCAGCTCAAGCATGTTTTCACCATCCAGTTTCAGTGCATCTGTTTCAAATGCGCTTTGACCGCGACAATGTCACGTACTTTTGCAGCCTTGAGTGCAACTGACAAAGCGTAGTCAAACTTGAGTGAAGCCAGCTGCTTCTACGCATCGGTGCTGCGCCCTGTAGTTTTACGACTTCGGGCCGGTCAATTTTGGGCATAAAAAAGCGCCCGGGGTTTCCGGACGCTCTATGTGTTAAGTGGGAATGGCAGTTTTAGTTAATCAAGTTTGTGTTTTTAGCTGTATATCGTGTCGTACAGATCGTATAACTTACGCCCCAGCGGTAACACTTCTTCTTGATCATCGCTCAAGCCTTTAAGCACGATTTCGTCATCGACGATGATCTGTAGCTCATCGACCTTGCTATCTGTTACTTCCACCGACTTATTCTGATCGTCAAAATGTATATGCTCCTTGATGTCGGAGAAATCAATTGATTTGAGCAGCTTGTATTGCTCATCCGGTAAAGATATAACCATAGCTCCCTCCAAGATCGGATTGCATTGAACGAAAACGCCTGTATCCGGGTTGATCGTGATCATGCATTTGTCGCTGACAACTTTTTGGCTCCGGTCTATTACTCCGCTTTTTGTCCTGCGCTCCAGTATCTTCTTTGGCGCTCCGTTTTTTGATAGTTTTCTAGCCCTGCAAGAGGGGACACCCAACCTGCTTTTATGTCACGGGAATACCTAACCAGTATAACATAATCGTCTGCATCGCTGTTCTTCGCTGCGTAGTAATCATTCAGCGTTGTCGGTGCTGCGCCGTCGTTTGCGACGATGTCCTTCAGCCATTGTTTGTAATGGCCTTCTGCCGAATAGCGCGCCTTCTGCGCTTGGCTGTGGCTGAATCCGAGCACCTGTTCGCGGTTTTCTGACGATCAATGCCCGTCTGGTTCAGGAAGTCGTTCAGGTTGGCTTCCTGCGCTTTCAGCGTGACGCTGGTTTATTCCAAGTCCGATTTCATCCCAGCGATCAAATCGGGATCCTCAGCCGCCTGCATTGCCGAGTCCAGCCCTGACAACTGTCGCTTCGTGTCCCTGATCTCGCGTTCTCGCTGCCGCTGTATCTGTGTCGGCAATTCCAGCCGCAAAGCCCTTCGCCGGAACCGTAGCCAGTTGACTTAACGAAGTCAGGATATTTGTTGTTCTTCCGGCTCCCGCTGAAGATTTTTAGTGTGCTCGACGATGGGTTTCATCCTTCTTCAGATTTTTGAAAAAGCTTTTACAGCAAGCGTTGTCAAAGGGCTATCCCTTCTTGGAAAACGATTGTACGACGTCAAGAGAATCCAGAAGCTGCCGGAATATGGGAGCGGTGTGCTGGGTTCCCCGATCTGAATGAATGATCAACCTGCAAGGATGATTTCTGCTCAAATCGGCTTCCTCAAAGGCGATTTGAGCAAAGCGCTATCTGTTTTACCAAAGCTATGCCATGAAATGGTCTTGCGTAAGAAAAGATCCATGACAATACAAAGGTCGGCCCCTGGACGCCAGCCTTGATATCGGTAAAATTGCTCGCCCTGGCAGTACTCGGAGCTTTCTGGTTAATTACCTGATGAAGATGACCTTTCTCATGCATTTTATCCTCCACCGCCTATCTTAATATATCGGTGGACAGTTTCCCTTTGCATTCAATTGGACATGATCGCTTTGCATTCATAGGGCTACATCAGTAGAAAAAATCACGTTGACATTTTACTTCTACATGCTATAATTATTTTCGTTCTTGAGTTTTTCTTGAGTGCCCTGCGTCTTTAGCTCAGTTGGTAGAGCAACTGACTCTTAATCAGTGGGTCCAGGGTTCGAGTCCCTGAAGACGCACCAAAACCGGAAACCCCGACAGCATAAGGCTTTCGGGGTTTTTTGTTGTTATAAAATAAGGCGCATATTTTGCCCCATAATTGCCAAAAAGTTGCCAAATATTTCAAAAGGGTAATATGGTGACTTTCAAGTAGTGGCAACGATTAGCAACTATTAGTCCCAAAATAGATTTATACAACATAAACATTCAGAAACATGAACGTTTTATGATATAAGACCATGCCAGCTTCGCTATGTTATAAATTACGCTGAGAAATAAAGTGCACAAATAATTTACCGAATAATACTGAAGTAAAATGGCAAAACAAATAATCGCAAATATTCCTCGCTCCACGACGAGCTGCCTCATCAAGCTCTTCTCCTGTCTCGCCTTTTATAAAACCTCCGTTGTTTTTATGTTATCTGACATCCGAGGCTTACACAATTTTTTCCCCACTCTCTAAGCTGAGGGGAAGTACACGGATCAGGCACCAGAACTTACTGCTCCGGCTTTTGCGCCTTAACTGCCGGTCCGGTGGATCTGCCTTCAGCAGCTAAGACCCCAGCTGACCTACTCCAGTTCAAACGCGCCGGTATAAAGCTGATAATACTGGCCTTTTTGAGCCAGCAACTCCTCATGACTGCCGCGTTCAATAATCCGGCCATGGTCCAGCACAATAATGACATTGGCGTTCTTGACTGTGGATAAACGGTGAGCAATCACAAAAACGGTTCGCCCATGCATCAGACTGTCCATGCCGCGCTGGACAATTGCTTCAGTTCGCGTATCAATGGAGGAGGTCGCTTCGTCCAGAATCATGACCGGAGGATCTGCCACAGCTGCCCGGGCTATGGAAAGCAACTGACGCTGGCCCTGCGACAAATTGGCAGCGTTCTCACTGAGCTCTGTCTGATAACCCTGGGGAAGACGGGAGATAAAATCATCGGCACCGGCTAAACGGGCTGCGGCGATACAGTCTGCATCACTGGCGTCCAGCTTACCATAGCGGATGTTATCCATCACCGTACCGGAAAAGAGATTTGTGTCCTGCAGCACGACCCCCAAAGCTTGACGCAGGTCCGGTTTTCTGATCTTCTCGATATTGATGCCGTCGTAGCGGATCTTTCCGTCGGCAATATCGTAAAAACGGTTCAGCAGGTTGGTAATGGTGGTTTTACCGGCTCCGGTAGCGCCTACAAAGGCAACCTTCTGACCGGGCTTGGCATAAAGACTGAGGTCATGCAAAATCGGCTTTGCCGGGTCATAAGCAAAGTCAACATCATACAGACGGACATCTCCCATCAGCCGGGTATAGGTCACGGTGCCGTCTGATTGGTGCGGATGCTTCCAGGCCCAGATACCGGTAAAGGTCTCACTCTCGGTCAACTGTCCTTGATTATCGGTGGCATAAACCAGGGTGACATAACCCTGATCCTGCTCCGGTTGTTCATCCATGAGGGCAAAGATGCGGCGGGTACCAGCCAGACCCATCACTACAGCGTTGATTTGATGAGATACCTGGCTGATATTACCGACAAACTGCTTGGTGATATTGAGAAACGGAACCGCAATACTGATGCTCATAGCCATACCGGACAGACTGAGGTTAGGCAGACCGGATAGGATTAGCCAGCCTCCGGCCAGCGCCACCAGAACATATAAAAGATTACCGATATTATTCAGCAGCGGTCCCAGGATATTGGCATATTTATTAGCCGTTTCGGAAACGCTGAAAAGCTCATCATTAAACCGGTCAAAATCGGCTTTACTTTCAGACTCATGGCAAAATACCTTGATAACTTTCTGGCCGTTCATACTTTCTTCAATATAGCCTTCAAGCTTGCCAATGGCTTCCTGCTGCCGGAAAAAGTAGCGCGCCGAGCCGCCGCCGACCTTTTTGGTGACCAGAAAGATCAGTAGCACACCGGCTAAAATGAGCAGCGTCATCCAGATAGAAAAGTACAGCATGATGCTTAAGAGAATCAGCACGGTAATGCCGGAGATGATCAATTGCGGGAAGCTTTGGGAAATCATCTGGCGCAGTGCATCTATATCATTGGTATAGTGGCTCATGATGTCGCCGTGATTATGGGTATCAAAGTAACGGATGGGCAGACGCTGCATGCCATCAAATAGCTTGATCCGGAGCTTCTTGAGGGTACCCTGGGTGATCAGGGCCATCAGCTGGTTATAGGCCAGCCCCGCGGCTAAGGAAAGTACATAAAGCACGGCCAGAATACTGACCAGTTTTATGATTCGGGCACGGACGCCTTGCCAGTCTCCGCTCTGCCAGCTGGTTTCCACCGCCGCTATAATTTTTTGCATAAAGATAGAGGGTACAGCGCTCACTGCGGCATTGAATAAAATGCAAAACAAGGTGACTGGCAGCATCACCGGAAAGAAGGAGAGCATTAATGTCAGCAGGCGTCTGATGGTGCCACCGGCTGGTTGTTTGAACTTTTCAGGCTTGGACATGGTCTGCCTCCATTTTATTCTGTGAGGTGTATATTTCATGGTAAATCTCGTTTTGCTCCAGTAGCGACTGATGGGTGCCAATCCCATCAATGCGGCCATTGTCAAGCACGATAATCCGGTCGGAATCCTGAACAGAGGCTGTCCGCTGGGCGATGATGATCTTAGTGGTCTGCGGCAGGTAGGTCTTAAGCCCTTGCCGGATCCTGGCATCGGTCTTGGTATCGACTGCGCTGGTGGAGTCATCCAGAATCAGAATTGCAGGCTGTTTAAGTAAAGCCCGGGCAATACATAAGCGCTGTTTCTGACCGCCGGAAACATTGCTCCCGCCTTGCTCAATGTAGGTATCATACCCTTCAGGGAACTGCTCAATAAATTCATCCGCGCAGGCAATCCTGCAGGCCTGACGCATTTGCTCATCCGTCATCTGTTGATTACCCCAGCGCAGATTTTCCCGGATGGTACCTGAAAACAACACATTTTTTTGAAGTACAACTGCCACCTGATTGCGCAGCGTTTCAAGGTCATAATTTCGCACATCCACGCCCCCCACACTGACCGTGCCTTCAGTCGCGTCATATAACCTGGATATCAGCTGAATCAGGGAAGACTTGGCCGAGCCTGTTCCGCCGATAATTCCAATCGTTTCACCGGATCTGATGTGCAGATTGATATCAGCCAGGACCAGACGATCGGCCTCTAGGTTGTACTTAAAGCTCACGTGATTGAAATCCACGGAGCCGTTGGCGACTTGCCGGACCGGCTGCGGCGGATTGGCCAGGCTGCTGCCTTCGTTAAGCACGGCCACGATCCGCTGGCCGGATTCAATTGCCATTGTGATCATGACAAATACCATGGATAACATCATCAGACTCATCAGCATCATAAAGCTGTAGGTGATCAGAGCGGACATCTGCCCCACGTCCAGCGCCAGCCCGTGGGTGGTGATAATGGTATAGGAACCATAGGACAAGACAAATGTCATCACAGTATAAATGCAAAACTGCATCAGCGGGTTATTAAAAGCTAAAATCTGTTCCGCGCGGGTAAAATCCTTACAAACATCCTCTGCCGCTCCATTAAACTTTTGTTGCTCATAATCCTCCCGCACATAAGCCTTTACGACCCGCATGCCATTAATATTCTCCTGAATCGAAGCATTAAGCCGGTCGTATTTTTTAAAGACACGCCTGAAAACCGGCATCGCCCTGGCGATAACCAGGATCAGCCCCGCGGATAAAATGGGGAGGACGACTAAAAAAATCCAGGCCATCCGCCCACCCATAATAAATGCCATCACAAAAGCAAAGATCAGCATCAGCGGTGCCCGGATCGCAATGCGAATAATCATCATAAAAGCATTTTGCACGTTGGTTATGTCTGTAGTCATCCTCGTCACTAATGATGAAGTATGAAATTTATCAATGTTTTCAAACGAATAATCCTGGATGGCATAAAACATGTCTTTGCGAAGATTCCTGGCCAGACCGCAGGAGGCCGTAGCGCAGGTCAGGCCGGCCAGAGAGCCGAAAAACAGTGAAACCAAAGCCATGAGTGCCAGCCACAGGCTTGATTCAAGCAGGTGATCCAAACTGCTGCCGGCTTTGACCTGATTGACCAGGCGGGCAATCATAAAGGGGATCAGGCATTCCATCACCACTTCTAGCGACACAAAAACCGGAGTCAGCAGCGAAACTTTTTTATATTCACGAATACTCTTCGCTAAGGTCTTAATCATGTATCTTGATCCTTTCTAAAAAACACCAACCTGACCTGAAGCCGGACGGGCAGCCGTTCCGGTTATCCGCAGCTGCAATATCTGCCGGCCAGACCAATACAGGATAGCAAATTACAGGCTTTTAGCAAAATAGTAAATGCGCCGGAATGCGGAGGGTTTTGTCCTGAATATCTTAGCTTTACCCCTGGACTTGCCCCTGATTGCTGAGTTATGGTTAAGCTGACAGCGGCAGGGGCGGAGAGGCCTGAAAGGACGGCGGGTGCGGTCTGCTGCCAGCAATATGAAAGGTAAGGAATGAATGATGACAACATATCATGTGGCAGCGGATGGCCTGGATCAAAATCCGGGCAGTCTGACAGCGCCTTTTGCCTCTATTTCACATGCCGCGGTCATAGCCAGACCCGGAGACACGGTGCTGGTTCATGACGGCGTTTACCGTGAATGGGTAGATCCGCAGGAGGGGGGCATCAGTGATCTGGAGCGGATTACTTATGCTGCGGCTTTGGGTGAACATCCGGTGATTAAAGGGTCTGAAGTGGTGGCCGACTGGGTAAAGGTATCCGGCTCGGTGTGGAGAACCGTGCTGCCGAATAGCCTGTTCGGGCAATTTAATCCTTATCAGGAGAAAGTTTATGGTGACTGGATGGTGGAACCGGATCCGGTCAGCGGCAAGCCCAAACATTTGGGCTGCGTATATCTTGACGGACAGGCCTTTTATGAAGCGGATAATTTTGAGCAGCTGCTGGCGCCTCAACTGCGGACGGTGGGTTGCAATGTACCCTGGACCAATCACCAGGAAAAGATCCTGGATCCGGAAAACACCCTGTATCAGTGGTGGGCTGAGGTGAACACCGATCAGACCGTGATTTACGCAAATTTTCAGGACCGGGATCCCCGCGAGGCGCTGGTTGAGATTAATGTTCGTCCTTGCTGCTTTTATCCTCGTCAACCAGGCCGGAATTACCTCACGGTCCGGGGTTTTGAAATGGCGCAGGCCGCCTGCCCCTTTACACCGCCCACGGCAGATCAGCCGGGTATGCTGGGAGCCCATTGGAGCAAGGGTTGGATTATTGAATACAACCATCTGCATGACGCAAAATGCAGTGCGATCAGCCTGGGGAAGGACGAAAAAACCGGTCACAATCTGTTTACCCGGACCCGGCGTAAACCCGGCTATGCTTATCAGTATGAAGCGGTCTGCCGGGCGCTGAACAACGGATGGAACAAAGACAATATCGGCTCGCATGTGGTGCGCTATAACCGGATTCATGATTGTGGCCAGAATGGCGTGGTGGGCCATCTGGGGTGTGTTTTCAGTCAGATTTACGGCAATGAGATTTACCGGATCGCGACCATGCATGAGTTTTATGGCTATGAAATTGCCGGTATCAAACTGCACGCCGCGATTGATGTCCAGATTTATGAAAATAATATTCATCACTGTACGCTGGGAACCTGGCTTGACTGGGAGGCTCAGGGCACCAGGGTCAGCCGGAACCTGTATTTTTCTAATGACCGGGACCTGATGGTCGAAGTGACGCACGGCCCTTATATTGTGGATCACAACATTTTTGCCTCTGACTATAATTTTGAAAATGTGGCCCAAGGCGGCGCTTACATCAGGAATCTTTGCCTGGGTACGATGAGGCGTCAGGCGGTGCTGGACCGCTCCACCCCTTATCATGTGGCGCACTCCACCAGTTTATTGGGCAGTTCTTTTGTATACAGCGGTGACGACCGGCTGTATCAGAATATCTTCACAGGTACTGCCCCGGTCTGGGAGAAGCAATCAATTCACGGCACCAGGGGTTATGATGGCTGTCCGCCAACCTATGAGGATTACATCGCTCAGATAGAGGCCAACCTGCCCGGAGATGAGAACCTCTATGTCAAGGTCCCGCAGCCGGCCTACATCAATGAAAATGCTTATTTCAGCGGCGCAGAAGCATATGAGCAGGAGCAGCGCTGTTACCGGAGCCTGGCTGATCCCGCGGCTGAAATCAGTCAGGATCAGGGGGAGGTCTGGCTTGATCTTGATCTGGAGCCGGCGCTGCTGCACTTTGAGACGCAGCCGCTAACTACGGCGGATCTGGGCTCGGCGCGCTCCTGTGATGCTTTGTATGAAGCGCCGGATGGTAAGCCGATCACCTTTGATCGGGATTATTTTGGCTCTGAAATCCGGCAGTGCGCGGTAGGGCCGATCGGCGGCTTGACCGCGGGACATAATCACCTCAGGCTCTGGCCCCGGAGTGACCGGCATTTAACAGATTGAAATTATCTGGCGGAATATTGTGTGCCTTGCGACAGCTTTATTTTGCGGAACAGCTAAAATAAAGCTACTAAGTGAGGAGGTAAAGTGTATGCAGATTTTACATCGTAAGCCGGATTCGGACCGTGGGGGCAGCGCTGTGCCCGGCTCTGATACATCAAGCAGTTATCAGCCGCCGGAAAGTGATACCACCTACTCCTACAACAGCGCGCCGCCGGCCACACCGCCGCTGGCTGACAGCACTGTCCCGGGGCCAAAGGCGTCAACCCCGCCTCCGGTTGAATATGATAAGGTCAATGCGGTGAGTGTGCCTCAGATCATCGGTTTGATCATCCTGATATTGGTGGTGGTGTTTGCCATCATGAACACGGCAGTCGTTCCCTTGAGTCTGTTCTTCTGGAGTCTTAGCGCGCCGTTGATTGTCCTGATCCTGGCGGCTTTTGTGGTCGGCTATATCAGCGCGATGCTGATGGGCTGGAGACGCCGCCGCCGCAAAAAAAGAAAACGCTGAAGTCCGCGGGTTACCGGCACGTTTCCTGCTTTGGTCAATATCAGTAACCAATCAGACCTTGACCGCTTCGCAACAGGCCTATACTGGTAATGAAAACAAATACCGCCCGGCGGTCCGAGTTTGGTGGATTATTGAATCCCAAGCGGGTTTTATCCACTAACTGCCGCCGGCAGCGGTCGGTGAATGAAAGGAAGATCAAGATGAGTGTTTATGATTTTACAGTTAAGAACGCTAAGGGAGAGCCGGTCTCATTAGCACAGTACAAGGGCAAGGTATTACTGATCGTCAATGTTGCCTCAAAATGTGGTTTTACCCCACAATATGAGGGTCTGGAGAAGCTCTATAAAAAGTATGAGGATCAGGGCCTGGTGATTTTAGGCTTTCCCTGCAACCAGTTTGGTGAGCAGGAGCCGGGCAGTAATGAAGAAATTCACAGCTTTTGCACCCGTAACTACGGGGTAACTTTCCCGATTATGGATAAAATTGAGGTCAATGGGGAAAACACCGCCCCGCTGTACCAATATCTGAAGGCTGAAAAGGCGGATGAGTTCATTGATGTTCCCGCGGATCATAAATTCTATCAGTTCTTTAAGGAATTTCATGGCGGCGATTGGGGCAGTGATATCAGCTGGAATTTCAATAAGTTCCTGATTGACCAAAAGGGTCATCTGGTCGGACGGTATGCTTCCCCCACCACGCCGGAGGAGCTGGACAGCAAAATTGCAAAGCTGCTCTGAACGTCCGCTTTTTGACTCTGGTCAGACATAGCTGTCAGCCAGCCGCCTGAGTCAGGATTCCGCCCGTTTTGTTTCCCGTCACCGGGAGCAGGACGGGTGGTTTTTGTTTCCTGGCCCTGCCGGATGGCTGATCTGACAGCTGGCCGACCCGGGCCTGGCCGGCTTTGAATCAGCCGGGCTTAGCTGATATCAGAGTTTCCCTGCTGCGAACGACGAACCGTCTGCACCGGGGATCAGCCGCGCTAATGGTTCCTGGTCTCCTGGGTCAGAATGCTTTGAAGAGCGTAGATGGAGTGATTCAGATTGAATACATAGGCTGCGCCACAAACCAGCATAAAAGCAGGCAGGTTCTGCCAGCCAAAAACCTCGGCGCCGATAAAAAGCGGCGCCAGCAGTGTATTGGTAGCGGCGCCAAACATAGCCGCGTAGCCCAGTGCTGCGCCCGCCGCAACCGGCAGCCCCAGCAGCGGGGCTAATACCGCCCCTAAACTGGCGCCGATGGCGAACAGCGGCGTGACTTCGCCCCCTTGAAAACCGACGGATAAGGTCAGCAGGGTCAGCAGCAGCTTGAGCAGCCAGTCAAAGGGCAGGATGCCCTGACCGGAAAGACTCAGGCTGATCAAATTGGTACCTAAACCCGCGTAGCGCCCGTGATAAAGCAGTAAAAGCAGCCAGCTGAGGGGAAGTGCGGTCAGCAGGATCCTCAGCAGAGGATTCTTGATCCGCCTGGCCAGAAAGGCTTTGCCCCAGTGCAATCCGGAAGCAAAAAAACTGCCGCCTAATCCGATGCACGCCCCAAGCAGGAGCAGCCGGGCAAAAACCGACAGGCTCAAATCATACGACCAGCTGAGATCAAAAGAAAATTTTTCCAGACCAAAAAGCGCCGAGGTGGCGCAGGCGGTGTAAGCAGAAACCAGTGCCGGCAGTAAAGCCTTGTACTCCAGTTTACCGGCCACCATGACTTCAAGCGCAAAAAAGACCGCCGCTATGGGCGTCTGGTACAAGCCGGCAAAGCCGGCGGCCATGCCGGCTGCCAGCAGCACCGGCGCGGCATCTTTTGGCCGCATCTTTCGCCCAACAAAATGGGAAGCCGTCGCGCCAATCTGCACGGCTACGCCTTCGCGGCCGGCACTGCCGCCAAACAGATGGGTCAGCCAGGTTGCGCCTATGCTGAAGGG
Source organism: Oscillospiraceae bacterium HV4-5-C5C (assembly GCA_012034405.1). Lineage (GTDB taxonomy): Bacteria > Bacillota > Clostridia > Saccharofermentanales > Fastidiosipilaceae > JAAVLZ01. The sequence goes on along the minus strand of JAAVLZ010000001.1, from coordinate 162,791 downwards.
GATCAGCCGTAGCGGTATGCGCACATCAGGATCGCGGCCGGCCTTGAAAACCAGTTCCATGCCTTGCCGGCTGTTGCTGCCAAAGCTTTCATAAGCCCAGATTATCAGCAGGCCTGCCAAGGGGAGAAAAGGTAATAAAAGACTGACGTGCTGGTCCCGGAAAGCGCTGACTGCCAGCAAAACCCGGCCAAACAGAGCGTCGGCCGCCCCGGTAAACAGGCCGGTCAGCAGCGCGGCCAAGGTAAGACTGAGCGTGTCACGCCAATCAGCTGCGGCTGCGCGAGCGTTCATCAGTGCCAGTTTGACTTTGTCCATTCAATATATCCTCCGGTCAGGCAGGGAATGGTCAGCAACATAAAAAAGCTGATACCTCCCGCAATATTGCAGAAGTCATCAGCCTGAGCGGTTTGGCCGAAGGAAAAAGCAGCGGCCTGGGAGAACCTCATTCCCATATTTATTTTAAGCAATTTATCACTAAACGGTTGACAGGTCAATCAGCGTTGATAGCAAGGCCGGTTGGCTGCCATAGGGTCAGGCCTGTATGGATTCAGCTTTGCGGATACAGGCAGCTACCGCTTCCATCACACTGCTCCTGAATCCGCTATGCTCCAGACTGGTTACCGCTTCAATTGTGGTTCCGCCGGGTGAACAGACCTGATCTTTCAGCTTCCCGGGATGCTCCCCGGTTTCAAGCACCATACAGGCGGCCCCGCGTACGGCCTGGGCACAAAAGCGGTAGGCCTGGGCCCGGGGCATGCCGCCACGCACCGCGGCATCAGCCATTGCTTCAATGAACATAAATACATAGGCTGGTGAAGACCCGCTGACCCCGGTAACCACGTCCATGAGTTGTTCACTCACGACCTCCGCCGCTCCGCAGGCCTGAAACAGCTCCAGCACGTCAGATAGCTGCTGCGGGCCAGTCGCCGCGTTAGGCGTGACGGCACTCATGCCGGCGCCGCACAAGGCGGGTGTATTGGGCATGACCCTGACGGCAGACTGCGTGGGTGAAGTCAGCTCTGCCAGGCGCTGCAGAGATAAGCCGGTGACAATGCTGATCAGAACCTGTTCCGGGCGGCAAAGCGGTCCGATCTCCCGCATAACCGCCTCTGCGACCTGCGGCTTTACGGCCAGCACCAGCCGGTCCGCCTGCCGGACGACCTCCGGATTACTGCCGGCAGCTATAATGCCGCTGTCTGCCGCCAGGGCATTCAGCTTTTCCTGACTGCGATTAGATACAACAATCTGCTGCGGCTGCAGCAAGCCGGCGCTGATGACACCCCTGATCAAAGCCTGGGCCATATTACCGGCTCCTATGAATCCGACTGTTCCTTGCATGGACTGGCTCCTCCTGCTTTCTTTTGGCTTTTATTATAAGCTATCTTAAGGTACAATGTGAACGAATGTTTGAGTTAGGCTTTAGCGGTTATGACTTAAGTTATTAAGGGAGGCAATGGTCAGTATGCGGATTCTGGGGATAGATCCAGGTTATGCCATAACCGGATTTGGCCTGCTGGATGTCAGCGGCAGCAAGCTGAAAATGCTGGATTACGGTGTGCTGGAGACGCATAAAGGAACACCGTTTGAACAGCGCCTGCTATCTATCTCAGACGGCCTTGATGAATTGATCCGCTCCTGGCAGCCTGAGGTGATGGCTATTGAAGAGCTGTTTTTCAGTCAAAACAAAACCACGGCTTTGGGAACCGCGCAGGCCCGCGGAGTGGTGCTGGCTGCAGCGGCCCGTGGGGGGATGAAAGCCTATGAATACACGCCGGCGGAGGTCAAAAAGGCTGTTACCGGCAGCGGACGGGCAGTCAAGCAACAGGTACAATTAATGGTGCGCACGCTCCTCAGCCTGCCGCAAATTCCCAGACCGGATGATGCGGCCGATGCCCTGGCGATTGCCATTTGTCAGGCCCTGACTGGCCAGCTGCAAAGCTTTGAGGTTTATTCAGGTTATCAGAACGCCGGCAGCCGGGACCGCGGCAGCGGGCGCGGTTAAGTCTTGATCTGCAGCGCGGACGGATCATAAAGACTGTGGCGCGGGCCGCTGATCAGGTCGGGTAACGGGACAGGCCGCGGGCCGGGCCTGGAAGACCGGTACATAGAGCGCAGGATTTACGCAAAACAGGAGTGAATAAAAGCCATGTTCGCATATATTAAGGGCCGTTACGCTTACGCTGAAGGAGAGACCCTGGTGATTGAAAATCAAGGTCTGGGCTATCTGGTCCGTACAGCCGCTGAATTGCTGCCGCGGTTTGGCCGCCCCGGTGATGAAATTACTTGCTATACCAGTCTGGTTATCCGTGAAAATGAACTGGCAATATATGGTTTTCCGGACCGTGAGGGCGTCACGCTATTTGAACTGCTGCAAAGCGTCAATGGGATTGGCCCCAAAGTCGCTTCGCTCATTATCGGCCATTTCAGGCCGGATGAACTGGCCCTGGCTGTTCTGGCCGGAGATATCAAGGCCCTGACTCAGGTTAAGGGCCTGGGGAAGAAGGGGGCGGAGCGTCTGGTACTGGAGCTCAAGGATAAACTGAAAAAGGCCGGGTTTGAGGAGAGCAGTCTGAGCCCGGGCGTGTCAGCCGGGCTGACTGAGCTGGCGCCTGAAGAGCTGGCGGACGCTCAGACCGCTGACGTGATGCGGGCTTTGCTGGTACTGGGTTACAGCAGTCAGGCGGCTGCCAGCGCGGTCAAGACTGCTTACCAGGCGGAGGCCAGTCTGGAGAGCAACATCAAAAACTGTCTGCGCAGTTTAAGCCAGGCCTGATTAGGTGAGGAGTAAAAGCAGCATGTTCGAGCAAGCAGGATTGAATGAGCGGGGGGCTGAGGACGACTGGGCCCGTGAGCCGCAGGATGGTCTGCTCAGTCAGAGCCAGACTGCCGGGGACAGTGATGAAGCCGGCCTGAGGCCGCTGAAATGGGAGGATTATTATGGCCAGGAGCGGGTCAAAGCGAACCTGCAGGTCTTCATATCTGCTGCTAAAAAACGGCAGGAGGCGCTGGACCATGTATTGCTCTACGGTCCTCCCGGCCTGGGGAAAACCACTCTGGCCGGTATCATTGCCCATGAACTGGGCGTTAATCTTAAGGTCACCACCGGGCCTACAATAGAAAAAAGCGGGGATCTTGCCGCTATTTTGACCAGCCTTGAACCCAGGGATGTGCTGTTTATTGATGAGATCCACCGCTTAAACCGCAGCGTTGAAGAAGCCTTGTATCCGGCGATGGAGGATTTTGCTTTTGATATCATGATTGGCCAGGGACCCGGAGCCCGCACGATCCGCCTGGATTTGCCTCCTTTTACGCTGATCGGCGCGACGACGCGGGCCGGCCTTATTACCGCGCCGTTGAGGGACCGGTTTGGCGTAATTAACCGGCTGGAACTCTATAAGCCTGAGGAGCTGTCCCGCATTATCCGGCGTGACGCGGCTATTCTGAACATAGGGATTACAGATGATGGTACCGGGGAGATTGCCTGCCGCGCCCGGGGAACCCCGCGGATTGCCATCCGCCTTCTTAAACGACTGCGGGATTTTGCTCAGGTTAAGGGACAGGGCGTGGTTACCGCTGAAATAGCCCGTTACGGTTTAGCCGCCCTGGATATTGATGAGCGGGGGTTGGATGCGGTGGACCGGCGGCTGATGAAAACGATGATTGATGTTTTTGGCGGCGGGCCGGTCGGACTGGATAATATGGCTGCCAGCACCGGTGAGGACGCGGTGACGATTGAGGATGTCTATGAACCGTATTTGATGCAGCTGGGCTTTTTAGCCAAGACCCCGCGAGGCAGGGTGCTGACCCGACAGGCCTGGGAACATCTGGGATGTGATTGTCCTCCTGACTATGAGCGCCGCCTCACCGGCCTGGGACGGGCGGTCAGCGCCAATCCTACGGATTTGCAGGCCTTTACCGGGGAGGCCGGGTCGGGTTATGAGCAGCAGTGCTTTGCTGATGTGGAAGCCGCCAGTAAGAAAGACCGTGATGACCATGAGTAACCTGTTAAATACCTCCTCAACCCCCTCAGCGCCGGCAGACAAGATGACGCATCCTGACCAGCTTCTCCTGCATATGTGCTGCGGCCCCTGCGCGGAATATCCGCTGGAGCAGCTGCGGCTGCAAGGCTACGAGGTCAGCGGCTATTTTTATAACCCTAACATTCATCCGCAGCAGGAATGGGAAACCCGGCTGGCCAATGTCCGCCGGCTGGCGGAGCTGAAGCATCTGACCGTATATGAAAATGCTGAATATCGGGAGCAGCAGTGGCGGGATTATGGTTGTACCGCGCGCTCAGGTCAGTGCCAGATATGCTATGCCCTGAGAATGAATGCCGCCGCTCAGTTTGCCGCGCAGCAGGGCTTCAGGCAGTTTACGACTTCGCTGCTGGTCAGTCCCTATCAAAACTATGAGGCTATCGTAAGAACCGCCAGGCTGGCTGCCCGGCGCTACGGCATCAGCTTTTTAGAGCAGGATTTCCGTTCAGGCTACCGGAAAGGTCAGGAGATGGCCAAAGCGGACGGCCTGTACAGACAAAAGTATTGCGGCTGTATATTTTCCTTAGGAGAAACCAAGCCCAAATACCGCGACCGCTATCTGGAAAGCTTTGGGCTGGATTTAGCTGATCTGCCCCGGCGTTTAACCGGGCAATAAATCAGATGCAGCTCTTTGCCCCCGAAACTACGCCGGATTGTCATCGGTCGCGGCCGGCCTGAGCTGCCGGGCAGGATCAAGCGGTTCGACCGTCAGACTTTGATAGTGATCATAGATCACCATACCGGGTTTAGCGCCGGCAGGTTTACGGACCTGCCTGACCGGACAGTAGTCCACGACAATTTTTCCGCCGCCGCCGCCCGTGCCTTGCTGCCCGCGGGAAGCGCGGCTGAACCAGGCGGCGGTTTGGGCTGCTTCCAGCAGCGTGGTTTCCGGCACCTCCTGACCGGCAGACCGGACAATGACGTGGGTCCCGGGTGCTTGGTGGACATGAAACCACAAATCCTGTTTATGCGCCGTTTTTAAGGTCAGGCGGTCATTTTGCAGGTTGTTGCGACCGGCCATGATCAGCCAGCCGTCACTGGACATATAGCGCCGGGGACCTTCTGGCAGACCGGCCTGAGGGGAATGCCCGGCCGCCTGTCCCCGGCTGCGCTGCCGTTTACGCTCATAAAAACCCCCGCGCTGAGCTTTTTTATGCTGCTCCTGTTCAGGGGAAATCAAGCCGGCAGTCATCATTTCCTGCCGTATTCCCTGCAGATCACCGGGGGTATCCGCCTGCTCAAGTTCAGTCAATAGACTTTCATAATAGCTGCAATCAGCCTGATCTTCCGCCAAAAAACGGCTATCGGCTTCAAAACGATTTTTACCCTTCTGATAACGGTGATAATAGGCTTGAGCATTCCACCCGGGACTGCGATTGGGGTGCAGGCTGATGCTGATCTCCTTTAGCTCAGGATCATAGAAATCCTGAGCCACCAGTACCTGATCGCCGCCTTCAATCCGGTACAGATTGGCCAGCAGGATATCCCCTAGTTCCTTATTTCGCATAAAATCCCGGCTCTGCCGGACACCGCTTAAATGAATCTGCAGTTTTTTGGCACTGTGATCCAGCGCCTTCCTGACAATCCGGGTCAAAGCCTGCCGCTTCTGCTCCAGCTCGTTCTGGCGCTCCTTAATTTCATAAAAAGCTTCCATAGCCTGCGAAAGACTGGTGCAGTCCTGCCTGAAACCCTGACCTTCCAGAGCCAGAGCATGAAAATCCCGCGGCTTTTGCCGGGCCGCATCTGCGTAGTATAGACTGGGTGAAGCTTCCCGGTGCTGGATACGCAGCAAAACCTGAGTCAGAGCCTGGCCGATCTGGTCCTGCTGCTGCAAAGTCAGCTTCCCCGGTAAACAACGGTGGTCGACTCCCGCCCGCCATAAGACAGCCTGGCACAGCTGAGGTGAAAACCCCTGCAGCAAAGCCAGAAGCAACTGCTCGGTCTGCCGTGGCTGCTGACTTTGCTGTACTGCCTGCGCTGCCGGCCAGAAACGGCCGTCCTGCAAGGCTGCCAGCGCAGCTGCCGGGCTGAGTTTGTGCTGGTCCGGCGGCGGTGTATAGGGGCGGGCCGGCATGATTTCACGCCGGCTGCTGACCTGATTGTCCACATGAATCAGGGAATCAATAATCGTACCTTCACGATTAAGCAAAATCAGATTGGAGTAGCGCCCCATCAGCTCCAGCAGCAGTCTGGGTTCACGGCGATCTCCCATTTCATCCAGACCGCCCATATAGAAAACAAATACCCGTTCAAAACCCAGCGTCTCAATCTTTTCTATCCGGGCACCCTGAAGATACTTGCGCAGCAGCATACAAAAGCCCGGCGCCTGTAAGGGCACTTCAGGCGAATGGCTGATCTGATGCAGCCGAGGCTGGGACGGATTGGCGGATAAAAGCAGCCGGCTGTTCCGGCCGGGACCTCTGGTTTGCAAAATGATATCAAAACGGGACGGCTGCTGAATGCGATCTATCCGGCTGCCGGATAAAGCCGCATTCAGTTCCAGCCCTAAAAAATACGCGCTGACCCCATCTAAAGGCATCTTGAATCCCTCCCGCATGAGCAACCCTGAGCTTATGCTGCCTATTAGTGTAACACAAGCAACCCGGCCTACCTGACGGCGCCCAGGCGTGTTATGATGAAAGCGGAGAAGGAGTCAGGATAATGGAGAGTAAAATGGCTAAAACAGCAGCAAGTACCAGTAAAAAGAGCCCCGTGGCCAGCCGCAGAAAAACTACCGGGTCCAAAACTGCTACAGTAAGCAAAACACAGCCTGATCAGCGACGCCGGCAGATCAGTGTGGCAGAGCTCCAGAGCCCGCCCCACAAATCCTGGTGGCAGTACCCTGCGGTAAAATCCCTATTGGTACTGACGCTGCTTATCCTGTTGTTCTTGCTGAACCTGCTGATCTTTTCTGACCGGCTGGATGCGGTTATGCTGGCGTGGGGTATTGAAATGACGCTTCTGGCACTGACTGGCTGGCTGGTCTATATCTTTAAACAGCATAACAGCGGGGGCTGAGCAGCTAAGTGCAGTACCTGCCGGTAGCTTTGTGTGGAAATTGTGAAACACAGGATACAATTGAACCATCTTTACTGGTTGAGTGACTCAAAGGATTCATTAGCTGAAATTAGTATGTTATAATTGAGTCTGGTAGCAAGCCAATAATAACGGGTGTGGAGGAGAATCAAAATGCCTACAAGTTTTGATATGCATGATGTTGATGTTAAAAAGTTTATGGATGCTCTGGACAGCTGCAAAGGCAACGTCTATCTGATTACTGAGGAGGGTGACAAGCTTAACCTCAAGAGTAAACTCAGCCAGATTACCGGTTTGCTGCATCTGATTGAGGGCGGCAAACTGGTTGAAGCCAAGGTCATTTGTGATGATCCTGATGATGAATCCATGCTGTTTCGCATGAATCTGTTTGGCAAAGCCTGAATCCTTAAGCGTTGACGGATCTGCAGCGGAGTCAGTACGGTGAGACCCGTATTGGCTCCTTCTTTTATAGAAAGCGGGATGATGGGGATTGAGTGAAACAACTACATCTGGACAGCCATATTCCTTCACTTCGCTGGATGTGGCGGCTTATATTAAATGGACAGGCCTGGACCGGCGGCGTGAACGTCACTTGCTGCAAGCGTTGTGGTCCCGCTATCCCAGCTGCCTGGATCAGGTAACCTGCGGCCGCAGTGAACAAGCCTTCTGTCAGGCAGTCTACGATCAGCTGTATTATTTATTTGAACGTGGCTTTGTAGATGAACACAGTGATTTGAATCTGGTCAGAGATCCGGCCACGTTTCCGGTACATGTGCTGTCAGCCCGCTACTTTCCGCTGGAGCTTTATCTGCGGCTGCTGACGCTGCACTTCATTGTGACGCCCAATTTGCCATATGTCCGCCTGGACGCAGACTATTATATGCGGCGCCTGGGATACCGCGGCCTCACGCCTGGCCTGGCCCGGGCCTTACTCAAAGCAGCCGGCGCGCTGGGTCTGCGGGTCGCGCGTGAAAACGGCTTTCCCTGCGATGTACAGGGTATGCTGGAGGAAAAGCTGATCCTGATCGGGTTAACAGCCAGTTATGCTGCTGCCATTAAACTACGGTCAGGCGATTGCCTGCAGGGGAGGGGCGGGCCGGAGCCGCCGGCAGACAGTACGGCTGCCGGCTCAATCATCTGACAGGCTGTGTTTTACTGTCTGCCGTAGTCTGCTGTCTGCCTGGCCTGCCGGATCCGGCCCCGATGATAAACTGATCAGCTCTGAAACTAAACAGTAACTAATCCTAATACTGCTGCTACATATGTTCCTTTAATCTCTCTGCGTTCCCTGCTAAAATAAGTAAAACTTAATACAGTCCCCCAGCTGTCCCTCCGGTTTACTGACTGCCGGGGCAGTTGCTATTCAGAGCTGCGCTGACCGGGCGCCAGCTGCTGCCGGCGGGTTTGCTGCCGGTATAAATCGCTAGATTATAAGGATTTAACAAAATTGATGATGAAAAATAATAATCAGGTCCTAGCTCAGGCGGCTACCGCCAAGTCCGCTGTTACCGCACCAGCTGCCGCCGTCTCCGCTGGGTCAAAGTCCGCTGCTGAAGATCCGGCTATGGGCCGTCTGGGACTGGATATCGGTTCTACCACAATCAAAGCCGTTTTACTGAATGACCAGCAACAAATACGATATGAATCTTACCGGCGTCATAACGCGGATATAAAAGGGGTGCTGAGCCAGGTCATCCAGGAGATCGGAGAGGTGACCGGAGACCGGCCGGTGCATATGAGCATAACCGGCTCAGGTGGCGTCCTTGTAGCTAATTGGCTGGATATTCCGTTTGTTCAGGAAGTCATCGCGGAGACTGCCGCTATCCAGGCGTTCAATCCTGAAACAGATGTCATCATTGAGCTGGGCGGTGAGGATGCCAAGATTACCTATCTGCATCCGACTCCTGAGCAGCGCATGAACGGGACCTGCGCCGGCGGCACCGGTTCCTTTATTGATCAGATGGCCCAGCTTTTACAGACGGACGCGACCGGCCTGAATGAAATGGCTTCGCGGTATCAGAGCCTTTATCCGATAGCCAGCCGCTGTGGTGTTTTTGCAAAAACTGACCTGCAGCCACTGCTGAATGAGGGCGCGTCAAAAAATGATCTGGCCGCGTCGGTTCTGCAGGCAGTTGTGACCCAGACCATTGCCGGCCTGGCCCAGGGACGGCCCATCCGGGGAAATGTCATCTTTTTGGGCGGGCCGCTGCACTTTTTGCCGGAGCTGCGTCACGCGTTTGAGCGGACCCTGGGCGGCCAGGTAAGCTCTTTTGCCACACCTGAAAAAGCACAGCTTTATGTGGCTATGGGAGCAGCGCTGTTGGCCGACCGCTCCAGACTGCTGACCATGCCTGAGGTCCAGCAACATCTGGCCAGTGGTCGTAAGCTGGGAGAGGATATCAATCATATTCCCCCTTTATTTAAGTCTGAGGCTGAGCGACAGGCCTTCAATGCCCGACATGATAAGGCTACCGTAGATCTGGCGGATATTTCAGCCGCGCAGGGTCCCTGCTTTTTGGGTATTGACGCCGGCTCCACCACCACCAAGGCGGTTTTGATTAACCGGGACGGGGATCTTATTTATACCTTTTATGCCTCAAATGAAGGCTCACCGGTTAAAAGTACCATCAAAGCGCTGAAGGGTCTTTATGCCGAGCTGCCGGATCAGGCCTGGATTGCGCGCAGCTGTGTGACTGGTTATGGCGAAAGCCTTATTCAGTCGGCATTGGGGGTGGATGAAGGTGAAATCGAAACAATGGCGCATTACCGTGGCGCGGAATTCTTTTGCCCGGGTGTTTCCTTTATTGTGGATATTGGCGGCCAGGACATGAAGTGCATGCGCATCCGCAACGGCGTGATAGATAATATCATGCTGAATGAGGCCTGTTCCTCCGGTTGCGGCTCTTTTATTCAGACCTTTGCCCACAGCCTGAATATGGATACCCCTACTTTTGCCCAGGCGGCTCTTAACGCCAGATCCCCGGTTGATCTGGGTACCCGCTGTACTGTCTTTATGAATTCTCGGGTTAAGCAGGCACAAAAAGAAGGCGCTGAAGTCGGGGATATTTCCGCCGGCCTCTCCTATTCAGTGGTCCGTAATGCCTTGTATAAAGTTATCAAGATAAAGGATCCTGCGGAAATGGGCGACAAGGTGGTCGTGCAGGGCGGTACCTTTTTGAATGACGCTATCCTGCGCTGCTTTGAACAGATTGCCGGCCGTGAGGTTATCCGGCCTAACATAGCCGGTCTGATGGGCGCCTTTGGGGCGGCCCTGATCGCGCGCTCCCATTGGGATGAACACCTGGAAACCCGTACCGCGCTGCTGGCAGAAGACCAGCTGGACCACTTCACCATGAAGACCGAGATGGGCCAATGTAAGCTTTGCGGCAACCAGTGCAAACTTACCATCATTACCTTTGCGGACGGCCATCGCCATATATCCGGCAATCGTTGTGAGCGCGGGGCGGGGGTGACCACTCAGCCCAAGGACAAGTTACCGGATCTGTACGCCTATAAATACGAACGGACCTTTGACCCGTATAAACCGCTGCCGGCGGCTAAAGCTCCCCGGGGTGTAATCGGTATACCGCGGGTCCTGAATATGTATGAAAACTACCCCCTCTGGTTTACCCTGCTGAACGAGCTGGGGTTCAGGGTCCAGCTGAGCCCGCGTTCCAGTCACCATTTGTTTGAACAGGGGATGGAGACCATTCCATCTGAATCTGTTTGTTATCCGGCTAAATTGGTACACGGACATATGGAGGCTTTGCTCAAGGGCAAGCCTGACGCTGTTTTTTATCCTTCGCTGCCCTATGAGCAGGCAGAGAATGAGCATTCAGACAATCATTTTAACTGCCCTATTGTGGTGAGCTATCCCGAAGTGATCGCTAATAATATGGACGAACTGCGGAGCAGTCAGGTTAAATTTCTGCATCCTTTTTTGCCGCTGCACCATGAAGACAAGCTGGCGGCTAATCTTTACGACATGTTTCATACCAATGGCTGGACAGATATCAGCCGTCAGGAAATAAAGGCCGCGGTCCGGGCAGGCTATCTGGAGTATGAACGCTATAAGGAGGACATAAGAGCAAAGGGAGACGAAGTCCTGGCCTGGCTGCATGAACATAATAAAAAGGGTATTGTGCTGGCCGGTCGCCCATATCATGTAGATCCGGAGATAAACCACGGCATTCCTCAGCTGATTACATCTTTAGGCATGGCCGTTTTATCAGAGGACTCAGTAGCCAGACCCGGTATCTTGCAGCGGCCACTGCGGGTGGTAGACCAGTGGGCTTACCATTCCCGCCTCTATGAAGCGGCGGCTTTTGTAGCCTCAGAGCCCAGCCTGGAATTAGTGCAGCTGAACTCGTTTGGCTGCGGTATTGACGCGATCACCACTGATCAGACGCAGGAGATTCTGGAGTCACAGGACAAGATATATACCGTCCTTAAAATAGATGAGGTCTCCAATCTGGGCGCGGCCCGGATTCGTCTGCGTTCGCTGAAAGTAGCCATGGATGAGCGGATCCGTCAGGAAGAAAGACGCCAGCGCCAGGCCAGTGTCTGCGCGGCTGCCGAGTCTGAGGCTGACTTGCTCAAAGCCAGCGAACCGCTGATGCAGCCAGTGACTGCCCCAGATTCACCTGCCGCGCCTGGCCGGACCGCGGAGGAGCAGACGCCTGATGAAGCCGCCAGGGCGCCCTATGTCAGCCGGCGCTATCCGTTTACAAAAGAGATGCGTGAAACCTATACGCTGCTGGCACCGCAAATGGCTCCGACTCAGTTCCGTCTGATATCGGCCGCGCTGCGTTCTGCCGGTTACAAAATGGAGGTGCTGGAACACGCCAGTAAAGCGGATGTGGAGACCGGACTCAAATATGTTAATAATGACGCTTGTTATCCCACCATTTTAGTTGTGGGTCAGCTGGTGCATGCGTTGCAGAGTGGTAAATACGATCCCCGGCACACGGCTCTGATGATCACTCAGACCGGCGGCGGCTGCCGGGCTACTAATTATGTAGCCTTCCTTCGCAAGGCGCTGAAGGACGCTCATATGCCGCAGGTGCCGGTCATTGCTTTGTCAGTTCAGGGGTTTGAATCCAATCCCGGCTTTACCCTGAAACTTGCTGATATTCACCGGGCGGTGCAAGCTATCGTACTGGGTGATCTGCTGCAGACCGTTCTTTTACGGGTGCGTCCCTATGAGCTGGAAGCAGGTTCGGCTAACCAGCTGTATGAACAGTGGGTCAGCCGCTGTGAAACCTATCTGGATACTTCTGATCATACAGAAAAGAGCTTTGGACGCCTGGTGGACGGAATTGTTGCTTCCTTTGATAACTTTCCGCTGGCAGCCGGTCCCCGTAAGCCGCGGGTAGGTCTGGTGGGGGAAATATTAGTCAAGTTTCAGCCGGACGCTAATAACAACGCGGTTGCGGTGATTGAGCAGGAGGGTTGTGAGGCGGTCGTACCGGGCTTGCTGGACTTTTTCCTGTACTGCTTCCGCAACGCGGTCTATAAGCATGACCAGCTGGGTAACAGCCTGTCCGGCGCGATAGGCGCCAAGGCTGCCATCGGTATTATTGAACAGTACCGGGCCCGGGCCCGCCGCCGCCTGAGACAGAGCGGGAAGTTCCCGGTGCCGGAGCATATTGAAGAGCTGGCGGATTACGCGCAGGAGGTCTTGTCTCTGGGCAACGCTACCGGTGAGGGCTGGTTCCTGACCGCGGAAATGATTGAGCTGATAAAGAGCGGGGTACCAAACATCATCTGTGCCCAGCCGTTTGCCTGCCTGCCCAATCATGTGACGGGCAAGGGTATGCTTAAAGAGTTACGGCGGCAGTATCCCAAGGCCAATATTGTGCCGGTGGACTATGATCCGGGCGCGTCTGAAGTCAACCAGCTGAACCGCATCAAGCTGATGATTTCTACCGCCTTCGCCAACCAATTGGAAGGCGACCGGTCAAGCGGAGCAGCGGCTGCGTTTTATCCGGCTGATCTGACTGGCCAGCATCAGTGATTTATGGTACACTTTAATACCGTGATATGTTATCACGGATACAATATCTGTTGCAGGCGCAACCTGTGTGACGGGTAACGTTGCCGGGAAGCAGATATAATAAGGCCGACAGCTGAACCGCTGCCGGCTTTTTAGTCTGGTCCGCCAGACCAGACTCATATACAGAAAGAGGAGAACATGATCGCTACGGAAACCAAGCCTACAGTCCAATCTGCCTACCGCGGTTTTAAAGACGGCGTGTGGCGTGAATCCATTGATGTCCGGGATTTTATCCAACAAAACTATACGCCTTATGAAGGTACTGCTGAGTTCCTGAGCGGACCGACCGCAAAGACGCTGTCTGTCTGGAATACCCTGGAAAAGGATTATCTGTCCGTTGAGCGCAAGCAGCGGGTCTATGATGTAGACACCCACACGCCCGCGGATATTGACGCTTTTAAGCCGGGTTATATAAACACGGATGATAATGTTATTGTCGGATTGCAGACAGATGTTCCCCTTAAGCGAGCTATGATGCCTAACGGCGGCTGGCGTATGGTGGAAACGGCACTGAATGAGGCCGGTAAAGAAGCGGACCCTGAGGTCAGAAAGATTTTCACCCGCTACCGCAAGACGCACAATGACGGCGTGTTTGATATTTATACCCCGCGGATCCGCGCGGCCAGATCTTCTCATATCATCACCGGCTTACCGGACGCGTACGGCCGCGGCCGTATCATTGGCGACTACCGCCGGGTTGCCTTGTATGGGATTGATCATTTGATTGCGGAAAAAAAGCGGGATAAAGACAGATACATTGACCAGCCGTTCAGTGAACATTGGGCACGCTACCGTGAGGAGATTTCTGAGCAGATTAAAGCCCTGAAAAAACTGCTGACTTTAGGACACTCCTATGGCTTTGATCTCAGCCAGCCGGCTGAGACGGCACATGAAGCGGTACAGTGGACCTATCTGGCTTATCTGGCTTCGGTTAAGTCTCAGGATGGCGCGGCGATGAGCTTTGGCCGTCTGTCAGCTTTCTTTGATATTTACTTTGAACGCGACCTTAATGAAGGGACGCTGACGGAGGAGGGCGCGCAGGAAATCATAGACGCGCTGGTGACAAAACTAAGAATTGTGCGCTTCCTGCGTACGGAAGCTTATGACCAGATCTTTTCCGGCGACCCGTACTGGGCAACCTGGTCGGACGCCGGCTTTGGGGATGATGGCCGGCCCATGGTGACCAGGACCTCCTTCCGGCTGTTGCAGACCCTGCGTAATCTTGGCCCGGCACCGGAGCCTAACATCACGATTTTCTGGAACAAGAACCTGCCCCTGGGTTACCGTGAATTTTGCGCGGCGATTTCAATTGAAACTTCTGCTATTCAATATGAATCAGACGAGCATATCCGCTCGCATTGGGGAGATGACGCGGCGATCGCCTGTTGTGTGTCTCCTATGAAGGTCGGCAAGCAGATGCAGCTGTTTGGCGCCCGGGTTAATGCGGCCAAGAGCCTGCTGTACGCTATCAACGGCGGCCGGGATGAGGTGAGCGGAAAACAGATTGTACCGGGCTATGAACCCATTAAGGGTGACGGACCTCTGGAATTTGAGGAAGTCTGGCAAAAATATGATGACATGCTGACCTGGGTCGTGGGGACGTATGTCGAAGCTCTGAACATCATTCATTATTGTCATGATCGGTACGCGTATGAAGCGGTGGAGATGGCGCTGCACGACTCTGAAATCACCCGAACCATGGGCTGCGGCATTGCCGGACTGTCCATTGTGGCGGACAGCTTGTCCGCCATCCGCTACGCCAGGGTGACCCCGATCAGAGATGAAACCGGTCTGGTAGTGGATTACAAGACTGAGGGCAGCTACCCGGTATATGGCAATGATGATGATCGGGCGGATGAACTGGCCAAACTGGTGGTCAAGACGGTCATGGATAAAATCCGCGCGATTAAGCTGTACCGTGACGCCATACCGACCCAATCCATCCTGACGATTACCTCCAATGTTGTCTATGGTAAAGCTACCGGCGCGTTCCCTTCCGGCCATGAGGCTGGTACGCCGTTTTCTCCCGGTGCTAATCCTGAAAACGGCCGCGATACTCACGGTATGCTGGCTTCCATGTTCTCTGTGGGAAAGATCAGCTATGACGATGCTTTGGACGGGATTTCGCTGACCAATACCATCACGCCGCAGGCCCTGGGACAAAACAAGCAGGAGCGGGTCAGCAACCTGGTCGGCATTCTGGATGCCGGTATGCAGGAAGGCCTGTATCATGCTAATATAAATGTCCTTAATAAAGAAACGCTGGAAGACGCGGTGGACCATCCGGAACAGTATCCTAACCTGACGGTCCGGGTTTCCGGCTATGCGGTTAATTTTGTTAAGCTGACCCGAGAGCAACAGCTTGACGTTATCAGCCGTACTTTCCATAAAGGAGCCTGATCTGCTTGACTGCCTGCCTTCAACCTGCTGATGAATCAAATGCGGTCCCGCCGGTGCCGGCCTCCTTGCCTCCGCGGCAAGCTGAACCGGAACCCCGGGACTTCCGGGAGGGGAGGGCAGGCTTTTTACATTCCTGGGATATGGTAACAGCTGTAAACGGACCAGGAACCAGGCTGACTTATTTCTTAGCCGGTTGCCCGCTGCGCTGCCAATATTGCCATAACCCGGACACGTTTTGTCAGGATCAGGCTGAGCAAGTCTGGACAGAGGATCTGATCCGGCGGGTCAGACGCTACCGGAGCAGTTTTTTGCTGACTGGCGGAGGCTTGACTCTTTCAGGTGGCGAACCACTCTTGCAGCCGGCTTTTGCCGGACGGCTGCTGCATAGCGCGCATGAAATGGGCGTGCATACCTGTCTTGATACCTCAGGCTTTTTGGGCGCGCTGGCGGATGATCAGATGCTGGAGGATATAGACCTGGTCTTGTTGGATCTTAAGGCCGGTGATGAAGCGCTGTATCACCAGGTGACTACCCAGACCCTGGCGCCTACCCTGGCGTTTGGTCAACGGCTGGCAGATCAGCATAAACCGGTTTGGATCCGCTTTGTGCTGGTACCGGGTCTGACGGACCGTCCGGACAATATCCGAGCGGTGGCGCTCAGGGCAGCCAGCTGGCCTAATGTGGAACGGGTGGATGTGCTGCCGTTTCACCAGATGGGCCGGCATAAGTGGGAAACGCTTGACATACCCTATCAACTGGCAGATACGCCTGAAGCGACCCGGGAGCAGGTTGAACAAGCAGTAGCTGTATTCCGTTCTCTGGGCTTGAACTGTCCGGACTGAGAACCGGCGGCAGATTGTAATGCAGTCTGTCGCCGGCTTATCTGTGAGATCCCGGTAGATTCACCTAAAACCTGATTAGCTGAACGCTCCAAGAAGACAGACCTTTGCCCTGCAAAGGTCTGTCTTCTTTTTATGCCAATGAGTTATAATAAAAGTATTATACTGCTTAATATTTTCAAAGCACTGATTATTGTCCGCCAAACAGAGGTAAATAAATGGAGCCTTCAGGTATTACCGCCCAGCTTTCTCAAACCAGAGTGACTTCGCACAGCGCTGTGATTTTCCGTATCCTTTTAACCGTAATATGGCTTTACTTAATTGAACCTTCTTCAGCTAATTTCATCGTTTACGCCTTGATTGCCGCCCTGGCTGTTGCCGCCAATACGATTTCCTGGTTTAAGGCGTCTGAACCGGGCAGTCGGCGGGAACGTACCGGCTTAATTATCCTGGCTTTGATCCTTACCTTGTTTACGACCGCCGCTAATTATGAGCTGTTGTGGCTGGTCGCGGGTGTTACCAAGCTGGTTAAGATTCTCTTGTTTCTGGTATCAGGCTATAGTGTGTTTTCAGCTGTCCTGCGCTTTATTTTTCCGCTGACCCAGGTCGTAACACTGGTAAAGGCAGATCGGCAAGCTCGGCTCAGACCGGTCCGGGTTTTTATGCTGGCATTCGGCCTGATAGCTGTTGTTGATTTACTTTATCTGTTTCTGGCGGCTTATCCGGGTATTCTTTCACTGGATAGCATGGGACAGATCCGGCAGGTAATAACCGGCAACTACCTGGATCATCATCCGATTTACCATACGTTCCTGATCAAACTGTTTTATGACATAGGCATGGCCTGTTTTGGCTCGGTAAATGCGGCCGTAGCCACTTACTGCGTCGCCCAGATCCTGATGATGGCGGCTGCGTTTGCGTTTGCTGTCATGACGCTGGCCCAGGCGGGCCTGCGCCGCCGGCTGCTATGGCTGGTGCTGCTGATTTTTGCTCTGACTCCTTATCACGTCATCTATAGTGTGACTATCTGGAAAGATGTGCTTTTTGGCGGCGCGGTTTTGTTTTTCATTACCTGCCTTTACCGTTGCCGCCGGCAGATCGGCCATCCTGTCCTGAATGACAGCTTGTACTTTTTTTCAGCCCTGGCTTTCTGCCTGTTGCGCAGCAATGCGATTTATGCGTTTGTCCTGGTGGCGCTGGTGCTGCTGATCCAGTTCCATCGCCAGAGCCCCCGGCTGGTCCTACTGACGGTGCTGGCGCTGGCGCTGGCAGCTATCCTCAAAGGACCGGTGGTCACGCTGCTGCAGATTGAGCGGACTGATATCATTGA
Source organism: Oscillospiraceae bacterium HV4-5-C5C (assembly GCA_012034405.1). Lineage (GTDB taxonomy): Bacteria > Bacillota > Clostridia > Saccharofermentanales > Fastidiosipilaceae > JAAVLZ01. Next base: position 145,094 of record JAAVLZ010000001.1, on the reverse strand, counting down.
GTCATTATCCGTGCCGGAGCAGCAGATTGCCCGCTATATTACGGATGGCAATCCACTCACCGCAGAAGAAACAGCGTTATTAAGCCAGGTGATAGACCTTGATAAAGTAAGCAGCCAGTATGATCCTGGACTGTCTGATCCGATTAAAGCTTTATTAAGAGACAAGGACAGCAGCGCCATCCTTGAGGCCAATAAAGCTGATTTCCTGCGCCTTTACATCACTCTGGGCCTTCGCGCCCCTTTCTCATATATAGAAGCCTGGATTGATCAGACTAAAGGTTACTGGAATGCTGGTTACGCCTATTGGATCACCAACAGCGGGGTGGTAGACAATGAATTTGGTATTCACCAGACCATTGTAGTACCGCTGCTGGCCAGTCTGGCAGATAAGCTCAGTCAGCTGATGATCGGACGTCTGATCACCAGTAACGGTCTTTGTACCTGGCTGTATTTACTGGGCCTTGGCTTTGCTTTAATCAGCCGCCGCAAGACCTACCTGGAAACGGTGCCGCCTTTGGCGATCGTAGCTACACTGCTGCTGGCCACCCCCGTTTACAATGAGTTCCGTTATGTGTATGGCCTTTATACCGCTTTACCCTTTGTAGCCTTAACCTGCTTAATTGGGGATTGCCAACCGCTGCCTGGAGCGCTTACCCCCCCACCCTCAGTTGCAGCGACTCCCTTATCACAGCAGTCTATGCCTCCGGGTGCTGATCCGAGCTCGAATACGCCTGCCACAAATTCAGATAAAGCTCAAACTGCTGCCGGTCCTTCTTGACCATAACATCCAATATTACCCCGACAGTAAAGGTCAGGACAGCCAGGACCAGGAGCGTCGCCGCTACGATCAGTGTCGGAAATCGGGGGACCAGACCGGTCTGAAAATACTCTGCCAGCACCGGAATCAGCCCGCAGAGACTAAGCACGAGCAAGATCAGGGAGAGCACTGAAAAAAACGCAAAAGGTTTATAGTCCTTATACAGACGGAAGATCGTCCGCAAAACTTTTGTCCCATCCCGCCAGGTATTCAGTTTGGAACTGCTGCCCGCCGGTCGGTCCCGGTAACTGACCGGTATTTCCCGGATGACAAAATTCTTATCAACGGCGTGAATGGTCATTTCCGTTTCAATTTCAAAACCTTTGGATAGTACGGGAAAAGACTTAACAAAATCCCGGCTGAAGGCCCTGTAACCGGTCATGATGTCCTTTATGTCACTATGGAAAAGATGATTGATCAGGCCTCGTACCACGCGGTTTCCAGAGTTATGAAACGGTCGTTTATTTTCCTGAAAATAGGTAGAGGACAGGCGGTCTCCTATGACCATATCAGCTTGCTGCTCCAGGACCGCATGAACCAGCTCACGAGCCGGCTCGGCCGGATAGGTATCATCTCCGTCCGCCATGACATAGCAATCAGCGTTAATATCCCGGAACATGGATCTGACCACATTTCCTTTACCTTGCCGCGGCTCCTGGCGTACGATGGCACCGGCCGCCCGGGCCAGACTGGCTGTTTGATCGGTAGAGTTGTTGTCATAAACATAGATCTGGGCCTCAGGTAATACCCGCTTGAAATCACCGATTACTTTTTGAATGGTGTGGGCCTCGTTATAACAGGGAATTAAGACCGCTATGGTTGGCATAGTCAAGCCTCCATTTCAATTTGTCCAACGTATTATGAGAGAGAAAAGAAGACTGAATTATCTGAGGATAGAATAACACCTGCTGCTGAGTTGTCAAATCAGGCAACAGGAGATATGAAGCCGGGCACTGAAAGCGCTGCGACCTGCTCCGGTAAATCATCACTGAAACGGAACCGGCTGCTCCGGGCAGCTATCAGGATCCAGGCGCAGCCGGTGAACCGGAGATCTGTCAGGCAAACGGCCGTGATCGGCTATTTGAGGTGAAAAGCTTTCAGAAAGCCCCAATAGCCAATGTGAAAGAGCGAGCGGGGAACAGACAGGTGCTCAATTTCACGATACAGCTGCCAATGATAACGAACCAGTTTCCACTTGTTACTGGATATGGATCCGCTGCGTAAGCGATACAGCATCAGGACATCCGTCATCCCGTAAATATAGGGCTCTTTTTTGAGCATCTGCAGCCAGAGAGCGTCATCATTGCGTTTCCGGATATCCGGTACTTCAAATTTGCCCATGGCCTTTACGTCATACATGACGGTGGAATTCCCGACCGGGCAGTCCAGCAGCAGGCGATTATAATTGCAGCGGGGAAGAGCCCGGATGATTTTACCGTTTTTACGACCGTCCTCTTCAATCTGTTCATAGGCGGTGCAGCTGAAAGCGGCGCCGGTTTTTTGCATAAACGCAAGCTGGCGGCTGAGCTTGTCTGGCGTCCATAAATCATCACTATCCAGAAAGGCCATATAGTCTCCCTGAGCTAATTCCATGGCTTCAGTCCGCGCTCTGGCAGCCCCGGAGTTATGGTCCAGACAATAATAGCGGATCCGCGGATCCGCCTGGCAGTAGCGCGCCACGATATCCTTGGTCTGGTCAGTGGAGCAGTCGTCCACAATGATCATCTCCCAATAGGGATAATCCTGCGCTTGTACACTTTCAATTGTCTGACCGATAAATCCGGCGCAGTTATAGGTAGGGGTGATGACGGACACAATGGCTTTTGCTGTTTCCAAGATACTTCCTCCCAAGGTCAGCCGCTCTGCGGTTGCCGTGATTAAGCATAGGGGTGATTACATTCAGGCCAAGTATACCGTTTAGCGGCTGATAAGCCAAGCAGCGGCTGTGGCTGCCACCTGTGTGCTATAATGCAAAAAGTGACAGACAGTTAGTCTGCCTGATCATCTTCAGCCACTCCCGGCCAGCGGGAGCTAAAACCCAGGAGGTAAATATGCCCCGGATTGGCTTTGTCCCCCCGGCACCTGACTGTGGAGCGTACCGGCTCCGGCCGCTGAGGTTGCAGGATCATCATTTATTAGTTGCCTCGGGTCTTTTACCCCATCCGTATAAGCGGGCTGCGGCTACGGTACGCAGCTGGCTGGAGACCAGGGATGCGGTCTGCTGGGCCCTGGAACAGGAGCAGTCATTTGCCGGCGCGCTGTGCTGCTTTGCGGAGAGCCCGCAGGCGGTAACCGTAAGACTGCACTTCTGGCTGCAGCCGGCAGCGGTCAGGGATTTGCCTGTCTACCTGCCCTGTATTTTACATAACCTGTTTTATGAACGGAACTATCATCGGATTGAGTTACTATTACCAGATCGTCTGATACTGGATAAAGCCGAGTTGCGTCAAATGGGATTTCAACTGGAGGGCCTGCTCAGAGAATTTTCGCTCGATCAGGAAGGCTATCAGGATGCCAGTCTCTGGGCCTTGCTGAGGCAGGACTATACCGCCTGGCAATGGGCTTTTGTGCCTTTTGATCAAGGTGTCGTGGCCCTGGCAGGGCATGCGGAGGCAGTATATTATATCGGCTTCCTGCATTATGGCCAAAAACTGCCAGCTTCCTGGCTCAGTGATGCGGCGATGCAGCAAGGCCTGGCAGATGGGTCGGGGCAGCTTAACGCGGTTTCCTTAAAACAGATGAGTTGTATAGCCAGGGCGCCGGCTGCTGCCTTTACCCGGCAAAAAGGCGCGCTGAAAGAAGCTCAGCGTCAGATAGCCACCTATCTGCACGGCGATCTGCGGGAGCTGACATTTCCGGTAAAAATGCTGGGCGGCAGCGCGTTTCAAAAGCTGGTCTGGCAACAGCTGCAGGCCATACCTTATGCCCAGACTCGTTCTTATATGGAGGTTGCCCTGGCGCTGGTGCAGCAAACGTCTCCTGGCCTGACAGAAAAGCAGCGCCGGCTTAAAGCCCGCCATTTGACCCGCTCAGTCGGGGCCGCTTGCGGGGCCAATCCACTGGCTCTTTATTATCCCTGCCACCGGGTGGTGGGGCAAAACCGCAAACTGATAGGCTTCAGCGGCGGTCTGGATATAAAGGCAGCCTTACTGGATCTGGAACTGGTCTCAGCCGCGGCCTCAGCGGAATAGGCGCTGCAGCTTATAAGAGTTTCCCCAAAAACCTGAATTTTACAGAGAAGGAACGAACAATTCATGAGTCAGCAATTTAAATCTCTGGGCGCGATGCCTGGTTTAGCGCCACTGCCGGTGGTATTTCTCAGTACCAGCGGACCTGCGCCTGGATTACCGGAGTCCGCTAAAGCTACCGGGGAGCAAGATCCGCCTAATCCCGCTTATATTCATGACGTCACCACAGTGGCGTGGGGAGGCGTGGTCAACTCTAAACCTCCTTACCTCAGCGTGGCGTTAAAGCCGGAGCGGCTGGCCTGGCAGTTGTTGAAGCAAAATCCCCAGTGCTGGATCAGCCTGGCAGATCGCAGTCTCCTGCAATCGCTGGATTACTGTGGTGTCCGTTCCGGACGGGACTGTGATAAGTTTGCCGATTGTGGCCTGAACAAGGGTTTTGTGGACGACTGTCCAACGCCTTATCTGGCTGACAGCCCTCTGGTCATCCGAGCTGAAGCGGAAAAAAGTCTGCTATTGGGTTCACATGAGGTCTTTTTGCTGAGAGTAGTAGAGGTTCTGGCCGCCACCAGACTGCTGGATGCTAAGGGCGCTCTGCATATGGAGCGGGCAGAGCTCTTAGCTTATGTGCACGGAACTTATGTCGGGCTGGACCGGGTGCTGGGCTTTTTTGGCTTTTCACTGGCTTCTGCTGCCGTGTATCAGCGCCGTATGGCGCAATACCGCGGCCATAGCGGCGAAGGGATCGGCGAGTCCGGGATGGCGTTGCCAGACCGAGGGGGTAATACTGTGCCAGCGGGCCGGTCGTGTAGATATACGTCCCCAACCAAGGGGCCCAAATCCCGGCGGCAAGGGAAAAACGAAGGTTATCAGCGCGGCGGAGCGGGTTCCCGTCAAAGCGGGAAGCTGAATAAACGCGGGAGAGATCGCTGAAGGCGCTGAGCGCTGACAGGTGTCAGAATAAGAATATCAGGTATAGTCTGCATGTATTCCCATAACGCTCCGGAAATAAAACCAGCTGCGCGATGCTTGGGCAGCAACGAATTAAAGTCCACCCAATATCAGGGAAAGAAACTCTACCGGCCAATTTGACCGCTATGCTTTGCTCACGCTGGTTTTTTGACTGCGTGCCCGTTGCTTTCGGCTTTTGGGTGACCAGTTCAGGTCACAAAAAGCGCTCGGTGATACCGGACGCTCTTGTATGACCAAAGCTGCAAAGTTAATCGATTATTTGAGACAAACAAAAAAACCGGAGACGCCTACTATTAGGCCGTTTCCGGCTTTAGTGGCCTGCGGGGGGCGCCCCCTCAGCTTAAATCAGATGCGATATTCCATTTAATGATAAAAAATCCCGCAAACGGCCTATTAATGGGCTTCCTTTGTGCATATGCGTATTACATATAGAACATAAAAAATGACAATAATAATGATTGATACGCATATAATTTACAACAAAAACAATGTAAACTATGAGCTTCAAGATTTTTAGTAAAAAAGACGCTCTGGATATTGTATAATCAAATCGCAGAATAGAATGCGTTTAAGCCAATGAAAGGAGCGTTGTATGAGGTCACGTAATCGATTATTCAGGTCCTTATTGGTCACTGCATTAGCAGTTTCAACGATGGGGTTTAATCCAATCAGTGCTCAGGAAATCAATCAAGTTACCACCTTAGAAAAACCGGAGCAGGTCACTTTTGATGAGAGTATTCCTCAAGATGCGGTGCTCCAGCAGCCGGCATTGGATGCGTACCAAAAACTCATGTCCAGTCCGGGCTTTTCTGAGTCTGCTTATGGTGATGAATATCCGGACGATTTTGGCGGTTATTATATTGGAACTGACAATCAGTTGCATGTCCAATGTGTGAACGGCGCAGAGGACAAGTACAAAGCATTGTTTGCTTCAGATGAGCCGGTTATTTTTGAAACGGTCGTCTACCCCTACAATGAGCTTAAGGATTTGGCGGATCAAATCATTCAGAATGATTCAGACGTGTTGACGTCTGGTGTGGACGAGCAGTCCAATCAAGTTTTGGTTGAAGTTAGTGAAAACGCTCAAGTGCTTTCAGGGGAAATTCTAGATCTGGTAGAAACTTACGGCAGTAAAAACCTATTGGATACGATGCTGGCTGACCGCAATGATCAGAGTGACCAGCATAGCCCGCTGTCTGTTCGTATCACAGAGCCTGTTGTTACAACAAGTGAGTAGTGGGCGGGAGACGAGATTTCAGGAAATAATTATACTTTTACCTTGGGTTCTACTGGATATTATCAAGGTTCACAAGCAATTGTGACATGTGGGCATGTATTAAATCAGGGAGCGGTCATATCATATAATAGAACTCGTGTAGGCACAGTTTCATTCCATCGATTTGCCGCAAATCAATAGGGCGATTACTCCATAATACCATTGAGCAACACCAATCATCATGTAGTTAATAAATCGTTTGGACCATCTGCATCTACCGCCAATCCTATTAGAGTGGCGGGCTCTGTTGAGAAAGCAGTTAATGGGCAGAGGGTATACCGATATGGAAAGACTACAGGTTGGACGTATGGGATCACACATAGAACCAATATATCCATTAATGCTAGCGGGACTACTCTTTTGGGTATGTCAGAATCTTCCTTTAATACTCTTCCTCAATCCGGTGATAGTGGCGGCCCTGTTTATATTTATGCCGGAGGCTATAAAATCTGCGGGATTCTAAGTGGAAGTAATTCCTCTTATGGCTATTATACACCATTTGGTTTGATTACCGATAAGGGCTATTCTGCAAAGAGCAGCTAGAGAGTCTATCGGCTGATATGGAGGCTGTTATGAAAAAATATGTATGGCTGATAACCATTGGCTACCTTTTCTTGGTTGTGCTATCCGGCTGCACGGCAGCCCTTCCTCAGTCATCAGATACGGATGCCAGTCAGGAACAGTCAGGAACGGCTGCCCGCGATACCTTGGATTCAACTCCATCCAATAGCTTAAGCCCGGTAAATGATGGGCCATTAGTCCTCGTCTCTAATAGTGAAACCTTTTCTAAACGTGGCCCGCTAGATTTAACCTTTACTAATAAGGGAGATTTCAGCATCCTGATCGGTGAAGCTTATACGCTAGACTTCTATCAAGATGGCTGGATTGAAATTGATATGAGTGATGTTTACTTCTCTGCTGTAGGCAGAATTATAGAACCGGGAGAGGATTATAACTATGCGGATGTGGCGCTCCCAGCCGGAATTAACTTGGAGGCGGGGCGTTACCGGATCAAGTTTAAGTACGCCGATGAAGCTGATAGAGATTTCATCTATACGGTATCTACTGAGTTTAATTTGACGGGATAAACCTTAGAATCTGACAGACCAGACTTGTAAAGGTATTCTGACCAGGTATAAATAGGAGAGTGAAAAATATCATCAATTGGTGAAAAATACCGAGAAGAGTTTGAACGCATACGATACCAAAGTAATTATAGAGAAGACAAAACGAGTAGTCAGTTTGATTGCTCGTTTTGTTTGATTATCAATTATTATTGGCAAAGGAGCATTCAGCGAAGCGAACTGTGGCAATAAAATGAGCTTAGCTCTAACATCACAACAGGAGTCAGGCTTGAAGCGGGAACAGATGAATCTGAGCAGATAACTTTAGCTGAAACGACTTTAGCGGAAGCTGTCTCTGAGACAATTCCGGAATTCACATCGATTCTCATAAATTCCAATATCCGGATTGCCTTTCAGTGGATCCGATTTCTGAGAGAAACAAAAAAGTTGTGACTGATATGAGAGACAGTATCATCGCTCATAATTATGAGCCCTGCATGTGTACGCCGCTCTATTGGCACACTTAAGCCGTCAAGGTCGAGCATCCATTTCACTGAAATTGAGCACAGTTTCCGTGCTAATTGAGCAAGGCTTCCGTAAAGGTTAACTATTGACGCTGTGCCAATCAGATAGTACGGCAAAATAGCTTATAGCCGTAACGGAGAATAGAGTGCAACGCTGAGGAGGGACATGAGCGCCGCGTACGGCATTTGGCGGAGAGTGGGGGCGTAAACATCGCTCTCTTTTTGAGTGTCCTGACGATACCGGAAGCGCTGAAGCGCCCCCTGAAGCAGCACAAAGCATGGCAGGCGGAGGAACGGCTGCCATACCGCGATAGCTGGTAGGAAACAGGGCTTGTCTTCGCAAACTGGAACGGCGGTTACATACTGCCAGGCTATTGGCCGCAGTGGTGGGCCCGATTCCTGAAAAAACACGATCTGCCGCAAGTGTCGCTGCACTCACTCCGCCACCCAAACGCCAGCTTGCAGTTGTCTGCCGGGGTTGATGTCCGGACAGTCGCAGGGTGATTAGGTCACGTCCAGACCTCAACGACGCTCAACACGTAAACGGTGGTTATCAAGTCAGCAGACCAGAAGGCGGCTGAAGTCCTGAATCAGGTTCTGTTGGAGGGCTTAGGACCTGAGCAGAGCAAAAGTTCTTAAATGGATTATATATTTTTTACCCTTCTTAGGGATTTCAGAGCCGGAATTGGCCAGATTTTAAGGCAACAAAAAACCCCGAAAGCCTTACGCCGTCGGGGTTTGCTGTGTGGTGACCCGCGGGGGGTTCGAACCCCCGACCCTCTGATTAAAAGTCAGATGCTCTACCAACTGAGCTAGCGGATCAAACATGGCTGGGATGGCAGGATTCGAACCTACGCATGCGGGAGTCAAAGTCCCGTGCCTTACCGCTTGGCTACACCCCATTGTAAAAGTGGGGTGGAATATGGGAATCGAACCCATGACCTCCAAAGCCACAATCTGGCGCTCTAACCAACTGAGCTAATTCCACCGTTTGGGCCAATCTCAAAGGCACAACGCAAATTATATGGATGCGAACGCTTACTGTCAAGCGCCTTTTTAGCCTGCATGCCTCTTGCTGCTTCTGAAATCTGGCATTGAGAGAACGCATAATACTGTAATAAATAGCTTGTATGACTAGTTGCCTCTGAATATTTACCGTAAAAATTGATATTGTGGCTAAAATAAATGAAATAGACTAGACGATCTATCATAAAATGACTAACCTGGTCTTAAAGAGCTCTAGAGGTAATACCTGCAACGGTTATATGTAATCATCCGTCTGTCAGAAATTGAGAAATCTTACCTAACAAGCCATCGCGGCGGCGTTGATTGGATACGCCGCTGGAGTAAACAAACCATTATAATAGCAAGAAAAACGACTGAGAGATAAAGAGGCAGTTTATGGTTACCGCATCAAACCAACCCAGCCACCCGCAGCCATCTATCTGGTGCAGCGCCAGGCTATCCTTAAGTCCGCTGCAGCAAGCGGACCTGCCCTTTTTGCAGGCCATTTTCAGCGACAGCCCAACCTTGCGCTTTTATCTGCCTACCTTATGGCGCACCTTCACACCAGAGCAAACCGCGGCCCTGCTGGCGGACTGGAATAACGGTGAAAGCGATATGGTTCTGACGATCAGGCAGCTGGCTGACCAGCGCATCCTGGGCTTGCTCAATATTGATGAGATCGACTGGACAGCGCGTAACGCGGAAATCGGTTTAGCTTTGCTGACGGTGGCCCGCGGCCAGGGTTACGCGGAGGAAGCCCTGCGCTTATTAATAAATTATTTATTTAATGAATGGGGTTTACATCGGGTCTATGCTCGCATCCAGTCGGATAACCAACCCTCGCTGCAGCTGTTTTCAAAACTTGGCTTCAGGCCTGAAGGCAGACTGAGGGAACAACTGCGCCGTCAGGGCAAGATGGTGGATCTGACCCTGTGGGGTCTGCTGGATAGGGAATGGCCTTCAACATAATTTTTACACGCCAGCCGGATCAGACGTTGCAGCGCCCGCTGTTGAATCGTCAGGTGAAATTCACGAAAATTTCGCCAACTCCCTGGCCTTTACACCCGGCTTATCATCAATCTGCCCCCGATTAAACCTGAATAGACGAAAAAATTACGAAAATACGCCACTTCTATATCGATGAGTTATAATGAGTGCACAAAACCAACATGCAAACTTGTTGAGACAAGCCAATAAGTTGGTTTTGGGCTGTGATTTTACGTAATCGATTAAGACGGAGGACAGACATGTCGGAGGACAAGCTTTCAGACAGCAAAAAGCCAGTCATTCTCAAAGATATTGCTGAGGCCTGTGGCGTCTCAGTAGCAACCGTCAGCAAAGCCCTGAACGGTCACCGGGATGTCAGTGAAAGCACCAGACAGCATATCTGCCTGATTGCCGCTGACATGGGTTACTTACCTAACTCAGCAGCGCTGCGCCTGAAAACAAATCGCTCCTTTAACCTCGGCGTCCTGTTTGATGATCAGGCTAACAGCGGCCTGACTCACAATTTCTTTTCCCGGATATTGGATAGCCTTAAACGCCAGGCGGAGCAGCGGGGCTACGATATTACCTTCCTCAGCCAAAATATCGGTCAGATGAAGATGAGCTATTACGATCACGCCGTTTATCGCGGCTGTGATGGTGTCGTGATAGCTTGTGTGGATTATTATTCACCGGAGATCCTGCAGCTGATAAAAAGTGAAATTCCGGTGGTGACCATTGATCACAGCTTCCATGAGCGGACCAGTGTTTTGTCCAATAATGTGGACGGTATGCGGGATCTGACCGCTTATATTATAAGCTGCGGTTATCAGCGGATCGCCTATGTTCATGGTGAGGATACCGCGGTTACCCGCAGTCGTGTGGGCAGCTTTTACCGTACTTGTGAGGAGCGGGGCCTGGCCGTTCCGGATGCTTATCTGATTGCTGCGAGGTATCACAATACCGGTGACAGCGCGCAGGCTACCCGGCAACTGATGGCCCTGGACCAACCGCCGGACTGCATTATTTATCCGGACGATTACTCCAGCCTGGGCGGTCGCTGGGTTTTGGATAAAATGAAGCTCTCCGTCCCTGATGATATCGGCATCGCGGGTTTTGACGGTCTGAACTTTGCCCGGGTATTGGATCCTGAACTGACGACCGTACGGCAGGACACAGAAGAGATGGGTAAGGCTGCGGCTAATCAGGTAATAGATGAAATCGAGCGGCCTCGGTCAGCCATACCCCATCAGATATTGGTTAATTGCCAGTTAATCAAAGGCGGCAGCGTGGCGGTCAGACCCGCCGCACCGGTGTCCTAGTCTGAAACCAGGATGGTATCCTGGCGACAGACTTCAATCCAACTGTTCCAGGTATCTGAATGCAACCAGGCACGGCCGCTTGAGCGCAGGCGACCGGCTGACTGATTGTTAAAAAGACATAGCTACCTGAACTGTATAAATCTATTGGGAGAACCCCAGCAGGAGGAAGAATCATGAGATTTGGCCATTTTGACGATGCTAACAAGGAGTATGTTATAGAAACCCCTCAGACCCCCTTGCCCTGGATAAATTACCTGGGCAATCAGGACTTTTTCAGTCTGGTTTCCAATACAGCCGGCGGTTACAGCTTTTATAAGGACGCCAAGCTTCGCCGCCTGACCCGCTACCGCTACAATGACCAGCCCTTTGATCAGAACGGCCGCTATTTCTATATTAAAGATGGCGAAACGGTCTGGAACCCCGGCTGGCAGCCGACTCAAACCAGTCTTGATCACTATCAATGCCGCCATGGTCTGGGCTACACCCTGATTGAAAGCAAGAAAGACAATATCGCTGCGGTCCAGGAGCTGTTTGTGCCCTTGAATGATAATTGTGAAATCAACCGGCTGATTTTAACCAACCAGGGCCTGACTCCCAAAACCTTGCAGATCTTCAGCTATTTGGAGTTTTGCCTCTGGGACGCGGTGGATGACGCCAATAACTTCCAACGGAACTTCAGCACCGGTGAGGTGGAAATTGAAGACGGCTGCATTTATCACAAAACCGAGTACAGGGAACGTCGTAACCATTACTGCTTCCGTTCGGTCAATACCACTGTCAAATCCTGGGACAGCTCCAGAACCGCCTTTATCGGACCATACCGCGGACCGGCCAATCCGCTGGCCGTAGAACAGGGACAGTGCTCCGGCAGCCTGGCTCATGGCTGGTCGCCGGTAGCGGCCCAGCAGGTTGAGGTCAGCCTGGCGCCAGGCGAAAGCCGCAGTCTGATCTATATTTTAGGGTACATTGAAAATCCGGTAGATGAAAAGTGGGAAGCGCCGGCGGTCATCAATAAGGCCCGGGCGCGCGCCATGATTGCCCGTTATCAGCAGGATAAGCAGGTGGATGAAGCCAGGCTGGCGCTGGCAGCCTATTGGGAAGACCTGCTGGGAACGCTGCAGCTGTCGTGCGGGGACGAGCGCTTTAACCGCATGGTGAATATCTGGCATCCGTATCAGTGCATGGTTACCTTTAATATGAGCCGGTCAGCCAGTTATTTTGAAAGCGGTACGGGGAGAGGCATGGGCTTCCGTGATTCCTGTCAGGACCTGATGGGCTTTGTCCATATGATTCCGGCCCGGGCCCGGGAACGGATCCTGGATATAGCGGCTACCCAGCGGGCGGACGGCAGCGCTTACCATCAATATCAGCCCCTGACCAAACGCGGAAATTCAGCCATCGGCAGCGGCTTTAATGATGATCCGCTGTGGCTGATTGCGGCGGCTTCCTGTTATATCAGAGAAACCGGAGACACCAGTATTCTGGATGAGCCGGTTGATTTTGATAATAATGACCAGGATCAGGCAACTTTGATGGAACACCTGAGGCGCAGCTTTCAGTTTACCCTGCGCAATCGCGGACCTCACGGCCTGCCGCTGATCGGACGGGCAGACTGGAATGACTGCCTTAATCTGAATTGCTTTTCTGAAGAGCCGGGGGAGAGTTTTCAGACCACCGGACCAAGTGAGGGGCCGGTAGCCGAAAGCGTGTTTATTGCCGGTATGTTTGTCAAGTATGGGGCTGAATACGCTGATTTATGTGAGCTCCTGGGTCTGGACGAGGAGGCGTCGGACTGCCGGGACGCGGTACAGGAGATGACTGCAATTACCGAGTCAGCCGGTTGGGACGGGGCCTGGTTCCGCCGGGCTTATGACGCCGCCGGCCAGCCGGTGGGAAGCAAAGACTGCCAGGAAGGCCAGATCTTTATTGAGCCGCAGGGCATGTGCGTAATGGCGGGGATTGGCACTGAAGACGGTAAAGCTGAACAAGCCCTGGCCAGTGTAGAAGCAAGACTGGATACGCCCTATGGCATTGTGCTGCTGCAGCCGGCTTATTCGCAGTACTATCTCAATCTGGGGGAAATCTCCAGCTATCCGCCGGGATACAAAGAGAATGCCGGGATCTTTTGTCACAATAATCCCTGGATATCCTGTGCTGAGGCTGTGGTTGGACACGGCAACCGGGCGTTTGAGGTCTACCGCCGCATTACGCCGGCTTATATTGAAGATATGAGCGACATTCACCGGACTGAACCCTATGTGTATAGCCAGATGGTCGCGGGTAAGGATGCTGCCAGTTTTGGCGAAGCTAAAAACAGCTGGCTGACCGGAACGGCTTCCTGGACCTTTGTCAATGCCAGTCAGTATATCTTAGGCCTGACCCCGACTCTGAAAGGTCTGCGGATGGATCCCTGCGTGCCCTCAGACCTGACCGATTTCAGCCTGACTCGCCGTTACCGAGGGGGAACATATCAGATCACCGTAAAAAATCCTCAGCGGGTTGAAAAGGGGGTCCGCCGCATCACTGTCAACGGACAGACCATCAGCGGGCAGGTACTGCCGTTAATCAAAGCCGGAACAACCGCGACAGTTGAGGTAGAGATGGGCTGAAGCAATTGCTGACTGAACCCTGCTGAACTGAGAGCGGACAGGGTTAGATTAGCTCCCGGAATGGCTTCTGGCTAGTCGGTTCTTGATGGCCAGGCGGTTCAGGGAGCTTTGCGCTTTTGCTGCTAAAATGCTAACATACACTGTATTATTCAAAAGAGAAATGGCGGATGATATGGACAGTTTAAAACAGCGGATTTTGACTGAGGGACGGGTGCTGCCGGGCAACATCATTAAGGTGGACGGCTTTATGAATCACCGGATCGATACGCGTTTGATGAGGGAGATTGCGCGTGAGTTCAGGCGTCTGTTTCCGGATCCGGATATTACCGCGATTTTAACGGCTGAGGCTTCCGGCATTGCTCTGGCCGCGATCACGGCTGATGAATTTGATGTGCCGATGATTTTTGCTAAAAAAGCCAAATCAGATAATATTGAGGGCGGCTTATATCAGAGTGATATTTATTCCTATACCTACAAAAAAAAGGTCACACTGCTGGTGTCCAGTCAATGGCTGACCAGCCAGGATAAGGTATTGGTCGTTGATGACTTTCTGGCCAATGGAGAAGCGCTGAAAGGTCTGGTGGATATTGTCCATCAAGCCGGCGCCAAACTGGCCGGAATTGGCATCGCCATTGAAAAAGGCTTCCAGGGCGGCGGTGACCGGCTGCGGGAAGCTGGCTATCCCTTGAAATCCCTGGTGATTATTGAACAAGCGGACGGTCAGGGCATTCGTTTCCGCAACCAGCAGACCCTTTGAGGTCTGTATGGCGGAACGTCGATTTATGAAACAGGTGACCTCGCACCCGCTGATTCGCTTGCTCCTGGATTTACGAGGCAATCCGCGGACCTGCGTCTGGATAGAGCCGCTGTGGGGCGTACCCAATAATCTGATCGCGCCTTTTGTCACTGTCTATATGTATGCGTTAGGCGTTAATGATGTGGGAATCGGCAGCCTGCTTTCACTGGCCATGCTGGCGCAGGTAATCTGTTCCTTTGCCGGCGGGATCGTGGCGGATAAATTTGGCCGCAAAACGGTTACCATGTTTGGCGACATGGTGGGCTGGGTCTTGCCCTGCCTGGTTTGGGCTGTGGCGCAAAATTATTGGTTTTTCCTGGTGGCCATGCTGCTTAACAGCTTTGAACAGGTCAATCAGACTGCCTGGACCTGCTTGCTGGTGGAGGACGCTGACAAAACCAAGCTGGTGGGCATATACAGCTGGATTACAATTGCCGGCCTGCTGGCGGTGTTCTTTTCTCCCATATCAGGTGCTTTGATCCGCCGCTTCTCCCTGATTCCGGTCATGCGGTCACTGTACTTTATTTACAGCCTGGCCATGCTGCTTAAGTGCTGGATTACCTGGCGCCACACAACTGAGACTACCCAGGGGCGGATCAGGATGGCGGAAACCCGGCAGCAAAGTCTGGGTGCCTTATTGCTTGAATACCGTTCGCTGCTGCCGCAGATTTTCCATAGCCGCCAGACCCTGCAGACCTTAGGGATTATGGTGATCTTATACACCACAACTTTAGTCAACAACAATTTTGTCTCCCTGCGCATAACCCGAAATCTCGGGGTGGATGAATCTTATCTGGCTTATTATCCAATTCTGCGGGCGGCTTTTATGCTGGTTTTTATGTTTGCTATCCAGCATCGCCTGGAGCGGCTGCGGATGAAGATCCCCATGACCCTGGGCTTGTTATTTTATGTGGGGGCCCAGCTGCTGCTGATTCTGGCTCCGGCCGGTCACGCTGGTCTGATCGCGTTTTATTTCCTTTTAGAGGCGATGGGCTTTGCTTTGGTGGTGCCGCGCAAGGACTCCATGGTAGCTTTATCTGTAGACCCGCAGGAACGGGCCAGGATTGTCGCCTTGCTGACGGCTTTTATGATCGCGTTTTCTTCGCCCTTTGGATATCTGGTAGGCCTGCTGTCTGAGACTGACAGCCGCCTGCCCTTTGCTTTCAATATTGTGCTGTATCTGCTGGCCTTTGCTATAGTCCTGAACTACCAGGGTAAAGCTGAAGCCAGGCCCGAGCCGGCCGGTCCGCTGGGCTGAAGGCAGATCGGGGAAACAAGGGTGTACCGTGGGTGTCTGCTTTACCTCCAGCCCTGCGCCCAGGCCGGAAGCTTGCTGCCTGCTATCGGGCAGGACGTTTGCTGTTTGACCGCTCATAAGCCTGCATCGCTTCCAGAGTCCGCGCGATCAGTTCATCCAGACTCCACCCCAGCATGTCCGCGCCTTGCTGAATGACGGGGCGGGAGCAGCCGGCGGCAAAACTGTTTTGCTTGAATTTCTTTTTAACTGACTTAGCTTCCATATCCAACGTGCTGCGGCTGGGACGGACCAGCGCGCAGGCCCCGATTAATCCGCTCAGCTCATCCGTCGCATAAAGCACCTTTTCCATTTGGTGCTCGGGCTGAATGTCGCAGCAGATGCCGTACCCGTGCGAAGCGGTGGCCCGGATGATCTGAGGATCAATGCCTGCCTCCAGCATCAGCGCTTGAGACTTGTGGCAATGCTCCTGGGGGAATTGTTCAAAATCCAGATCATGGAGTAAGCCCACCAGCCCCCAAAACGCTGCTTCCTGAGCGTAGCCCAGCGACTGAGCGAGGTACGTCATAATGGCTTCAACCGTCCGGGCGTGCTCCAGGTGGAACGGATCCTGATTATAACAGGTGAGCAATTGCCAGGCCTGCTCACGGCTGAGTGAAGGCTGCTGGCGGGAGGAAGAATCATCAGGTAACGGCGAGTGCAAGTCAACTGAATAATCTGACATTTTAACTCCTCTTTTCTTTTATGATCTATTCTTCTGATTATAGCGAAGCAGCTGAAACCAGTGTTACCTGAAAGCGCTTGACAGCAAGCGGCCAAGCGGCTAAAGTACTGATTAAGCGTTGAAGAGAAACAGGTTAGTTAAACGCAGGTTACAGAGAGGTGATTGCCGCGGCTTTATTGGCGCGGGGTGTGAGGTCACCAGCCTGCCGGCTTTCCTGACCAGCTCGGAGCGGCAAAAGCCCGGTGACCCCGTTATCGTCTTTACAGGATGTGTGAGCATCTCTACATGAGTTGCCTGTCCATCGTCACCCGGGAGCAGTCTGAAGCGCGGCTCCGGAGCCACGGGACAGGAAGCAGGGTGGAACCGCGGGTTTATTTTTACTCGTCCCTCTCGGATTTTATCCGGGAGTTTTTTTATGCCCGGAAATAAGGATTTATTTGACTGGAGGATCAAGACTATGAAAGTCGTATTGAAAGACGGCTCCGCACATGAGCTGAAGGACGGTGCCAGCATTTACGAACTGGCCCGCGATCTGAGTGAGGGCCTGGCCCGGGTGGTGTTGGCCGGTGAGGTGAATGGGGAGCTGCAAGACCTTCGCCATCCGCTGAAGGAAGGCGATCAGGTCAACCTGCTGACCTTTGAACAGCCCGGTGGCAAGCTGGCCTTCTGGCACAGCACGTCTCACATCATGGCTCAGGCGATCAAGCGGCTGTATCCGGAAGCAAAACTGGCGATCGGACCAGCTATTGAAAATGGATTTTATTATGATGTTGACTACGCGCCGGGCTTTACCGCGGAGGATCTGGAAAAGATTGAAGCGGAGATGAAAAAGATCGTTAAAGCAGATTATCCGATTGAGCGCTTTGAACTGCCACGACAGGAAGCTCTGGAGCTGATGCGTCAGGCAGAGGAACCTTATAAGGTGGAACTGATTCATGATCTGCCTCAGGACGCGGTGATCTCCTTTTACCGTCAGGGTGAATTTACGGATCTCTGCGCCGGCCCTCACATTATGAGTACCAAGGCCGTAAAAGCGATCAAACTCCTGTCTGTTGCCGGAGCTTACTGGCGCGGCTCTGAAAAAAACAAAATGCTGACCCGCATCTACGGCATCAGCTATCCTAAAAAGGCAGAGCTGGATGCGTATCTGGCAATGCTGGAGGAGGCCAAACGGCGGGATCACCGCAAAATCGGCAAAGAGATGGGGCTGTTCATGCTGTCTGATGAGGGACCCGGTTTTCCGTTCTTTTTGCCTAACGGGATGATATTGATGAACACCCTGCTGGACTATTGGCATCAGATCCATGCCCGGGAGGGTTATGTGGAAATATCCACCCCGATTATTCTCAGCCGTGAACTATGGGAAAATTCCGGCCACTGGGATCACTATAAAAATAATATGTATACCACCGTCATCGATGGCGAAGACTACGCGGTTAAGCCGATGAACTGCCCCGGTTCGATGCTGGTCTATAAATCTCAGCCGCATTCCTATCGTGACCTGCCGCTAAGGATGGCGGAAGTCGGGTTGGTACACCGTCATGAAAAATCTGGTCAGCTGAATGGACTGCTGCGCGTCAGGAGTTTCCACCAGGATGATGCCCATATCTTTATGACGCCGGAACAGGTGCGGCCTGAAATTGAGAACGTGGCCCGCCTGGTTGATGAGGTCTACCGGACCTTTGGCTTTGACTACTTTATTGAGCTGTCAACCCGACCTGAAGACAGCATGGGAACGGATGAAGAATGGGAGCTGGCTACAAACGCGCTGAAGGGCGCGCTGGCCGATCTGGGCCGCGACTATATCATCAATGAGGGCGACGGCGCTTTTTACGGACCCAAGATTGACTTCCATCTGCGTGACTGTATGGGCCGGACCTGGCAGTGCGGGACCATTCAGCTGGACTTCCAGATGCCGCAGCGGTTTGAGCTGGAGTATACTGGCGCTGATGGCAGCAAGCACCGTCCGATTATGCTGCACCGGGTCGTTTATGGCTCGATAGAGCGATTTATGGCGATGCTCATTGAGCAGTTTGCCGGTAAATTTCCCCTGTGGCTGGCGCCGGAACAGGTACGGGTCCTGCCGATCTCGGAAAAACTGAATGCTTATGGTGAATCGGTCCTGCAGCAGCTGCGGCAGGCAGGTTTGCGGGCCAGTATTGATAAACGGGATGATAAGGTCGGCTACAAGGTGCGGCAGGCTCAGCTCGAAAAAGTGCCGTATATGCTGGTAGTCGGGGCCAAGGAGGAGGAGTCCGGCACCGTCTCGCTGCGCCGCCGTGATACGGAAAAGAGCGAGCCCTGTTCTTTAGAGCAGCTGCTGCCGCAGCTCCAGGCCCTGATTGAGCAGAAGTCGCTGACCCTCTGAGCCAGGCTGCGGCAATATTCATGACCCAGCTAAACCATAAACTGCCCCGGAGACTGATCCAGCCTCCGGGGCAGTTTTTTTCAGCTCAGGCAAATTACCTGTCCAGGTGGAAACGGGTGGCAATGATGGCCGCGATCAGACCGTAGCCTGGACTTTTTTCAGGTGACAGAAACGGGGCAGGCCGTCTTCTTTGGGCAGCACTGAATCCTCAGCAATCAGAGGCAGCGCATACTCAATAAACTTGTCATTGACAAAGTTGCCTTCCTCATTAATCCACTCACGGGGAACTGTTTTTTCGGTATTAGCGACATCAGACAGGGGGACTAAAACATACTCAGTCTGATAAGGCTGGCTGGAAACGCGCTTGATGCCGATCATGTAATCCGTGCAGCCATCCAAAGCCTTTTTTACCGCTTCCGCGCCGGATCCATAAGCTTCTTCTACATCAGACTTTGAGCCCAGGTGAGCGGCGCAGCGCTGCAACAGGGAGAACTCAATCCCGCGGACTTTTGAACCGGTTTTCTCTTTTAAGTAGTTGGCCAGCACAGAAGCTGTACCGCCCATCTGCTTGTGGCCAAAGGCATCAGTCGCGACTTCGCCAACCAGCTCCGGGATATACTTACCTTCCTTGGTTTTGACACCCTCAGAAACCGCAATAATGACTTTACCGGTCTGAGCGTAAATCCGTTTGACATCTTCAACCATCTTATCCAGGTCAAAAGGAACTTCAGGCAGGTAGATCAGGTCCGGGCCCTGGCCTTTATAAGCTGCCAGGGCGGTAGCGGCGGTCAGCCAGCCGGCGTTGCGCCCCATGCACTCCAGCACTGTGATCATGCCGGTATCATAAACCCGGGCATCCAGATAAACCTCCATGGTAGAGGTAGCCAGGTACTTGGCTGCTGAGCTGAAACCGGGGCAATGATCTGTGCCGTACAGATCATTATCAATGGTTTTGGGTACACCCATGACGCGGCATTCATAACCGGATTTTTGCATGAATTTGCTGATTTTATTGCAGGTATCCATGGAATCATTGCCGCCATTATAAAAGAAATAACGGATGTTGTACTTTTTAAAGACTTCCAGCAAACGTTTATAATCCGTGTCGTCTGCTGAAGCATCTGCCAGCTTATAGCGAACCGAGCCCAGAGCGGAGGACGGGGTGGTCTTCATCAGCTCCAGTTCATGCGGGTCTTCCTGGCCCATATCATAAAAGGTTTCCTCAAGAATACCCTTAATGCCGTGAGCGGCACCAAAAACCTTAGGGATGCAGTCACTGTGCTTCAGCGCTTCAATAAAAACGCCCGCTGCGCTGGCGTTGATCACAGAAGTCGGTCCGCCGGACTGACCAAAAATGGCATTGCCAATTAATTGAGACATGAATGTTTCCTCCTCTGACGCTTGCATATTGCAGTAAGATTAACAGCTAAATTTTAGCATAAGCGCTGGAGTTTGTCTTACCTTTCTTCAGCCTTTCGGCAAGCGAGGGTTCTGACACAGCGGCCGGAGCGCCTTTGGGTAGCTGACATCAGCTTAAAAAAAGGTCTGGTATAATAGCCGGAGTCATAAGCGCTGAACAACTGATGATCTGGAGGAATTTATGAACATATCACCTGCTGCACCACGCTCTATATGGCAGCTGGGCTGGAGCCGCTGGCTGCAAAACCTTAGCGGCAGCCGCGCGTCCGGGCCGGTGCCGGGGCCGGCTGACCGGCAGCCACAAAAAAAGGCCGGCCGTCCTGGACCCCGCCGCGGACTTAAGCTGCAGCGTTACTGGCCGGCGCTGCTGGGGATAGTCGTTTTGCTCTGGCTGGCTTTTACCAGCTTTTATACCGTTAAGGAATATGAACAGGCGGTCCTGATGACCTTTGGGAAATATACCAGGACCGTCAGTGCCGGCTTGCACTGGAAGCTGCCCTGGCCGCTGCAGGAGGCCAGCATCCTGCCGGTAAACCGGACCCAAAAAATTGAGCTGGGCTATGTGTCTACCGGGGATCAGTCTTATGAGAGCCTGCCGGATGACAGTCTGATGATTACCGGTGATATGAATGTCGTCAGCATTGATTTTTTTGTAGAATGGAAAATCTCTGATCCCTACAAGTACCTTTTTCAGAGCGCCGAGCCTGATCAGATCCTGCGCAGCATGCTGCAAAGCTCGGTACGGTCAGTGGTCGGTACCCGCAGTATTGATGACGTTTTGACGACCGGCAAAATCCAGATTCAGTCGGATGTCCTTAGCCTGCTGATGGATAAAGTGGAAAAAGGTGATCTGGGCATACAGGTCCTGGATGTTAAAGTAAACGACTCTGAGCCGCCAACTGACGACATAGCCAGAGCTTTCAGAGAAGTGGAAAACGCTAAACAGCAAAAGGACACCCTGATTAACGAAGCTCAGGCTTACCGGAACAGCAAACTGCCGGAAGCCCGCAGCGAGGCTGACCGCATCCTCCGCCAGGCAGAGGCTGAAAAGATATCCAGGATCAATGAAGCGGAGGGCGAACGGGAGCAGTTTTTAGCTGTCTATGAACAATATCAGACTGCTTCTGACCTGACCCGGCGCCGGCTGTATCTGGATACGCTGCAGCAATTACTGCCCGGTGTGACGGTGTATCTGGACGATGGCAGTTCTGTGCAGACCCTGCTGCCCTTAACTCCCTGGGACAGTGATAATCAGGCAGGCAGCGCGGCGACCCTGCCTTCACCGTCGCCTGCGCCCAGCCAGTCCCCTGAACTGTCGCAGGAAGCAAGCGGGCAGACCCTGGATTGAACCCGGACGCAACAGGATGGAAAAGGAGCAGAAATATGAAAAAATGGTTTAAACGCACCGGCTTGAGCGTGCTGCTGATTGCCCTGCTTATACTGGGTTTTTCCTCAACCTATATTGTCCGTGAGGGTGAATATGCTTACCTGACCCAATTTGGTGCCATTGTTCGTACGGTAGAACAACCCGGGCTCAACTTTAAGTTGCCGTTTGTGCAGGAGGTTAACCGGCTGACGCGTAAGGTCATGGTTTATGATATCAATTACTCTGAGGTGCTGACTGCGGACAAAAAAGCTATGGTCGTTGACAGCTACGCCTTGTGGCGCATCAGCGATCCCAAAACGTTTATCCGGACAGTGGGCAGCCTGAATGAGATGCAGAAACGGATTGATGCCTCGGTCTTCAGTGTGATTAAAAATGTGACCGGAAATCTGCAGCAGGATGCCATTGTGGCGGATGAGGAGTCACAGCGGGCTTCGCTGAACCAGCAGATCACGGATATTGTGGCTGAAAGTCTGCAGGCCTATGGGGTGGAGATCCCGGCTGTGGAAATCAGACGCTTTGATTTACCGGATGATAACCTGGCGGCGGTGTATAATCGGATGATATCAGAACGCTCGCAGATGGCAGCCAGTTACCAGGCTGAAGGGGAGTATCAGGCCAGCATCATCCGTAACAGCACGGACAAGGAAGTGGAGGTCCTGTTGGGTGAGGCCAGGGCTGAGGCCAGCAGACTTGAGGGCGAAGGTGAAGAAGCCTACATGAAGGCCCTGAGTCCGATTTACCAGGATCCGGATATGGCGGATTTCTATCTTTATACCAAAGAGCTGGAGACGCTGAGCGAGGGCTTGAAGGGTGATAAAACATTGATCCTGGGACCGGATTCTCCGCTGGCGGAGCTGTTCAACCAGACCGCCGCAGGGGAGGACTGAGCTGATAATTAAGCCCCTGACAGCCGCCGGCTTAACCCTGTTGATTCCGGCAGCTTTAGCAGGGGGCAAGCTGAAAGAGGCTGAAACGATTCGTTATGAATAACAATACTGATTTTAACGTGCGGGATGGGGCCTGGCGCTGTCAGGCTTGTCCGCGGAACTGCCGGGCAGACCGGCAGGCCGGAGCCGGTTTTTGCCGGGTGCCGGAGACCCCTTTTGTTGTAGCTAAGGCTTATCGTCACCTCTGGGAGGAACCCTGCATTTCAGGCAGCCAGGGATCGGGTACGATCTTTTTTTCCGGCTGTAATCTGGCCTGCGTTTTTTGCCAGAACGCAGAAATCAGTCAGGGGGTGAAGGGGTACTCCTTGTCCGCCGCTAATCTGGAAAAGCTGTGCTGGCTTCTGGCTGAGCAAGGCGCCGCTAATCTGAATCTGGTAACGCCGGATCATTACGCTTTAAGCTTAATCCCGGTGCTCCGCCACTTAAAGCTACAGGGCTTTCCGCTGCCGGTTGTCTGGAACTCCAATGCCTATGAACGGGTGGAGACCCTGCGGCAGCTTGAAGGTCTGGTGGATGTTTATCTGCCGGACTTAAAGTATTGGGATGATCGTTATGCGGTGGCCTATTCAAAGGCGCCTGCTTATTTTCAATATGCCTCATCAGCCATCCGGGAGATGTACCGGCAGACCGGACCGGCCAGTCCGCTGAATGAGCAGGGGCTGCTGACTCACGGCGTCCTGGTGCGGCATCTCATGCTGCCGGGGCTCTTCTTTGATACCCGGAAACTCATGGATTGGTTGTGGCATACCTTTGGCAGCGGGATCATTTTAAGCTTGATGAATCAATATGTTCCGCTGTATCACGCAACAGACTATAAAGCCTTGCAGCGCCCGCTGAGCGCTCTGGAGTACGAGCAGATGACTACTTATGTCTGGCAGCTTGGCTTCAGACACTGCTATATCCAGGATCCCGTGGATCCGCAGGCCAATTATACGCCGGATTTTGACGGCCAGGGGGTGGCTGACCTCCTGCTGGCAGCTTCAGGCCCTGATCAATAAAGCCGCGGTCCTGAGTTCCAGGGCCGCGGCTTGGTCTTTGGTTTGGATTGGCTGTGGCAACGGGCATCTGTCGCTGCCATACGCAGATGATGGGGATAACTCTGGATCAGCTATCCTGCTCTGCAGGGCTGGCCGGGGACGAGGATTGATTAGCTGAATCCCCATTATGGTGGTCTGTTCCGGCGGAATCAGCCTGGGGAGGCGGCAGGATAGTCAGTAACACCTTGGCGATCCGGCGGTCATCCATTTCCAGCACTTTGAACTTATAACGGCCGTAAGCAATTTCAGGGTGCTCATTGGTGTCAGGAATACGGTCCAGCTGATGCAAAACCAGCCCGGCAACCGTGTCATAATCCATGTCATCATCCCCCAGGCGAACCTCAGGAATGTAATCATGCAGATGATCCAGCTCTGTCAGACCGTCTATTGTATAACTGCCGTCCACATTGCGGACGACCTCAGCCGTTTCATCGTCATACTCATCTTCAATATTGCCCACAATTTCTTCAAGCAAATCCTCCAGCGTGATAATGCCGGAGACCCCGCCATACTCATCTATCACCACTGCCATGGCTACGTGATCCCGCTGCATTTCTCTGAACAGGCTGTCCACATGTTTGGTTTCAGGGGTGAAATAAGGGTCCCGCAGGATGTCACGAAGTTGAAAAGCTTCACGGGGATTTTTGGCGATGAAAAAGAGCAGGTCCTTGACGTTCAGGATGCCAATGACATTGTCAATACTTTCTTCATAAACCGGCAGGCGGGTATAGCCCTCCTCGCTGGCCAGCGCCACCACCTCATCAAAGGTTGTATTGATATCAATGGCAGATACATTAACCCGGTGGGTCATAATCTCCGACACTTCTTTATCGTTAAACTCAAACACGTTTTGAATCATGGTCGATTCATTAGGTTGAATATTACCGCTGTCCCGGGATACATCAACCATAATCCTGATCTCTTCTTCTGTGACATTTTTATCACTGAGATTAGGGTCAATACCCATTAAGTGCAGCACACCGTTGGTGGACGCGTTCAATAAGGCAGTAAAGGGACGGATCACCTTACCAAAACCCGAAACGGGTCCGACCGCGCTTTTGCTGAAGCCTTCAGGATTATGGATCCCCATCTGTTTAGGAACCAATTCACCAAACACCAGTGACAGGTAAGAAATCAACAAGGTGATCAAAATCAAAAATAAGGTTTTTAGCCACGGATGCAAGCCTGCCGGATCAGCCACCTCATATAAGCGGCTGGCAAAACGATCACCCGCAAACGCAGATGACAGGAAACCTGCAAAAGTCACACCCACTTGAATGGTAGAAAGGAAATTACCCGGGTTATTAACAAAGTGCGCCAGTTTTACAGCCAGTTTGTCACCCTCTTGAGCGTCTTTCCTGATCTTATTATCATTCAGTGAAACTACGGCCATCTCAGTCCCGGAAAAGAATCCATTGACCAAAATCAGCAGCAGGACAATCAGGATATCAACCACCAGAGAAGAGGCAGAACCGCCTTGCTGAGTCATGCTCAGTCGGCCGGATCCAAACTTGACTTGAGCCAAACCCACCAGTGAGCTGACCCTTGAGGTCTGTAAACCAGATGAAAATGCGGATAGCGTCAGGTAAGATAACCAACTAACACCGTCCAAAGGACGTTCCTCCTAAAAAACAGGCCTCCATTGTTGCGTCCAGCTAGCAGTCATGAATCTGGCCAGACCGCTCAGGTTGCTGGTCTCCGTAGTCTTGCGAATACGGACTGTTGAGAGATGGCTGGTAACTGCCGGTGCGCCGGATCCTTATGCGACAGTTTTTAGATTAAACAGCCGCGATTGATAAATAATAAGCCCATAATAAACGAGCAGATGCTAAAAATCAAGCAAATACAAGCCTCCCCGCGGCCTTTCTGACTGCGGGGAGGCTTAAGGCGCCAGTTAAGACACACTACAATTCTTTGCCGGTCATCGCAAAGATCTGGCTCTTATGCAGCGCGGCATAAAGCTGATCTTTTTTCAGCAGCTCTTCATGAGTGCCGCGTTCTGCAATACCGCGGTCAGCGATATAAAAAATCTGGCTGGAATCGCGGATGGTGGAGAGGCGGTGCGCAATGACAAAGCTGGTCCGGCCTTTCTGGAGGCGGGCCAGGCCCAGCTGCAGAGCCTTTTCGGTTTTGGTGTCAATACTGGCCGTGGCTTCGTCCAGAATCAGGATGCGCGGCGCGGAGAGCATCACCCGGGCAAAAGAAATCAGCTGGCGCTCCCCCGAGGACACCCCGGAACCATGTTCCCGGATCACGGTCTGGTAGCCATCCGGATGCCGCATGATAAATTCATGGGCACAGACTGCCCTGGCGGCTTCGATACACTCCTGATCTGTCGCGTCCAGACGGCCGTAACGGATGTTTTCCATGATTGTTGTGGGGAACAGGTAAGGATCCTGCAACATGATTCCCATCTGACTGCGCAGGCTGTCCAGGGTGACCTGACTGATATCATGTCCGTCAATCAGGATCTTTCCGCTGTCCAGGTTGTAGAAGCGGCTGATCAGGTTGACCACGGTGGACTTACCCGCTCCGGTGGGTCCTACCAGCGCAATGCTTTCGCCGGCCTGGGCCGTGAAAGAAAGGTGTTCCAGAATAGGGTGGCCCGGCTCATAAGAAAAGGTGACATCACAAAATTCCACCTTGCCATCTATACGGGGCAGCGGTTTGGCGCCGGGGGCGTCCTCAATTTCCAGCGGCTCGTCCAGAAACTCAAAAATACGTTCAATATATGAAGCGCCGTTAAGCAACTGGGTATAGAAGTTGGCCAGGTTATTTATGGGGGCCCAGAAACGCTGTACATAGGCGATGAAAGCTATCATGGTACCGACTGGCACGGCCGGACCGGTTTTGCTGCGCACCCACCAGACCACCAGACCATATAAAAAGGCTACGGTTACGCTGCCGATAAAATCGGTCATGGGCCAGAACAGCAGGTCCAGGCGCACGACATCCATCCAGCGATGATGATAGTTATCACCCAGTTCCCTGAAAACCTGTCGGTTCTCTGCCTCCCGGGCAAATAACTGGGTGATGGTCATACCCTGCATGCTTTCCTGGACATAGGCGGTGAGATTGGAACTGGACTGATTCAGCCGCCGTCTGGCCCGCCGTTGCAGGCCCTTGAGCGAAAAAATCCCCAGAACCAGCAGCGGTAGCCCCAATAAACCGTACAGGGTCAGACCGGGATCCGTAAGGATCATATAAGCTAAGATGATGATCAGGCTGATGGCGTCTACCACAGCGTTGATCAAGCCGCTGGAGAGAAGATCACTGACACTGTTGACATAGTGAACAATCCTGACCAGGATTTTACCGTGCGGCCGGCTGTCAAAATAGCTGAAAGGCAGACGCTGGAGATGCCGGTACATATCCAGGCGCAAATCATGGATGATAGACTGGCCGATGATATTCATGGTCCGCATGCGGTATGAAGTAAAAAAGGCCACCACCAGCACAACAACCAGATAAATTGCGGCCAGGATCAGCAGCAGGCGGACATCCTTGCCCGGAATAGCCGTGTCCATGGCAATTTTCAACAGATAAGGCGACAGCATACTTAAGGCAGAGGCTGCGATCATGACAATCAGGACCAGCAGCATGGTTTTTTTATACGGCAGCGCATAGTGCAGCATGCGCCTGAACTGAGCCATATTAAAAGGGGTCTCCAGCTCTTCATCCACATCGTAACGGTTTCTTCTGGCCATGCTTACTCACCTGCCTTTCGCATATCGTTAATCGTATGGTCAATCTGGCCCATCTGAGTCAGGTAGATATCGTAGTAATAACCTTTTTGAGCTAAAAGCTCATCATGGGTGCCCTGTTCCACAATTTTCCCTTGATCTAGTACCAGGATCTGGTCTGCGGAACGGATGGAGGAGATGCGAGATGCAATCATAAAAACCGTCTGTCCGTGCTGCTGCCGGGCCAGGTGATCCCGGATTTCCTGATCTGTCTCCATATCCACGGCGGAGGTCGTATCATCCAGTATCAGGATTGCCGGCTGAATTGCCAGAGCCCGGGCCAGCGAAATCCGCTGCCGCTGCCCGCCGGATAAACCGACGCCGCGTTCTCCGATAATGGTCTCGTAACCTTCCTCCATATCAGGAATAAAGCCGTCAGCACAGGCAATACGGGCAGCTTCGTGCACCTCCCGGTCACTCAGGTCAGGCCTGCCATAGGCAATATTGCTGCTGACGGTATCTGAAAACAAAAAGACATCCTGGGTGACTACCCCGATATTGCGGCGCAAGGCCTGCAACTGATAACTGCGCACATCCTTGCCGTCAATCAGAATCTGGCCCTGATTAACATCCTGTAATCGGGGGATCAGCTCTACCAGGCTGGTCTTGCCGCTGCCGGTAGCGCCCATAATACCGATGGTCTGGCCGGGCAGCACATGAAAACTGATGTGATCCAGCGTTTCATGCTTGGCCGGCCGGGTAAAGGAGTGGTGATGAAAACTGACGTCGCGAAACTCAACTTCGCCCTTCAGTGGCTGGATATCGCAGCGCAAAGCTTCCGCCTGATCTAATTGCAGCAGCAGTTCCGCCTCCTGACCGTGCTGCTCCGGCACCGCGGTTTCAGTGGCCGGAGGCAGGGGCGAACGCACCCGGGTTTTGGTAGACAGGAGATCAATGATTTTATCCGCGGAGGTCGAAAAACGCTGGATTTCGTCTATGCGGAAGCCAATCTGCCGGGTGGGATTTACCAGCACAAAGATCAGGCCGTTAAAAGCAACCAGCTCGCCCAGCGTGATCTGACCTCTGATAACCAGAATGCCTCCCAGCAGGATGATGGGGATGCTTAAAAAGTTAGCCATACCATCCAGCGCCGGGATGAATTTAGCCCGTACATCAGCCGCTTCATTATTCATCTCACGGTAGGTCTGGTTTTCCCGCTCAAAGCGCTCGGTCTCGTAAGTCTTGCGGACAAAGGCTTTGGTAACCCGGTTGCCGCTGATGTTCTCCTGAACCACCGCGTTGAGCCGCTCAAATGAACGGCGGATCTGGCTCCAGCGTGGCCTGATCTGGCGCGCAAAGCGCCAGGCCAGTAAAAAAATCAGAGGCGTGAACACCGCGATCGATAAGGCCAGCTGCCAGTTCAAATAGAGCAGATAACTGATACCGACAACAAAAATAAATAACTGCTCCAGGGTTGAGTAAGCGGCAAAGGCTACAAAATGGCGGATGTTATCAACATCACCGGTCAGGTTGGCCATCAGGTTCCCCGTCGGTGTGTCTGAATAAAAGGACAGGTCCATGTTTTGCAGGTGCCGGTATAAGGCATTGCGGATGTTGACCATGGCTCGCTGACTGATTTCTTCAAGAAGATTCCGGAAAAAATACATGATGCTGCCGCGCAGCAGCGGCACCACTACTAAAATCGTCAGAAACATGACCAGATGGGTGTAAATCTGCTGGTCCAGTACTTCATCGACGATCTTTCCGGTAATGACCGAGGGGATCATAGACAGGGATGAAAAAATCAAATCCAGCACCAGAGCCAGTATAAACCAGCCCATATCCTTGTGGATGGCGGCAAAGATCCAGCGGAACGGGTGCCCGGTAAAGCGCCAGGCTTCCTGCGGATTCAGCGCGTCGCGGTAGGCGTCACGCGAATGCTTGAACAACTGATCGTTTTCTTGGCGGTTCAGACGCTTGACCTGGCGTGTTGAACCTGCAGTACGCTTGTTTTGCTTATTCATACGAATAACCTCAATTCTGCCGGTCAGTGCTGTATATTCTAGCACGGCTGAACCTCAGCACAAGTCCTCAAGGGCTCAAATCAGGGTAATTAGCCTGAAAATAAACCGGCAGGCGAATATAATCAGAGTTCAGACTTTTAAATGCTATGAACTGAGGACCGGATTCGTTACAATAAAGTATACGATTGCACGATCTGGACACAGGATCGACCTTATGATCAGACGTCAGGAGGAGGATAAAATGTTACGAGTCGGTTTATTGACCAGCGGAGGGGATTGCCAGGGCCTGAATGCCGCACTGCGCGGGGTGGCCAAGACACTCTATGAGCAGGATGATGATGTGGAGATTTATGGCTTTTTTGGCGGTTACAAAGGCTTGATTGAATCTGACTACCAGTTTATGAACAGCGGACAGTTTTCCGGCATCCTGACCCAGGGCGGTACAATCCTGGGTACCAGCCGGCAGCCCTTCAAGCAGATGAATGATCCGATCGCAGCAGATTCTCCGGTCAGTAAAAAGGAAGCGATGATTGCGACCTATCACCGCCTGAATCTGGACTGCCTGGTTATCCTGGGCGGGAACGGGACCCATAAGACTGCTAACGCGCTGTCAAAAGCGGGCCTGAATATTATTACGCTGCCTAAAACGATTGATAACGATCTGTGGGCCACAGACATGACCTTTGGCTTTCAGAGTGCGGTCAATATTGCGACGCAGGTGATAGATGGCATCCACACAACGGCTACTTCCCATGGACGTATATTTATTATCGAATTAATGGGACATAATGCCGGCTGGCTGACGCTCAACGCGGGTGTGGCTGGCGGCGCGGATATCATCCTGATTCCTGAGATACCTTACAGTGTAGCTAGTGTTATTAAGGCACTGGAGGCCCGCAGCAAAGCTAAAAAGTCATTTTCTATTATTGCCATGGCGGAGGGTGCCCTGAATGAAAAAGAAGCGGCTTTAAATAAGAAGGATTTTAAAAAGTATATGGAGGCCTATCCCTATCCGTCCGTCTCTTATAAGCTGGCCGATGAACTCAACCAGCATCTGGATCAGGAAGTCCGGGTTACGGTACCCGGCCACTTCCAGCGTGGCGGCGCTCCCTGTCCGCAGGACCGCGTCCTGGCTACCCGCTGTGGTTGTAAGGCCGCGGAGCTGATTTTTGCCCGGGAGTTTGGCGTGATGGTTGGTGTACGCAATAATGAGATGGTGGCGATTCCGCTGGAGGATGTCGCGGGAAAACTAAAGACTGTACCCAAGGACCATGATCTGATCCGCTTTGCCAGAGGCCTGGGAATTGCCTTTGGCGATGAAAGCTATTGAGACCGGGGCAGCAGTTAAGGGCTTGCCTGTGCTCCGGAAGGCTATGAAAATGCGTGCTGCTCGCAGCAAAAAACCGCGGCTCCAATGACTTGGTGTCGCGGTTTTTTTGCCCTGGGAACAGCCGCAGGATCATTCAGCCTCAGGGCAGTTTCAGGCCCCGGCCCTGGTATATGCTGGCTGGCCGCCTTGTGGCTGAGCAGACCTGACTCAGCTGGCCATAAAGTAAGTATTGGCGTAAGTTGTTCTCAAGTCCAGGCTCTGAAACCAGCTGCTGCTGTAATAGGAGGACTTGGTACAAAAATATAATACATCCCGGTCAAAAGCGGTTGCTCCGTTCAGCGCGTCCAGCGCGGCCTCCCGTTGATTGGCGGTTGGCACTTGACTTTGCCAGGTATCATCAGCCCAAGGTACAAACTGGTTGCTGGCTGATAAGACTGAGGTCAGGGTAGTGCCCCAATATCCGGATAAGACGCGGTTAACCATAACTTGCGCGATCATCAGGCAACCCTCATAATCCCAGCCATCACCGGCTTCAGCTCCTACCATTTTGAGATAGAGGTCCATTTCAGACGCGGAAATGGTCCGGCCGAGCGCTGAGGAATAGTAACTGCCATCTTCAGAAGGCTCCGGTGCAGCAGTTGGCGCGGGCGTGGCGGTTGGTGCCGGTGTGGCGGTGGGCTCCGGTGTGGCGGTGGGCTCCGGCGTGGCGGTGGGCTCCGGTGTGGCGGTGGGCTCCGGTGTGGCGGTGGGCTCCGGCGTGGCGGTGGGCTCCGGCGTGGCGGTGGGCTCCGGCGTGGCGGTGGGCTCTGGCGCGGTAGTGGGCTCCGGCGTGACGGTGGGCTCTGGCGCGGCGGTGGGCTCCGGCGTGACGGTGGGCTCCGGCGTGACGGTGGGCTCCGGCGTGACGGTGGGCTCCGGCGCGGTAGTGGGCTCCGGCGTGACGGTGGGCTCTGGCGCGGTAGTGGGCTCCGGCGTGATGGTGGGCTCCGGCGTGACGGTGGGCTCCGGCGTGATGGTGGGGCTGGCCGGAGTCGTTGCTGCCACTGTACTGTCAGCTGAGCTGCCGGCAGCTGCAGCGGTTTGACGGCTGCGGTTGACGGTCGACTGGCTGCTGTTTGCAGCTGCCGTAGGCGAAACTGAGGTCGTGCCTGAGGTCTGGCTGCTGGTTTGATCACTGCTGTCCGTTGCGGATGCGGAACGATTTAAAGCCGGTGTATCCTTGACTACCGACTCTGCTACTTCAGACCGGGATTTAGCTAATAAAAGAATGGAGTTGGTATCCGAGTCACTTTGAGCCGCTGCCTGATCTTGAATCATCAGCTCGCGATTTTCATAAGCCTGGGTTGGCAAAGACGATGAAACCGGGGTTATAAAAGTAATCACCACCAGAATAATCGCCAGCAACACCCTGGCGGTATGCCGGCTGGTCCAATTCAGCTCCCTGAAAAAATCTTTCCAGCCTGTTTGCGGCACGGAGCCGGAGCGGGCGGAAAGGGGGGTGATTTTGCTGTGCCGAACGCCCTTACGTTTAAAGAGCGGCCGGGTTGTTTGACGCTTTTTCAAAAGATCCTCCGTTTGGCAAACTCCGTTAATCAGTTTTGTGATGACCGGAGCGCACAAAATGATGGCATTTCTTTTCGAACAAAGTGAATTATACCATCAGATATTTCAAAAAAGCACAGCGAACTGTGAAAATGCATAATATAACCAATAATAACAGTGTACACCGTTAAAAATCTTATGAGAAGTCACGATATATAAGCTTAAACCGAATGTAATAGCGATGTAATAAAGACTTTTTTGTATCAGATCATATGAAAAAACATGCTGCCTGATTGTCTGTCTTATTTATACAGAAAGGCCAGATTCCAGATTTTCCGGCTATTTTGTACCATAAAGACTTGCTGTCTCCGGCTCTGCCCGGATAATAACAGATAGAACCGCGGTCAGTTTGACTGGCCAGCCGCCTGATCCAATAACAGTCAGGCACAATATTTAATTAAGGAGCAGAAGATGAAAGACGTATTATACTTTAAGTTAGCTAATTGCCCGCATTGCCGCCTGGCCGACCGGCTGATCAAGGAGTTATCAGCGGAAGATCCCAGATATGCCGACATAAAATTTAAAATCGTGGACGAGCAAAAGGAAGCTGAAATGGCTGAAAAATATGATTATTATTATGTGCCTTGCTTCTTTATAGATGGCAAGAAGGTGTCGGAAGGTCATGTGGAAAAAGCTGATATGAAAAAGGTCCTGGATCTGGCCCTGGAAGGCTGACAGAAGCTGCCGGCAGTTTCTGCCCGGTTTCTGGACTTTCTAAATCAGATCAAACGCTGGCTGAGGACCTTATCAGGGCGCTTTATGTTGACAAGCTATCAGCGGCTGATTATAATTTGGCGTGCTGGTTTGAATAAATCAGCTATCGCCGCGGTCGTGGTGGAATTGGCAGACACGTAGCGTTGAGGTCGCTATGAAGTAACATTCGTGCAGGTTCAAATCCTGTCGACCGCACCAGCATCATCAGGCTATAATAGATATCGATTGGTATCTGTTTAGCCTGATTTTTTTATGATCAGCTGCTCCTATCCCGTTATTGAAAGGCCAGACCCATGCTTAATATCATCAATATAAAGGATTACCAAGATCCCCGGCTGGACTGGTTTGCCAGACTGACCGAAGCCCGGCTGCGAGCAGCGTTTGAACAGGAACAGGGAATCTTTATAGCTGAAAGCCCGAATGTGGTCAGACTGGCCCTGACAGCAGGGTATGAACCGCTGGCCCTGCTCATGGAAGAACAAAAGCTGGCTGCCCTGGCAGCGCTGCTGCAGCTGATACCAGCCGGTCTGCCAGTCTACACTGCCAGCCGGGATCTGCTTCAGGGACTGACCGGGTACGCGCTGACCCGCGGGGTACTGGCCGCTTTTAAAAGGAAAGCACTCCCTCAGGCAGCGGCGATCTGTCAGTCCGCCAGCCGGATCGCGGTGCTGGAAAATATAACGGACGCCGCTAATGTCGGCGCTATCATCCGCTCGGCCGCAGGATTGGGTGTGGATGCGGTGCTGCTGACCCCCTCTTGCTGTGATCCGCTTGGACGCCGCGCCGTCAGGGTCAGTATGGGAACGGTATTTCAGCTGCCCTGGGCAAGAATCGGTCGCAGGGCTGATGACTGGCCGGCAGCAGGGCTCAGACAGCTCAGGCAACAGGGTTTTACTACCCTGGCCATGGCATTGCGGCCGGATGGTTTGAGCCTGGATCAACCGGAACTGAGACGGATCCGCCGGCTGGCCATTGTGTTGGGGACGGAAGGCTCCGGCCTGGCCCGGCAGACAATCGCGGACTGTGACTACTCGGTCAGGATTCCCATGAGCCATGGCGTTGATTCGCTCAATGTGGCAGCTGCCAGCGCCGTGGCGTTCTGGCAGCTCAGACCGGCGTTGGTATCTGATCCCTGCTGTGGCAGCAGCCAGACTGTCAGCCCTTACAGAGGAGATGTATGACAGAGCTTAAGGCCATTGATCTAACCCGGATACCAGCGGCGGTGCGACTGATTGTCTCCCGCCTCCGCCAGCAGGGCTGGGAAACCTGTTTAGTCGGAGGCTGCGTCCGCGATCTCCAGCTGGGGATCAACCCGACGGACTGGGATCTTGCCACCGCGGCTATGCCCTGGCAGGTCAGTCAGACTTTTCCACAGCTGGAGCAGCTGGAGCAGGGCTTAAAACACGGAACGCTGGGCCTGGTGCTGGATAAGCAGGTATATGAGGTAACGACCTTCAGGCGGGAGGGTGATTACCGGGATCACCGCCATCCGGATCAAGTGCTGTTTACTACAGATATAAATAGTGATCTGGCCCGCCGTGATTTTACCATGAATGCTATGGCCTGGTGGGAAGAGGGCGGCCTCAGAGATCCCTTTGGCGGGCAGGCCGATCTCAGGCAGGGGCTGCTGCGCTGTGTGGGTCAGCCGGAGCGTCGTTTTCAGGAGGACGCGCTGCGCATGATGAGAGCGCTGCGCTTCATGGCGGTGCGGGGGTTTTCCTTGCAGGCGGATACAGCCCGAGCTTTGCAGGAGCATCGTTCCGAGCTGACTTTGGTAGCGGCGGAACGCTTGCGGGCGGAACTGGACCGGCTGCTGACCGGAGACTACCTGCTGCCGGTATTATTGGACTGGAAAGACACGCTGGCTGTGGTGCTGCCGGAAATCCGCCCCCTATTTGGCCTGAAACAGCCATTGCCCTGGCATATCTATGATGCCTGGGTGCACAGTGCCCGGGCGGCTGCGGAGATTGCCCCGCAATTAAGGCTCCGGCTGGCGGCTTTATGTCATGATCTGGGCAAAGGGGAGACTGCCAGTTTTAAGGACGGGAATATCCACTTTTATGGACATGCCGAGGTCAGCCGGCGTTTAGGTGACGAGCTGCTGCTTCGCCTTAAATATCCCAATGAGCTGAGACAAACGGTCACTCATCTGGTGGCCCGTCATGATGTGGAAATTCCGCTTAAAGCTACGGCGGTCAGGCGGCGGCTGCAGGAGTTTGGCCAAGCAGGCCTGCGGGACCTGCTGGAGCTGAAGCGGGCAGATATTATGGCGCAGAATCCGGAGCTATGGCCCCGGCGGCTGGCTTATTTGCGGCAGCTGGACTCGCTGGTGCAGGATGAGCTGAACCGGGGCAGCTGTTTTTCGCTTAAAGATTTAGCCGTAAATGGCCGGGACTTAATGGCGCTGGGGCTCAGCGGCCCTGCGGTGGGCCAGGGTCTGCAGGCGCTGCTGGACCGGGTCGTTGACGGAAACCTGCCCAACGAACGTCAGATCTTATTGAGGGCTGCCCAGAACCTGCTCCGATAGCCGCGGCGCCAGGCATTTGCTATAATAATGTCCGTTTATCCCTGATGGATAGAAAGGATTTATATGGCAGATCAGGATATTAATCAGGATATTGCGCAGCTTTACGCTGCCTGGGGCATCAGCCCGGATACTGTTAAGCAGGTTCAGGAGGCGGAAACCAGACTGAGTCTGCGAGGACGCTTAGATGAGGTTGATCAACTTCGCGCTTACAATCAGCTGAAGGTTCTGCGGGCGTTTCAGAATGCGGGAATTGCGGAAGCTTATTTTGGCGGTTCTACTGGCTACGGCTACGGCGATGAGGGCCGTGCCCGGCTGGAGCAGGCCCTGGCGGAGATTATGGGGGCGGAGGCTGCTTTGCTGCGTCTCCAGATCAGTACGGGCACTCAGGCAATCTCCATGTGCTTTTTCGGGATCCTGCGGCCCGGAGATGAACTGCTCTGTGCCACGGGGGATGTCTATGACAGTCTGAAAACCAGCATAGGCCATGCGCAGGCACAGGATGAGGGCTCGCTGCGGGATTTTGGCGTCAGCTTTAAAAAGGTGGATCTGCTCCCGGATGGCCGCCCGGATCTGGAGACCCTGAAGCAAGCTATCCGCCCTCAGACCAAAATGGTGCTGATCCAGCGTTCCCGCGGCTATGCCAGCCGGCCTGCATTGGGGGAAGCGGAGTTCAGAGCGATCTGCGGGACCGTGCAGGCAGCCAGGCAATCCCTGCGGGGTACCCGGGCTGAGAATCTGGTTATTATGGCGGATAACTGCTACGGGGAATTCACGGCGCGGAATGAACCTTGTCAGTGGGGGGCAGACCTGGTGGCAGGCTCGTTGATTAAAAATCCTGGCGGCGGAATAGCCCCGACCGGCGGTTACGTGGCCGGAAGGAAGGAGCTGGTTGAACTGGCTTCGGCCAGGCTCAGTGCCCCCGGCCTGAACCGGGAGGTCGGACCAACTCTGGGCCTGACCCGGCAACTGACACAGGGCTTATTTATGGGGCCGCATGTGGTGGGAGAAAGCTTGAAAGGCATGATTCTGGCGGCTGAAGTTCTGCGGGAGGCAGGCTTTGAGACTTCGCCCGGACCGGATGACCGCCGCGGTGATATTATTCAGACAGTTACTTTTGGTGAGCCTGAGCCAATGTGCGCCTTTTGTGAAGCCGTGCAGGCCGCAAGTCCGGTGGACAGCTTTGTAACCCCGGTGCCCGGACCCATGCCCGGTTATGATCATGATGTTATAATGGCTGCAGGCGCGTTTGTATCCGGAGCTTCAGTGGAACTGAGCGCGGATGGTCCATTGTGCCCGCCTTATACGGCTTATATGCAGGGCGGTCTGGTATACGACCAGGTTAAACTGGCTCTGATGATAGCGGTAGAGCGTTTTAAGGGTAAACGGCAGAACTGAGTTTACCAGAGGCATCATTTTGGTTAACTGAGGGGCTGGGCAGGCGCCTCCCGGCGCAATACGCCAGCGGAGCTAGGGATGGATATAAACAAGGATACAGAATACAGACGCCAGGCGAAGGCCAGGATTGAAGCTTATAAGAAGGCTCAGAAAGCCACGGCCAGACGGCCAGCGGCGGCATCTGCTCCCAGGACCAGGACTGGTAAATCCAGGCCGGCTGCAAACCAGTCAAGTCAGCCCCGGCAGGGCGCCGCGCGCAAAGCAGCCGGGGGGCCGTCTGCGGGAACGCAGGCCGCGACAGCAGCCACATGGCGGCAGCTTAAAAAGAAGCAGGACCGGGCGCGGACCCTGTCTCTGGCTTTGCTGCTGTTGATTATTCTGGTGGTGGTGCTGGCCTTGATCAAGATATGGCTGACCTCTTCGCCGGATGACAGCAGTCTGCAATTTGTTTATAACGGTACGCTGCAGGAAGCTTATGATACCAAAGCCCTTATCATAAGGGATGAGTCCCTGCAGACCGCTCAGACTTCCGGTACACTCAGAACATTGGTGCCGGAAGGCTACCATACCGGGGTCGGTGAGGAACTGGCTATGGTGATCAGCCCTGATCAGGAGGATTTGCTTAGTGAACTGGACGCTTATGACCAGGAAATTTCTGATTTGCAGCTACAGTTGATTGCCGACAACAAAGTTGAGGGCGCGGCCAGTATTTATGAACAGACTGACAGTCAGCTGCAACCGCAGATCGCGGATCTGCGCCAGCAGCTTTCTGGTGGTGATATGAGCAATCTGGCCTCTCTGGCTAATTCTGTACAGGCCATCATGGCTCAGCGTAACAGTCAGCTGACTTATGTGGATTTTTCCAGCGCTTCTCTGGACGCGCTGGAAAAGGAACGGACACAGGTTGAACGGGCCCTGGCCAGCGGTTCTCAAACACTGACCGCCAGTGACAGCGGGCTGATCTCGTTTCATTCCGACGGCCTTGAGTCAGTCCTGACTCCCGCGTCGTTAAGCAGTCTGACCCCGGAGCTGGTCAGTCAGTACCTGACTCAGTCACCGGCGGTAGCGCAGCTGTCCAATACGGTCAGCAGCGGTCAGACGGTTATGCGCCAGGTTTTGGGCGTGACGCAGTATTTTGCATTCTTTGTCAAAGAGCTGGATGCATCTTACTTCAATGATCTCAGCAGTTTCAGCCTGGCTCTGACTGATGAAAACGCGACGGTGGACGACTGCAGTATTGTCAGTGTGACGGACAGTCAGGAAGGCGCCTTTGTTATTTGTTCCAGTGACCGGGAGTTAGGCCGGCTGCTGGATCAGCGGGTGGTGCCGGTGCGGCTGGTCGCCCGTGAAATCAGCGGCCTTGAAGTTCCGCTGGAGGCTTTGCTGAATACAGACAGTGCCTTTCAGACCGCGGATCTGTTTGTGGTGCGCAGTGGCTTTGTCCATCGCCTCCAGGTTAATATCCTGGCCCATGATGACAGTAAGGCTATTGTAGAAGCAGCGGATGAGAGCGATGGACTGAGTCAGGGCTCAATCATATCACTGGAGCCTCAAAATCTGACGGATGGCCAGTCCATTGATCAAAGTCAGAATTGAAAGAAGGGATTGCAGTTGTCTGATGTTATGACAGAAGAAGGTACCGGACCCCTGTCTCCGGCCGATTGGCTGCGGCAGCAACCGGCGTTTGCGGCCAGACAAGCGCGGATAAAGGAAAATCTGGTCCAGGTCCAGCAGCAGCTGGACCGGGCCTGCGAACAGGCCCGGCGCCAGCCTGAGGAAGTAAAACTGCTGGCGGTCACTAAGTTCCATCCGTTTGAAGACGCGCTGGCGGCCTTCTGGGCCGGGGCTCACAGCGCGGGAGAAAACCGGGTGCAGGAACTGCTGCACAAGCAGCGGGACTGCCAGCCCTATCTGGAACAGGCGGACTGGCAATTAATCGGAACCCTGCAAAAAAATAAAGTCCGCCAGGTCGTGGGAAAGGTTTCACTGATTCAGTCAGTCGACCATCTGGAACTGCTTCAGGCGCTGGATCAGGCCGCCGGACGTCAGGAGCTTACCCAGGATATCCTGCTGCAGTTTAATTATTCAGGCGAAGTTACCAAGCATGGTTTTGAGACCGAAGCGGCGGAGACGGCGCTCTCTGTCTGCCGGTCCTGCAAACATCTGCGCCTGAGAGGCCTGATGACGATGGCCCGACCGGGCTTGTCCGCTGAGGAAGCAGAAGCCTTCTTCAGGGATTTTACTGACTTTTACCGGCGGCTTAGAAGCGATGACCGCCTGCTGGCCGACCCGGCGGCTTTTGACATCCTGTCCATGGGGATGAGCGGGGATTATCCGGCGGCCGTTCGTGCCGGTTCAACCATGATCAGGATTGGCTCAGCCATTTTTGGCCCCAGGATACAGCCTTAGCTTTACATTGTCATTACATTGCGGTTAAGTCCCGTCGATTATGCTTGCCAGGTGCCGCAGCGATTTTTATAATCAAAAGACACATTTTGTGTAAATGCCTGCGACCAGCCCTTAAATGCCGCAGCTTTTGGAGGAAATTCAATGCCTGATTTTTTAAATAAACTGATTAATAAATTCTCATCTTATGATGATGACGATTATGATGATGATTATGAAGAAGACAATCAGACTGAAACGGAGACTCAGGATCCGGTGATGGAGACCGTGGCCGGCAATGTGGATCATAGCCGCAGGAGCCAGCCCAAAGTAGTCAATTTCAAGCAGATCAGCGGACAGCAGGTTATTATTGTAAAGCCGCAAGATATGCAGGCCGCCCAGGAGATCAGTAATCATCTGCGTGCCGGGCGTACGGTTATCTGCAATTTTGAGCAGGTTGAGCAACGGATCGCCCAGCGCATTGTTGATTTTGTGACGGGTTCCGCCTATGCGCTGGATGGGGAGATTACGCCCATATCCAATCGTATTTTTGTAATTGTGCCGCGCCTGGTCACCTTGCTTAAGGATGATGAGCATCAGGACGAGAGCATGGAATACCTGAAGCAAGCTGCCTATCAGCGCTGACTAACCATGGCAGACAGGAGCTGGGTATGAAGCTGGTTATCGGTTTGGATATCGGCGGCAGCACGACTAAAATAGTGGGTCTGACCGGTCATGATATTGTGGGTCAGCTGCTGGTAAAATCTGATAATCAGATTGCCTCTGCCTACGGCGCGTTAGGCATGTTTTTGAATCACTATCACTTAAAACTGCAGGATGTCGGGCGACTGGTATTGACCGGGGTCGGACAGACTTATCTGGATCAGGCTATCCTGGATTTACCTACATTTAAGGTCGATGAGATGACCGCGGTAGGCCAGGGAGGCCTGTTTTTGTCTGCTTTGCCGGAAGCAGTGGTTGTCAGTATGGGAACCGGTACCGCGCTGGTTCATGCCGGACCGCAGGCAGTTTGGCGGGTCATCGGCTCCGGGGTGGGCGGAGGCACGCTGCTGGGACTCAGCCGCGCTTTGCTGGGTACCAGGGATTTTGATAAATTTGAGCAGCTGGCAGCGCTGGGGGACACAGGAAAGGTTGATCTGACGGTAGGGGACATAGCGGCTTATGATATCGTCAACCTGCATCAGGACGCGACCGCCTCAAATTTTGGCAATTTGATAGACGAAGCCAGCCCTGAAGATACGGCTGCCGGTATAGCCAATCTGGTTTTTCAGACGATTGGTACGATTGCGGCGCTGACTTGCTGGAAGGAACGGCTGGATTGCGCGGTATTCACCGGCAACCTGACGCTGTCTGCCTCCGGCCGTCAGGTCCTCAAGGAGGTGGGGGATCTCTATCAGGTCCGTTTTCTGGTCCCC
Organism: Oscillospiraceae bacterium HV4-5-C5C; assembly: GCA_012034405.1. Taxonomy (GTDB): domain Bacteria; phylum Bacillota; class Clostridia; order Saccharofermentanales; family Fastidiosipilaceae; genus JAAVLZ01. The sequence continues at coordinate 104,307 of JAAVLZ010000001.1, read as the reverse complement.
GGACTGGCGGAGTTTGCCACTGCCATTGGTGCCGCTTTGACTGAGGAGAGCCAGTTATTGAAAGCCTGAGCTGCTTTCTGTGATATACTGCCTCATATCTTTCTGAAAGAAGGGCTGAGACAATGCCTGAACCTACTGCAGCTGCGGCTGCTGGAACCAAGCCGGTCTGGTCGGTATTTTCATTTATTTGGGGCCTGTGTGTCGTGATTTTTATTGTGACCAGCAGTGTGGATTTTTTCTGCTTCTTCCGCCCGTTTTACCGTTATGTTTATCAGCGCCTGAATACTGCCGCTACTGTCGGACTCAGTGAAGCTGATCTGACCCGGGGCACAGATATTTTGCTGGACTATTTAAAGGACCGTACAGATAGCCTGGACCTGGAAGTGACGGATCTGCAGACCGGTCAACCAGACCAGATGTTTGACGAGCGCGAAAAGGCTCATATGGTGGATGTGAAAGCACTGTACCAGCATATGCTGCTGGTGAAGCGACTGACCGGGATCTTTGTCTTGCTCTGGATCGGTCTGCTGTTTTGGCGGCAGCGGGAGCGGGTACTGACCCTGCTAAAGAAAGGTTATCTTAAGGGCCTGGCGGTTGCCGGGGCAGCTTTATCAATTTTGCTGGGCCTGGCAGTCTGGGATTTTGACCGCTTCTGGACAGCCTTTCATCATCTGTTCTTTCATAATGATCTCTGGTTGCTGGATCCGGCTACGGAGCGCATGATTAATATGGTTCCTTCTTATTTCTTTAACCGCCTGGTAATCATGATCGTTGTGGCGGCGTTGCTGGCTCTAGCGCTGATCGCGCTGCTGCTGAGCCGGCTGAAAAAATGGCAAGCCTCAGGGCGGCTGGCCGGAGGAGGCGTATAGTTTTGCTGGATTTTTTACCTGAAGCCGCTGTTTTTGATCTGGATGGGACCTTACTGAATACGCTGGAGGATCTGACCGGAGCGGTCAACCATGCTTTAGCGGCGGCCGGGCTGCAGCCTTTGCCCGCAGCTTATGTCCGTCTGATGGTGGGGCAGGGGATCAGCCGGCTGCTGCACCGCGCCTATGTTTTTTCTGTTGCCGGCCGGGAAAAACCTGCTGCCGGGACGCCTCTGACTGCTGCTCAGCTGACCGATCTGGATCTGACAGTTGCTGATCAGCCGGCAGAGGAGCAGCTGGCGCAAAGCTTTTACCAAAGCTATGGAGAGCATTGCCTGGATCGGACCCGGCCTTATGCCGGTATAGCACAGGTTCTGACAGCCTGGCATGAGCAGGGGGTTAAGCTCGCGGTACTGTCTAACAAAGAAGATCATTTGGCCTCCCGGATCATCCACTATTACTTTGGCCGGCAGCTCTTTGATCAGGTGAGCGGGCTTAAGTACGATTGGCCGGCTAAGCCTGACCCGGCCTCAACCCTGGCTACCCTGGAGCACTTAGGAGCCAGACCCCGGGCCAGCTTGTTTATTGGTGATTCTGCTACTGATATTCAAACAGCCAGGCAGGCCGGCTGTTATCCGATCGGCGTATGCTGGGGCTTCAGATCCGCTCAGGAGCTGCAGCAAGCTGGCGCCGCGGTTTTAATGCAACAGCCGGAGGATCTGATGACGCTATTGCCCCGGACCAGCCGGCCGATCAAGGACAAGCGGGACGACGGTGCTGTCCGATGAGGGGCGAGGAAGTCCCGGCGCCGGGCGTGGGGCGCAGTAGAAAGAAAGCCGGCTACGGCCTCAGCGCTGGCCGACGGCAGATCCGCCGGCTGGGGCTTTCCTTTATTCCGGGCTTAGTGTGGCTTGGCTTTTTAGTCTTGGGCTACCAGCTTTTATCCCGGCACAGTGACTGGGCGGAGGTTTACAGCCGCTATATCAGGGCCTGGTTGATCCGTCCGCTGGTGTGGCTTAACAGTCTGCTGCCGTTTTCCTTAACTGAGCTGCTCCTGCTGCCGGCAGCACTCATATTGCTCTGCTTACTGCTGCGCCTGCTATTCAGCTGGCTGGCGCCGGCCGGCCGGCGCGTTATCCGCGCCTTACGCAGTTTACGGGCGTTGTATATCCTGCTCATTATTGCCATGAGTCTTTACCTGCTTTTTCATGGCTATAATTTTTTGCGTCAACCTTTAAGTGAAAGTCTGGACCTGCCGGTACAAGCTCAGAGCAGTCAGACATTATATGATGTTTGTGTGCTGCTGGAGCAGCATGCCGCGGCGCTGCGTGAGCAGCTGCCGGAGGATCAGGACGGGGTGTTTGCTTTGGACACCTCCGAGACGCAGGCGCAGCTGTTTAAGCGCGCCAACCTGGGTTATGAGGCCGCGGCTCAAACTATCAGTATACTGTCCGGGCCGACCGTCCTGGCCAAGGGCGTGTGGCTGTCCCACTGGTGGTCTTACACCGGCACCACAGGCATGTTTATGCCTCTGCTGGCGGAGGCTAATGTGAACACGGATGTGCAGCCGGATGAAGAATTGTTCACGATCCTGCATGAAATGGCACATGTACACGGTATCGCCAGAGAAGATGAAGCGAACTTTGTGGCTTTTCTGACGGGCATTGATCACCCTGACCCGGATTTTCAATATGCGGCCTACCTGTCAGCGCTGATCCACGGGTCCAATAGCCTTTATAAATATGACAAAGACTTATGGCAGCAATTATGGGAACAGATTCCGGATAGTCTGCAGCGGGACATACAGGCCCGCAACGTCTACTGGGATCAGTTTGAAGGACCGGTCCAAACCCAGACGCAAAAGACCAATGATTCCTTTTTGAAGGCCAATCGCCAGGAAAGCGGGATCCACAGCTACGGGCAGATGATTGATCTGGTTATCAGTTATTATCAAAAGCAAGGGGTGATTGATCTTGGCTAATATCTGGCTCAGCGGCCATCAGGACAGTTACCCTGTCTGTGATATCCTGCGCTTGTTTTATGGCCAGGCGAACGTAAATCAAACTGGCTCGCAGATTCAGGTGAGCAGCGGCCAGGCAGCCTTGCCGCCCTATTTAGTGAGCCGCCTGGAACAGGTGGCCTTGCCGCAGCAGCACCCCAGGATCTATATCCGGGCTGAAGTCTATCAGGAGGCCCGGGCGGCGGAGCAGGCGGCTGCCGGTAATCAGGCTGTCTCTGCCAGCAAAGATACTGCCAGGTCCGACGCAGGCCAGTCAGAGACCGAGCTGCAGCCGGTACCAGTCATTGCTTGTCAGGCTGAGTTAGCGGCTAATACCAGGCCGCAGCTGCTTCGCCGTGAAATCAAGCGGCAGCTGTATATGGCCTTAAGCCAGTACAGCGGCCGGACATATCCCTGGGGCAGTCTGACCGGCATCAAGCCGACCTATATAGCGCGGGAACTGCTGGCTGAAAGCGTAACTGCAGGAGAGAGTGGCTCTTTACAGTCACCTGAGTCCGGCCTTGAGCAACCTTCTGCTACTACGGCCGCGGCCAGGCTCGCGATCAGCCGGCTGGAGCAAGAATACAGTGTGGCTCCAGGCAAAGCTCAGCTGGCTGTGGAAACGGCTCTGCGGGAGGATCAGCTACTGGATCAGTTTGACAATGAGGCCGCCGCTTTGTATATTCACATCCCCTTTTGCCCCAGCCGTTGTTTTTACTGCTCCTTCAGCAGCGAAGAGGGCATTGACAGCCCGGAACCGCTTATGAGATCGTATGTTCGCGCGTTAATCAGCGAACTGACCCTGACTGCTGCCGCCTGGACTGAAGCAGTCAGGCTGGATTCCGGCGGAGCTCATTCCGCGTTCCCCCGCCAGGTCCGCGCCATTTACTTTGGCGGCGGAACGCCGTCGGCCTTACCGCCGGTGTTGCTGGAGGAGCTGCTTTCAGCCCTTGAAGCGCTTCCGTTCCCTTGGGCCGGCCAGGTTGAGCGGACCTTTGAGGCCGGCCGTCCGGATACCCTGACCCCGGCCAAACTTGAAATCCTGCAGGCGCACCACTATGATCATATTTCGGTCAATCCGCAGACCATGAAGGATGAAACGCTGCAAAAGATCGGTCGCCGCCATACGGCCGCTCAGGTCAGGGCAGCGATAGACCTGTGCCATAGCCTGGGCTTTGAGCATATTAATATGGATTTGATAGCCGGACTCCCGGGTGAATCGGAGTTGGACTTTGAACGAAGTCTCAGCGCCTGCCTGGAACTGCGTCCCTTTGGTGTTTCGGTACACGCCCTGGCCGTTAAGCGCAGTTCGCGCTGGCAAAGTGAGCTGGATCAAAAGCAAGCTATGGCCCGGAATCTGGCATTACTGCATCAGCCCAGTCATCCAGTCGCCGCCATGCTGGACCTGGCCTGGCAGCGTCTGGAAGCGGCCGGCCTGCTGCCCTACTACCTTTATCGTCAAAAGGACGGGCTGGGCGGGCTGGAAAATGTCTCCTACGCCCGGGAGGGCCGGGGCAGTCTGTATAATGTGGCTATGATGACTGATTCCCGCAGTGTACTGGGCTTTGGCGCGGCCGCCATGAGCAAGCGGGTCAATCAGAATCAGGTAGAACGCAAGCCCAATGTGCGCAGCCTGCAGGCATATCTGCAGCGGACATCAGAAATGGCTCAGCGTAAAATAGCACTCTTTTCCGCAGCCGACTGAACTGGTACAATAACAGACGTGCTGTCATAGGTGAACAGATGACCGCGTGATAAATACAGAAAAGAGACAACCGCATGTCGGCCAAGTACCATAAACGCAGGCGCCGCTCCCGTTCTTACCAAGCATATGTACTTATAGGCATGCCGTCCTCAGGCAAATCATCTCTGGGCCGGCGGATTGCCAAAGCTTTAAACTGCAATTTTATAGATACGGACGATGTGCTGGCAGCCCGGGAGGGCTGCAGCATCGGAGAGCTGTCCCAGAAATGTGATTTTGCTGAATTTGTCCGCCGGGAGGAAGCTGCGGTTATGAGTCTGCAGCCCTGCCGGGCGGTCATCGCGACCGGTGGGTCCGTGGTCTACGGGACCCGGGCGATGCGACATCTGAAGCGCTTTGCCACGGTTATCTATCTGGATGTTCCCTTGCCGCAGCTGCGCCGGCGGGTGGGTGATTTAGCCAGCCGGGGTGTCATTTTACCGGCAGGATACAGCTTTGCTGATCTCTATCAGGAACGCAGCAAACTATATAAGCGTTATAATGATATTACGTTCAGGACTAACCGGCTCAGCCCCAGGCTGTCTGCCGCCTGTCTGGCAAACCTGATCCGCTTTATTGAGGCGGACAGTCCGCGCGGCCCGGTCCGGGAACCGGATAAACCGTGACAGCTAAGCAAACGGAGTGATATCATGCCTAAAAAACCTGAATTATTGGCGGTTATTGATGTCGGGTCTAACGGCCTGACACTGAAAATCGCTCAGGCCGAGCGCAGGGGCAGTCCCCCGAGGATTATTGAGAGTGTCCGCGGGTCGCTGGCGCTGGGGCGCGATACTTATAATGAACAGGTCATTCGTGAAGAAAATATTGTCCGGCTCTGCAGTATTTTGCTGGGTTTCCGGCAGAAACTGCGGGAGTATCGTCTGACTGAGGCCCGAGTCGTGGCTACCAGCGCGGTCCGTGAGGCCGGCAACCGTGATTATGTTATCGCCAGGATTCAACAGGAGACAGGCTTCAGTGTAGCGGTACTGGATAATTCCCAGGAGCGCTATCTGCATTTGCAGGCGGTGGCCAGCCTCTTTTCCCGTTTTGGTGACTGCAGTCAGGAAGGCACCCTGCTGGTTGATATCGGCGCGGGTTCGCTGCAGGTATCGTCTTTTTATCACGGTGAGCTTTATTTTAGCCACAATCTCATGCTGGGCAGCCTGCGCGTGAATGAGGCGCTTAACCGGCTGAGGGATAAAGCCAAAGACGACCGCCGGCTGCTGGATGAATATGTCAGCTGTGAATTGAATGATGCGTACACCCTGGAGACGGAAGATGTACCCTACCGCAGCTTAATTGTCATCGGATCTGAAATCCGTGCTCTAAAAAAACTGGCCGGATACAAGCGCTCAGATGACTGCATTAAACCACAGGACGCCTTCAAACTCTTAAATAAGCTTTCCGGCCTGACCCCGCTGACCCTGACGACGCAGTATGGTGTAGCTCCGGATATGGCTGAGGTCTTGTTGCCCAGCGCGCTGATTATCGGCAAATATCTTCAGAGGCCGGGGATCAGCGCCTTATATATGCCAACTGTTGATCTGTGTGACGGCCTGATTCTGGACGAAGCGATACGGCAGCGGCAATACCGATTGAATTATAATCTGGAATCCCAGGTGGTTTCCGCGTCAAGACATCTGGCGTGCCGTTTTGCTTATGACAAAGCCCATACGGATAACGTGACCGGTCATGCGCTGGCGCTGTTTGACTGCCTGGCCCTGGCCTACAAGCTGACCCCGCGCATGCGCTTGCTGCTGGAGGTAGCCAGTGTGCTGCATGATATAGGCAAGGTCATCCGCTTAAATGACCACAGCCGTCAATCATTCAACATCATCCTGTCTTCGGATATTCCCGGGCTGTCTGACCGCGAACGGCTGATGGTAGCCTACATTGCCCGCCAGCACTCCGCCTTTACCTCTCCGGACAGGGGAGATATGCCGGATCTGGATGAAAATGAACGTAAAACGGTTCTGCCGCTGGGCAGCATCCTGCGTCTGGCTGACGGTCTGGATGCTTCACACCGGCAAAAACTGCCGGCTATCAAACCCCGCATCCGGCGCAGCCTGTTGGTGATTCCGTTTGATACAACCGAGGATACGACCCTGGAGCGATCAACCGCCCGGGACAAGGGTCATTATTTTACCCAGGTGTTTGGCCTGGGATTAGAATTTGAAATTAACGGAGGCAAGCTATGAATCAGGCTCCCCTGGAACAACGGGCGGCAACAAGCAATCTATCGTCGGCTCCGGGAGACTACGGTCAGCGCTGGCAGCAAGACGCCGGTGATCTGCCGCGGCCGCGGCACTTAAGCCCGGCGGCGTATTCACTGAGCGGAAAGTTTCTGAACCGGGAGCTCAGCTGGCTGGAGTTTAACCGCAGAGTATTGCAGGAAGCCCGCAACCGCAATAATCCCTTTATGGAACGCCTGAACTTTTTGTCCATCACCCAATCTAACCTGGATGAGTTTTATATGGTCCGCGTGGCTTCCCTTAAAGATCAGGTTTCTGCCGGCTATGACAAGCCGGATCTGGCCGGACTCCTGCCGCAGCAGCAGCTGACCGCTATATCCGAACAGGCTCACAGTATGCTGAGTAAAATGTTCAGCACCTATAACCGTTCTCTGGAGCCGGCTTTGCGTAAAAACGGCATTTATATTCTGCAGCCGGAGGAATTGTCACCGGCTCAGGCAGAGGAAGTTCTGCTCTATTTCAGGGAGACGGTCTATCCTATCCTGACGCCCATGGCCGTGGACAGCGCCAGACCGTTTCCCTTGATCTACAACCGCAGCCTGAACATCTGTTTCCTGCTGCAGGATGAAAATCAGGAAAGCAATTTTGTGACGGTGCAGGTTCCCAGCGTTATCCCGCGCTGCCACCGGATACAGGCTCAGCCCGCAGCGGAACTGGCTGAGGCCGCCCGGGCAGCCGGTCGTGAAGCCCTCTGCTATATTTTGCTGGAGGATATCATCCGCTGGCAGATTGACAGCCTTTGCCGCGGCCAGGAAATGCAGGCGGTCGCCTGTTACCGGATCATGCGCAATGCTGATATGGATATTGATGAAGAAGAAGCTGCCGACCTGCTGACAGAGATTGAAAAGCAGATAAGGATGCGCGACTGGGGCGCGGTCATCCATCTGGAGACCGCGACCGGGATTGACAGCCGCCTGCTAAGTTTTCTGGTGGACAGCCTGAAAGTAGATCGCCAGGATATCTATCTGATTAACGGTCCGCTGGACCTGACTTTTTTAAGTCAGCTCTACCAGCAGCCGCCTGTCCGCGCGCTGACTTCGCTATATTATCCGCCCTATGAAGGACAGGCTTCAGACCTGCTTGAAGCAAGCCGCCGCGCGCTGGCTGATGACGGACAGACTGATCCGGATATCTTTGCGCTCATTGCCCGCCAGGATATCCTGCTGCACCACCCGTATGAAGCTTTTGATCCGGTACTGACTTTTTTGAAACAGGCGGCGGAAGATCCGGATGTACTGGCCATTAAAATGACCTTGTACCGGGTCAGCGGTCACTCCCGGATTATCGATTATCTTGAACGGGCAGCTCAGAACGGCAAGCAGGTCCTGGTCCTGGTGGAGCTGAAGGCCCGCTTTGATGAAGAAAAGAATATCCACTGGGCCAGACGGCTGGAAAAGGCCGGCTGCCATGTGCTTTACGGGATTGTAGGTTTGAAAACTCACAGTAAAATCACGCTGGTGGTCCGCCGGGAAGCGGATGGGATCCATCGCTACCTGCATTTAGGCACCGGCAATTACAATGACAGCACTGCCCGGCTGTATACGGATCTGGGCCTGTTTTTGTCGGGCGAAAGCTACGGCAGCGACGCCACAGAGTTCTTTAATATGTTGTCCGGCTATGCCGAGCCGGATAACTGGAACCATCTGATTCCGGCGCCGTATCTGCTGCGAAAAACCTTCCGGGAATTAATTGCCCGCGAGATCCGTTTTGCTCAAATGGGCAAGCGGGCGGCGATTACCGCCAAAATGAACTCCCTGGTTGATGAAACCATTATTGATGATCTGTACCGCGCCAGCCAGGCCGGCGTGGAAATTGATCTGATTGTGCGCGGGATCTGCTGTCTCCGACCCGGCGTACCGGGCTTATCAGAACATATCAAGGTCCGCTCGATTGTGGGGCGTTTCCTGGAGCATTCGCGGATTTACTGCTTTGCTAATGACGGGCAGGAAGAGCTGTATTTAGCTTCAGCTGACTGGATGCCGCGCAATCTTGACCGCCGGATTGAACTGATGTTTCCGGTGGAGGACCGGCGTTGCCGGGAGCGGGTAAAAGAGGTACTGGAGCTGGAGCTGGAGGATAATCAGCGGGCTCATATTGAACAGGCCGACGGTACTTATAAACGGGCATCTTCGCGCGGCCACCGCCTGCTTGATTCACAGGCCAGACTTTGCGAGCTGGCCTGTGAGCGGGCGCCGCACCAGCAGACTGTTTTGGAAACGCACCGGTTCATGCCAGCCGGGCCTGAGCCATCCTTAACCGGGCCGCAACCTGATCCGGCTGCCGGACCGGGAGATACAGCCTTATGATTCATACCTGGCTGGCCAGGCTGCTGAAACACAGCGCCCCCCTGGCAGCGCTGCTGGTATCCGCGCTGACACTGGCCGCGTTGCGCCGCCGCCTGCGCCTGGCCCGCACCCGGATTTTCTGGCCGGTGGCGTTCGGGGTCTTTCAAGCGGCTGGTCTGGAGGACTGCGACGCATGGATACAGCACGGCAGCACCAGTATTATGATTCACAGTTTTGCGGTCGCTTATGTCAGTTTCAGTCTGGCGGTGCTTTCAGGACGCCACCGGCATTTGCCGGAGCTGATCAGGGCCGCTTTGCTCCATGACTATTTTTTATATGACTGGCATGATAAACATAACGGCCATCGCTGGCATGGCTTTTTTCACCCCCGGGTCGCGCTGCAAAACGCGGAAGCCCGTTTTCAGCTGAGCCGGCGGGAGGCCGACGCTATTTTGCGCCATATGTTTCCCCTCACGCTGGTACCGCCGGTCTATACAGAGGGCTGGATCCTTACCTTGGCGGATAAGGTTTGTTCAACTTATGAAACCCTGGCGCGCCGTAACCCCTATCCTCATTTGCAAAAGCAAATCAAACGGCTGCGGAGCCTGGCAATCCGGCAGGAGCAGGCCAGGACAGCGCAAAGCCTGGAGCCTGAATCCGGCGGTCCGGCCTGCCGGCTCAAGGGGAGCGTACCGTGGCCCGCGTCATAAAAAAGTGAGATCACATGACTGACTTATCTGTTCTTGACACCCCTGAGCTGCAGTGTTAGGCTGAACTTTGCCTGAAGAGCCAAGAGCCTGTCTGGGTTCATCATTGAACAGACGGGATTGTCAAACCAACAGGTAAGGGAGGTGACTATATGGACGATCACCCACGAGGTACCAAGGTCGCGCGTCGACCGCTTTTTGCTGATGGACATATAGTTGCTGTCAATGCTGGTTTGGGCTCATTTAAATCTGCGGCTCTGTTGTGTGTCGCAGTCAGATTATGCGTTAACTGCTGACAGCTGAGACTTTGTTTGTGCCCATCCGCCGGTTTATCAAAACCAGATGACACAAGGAGGGCCACAACATGCAGCAAGTCATCAAAAAACCTCAGTCTGCCCCGGGAAACCGCAATCAGTTGAGGGAGACACGTCTGCGCAAATGGGCGCAGATTTCCACTGACCAGTTATATCAGGATTTGCAGACCACCGCTCATGGCTTGTCTCATGAGACCGCTGAGGAGCGTCTGGAGGAGCACGGCCCCAATCGAATTGTGTCCGGGCAAAAGCACGGCCGGTTAAAACGGCTGTTTGATGCTATCATTAACCCTTTTAATATTGTTCTGATCATTATCGCGCTGGTTACCTTTCTGACAGATGTCGTTTTTACCGCCAGCCCCGATTATCTCACCACGGTGATCATTCTGGTCCTGGTCCTGTTGTCCAGCCTTGTTTCCTTTGTTCAAGGCGAACGATCCAATAACGCGGCAGCTAAACTGTCCGCGATGATCAGCAATAAAGCGGACGTCCTGCGCAGCGGCAGCACGCGCAGCATCAGTCTGGAGGAGCTGGTTCCCGGAGATGTGGTGGTGTTGTCAGCCGGTGACATTATCCCGGCTGATGTCCGCTTCCTCAGCACCCGTGATGCTTTTATTTCGCAGGCCAGCCTGACCGGTGAATCCAGTCCGGTTGAAAAAAAGTCGGCGGATCCGGACCAGAATCTGTCTGCCGCGGCTCTCACAGATATTTCATGTCTGGGTTTTATGGGCTCTAATATGGTATCCGGCAAGGCCCAGGCCCTGGTATTATGTACCGGCAATGATACCTATATTGGCGGCATGAGCCGACAGCTGGATAATCTGAAAACCAAGAACAGTTTTGAAAAGGGTGTGTCGTCAGTCAGCTCGCTTTTGCTGAAGATGATGCTGGTCATGATGCCGCTGATTTTCCTGATTAACGGCTTGACCAAACATGATTGGCTCGACGCGCTGCTGTTTGCCATCACAGTTGCGGTCGGCCTGACCCCTGAAATGCTGCCGGTGGTCATGAGCTCCACGCTGGCCCGCGGCGCCGTCAACATGGCCAGGGACCATGTCATCGTAAAAAATATGGGATCCATCCAGTCGTTTGGCCAGATGGACGTTTTGTGCACGGATAAGACCGGTACCCTGACGGAAGACAAGGTCGTACTTGAAAAGTACATGGATATTCACGGCAAGGATAATCTGCGGGTGCTACGCCACGCCTACATGAACAGCTACTTTCAAACCGGCTTGAAAAACCTGATTGATCTGGCCATCATTAACCACGCGGAAAAAGACGGGCTGGATCAGGAATGCACCCGCTTCAGTAAAATTGATGAAATACCGTTTGACTTTGAGCGCCGCCGTATGAGTGTTGTCCTGCAGGATAGCAGCGGAAAGCGCCAGCTGGTCACCAAGGGCGCGGTGGAAGAGATGCTGTCTATCTGTTCCTATGTGGAAGATCAGGGCCGCGTGGTAGCGCTGGATGACAATCTGCGCCGACTGGCCAAGGCTACCTATAATCGTTTCAATGCCGGCGGACTCAGGGTCCTGGCGGTGGCTCAGAAAAATGAGATGCCGGAAGCGGAGGTTTTCAGTGTCGCGGATGAAAAGGATCTGGTCCTCTTAGGTTTCATAGGCTTTTTGGATCCGCCCAAAGAAAGCGCTATTCCCGCGGTTAAGGCTTTGGGCGAACACGGCGTACGGGTTGTGGTCCTGACCGGCGACAGTGTGGGGGTGGCGGCCCGGGTCTGCCAGAAAATCGGCATTCCGGCGGCGCACAGCTTCAGTGGTGACGAAGTGGCACGGATGAGTGATGAGCGCCTGGCTCTGGCAGTGGAAACCTGCAATTTGTTTGCCAAACTGGCACCGGCAGATAAGCAGCGGATCGTGGCCGCTCTCCAGAAAAAAGGCCATACAGTCGGGTATATGGGCGACGGGATTAATGACGCGCTGGCCCTGCGTCAGGCAGATGTCGGAATTTCAGTGGACTCCGCAGTGGATATTGCCAAGGAAACCGCGGATATTATTTTGCTTCGCAAGGATCTGATGGTGCTGGAAAAAGGGGTTATCGCCGGCCGCCGCACTTTTGCCAACATCATGAAGTACATCAAGATGGCAGTAAGCGGCAATTTCAGCAATATGATTTCGCTGCTGCTGGCGAGCTTTCTTTTGCCCTTCCTGCCGATGCTGCCGGTGCAGATTCTGGCTCAGAACCTCTTATGTGATTTAGCTCAGATGGGGATTCCATTTGACCGGGTGGATGACAGCTATGTCAAAACGCCGCATCGCTGGGATACGGCTTCCATCAAGCGCTTTATGGCTTATATGGGGCCGCTGGGCAGTATCTTTGATATGCTTTGCTTCCTGACTGCCTGGTTTATACTGGGCGCAAACAATCAGGCCGCGGCGCCTTTGTTCCACAGTGCCTGGTTCACCTACGGTACGGTTTCACAAATTGTTATTGTGCTGGTCATCCGTACTTCCAGTCATCCCTGGAAGGCCAACAGCAGCCGACCGGCCGGCGCTACCTTACTGATGATGGGGATTGTGACCGCCAGTGTTCTGACAATCGGCTTTACGCCGCTGGCGGTAGCTTTGGACATGACCGTCCTGCCGCTGATTTTCCTAGGTGTGTTAATCGTGCTGCTGCTGCTGTACGCCGGCAGTCTGGAGCTGGTCAAGACCTACTTTACCCGTCGCTTTGGAGAGTGGCTCTGAGAAATCCTGTTTCAGGCCATACTCAGGTTCCGTTCAGGTCCGGTTCAGACCTTGAGCAAGGTCTTCAGCAGCCAGATCAGGCTTAAGTGCGCCGGGTAATATAAATAAAAAAACCAGCGTCCGGGTCCGCGTCCGCGCCTGCCACGATAGCGGGTCAGACACAAACCGCTGCCGGTGCAGCCGATCAGGGCATAGAGCAGCTGCGGCAGATTTTCAGGAGAACACAGAACCGCCAAACCATATAACAAGCCAGGTGTGATAATAAAGTAGAGCAAGGGCAGCAGCAGCGGTATCCAGGCCCGGCCGGGGCTGCGTCGCAGCTGGTCATAAAGATAGATCATCGGTAGGCTGATCACTCCCCAGTCACAAAAATAAGACAGGGCGACAGCCGCCGCAAAACCCAGCCAGAACAGCCAGCGTCGGGTGGACAGGCGTTCATTAAGGTACAACAGCAGCAGTCCCAGGGCCAGGGTGAACAGGATGTTCAGCCGTGGCCCGAACAGCGCCTGAAAGGCTGGCTGCGCCAGTAAAGCACAAACCAGCAAGCGCAGCAGATAACGCCTGATACTGTGGGTGTGGCGGTAGCCTTCGCCGATCAGGAAAGCCATAACAGGGAAGGTCAGACCACCCGGCGCAATCACAAGCGCGCGGACGGAGAGTGGCAGGACCAGGGCGAAGGCCAGACCTACATGATCCAGAGTCATGGCAACGATGGCCAGGGCCTTTAAAGCTTGCGCGCTGAAATCGCGGTCAGCTGTCTGCAGCGGCAAATTGTTACCCATCCTATTACCTACTCTCAACTACAAAAAAGTGGGGCAGCCAGTTGATTAATCCGAGCTTCATGATAACATAAGCGGGAATAGCTAACGACAGGATAACCTGACTCGAGTGGGCTAGCGATACTGGCGGATTGCGGGGAATACTGATTGAGCAAGCTGAAAGCTTTGGGGAGTCATATCGGCATGCGTCTGGGGCTGGCAACGCTGCCGGCAGGACACAGGAGTTTCATTAAGGAGCATCTGTTCTTTTTGCTCTTCGCTGCAATTCCGGGTACTTTTGTTAATACGTTCTTTTTCCGGCAAAGCGGGACCGTGGCGACCGCGGCGATATACAATGCGCTGGCCTGCTTTGGTTCAGCGCTGGTGATGCATTTTTCTTCCTTTGTGGTGATCAAGAAGAACCCGGCTTTTTTAATGCGGGTCGGGGTCATGCTGTATAATCTCTTTTACCTGGCTTTGATTATCGGCCGGGAACAGGCCGCTGCTTACATGCCTTTATATGCTTTAGGCGCAGCTGTGGCGGGCGGTTTTTACTGGCAGGGTTATAACCTGCTGATGCAGAGCGCGGCCAGCCCGGAAATTGTTAATCATACCGTGTCGCTGTTTGGAATGGGCAGCGCGGTTATTTCGCTGGTCATACCGGTCCTGACCGGTAACCTGATTTCCCACATGCAGGGAATGACCGGCTATACAGTGGTCTTCTTCCTGGCGTTTGTGGTATCGCTGTATACCCTCAATCTGGCGCGTCGTATCCCGGTCTCCCATCAGAGCACGTCGCATAACCTTATAAAAGCCTATCACTATACCTTTACCCATAAAAGCTGGCTGCTGGTGATGCTCAGCGAGACCTTCCGGGGCATGCGGGAGACATCCTTTCCGCTGTTCCTGTCCCTGATTTTCTTCCGCTATGTCAACAATGAGCTGTTATTGGGCATCAGTACGATGTGCTCCGGCATGGCGGCTTTACTGGCCAATGATCTGACCCGGCGGAAAATCCGGGCGGACAACCGGCTGCGCTGGGTCTTTCGAGCCTGCCTGATGATTACCGCGGGCTTTTTGCTGCTCTTCCTTAATAACAGCGGCGGGTTGATTTTCGGACTATCCGTTTTTTACAGCTTCATGATTCCTTTTGTGGCTAATCCGTCGGTTGGCATTATGTACAACACCCTGCAGCGTTCCCGCTCAGATATAAACTTTGGTCAGACCATGGCCATTCATGAGTTGTTTTTAGCGACTGGCCGGGTGCTGGGTCTGATGATCCTGCTACAGCTATCGCATAGCGAAACGCTCTATGCCTGGGGCTTTCTGCTGCTGAATCTGACCGGATTTATCGCGGCCTGGCTGCTGCATCAAAGCAGCCGCCTGCAAGCCTCGGAGGCAGCTGAACCATAGCTTGGCGCTTGACCGGTCCTGACCCTGGGCTGGGATTCCATCCGTCCGGGTATAAAAATGCCGGCAGCTTTTGCAGCCGGCTGCAACCCTCCGGGAGACGGGGGTCAGGATCCGGTGGTGAATAGCAACGGATCGGTTTGAATCAGGGAACTGTAATCTGACGCGTTATAAATATTGAAGGTCAGTTCCGCTTTATCAATTGAGGTAATACCGTTCTCTTCCAGATCGCTGGACAACAAGGTTATTTCACTGTAACCGCGACAGCCCGTAAAGACAGTGCTGGAAAAATACGGTGTAATCATCATATCGTTGACAGACATATTGTCGCACTGTACCAGAATATCCTGTTCGGTCTGGTTTTCCAGATAGAGTAAAATGCCTGTGCCCCAAAAGCTTGATTCATCCACATAGCTGGCAATAATCCGGATGCCATCCTGGTTGAGCAATTCAATTCCCTCCGTGGTGGGTTCGGGCACAGTCGATTGTTCATAAGCTGAGGTTTTCAGGACTGTTTCAGATGGTTCCAGCACGGTTTCATAACTGTCACTGTCAGCCACACTCAGATGTAAGCTGATTTCACCGGGGTCCGTAATCCCGGCGGCTTCCAGAGCGCTGCTGCCCAGATAAAGGGTATCGTTGGCCATTTTGCCGGCCGCGACACTGCAGCTGAAAAGCGCGTCAGTCATATATTGGTCGACCGCGGCGTAGCTGCTTTGAATCAGCAGGTTCCGGTCGGTCTGATTCTCAATATTCAGTTTGATGCCAAGACCCCAGATGGGGTCATCTTCCAGACTCTTTGCCGTGATGGTAAGGCCATCCTGCCGTAAAATAATGGTTTCCGGCATAGTGGCTGCAGCATCTGCCGCTGACTCAGCGGCAGATGCTGCGGAAGTTAAGGCAACTGCATCGGTTTCTTCGCTGGAGCCGGACTGGCTGTCTGAGCCCCCGGCAGTTGTCAGCGCTGAGCCCGCGCTGGTACCTGAATCACCGGTCAGAGCGCGGGTGGTGCTGCTGCCGGGGCTGGCCTGGCAGGCGCTCAGAGTCAGAGCCAGCAGACCGGCTGCGAGTGAGGTGAGGATCCGTTCTGACATGGTCGGTTCAACCTTCCTTTCAGTTGTGTTTTCAGGGTTAATGAGGAAGCTGCTCAGTTTTGTCCTGAGCTGCAGCCGCTCTTTTTTTCCCGGTCAGCACATCCATCAGGATGAGCAGCGCAAAGAGCAGGCACAGACCGCCCCAGATCAACAGATCGGTATAGTTACCATGGGCCGCGAGGCCGGTGATCCCGGCTAACAGATAAAGAATAAACGCAAAAATACTGCCCCCGCGGCTTTGGCGGGCCGCCAGGAGTACAATACCCGCAATCAGCATCATAATGGCTACAAAAACGCCGGCGGCTCCGCCGCTGCTGCCGTCAGCTTCCAGCGCCTCCCCCACGGTGGCCGCACAGGACTGAAATAAGACCACAACGGTCAGTACAAGACTGACAATGCCAATAATAAGCTTGGTTGTTTTCATAAACCCTCCCGAATATGTGCTCAGACACTCAGATGCCCTGGCACGCAAATTCTGCTGACGGCAACCTGGCTGCTCTGAAGCAAGCGATCAATTGTCTATATTGTAGGGAGGTTCATGGCACTGAATTCCAGTAAAATACTGGAATTTCGGGAGCGGTTGTATCAAAACTATCAGGACCCTGGCAGAACCCGAGCCGCTATTTATCTTCGCAGCGCTTTAAGGGCCGCTGCTGCTGCTTCAGTAGTATCTCATTGACCTCATCAACCGAGTTCAGACCCCTGTTAAAGGCGATAATCAGGATGGCGTCCCGGATAAACCGGGGATAAAGAATCGGCATGTTATATAACCTCAGAGCTGTTTGGACTTGATCCAGGCGCAGACGCATAGCTAAAAATATCCGGATCAGGTTGTCCCGCTCCAACGTATGACTGTCACCTTTAAGCAAGGCGTAACCGTATTTCTGAGGCAGATCAGCCCGTTGAAAAATGTCTTTACGCTTCAGTCCTTTATGCCGGATCAGGGTATCCATATAGTCAGAAAATTTCAGCTCATCGTGACTCAGATACTTGTTTTGGTACGCTGTTACGTCACCCGGCTCACAGCTTTTCAGAATATCCTGTAAATGGCTGGTACTGAGCGCGCCATCAGATGAGGCCGCGGATGAGTTGTCAGAAGCCATACGGATTTCCCTTTCCACAAGTGTTTTTATTGATATATAGTATAACTGGATTCCGGGCTTATAGCACAGTCAATCAGATTTATTTGCGGGGAAAGGCAGGTCGGGAGAACCAATGGATCAAATGGAAGCCAGGGCCAGGTTGTCATATTATGAAATACTGACCCCACTGAATCAGGCCCATCAGGTCAAGCTGGTCCGGCAGCGCGAAACTGGTCTGGTCTATGTCATGAAAACCCTGAACATCTATTGCCGGGAGGTATATGACTGGCTGCTGACGCATCCCAACCCGGGGCGGCCTCGTCTGATCGAACTGATTGAGGATCAGGCCGTCTTATATGTTATTGAGGAATATATCTGCGGCCTGACCTTGCGGCAGCGCCTGCAGGCGGAGGGGCGGTTTTCAGCTGAAGCAGCCTGGCAGATTATGATGGACCTCTGTAAAATTATGGCCCCGTTACACGCGTTGGATCCGCCCCTGGTGCACCGGGATCTGAAACCGGAAAATATCCTCTTCCGCCTGGACGGGAGCCTGGTCCTGATTGATTTTAACAGCGCCCGCCTGCAGGAAGCAGGCAGGGTACAGGACACGACATTACTGGGAACCCAGGGTTATGCAGCGCCGGAACAGTATGGTTTTGCGGCGTCAGCCGCTACGGCGGATATCTTTGCCGCCGGCGTATTGCTGGATGAAATGCTGACCGGAAGCCGGCATGGCTCCAGTTCAGGTCCGGGCAGAAAAGGAGACTGGCTGGATAAAATCAGCCGCCGCTGCCGGGAGATGGATCCCCAGAAACGCTATAAAAATGCCCGCGACCTGGGCCGGGCCCTGTCCGCGGCGGGTTTGCTGCAGTTTCCCGCCGGCCGACTTCAGCTGCTCCGGCGCGCCGGAACCGGTCGCTTTTCGCCCGGCCTTCCTGGCGTGAAACGGGATCACGGATGGCAGAACCGGCTGCCGGGATTTCGTGGTCACAATCCGCTTGTTCATGCGCTGGCCGGATTATGGTACGGGGTCGTGATTGCAGGCTCACTGACGGCAGAGGTGGAGTCCGGGAGCGTCTGGGGGGCGCGCGCGGGTTTATTACTGGTGCTGGGGGGCTGCAGCTTGCTGTGGGGGAATTTCAGGCAGATCTGGGCCAGGCTGCCGCTCCTGAAAAGCTCAGACCGGCGGATCCGGCTGGCAGGCTTAGTTTGCTGGACGCTGGTGCTCTTCATGCTGTCCGGGGCTTTAATGAATCTGTAGAGCCAATCAAAACCAGGTCAGCTATTCATTTATCTTTCCTGTTCGGATACCGGCTCAGCCGCCGGGTCGCCAGCCATGTCCCGGGAGGCCAGCGCTGACACGGGCTTCCGGCTGTAGCCAGGACCGTTGGTATAAGCTGGAATGCGGGTATAGTCAGGATCAGCGGTTTTAAATTGAGCCGCTAGTGTATTAAGATAATAGAACCGGAAAATATACGCATGAGCAGTCAAAAGGTTGGTACGGGATGAAACTGTTTCATTTATCAGATTTGCATATTGGCCTTAAGCTTTTTAACAGGGATCTGGCTGAAGATCAGACCTACATCCTGGATCAGGTCATAGCAATCGCGGCCAGGCAGCAGCCTGAGGTGATTATGATTGCCGGAGACATTTATGACAAGGCGGTTCCATCCGCTGAGGCTGTGGCGATATTTGACCATTTTATATCCGGTTTGACCCGGGCGGTTCCTCAGGCTGAGCTGATGATCATCAGCGGCAATCATGACAGCGGATCCAGGGTCAATGTGTTCCGCAGTATTCTGCAGGAGCAAAAAATCCACATGATCGGCTTGCCGCCGCTGCTGCCGGGAGAAGCGATTGAAACGGTCGCCTTGCGGGATCAGTACGGACCGGTGAATTTTTATCTGCTGCCCTTTGTCAAACCCTCTATGGTCAGAGCCATTGTCGGTACGGACGAAAACGGCAACAACCTGTCCTATGACGCAGCCCTCCATCAAATGATCGGACGTGAAACGATTGATCCGCGGGTCAGAAATGTGCTGGTGAGCCACCAGTTTTATCTCCCTTGCTCGTCGGATCCTGACAGTGTGGAGCGCATGGATTCTGAGATCTGTACGGTGGGTAATATCGACGCGGTCCGGGCGGATATTCTGGAAGCCTTTGACTATGCGGCCTTAGGCCACATCCATAAGCCGATGACAGTCGGGCGGGCGGTTTACCGCTATTGCGGCACGCCGCTGGCTTGCTCGGTCAGTGAAGCGGGGCAGCAAAAGGGTATCATTATGGTGACGCTGGCAGAAAAAGGGACCGTCAGTACGCAGGTCTTGCCGCTTAAGCCCTTAAGGCAGGTGAGAGTCATCAAAGGTACGCTGCAGGAGGTATTGACTCAGGGCTGCAGCGACTATGTAAGTATTCTGCTCACTGACCAGACTGACCTTGATATCTTTGATATGCAGGATAAGCTCTGCTACGCTTTTCCTAATCTGCTGGAAATCCGGCGGGAAAGCCTCCGCCCGGTGGATTACAGCGTGGCTTATGCGCCGGAGCAGGAGCTGGACGCTTTTGCGCTCTGCAATGCCTTCCTGAAGGATCTGGATTCTGAAGACCAGCAGCTGCTCAGGAAGGTGATCAATCAGGTGCAGGAGGAATCGACATGAGACCGCTTACACTCAGCCTGGAAGCCTTTGGCTCTTATGCCAAACGGACCCGCATTGATTTTACCAGGCCTAATCAGAACCTGTTTTTAATTGCCGGCGACACCGGCGCTGGAAAAACGACCCTGTTTGACGCCATTGTCTTTGCCCTCTATGGCGAAGCCAGCTCTAATTTAAATAAAAAAGACGGCACTGAGCTGCAAAGTCAATTTGCGGATTACAGCACGGAGCCCTTTGTGGAACTGACCTTTACTGAACAGAGCGGCGGCGCCGCTCTGCAGTATACCGTCCACCGGGTGCCAAGGCACCTTCGCCCGCTCAAAAAGGGAGCCGGCCTGAAAGATGAAAAGGAGACGGTATCCCTGCTCATGCCGGATGGCCGGGAGTATTCACTTAATCAAAAAGAGACGGATGCAAAGCTTGAGGAGATTGTGGGCCTGACAAAGGAGCAGTTTATGCAGATTGCCATGATTGCTCAAGGGGAATTCATGGAGCTGCTGCGGGCTGATTCTAACAAAAAGAAAGACATTTTCCGGAAGCTTTTTAATACGGAGCTGTTTCAGCGGATTGTGGATGAGCTGGCAAGACAGCGGAAAGCCAGAAATACGGAAATTGCGCAGCTTCACACGGCCTGTCAAACAGAAGTGGCTCATATCCTGATTCCGGAGGACTATGAGTCAGCTGACCACCTGCAGGAATTAACGCGGCAGCTGATTATGTCCGACCACCTGAATATGGCGGTAATGGAGGAGCTGCTGCGAGAGCTGGGAATACTAGAGCGTCAGCTGAAAACGCGGCTTAGCGCCGCCCGCAAGGCCTATGAACTGGCGGCAGGGGATAGAGACGCCAGTCGTGACGCCTGTAACCACGCTAAAGCACTGCTGGGTTCCTTTACTCAGCTGGAACAGGCTCAGCAGGAACTGGCGGCCTGTGCCGCTGCTGAACCGGAGATGGCTGAGGCCGGCCGGCTGGCAGAGGTAATTGATGCCAGCTATGAGCTGGCCGCCAGTTACCAGCGCCTGACTGACGCCGCTCAGGCCGTGCGTCAAACTGAAAGTGAGTTGACGAAGCAGCAGGCTTTGCTGCCCCGGCTGAAACAAGAGCAGCGTCAGACGGCTGAGGCAGAACAGTCCGCGGGGCAGGCCAGACTGGAGGCCGCGGCACACTATACCCAGACCGAGCAGCAGGTAAAGGCGGCCCTGGCGGTCCTGGCCAGGCTCGGCCGGGCGGAGCTTGAGCTGCACTGCTGCCAGCAGACCCTGAACGGGCGCAAAGAAGCAGCCCGTCTGGCGCAGGACGCGCTGATTACGTTTGAGCAACAGGAACAACAGTGGCACACTCAGGCCGCGTTGCGGGCAGACGCTTTTCAGCTGCTGGAGCGCTGGAAAGCACAGAACCGCGAAGCCGGTAATCTGGCGGAGGAGCTGGCCGTCGCAGGACAACTGCAGACCGGGCTGCGGGAACAGGAGCGGCTGGCGGAGCAGACTCAAGAACAATACCGGCTGGCCCGCCAGCGTTTTCAGGCCATAAATGAGGAGTATAACGATAAACAACTGGCCTTTTTAGATGCGCAGGCGGGCTTTTTAGCTCAGGAAAAACTGAAGCCGGGCGAGCCGTGTCCGGTCTGCGGCTCTGTTGAGCATCCTCGACCCTGCCGATTACCTGCCAATCACCGGGAACTGACCCGTGAGCTCATTGATGAGCTGGCCAAAGCCGTGGAAAAATGCCAGCAGGAACAAACCCGGGCTTCAACGGCGGCTGGCTCCGCCGCGGAGCTGCTGAAGGAAAAACAGGCATCATTTGCTGCTGCTAAAACCAAGCTGGAGGCCAGACTGACCCAAAGCCTGCCGGACACGCCTGCCGGCTTGCCGCTGGAGCAAGCGCAGCAGCGGCTGGCAGAATGGAAAGCTGAGCTGCAGACCCAGGGAAAAAAACGGCAACAAGATGCCGAGCAGCTGGTTCAACTGCAGGAGGCCATAAAGGGGGCTGGTGGGCAGCGGCAGATGCTGCAGGGCCAGTCTGACCGCGCCAACCAGGATTCAGCGTCAGCCAGGGTGGCGCTGGCTAAAGCTCAGGAGGCATATGACAGCCTGGCTGCGCAAAAAACCTTTGAGACCGAAGCACAGGCCAGGCAGGCGCTGGCGCAGGCGACGAAAGACAAGGAACTGGCAGAGGCCGCCTATGCAGTCGCCCTCGCGGCGTCTCAGGCAGCCAAAACAGCCTGGGAGACCGCCGCAACACTGGTCCGCCGTTATGCGGAAGAGCTGCCGGGGCAGCAAAAAATCCAGGCGGCGCGCCAGGAGACGTATCAAAGCATTCTGGCGGAAAAAGCCCTGCCGGAAGCCGTCTGGCTGATGGTGACCAGGACGCATGCCAAGACGGAGGCCGCGGCGCTGAGAGCCAGGCTGAGCGCTCATGAGACCCGAAAAGCCACTGCCGCGGGGATGGCTGCCGCGGCCAGGGCTGCCATTGGGGACGCGACCAGACCGGATCTGCCAAAGCTGGAGGAAAAGCAAAAGGCGGCTGAGACGGATCTGGAAAGTAAGCGGGCCAGCCTGGAACAGCTAAATGAAATCTACCGGGTCAATCACGGCGTCTACCAGAGCCTGCAGCCTAAAATGGCTGAGCGCGGTCAGCTGGTGCAAAGCTATGTTCGCGTTGACAGCCTGTATAATCGCCTGGCGGGCAAAGTGACGGGCGCCAGAATGGATCTGGAGACCTTTGTGCAGCGCTACCACCTGCAGCGGATTCTTTATGCGGCTAACCAGCGTTTCAGGGATATGACTGCCGGTCAATATGAGCTGCGTATGCTGGGAGATGAGCAGGCCGGGGACGGTAAAAACCGCGGCCTTGACCTGCTGGTGTACTCCTCCGTAACTGGTAAAGAACGGGAGGTCCGGACCCTTTCCGGCGGCGAATCATTTATGGCAGCGCTGTCTCTGGCCCTGGGCATGGCGGATCAGATTCAGGCCAGCCAGGCTGCGATTAATCTGGACATGATGTTTATTGATGAAGGCTTTGGGGCCCTGGACGAGCACGCCCGGGATCAGGCGGTGAGAGTGCTGCAGAAGATGGCGGCCGGCTCCAAATTGATCGGGATTATTTCCCACGTTTCTGAGCTGAAGCAAGAAATAGAAGACCAGCTGATTGTCACTAAAGATGAAGAGGGCAGCCACGTAAGCTGGCAGATCAGCTGACTGATAGCTGACCAAGCCAGGCGGGCTGAAGCTGCTCGGCCGCAAGCCCCTGAGCGGAGCGGCCGTTTAGGAACTGCGGCCAGTCGCCGCGGTATGTAAATAGTGTGGCAAACAGTGTGGCAAGTAAAAAAGAAAAACCGCTGTGATGTCGATATCACAGCGGTTTGATTTGGTGCCGGCAGTGGGACTTGAACCCACACGCCATCTCTGGCAACGGATTTTGAGTCCGCCCCGTCTGCCAATTCCAGCATGCCGGCAAATTTGAACCTTATAAATATTAGCACAAGGACTTGATTCTCGTCAATCAATCACGTAAAATAAATTCAGCAAAGAAATCCTTTAACCCAGTCCGGAGAGGCTGACAAGGAACCGTAATATTTGCCATATATCAGGATTTGCGCCCCGCAAGGGCAGCTTTGCGGAACAACCGTTCAGCAAGGTTCGGACCGGGAGCCTGACCCCCGGGTGCTGGTGCTCTCAGACCGGTGCACCGCAAATCTGCCAGGATAGATGAGTATAGTTAACAGGTGCCTTTCGCCCAAGCTTTGGACGGAAGGCCTTTTTTTGTGCTGGAGCTACTCGCCGCGGCCCGTTGGCGGCCGTATGTGACAAGGAGAAGCAACATGGGTATTAAAGCAAGCTTGATGGACAGCCAGGACATGGACCGGGCCCTCACCCGCATCGCGCATGAAATTCTGGAGCGCAACAAAACAACGGATAAGCTGTATTTAGTCGGGATTCAGCGCCGGGGCGTACCGCTGGCCAACCGCATTGCGGATAAGATTGCGGAAATTGAGGGGACCAGGCCGGGAGTCGGCATTCTGGATATCACCTTTTACCGGGATGATCTGAGCCTGCTGAGTGAAAACCCGGTGGTCAACGCGACCGAGATTTCCTGTGAAATGAACGGGTACAAGGTCGTGCTGGTTGATGATGTCATTTACACTGGACGCACCGTCCGCTCGGCTATTGAAGCCATCTTTGATATGGGCCGGCCGGCTGAGATTCAGCTGGCGGTCATGATTGACCGCGGTCACCGGGAACTGCCGCTGCGCCCGGATTATGTGGGTAAAAATGTTCCGACCAGTCACCGGGAGATCATCATGGTACGGGTGCTGGAGTTTGACGGTATGGATGAAGTGGTGCTGGCTGAAGATCCGCGTTACCGCGGTGAGTCAGCCAGGCAGACGGAGGAATCATTGTGACTAAACTCAGATCAAAAGACCTTTTGGGCATGCAGCAGCTGGAGGCGGATGAAATCAACCTGATTCTGGATACCGCCCGCACCATGAAACAGATCATGCAGTCCGGCAATAAAAAAACCGCGCATTTACAGGGCAAGTCAGCCATCACCTTATTTTATGAAAACAGTACCCGTACCAGGCTTTCCTTTGAAAACGCCGCCAAGTACATGGGCTGCAATACCGGCAGCATCAGCACCTCCGGTTCCTCGATTCAAAAGGGTGAATCTTTGCTGGACACTGCTGTCACTATTGACCGGATGGCAACCGATTTTATTGTGATCCGCCATCCTCATGCCGGGGCGCCGCATTATCTGGCGCCCCGGGTCAATGCTTCTATCATCAATGCCGGTGATGGCATGAATGAACATCCTACCCAATCGCTGCTGGACCTCTATACCATGAGGGATAAGCTGGGACGCCTGGACGGCCTTAAAGTAGCCATCATCGGGGATATATCCCATTCGCGTGTGGCCCGCTCCAATCTGTGGGCTCTGAAGAAGCTGGGCAGCGAAGTCTATGTTTCCGGCCCCGGTACCATGCTGCCGGTCCAGTTTGCTCAGACCGGTGCGCATGTCTGCCACCGTGTGGCAGACGCCGTTGAAGGCGCGGATGTGGTCATGGGCCTGCGAATCCAGCTGGAGCGGCAGGAGGCCGGCTTGTTTCCCAGTGTGCCAGAATACAGCCGCTTTTACGGGATCAGCCCGGAGGTGCTCCGTTTAGCCAAACCACAGGCGCTGCTGATGCATCCGGGTCCCGCCAACCACGGGGTGGAGCTGCCCACTGAAGTCTATAACTGCGATCAATCCGTGATCAGTGAACAGGTCACCAACGGTGTCGCTGTCCGCATGGCTGTGCTATATCTGCTCAATATCAGGAGGAATAGTTAAGTGAAGCTTATTATCAAAAATGCTACTACCGTCCGTCCCTGTCAGGCTGGTGCCAGCCCTCAGGAACAGCAGGACTGTCTCCGTCAGGAAACCGTCTATATACAGGACGGGCTATTCAGCCAGGCTTTTGCTGAGGACCCGGATACTCTGGTGATTGACGCCCGCGGCTTGCATGTGCTGCCCGGGCTGATTGACGCGCATGCCCACCTGCGTGATCCTGGCTTTGAATATAAGGAGGATATAGAGAGCGGAACCGCCAGCGCGGCGCGCGGCGGTTTTACGACCGTGGCTTGTATGCCTAACACCAGCCCGGTCTGTGACAATGAAACCGTCGTCCGCTATATCAAAGACAAGGCTGCCAGAGTCGGCACGGTCAATGTCTGGCCTATCGGCGCGGCCAGTAAGGGACAGAAAGGCCAGCAGATCACGGAGATCGGCCTGATGAAGGAAGCCGGGATTGTGGCGGTGTCGGATGACGGCGCGCCGGTCTCAACCGCGGATCTGATGCGGAAAGCTATGACTTACGCCGCTGACTTTAATCTGACAGTACTGGACCATTGTGAGGATAAGTCCCTGGCGCACGGCGGAGCTATGAATGAGGGCTACAATTCTACGGTGATGGGCGTGCAGGGCATCCCCACCGCGGCAGAAGATATCATGATTGCCCGTGATATTATATTAGCGGAATATCTGGAGCTGCCGGTGCATATCTGCCATGTATCAACCAGCAGCGGTGTGGAACTGATCCGGCAGGCCAAGGCCCGCGGCGTTAAGGTGACATGTGAAACCTGCCCCCATTATTTTACCTTGACCGATGACGCCTGCCTGGGCTTTAATACCCTAGCCCGGGTCAATCCGCCGCTGCGCAGGCCGAAAGATGTAGCGGCTATTATAGAGGGTCTGGCGGATGGCACCATTGATATCATTGCTACTGACCATGCGCCGCACCATCAGGATGAAAAAGATCTGGAATTTGATCAGGCCGCTAATGGCATGATCGGCTTTGAAACCGCCTGGCAGCTGGCTTATACCAAACTGGTAAAGACGAATCAGCTCAGTCTGGCTGACCTGGCCAGAGTCATGAGTCAAGCCCCCAATCAGCTCTTTAAACAGGATCGAGGGAGCCTGACGATAGGACGTCCGGCTGATATAACCATAATTGATCTGAGCAGACGAGTTACCGTGGATCGCTTCAAGATGCGCTCCCGCTCAAAAAACAGTCCCTATCACGGCATGTCCGTTGATAGTGATATAGCTTACACCATTGTAGGTGGAAAGGTGGTATATCATGGCTGAACAGGAGACCGCGGCCCGGCCGGATTTTATCAGCCGCCTGGAAGCCGCGGTCAGCCGTTGTCAAAACCCGACGGTCCTGGGCCTGGATCCCAAGCTGGAATATCTGCCTGCATCGCTGCTGCAAAAAGCCAGGGCAGACTGCGCCAGTCCGGAGGAGGCGGTTGAGACCGCGCTGTTTGAGTTTAACCGCAGCTTAATTGACGCCGTGAAGGACATCATTCCCTGTGTCAAACCGCAACTGGCTTACTATGAGCTATATGGCCTGCCGGGGCTTAAAGCACTGGAGAGAACCATCAAATACGCCAGACAGCAGGGGCTGCTGGTGATTGCTGACGGCAAGCGCAATGATATCGGCTCAACCTCTGCCGCCTATGCCCGGGCCTGGCTGGACCAGTGGGACGCGGATGCGCTGACCGTTAATGCTTATCTGGGACAAGATGGCATCAAGCCCTTTATTGAAACCGCCGGGGCTGAGGGGAAAGGCTTGTTTATGCTGGTCCGCACCTCAAATCCCTCCGCCGCTGATTTACAGGACTTGCAGCTGGCCGATGGCCGTCGCCTCTATGAAGCCGTGGCTGATCTACTGAACCAATGGTCTGATATGTTACCCCGTGCGCAATCTGGCTACAACCTGCTGGGCGCGGTGGTTGGCGCTACCTGGCCGCAGCAGGCCCGGCAGCTGCGGCTCCGTCTGCCCCGGGCTTACATTTTGGTTCCGGGCTACGGCGCGCAGGGCGCTACCGCTCAGGATTGTATGGCCAGCTTTGACCGGCAGGGCCGCGGCGCCCTGGTTAATGCTTCCCGCAGCCTGATGCTGGCTTATCGCCGGGATCCGGCTTTTGAAGGGAAGGATGAAGCGCTGGCGGAGGCCTGCCGGGCTGAGGCTATGCGCATGCGCTCAAGCCTGCAGGCAGCGCTGGAGAATCACTGCGGCTGAGGGCCGGCCTTGCGCTGGCTGGCGGCCAAACAATCTTTTAGACTGCATAAATATTATTAAATATGGCCATTCATGCAATCAGTGTGTATAATAATGCATGTTTACGCATGACGATCGCTCACGGACCGGAAGATCAGCTGCGCCTCAGGCACAGCCTGCCCTTCAGGTATAGGAGCATGAGGAGAAATGAATGCCCAAAGATACATCCATTAAAAAGGTTATGATTATCGGTTCCGGCCCCATCATTATCGGCCAGGCCGCGGAGTTTGACTACGCCGGTACCCAGGCTTGCCGTACCTTGACACAGGAAGGCGTTGAGTCGGTGCTGCTGAATTCGAATCCAGCTACCATTATGACCGATGCGGAAATGGCCACCAAAGTCTATCTGGAACCGTTGCAGACGGAAGTCGTGGAACGGATCCTGCTGGAAGAAGGCTGCGACAGTCTGCTGGCCAGCCTGGGCGGTCAGACCGGCCTGAACTTTGCCATGGAGCTGACTGAATCCGGTTTTTTAGCCAGGCATCAGATTCGCCTACTGGGGACCTCTGCTGAGGGGATTAAGCGGGGCGAAGACCGGGAAGCTTTCCGCAGTACCATGGAAGCCATAGACATTCCCTGCATTCCCTCGGGTATAGCCCACACAATAGAAGAAGCGCTGGCGCTGGCCGAAAGCATCAGCTACCCGGTTATCATCCGGCCGGCTTTTACCCTGGGCGGTACCGGCGGCGGCATTGTCAACAATCCGGAAGAGCTGAAAGAAATCGCGGAGACCGGCCTGGAGGCCAGCCGGGTCCATCAGATCCTGGTGGAAAAATCCATAGCCGGCTGGAAGGAAATTGAGTTTGAGGCCGTGCGGGATGCGGACGGTAACGCGATCACCATCTGTTCTATGGAGAATTTTGATCCGGTAGGGGTTCATACCGGAGATTCCATTGTCTTTGCGCCGGCTCTGACTCTGAATGACCATGAGCTGCAGCTGCTTCGCTCAGCTTCCTTGAGAATCGTCAATGCTCTGGAGATTGTAGGCGGCTGTAATGTTCAGTTTGCTTTACACCCGACTGACGGCAGTTACGCGGTCATTGAAGTCAATCCCCGGCTGTCACGGTCCTCGGCGCTGGCTTCCAAAGCCACCGGTTATCCGATTGCCAAAGTCGCCGCCCATATAGCTCTGGGCTATCGTCTGGATGAAATCCGCAATGAGGTGACCGGCTGTACCTGGGCTGCCGCGGAACCGGTCGTGGACTATGTTGTCACCAAAATACCCAAGTGGCCGTTTGATAAATTTGTCCACGCTGACCGGGCGCTGGGCACGCAGATGAAAGCCACCGGAGAAATCATGTCCATCGGCAATACCTTCAAAGCTTCGCTGATGAAAGCTATCCGTTCTCTGGAACTGAATGATTATGGTCTGCGACAGCCGGCATTATTCAAGCTGAGTCAGCCGGAGCTGCAGGAACAGATGCAGCATGTCAATGACCGCCGGCTCTTTGCGGTGGCGGAAGCCCTGCGCCGCGGCCAGTCTCTGGATCAGGTATACCAGCTGACGCGGATAGACCGCT
The DNA here is from genome assembly GCA_012034405.1 of Oscillospiraceae bacterium HV4-5-C5C. GTDB lineage: Bacteria > Bacillota > Clostridia > Saccharofermentanales > Fastidiosipilaceae > JAAVLZ01. The sequence goes on along the minus strand of JAAVLZ010000001.1, from coordinate 75,320 downwards.
TCTTTTTAGGTAAGGTTCGCGAGCTGGTTTTAGAAGAAGAGCGGCTGGCTCTCCAAAAAAATATCAGTGACAGTGAGCTGCGACAGGCCTGGCAGGACGGCTTATGTGATCGGCGCATCAGCGATCTCACCGGCCTGGATCGTGAGCTGCTGCACAAGCGCCGGCTGCGCCTGGGACTGGTCACCCATTATAAGATGGTGGATACCTGCGCGGGTGAGTTTGAGGCCAGTACCCCTTACTTTTATTCCTGTACAGATCAGGAAAATGAGGCCGGGCGGACAGGCCGCCATAAGGTAGTGGTACTGGGCTCCGGCCCCATCCGGATCGGCCAGGGCATCGAGTTTGATTACTGTTCCGTGCACTGCGTACAGGAATTAAAAAAGCTGGGTTATGAAGCGATCATCATCAATAATAATCCTGAAACAGTGTCTACAGATTTTGATACTTCTGACCGCCTGTACTTTGAGCCCCTGACCGAGGACGATGTCCGCGCGGTGCTGGAAAACGAACAGCCGGACGGGGTGATCTGTCAGTTCGGCGGTCAGACAGCGATCAAACTGATCCAGGCTGTGAGTGATTGGGGCTACCGGATCCTGGGAACAGCCGCTGACGGCGTGGACCGCGCCGAGGACCGGGAGCGCTTTGATGAGGTCCTGAATCAGTGCCGGATCAGCCGCCCTCAGGGACATACGATCTTTTCTACCGAGCAGGCTCAGGAAGCGGCGCGCCAGCTGGGCTATCCGGTTCTACTGCGGCCTTCCTATGTATTGGGCGGGCAGGGTATGCAGATTTGCTACAATGACCAGGATATCGCGGAGTATATGGCCATCATCAACCTTAATATCCAGGAGCATCCGATTCTGGTGGATAAGTACCTGATGGGCGTGGAACTTGAGGTGGATGCGATTTCCGACGGGGTGGATGTGCTGATCCCGGGCATTATGGAACATCTGGAACGGGCCGGCATTCACTCCGGTGACTCCATCTCGATCTTTCCGGCGTACATACCGGATAAGCACCGGGAGACCATCATTCGCTACACCCGCCTGTTAGCTCAGCAAATCGGCGTCATCGGCCTGATTAACATTCAATTTATCCTTTATAATGACGAGGTCTATGTTCTGGAGGTCAATCCCCGTTCTTCCAGGACGGTGCCTTACATCAGCAAGGTGACCGGACTGCCGATTGTCAGACTGGCTACAGAGGTCATGCTGGGGCGCGCGGTCAGCCAGCTGGGCTACGGCGAAGATCTCTACGCCCGTTATCCGGCGGTATATGCTATTAAAGCTCCGGTGTTTTCTTTTGCCAAACTGCATAATGTGGACACCGTTCTCGGACCTGAAATGAAATCAACCGGTGAGGTATTAGGTCTGGCGCAGACTTATGCCGAAGCCATGTTTAAGGCTATTCTGGCCTCGGGCTTCCGCTTTCCCAAGCGGGGCGAAGCCGTGCTCCTGTCAGTTAAGGATCCGGATAAAAATGAGCTGCTGCCGCTGGCCTGGCGCCTGTATGAGATGGGCTTTACGTTATATGCCACCGGCGGAACCGCTCATTACCTGCTGCGTAACGGCGTTCCCGCCAACAGCTGCCGCAAGCTTCAGGAACCTTCGCCTAACACCGGTGACCTGCTGCGCAGCGGCAAGATTAAACTGCTGGTCAATACCGCCTCAGGTAATGATCCGCTCAGCGGCGGCTTCAGAATCCGACGGATGTGTATTGAGCATGGCATACCTACCATTACATCGCTTGACACCCTGACCGCGGTTGTGGAATGCTTAGAGCGGAACCTGACCGTAGCTGATTTGACGCCTTGTGATATCCGGCGCTTTGCGCGCCTGGTCGCGGCCAGCCGGCAGAATAAACTGCCGCTGAATGAACTGCCGATGCAAAACCAGACCGCAAAGGAGAATGTCTGGAAACGGCATCAGACAGAAGAAGTGTTTACGGCTGGTCAGGACTGAACCGGGCGGCACCTGCCCTTACGGCTGAAAACCTGGGTTCTGCTTTACCTGAATTTAGCTGAAAGGATAGTTAAACCTTAAGGAGAATTTATGACTCAAGTGAACCAAAGCCAGCTCCGGCCGGACGGGGCCGGCCTGAACCAGGCTACGGGTTCAGGCCCGTTAAAAGCCACGTCTGGTCAGCTGGAATATGCTGCTGAAGTAGTTTCTTGCCACCAGCTGAATGCCGGCACCTATTGGCTGCAGATTTACTGCCCGGCGGTAGCCTTGAGCTGTCAGCCGGGACAATTTGTCAACTTGTCCTGCAGTCAGTTCCTGCGCCGGCCTTTTGGGGTGGCGCAGGTCGACCGTGCGGCGGGGATCATAGCCATCGGCATTCAGCTGAAGGGTCAGGGCAGCGCGGACCTGGCTGCGTCCAGACCGGGCCGGGCGCTGTCCGTGCTGGGTCCGCTGGGCCAGGGCTTTACCCTGCCGCAGCCCGGGACTGAGCAGCTTAGCTCCGGCTCAGGACAGCCGCCGTTACTGTTGGCAGCCGGCGGGGGTTCAGGACTTTTTCCGCTGCTCTTCGCGTTGCATGAAGCCAGGCTGCAAGGCTGCCGGACGGCTGCGGTCCTGGGCTTCCGTAGCCGGGATCGGGTAGTGCTGGCAGATTCATTCCGGGCGGTATGCTCTGATGGTCTGACCCTTGCTACTGACGATGGCAGCCTGGGCGTCAGGGGGACGGTCGCCACGGCATTGGCTCAGCTGGAGCTGCTGCCAGGTGAGCCGGAGGGCCAGAACGTTGCCCGCGCCGGACAGGCGGTCACGGTCATAGCCTGCGGCCCCAAACCCATGCTGGCCGCGGCCGCCAGCTGGTCCAGGTCACGGCAGTATCCTTGTCAGGTTTCGCTTGAGGAGCGTATGGCCTGTGGTTTTGGTCTCTGCCGTACCTGTGCCTGCCAGATTACCAGGGAGGGCCGGACGGAAATGCTGCGTGTTTGCTATGAGGGGCCGGTATTTAACGCGGAGGAGGTTTTTCCGGAATGAGCCTGTCAGTAGATTTGTCTGTTCAGGTCGGTCCCAGCCGGCTGAAAAATCCGGTTGTGGCCGCGTCGGGTACCTTTGGCTTTGGCCGGGAAGCCCAGGCCTTTATGGATCTCAAACGTCTGGGGGGGATCAGCGCTAAAGCGGTGACCGTAGAACCGCGGCTGGGCAATCTGCCGCCCAGAACCGCGGAAACCGCTTCTGGCCTGCTGAATTCAGTCGGTCTGCAAAATCCCGGCCTGCAACATTATCTGGCTCATGAACTGCCGTTTATGCAGTCGGCCGGCTTTTTTATTGTGCAGAATATCGCCGGAGATACGGTAGAGGATTACGTACAGCTGGCGGAGGCTTTGGATCAGACCGCCGTACAGGTCATAGAACTGAATTTATCTTGTCCCAATGTCAAGCATGGCTTGAGCTTTGGAGCCAAGCCGCCGCTGATCCGGGAAGTCACCGCCGCAGTCCGTAAGGTCACCACCAAGCCGCTCTGGGTAAAGCTGACCCCCAATGTCACCTCAATTGCTGAAGCCGCCCAGGCTGCCCGGGAGGGGGGGGCAGATGCGGTTTCTTTGATCAACACCTTGCTTGGACTGGCAATTGATTGGCGCAGCCGACGGCCGATATTGCATAATAATACAGGAGGCCTGTCCGGTCCGGCGGTGAAGCCTGTGGCACTGCGGATGGTCAATGAAGTGTACCGGACTGTAGATCTTCCCATTGTGGGAATGGGCGGTATCATGACGGCAGAGGATGTACTGGAATTTATGCTGGCCGGCGCCAGCTGTGTTCAGGTGGGGACGGCTAACCTGCTGCACCCTCAGGCCATGCCGCAAATTATCCGGGATCTGGAACGCTTGTGTCAGGAACAGGGGATCGCCAGGCTTTCCCAGCTGGTCGGGCAGCTGCAGTTGTGGTAAAAGCAATAAAGGCAGAGCCAGGCCGGCTGTCTGCCGCTGATCTGGCTGCCTGGGGCGCTGCCGCCGCTGAATCCTGGCCGGAGCTGCAGCCGCTGCTGAGATGGTTTGGTGAACACAAGCGGGATTTACCCTGGCGGCACACCCGTGATCCGTATAAAATCTGGCTGTCCGAGGTGATGCTGCAGCAGACCCGGGCGCAGACGGTCATTCCTTACTACCAAAAGTTCCTGCAGCTTTACCCTACGGTGCAGGACCTGGCCGCGGCGCCGCTGGCTGAGGTGCTGAAGGCCTGGGAAGGCCTGGGGTATTACAGCCGGGCCAGAAATCTGCAAGCGGGAGCAGAATATGTGACTGAAACCTGCGGGGGCACTTTCCCCCAGACCGCGGCAGGGCTGCTGAAAGTGCCGGGAATCGGCCGCTATACCGCCGGCGCGGTAGCCTCGCTGGCGTTTGCTCAGCCAGTAGGGGCAGTTGATGGCAATGTGCTGCGCGTACTCTGCCGCCTGGGAAACTATCCCTGGCAGCAGGGCAATACCCATGACCGCAGGGCCGGCGAAGCCTTGCTGGATAGCTTGCAGCAAAGCGGCCGCTATCCGGCTGGCCCGCTGAATGAGAGCCTGATTGAGTTAGGCGCCGTCATCTGCCGGCCCGGGGCACAGGCAGACTGCCCGGCTTGTCCGCTGCAGGCAGTCTGTAAGGCCAGGATCAGCGGCCAGGTAAAAGACCTTCCGCGGCCATCCCGCCGCCTGACGCCGCTGCCGGAGGAACAGCGCAGCTTTTTGCTGCTGATCAACCAGGCTGATCAGACATGGTGCTTTGTACAGCGGCCGGCCAGCGGTCTGCTGGCCGGCTTCTATGAATTCCCGTCTTTGGATGGAAAAGTCAGTCAAGAAGAAATAAACCGTTATCTGGAGGAGCAAGGTTATCATTTATTGAAGCTGGACTATCTGGGACCAGGGCGGCAGATCTTCACCCACTTGATTTGGGACTGTGATTTTTGGCGGGCAGAAGTCAGCCTGCCGCAGGAGTCTGGGCCACCGGAGCTTACCGCGTCGCAGATCTGCGGGAAGCTTGGCTCAACACCACTGCCTGGACGGAGCGAAAGTCAGCTGGCAGAGCCGGAGCTGGTTTATAGGACTGTCTCCCATAAGCCTGCTCACGCTGAGGAGCCCGCGCCGGAGCTGGCGGCGGCAGGCTTCAGTCAAACGGCAATCTGGCTCAACCCGGCCCGGGCTGCCGCCCGCCTGACGTTCCCCCGCATTTTGCAGAGCTTTTTGCCTGGGTCAGGTGCTGTTGATTCTTTATTATGACACGTCAGACTGAATGACAAGCGCCCGCTGCCCAGCCGGCGCTGAATAGAGGGAGGTCAGATTAAGCGATACCGGGCCAGTTGCCGCTGCCGATGGCGGTAATCGGGCAGCAGACTGGCTACCAGCGACCAGAAAGCCGGTCCGTGATTCAGATAAGTCAGATGGCAAAGCTCATGAACCACAATATATTCAAACAGGGGCTGCGGCAGTTCCGCGCAATGCAGATTGATAGAAATTGTGCCGCTGGAAGAACACGAGCCCCAGCGGGTGCGCTGCCGGCGGATAGACCAGCGGCCAGGCCTCGGCCCGTCCCAGCCGGCCATAAAGTCAGCCAGGCGCTGACCGGTCCGCGCCTTGAGCCAGGCCTGCCTTTCCGGGTCCGGCGGGGGCAGACTGACAGTCTGCGGGTCCAGCAGGCGGGCGGCCTGCTTTTGCACCCAGTCAATGTGCTGCTTAACAAACTGCTGCGCCGCGGCCTGACTGAGGCGGCGCGGACAACGCAGCCTCAGTGTCCCATCCGGCAGTAATTGTAAGGACAGCGACCGCCGGTCACTGCGGATAACGGTAACCAAAGCCTGCCGGAGACCGAGTTCAGGCATATACAATTGCGAAACCGCGGCCTCCAGCCGCGGTCTGACTTCAGGGCTGCGCGGGCTGCTTGTTTTCCGCATACGGTCCGGGTCAGCTTTGCTGACTCTGAAGCCAGCGGAAACGATTGACGCGCTCTGCCGTCCGGGCGTCCCGCTGTTCCTCCGCCTGCAAAAAACCAGGATGACTGGCCAGAAATTGCTGGATAAACTGATCCGGATCACTGGCATAGCTTTCAAGCAGGGCGGCCTGGCCGGCACTGATCAGCCCCTGGGCCTGAGCCGCCTCAAATAGCTTTTGGTCAATGGCGGTCAGGGCATGCAGCTTTATGCCCTGCTGCTGCAGGATCGTACGGCCGCCCTGTGCCCGGTCCACTACCACCAACGTATCTTTAACCTGACCGCCCAGCGCGGTAACTGCCGGTATCCAGCTGCGGGTGTAGGAGGAAGCCTGGGTGACCAGATCTGCAATATGCAGGAAAGTCTGTCCCTTGAAGACCGGTCCCTGATAAGAAGCCGGATATAACTCCGGCCGGCCTTTCAGCGTGCTTAAAACCCTGGAACCGTCCTTAAAGATAGATAGATGCGGAACCTGCAGCCTGGCCGCTACCGCGTAGGAAAAAAAGAAATCCCGGCGCTCGCCTCCGGAAATCAGATCAAAAGAGAGACCTGAGGCTAAACCTGCCAGTTCATCAATGACATGACGGTAGATCCGGTTCGTTTCATATTGCTGCTCGGTCTGCCTGGCTATGGAAACCGGAAAGAACAGGCGGTTGTCCCGTGCCAGCTCCCGGTCAATCTGTTCCAGCAGATTTTCTGCGGCTTCCTTACTGCCATAAAGAAAATGGGTGTTGATATAGTAGGGTCCAAACAGGCCGGAGGTATACCAAAACGGGTGATCCGGATCACAAACCTGCAGAGCCTGAGTTTGAAACAACTCACTGACAATTGTGTCAACCATTGCTGTCTTCCTCCTCTCGGGTACGCTAATTTTAACATATTTCGCTCGGTTCAGGTGTTGACAGAATATTCAATAACCGCTAGAATCGTTAACGTTGTTAAGCAGAAGTTCCGCTTCTCACCTCCAGCTGACGGCAAAGAGGTTTGACGTTAATACTGATGATACAGTCCGTGCCTGGATTCCCGGCGGGATTATCATAATAGATATTGACACCGGAGCGGAAAACAACGCTCCGGTGTTTTTGTGCGGAGCAATATAATAGGAGGTCAGGAACATAGCTAAGAGACAGAGTAACCAACCCATAAATGATCAGATTCGCTACCCTAAGGTTCGCTTAATTGCTGAGGATGGTGAGATGGTCGGCGTTGTCCCCATTGAAGTTGCGCGGCAAAGGGCTGAACAGGCAGGGTTGGATTTGGTACTCATTTCTCCCAACCCCACCAACCCGGTTTGCCGGATCATGGATTTTGGCAAGTTTCAGTTTGAACAAGCCAAGCGGGAACGGGAAGCGCGGAAAAAGCAAAAAACCATTGAGGTTAAGGAAGTCGGACTGAAACTGACGACAGAGGAGCATGATTTGAGCTTTAAACTTAAAAATGCCATGCGCTTTCTGGAGGAAGGTAACCGGGTTAAGGTTAATATCCGTTTCCGCGGCCGTGAGATGGCTTATACCAGCCGGGGCTACGACGTGATGCGGGATTTTGCGGAGCGCGTAAAGCCGGTGGCTACGGTGGACCGCCCGGCCAGAATGGAAGGCCGCAATATGGTTATGTTTCTAGCCCCCATAAAGGATAATTAAGCACCAGAGGAGGATCGATAAAATGCCTAAACAAAAATCACACAGCTCGTCCAAGAAGAGATACAAGATATCCGGGACGGGAAAGGTCATACGCTTTCAGGCCTTCAAAAAGCATAAAGCTGCTGCTAAATCACCTAAGCGCCGCAGAAATCTGAGAGGATCAACCACATCCTTCAAGACCGATGAAAATCGCATCAAGCAGATGATTCCTTATAAATAGGTTAGAGCGCCGCACATCAGTTTATGGAGGATATAACAAATGGCTAGAGTTAAAAGAGGCGTGACAACCCGCGCCAGACATAAGAAGATTCTGAAGCAGGCTAAGGGCTTTTTTGGCCGTAAGCACGCCTTATATAAAGTTGCTAATCAGCAGGTCATGAAGAGCCTGACCTATGCTTACCGGGATCGCCGCAATAAAAAACGCGACTTCCGCAAGCTTTGGATAACCCGCATCAATGCGGCGGCAAGGCTGAATGGCCTGAGCTACAGCCGGTTTATGAACGGGCTTAAAAAATCAGATATTGCTCTGGACCGTAAAGTCCTGGCTGATCTGGCTGTGACGGATCCGGCCGCATTTACCGCTTTATGTGAAAAAGCCAAAGCCGGTTTGAACGCCTGAGTTCAACTGGAATTGTGCTTGTTAAGCTCACTCTGATCAATACAGAGTGAGCTTTTTTGTTGCCCTGGGTCCCGCTGCTCCTGCTGTACCCTCAATCACCAGTTAACTGCTGTTTTACAGGCTGCTTATCAGTCGTTATGATAGAACTATCACCTGGATCAGAAGGAGCTGCTTATGTCTGTCACTCTAGATCAAAACTGCCCGGTAATCCGCAGCCGCCAGAACAGCCATTTCAAGGCCTGGCTGCAAACCGGGCGCAAAGGCCCCTTTGAGGATGTTTTTATCTGCGAAGGCCTGCGCTTTGCCGAAGCTGCGCTGCAGTCAGGCCTGATCCCCCGCGCTTTTATTCTGGCTGAATCCCTGCTGGTCCAGCCGGAACGGCTGGACCGCCTGACGGCCATCATGCCGGAGCAGACCCCGGTTTTTGTCCTGGCTGATGATTTGCTGGCGGCGTTGAGCGATACCCGCCACAGCCAGGGCTGCCTCTTGCTGCTGCCCAAACAGTTTCAGCCGGCGCTTTCCGCGCAGCAGCAGGCCATGAGCCCCCGGCAACAGCGCTGGCTGGTACTGGACCGGCTGCAGGATCCGGGTAATGTCGGTACGCTGATCCGGACTGCCGCCGCTTTTGCTTTCAGCGGCGTGCTGTTCATGAACGGGACGGCTTCGCCCTATGAAAGTAAAGCCTTGAGGGCCTCCATGGGAGCTATTTTCAGGATACCCCTGACCTTCTTCCGTACGCCTGCTGACTGCGTAGCTTTTTTAAAGGAGCGGCAGGCGCTTCTCTACGCAGCTGATCTGAACGGGACGCCAAGCCGCCGGCTTAGCTGGCAGCTGCCGGCAGCGCTGGTTATCGGTAATGAGGGTAACGGTGTCTGCCGCGAGTTTTTACAATTGGCAGACTGCTGCGTCCGCATTCCTCAGGTGCCGGAAATTGAGTCACTGAATGCCGCGGCCGCCGGGGCAATTTTGTGTTATGAATTATGCGGCGATATTTCATTCAAATAAAGTCCTGGTTAACTGACTGAAATGGACTTGACCGGACAATTATGACAGTTGACAGAACATGCATTGCAAACGCATAATATAGATTCAGGCTGTATCAGCATCATTCTGCCCGCGGAAGGGGCAAGGGCAGACCGTTAAATATGCCGGTTGATAAACGCAGGGCAGCTTTAACGGTGTGATCCGGCCGATCTGCTTCAGATAAAAAGCGGGTAAACTAAGAGGCGGGGACTTTGCCGCCAGGGGTAGAGATCTATCCTGCGGGCCTGACTTAAGCAGCCCGGACCCGGCGCCGGACTCCCGGCAGCCGGTTGATCAGCCGGATCGGCTGAAAAATAATCGTATTGAGAGGACATAGCAAATGAGTGGGTTAACGATCAGTCAGAAAATAATTAAAAATCATTTGATGAGCGGCAGCATGCAACCGGGGGAGGAGATCGGACTCAGGATTGACCAGACGCTGACCCAGGACTCTACCGGAACTATGGCTTACCTGCAGTTTGAAGCCCTGGGTCTGGAGCGGGTAAAGACAGAGCTGTCCGTCGCTTATGTGGATCACAACATGCTGCAGGCTGGTTTTGAAAACGCCGATGATCATAAGTATCTGCAAACGGTAGCGGCCCGCCACGGCATTCGCTTTTCGCGTCCGGGCAACGGAGTCTGTCATCAGGTCCATATTGAGCGTTTTGCGGTTCCTGGTAAAACTTTACTGGGTTCTGACTCGCATACGCCGACCGCGGGCGGCCTGGGCATGCTGGCCATCGGTGCGGGCGGCCTTGATGTTGCTGTCGCCATGGGCGGCGGTCCTTACTATATCACCATGCCCAAAATGGTTCAGGTCTGGCTGGAAGGGGCTTTGCAGCCCTGGGTGACAGCCAAGGATGTTATCCTGGAGGTCCTGCGGCGCCTGACCGTTAAGGGCGGCGTTGGCAAAATTATTGAGTATGGCGGCCCGGGCGTCAAAACCCTGACTGTTCCTCAACGGGCCACCATAACCAATATGGGCGCGGAGCTGGGCGCGACTACCTCAATTTTTCCCGCAGATGAAACCAGCCGGATTTTTATGCAGGCCCAGGACCGCGAAGCTGACTTTACGCCGATCGCTGCTGATCCGGATGCGGTCTATGATGAAAAAGTGGTTATTGATCTGAACCGCCTGCAGCCGCTGGTTGCTTACCCGCACAGCCCGGATAATGTGCATACCGTTGAGAAGGCGCAAAATGAACAGATTAAGGTTGATCAGGTTACGATCGGTTCCTGCACGAACTCTTCCTATACCGATATGATGACGGTGGCGGCTATCCTTAAAGGAAAGACCGTGGCGCCGGATGTTTCCCTGGTTATCGGACCGGGGTCCAAGCAAGTACTCAGCATGATTGCGGCCAACGGCGCTCTGGCGGATATGATTATGGCGGGGGCCCGGATTTTGGAGGCCGGCTGCGGACCTTGTATCGGCATGGGACAGTCGCCCAAAACAGATGCGGTGAGCCTGAGAACCATCAACCGTAACTTTTACGGCCGGTCAGGGACCAAGTCGGCCAAGGTATTTCTGGTCAGTCCTGAGGTCGCGGCGGTATCCGCTTTGACCGGCTATCTGACGGATCCCCGTTCTCTGGGCATGGATCCGCCGGCCGTTACTTTACCGGCTGAATTTACTGTTTCAGACAACATGATTATCCTGCCGCCGGAGGATGGCCGGACGGTTGACGTCGTGCGGGGGCCCAATATCAAACCGTTCCCGCTGAATCATGCTCTGCCGGAGCAAGTCAGCGGATCGGTCCTGATTAAAGTTGAAGATAACATCACAACTGATCACATTATGCCGTCTAACGCTAAGTTGCTGCCCTTCCGCTCCAATATCCCGTATCTGGCAGACTTTTGCCTGACTCCCTGTGATCCGGAGTTTCCGGCCCGTGCCAAAGCTCATGGCGGCGGCATGATCGTAGCCGGACAAAACTACGGGCAGGGATCCAGCCGGGAGCATGCGGCGCTGGCACCGCTTCAGTTAGGGGTCAAGGCCGTGCTGGCTTTGAGCTTTGCCAGGATCCATGAGGCGAATTTGATTAATAACGGTATCCTGCCGCTGACCTTCATTGATCCGGCGGATTATGAAACCCTGCAGCTGGAGGATGAGCTGCTGATTGATCACGCTGTTGATCAGGTTACGGCCGCGGCGGACGGACAGCCCGTACGGGTAAGCGTTCAAAATACCGGTAAGATCATACCCTGCCGTCTGACCATCAGTGACAGACAGCGGGATATGCTGCTGTCCGGCGGTTTATTAAATCTGACCCGTGCCGGCCATCTGGCCCGGGCATAATAAAACACATTAATAAGGGAGGCGACTACCGAGATGAATGATCAAGAGAGCAAAACCGCAGAGCTTTACCAGCATGCAAAGACCCGCCGGCAAATACCCCCTGAATTATTTGAGCGTTATGGCGTGAAGCGCGGCTTAAGAAATGATAACGGGACGGGCGTATTGGCCGGCCTGACAGAAATCGGTGAGGTCTATTCCTATATTATGGATGATGGCGAACGGGTTCCCTGTGAGGGGCACCTGTTCTACCACGGCATTGATGTGGAGGACCTGGTACACGGCTTTTATGATGAAAAACGCTTTGGCTTTGAAGAAACTACCTACCTTTTGCTGTTCGGCGAGCTGCCTACGCAAAAAGAGCTGGACGTATTTAACGCGTCCCTGAGCTGCAACCGGGATCTGCCGGAGAATTTTTTAGAGGATCTGATCCTGAAGCATCCCAGCCGGGACATCATGAATAAAATGGCCCGTTCCGTCCTGAACCTCTACGCTTCAGATGATAATGCGGATGATATTTCCCCGGAGAATGTCTTTATTCAGTGCGTCCGCCTGATTGCCCGTTTCCCGGCTCTGGCAGCCTATGGATATATGGCCAAGTCCCATTATATTGACAAAAAAAGCCTGTTTATTCATGCGCCCAGGCCTGAGTACAACACCGCTGAGAATCTGCTTTATCTGATCAGACCGGACGGACAGTTTACCGAGCTTGAGGCAAGGGTGCTGGATCTGGCCCTGGTGTTGCACGCAGATCACGGCGGCGGAAATAATTCGACTTTTGTAACCAGAGCAGTTACTTCAACCGGTACAGATACCTACTCGGCGATCGCTGCGGCTTTGGGTTCCTTAAAGGGCCCTCAGCACGGCGGCGCTTCCGGCAAAGCCTATGCCATGATGCAGGACCTGAAAGCCAATGTCAGCAACTGGCGTTCGGAAGACGAGCTCAGCGACTATCTGACCCGGCTGCTGACCAAGCAGGCGTTTGACCGTTCCGGCCTGATTTACGGTATCGGTCATGCCGTTTACACGCTCTCTGACCCCCGGGCCAAACTCTTGCGTGACTACGCGCGGCAGCTGGCGTATGTCAACCATATGGATGATGAATATCAATTGTACCTGGATGTGGAGCGCCTGGCGCCAGCGGTTTTTAATAATGTCAAAAACAACGATAAGCAGGTCTGCGCCAATGTGGATTTCTTTTCCGGCTTTGTTTATAAAATGCTGGGGATTCCGGAGGAACTCTATTCTCCGATCTTTGCGGTTGCCCGTATCTCCGGCTGGTCAGCTCATCGCTTAGAGGAACTGATTTCCGGAGGCCGGATTATGCGGCCGGCTTATAAATCAATCGCTCGCCGCAGAGCCTATACACCCATGGAAAACCGCCTGGGCTCAGAAAAGGCATGAGCGGGATCATCGGTGGCTATGCGCGTCCGGCACAGCACCGCCCGCAGGCGGCAGCCGCCGGCAGTCCGGCGGCTGAACCGCCGGGAACGCCGCTGACTCTGCAGGACAATCAGCGTCTGACTTCGCTGGAACTGACCACGCTGGATACCCGTGGCCGGGCTGCGGTGGTGGATGTCAGCGATTGCTCATATATTATCCGCGCGCAGGCTGAAGCGCCAGCCGGGGGAGAGCCTCAAGCGGATCTTGCCCGCTGGCAGGACTGGTATCTGGCTGTCCAGGAACGCAGTCCTGAAAATCAAACCGATCCGTCGAGCGCCTTACTGGCGTTTAACCCGGGAACAGGATTGGCCCGGCGTCAGGCAATACCGGCTCTGGCGCCTTGCTTTTTATATTTTGATGGCCTGTATGTATTTACGGCTGATTACAGCAGCGGCACCATCAGCTGTCTGGCGGCTGATTGGCAGCCGGACGCCAGTCTGCCTGAACTGCTGTATCTGGGCGCGCTCAGACCTGGCGACAGTCAGAGGGCCAGGCAGTTATCAGCCGCTTCCCATGTTCATTGGGTGGGAACAGACCCGCAGCAACGCTGGCTGCTGGCAACTGACCTGGGCCTTGACTGTATTCTGGCATACCCGCTGCAGGAGCTCCGGCAAAGCCTTGGCCGCCGGCTGGCGCTCTTACGGTCCACCCTGGACCACGACCAGCTGGCTCACCTGAAGAGAGAATTCAGCCTGTTACCGCTGACTTTACCCTTACACTTGCCTCTGACCCTGCCTGGCGGCAGTGGACCGCGCCATTTGCTTTGGGATCAGGACGGTTTCCACGCCTATTTATTAACTGAATTGTCCTGTGAGCTCTTTTCGCTGAAGTGGCAGTCGGATACTTTTGATATTCAGGATCGGCTGAGCCTAAAAGAGCTGCCGGGCAACCAGGAAGCTTTGCCTGCTGCGGCGGCCTTGCACTGGTGTCAGAACAGACAGTTTCTTTTGGCCAGTGTCAGGGGCAGTAATCTGCTATGCAGCGTTAAAGCAGCTGTGAACGGACAACTGACCCTGATCTCCTGCTCAGACTGTGGCGGATCCTGGCCCAGGGACTTTGCGCAGCTGACGGGGACGGGAGATATTTATTGCGCCAATGAGCGGAGTGATTATCTGTCCAGGCTGAAACTTACCAATGACGGTCAGCTGACCCTGACGCGCGATCGGTATCCGGTGCTGGCGCCGGCTTGCCTTTGCAACGGTTGGCTATGACGATAAAAGCCCGCTCAGGTGTATAAAGCTCAGAGGACAAGTTGCTGCATATCCTTAGGGACTGCTGTAACTGCCGCAGTTACGGTTGCAGCAGATTTAACCTGAGCATTGCCTTGTCGGAGCCGGTTCAGTACCTTTCCGATAGATTTTCCGGTTGGATAGTCATCAATCAGGAGCAGCGGTACAGCATGGGCCTTGAGATCCAGGTTCGTGGTCAGCACCAGATCATAATCGGCCGGAACCTGTTTTTGGTCCAGCTTATCATAGAGCAGGGTATCGACTACCATGCCAGATTGGTTACCGTTAATCTGTAAGGCTTGTTGCAAGCGCTGAGACCATATTCTGGCAGCTTCATAACCCAGGTCATGAATCAGCAATATCCGGGCAGCCGGTACCTGACTGCACAGACGCGGATCCGACAGGCAACAGCGGTAAACTATGGTGTTTTGCTGAATGAGCATGTTTGGGGAGATACTTTTTATCAGCTTCTCAAGCTCTGTGCTGACAATAGCACAGAGCTGCGGATTAGCCTGATGATAACCCCTGACAAAATAATCTACACGGTCCAAAAATAAAGAGGTCGGATATGGGTAGGTAGTGAAATCCAGATAGAGATAATAAAACTGCACAGCGAGCTTTTGAAGCAAAGCGGAAGAAGCTTGCAGCTGTACCTGTTCATAAATACCGCTCAAGGTTTGTGAGGCCTTGCTTATGATAGCCTGGGCTTCCGGTGTATGAGTACTGGGCAGGTTGGTTTGCTGAAAAATCCGGCGCATCATGGTGAGATGACGGCTGTGAACATGGGGAAAGGTCTGCTTCATATAAGCCTGCAGGTTTTCAGGCCATTGCCACATCTCTATGGTTTTGTCGGGTGCCGGCAAATTTGCCATCTGCTGACCGATCCCCTCAAAGCCCTGATTGTAACGGGTCAGGATTACCGCAGCAAAAGCAATATAGTAATCAATGGTCAGGTCTTCCGTCATATAGTTACTATCCAGAATATGGTCAAAAACGATATGCCTTAACGCGTCCGCCTCATACCCCATGCCGGTGGTAGCCTGATCAAGACCAAACATTTCAATATAGGTGCAGGCTATATGTTTACATAAGTAAGCCTCGTTTTTAGCCGTCAGATATAGTTCATTGTCCCGGCTATGAATCTGCATGTTCATGTCTGAAAAGATACGGTTCAATTTACTGACCAGACGCCGGAGACTGGAAACGCTGATATAGAGCTGCTGTGCGTAATCTGCTGCTGAACCAAAAGGGCTTTTATACAGCAACTGAATCAGGCGGAAGGTTTCAGACTCCCTCAAAATTGAACTGATTGCCGCTCTAAGCTGAGCGGTGCTGCGGCTTTGCAGGATCAACCCCCGTTTAGGATCTGAGTAGATCCCCAAAGTCTGTCCCCACCTGGTTTTTATCTGCTCCAGCGTTTCCATTACCGCCTTTTCAGTCGCACCAACCTGGGCGGCCAGATCCTGCAGCAATATCCAGCCATCGCAAAAAAACAGGTAGTTGAGAATTTTAATCATGCGATCTTCAGTGCTGTTCAATGGACTGTTATGCTTCATAATGCCTGATTTCTCCCTTGGGTCTGGGCTGTCCCGGATATGCGCCTGTTTGTGCTGCTGCCTCAGGCAGCGCTTTTTCACGCCGGATAAGCTGGATTTCCTGGCGGATAACCTGCAGAGTTTTTTCTGACGGATAATCCTCCACCAAAATCGTGTGCGGGTGCAACACCGCCGGTTTAAGGTCGGTTGTTAAAAACAGATCTGCTTGTTCCAGCGCCAGCTTCTGCGGCGGCCTGTTTTTAGCATAACAATGAACATGCAGCCTTACCCGGTCTGTCATATTGAAGACCGAGGTAAAATAATGAGCCAGGAACTGTTCGCTTTCAAGCCCAAAATCACCCAGTATAATAACCTGAAGATCAACGGTTTTATGACAGAGCTCCGGCAGATAAGTCAGCAGAAAACGGATGACCTCATCCGTCAGGTCCGAGAGGGGATAGCCGGTGTTAACCTCAAAATCCTTCAGGGCCTGTTTTATGGCCACATATGCTTCCGGCTCCTCACGGGCAAATATCTGCGTATATTTGCCTAAGCGCGTAAACAAGCTATCCTCCCGGTTGGGGGTATGGATATTCAGTGATATGAATTTGTAAAACCGCTGCCGGATAATCGGGAGCAAGTCAGCTGGTATAACAAACGGTATTCCCCCGTTCAGCTGGTTACATAAGTTTTGTATCCCCTCATTAATGATGGCCAGAGCAGCGGGGTCAAAGGCAGACTGGCCAAAAGAGCGCAGAAACGCAGTTATATTGGTGATGGCCGCTGGTGTTACCCCCGGATATAAACGGCGAAGGTCCTGAACGCGCTGTGGTGGCAGCCGGTAACACGTTGCGGGCTGCTTTTTGAGAAGCTGAACAGCATGAAAACCGGCTTGCTCGCGTTTTAATGCTACATGAAGCGCCATGATCATCAGCCTGGACCACAAATCCTGACCGCCTGCCGGAATCATATCAAGATCCGCTGCCAGTATCTGCCTGAGCAGCTGATCGGAGGAGTCCAGGAGCTTAGTCAGATAGGTTGTTTCACAAAATAAAACGGACAACCCGGCTGCCGCAACGCGGATATAGATTTCATCTCCCTCCAGCTGATACTGTGACTGCCGCCGGCTGATCGTGAAGTGACCATGTTTTGCGGATTGCTGATTAATCCGCTTAATCTGGCGCAAGAGGCTGGAGACACTGATATCCAGGCGGTCCGCGTAGTACTGCGCGGTCTGCCGAGGTCTGGCTACTATTACTTCAAGGATGCGAAAGACAATTGTCTCTCTGACGATATCCATACAGATGGAGGTAAAAATTGCCGTGCTGTGGTTTTGCACCCGTATACCCAGCTTATTTGAGGTTTCAATCAGCAGCAGTTTCCCCCAGTTAGTGCGAATCTTTTTAAGATCAGCATGACAGGTGCGCTCTACAATCCGGGTTTCCCGAGACAATGCAGCTATGGTAATCCAATCGTCCGCAAAAATCAGCGTCTCTACTATTTTAATTAATCGCTCATCGGCTGGCTGTAGTAGCATTGAATAAATCACCTCGCATGGCTGTTTCCGGGAAATTCAATCTCTGCTTGTACGGCATAGATATTTCCTATTTTGATAGGCAGTACCATTATAACGAAGAATAGCTTTTTTTAAAGCTATTCTTCGCTGGAAAAACTCGTATTCAATATTAAGATGTATAAGCGGTGTGGGTCGGTGCCAGGTGCTGCTCCACAAACCAGCGACCGTCTTCATACCATAGCGACAGCTGGCGCCCCAGCACCCGGCAGACATAGCGGATCCCGGCCGCCCCTGCTATTTGACTGGCTTCCCGCCGCACCGCCAGGACCCGGTCTACCAGGATCTCCTGACCGGCCCATTGAAAGCTTTGTGGTGTCATGACACCGTTGCAGTCATATAAAACCTTGACCGGCAGGTAGCGTTTACCGGGATGCTCATACTGACGCCTGATCATGGTTTCCATCTGCCCGTACCTCCTAAGTAATCTGATATCTATCATAGAACATATGTTTGATTTGTCCAGAGGCAGATGAAAAACAGGGAGCCGGAAGCAGGTTTGAAGGGGCTGCTGAACCAGGCTGCCGCAAAATCAGTCAATTTGGGGAGAAGAGGTTGACAAAAGCTCAGCGAGCCTATACGATATAAAACGTTCAAAATGAATCCGCAGGTGTAGTTCAATGGTAGAACTCCAGCCTTCCAAGCTGATCACGAGGGTTCGATTCCCTTCACCTGCTCCAGTTACAGACCACGCGGCTGGTACACAGTTGGCGTGGTCTGCCGTTCAGGGGTCTATAGCTCAGTTGGATAGAGCAACAGCCTTCTAAGCTGTGGGTCGCAGGTTCGAGCCCTGCTAGACTCGCCAATCGCCGCCGTAACCTGCTTAAGCCGGGCTGTGGCGGTTTTTTTTGCCTGTGCCCGGGGCTGAGGTCCTGATCTGCCGCGGCTCTGGCTCCGGTGTTGGCTCCGGCAGCGCTGTGCTATAATTATATGCTACTGGTTTCTTCCGGGAGCCGGAGCGGCGCTTTTACAGCAGCGGCGTGTCTGATATGACTCATTACCGGCGACTTGTCAGCAGCAGGAGACGCTTGCCGCTGGCGCCGGCCGGTACTGGCGGCTGACGGTTATTGCTTGGGCCGGAGGAGTACTGCAGTGCAAAAACAACTGGCAAAGGACGTTTCATGACGGGGAAAAAAACTTACGACAATGATAGTATATCTTCGCTGAAAGGCGCAGACCGCGTCCGGCTGCGGCCGGCGGTCATTTTTGGCTCTGATGGCCTGGAAGGCTGTGAGCACGCCTTCTTTGAAATCCTGTCCAACTCGATTGATGAGGCGCGCGAAGGCTATGGCAGCGTCATAAAAGTCCGGCGGTATGCCGACCAGTCTCTGGAGATTGAAGATAACGGGCGGGGTATCCCGGTAGATTACAATGCCAGTGAAAAACGGTATAACTGGGAATTGGTTTATTGCGAGCTTTACGCCGGCGGCAAGTACAACAATAACAGCGGGGAAAACTATGTCTTCAGCCTGGGGCTAAATGGTTTGGGCGCCTGTGCCACCCAATATGCCTCCGCCTGGTTTGAAGCAATAATTCACCGGGATGGTTATGAGTATAAACTGAATTTCAAAAAGGGTGTTAATGAAGGGGGCCTGAGTAAGGAGCCCTGGCGGGGCAGGCAGAGCGGCACTCTGCAGCGCTGGCTGCCGGACCGGGATGTGTTTACGGATATCCGCATTCCTTTGGAGTTTTTTACGGAAACGCTTAAGCGGCAGGCTGTCGTCAATGCTGGTATCAGCTTTGTCTTTGATGATGAACTGACGGATACCCATGAAACGTTTTGCTATCCGGACGGTATTTTAGGTTATATCAGAGAAATCGGAGGAGACCACTTATTGTGTGAACCGGTTTACTTTGAGGCGGAGGGCCACGGCCGGGACCGCTCGGATAAACCTGAGTATAAGGTCAAAGCTCAGATTGCCTTTTCTTTTGATAATGAAGTAAACCGGACTGAGTATTATCATAATTCCAGTTTCCTGGAGCATGGCGGCTCGCCGGACAAAGCGGTGCGCCTGGCGTTTGTCTCGACCTTTGACCGCTTAGCAAGGGACCGCGGCAAGTATAAAGCTAATGAAAGCAAAATTACCTATGCGGATATAGAGGACTGCCTGCTGCTGGTTATCAGTTCTTTTTCAACCCAGACCAGTTATGAAAATCAGACTAAAAAAGCTATCAACAACCGTTATATTCAGGAGTTCCTGACTGAGCAGCTTAAGGCTAAACTGGAAATCTGGGCCATTGAAAATCTGCAGGATTCAGACCGGGCAGCTGAGCAGATTCTGGTAAACAAGCGCAGCCGGGAGAGCGCGGAAAAACAGCGGCTCAATGTCAAAAAGACCTTGATGGGTAAAGTGGATCTGGCCAACCGGGTTAAAAAATTTGTGCCTTGCCGCAGCAAGGATCCTGCGCGGACTGAGTTGTACATTGTGGAAGGAGACTCGGCTTTAGGCTCCACCAAGATGGGCCGGGACGCAGAGTTCCAGGCCATCATTCCGATCCGCGGAAAAATCCTGAATTGTCTCAAAGCAGATTATCAGGCGATCTTTAAAAATGATATCATCACGGATCTGGTTAAAGTCCTGGGTTGCGGCGTGGAGATAAAAACCAAGCACAATAAGGACCTGAGCGCCTTTGATCTCAGCCAGCTGCGCTGGAATAAAGTGATTATCTGTACGGATGCCGATGTTGACGGCTATCAGATCCGCACGTTGGTGCTGGCCATGTTTTACCGCCTTATGCCGACACTGCTAAGTGAAGGCAAGGTCTATATTGCTGAGTCACCGCTGTTTGAAATAACCGCCAGACAGGGCAGGGAAGAGCAGACTTATTTTGCCTATACAGAGGCCGAGCGCAGTAAAGTGCTTAATAGCCTCAAGGGTAAAACCCTCAGCATACAGCGTTCCAAGGGCCTGGGAGAAAATGAGCCGGAAATGATGTGGGTGACCACTATGAACCCGGAAACCCGCCGCTTGATTCAGGTACAACCGGATGACGCGGTAAAAATGTCGGAGACCTTTGACCTTCTGCTGGGTGACAATCTGGCCGGCCGCAAAAAGCATATAGAGATCAGCGGGCACCTGTACCTGGATCAGCTGGATGTAGATTGAGTCAGAAAAACGGAGAAACTATATGCCAAGGAAAAAAGACGCGGGCGAACACGGCCGGCGTAAAAGTCATAAGGAAGAAATCAAGGAAGCAGCCCGCCGGCAGGCAGGCCTGAGCGGGGAGACCCTGGAACCTGCGGTGATCGTACAGCAGCCCATCACGGAGACGCTGGAAAAAAACTATATGCCCTATGCTATGAGCGTCATTGTGTCACGCGCCATTCCGGAGATTGACGGCTTTAAGCCCGCGCACCGCAAGCTTTTATACACCATGTACAAGATGGGGCTGTTAAACGGCGCCAGGACCAAGTCCGCCAATGTGGTGGGGCAGACCATGAAGCTTAACCCTCATGGCGATCAGGCGATTTATGATACCCTGGTACGGCTGACCCGCGGCAATGGCTCGCTGCTGCATCCTTATATTGATTCAAAGGGCAATTTCGGGAAACAATACTCCCGGGATATGCAATGCGCCGCTCCCCGTTATACGGAGGTCCGGCTGGAAAAGCTCTGTGAGGAGCTATTCAGGCATATTGATTTTGATACGGTAGATTTTATCAACAACTATGACGGTACCATGCAGGAGCCGACCTTGCTGCCCGCTACGTTTCCTTCAGTCCTGCTCAATCAAAATCAGGGGATAGCCGTAGGGATGGCCTCCAATATTGCGCCTTTTAATCTGCGGGAGCTGTGCCGGGCTACCGCTGCTTATATCGATGATCCTTCGGTTGATCTGCTGCCGCTGATGCCGGCCCCGGATTTTCCGGGTGGCGCGCTGCTGTTGTACGACCAGGCACAGATGCAGGCCATCTATCAGACCGGCCGAGGATCTTTTAAACTGAGGGCCCGCTACCGCCTGGATACAAAAAACAATCTGATTGAAATATATGAAATTCCTTATTCAACTACGGTGGAGCAGATCATAGATGACCTGGCCGGTCTGGTCAAAAGCGGTAAGGTCAGAGATATCACGGACGTGCGGGATGAGACCGATCTGGAAGGCTTGAAGCTGGCCATTGAGTGTAAGCGCAACACCGATATGGACGCGCTGATGAGCCGGCTTTACTTGCAGACCAATCTGGAAGCCAGCTTTTCCTGTAATTTTAATATTCTGGTCAACGGCAGCCCCCGGGTTATGGGGGTCAAGCAGATTTTGGGTGAGTGGCTGTCTTTCCGGCGCAACTGTGTGCGCCGCGAAGTAGCGTTTGAATTGCAGCGAAAACAAGACCGCCTGCATTTGCTGCAGGGTCTGGAAAAAATTCTGCTGGATATAGATAAGGCCATCCAAATTATCCGTCAGACTGAAAAAGAAGAAGAGGTGGTACCTAACCTCTGCCGCGGCTTTTCCATTGATGTCATTCAGGCTGATTATGTGGCAGAAATCAAGCTGAGAAATCTGAATCGGGAGTATATTCTGAAAAGGACCGCGGATATGAAACAGCTGGAGCAGGATATCAGAGAACTGGAACAAACGCTGGGTGAGCGGGAACGGATTGACGCCAGGATTAAGGTTGATCTGCAGCGGGTCAGTGATAAGTATGGTCAGGACCGGCGCACGGAAATCCTGCACGCGGCCAAAGCGGAGACTCTGACCCGGGATGATCTGATAGAGGATTACCGTCTTCGCTTGTTCCTGACTCATGACGGCTACCTCAAAAAACTGGCGCTGACCTCCCTGCGTTCAGCCGGTGATCTGAAAACTAAAGAAGATGATTATATTATTCAAAGCGTGGAGGGCAGCAATAAGCAAGAACTGATCCTTTTCAGCGACCGGCAAACCTGCTATAAAATGATGGTGCATGAGATCGCGGATCAAAAACCTTCCGACCTGGGTGAATACCTGACAAATCTCTTGGGGCTGGCGGCAGATGAGCGTATTATTTACCTGCTGTTTCCGGATCAGTATGAGGGTGATCTGATGTTTGCCTTTGCCAACGGCAAGGTGTCCCGGACACCGCTGAAAAACTATGAGACAAAGACCCGCCGCCGGCGGTTGCTGAACGCCTATGGCGGCAAAGCACCGCTCGTGGGGATGAGTTTAGCCTTAACTGACCGCGATTATGTGCTGCGCTCGGATGATGGTAAGGTTTGCCTGTTCAGTTCCGCCCTGGTTTCACTGATGAGCAGCCGTTCAGGTAACGGTATACAGGTTATGACGCTGCGCAAGGACAGGAAAATTGTGGCCTTTGCTCCGGCTGAGGGCTTTGCGGTTGAAGAGCCGGAGCACTATCGCGTCCGTAAAATTCCTGCCCGGGGGCTGGTAATGAAAGAGGAGCTGCTGGAGGCCAGGCAGATGGGCTTTGAAGATGTCTAAAAAGAAAACATACTATATAGACTTAAGCCGGACGGTGGAACCGGACCGGCCGCCCTTCCACTGGCTGCGCTTTTTGCTGCTGCTGTTGCTGGGACTGCTACTGCTGTTGCTGGCCTTTTACATTGTGGCAGTCCGCCGGCCGGAACAAAAAGCCGCGGCTCTGCTGCCGGCCTTCAGACAGGCTGAAGCCGATGGCGACTACAGCCGCATGGCGGATCTGTATGATGAGGCTCAGCTGGGCAGCAGCCAAAAAACCTGGCCGCGGGACTTCAGAGATCGTTATCAGGCCACGGTGCTGTCTATGGAATCTGAGGTTGACGAACGGCTGCAGACGATTCTGACCACCTGGACCAGCGGCACCGCGGACATCAGCCAGGACGACCTGAATTTCTTAAACGGGATTGGCGCGCTATCAGTCAATGCAGTAAAAAATGCCGGTGCTGAGCAACTTCAGGCCTTATTGAATGAGGAACAAAGTGTCGCCCAGACGCGTCAGAGTCTGGAAAACCTGCTGCAGGTAGAGCAGACCAAACCTACGCTGCAGTCTTACCTGGAGGCGGTGGATCCGATTGTCCAGCTGCAGGAAGCTTATGCACAGATTATTCAACAGAGTGAGGACGGACAGTATACTGAGGCGATGGACCAACTGGAGGAACTGATCGCCGGTGAGGCCGCGCAGTCTTCAGAGTACGTACTGGAGTTACTGCGAACAGAAGAAACCAGCCTGAAAAGCGACATGCATACCTATTATGTCAGCTACTTAAATAAGCTGATCAAGCATAAACGCTATGTCAGTGCTGAGAGCACGCTGGAGCAGCTGAACAGCTATTTTGATAATGACAGTGACTTAGAAAGCATATCTGAAACGGTAAAGGAGAATCTGCCCACCGGGCTGGTAACCTATGCCGGTAATGTGGAAAACCTGACGGTCAAGCCCTTGATTGTGGATACCAGCAGAGCCTTTCAAAATAATGATGTGGCCAGTGCTACGGAATCCAGTATGATGACGACTACAGAGTTTGCTGACCTGCTGCAGCAGCTTTACGAAAATAACTATGTGCTGGTGGATCTGCAGTATCTGATGGATGACAGTGGTGAAGCCCGGCAGATGGAGCTTCCTGAGGGTAAGCAGCCATTTGTGCTGACGCTGGAAAACTGTAATTATACCCCCACCCGCCGGGTATACGGAAACAACAGCAATCTGGTACTGAATGATCAGGGTCAGGTTTGCGGCGAGTATGTCGGCATAGACGGAAAGCCGGTGATTGCCCGGGACAACGAAGCAATCGGGATCCTGGAGGCTTTTGTGGAGGCTCATCCAGATTTCAGCTTTGACGGTGCCATGGGCACGATCAGCGTGAGCGGCGCTTACGGCGTTTTTGGTTATGTGCTCAATCAACGCCAGCTAGACGCCTATAACAGCTTTGCTACAGAATATAACATCCCCGGACTGAGCCTCAGTGAGGCGGACTTTACCAGTAATCAGGAACAGTGCCAGGCGATCATAGACACGTTAAAAGAAAACGGCTGGACCTTTGCTTCCCAGAGCTACAGCGGCGAGAGTGTAACCAACTTAAGCCTGGAGGAATTGGAGTCGGATACGGAGAGCTGGCAAAATGAGGTGGGTGTCATGACCGGCAGTGTTAACACCTACAGCTATCCTTATGGCAATAATTTCAGCGGGGATGATGAACGAAAGCTCTATCTGCAAAATCAAGGCTTCAAATTCTTTTTGGGTTACGGTGATGAGGCTTACTCAGCAGTCAGTCAGAATTATTATTACATGAGCCGCCTGGTCCTGAGCGGCGCACAGATGCGGGCAGGCAGTCTGGACCGCCTGGTTGATGTCAGTAAGATATATGACAGCAACAGACCCTATCCACTGACTTCCGGCACAGCTGATTGACCGCCGCCCCTGTCCCAAAGACCCAGACGCAGCTGTTGAGAACTGAGCCTGGGTCTTTGGGGGGCCGCCGGCTAGCCGGCGGAGCCATTTTGAGGACCGGACCGCGGCTAGAAAAAGAATTCCTTATACAGAACTTTAATCGCGTAGTTGGTGAATACATCCCGTACGCCAAAAATGACGCTGATTTCTGATGCACCCTGGATAATCAGCTCCAGGTTGATACCGGCCCGGCTTAAGGCGCCGACTGCCCGGGAGGTCACGCCTACAGTCTGGGCCATAGCTTCTCCTACAATCATGACGATACCGATATTGCGGTCAACCCTGATGTCTTCTACTCCCAGCTCTTCGCGGAGCCGGCGGCAAACCAGGGCTTCTTTTTCAGGCGGGAAGGCATAGGACCTCATGACCAGGGATATTGAATCGATCCCGGAAGGCATGTGTTCAAAGGGAATCTGATAATCAGCCAGAATCTGCAGGACCTTCAGCGCAAAACCAACCTCACGGTTCATCAGAAATTTTGAAAAGTGCAGGAGGGTAAAGCCGCTGGAACCGGCAATGCCGGTGACAATGCTGTCAAAAGATATGTGGTGCTCCACAATCATGGTTCCGCGGGCTTCCGGATTATTGGTATTGCGGATGTTGACCGGGATGTGACTTTGAAAGGCTGGCGCGATGGCATCCTCATGCAGAACTGTAAAGCCTGCGTAGGCCAGCTCCCGCATTTCCAGATAAGTGAGCTCGCTCAAGGCTTTGGGATCGTGGACCAGACTGGGATTTACGGCGTAGACTGAGTCAACATCAGTCCAGTTTTCATATACCTCAGCCTCTACAGCTGCCGCCAGGATTGATCCGGTTATATCCGACCCGCCCCGGGAAAACGTCACGATGCGCCCGCTTTCATCATAGCCAAAAAAGCCCGGGAAAATCAGCAGCCCGCTTTGCTGCCGCAACTCCCGCAGCCGGGTGTAGCTTTGCGGCAGAACAGATGTCTGGCCGTTTTCCTTATACAACAGCAAACCGGCAGTCTGCGGGTTAATATAAGTCGCGGGAACATGAATGCTATTAAAATAGGCGGCAACCAGGCGGGCTGAAAGGTCTTCCCCCGCGGCTTTAAGCGCCTCCGTCAGGGCGTTGTTATCCTGCCGGTAGCGATTAATACGGGCCTGTAGATCTGCTGTTACCAGTTGGCCAAAGTCCTCTGACAAGCCAAGATCAGTACCGATGTCACGATAACGCCTGGCCACAGCTTCCGCTTCATAATGGCCGTCATAACCGCTGATGATTGCATTGGATAAGGATATCAGCAAATCAGTAATTTTATCATCTTCCGGGAAGCGCTTGCCAGGTGCGGATACGACGATCAGCTGCCGCTGAGGGTCGCTCATCACAATATCCGCAGCTTTTTTGATCTGCCGGGCGCTGGCCAGGCTCGTGCCCCCAAATTTACAGACTTTCATGTTATAAATCCCCCTCTGTTATACGGCTGAAAATGGGGTTGAGACCCATCAGACAATGCTGCAATGACGCCGGGCTTTCTGCTTCGCCGCAAAGCCGCATTTGCGTTATTATATGCAAACTGGGGCTTTGATTCAAGAAATATCAGGTCCGCAGGCGGCTAAGTCTGAAACAGGCTTGATATCATTCAGTTTCAGCGGCTTTTCAACTCCGGCTGAAGCCTGTTAAAATGAAGCTGAATAATTCATTGAAAGGCAGTGTCTGTATGCGTGTCCCTTTTGCCAGGCCAGATGCCTACTATTCATCAATTTACGCCATTGGCTGGCCTGCCTTGCGACAGAAAGGTTACCGGCTGGTTTTGCTGGATATTGATAATACCCTGATGCCTCATGGCCGCCATGAGGCGACCCCGGCCGTGCGTCAGCTGCTGCGTGAACTGAAAGCGGCCGGCTTGGTTCCGGTTATTTTGTCTAATGCCAGAACTGAGCGGGCTGAAACGGTGGGGCAGCCGCTGCAGGTCCTGACGGTGGGTAATGCCGGTAAACCCGGCATCAGGGGGATTAAACAGGCTTGCCGTGAAACCGGGCTGCCGGCAGCGCAGACAGTGCTGATCGGAGACCAGCTGTTTACGGATATGCTGGCCGGCTGGAGAGGGGGCTGCCGGACCATCCTGGTCCGTCGCCTGTCAGCCGAGGAGCCCTGGTACATTCATTTAAAACGGCTCCTGGAGTTACCCTGGCGCTGGATTTGCGTGGGCCGCCGCTGTTTTGACCACCTGCCAAATCTGACCTGAGCCGGCAGCGGGCGCTGTTTGAGGAGTCTTACTGTCGGTTTCAATCATGAAAGTGAAGCCAAGTAAGGCTTGAGTCCGATGTCTCTGAACAGGGAAACGTGATTTGATAACAGCCGGAATCAGTCAGACAGATATCAGCAGACAGGAGAATGGATCCTGTCATCCGGGTTACGCGTAATTCAATCGTCTGATCTGAATCTTCTGGATAAAAACCAGCACCGGGCTTATTCAGACACAGGCCGCTTTCATCAGTCCGGAAATAAAACGATCTTTTAGCTGCAGTTTTTGCCCTGCCAGGCGGCAAAGTAATTGCAGAATGCGGTTGAAAACGGTAAAATATACTCATTCTGTTTATGTCAAGATGACTGTAGCATTTATTGGAGGTAATTCATGATTTCAGCAGGTGATTTCAGGAACGGCGTGACCTTTGAAATGGACAACAATGTCTTTCAAGTGGTTGAGTTCCAGCACGTGAAACCGGGTAAGGGCTCGGCTTTTGTCCGCACCAAGTATCGGAATGTCAAGACTGGCGCGGTGGTAGAGCGCTCTTTTAACCCCAATGAGAAATTTGAGGAAGTGCGGCTGGAGCGCCGGGATATGGAATACCTGTATCATGACGGAGATCTGTACTACTTTATGGATCAGGAGACCTATGAACAGGTTCCGTTTACCGCGGAAATGATTGGTGATAATCTTAAGTTCCTTAAGGAAAACATGGTCTGCAAGGTGGTCTCTCATAACGGCACCATCTTCAGCGTGGAACTGCCGCTGTTTGTGGAACTGAAAATTGTCCAGACTGAACCGGGCGTCAAGGGTGACACGGCCCAGAACGCTACCAAAAATGCGGTGCTGGAAACCGGTGCCAATATTAAGATCCCTCTGTTTGTCAATGAGGGAGAGGTAGTCAGAATTGACACCCGCACCGGCCAGTATATGGAGCGCGCCTGAGCTTTTGCCCGGACCGCCGGACAGGGGCCGCCTGAGGCAGGCCCTTTGCTTCAGGATTGACGGGGATGGCTGGTATGTCTGAGAACAAGCAAAATACAGTCAAGGGTGAGCGGACCATGTCCCAGGGCTTTATTGCCCAGTATGCAGCTGAGGCGGCAATGCAGACGGATGGTGTGGCTCGCCTTGATCCGGGTGGGGCCGCGGCTATTAAGGCCGCCTTTGGTTATGAGCATGAGGGGTCTGGGGTTCAGGTCGTTTTCAGAGAGGGCTCTGATGATATTGTTTCAATTACGGTCTATCCGGTTATATACTATGGACAGATCGTGCCTGAGGTAGCCTGGGCCATACAGGAACATGTCAAAATGAACGTTGAAAAGTATACAGGACTCGTGGTGGATTCCGTAGACGTACACGTCAAGGATATTGTACAGCAGGAGGAAGAAGAGGCAGCACATGCGTAGATTAGTGAGATTTTATCTGATCATCAGTTCAATATTGCTGGCTTTGACTTTCATCCTGCTTTTTTTTCAGATCTGGAACACCTCCTGGGCCGCCGATTTTGTCGAATTGCTGCAGCGGATTTCCTTTAGCGGCGCAGCGCGGCGCAGCGCCCTGCTGATCCTGTTTGCCGCGGCAGTACTGTGTATTCTCATGTTTGCCTATGCCCTGGTCAGCGGTCGTATGTCTCAGACCCGGATCCGCAGCAATGAAATCGGAGATATTGAAATCGGGGTCGACGCGCTGGAGAACATTGCGCTGAACGCGGCCAAGGCCGCGCAGGCCGGGGTTAAGGCGGCTAAGGCCAGGGTAAGCCAGAACAAAAACCGGCACTTAATTATCGTCATGATTGTTGTGCTGTATTCAGATGTGGAGATTCCTTCGCAAATGGCTAAAATACAGGATCATGTCAAAAAGGATGTGGAGCGCTATACCGGCATACCTGTCAGCGCCGTGAGGGTCAAGGTCAGCCGCGTGGAGACGCTGGGATCGAAAGTGGAATAAACCATGAAGCAGCTGTTCAGACCGATTCTAGATAAATTGGCGGGTAAAGACGCAGGCACGGTCGGTGCCCTGGCGGGCCTTATCCTGGGCCTGCTGCTGGTCATTTTTGGCATATGGAAGACCTTGTTCATCCTGCTTGCTACTGTAGCCGGCTATATTATCGGGGTCAAATTTTTTGCTAATTCAGAATTATTTCACCAATTACTGGACCGGCTGTTTCCGCCGGGACGGTTCCGTTAGAGAGGTTACGTATATATGAGCAGAAGAGCGGCCAGAGAGCACGCTTTCCAGTTGATTTTTCAATATATTATTTTACAGCGCCAGGCAGTACCGGCTGAAGTCAGTCAAAAACTGAATGATCTGGAAGCGATGCTGGACTTACCGCCGCTTTCTGATGAAGATCGTGACTATATCCTGGCAGTGGTACCGGCGGTGGTCAATCACAGCCAGACTTTAGATCAGGCCTATGAACCTTACCTGAAAGACTGGAAGCTGGAACGCTTACCTAAGGTTGATCTGGCTATTTTCAGGCTGGCGGTTTATGAGATCATGCAGCGGCCTGAAGTACCGTTCAGCGTGACTCTGAATGAGGCGGTTTTGCTGGCCAAGCGGTATGGCAGCGTAGCAAGCAGCCGGTATATCAATGGCGTCCTGGCGCGCATCAGCAAACCTGAAACCAGCACGGCTCTGGCAGCAAAGCTGGAGCAACCGGCTGACAGCAGTGAAGGTGAGGGTGACCTCAGCGCAAAGCTGGAGCAACCGGCTGACAGCAGTGAAGGCGAGGGTGACCTCAGCGCAAAGCTGGAGCAACCGGCTGACAGCAGTGAAGGTGAGGGTGACCTCAGCGCAAAGCTGGAGCAACCGGCTGACAGCAGTGAAGGCGAGGGTGACCCTGAGGTGGAACTGCCGAGGGCGTCAAACCAACAACCACCAGCCGCAGACGCGGTCGTTGAAAATGAGCTCGCCACGGCTGCCTGTGAAGGCAGCCTGCGGGCAGATCCGGAGGCCTGGGGCGGTGTATGAGCCGGAAAAAAACGCTATCAGTATCAGCCGGCTGAATACCTATATGTCCAAGGTAGTCAGCCATCTGA
Source organism: Oscillospiraceae bacterium HV4-5-C5C (assembly GCA_012034405.1). Classification (GTDB taxonomy): domain Bacteria; phylum Bacillota; class Clostridia; order Saccharofermentanales; family Fastidiosipilaceae; genus JAAVLZ01. Next base: position 45,431 of record JAAVLZ010000001.1, on the reverse strand, counting down.
CGCCTCTGCAGCAGCTGACCGTCAGCGGAGAAATTTCGAATTTCCGCCGCTACGCGTCAGGCCATTGCTATTTTTCCTTAAAAGATGAAAATGCGGCAGTGAGCTGTGTGATGTTTGCTCAGGCCGCGTATAAATTGAACTTCAAGCCGGCTGACGGTATGGCAGTGCTGGCGGATTGCCGCGCGGATTTTTACACTAAAACCGGAACCTTTCAGCTGCAAATCACTGCCATGGAAGCAGCGGGAACCGGAGAACTGTACCGCAGATTTGAACAGCTTAAAACAAAACTGGAAAATGAAGGCCTCTTTGATCAGGAGCATAAGCGGTCGCTGCCATTTTTACCTCGCCGGATCGGGGTGGTGACCAGTCCCACCGGCGCGGTTATCCGGGATATCATCAACGTGCTGAATCGCAGGAATCCGCACTATGAACTGATCCTGGCGCCTGCACTGGTTCAGGGAGAAAGAGCCAGGGACAGTATTGTAGCAGGTATCCGGCAGCTTAATCATATGGGAAACCTTGATGTGCTGATTGTCGGCCGCGGCGGCGGGTCCATAGAGGATCTATGGCCCTTTAACGAAGAAGCGGTAGCCCGGGAGGTCTACGCTTCTTCCATACCGGTGATTTCTGCGGTCGGTCATGAAACGGATTTTACCATCTGTGATTTTGTGGCTGACCGCCGGGCGCCCACGCCTTCTGCCGCAGCAGAAATTGCTATGCCGGAGTATACGCAGCTGCAGCAACTGCTGGCTGACCGTGAGGCTCAGCTCAGGCGGGGGTTACAGCAGCAGTTGAAGCTGGCCGGCCTGCACCTGGAGCGACTGGCTGCCAGTAAAGTTCTGCGGGATCCCGCTGAAATGATCAGAATGAGGCAACTGCAGCTTCGCCAATTGACTCAGACACTGAATACGCTGAGCCCTCAACGTCGCCTGGAGCAGCGGGAGCAGGAATTAGATCAGCTCACTCGGGATTTAAGTCAGAGCTTTAGCCAATTAATCACTGCGAAAGAACAGCGGCTGTCAGCCGCTGCCTGGCGCTTAAATGACCTCAGTCCGCTGAAGGTACTCGGCAGAGGCTACGCGCTGGCTCTGGATAAGCAACATCGCCCGGTAACATCTATCAAGGCCTTGCTGCCGGGTGATCCGCTAGAATTAATCTTAGCAGACGGACGGGCGCAGACTCAGGTCCGTGAAATAGAGGAGATAAGACATGGCTGAAATGGAAGCACCTAAGTCCGCGGAGGAAAAGACGGCTGATCTGGAGTCGTTAAGCTTTGAAGCGGCTTTAAAGCAACTTGAGGGCGTGGTGGGACAGCTTGAAAAAGGTGAGTTGAGTCTGGAAAACTCCTTAAAGGCTTTTCAGGAAGGAACTCAACTGGCGGCTGTCTGCCGGCGCAAACTGGATGAGGTGCAGCAATCTTTGCAAATCCTGACACAGAATACGGATGAAAACGGGCCCAGGCTGGAGCCGTTCCACCCGGAGGCCGGCCGTGACTGACAAAGCGGATATGAATGCGTTTTTGCGGCGCTGGGAGGCTTATACGGCCCGGGCCGGGCGGTTGATAGAGCAGGCCTTTACGGCGGCCAGACCGCGGGCCAATGAGATCCAGGAAAAGATATATACCGCCATGGCGTATTCTTTAGCGGCAGGAGGCAAGCGTCTCCGGCCGGTGCTGGTTTTTGCGGCGGCGGATGCGCTGGGTCTGGGGTCAGATCTGCAAACTGATTGCGACAGCCTGGCGCTGGCGCTGGAGATGATCCATACCTATTCCCTGATCCATGATGACCTTCCCTGTATGGATAATGATGATCTGCGGCGCGGAAAACCGACGAATCACAAGGTCTATGGTGAGGCAATGGCCGTTCTGGCAGGTGACGGCCTGCTTAACAGTGCGGCGGAGGTCCTGCTTGAGCTGGCTTGCAGAGGGTTAAAACAAGCCCATGCTGCCCGGGTGATTATGCAGGCGGCCGGTCCGGCCGGCATGATCGGCGGACAGGTTATGGATATGCAAAGTGAAGGATTGGGCAGCCGGATTCAGTCTGGAGATCCGGCGCAAGCCAAGACAACGGAGGCTTTTTTACGCCAGCTGCAAGTCCTTAAAACCGGCGCGCTGATAACCGCCGCGGTCAGTGCGCCGGCGCAGCTTGATCAATTCAGTGAGCCAGTCAGGCTGGATTTGTCTGAATATGGCAGGCTGTTAGGGCTGGCCTTTCAGATAGAAGATGATATGCTGGATGTAACAGCAGATCCCAAGGCTTTGGGGAAGAGCACCGGTAAGGATGAACGGGACGGAAAGCTGACGTTTGTGACCGCCCGGGGACTTGCGGGAGCCGGTGAAATCCTGGAGCAGACTCTGGCTGACTTAAGCGGGGTTTGCCGGCGCCTGGACCGGCAAGGCCTGGACATGGCATTCCTGACTCAGGTTCCAGCGTATTTAAGCCAGCGGCGCGCTTAGTCAGTCAGGTAAGTTTGGGCGCGGTTATGGCCGTGAATGGAGAAAAAAATGATTCGTCTGGAAGATATAGATAGCCCCGCAAAACTGCGCCAGCTATCTGTGGCGCAACTAAATGAACTGGCAGGTCAGCTTCGGCGCCGCATCATAACCACTGTAGCCAGAACCGGCGGGCATCTGGCTTCTAATCTGGGGGTGGTGGAACTGACCATTGCGCTGCTGTATTGCTTTGATGGCATTGAGGACCGGGTGGTGTGGGATGTAGGGCACCAGAGCTATGCCTGGAAGATTCTGACCGGCCGCAATGACCGCTTTGACACCCTGCGGCAGGAGGGTGGGCTGGCGGGCTTTCCTAAGCGTGAGGAAAGCCCTTATGATGCTTTTAATACCGGGCACAGCAGCACGTCTATTTCCGCCGCGCTGGGTATCAGCCGCGGCCTCAGGCTGGAGGGGAAAGCCGGCCGGGTAGTGGCTGTAATCGGAGACGGCGCGCTGACCGGCGGTTTGTCTTATGAAGCGCTCAATAATATTGATCCGGATCAAGATAATCTGATCGTTTTAATTAATGATAATCAAATGAGCATTGACCCTAATGTCGGCGCCCTGGCCAGGCAACTGCGCAGGTTCAGGATCAATCCGCAGTATCTAGAAATCAAAGGCCGGGTAGGGCGCTTCCTGCACCGCCTGCCCAGACAAGGCGGACGGCTGCCCAGAGTGCTGGAGCAGATTAAAGCGACGTTTCGCCGGCTGTCCCATGGCAGTAATAGCTATTTTGAAAGCCTGGGTATGAAGTATTACGGGCCGGTGGACGGGCATAATATAGCTGAGCTGATTCAGTATTTAAGCGCCGCCAGGCTGATGAACGCGCCGGTGGTTATTCATTCCCTGACGGTAAAAGGCAAGGGCTATGAACCGGCGGAGGAAAAACCGTCCCTGTATCACGGGGTGTCTCCTTTTGCGGTTGATCAGGGGGTTGTCGGTAAAATTAAGGCTCCGCTGGACCGATATCGTCTCTTTAATGACTGCGCCAGCTATACGGAAGCCTTCAGCGCGAGCTTGCTGGACTATGCCGCCGAAGATCCGTCGATTGTCGCCATAACTGCTGCGATGGCCAGCGGCACCGGCCTGACTCCCTTTGCCCGCCAGTATCCGGAGCGCTTTTTTGATGTCGGCATTGCGGAAGCCCATGCGGTGACGATGGCCTGCGGGCTGGCCGCGGCGGGCATAAAACCTGTCGTAGCCGTTTATTCGACCTTTTTGCAACGAGCTTTTGATCAGCTGTTGCATGACTGTGTTCTGCAAAAATTACATGTCGTCTTCTGTATAGACCGGGCCGGCATCGTGGGTGAAGACGGTGAGACTCATCAGGGAATTTATGATCTGGCCTTTATGGAGGCCCTGCCGGGTCTGACCATATTATGCCCCAGGGACTACCGCAGCCTTTATGAGATGCTGGGCTATGCCCTTAATGTCTGTCAGGGGCCGGTTGCCATCCGTTATCCGCGCGGCGGCCTGTCCTTACCGGCCGGAGCGCTGGCTCATTCGCCGCTGACCTTACCGCTGCCGGAGCCAGAACTGCTGTGTGCGGGCAGCCAGCTGACCATCGTCGCCAGCGGCAACACGGTAGCGCAGGCGGTTTTAGCCGCGACGGAGCTGCAGGCTGAGTCTGCGGTCAGCTGTGATGTCTTTGATGTTCGCTGCCTGAAACCGCTGCACGCGGAGCCTTTGCTGCGCTCGGCCGAGCGGACCGGCCGCCTGCTGGTGGCAGAAGAAGTAGTCGCGTCCGGCGGGCTGGCTATGCAGCTGGCCCTGAAGCTGGCTGAAAGTACCCGCGGCCAAAAGGTCCTGATGGCTCATCTGAGTGTAGCTGATCACCCCGTGTTACAGGCTAAAGCCGCTCAGGCCAGAGCTCATGAAGGCCTGGATAAGGATGGGATAAAACGGGCAGCCAGGCAATTACTGGCAGAAGAAGAAGCGGTGGTGTCATAGTTGATAGGTTTGATCTCTAATCCGTACAAAGATCCGGGCTTTAAGGTGCTGGCCAAAACTGCCGCTATTTTGCAGAGCCTGGATGAGGAGCCGGTTATAAACCGCCTGACTTTGGCGGCGCAAAAAACGGTCTGCCCGTCGCTGCGCCTGGCCAGTCCCACCGAGTGGAAGCGCTGCCGGCTCATCATCAGTATTGGTGGTGACGGGACCTTTTTGAGCGCCGCTCACAGCAATTACGACAGCAACATACCGATTGTCGGGATCAATATGGGCAGCCTGGGGTTTATGGCAGAGATGCAGCCCAATGAACTGGAAGCTGCTCTGCCCCGTTTAGTTCAAGGCGATTATGATATTGAGGAACGGATGATGCTGCAGGCTTCCTGGCAGCATGCAGGTGAGCCGGCAGACCTGTGCGGCTACGCGCTGAATGAGGTCCTGCTGACCCGCGGCGGCAATCCGCGCATTATTCCGATTGAGCTTTACATAGACGGAGAATTTATTGAGCTGATCTCCAGTGACGGACTGATGGTTTCCACGCCTACCGGCTCTACTGGCTATGCGCTGGCTGCAGGCGGCCCGATCGTCCATCCTTCTATGAAGCTGCTGCAGATCACACCGGTCTGCCCGCATTCGCTTTATAACCGCAGCTACATCGTACCGGCCGGCGCGGCTGTTACCCTGTCCCTAAGGCAGTACCCCTATTCAGCGGTTTTGTCCCTGGACGGGCGGCAGGACCTGGCCTTCAGTGACACAGACCAGGTGACTATCAGTCAGGCTGACCACGTGTTAAGACTGGTGAGGCTAAAAGAGGAAAACTTTTTTGAAGCTTTGCCCAATAAACTCCGGGGGCGGGCCTATCCACGCAAAAATGAGGCGGATGTGTCACCTTTGTCGTAACTGTGTTGTCTCCCGGCTAATATAAGCTTGTATATGGAACAAATTGTCCATAATCTATATAATGCACTTAATAAGTATAATCCAGTTTTGATACTGTGATGAAAGGGGAATGCCGATGCGCTTATCAAAGATGGCCAGACAGGACCGGATTCTGGACCTCATTCTGGAGAACATCGTATCGACTCAAGAAGATCTGGTGGATTTACTGCGGGCCAACAAGATTGAGGTAACTCAGGCTACGGTTTCGCGGGATATTAAGGAACTGAGCATTGTAAAGGTAACCCTGTCTGACGGACAGCAAAAATATGTGTCGATGTCCAGAGATAAGGATCTCATGAATGACCGGCTCATTAAAATCTTCACCCAGGCGGTACAAAGACTGGCTCCCGCCGCCAATCTGGTCATTGTTCATACTCTGCCCGGTATGGCGCCGGCCGCGGCTTCAGCGGTGGATGCCATGCAGGTGGCGGATATTGTCGGATCCTTAGCAGGGGATGACACGATATTTATTGCCACCCCGTCTGATGAACAGGCGGCTAATTTATGTGAGCAACTCCGGCCGCTGATTCACAGCCGGCAAAACAAGTAGGCAGGCAAGATGCTCATAAGACTTGAAATCCAGCATTTTGCTTTGCTGGATCAGATTATCTGGGAGCCGGGCCCCGGCCTGAACATCATTACCGGGGAAACCGGAGCAGGTAAATCCCTGTTGCTGGATGCCATCGGCGCGGTGGCCGGTAAAAAAGTATCCCGGGAAAGCGTGCGCAGCGGCTGTGAATGGGCCCGGGCGGAAGCGGTTTTTGATCAGCCGGAAACCAGCCTGTCAGCTGAACTGCTGGCTGACTGCGCCTTTGATCCGGCAGAGGGCAGTCTGATCCTGACCAGAGAAATCAACCGCAGCGGTAAGAGCCTGTGCCGGATTAACGGCCGCCTGGTCCCGCAAAAGCTTTTGCGGGAGGTGGGCGACAGCCTGCTGGATATACACGGGCAGCATGCTCAGCAGGGGCTTTTTATACCGGTGACACACCGCCAGCTGCTGGACCGTTTTGCCGGCTCAGCTCTGGCCGGACCGCTGCGGCAGTATCAGGCGCTGTACGACCAGCTACAGGCGCTGACCAGGCAGATGGCAGCCCTGGGCGGGGATCCTGAAGACCGGCGGCGCCGCGCTGATTTTTTGCTCTTTCAGGCTCAAGAGATTGAACAGGCCCGTATCCGTCCGCAGGAAGATGCGCTCCTGCAGCAAAAACGGGAGAAACTGGAACACGCGGAGCGGCTGTCTGAAGGCTTAGCCCGGGCGGCAAACTATCTGAGCAGCCAGGCTGCGGACCAGGCTGCCGCGGCTGAACTTCTGGGACAGGCGCTGGCGGCCGTCCGTTCGTTAGAACCTTATGATCCGTCGCTGACTGAGCTGGACAGCCAGCTGCTGGACTTACAGGCGGCCGTTCAGGATGTGGCAGCCGAGCTGCTGGGCCGTCAGGATGAACTGACAGTGGCTCCGGATCTGCTTTCGCGTATTGACAGCCGCCTGGATCAGCTCTTCCGGCTCAAGCAAAAATACGGCCAGGATCTGACCCAAGTGGCGGCTTATGGATCCAAGGCTCGCGAAGCCTATGAAAAACTGGCCTCGGCAGAAGAAAAACTGGCGGCACTGGATAAAACCAGAGAGGACTTGCAGGTACAGCTGCAAAATGCGGGCAAACAGTTAACTCAGGCCCGCCGGCAAGCCTCGGATCAGCTGGCCGTACAGATTAACTGGCAGCTGACAGATTTAGGCATGCCCCACGCCAGGTTTATGACCCGCTTTGAACCGCTGGCTTTGAGTCAGGCGGAGCGCTGGGGGCTGGACCGGCTGGAATTTCTGTTTTCAGCTAACCCAGGAGAAGAACCCAAACCGCTGGCCAAAATAGCCTCCGGCGGAGAAGCATCCCGTATTCTGTTGGCTATCAGAGTGATCCTGGCTGAAGCGGAGCCCTTGCAGCTGCTGATTTTTGACGAAATAGACGCCGGTGTCAGCGGCAAGACCGCCTCGCTGGTCGGACATAAGCTGCGTGACTTAGCCGCTCATACGCAGGTCATGTGCGTCACGCACACGCCCCAGGTGGCAGCGTGGGCCCAAAATCACTTCTTTATTGAAAAGCGGGTGACTGATGGTAAAACCCATACTGAGCTGCGCCCCCTGGATCAAAACGGACACCTGGATGAGCTGGCCCGTCTGCTGGCAGGAGAGACTGATCCGGCCCGTGCCAGACAGCTGGCCGGGTCCCTGAGCCATTATCCGGGGACATAGAAGGAGGAGCCCGGGCCGGACGGTGCGGCTTCTGCTGCCCGGCTTATCCTGCCTGCCATCAGGTCAGCGTCAGTTCATCTGTGAATAAAGCCTCTCTGACCGGCGCTGCCGGTAAAAAGTCCAGCTGACACGCCTCTAGTAACTGCTCCATATCCTGGGGCAGCCGGCAGCGGCAGACCAGTACCTGACTGCTCATCGGATGCTGTATCCGTAATGACCAGGCATGCAGTGCCTGGCGGCCCAGTCTTAAATCTTCAGCGGTCCGGGCAGAATCATGGTGGCCGTAAAGTGTATCGCCCACCAGCGGATGTCCCAGATAGGCGCAATGGACGCGGATCTGATGTGTCCGCCCGGTAAGCAGATGAAATCTCACCAGTTGCAGCCGCTCGCCTGAAGGGGTCAGACCATCAGCCAGAACCTCATATTCAGTCAGGCTTGGCCGGCCTTCCGGACTGACTTTCCGTTCAATGATGCTGCCTTCTGCCCGGCCGATGGGCAGATCAATGCAACCGGAGCTGGCGGCCAGCTGGCCGTGGACCACGCCCAGATAATACTTTTCCATGGGCTTTTGAGTAAAACAACTGTGGATATAGGCATTTCGTGCCATAATAATCAGACCGGAGGTGTCACGGTCCAGGCGGGTGACCGGGTGCAGCCCGGGATTCAGCCAGCTCAGTAAATTGTGGGTTTCACCGATATAATTAGGATGCGTCAGCATTCCGGCGGGCTTATCCACGATCAAAAAGGCCGAATCCTGCCACAGCAGCCGGATATCGCCGACTTGCGGCGGAAAGGTCAGATCACATTCCTGCTCCGGTGCTTCGTGGATAATATCCAGTTTGCCGCCGGCAGGAACCGGATCGATCATCCGGATGGGCAAGCCATTACAGAGCAGCTGACCGTGCAGACGGACACGTTTAGCCGCGGCCGCGGAAAAATTCAGCCGCTGTCTGAGCAGCTCCAGGGCCGTTTTGCCATTATCTTCCGGTGCTACATCATATACCAAGTGCATTCAGCTCTTACTCCTTTAAGTCCAGATCATATATTATTGGTGACCAGCTGTCACTGCTCAAGCCGCTGCAGGAAAATCAGGCGTATATTTCTGCGCTTGTGCAATTGTAAGAAGGCTGTGATAAAAAATGAAACGCTTGTGCTATACTTAAGCGGTATAGTTCCATAGCCCATCGCTTTTAACTATATCACCGCAGAGCCCGGCTCTGCGATTGAACGATGACAATAACGCATATTGAAAACAGAATATTGGAGGTGATTGCCATTAATTGGCTAAAAATGATAGTCAGTCTCCTGATAGGCTTGGCTGCCGGTACCGCAGCGGTAATTTTATATTACCGTAAAGGCATCAGCAAGGCTCAGAAGGAGTTGGGAGAAAAGACTGCCAGACAGCAGCATGAAGCGGAACAGTTGCTTGGTGAGGCTCAAAAAGCCGGTGAGCAGCGGAAGCGGGAGCTGCTGCTGCAAGCAAAGGAAGAGATTCATAAAGCCAGGCTTGATCTGGAGCGGGAGGTGCGTGACCGTAAAGCGGAACTGACGCGTGACCGTAGCCGGATGGACCAGAAGGAAGAGGCGCTGGACCGTAAAGTAGAGGCTCAGGAACGCAGTGAAAAGGAATTACTGCAGCGATTAGCTGAAGCTAAGGCCAGGCAGGAACAGATTGAGCAGCTGCGGCAGCAAAAGCAGCTGGAGCTTGAACGGGTTGCCGGATTGTCTATGGAGGAGGCGCATGCGCTGGTGCTTGAGACCGCCCGCAATACCTACAGGCATGATCTGGCGGTTATGCTCAAACAAATGGAGGATGAAGCCCGTGAGACCGCGGAGCTGAAAGCCAAAGAGATTGTGGTGACAGCTATTCAGCGCTACTCAGCGGACTATGTTTCTGAATCCACGGTATCTGTTGTTACCCTGCCTAATGATGAGATGAAGGGCAGGATTATCGGGCGTGAAGGCCGTAACATCCGTGCTATTGAGACCATTACCGGGGTGGATGTTATCATTGATGACACGCCGGAGGCTGTAATCCTGTCCAGCTTTGACCCGATCCGGCGGGAAATCGCCCGCATGGCATTAGAAAAGCTGATTCAGGATGGCCGTATTCATCCGGCCCGCATTGAGGAAATGACGCAAAAAGCCAGCCGTGAGCTGGATCAGCGCATTAAGGCCGAAGGCGAGAAAGCTTGTTTTGATACCGGCGTCATGGGCTTACACCCGGAGCTGGTCAAAATGCTGGGTCGCCTTCACTTCAGAACCAGTTATGGCCAGAACGCGCTGCAGCATTCTGAAGAAGTAAGCTGGATAGCGGGCATGATGGCCGCTGAACTGGGTCTGGATGTGGATATGGCCAAACGGGCCGGTTTACTGCATGACATAGGTAAGGCCCTGGATTTTGAGCAGGAAGGTACCCATATACAACTGGGCGCTAACCTGGCCCGTAAATACAAGGAAAATCCCATTGTCATTAACGCGATTGCCAGCCACCATGGTGATGTGCAGGCTAACTCCCTGATTTCCTGCCTGGTAGCCGCGGCGGATGCGGTTTCAGCTGCCAGACCCGGAGCCAGACGTGAAAATCTGGAAACCTATGTCAAGCGGATTGAGCGCCTGGAAGAGATTGCCAATCAGACTGAGGGTGTGGAGAAATCTTACGCGATTCAGGCTGGTCGCGAGCTTAGGGTGATGGTGGTACCAGATAAAGTCAGTGATGATGATATGGTACTGATGGCGCATGATATTTGTAAGCAGATAGAAGAAGAATTGAATTATCCCGGTCAGATCAAAGTGAATATTATACGTGAAACCAGGGTGACTGATTTTGCCAAGTAGTTTTTGACCAGCCGCGGGACTGATCCCGGTTATGAAAGGTCTCTGCCATGAGAATGGCAGAGACCTTTTTTATTCGGGCGGGACGGTGCTGTCTGAGTCCCCTAAGTCCGGCATAAAATGATACAATATGACAAATACATTTCAATTTCAGGCAGACTTGGGCTTAGGGCATTATAGACAGGAGTAAGTTTTGAAACTGATTTATATCGGTGATATCGTGGGCGGTCCCGGCATCCAGCTGGTCCGGCAAAAACTGGCCGGACTGCGAGAGACTTACCATTTGGATTTAGTTTTGGCCAATGCGGAAAACGCGGCAGGCGGTTTAGGCCTGACCCCGCATCTGGCGCAGTTGCTTTTTGAAGCTGGTGTGGACGGTATTACCTTAGGCAATCATGTCTGGTCTAAGTGGGAGCTGGCTGACTGGCTGCGGACGGAGCCGCGGGTGGCGCGGCCCGCTAACGGCGCGCCGGGCTGGCCCGGCAAAGGGTATATCATTCTGGAACAGGCGGGCTATACTTGCTGTGTACTGAATCTGATGGGTCAGGTTAACCTGACTGTGGCGGCTTCGCCGTTTATCAAGGTCAGAGAAATCATGCAAAGCCTTCAGGAGCAGTATCACCCCAGCTTTTTTGTGGTGGATTTTCATGCGGAGGCCACGGCTGAAAAAGTTGCCATGGGGCGCTTCCTGGATGGTCAGGCGGCCCTGGTGGTCGGTACGCATACTCATGTTCAGACAGCAGATGAACAAATTCTGCCCCAGGGTACAGGTTACATCACTGATCTGGGCATGACTGGTCCTGGCGGAGGCGTCATTGGCATGAGCCTCAGGGGATCCCTGCGCCGCTTTGTGGATCAGCTGCCGGCCCGCTATGAGCTGGCTGACGGACCGGCCTTTATGAATGCTGTCCTGGCAGACATTAATCCGGCCAGTGGCCGTTGTGAACGGATAGAACGATTGCAGATTATATGAAACAGACTTCAGAGAATAAACCCAAATGTAACCGGCAGCTGATAAAAATGACCGCGGGGCTGCTTAGCAGCTGTCTGGCGGCTTTTGCCTTGGCGGCCTGTTCGCCAAGCTCACGCCTGCAGCCGCTTAGCTCTACCGGCAACCAAGACGGGACCACGGCTCAGACCAGTACGGTGGAAAGCACTCAGACGCCTGTTTCCGGCACGCTGAGGCTGGCCTATGAACTGCCGTCTGACTATGATCCGCTGGCCACGACGGATGATTCCTACCGGGATCTGCTGCCGCTGCTATATCAGTCTCTTTTCAGGGTTGACCAGACTCAGGGCCTGCAGGGCCAGCTCTGTGTGGAGGCGGCCTGGCAGGATCAGGGTCTGACGCTGGCGATTGAACTAAGTGAAGGCATGTACTTTGCGGACGGACAGCCGGTTCAGGCAGCGGACATAGCGGCAAGCTATCAGCTTATCGGTGAATTAGCTGACTCCCCTTATAAAGAGGGTCTGAGCAATGTGGCCTCGATTGAGATCACCGGAGACAAGCAATTGAGCATCCATTTAAAACAGGCTGATCCCTGGCTGTGCTACGCACTGACTTTTCCGGTCTTGCCGGCTTCCTGGGTTGATTCTGACCGCCAAGCCTTCCCTCAGGGCAGTGGTCTGTATGCTATGACAGGGTTGGATCAAAGCGGCAACATGACGCTGGAACTAAATCCATACCACCCGGACAACTCGTCGGCCTTGATCAAGACCATCAGTGTGACTGCTTATGACAGCTTTACTGAGGAGGCGGCTGCCTTTGAGTCAGATGAGGTTGATCTGTTGCCGGTCAGTGAGGAAAATTACCGGGAGCGGCGGCAGCGGCTGGGGGTTGAGGTACAGACATATGCCGGCAGTGAGCTGTATTATCTGAACTATAATCGCCAGTCAGGATTATTCAGCCAGGATGAGGCATTTTACGCCCTCAAGCAACTACTGCTTTATCAATCTGAGACTTTGCAGCAGACCAGCTGGCCTGACCGCAGCGGGACACTGGGAGATGTGCTGGAACTGTTTCCCTATCCCTTTAACGCGGATATCGTCTCTGACTGGCCGTTAGCCAGGACGGACAGCCTCATGCAGGCTTTCCGTTCGCTGAACGGACTGGGACAAGAGGCGGATATTGTATCCGTGGCTGCGCTGACCGTTAATCGGGAGCTGGATTCTGAGCAGCAGCTGCGCCTGATCGTAGGTGATGACCCAGTGACTCAGGAACCGTTAGCGGAAACGTTAGCCACTTATCTGGAGAGCTGCGGGATACCGGTCAATGTCAGCGTCCTGAATGATGATGACTACGCCAAAGCGGTCAGTGAGGGTGATTATGATCTGGCCCTGGCTAACCGGCAATTTACCGCCAATACTTCCCCCAATATAATGGAGATGTTTGAGACCCTGCTGCCAGCTGTTTCCGCGGCGTCCCCATCTGCAACGCCTGAGGCAGAGACTGCGGCGACCGCAAAATCAGCCGCCGCTACTGCTGAAACCACTGTCATCACGGCTCAGCAAAGTGAAGCCGCCAGGACTGCCGCTATTGAGGAGGCCCTGGGCAGCGGCTTTGCTCAGGCCTGGTCAGACTGGGAGCGCTATCTTGAGACAGGGCAGTACCCGACTGATCCGCTGGAGGATGAAACGCTGCAAACGATACTTGACCGGCTGACTGCTTATGCTCCCTTTTCAGTGCTGGGTTCGGCCAGAGAGGGTCTGATGATCAGCAACCGGGTACAAGGCAGTCTCAACGCTTCAGCAGAGAACCCTTATACAGATATTTCGGAGGTGTGGATATGGTCTGGTACCTGATTGTGGTGGCAGGAGTTATTTTGGATCAGCTGACCAAGCTGGCAGCGTTGAATTTGAAACCGGACGGGACCGTAACTGTTATCCCCGGTTTCCTCTATTTCATTTACCGGGTCAATACCGGCGCGGCCTGGAGCTTTTTGGCCGAGCATGACTGGGGTATCTATGTGCTGGCGGCTCTATCAGTCGTGGCGTCATTGCTGTTTTTGTATCTTTTAAGCCGGGCGGCCCGGACCGGGATTAAACTTTCCTTCAGCTTAATTGCCGCGGGAACGATCGGCAATATGCTTGACCGGGTAAGCCGTGGCGGGGTGATAGATTTTGTGGATACCCACTTTGGCAGTTATCAGTTCCCGACCTTTAACATAGCAGATTCGTTGCTGGTTGTGGGCACTGTTCTGCTGCTGATCATTGTGATCAGCCAGCCGCACGCGCAACTGTTTAAACCGGGGCGCCCTGCCGCTGACCCGCCTGCGGCAGCCAAAGGAGATGAGCAGGATCATGCCTGAGACAACTGCGGCCGTCAAGCCTTCTGCCGGTCTGAGCAGTTTCCGGCTGGGACCGGAGCAAAGCGGCCAGCGTCTGGACGTGGCCTTAACTTCACTGCTGCCGCAGCTTAGCCGCTCCCAGGTCAGTAAGCTCTTCCGGCAGGAGGCCGTCTGGATTGGCGGTAAACCGGCCCGGCCCGGCTCTAAGTGCGCCGCTGGCTTGCTGGTAGGGGTCAGACTGCCGGAACCGAGTCCGCCTTCAGAGGATCAACGGGCAGAAGCGATTCCGCTGGATATTCGCTATGAGGATGACTATCTTCTGGTGATCAATAAGCCTAAGGGAATGGTGGTGCATCCGGCGGCCGGTCATCACAGCGGCACGCTGGTGAACGCGCTGTTATATCACTGCGGCTCCCAGCTGTCTGATGTCAACGGCGCCATCCGGCCCGGCATTGTACACCGCCTGGATAAAGATACCTCAGGGCTGATGCTGGCCGTAAAAACCAATGAGGTCCATCGCCAGCTGGCCGCGGCCCTGCAGCGCCGGGAGATCAAACGGACGTATATGGCCATTGTCCACGGCCATTTTGCGGAAAGATTGGGAACGGTGGACCTGCCGCTGGGCCGCGATCCATCTGACCGTCAGCGACAGGCTGTGGTCAGCGGCGGCAGAGGGGCGGTAACGCGGTTTGAGGTTTTAGAAGATCTGCGGGCAGCCAGTTTATTGAAGCTGAAGCTGGAGACCGGCCGTACCCATCAAATCAGGGTGCACATGAGTTACATCGGCCATCCTGTGGTAGGAGACCCGATTTACAGCGGCCGGCGGGAGACCTATGGGATACAGGGGCAGGCCCTTCACGCCTGCAGACTCTGCTTTACCCATCCGGTTACGGGTAAAATCATTGATATTTCCTGTGAGCCTCCGGCTGACTTCAAGGATCTGCTGGCACGTTTAAGAGCAGGGGGCTGAAGATGCTGAAACTGATTAAGCGCCGCAGCTGCTGGCGGCCGGAGCGTCAGACCCCGGCTGAACCGCTTTTGCAGCCGGAATCTGACCGGCAGCGACAGCAGCGGGAAGAAAGGTCCCGAGTGGCGTATAAGTATTTGCTGGCGCTTTTGCTCCTGCTGCTGAGCGCGGTGCTGATAAACCGCTTTCACATTCTGCGCAATCAGGTACAGGACGCGGCGGATGTGCTGACCCCGCTCACCCAGCTGCAGGCCCAGCTCAAACAGGAACAGGAACAATATCAAACTCTGCTTAATGAGGCCCAGGAGCTGGCTCGGCAAGAGGTCAGCCTGCAGGACCAGTTTTTAGCCAATCAGGATCTTCTGCAGGAAGCCGACCAGGATTTAGCCCGGCAGCTGGCTTTCAGCCGCATGATGGCCGGGACGGTAGAAGTGAAGGGACCGGGAGTCACACTCACTTTAAGCGACGCGGAGGGCATTGATTACAGCACTGCCACCGCCGAGGATATCATCCATGACCAGGACGTGGCCAATGCGGTAAATGCCTTGAAAGCCCTGGGCGCGCAAGCCATCGCCGTAAACGGCGAAAGACTGACTGCTACCAGCAGATTGATTTGCAACGGCCCGACGATTCTGGTCAACCGGACTAAACTGGCCGCCCCTTTTGTCATTACCGCAACCGGTGACCAGGCCGTATTGCTGGCTGGCCTGAAGGAAAACCAGCGTCTTAAGGAACTGAAAGATGGCGGAAAAACCGTCAGAATTGAAGCAAGCGCAGAACTGGTCATCCCCGCATTTAATGATCAGGCTCTGATGGATGAAGCTGAGAACAGCCTGAAAGTGAGGACAGAATGAAACCGCGAATGAAACATATTGCGCGCAATGTGCTTATGCTGCTGGTTTGCTTACTGATCGGACTGATTATTGCCCTACAGCTTAAAAACGTGCAGACCGGGCGCCAGGCCAACCTGGTGAATAATGCTTCGGCGGATGAACTCAGGGAGATGGTGGCTGACCTTCGCGAAGCAAACGCGAATCTGGCTGAAGAAAACGAAAAACAGAAAAACAATTTGCGTGAACTGCAGAACAGCCAGGAAAATACGGATATCAGAGTTCAGCAATTGAGAGATGAAATTCAGCGTCTGGAAATTTTTGCCGGACTGGTGGAAGTTCAAGGCAGCGGAGCGATTATCACGATCACTGATGGCCAGAGCAATAAGGTTGATGGTAGCATGCTGCTGACCATTGTCAATCAGCTGCGGGCCGGAGGCGCTCAGGGCATTGCCATCAACAATCAGCGACTGGTGGCGATGAGTGAAATTCAGACTACCGGGACGCCGCCCAATACCAATATTGTCATTAACGGAACCGTTGCGGGCAGCGGTAACGGTATTTATACCATAAGAGTAATCGGTGACCAGCAGGTGATCCACTCCACTTACGATATGATGTCGGCGACCATTAATTATTACTTACTACGAGGAATTGGCATTCAGATTGATTATCTGGATACGGTTACCCTGCCAGCGCTGAGCGCGGACAGTCCGGCCTATCGCTACGGAGAGATGAACAGCACCGAATCCAACTGAACCGCCGCAGAGCTTTCCAGGCTATATGCCTGAGTTTTGCTGACGGCGCGCGCTTTATGGGTCAGGAGGTCACAGCAAAATCTGCCGGATCTGCTATGATAAGAACAGATGCTAGTTGCGGGAGTTATGAGGTAAATCAATGAAAAAAACGGTTGTGGTCAATAATCTGCAATCCATGGCTGAAGTGCTGGGCAGTTTGAACGGAAATGTGAGTGGCCTTGAAAAGCAGCTTGATGTGGTGGTGGAGCCCGGAGCTCAAGGTATAGAAGTCAGCGGAGAGGATGAAAGTAAAGTGAATTCCGCTGTTGTCGTCCTGCAAAAACTGCTGGATCTGAGTGAACACGGACATGATGTCAGCGGTCAGACAGTAAAGTATCTTTCCAGTCAGGCGGATAGCGGGGAGTACGCCAATGTGCTGGCTTATGCGCCGGATGTCCTGTGCGTGACAGCTAAGGGCCGCCCGATCCGCCCCAAAACGAATGGCCAGAGTGCTTATGTCAAAGCGATTGCGAAGCGTGAGATCACCTTCGGGATCGGGCCGGCCGGAACCGGCAAGACCTTCTTGGCCGTAGCCATGGCGGTGCAGGCCTTCAGGGATGGCCAGTACTCCCGCATCATCTTAACCAGACCGGCAGTGGAGGCCGGAGAAAAACTGGGGTTCCTGCCCGGAGATTTACAGACTAAGGTGGATCCGTATATGCGCCCGCTCTATGACGCCATGCTGGAACTGATGGGGGCGGAAACCTTTCACAATAACCTTGAAAAGGGCCTGATTGAGGTTTCACCACTGGCCTATATGCGGGGGCGAACCCTGGACAGCTCCTTTATTATTCTGGATGAAGCCCAAAATACCACTCAGGAACAAATGAAAATGTTCCTGACCCGCATCGGCTTTCATTCCAAAGCAGTCGTTACCGGCGATGTGACCCAGGTTGATCTGCCAGAGGATAAAAAATCCGGCTTAAAAGAAATTCCCAGAATCCTGGGCAAGGTTGAGGGGATAGCCTTTGTTGAGCTGACCACTGAGGATGTAGTCCGTAATGACCTGGTACAGCGGATTGTCCGGGCTTATGAGTTTTATGATAAGGGGAGGAGCAGGCGATGACAGCGGGCAGGGATCAGCAAAACCGCCGTTCAGCCGGGCATAAAGGTCCGGGCGCTGTCGTCCGGGCCGCGGCTCAGAAATATTCCGTAAATGCCACCACCAGTGGCAATCAAACCGCCTGCCAGGCGGGGACGCTTCAGCTGCGCCGCCCCAGGCTTAGTTTAGCGACTGCCGTAGGATATACGTTACTGTTCTCGGCAATGCTGTTTTTACTCTATTACAGCTCCAGACCGCTGCGTTACAGTGTCAGTGTGGGCGATATCGCTACCTTTGATATTACCACCAAGCAGGCGGTAGAAGATTCTGAAGCAACACAAAAGCGCGCCGAAGAAGCGGCCAACGCTACGTCCCGCATCATGTCGCGCTCTTCTGATTTATCCGCGGAGGCGCTGGACCGCCTGGATAGCTTTTTCAGCAATCTGGAGTCTGTCAGATCCAGCCTGCAGCAAGAAACCCTGAAGCTGGTTAAAGCCGGCCAGGCTGCCAGCTTGCAGGCGGCGGTCAGTCCGACAGCGGCAGCGGTGACTCCGGGCGTGACCCCGGCTGTCGTCACGCCAACGCCGGCCGCCACGGAAAGTGACGAATATATTTTAGCCAATATTACGGCTTATTATACCGATTCACAGCTGGATACGGCCGCCACTCAGCTGGTCAGTCAGGTTCAGGAACAACAGCAGGTCAGTATTGAAACGGCTGATGCCAGAGCCCTGCTGGCGCTGGAAGACAGCGTCTATAACAGCCTGAAAAAGGATACCTTGAGCGTGGCGGACAGCCTGATGGCGGACGGAGAAGATCAGGCGTCGTTATCCAGCGGGATTACCGAGCAGATCACCCGCCTGAGCAATGCCGCTCAGTACTTTAAGAGTGAATATGAGATTGCCGGTCGTCTGCTGGATTTATACCTGAAGCCTAACCTCGTCTACGATGAAGAAGCGACGGTCGCGGCAAGACAGGCGGAATATGACCGGGTCATGGCAAATCCCACCTTAATTCCTGCAGGCACACGCATTGTCAATGTCGGCGATACGATTACCCAGACAGTTTATGATCAGCTGCAGCAACTGGATCTGATTGACACCCGCCAGATTGACTGGTCGCATATGGGCGGTCTGTCCTTGTTAATCCTGCTCCTGATCAGCCTGGCCCACTTTTATATAACGCGGGTGGAACAGCCCCGGCAATTGATGCTGAGAGGTGATAAAGCGGTTATGCTGGTGACACTGCTCCTGCCGCTCCTGGTGTCTGCCTATCTGGTGGACCTGGATCCGCTGATGGCTCCGGTATATTACGCCGCTATTGTCATTGCTATCCACTTTGGTATTCAGGCTGGCTTATTCTTCAGCATGCTGCTGGTGGTAGCGGTGGCACCGATGACCTATCTGGACAGCCGCTACCTGTTTACCGCTATCATCGGGATAGCCGCGACATCCGTAGCGGCGGGCCTGAGCCGTAAAAAATCCAATCAGGTCGTCCTGATCGCCGTTACCTCGCTGGCACCTGCCGCCGCGGCTTTTACCTATGGCCTTCTGCAGAAAAATGCCGCTCAGGCCTTGTTGCAAAATACTTTGATTGCGGGTCTGACTGGTTGCTTATCTGCCGTGGCCGCTATTGGCCTCATGCCGTTATATGAGATCTTTTTATCCTCAGTCAGCCCCATGCGCCTGCTGCAGCTGGCTCAGCCGGGACAGCCCTTACTGCGGCGTCTCTTTTTGGAAGCCCCGGGGACCAACCAGCATTCCATGATGGTAGCTAATCTGGCGGAAGCCGCCGCGGAAGCCATTAACGCCGATGCCTTGCTGGCCAGGGTCGGCAGTTATTACCATGATGTCGGTAAATTGGAACACCCGGAAATGTTTACGGAAAACCAACATGGCTACAATCCCCATGATGAGCTCAGCCCGCAGGAAAGCGTGCGCTATATATTCGGCCATGTCTCAGCGGGCCTTAAAACCGCTAAAAAATTCCGCCTGCCGCTGGCCATCCAGCGGATTATAACCGAACATCACGGCAATACCCTGCAGGCATCCTTTTACTATAAGGCTAAAGAAGACGCGGAAAAGCAGGGCCTGCCACCGCCGGATATCAATGATTTTCGCTACCCCTGGCACATCCCGACCAGTAAGGAATCGGGCATCGTCATGCTGGCTGATTCCCTGGAAGCGGCTATGAAATCTACCAAGACCAATAATCTGACCGACATGGAAGCACTGGCCAGAAAAATTGTCAAAATCAAGACCGAGCAGGACCAGCTGGTAGACTCCGGCCTGTCTTTTGCAGAAGTAGAGCAGATCATCCAGGCCTTTGTGCAAGTATATCAGGGCCAGTTCCATGAAAGGGTAAAGTATCCAGATGAAAATAAACCTAAACGACCAGCTGCAATTATTAGTACCAGCTCTGGCAGCTGAACTCTTACCTCAGTGCGAAGCACTGGCAGACGCTATATGGAGTGGTCAGCCGGCTTCTTCAGATCCTCAGTTAAGGAATGTCCGGCCCTTTATCAATCTTATGTTACTGCCGTCAGACCGGATACGGCAGATTAATCTGGAGCAGCGGGGGATTGATCAGACTACAGATGTCTTATCCTTTCCGGCTCATGACCTGCTGGATGGTTCCTTGCGGCAACCCTTGCAAGCCTGGGATTTTGAGCTGGCCCAGGATGAAGGGTGGGAGGAAGGCGAGGCGGGTGTACAACCACAGGGTGATGAGCGCTGGTTCTTTTTGGGCGATATCCTGCTTAATCCGGAACGGGTTAAGGCTCAGGCGGCCGAATACGGCCATAGTGAACAGCGCGAGTTCTGCTATCTTCTGGCTCATGCCTGCCTGCATCTGTGCGGCTATGACCACCAGACGGGGCCGGATGAAAAACGGATGAATGAGCTTTGTGAAGCAGCCCTCACTAAACTGAACCTGACCCGGACGGACGGAAAAAGCCTGTTTGAAACCCTGCCGCCTCAATCTGCAACGCCGCCGGCTGAGCCGGATACCCTGCCGTCATCCCCTGCCGACAAACGCTCAACTGCGGGTTTTATCTGCATTGCCGGCCGGCCGAATGCGGGCAAATCCACGCTGCTTAACCGCCTGGCAGGCCTGCCGCTGGCTATTACTTCGCCGCGCGCTCAGACAACCAGACAGAATATTCGCTTAATTGTGAACCGTCCTCACAGTCAGCTGGTATTTTTGGATACGCCTGGTTTACATAAACCGGATACCAAACTTGGCGAGCGGATGATGGAGGCAAGTTTAGCCGCTGCCCGCGAAGCGGATGTTTTATTGCTGCTGCTGGATTGCCGTCAGGATAAATTGACGACAGAAGAGACGGCTATCCTGGAGCAGGCCAGGCAAAAGCATAAACCGCTGCTGATAGCGCTTAATAAGACTGATAAAGCCAGACCAGAAGACATACCGACCCACAGTCAGCTGTTTTATGACCTGTTGCGGCCGCAGGCACCGATTGTACCGCTTTCTGCGGTGAGCGGAGCGGGGGTGGAAGATCTGCTGACTGAACTGGAACGTCTGCTGCCACCTGGCGCCCCGCTGTATGACCCGGATGACTACACCGACCAGACCGAGCGGCAAATGGCAGCGGAACTGCTCCGGCAGGAAATTTTGCTGCGTACCCGGGATGAAATCCCTCACGGCACCGCGGTCCTGATTGACCGATTTGAGGAGCTCAACCGGCAGAATCTGCCGGTAACGAATCCGGATGAACGCAGCCTGGTCCGGATACAAGCTGAGATTTTCTGTGACAAAAACAGTCACAAGGGGATTATCATTGGTAAAAACGGTAGCTTGCTGAAAATAATCAATCAGAATGCCCGCCAAAAAATGGAGACATTGCTGGGCTGTAAAGTGTATTTACAGACCTTTGTAAAAGTCCGGCTAGGCTGGCGCGATCAGCCGCTGATGCTCAATCAGCTGGGTTACAAACAGACGAAGTCCTGACAGCCGCGGCCGGTGACCAGATGGCCTGCCTCAGACAAGAAGGGAGCATATGGCGCAGTCAGCCAATCAGATCAGTACCAGAGCGGTCATTCTTAAAACCACTGACTTTGGAGATACGGATCGTTATCTGACCTTACTCAGTCCGGATCTTGGCTTGATTGAAGTCTTAGCCAAGGGTGTCCGTTCTTTAAAAGGCAAACGGCGCCAGCCAAGCGATTTCCTGACACTGGCGGACTTTGAGCTGTTTTACTACCGAGGGCGTTACCGCCTGAATCAAAGCCGGCTGGTATACGCCTTTTTACCGTTACGGCTGGATCTGGTCAGATTAGCCTGCGCGGCGCATCTGGCAGAGCTTATCGGCGACCTGACCACCGACACGGAACAGGCCGCAGCTGTTTATGAACTTTTTCTGCGCTTTTGTTACGCGCTGGAAAAAAATCAGCAGAGCCCTTTATTATATGTCCACGCAGCTGAGATCCGGCTGATGCAGCTGGCAGGCTTTGGCCCGGACTGGCAACACTGTATCTACTGCCAGCATCTGCTGGCGCCATCTGAAGGGGCCAGGTTCAGTTTTCCTCAGATGGGCTTGCTGTGCGCCAGCCACGCTGGAGGTAAGGCGTCTTTGCTGCAGCGCAAACTACCGCAAGCCGGCCGTGAGCGGCTGCAGCCTGGCAGTTATGACGGACAAAGCCTGACCGCTGCGGACTTGCGGGCCCTGCGATACTTTTCTGAGGCACCGCTTCCCGCTTTATTTAATTTTCAAGCTGATACTGCGGTTAAAACCGACCTGGACCAGTTTTTGCCTGCATATTTAAGCTGGAACCTGGATAAACAATATCATCATCTGGATATGCTGGATAAATTGGACTTAAGCTCTTTCAACGACTCACAATAAACCGGTTGCCAGTGGGCAGGGAACAACTGGCGGTAATCCGGCCGGGTATAGCGCTCATCAATCAGCAGCAGCAGCCCCTGATCTGTCTCACTGCGGATTAACCGTCCGGCTGCCTGCAGCACCTTGTTAAAGCCGGGGTACAAGTACGCGTATTGAAAACCATTGTGACTTTTTTCATCATAATACTGGCGCAGAATCTCCCGCTCCGGCCCCAGCTGAGGTAAGCCTACACCCACAATTAGGACGCCGCTGAGCCGGTCACCCAGCAGATCAATCCCTTCGCTGAAGCTGCCGCCCATGACAGCCACACCGACAGTGTAGGCGCCGTTGACCGGCGGCCGGTCAAAAGCCGCCAGAAAAGCAGCGCGGCTGGCTTCATTCATGGAGGGCTTCTGCAGCAGAACCGTTGCCGCTACCCGCTGCAGTAAAGGTAGCAACAGTGGCTGAAGCTGGGTCAGATAGGCGTAGGAAGGAAAGAAAATGAGACAGTTTCCCCGGGCGGCCTTTACGCCCAGAGCCAGGGCCTGAGCCACAGCAATCGCTGAAGCCTGCCGTTCCTGATACGTGGTTTGAATCCCCGAAGCAACCAGCAGCTTCAGGTTCTCCGGCGGGAAAGGGGACGGCAGATCCAGGCTGTCAGCCCGGTCATCACGGGCCAGACCGCAGAAAACCTGATTATAGTAGCTCAGCGGCGTTAAGGTGGCGGAAAAGAAAACCGCCGCATGCTGATTGCGGAAGACCTGAATGAGCTTATCAGAAACATCCAGGCAGGCCAGCCGTAAAGTCAGTTTCCCGCGGTTGACTCTGGCAAATACACAGTAAGCCGCTGACCAGAACTCTCCGGAGACCCGCAGGAAAAATAAGGCCTGAAGATATAAATCCAACACCGGCCGTTTAGCCTCTAGCTCATCAATATCCTGCAACCATTCCCGGCAGCCACTGACAAACTGGCCCAGAAGCCTTAATAGCTGGCGCGGCTTTTGCGTCAGGGCCGCGAACGACGGGGCAGACAGAACCTGCGCGTCACGCAGGTCGCTTTCAACTGCCGACCAGGCTGAAGCGGATGTCTGACCCGAGCCGGCCCCGGTTTTCAGCAACGCTTCGCGCAGCCGGGCCAGATACGCTTGCAGCGGCGCCAGCGCCGGCAAGGCCTGCGGCAGGAACTGCTGCAGGCTGGCTGCAGCCTGCAGCAAGGTTTCTTCCTCAAACACGGCGCTGTACATGTCCAGCGCCCGTTCCGCCAGATTATGCGCTTCGTCTACCAGCAGCGCGTGATGCTGCTGACAGCCACTGCCAAAAAAACGCTCCAGTCTCACCCGGGGATCAAAAACATAGTTATAATCTCCGATGATTACATCACAATAGGTGGCCAGATCCAGTTGCAGCTCAAAGGGGCAAACCTGATGCTTTTGCCCCAGCTCACGGCATAAAGCCGGATCTATGGCTTCATTGGCTAAGCCCTCATCGATTGCCGCTCCGACCTGCTGATAGTAGTTGCGGGCATAAGGGCAAATCTGGGTGTCACAAAAACATTCCGGGCAGAGGCAGATTTTTTCCTTGGCCTGCAACGCTGCTGAGCGCAGCAAGAGTCCCTGCTCCCGCAAAATTTGCAGGGTGCCGCAGGCTACCGTCTGGGTGGCACTTTTAGCAGTCAGGTAAAAAATCTGATCAACTGCCCCGGCTCCCAGCGCCTTAATAGCCGGATAAAGTGTGGACAGCGTCTTGCCGGTGCCGGTAGGCGCCTGGACGAGCAAAGGGGTACGGGTGGTCAAATGCCGCAGAACCGCCGTCATAAATGCTTTCTGGCCATCCCTCAGCCGGGGAAAAGGAAAGCGCAGGGCTTTGATGCTGGCCTGGCGGAGCTGATTATACCGGGCCTGATTCTGGGCAAAAAGCAAATACGCCTGACAGGTTTCTGCAAACCAGGCAGCCAGCTCCGCCCAGCTTTCCTCACGAGTGAGGATCCGGCAGCTCAGATCTTCACTGGATACATAGGCCAGACTGTAGCGGACCGGCTGCCGGCGGTAGGCTTCCACAGCAAACGTTTGCAGGGATGGCAGATGACTGAGACCGCTCTGGGCGGGTAGCCCCAGCATGTAGGCATATAATCTGGCCTGCGCCCAATGCAGGGTTTCACCTTTAAGCTGCGTATCCTGGAGTGGACCGGCCACGGTCTTGACCTCCATGACAGAAACCTTCGGGGGCAGATCATCAGAGCAAAGCAGTAAATCAGCCCGACCGCGGACGTGTAAGACCAAATCCGGCCCAATCCAATCCGCTTCTAGCGCGATCTCTTCTTCCGCCTGATGATAGCTGGCTTTCTGGCGAAGGGCCCGGTAAAAAGCCTGATGCGTCTGCGTCCCGATCTGGCCGGTCAAGCCGCTGTAGGCCGCAAAACTTAAGCCGCCATCCCGGTGGACGAAGGCGACCAGGTTGCGGACGGATACAGACAGTACCGTCGGGGGGGGAGACTTTGTTGCCTGCTCAGTCATTCAGTGTATAGCAAAACTGACTGAAATCAGCCCAGCCCCCCGGTTCATAACGGGAAAAACAGAACAACGCGGCTCTGGCCCCCATAAAGTGGTCCAAACGGTAATAAAGACTATGCACCGGACCCAGGCGCAGCCACTGACCCCGCTGATTCTGATAGGAAAAACAGCAATTGTCCTTACCCGGACTGAAATCCGCGGATAGCCTGAGATTGGCCGGCTTATCCGGCCAATCCAGACTGCCGGCTATCGTTTCAGGTACGGCGGCCTGGCCCTGAAGCTCGGCTTCATACTGCCAGTCTTCGCGGCAGCGCCGCCTCAGCTCCAACTTAAGACCGTTCTGATAGCGGGTCAGACCGATCCAGGCATAGTCTCCCTGGAGCAGGCCTAAACCGGCTGAGTCTCCCGGACGGAGGGCCCGGGGATCCACTGTGACGGTGATGAGCGGTTTGGTGAGAAACAGCCGTTGGGTCAAGGTATTACGGGCTGCTAAAAAGTTGTTGTCCCCCTGCCCCTGAGTTTTGACGCGATAGTGGGACGGGCGGTCTGAAACGGACCAGTAGGCCGGATCAGGGGTATGGTTCCACTGCCAGAAAGGTTTCAGTCTCGTACTGCCTTCCGGATAAGTAAAATCGTCACTGCCATATAGCTCCGGGGCCGGATCTGACGCTGCGGCTGACAGCTTCTGAGGCGGCGAAAAGAAGCGCGGCGCTTTTCCGTCTGTTCCCAGAACCGGAAAATCATTTTCCCAGCTGACCGGGACCAGGCAAGGCATCCGACCGGCCGCGCCATGATCCTGAAAGAGCAGGGCAAACCAGCGACCGTCGGGCGTGTCAATCAGGCCGCCCTGTGCCAGGCCGCAATTAAGGTAACCCAGGTCATCATCAAAGACATCCTGACCACGGAACTCGCCCTCAGGACTGTCACTTACAAAGATTGCCTGGGTGCGCCGCTGACTGCCATGACGAGGCCAATGAATGAGTGAAACGTAATATCTGCCCCTGATTTTCTGAAAATGAGCCCCTTCATAGCCCAGTTTGAACTTAGTGGGATCATCCTGAATAATAATCCGGTCCAGTCCCCCGGGCCGGGGACCACTGAGATCTGCCTTCAGTTCAGTCAGGTGAATGTCTGTATTGCCATAGACCAAATACACCCTGCCGTCATCATCAAAAAGCAGGGAAGAGTCATGGAAAAAGCCCGGAAGGCGGCTTTGTTTCCAGGGACCGCTGATCTGATCAGCGGTGAACAGGTAAGTCTGGCGGGTATCATTCGCTACAAAAATAACGTAAAACCGTCCCTGATGATATCTCAGCGTGGCCGCCCACATACCCTGCCCGTAAATATTCTGCCCCTCTTTCAGCTCCTGAGCGGGGGTATGGTCAAGACTGTCAAACACTGTGCCGGCGTAAGACCAGCGCAGGAGATCCTGAGAATGCAGGATAACTCCGCCTGGGAACATGTGCATGGTGGTGCTGATGAGGTAATAATCCTTGCCTACCCGGATGACTTCCGGATCAGGAAAATCTGCCGGTATAACCGGATTACTGATGTGTACTGGGTCCTCCATGATATCCTCCTGGCTTAAAGCAGGTTCCAGACCGTAACCATCTGAGGCATTCAGACAGCTGCTGCCAGCCCGCTTCCATTATAGGCAGTCCGGCCTTGAGTGACCAGTTAATTGACCGCTGAAAGCGGTCATATTTTGTCATTGCCAGGCCATCTTGGAACATTTAGGTATGGCTGAAGGTCCTTTGCCCGGCGCTGATTGCTTTGGCTGCGAATAAAATGATCCGGGTAGTAAAAAGCCCCCGGTAAACGGGGGCCTTTCAGCAAAATATGGCAAAGGACTCATATTTTGATAGAATTGCACCCCCTGGGCGTTAGGGGGTGCAAATTGGTTTAGGGGGTGCATATCCTCAATTCTGAAAGCTGTATCTACAAGGCATTCAACCGTTCCCTTAGAGAAACAATATTGCGTTCAATCTGCCTAATCACCTTAATAAATTTCTCATCATTTTTTCCTGTCGGATCGTCCAACCCCCAATCCTCACGGTGCTTGCAGGGAAGAAAAGGGCACTGAACATTGCAACCCATAGTTATGACGACATCCACAGGAGGAACATCCGAAAGCAGCTTGCTGTACTGCGTGGCTTCCATGTCGATGCCGTAAAGCTGCTTCATTATCCGCACGGCATCCTGATTAATTTGCGGCTTTGTTTCCGTTCCCGCCGAATAGCTTTCAAAGACATCACCGGCAAAATGTCGGCACAAGGCCTCTGCAATTTGGCTGCGGCAGGAATTGTGGACACAGATAAACGCGACTTTTATCATAGATTCCTCTTTAAAGCGTAAGCAGGCGATCGTCCTTGAGCTCATCGGCGCTCCATGCGATCAACGCAAAGTTGCCGCCCGCGTGCTGGTCAATGCGGTTAATCCATTTCACTTCATCGGCTGCTTTGGCGGACAGTGTGGAGTTAGTTGTGTTGGTCCCGTACAGAGATTTATTGACAACCCACCATTTTGCGGCAATTCCCGTCCGTTTCAAGTCCTCCTCAAGACGACGCGCCTCATAAAAAGGCGTTGCCTCGGGCAATGTCACAATGATGACTTCGGTTTCGTCGGATTTTAGTCTGGGCAGCAAATGCTTGACTGATTCAGGTATTTCTCCCTTTGTGCGCTGAATTTCGCGGTTGTAGCTCTGTGTAGATTCCAACAAAAGCAAGGTATGACCTGTGGGTGCTGTATCGATGACCACTACTTGGTCTGCGGCTCTTTCCACAACCTCTGCAAAGGCACGAAACACAGCAATTTCCTGGGTGCATGGGGAGCGCAAATCTTCTTCAACATAAGAGATGTCCTCATCGCTCATACCCGATGCTCGGGCCTTGGAAAGCACTTCGGATTGATATTTTTTTAGTTCCTTTGCCTCGTCGATATGGCTCATGGATATGCCGCTCGTCTCATCCAAAACAAATTTCAGGTGTGCTGCGGGGTCTGTCGTGGTAAGGTGAACTTTTTTCCCACACTTGGAAAGGCCCAGCGCAATTGCGGCGGCGATGGTGGTTTTCCCCACGCCCCCTTTGCCCATTGTAAAAATAACGCGCTTGCCATCTGCGGCCAGTTCATCTATCACATCATTCAGCGAGGGAATATGGGAGGCATGGAGCGTTTGTTCTTGCACAGTCACATGATCGGTATGGAGCAGCGCACGCACGTTTTCTAAGCCCGTGACGTTATAGGCTCGCAGAGGAACCATATAGCGCGCGAGTTTCTGCAGACTTTCCGGCATCGCGGTCAGAGCCAACTGCTGCTTTTCATACAGGCTGGCAGATAGGGCGTCGTCGCGCTCGGTCAGCACACCGTTAACAATCAGCATCTGATTGTTAACACCCAAAGCGGATAGTTCACCGGAAGCCCGCTCCGCCTCCTTGAAAGGAGTGGTTTCGGGACGGGATACAAGGATCAATGTCGTCAGATCTCCATCTGCCAGCGTTTCCACCGCCCGCCTGTAAATAGCTTTCTTGCTCTCCAAACCGGAAAGCTGTCCCAGGCAGGATGCGCCATGGGTACTTTCACTGATGAAATTGCTCCATGCGGACGGAAGCTGAAGCATACGCAGGGTATGCCCTGTCGGAGCCGTGTCGAAAATAATGTGGTCGTATTCCCTTGCAACGTTATCGTCCGTAATGAATCCGGAAAACTCGTTGAATGCAGCAATCTCAATGGTGCAGGAGCCGGAAAGCTGTTCCTCCATATTGGCAACGACAGATTTGGGCAGTTTACCGCGATATGGTGCAATCACACTCTCACGATACTCAGCGGCTGCCTGTATGGGGTCAAGGTTCGCAACAATCAGATTCGGCACCTCCGGAATAGGCGTTCCCTTGTTGTTCAACTCCATCGAGAATACATCCTGCAGATTGGATGCCGGGTCAGTGCTGATGAGCATCACCCGTTTGCCACGATCGGCTAGTGCAACAGCGGTTGCACAGGCAACGCTGGTTTTGCCAACGCCTCCTTTACCGGTAAAAAAAAGGTATTTCGTCAGTTTAATTTTATTGGGGTCGAATAATTCCATTTTAGCAGCAGCCTCCCTTGCAGCCACAGCCACCGGAAGTATTTTTAGTAACCTTAACCTTTACAGGCTCTGTTTGCTTCTTTAGTAAACCTTCAGGAAGGCCAAGCAGTTTCGTAAATTCTTCATTGGTGGGGTAACGGCCTGTGATAACCAGTTCGCCATCTAACGTAATGACAGGAAGCCCTTCCGGCCCCTTGGCGTTGATATAAGCATTGACCGCCTGGCTTTTAATAAACTCTCCCGGTGCGTTGTTGAGGTTAACCCGGTCAACAGACACGCCATGTTTTTTCAGCGTGTCAAGTACGGTGGAGATACGGAGCAATTCAGGGTCAACACCTACACCACAAAGTCCGGTAGAGCAGCACATGGCAGGTTCATAAATTTTCATTTTTTTCATATCAGACACTCCTTTAAAAATTATTTGTTATCGGCCGCAGGTTTTGGAAACCAACGCTGCGTACTATTGGCGATTTTTACTAAAATAAGCATGACCGGAACCTCGGTAAGAACGCCCACGGTGGTGGCCAGCGCCGCCGGGCTTGTGGTACCGAAAAGCGCCACCGCCACTGCAACCGACAGTTCAAAGAAGTTGGACGCGCCGATCATACCGGCGGGCGCGGCAATATTATAGGGCAGCTTCAACAGGCGACAGGCAAAATATGCGAGGAAGAAGATCAGAAAAGTCTGCAAAATAAGAGGCACAGCAATGAGGACGATGTGCAGCGGATTGTTCAGAATGACATTGCTTTGGAACATGAACACCATCACAAGCGTCAGCAGCAGACCAATCGTCGTCGCGCTGTCAAACTTATGGACAAATTTCGTTTCAAAATATTCCGCGCCTTTTTGCCGGACGACCAGCACACGCGTGAGAATGCCCGCCGTAAGCGGAACAACCACGAAAAGAACCACGCTGAGAACCAGCGTGCTGTATGGTACGCTGACGTTGGAGACACCCAGCAGGAATTTCACGATGGGCACAAAGGCAATCAGTATGATGAGATCGTTGGTTGCCACCTGCACCACGGTATAGGCGGGGTCTCCCTTTGTCAGCGTGCTCCATACGAACACCATTGCGGTGCAGGGAGCCGCGCCCAGCAGTACCGCGCCGGCCAGATACTCTGTTGCCAATTCTGGTGTGATCAGTGTCTTAAAGATCACGAAGAAAAACAACGAGGCGATGCCGTACATGGTGAAGGGCTTAACAAGCCAGTTAGCGATCCACGTCACATAAAGCCCCTTCGGGTTCTTACCGATGTTCTGAACGCTTTTAAAGTCCACCTTCATCATCATCGGATAGATCATGATCCAAATCAGTATCGCCATGGGAATGGAGACCCGATAGTATTCAAAGCGGTTTAGAAATGTACTGATGCCGGGAAACACATGGCCGAGCAGCACGCCGATAGCCATGCAAAGCACTACCCACAATGACAAGAACCGCTGAAAAAAACTGATTCCCTGTGTTTTTTCTTTGCTCATAGCGTATCACCACCTTTTTCCCGATGCTCCGCTTCGTCCTTGCGGGCTTTTGCTGAAAAATACGATTCCAGGTTTCCGGGGAGCCGGTATGGCTCACAGCGCTGCTCACTCCGCTTTGTACCGTAGATTTCCCGCAAGATAGCGTCTACAATCAATTCTTTTGGAGGCGCTGTATATTCGACACCGTTATATACCCAGACACGGCAATCAACGTTATCTCCGCAAAGTGTTCCGCAGTCCTCGCAAAGCGATTCTTTAAGCTCTGCCGTGATATCGTTTCCATTGATGCGGATGGTCGGCGAACTGATGAATCGATACTCTATCGCCAATTCCTTCGTTGCAATATTCACCTTGTTTACCCTGACTTCATATCCCGCCGCGCTAAGTACGACTGCAACGCTGGAAACTGCTTTATCCAAGGCTTTTTCTGTGTTTTGACATCTGCCGCAAACCGTTGTATCCAAGTACAGAAAGTCAATGTTTATCAGCTCTTTCGGCTGCGATTGACCACAACAATTCTCAGAGGAACAGCAACACTTACCCATTTTCATCACATCCTTTACAGCAACCCGCAGTTCCTTTACAAATGCAGTTTTCTTTATTGGAAGTTATGTCGCAGAAAAACTGCTTTGCTTTGCTGATGGCATCTGTATCCAGTGAATAATATGTCCATTTACCTTTTTCACGACCTTTGACAATCCCGCATTCACACAGGATTTTCATATGGTGGGATAGTGTGGACTGGGACATATCAAACTTCTCCAGAATGTTACAGGCGCATAGTTCCCCACAGGAGAGCATATCTACAATCATTGCTCTCTTGGGGTCACCCAGCGCCTTGAACACTTTTGTATATTCTAAATAGTAATCCATAACAGCACCTCAAATCTATCATTTTCGATATAATATATTATATGCATCAAATCGAAAAATGTCAATGTGAATTTGAATTTCTTAAAATATTTTTTACTTATCTCCAAACATATCGAACCGTAAAATAAAGATGAAAGTGTCAGCAGAAGAAAAAATATAAAATACAGAGCCCACAAGCATTTTATCTTGTAGGTTCTGCTTTAACTTTCTATCTTAGAATGTTAGAAAACGCCATCAGGCGAAAAGCACTTTTCGTCTGATGACGTTATTCTGTCCTGTTTATCCCTCTATCTCCATTTCATTTTGGAACTTAAACACCAGCGTCCTGTTACTTTTCACCGTGACATTATCTATGGTTTTCTGCCAGAGCCTATCATCAAACTCAGCAGGAATGGTATCCATATTCCTGACTGTGTGGATAAAGGCGTCAAAGGCATCTGCCCGTGCCAGCCGAAGCGTCCGTTCCTGTTCCAGCGCCTCAACCCTTGCCTTTGTTGCGCTGTACTGCTCGACATAGCCGTTGTAGCGGGTGGTATATTCGCTCTGGTTCTGGGCGCTGGCCGCATTCTCTTCGACGCACTTGCGCGTCAGTTCGGTCACCACATCGATCTCGCGGAGCAGATTCGCAAGCTCGGCCTCAATGGTGGAGCAGTCCGTATATTTGGCCCTGACCAGTTCACAGTTCTCCAGAATGGCTTCCTTGCTGTCAAGCAGAGTGCCAAAAGCGGCGAGAAAGTGGGCTTTGATGGTTTCTTCGTCCAGATGGGGCGTCGTACACCTGTGCTCACCTTTGAACTTGGCATTGCACTGCCATATCGTGCGGCGGTATTTATTTGTGGAATTCCAGACCTTTGGGCCATAAAATCCGCCGCAGTCACCGCAGATTATGCGGGAGGCGAACACGTTATTGCCACTGTAGCTGCGTCCCAGTGTCTTGCGGCGGGCGAACTCTTCCTGAACGGCGTCCCATTCGTCCGGATGGATGATCGGCTCGTGGCTGAATTCCACATAGTATTGCGGAACCTCGCCCTCGTTCACCTTCATGGTTTTCGTGAGAAAATCCACAGTAAAGCGTTTTTGAAGTTTTGCCGACCCTTTATATTTCTCGTTTGTGAGGATACTTTCAATGGTACTGACCGACCATTTCTCCTTGCCGGCCGGAGTAGGAATACTCTCGGAGGTAAGTTGCTTTGCAATCGCGCAGGCAGTCTTACCATCCATGAAAAGCGCGTAGATGCGCCTGACCAGCGCCGCTTCTTCCTCCACAATTTTTGGGATACCGTCCTGTCCACGCTCATAGCCGAGAAACTGGCTGTACGGCAGGCTGACCTTGCCGTCGGAGAACCGCTTCCGCTGACCCCATGTGACATTCTCGGAAATGGACCGGGACTCTTCCTGCGCCAGCGAGGACATGATGGTGATGAGCAGTTCACCCTTGGAATCCAGCGTGAAAATGTTTTCCTTTTCAAAGTACACTTCCACGCCTTTTTCCTTCAGCTTGCGGACGGTAACGAGGCTGTCCACGGTGTTGCGGGCGAAGCGGCTTACGGATTTGGTGACGATGAGGTCTATCTTTCCAACGAGGGCGTCCGCTACCATCTGGTTGAAGCCGTCACGCTTTTTCGCGTTCAACCCTGAAAGGCCCTCGTCCGTGTATACCGTCACGAACTCCCATTCGGGGTTCCGCTTGATGTACTGCGTGTAATAATCGATCTGCGCCTCGTAGCTGGTGAACTGCTCGTCCTTGTCGGTGGAAACGCGGGCGTACCCGGCAACGCGGCGTTTTCTGACCGAGAGCCCATGCAGATGAGTGATTGGATTGATCGTCGGAGGGATTACCGTGACCGTCCGCGCTGTTCTTGTCATTTGCTTGTCCTCCTTTGGTTCAAAGCCCGATGCCGCGCCGTTTCCTTCATTTCCGGCGTCCAGCTTTCCGCTCTGGAGCGGTCTTTCCACACGCGTTCGACCGTATGTCCGTCTTTGAATACGAACAGCAACTGGTTTGACTCTGGGACCTCAATACGCTCTATCCGCGCTGAAAAAATGCCTTCATCGAAAGCGGGAAGTCCCAGCGCGGCGGCAGACTCGGCTATCAATACGGGTTCTGGAATGCATTTGCCAGAGCAGGCTTGTTTACCCTTGCTCTGGTAGGTGGAACAATTGTAGCCCCAGCGCCCGTGATTGTTGACCCGCTTGTAGTTCTTGCCGCAGAGCGGGCAGCGTATCATACCCGTGAACACGCTTCGTTCCTGCGGCTTGTGCTCAGAGACTTCTTCATCCAACCGCTTTAAAACCTTCTGCGCTTTTCGGAAGGCTTCGGCGTCAATGATGGCGTCGTGCGTTCCTTCGGCGTAGTACATGGGTAAAGCGCCCTGATTCGGTATCAGCTTTTTATCCAAGTGGTTGTTACGGTATTTTTTCTGTAGAAGCGAATTTCCCATATACTTCTCGTTGGCAACCATGTCATGTATGCGGGAAGAAGTCCACTCGCCGCCGAATTCCCGGTCAACGCCGCGTTCGGTCAAGTCTCTTGCAATGGAGCCGAAGGTGTCACCGTCAATGACGCGCTGAAAAACCTCGCGCACGATGTCAGCGTTGACCGGGTCAATTTCAATTCTATCCCTTGTGATCCGGTAGCCGAACAGAAACCGAAGCTGTATCAGCTCACCCTGTTCAAAGGCTTTCCGTATACGCCATTTCTGGTTCTCGCTGGCCGACAGGCTTTCCTCTTGGGCGTAGGATGCCAGAATGGTCATCATCAGTTCTCCATCGGCACATATGATGTGGATGCGCTGTTCTTCAAAGTACACGTCCACACCCAGACCTTTTAGTTCACGCACCGTCTCCAGCAGCGTGACTGTGTTACGGGCAAAACGGGAAATGGACTTTGTAATGACCATATCTACATTCCCAGCGCGGCACTCCGTCAGCAGACGTTGGAAGCCCGCGCGGTCGTCCTTCGTGCCCGTCAGTGCTTCGTCGGCGTACACACCGCAGTAGAGCCAGCCGGGATGCCCTTGGATAAGGTTGGAGTAGTAACTGACCTGCGCCGAGAGCGAATGGAGCATGGCGTCCTTGCCGGAGGAAACCCGTGCATATGCCGCCACACTCCTCGCTTTCGGCTGCGCGGGAATCCGAAACTCGACTCTTGTTACTTCTCGTCCCACTCATATCACCTCCTTGGTATGTGACATATTCGCTCTAAAACGCGGTAATATCAAGGCGTTCAGCGATATATAGTGGACGAAGATAAGCAGTATTTTTCCGCGAATATTGTATCGATCTCAGCGTACTCTTTCTCCGAGATAACGCCCTTGGTGAGCATACCCCTCATGAGCGACATCGTTGCCTGATAGAGCGCCACGCGCCGGAACAATTCATCTGTCATTCCCGTGCCTCCTTGCGCCTGGCGTCGGCGTAGCAGGCGCGGGAGCAGTATTGTCGATTGCTGCTTCCGACGCTGACAAATGGCTTGCCGCACCATGCGCAGGTCAGGTGGTAAACCTGCCGCTTTGCTTGCTCCGGGTGTGCTTTCCACCACGCCATCCGGCAGGCATCGGAGCAGAACTTCTTCGTTCTCTTATGCGGTGTTTGCCTGATCTGCGCT
The DNA here is from genome assembly GCA_012034405.1 of Oscillospiraceae bacterium HV4-5-C5C. Taxonomy (GTDB): domain Bacteria; phylum Bacillota; class Clostridia; order Saccharofermentanales; family Fastidiosipilaceae; genus JAAVLZ01. The sequence continues at coordinate 10,655 of JAAVLZ010000001.1, read as the reverse complement.
CCGCACTGCAGACAGATTCCATACTTGCTGACCGGATGCCTGCGGCAGTAAGACTTGACCGCATTGACGGGAAGACCCATCAGCGAGGATATTCGTTTATAACCAATTCCTCTATTCTGAAGTTCAGTAATTTTTGCTGTGTCATCCCTTGTCATCGCTTATCCTCCAGTCTGAGGACCACCTCTGTCCTCACTACCCAATGGAGGTAAAAGTGCCGTTTGGCCGAAAAGTTAGAGAAATAATTGCTCATAACATCTGCCTCTACCATCCACAGGACAGAAAGGCGACATTTGAACGAAAAAAATAAGGCCCGGCAGGTTTTCCACGCCGAGCCTTAAAACGATGTGTCAGAGCTTTGCCGCATAGTCGAGCGAAATCCAGCCGTTCCGGCCAACCTGATAGGCTTTGAGCAGGCCCCAGCGGGTTGCTCCTGTGCCGCTGGCTTCCTCGACAATGGTAAATATGCCCTTGCCTGTATACTTGCCGACAGTGCCGTAATTGGTACCGGGACCCTTGCGAATGTTCAGGTCGGGAATGACGACTCTGCCGCGATACGATTCAAACCCAGAAGTCGTGTCTGTCGCAGACGGCTGCGCGTTTTCGAGCCTTGCATTGACCTGCTCGGCAATATAGGGAAACTTGCTCTCCAGATACGGTCCCGGACAGGCAGTGGCGGCAAACCATTTGTGCATTGTGAGATTGCCGGATTTGTCACCTGTGTAATTAATGCGGTCGATGCCGTTGCGCTGGCAGATATCGACGCACAGGTCGATTAGCTTCGCAAGTGCGGTATTGCTAACGTGCCAGTTCCCGCCGACCTCGTCATTTGCGACCTCGATGGTGACAGCGTGGTTGTCGTTGGCGCTGTTGGAGCTGCACCAGCTTCGGTTTGCTTCATCCACATACAGGCCGACACGGCCGTCCGTGCCGATGCCGTAGTTGGCGCTGGCTTCTCGGCTGGAGGACGCGAATACGGAACCGCACTGTTCCACGGTCAGGTTGCCGGCCATGTGGTGGATGGTGAGCTTGTCGATGCCATGATTTCTTGGTTTGCTGCAGTTCGGACTGAGCTGCGTGTAATTTACCAGTTTGCTGTTGCTCATATTATTTGTCCTCCTTTTCGGCACGGTCATGAAGCTGCTCCAGAACGGCCTTCAGATTTTCCGGGATGGGCAGGCCCAGGTGTCCTGCGTTCTCAATCAGGGACAGGCCCTCGTTCGAAATGTAGAAAAAGATCACCGCCGTCCGCAGCACCGAGCCAGTACCGATGATCTGGACGTCGATGATGTTTGCCGCACCTACCAGAATGAAAATCAGGACCTTACGGCACAGGCCCTTGAAGCCGACCTCGCTGGAGAGCTTCTTGTCGATGATGGCGCACATGACGCCCGTGATGTAGTCCATGACCACAAAACCGAGTAGAGCGTAAAGCAGACCGTCACAGCCGCCGAGATACCAGCCAAGCCAGCCGCCGATGGCCATAAACACCGCTTGAATGGAATACCAGAAATCTTTCATATCCTTTGATCCTCCTTATTTGTTTGCATGAAAAAAGCAGCTACCCGAATTGGGCAGCTACCTTCCATCTACGATTGTTATTCTTCCTCCACCGTATAGGTGATTTTCATCGTCTTATCCGCCGTCTTAATAACAGATGTTGAGAGGTTGTTGATACTCGCAAGATACGGCGTTATAAGAAACAGTGTCTTGTAAACGGAGGAATTCGAGGAATGGCTATATCTCCCAAAGCTGATCGCATAGGGGCCATACCGAAAGAACGGTGTGCAGACATAATTGAGACCGGTATAATTCTTCGTGCCGATGATGGTATCGTCAGAGCAGATGCTGAAGTCCGAGCAAAGAATGCGGTCGCCAATTTTGTACATATAGACATAGCCGTAGTTATCTCCGCCGCTAAAGTTTGAAGTAAAGCCAAAGGGAAGCAGGGTGATGTCGGCCGCGTTATTGGCGTTGATCTTATACATGCCCGTTTTGTCGTACTTCATCGCATAAAGATAACCGCCTCTCATGACAGACTGGATGCTTCTGGACGCTATATTGTTATAACCGGAACGATAACCAAGCTGATAGATCTGCGCGTTGGTAAGCGTCCACGTGCCCTCAGTAAAGGTAAAATCGGTCTTGCTGATTTTGATCCACTTCACCGTCGCGTTGCCGGACGAATTGCCGCTGCCCATAAAGCCGTACCAATAACCATCCTCACCGTCGTGAAAATCATAATAACCGTAGTTACTTGACGCAGTGCTGTTAATGAACACGGTGGGATTGATGGTGTGCGTTTCCAGAAGTTCATCGCCGTTTTCCTGCAGATTGAAGTTCAGGCCGATATTGCAGAAGGATTTCCGCACTTTGTTGATCAGGATTGCGTTTGAGGTGTCCATGGAGATGCTGATGAAATAATCGCCTTCAAAATTGACCTCGACCACATCCACATACCGGTTCATAATAAGCCCACTCGATACGGTGCTTGGACTCTTCATACGCAGCAGGCGCTTTTCCGCGTCGAAGGTGTCTCCGAAATATCCGACCCCGCCTTGCTTGTGCGTGAGACAGACGGCGGTAATAGTGCCATTGCCCTGGCTGGTGGTGAAGTCCCAGACAAATTTATAGCCTTTGTCCGTTGTTTTCGACTCTGTAAGATTTAAACTCCCGCGCAGCACATTTGCCGTGGCATTGACGTCATTGGAGGCGTAACCTATACACTGGTTGGAGGACGGCGCGTAGATCGTATTCTCATCCTCCGTGATGGCATCCTGAAAAAGGAGAATGCCACCGATGGTATTCGGACAAATGGGAAGGAAATAATCGCTCCAGCTTACCGTACTGCTGCCCGCAACACAGAAAAGCATCCCTTCAATGTTGTTGCCGAATACCTGCAAGACAGCCTTTGTGACCATGTTCGTGTCTCGGTAGATTTCCTTCTTCCCGGTATGCACATCGGTAAGTTCTATTTTTGTACTACCTTTTAGCTTCATGCCTCAGACCTCCTAATTTAGGTAATCGACGACGATACTGTTCACGTAACTTTCTTCGAACAGAACAAAGCGGAACATGTAATGACCGGTGGTAGCTTTTAATGCCCATGCGTCTGTGCCGATATCCGCGAGAGCGGCTTTGGTCATACCCGACTGCTCGTCCGAAAGGACCGCCCATGCATTGTCCACATAGTTCCACCATGTTGTCCCATCGTCGAAGGACACGGCAAACAGCGTATTGTCATCGGAATCGGCGGTGACCTTCTCAATGCCGAGAATGGTGGAATCCGTCATATCCACATTTTCCGTGAGAACTGTCTGCGGGAACGGCACCGCCGTCACATCCGCTTCCAGCACCGGAGGCTCGTCCTGCGAATCCTGCCAGTACAGAAGCGACGGATTTGTAAGCGGTAGAAGCAGTGAGCCGGGCGGCCTGTCGTCCACGCCGTAGGCTTCAAAGAGCGCCTTGCTGATTTCTCCCGGATTTTCAATTTCCGAAAGGGACAAAACGCCCCCTGTGGATAAAACCGAATAGATTTTTCCGTCCTTGTCGGTAATCAGGAACTTCCTGTCATAGGGCGCTTGAATATTGATCAGACCGGCTGCGGCGGTAAAATCTGTGCCGCTGTCGTTCGCATGCGTGAAGGTTTCCTGCAGTGTTTGCCCGGCGGTCACTGTGAATGCTTTTGTACCGCCCGTGCAAATTAACTGGTTCGTACCCAAATAGCTGGAATCAGCCGGCATACGTAGCACATTCAGAAAGATATCTCCTGTGCTGAACAGATACACCTCATAGGTCAGATGGACACTGTCAGAGGTCGAGTTGTACTGGGTATAGCCGTCCCATTTCAGCCGCAGGAACTTATAGTAGTTATAGAGGGTGCCTTCCTCGCGCCAGAAGTTCCAGAGCTTCGCGTCTCGCCGGCAAACCTGCAGCTGCTCGGCGCTTGTGCCAAACCCGAACCAGCTATTGCCGCTGACATAAATGTTCTGAGCGACTGTACCGTTGAACTTGAACCAGTCCACGCCGTTGAAAGTCAGCGTATCGTCGTCGTGTCCGACATTATTCAAAAGCTGTGTCAGGTTTTCAGTAGAAGCAAGGAGAGCCTCCATTCCGTTATAATCAGCCATTCTTTACCTCCAGTCCGGTGACACTGGCAAACTGCTCCGTGTTCACGGTCAGCCTGCACATGCGGCCCTCATCAATTGTGCCTTCCGCGCTCTTATACGCATAGGCCGTCTGCAGTTCGAACTTGTCCGTGACTTTCACATAAACTGCGGAGTAAGCCATTTTCCTCTTGTCCGCCACGTTGATGGTTTCGGTCACGACGACCGGATCGACCTTTGCCGTATCTGTAAAGGCAGCAATGGAAAGTCCTCCCGCGCGGAACAGCGGCAGGCTGTCAAGGAAGGCGGCTGGTGTCGGAGTTATCAACTCCGTGCTCACCGCCGCCGTATAGCCGACAGATTTCAAGCCGCTGAAGCGCACCAGCGCCGCCGTGTCGGAAAATTCCAAACGGCCATCCCAGACCTTGTTTGCGGAGAGGCCCTGCCCGCTAATGGTGGCGATGGCCTGTGCTCGGCCGACCGAAGCGGAGCCTCCGCTCATTTTCAGCCAGACGCGGAAGGTGTTATAGGTATTGGCCGTCAGCCCGGAGAGCGGATAATAGAGATTCAGAATGTGCTTGCCGGATTTCCATGTCTCTATCGGGTAGTAGGTCGTCAGCACATTGTCGTTGATAATATAGGTGACCTGAATCACTGCGTCACCATCATCCGTCCATGTCAGTGTGAAATTCTCATCCTGTGTCGTTGCTGAACCGCCTGAAGTCGACGCCGGAAGGGTGATAGTACCCGTTGCCTGACCGGTCTTTGTTACCTCGTCTGCCTTTACATCCATGAGGATGGATGCAAAAAACTGAGCGTCGGTGTCCTCATTAGAGGCAAACTCGATGCTCACGATCTCCGTATCTGTGGAGCCTATCGTGTAGGGCGAGGCATTCAAATAGGAATGAACGACGATCTTTCCGGCTTCGATCTGATTGACAAGACCGGTGATGTTCTTGTCGTTCTTACTTTTGGCCTGTGTCAGACGCGGATTTTTGCCGACACATTTCAGACTGTGCTTTCCGTTGACCTTAATGGTAATACTTGTGACAGCGGTGATCTGTTTTGCGTCGGCCTGCCCTCCGGAAAAGGTGATCACGTCGGCGGGGTCGAAGGCCGGGTTCCCAATTGTGGTCGAATCAAAGGGCACATACCGGATCACAGCGATATCGCTAAGGATATTGGTGAGAAGCGTCTTTCTGGTTTCCGCAAGGCCAAACTGCAATAAGGGGTTTGTGCTCAGATTCATGGTCAGACCGTCATCTGGGTCGAGCGCGTAGTATTCCGCCGTCTTGGTGCGGACGTTCGTAGAGGAGACGGCCGTGTACCTGGTGATAAAATCTGAAAAGCTACTGGAGAACCGCTGTGTATCAGGGATATCCGCCACAGGGGTGTATCCGTATTTCGTGAGCTTCAGCTTGCCGGTGCGGTCAATCTGGGCAAAACAGCCGAGTACCTGGGCAATGTAGAAAATCAGGTCACGCCAGGTCTCAATATCGTTTTCCGTGTAGACGCCCAGTACATACGAGCCGTTCGGCATGGCGGAAAGCTCCTCTTTCGTATTGGCCAGTTCCACTTTGCAGGCTTCACAGGCGAGCAGAAGCAGATCAAACGCCACGCCGTTGGTGACTTTCTCATCGAAGTCAGCGTCGAAGCGGAGCATATAATCGTAGGCTTTGATTTCCAGGCATTTAATCGTCCGGTTCGCCTCGGAGATTTCAAAGACGCCCATCGGCACTTCTTCGTAGACTCCATCCCCGATATCCAGATGGAAAGAAAGCGTGATGGTGGCCCCGGTCAGGCTGTAGCGGTCAATGTCGGTGAGCAGCGTGATACCCAGCTCCGCCGCGTAGACGGTGCCAAGCTCGATCTCGTTGCTGCCGCAGCATTGCCGGGTGACGTAGCCGGAGCCCTTCACGATGTCCTTATTTCCAAACGGGTACTCGGTCCCGTCCGCGAGCGTGATTTTTCCAGTCCAATAGTAGCTGCGGGTGTTATCCTGTATGGCTTTTTTATACGCATCGCTTACCGCATACATGGATGAACACCTCCCATCAGAATTCTTTCAGCGTGAAGGAAACCTTCCACAGTCCCTTGTAGGACGTGTCCTTCACAAGGCTGCTCTTAAAATCGTCGATATACATATCCCGTTCCTCGGCTTCGAGTGTGTATGGGTTTAAAAACTTCACTTTGATTTTTGCTTCCTTCCGGTATTCAGAGAGCTTCTTTAGCCACGCGGGAGAGACGTTAAAGGAAACCGGGATGTCGACAACGCCGGAGCGGATCACATCGCGCTGCGTAGTCCCGGCTTCCGTTTCGCCGCCCGCGTCCGACACGACGTCCGAAACCTCCACATCGTAGCTTTCCGGGAGCGGGATATCTGTGCCGTCAAAGTTCAGGTATTGAATAAATGCCATGTTACCTGCCTCCTGACCGCAGGTTCTGTCTCGTCTGCGCGTTGACCACAACCTCGTCCAGCAGAGTCCCGCCAAGGTAGACTGGAATACTGATGTCGCCGGTACTTGAGTTCTTCAGGTCCGCGAGCGCCGACTGGATGCCGCTCAGAATATCCGTGGCAGCGCTGGAGGAAGAACTGTTCTGCGTGATACCGGACAGGTCCGTCTGCGGCCGGAGCACCATGTCCCCGGCGACAGAGCTCATGGCGTCGGAGACGAGACTCTTGCTTTTCTCGATCCCGCTGGCAAGACCTGACATGAAGTCCGGCATCCAGCTTTCGTAATCAGCAAGCGGCCCGATGTCGGGAACCGAGAAGTGCAGAAACGACTTGATGGTTTCCGCGACGTTGGACACTGCGTCCTTGACCTTGCCGATGCAACTTTTAATACCGTCCACAATGCCGTTGATGATATCCGCACCCCAATTCCACGCCGAGCTTGCCAGCCCTTTGATAAAATCGACCGCATTGCCGAAGCCGGTCTTGATGGTGTTATAGATATTTCCGATGGTCGTGCCGATGCCGCTGGAAATGGAGCTCCAAATTGAGGAAACCGTACCGCTGATCGCGTTCATGACGGAGGAGATCGCCGAATGAATGGAGTTCCAGATGGAGGTCACCGTGTTCTTGATGCCATTTACAATAGAAGTGACCGTTGAACTGATGGCGTTCCATACTGTGGAGAATACTGTCTGAATCGTGGTGAGTACCGTGGTAATGGCTGTCTGGATTGCCGCCCATGCTGCGGTTAGGAAGTTGCTGATCGCCGTTACCACGGTTGTTACCACTTGGCTGATGGCGTTCCAGATTGTCGTGAATACAACCTCAATGGCGTTGAGCACGGTTTCGATGATGGTCCTGTAAATCTCGAAGTAGGTCGTTATAACTGTTTTGATCACTTCAAATACCGTGGTAAATATCCTCACGATTCCGTCCCATATCGCGGAGAAAAACGCAGCGATGCCGTTCCAGACCGTTTGAATCGTTGTGGTGATCGCTGTCCATGCGCCGGTTAGAAACGTGCTGATTGCGGTAACCACCGTGGTGAAGGTGTTGCTGATGGCCTGCCAAACTGTTGAGAAGAAATCCCGGATAGCTCCCCAGATGGAGATGGCCGCAGCCTTGATGCTGTCCCAGTTTTTCACAACAAGGACGCCGATGGTAATGGCCGCCGCGACAATGGCGATTACGATGCCGATTGGTCCGGTAAGCGCGGCAATCACTCCGCCGAGGGCTGGAAGTGCACCGGCAATCGTGCTGACCACGCCGCTAATAGCCCCAGCTGCGGAGATGATGCCGCCGATGGCGCTGACCACTTTGCCGATGATGATGAGCACCGGACCCACGGCAGCGGCAATGAGGGCAATCTTGACGATCATGTCCTGCATCCCCGGCGAGAGACTGGAAAACCATGAAGCGAAGGACTTCAATGCACCGGCGACGCTCTGCAGAATGGGCGCAAGTGTATTGCCGAGGGCTTCGCCGACGGAGGCCCCAGCTTCCTTCAAGGCGTTTAATCCGGTCGTTGCAGAGTCGATGCCGTCCAGCGTTCCTTCATAGGTATCGCTGACGGTCGTGCCAAAGCTCGAAAGGTCGGTGGACAGGCCGTCAAGACTGATGCGGCCTTCCTTGGCGGCCGTGACAAAAGCGAGGCCGCCTTTGGTTCCGAACAGTGAATAGGCTTCCGCCGTGGCGTCCGCTTCCGTACTGGAATCCTGCAGCCGCTTGATGAGGTCGCCGAGACCTTCCTCCATGCTTTTGCCGTCTTTGGAGTAGTTGGACGCGGCTTTTTTAAGCCCGGTCAACATGGACGCGGAGTCGATACCGGCCTTCTCAAAGTTCCCCATGAGGGTGATGGACTCTCCTACGCCGAGACCCATCTCCTTGAAAGTGGCCCCGTTTTGCTGGAGAAGGTTGCTCAGATCATCCACGCTGATGCCGGTTTTCTGACTGGCCGAGGTGAGCAGGCCGAGTACGTTTCCGGCTTCCGATGCGCTCATTCCGAACTGAGACAGGATCATCTGCGTGTTGCCGATGGAGGTGTTGACGTCGGTATTGTTGATGGAGGCAAACTCGATGAACTGCGTGGAAAGGTCTTGCAGCGCCTGCCCAGTGAGGCCGAAGCGCGTATTGACTTCGCCCACGGCGGTTCCGGCTTCTTCAAAGGAGGTCGGGATGGTGGTGGCGATATCCTTGGCGATGTTTTCCATGGATTCGAGCGCCTCGCCGGTCGCACCGGTCTTGGTGACGATGATATCCATACCCTCGTCCACTTCGGAGAAGGCGGCAAGTGACGCCGCACCCACAGCGGCAATCGGAGCTGTGACATTCTTAGACAGGTTCTCGCCGACGCCGCTGATCTTATCGCCGACTGCGGAAACCTTGCTGCCGGCCTCCTTCAGCGTAGCGGAGATGGCGGTATCGGTATTCTTGGTCTGCGTTTCGAGGTTTTTGAGTTCTTCCTCAGTAGCGACGATCTCGCGTTTCCAAGCGTCATACTGCTGCTGGGTGACGGAACCGTTTTTCAAGCCCTCGTCCATCTGGTCCTGTACGGATTTCAGTTCTGCGAGCTTGCCTTTGGTTTCCTCGACCGCCTGAGAGAGCAGGCGCTGCTTCTGGGAGAGCAGTTCCACGTTGGAGGGATCGAGCTTGAGAAGGCTGTTGACGTCCTTGAGCTGGGCCTGCGTCGACTTGATTTCTTTGTTGACGCCCGCGAGCGCCTTGGACAGCCCGGTGGTGTCGCCTCCGATCTCAACGGTGATGCCTTTAATTCTGTCGGCCATGTGCAGCCTCCTTCCTTGAAAATGCGCATGAAAAAGGCACCTGCCATTGCTGACAGATGCCTGCGTAAAAATCATATTATGCTTTGTAATAGTAGTATTTTTTCATTTTTTTTGCAGTAGTATTCAATTGCTTTTTCTACAAACTCTGCGGTACCGGCACCGCCTGCTTTGTTAATGTTTTCAGTAAATTCTCCGCCGCCGCCATACATTTTGCCGAGTCCTGACAGAATTTCCGGAGTACATTTATAGAAATGCTCCGTAATATAACTCTGCAGCTTGCATACTTGTTTTTGTACTTCATCAGAGGAAGGCTCCTGACCGGCGAGTTTTCCGAATTCTACAAACAGTTCCATAAGTTTTTGGCTGACGGCCTGCTTTTCCGTATCACTCCATGTTTTGCTTTTCTGTTCAAATTCCTGATAGGCTTCTGTTTTACCCCATTGTTCTTTCGCTTTTTTTGCATATTCATCAATCTTCTTTGTGTCAAAGGCTGAAAAATCCATCGTTCTTGCTCCAATCGTTTTTATTCCACGAGCAAAGCTAATCAAGTTTTCCAGATGCTCTTTTTTCAATGTCAGCAATTCAATCTGCTGCTCTAAGGCTTTGTCCCTGTCGAAATTTTCACTGTCCAGAATGATCTTGATTTCTTTTAGCGGAAATTCCAATTCACGAAACAGCAAAATCTGCTGCAGCCGCTCTAAGGCTGTATCGTCATACAGCCGATATCCAGATTCCGTAGCATCAGTCGGATGTAAAAGTCCGATTGTGTCATAATAGTGCAGAGTGCGTATACTCACTCCGGTCAGCTTGCTTACTTCATTTACTGTTTTCATGGTGGCACTTCCTCCTCGTGTAAATACATCATAAACTATGACGTTACGTAGGAGTCAAGGGCTATTTTGAAAAAATACCAGAAATTATTGAGCGGCGGGCATAATCAGAACCGGTTCATATCCTCCTGCGTTGCCAGAACCGGATATTTATAGTCGTCGTTCCTGCCTTCCACGTACATATCATTGATCATGCCTATCGTCAGCAGATCCAAATCCTGCATCGACAGACCGAGCTGTACGCAGCGAAGCAGGAACAACGCTGTCGTCATTTCGCGTTCAGTCGGGCGAAGTTTTTTTTAGACTCCGATTCCGTTTGCACGTTGAGGCCCCACAGGTCGATGATCTGCGGCAGAATCTGATAGATGGAGAAGGTGTTAAACCCGTCCAGCCATTCCTCCGGCGTGTCGGGTACCTCCGGGTCGGCGTGCTTTGCCATCACATAGGCGATGTTTTCAAACATCTCAAGGCTCAGAAGGTCCAG